>NZ_LXEO01000049.1 GCF_001654865.1 Buttiauxella noackiae ATCC 51607 | reverse complement strand
TATCACGCACCCCAACTTCCGATCGCCGACAGTATGAACAATACAACAGGGTAATCTACGATAACCTGTCCAAAACCTATATCGGTATGGCTGATAGCCCAAGCATTGTATGGGGCTCGGCACGCGACAATGGCCAGACAGAGGATACTTATCGTTTGGCCCTGGGCTCACACGTCTATATTTGCGGGAAATTAGAAAAACTGCCGGATGAAACCGCGAACACCCTGTATGGAGAAGCGGACGACGAAAAACCGAGTGACGGGACCAATGCAATCTACGGTCAATAGCATTTGGCCGTAGTATTCTTTTCTTCAGATACCGTTCTTAGGTTCCTTTCTTAACTGCTGGTTTGACAATGTCATGCCAGCAGTTACATACCTCAGTCGTTCCCCGACAGCTTAAAATCACACGCTGATTTTATTTATTTCAGTCGTAACGTATTGCCTGGTGAGATCTGTATTTCATTGATGTCACTTAGCTTCCCGGAACCCTTTACCTTAAACTTACTGATAAATAACCTTTCTGGCTATGAGTTCGCCATGAACCGTTGGTACATAGCAAAGATCTTGTAGGTGGTGTTAGTAAGGGGGAAGTAAGGCATTACATATACCCATCATCCTTCTAGTTGTTGATGCGCTTGCCGCCTTATCACATCATAGTGAATATTAAGCCGCAAAATAGTTCGGGGAAAATTAGTGAGCACAGGTACGGCAGCGATATCTTCTAAGCGGGCATTTTACTATGCGCCGTTCCGCAATTTGTTTTTTGCTCGCCTCTTGACCGTGCTGGGCAATGGAATCGCACCGATTGCCCTGGCGTTTGCCGTGCTCGACATGGGGGGATCAGCCGCTGATTTGGGTATTGTTATTGCTGCGCGCTCTATCTTTAACGTCGCTTTCTTACTGATTGGTGGCGTACTTGCCGATCGTTATTCCCGAAGCCGTGTACTGCTGTACTCATCGGTTATCGCTGCAATCTCACAGGGTATTGTTGCCGTCCTTGTTCTGGATGGCTCAGCAACCATTATGTTGTTGGTGATACTAGGCGCAGTAAACGGAGCCGCAGCGGGGGCTTCATTACCTGCTTCACAAGCCATGGTCCCACAAACTGTCCCGGTGCACTCCTTGCGGGAAGCGAATGCTTTTATCCAGTTGGGTATTTATGGTGGGACGGTCATTGGCGCATCGCTGGGTGGTGTTCTCATAAGCGTAATGGGGCCTGGTTGGGGATTAGCAATTGATGCTTTAGGGTTTGCGGCATCAGCACCGCTGTATTTAATGATTCGAACTAATGCGGCGCAGTCTCAGGGCGCTGAATCCAATATCTTGCAGGATTTAAAGGATGGTTGGGCTGAGTTTATTTCACGCTCATGGGTATGGGCTATTGTGGTGCAATTTACCATCGTGAACGCCGCTTTTAGTGGGATGATGATGGTGCTGGGTCCGGTAGTCGCAGATGCAACATTTGGCCGAACAGGTTGGGGAATGGCGATAGCCGCGCAGAGTACGGGTTTGATTGTCGGCTCTGTTATTGCGCTTCGCTGGCGGCCGCGTCGGGATTTATTAATCGGTACAATTTTAACGGCATTTTGCGCAGGACCACTTGTTATCCTTGCTCTGATTCCGTCAACTTCAATTTTGATGGCAGCATTTTTTATCGCAGGTGTTGGTTTCGGGTTGTTTGGTGTGGCCTGGGCGCACTCGTTACAAACTCATATCCCCCCTGAAAAACTTGCCCGTGTTTATGCCTATGATGCATTGGGCTCATTTGTGGCGATTCCGATTGGCGAAATCGCCGCAGGGCCTCTTGCGATGCACTACGGCAACACAAATGTTTTACTGGCGTGTGCGGCTGCGGTTCTTGTTGCAACCTTTGCAGCCAGTTTCACACCCTCGATTAGAAAACTCGATAATACAACGCAGATCAGACAACACGGCTAGTTCTTATTCGGCACCGCTTCGACAGGAATGTAGTATTCACAATCCAGAGCATTTTCTGACCTGGCATAGCCGTTATAAGTAAAAACTTCAATATCAGGTGCGGTTCTGCGTTTTAACCTGTGTTTAGGAAAAATGCTGAGATAAATATGTTTTGAATACTTTGAATATTCTTCTTTATTGCACCTGAATGAGAATCTGGCATATACCCCCGAAGGGTAGGCATGATCACCCGGTTTTTTATTTACCTCTTTTTTATGTATGCCAATAATAGAGCTTAGTTTTATTCGCATTGAGTGTTTCTTATGTGCATTATATTCTGATATAGACCAAATATTTTGTTTCTGACTATTCAAATGGTTAATGATGGTATTCCAGCGGGACTCTAAAATATCTTTATTGGTGGGGATAGCTATTTCTTGATGAGACATATGGCCGGAAACATATCCTTCGGGCAATGTGCATATCTGAAAACTGCCTACGTCGACGCGGTTAAAGTTAAATTCTGCCAGTAATGGTGAGAAGTCCCAACAGCTACTGCGACGGTACTGAAGTGGTGTTATTCCTGCTGCTTTTTTAAATTCCCGGCAAAAGGACTGTTGCGAGTCGTAGCCAAATTTTGAAGAAATATCAATTACATTCATGCTGGTTAAACGCAGATAGATCGATGCTCGTGTCACTCTACGCTTACGTATGTACAGGCCGAGAGGCATCCTTACATGATGTTTGAAAATAGTCTGGATATGCCTGCGACTGTAACCTGTAAACAGGGATATATCATCAATGTTAATATTCACATCGATATGGTTTTCAATGTAATTTAATACTTCCTGTACTATATTCTTTTTAAGCATGTGGCAATGCATCCTTGAATAAAAAAATCCCTGATCAGATATACATATTGAATTAGTTTAGTCAATCAACCCCGTTATTATTGCGTTGTAGGTAAATTGATGTAATTAACAAGTTGGTTGTTAACCCAATTTACAGCTTGTATCCGATTATTTACTGATATTTTCTTAAATATATTATAAAGATGCGTTCTGACCGTGTTTTCACTGATAAAGAAAGATTGGGCGATACGTGCATTAGATTCACCTTTACATAACTCGTGCAGGATCTCGTACTCTCGTACGGTTAAATTTCCTGATTTTTTATCACCATATGTCTGTTCCGGTGCAATTTGAAGGTAAGCGTTTGCATTATTCTCATGTTTATTTTGCATCATACTTTTTATGGCATTAACCAGACTGCCAGGAGTGGAGTCTTCGGGTAATATGGTGTCGAAACGATGCCAAATTGATTTCTCATAAACCGATAAAGCCCTTGAGCAGTTAAGCAGGCATATCCGTATGCTGGACTGGCTTTCCGCAAGCAGCTTTGGCCAAACTTTGTTGGATTTGCTGCTGGCAGCATCAGTATCGTAAATAAAGATAGATTTCTCAGAAGCATAAAACATCATCGGTTTTTTTACATTGAGCACGACAACCGGGATCTTAATTTCCTGATTCAGACGCTCAAGAAGAAGATGGTTTTGCACTGAGGGTCGGGTGACTAAGAACAGTTTTTGCTCTGCTGCGTAGTTAAGCATTGATCTTCCCTCTTTATAGTTATTTTCTCCAGGACAGTAATTTCACTGTCACCCATTAATTGGGCTAACGATAAGATGTAAGACCTAATGAGATTTAGCTTATTGTGCATAATAATAAATCGGTTTTACCGAATTATTAAGCAGGAGTTATTTGTCTTTAGAATGGGGTTGTTGATATATAAGGGTTTAATTTTCCAAAGTGTTTCTTATAACCAGGAAAAGATAAAAACACATTCCATTGCATAACAAATTTTAAGATTAATATATTAGTAGCAAGCACTAGGCACTATACAAATACGTTAATATCCGTAGTTACTTATATGTTTACTTATTCATAATATATCTGAGGTAAATGCCTCTTGATAGATACAGAATTATTGTATTCCTAACAAAGGGAAAATATTATGAATAAGGTATCAATTCTTGCTTTATTGACATGTGTTAGTTTCTCTCCTGTAGCAATGGCTCTTGAAGGCAATGGATCAGGAATAAAAGAATGGGCCAATGTGGTTCATTTCGATGGCCTCGTATTTGAGAGTTCATGCAAGATATCTACCTCTGATAGAGGGAAACAGGTCTCTTTACCACCAGTAAGATTTTCAGAAATACCAACGTCAGAAACAAGAACCAACGCTGTATCATTTAAGTTAACACTTGAAAATTGTGGGTTAATTGCTGAAAAACCTCCGAAGATTGCCATTCAGTTTAATGATAATAATGTGACACAGCAGGGGTACTTGAAGAACTCAAATGAAGCATTGGGTAATGTTGGACTTCTGCTTATGACCAAAGATGGGAAAAAGATTGACGTAGGTGAAAGAAGCTCTCATCTGGCAGATGATGAAGGTGGTCATTATAATAGTAATAAACGCAACTATTCATTCAATGTTGGTTATATAAAAGTGAGCGACCCAGGTGTGAAATCTGGTACATCAGGTCCAGTTACTGCCCAGGTTAATTATCACATAACATATTTTTAAGATAAAAATACCATAGCCATTTATGGCTATGGTATTAATCACATGGAGGTTGCGATGCGATTTTTAATTCTTATATCTTGCATGCTATTAACGCCACGGTCCTATGCCGACAATATTATTGTTAATGGAACTCGTTTTATCTACCCGGCTAATGCTCCAGAAATCACTATCCAAATGACAAACACAGGTAGCGCGCCATCGCTGGCTCAAATCTGGTTGGATGAAGGTGATCCTGATGTACCGCCAGAAAAAATCTCTACGCCATTTATAATATCTCCACCTATTGCTCGCGTTGATGCGAAAAATGGTCAATCAATAAGAATTAAAAAACAGGATTTGAAAAAGATCACGATTAATGACAAAGAGTCGCTATGGTGGCTAAATATTTTGGATGTTCCTGCAATCGATAAGAACGAGTATAAAAAAGATGCTGGCATGCTAAATATGGCGATCCGTTCCCGTTTTAAATTTATATGGCGGCCTGAAGGGCTTGGTAATAGAGCAGATGCAGAAAATAAATTAGAGTTACTTGCTTCAAAAAATAAAATTACGGTTCTTAATTCCTCGCCATTCTTTATTACTATTGTCGATATTAAAACGGCTTCAGGTTCCGGCCTTTTAGAAGAAAGTGAGATGGTCGCCCCCAGGAGCCAAATGGAATTTAAAGTAAAAGAGAACATTTCTCACGGGCAAAATTTAGTTGTTCAAAGTATTAATGATTACGGTGGAGTAGTTGAAACAAAAATCATTACTCATGGATAGTAAGGATATAAAAAGATGGATCTCTATAAGAAAACGACTATCACTCCATTTTTAGTGCTGGCAAATATTTCATTTCTGCCAATGAGTGCAACCGCAGAGGATGATATTCGTTATACATTTAATAATGCCATTCTGATGGGAAATGCTAAGAGTAATGATCTTAGTGCTTTCGATATAAAATCATTGCCACCAGGGAGCTATAGCGTTGATGTTTATGTCAATGAGCATTGGCGCGGTCGTCACGATGTTATTTTTAATAAAACCAAAGAGGGTGACCTGGCAACCTGTCATTCAGCTTATTTTCTCGAGTCTGTCGGGATTAATACAATTCGGATGAATAAACCTCTTGCTGATGAAAAAAATTACTGTGGCACGATTAATAAATGGGACGTTTACGGTAATGCTGTAGAAACCTTTAATGCCGGGTTGTTGGAATTACGGATGAGTGTTCCACAAGCATATCTGGATAATACCGATAGTAACTATGTGCAGCCTGAGCAGTGGCAGCAGGGGATTCCGGCAATTAATCTCGGTTATATGGCTGATTACTACTCGATGCAGCAGCGTGACGATAGTCGTTCCAGTTCGGACAGTGCCTGGCTAGGACTTGATATAAGAGCTTCTGCATCAGGTTGGTTACTTGAGCATTTTGGCAGCCTCGACTGGAACAATGACAGTGGAAACCATTATTCCAGTAACCGGACTACCTTAAAAAAGCCATTGATTGGCTGGAAGTCCATGCTCAGTGCCGGGCAATTTTATACCGATAGCCAGTTGTTTGATGGTTTAAGCATTTTGGGGGCATCCCTTGAATCACAGGATCAAATGCACCCGGATAATACGTTGAGTTGGGCGCCAAATATCAGAGGGATGGCGGAAACGAATGCGCGTGTCACTGTTACACAAGATGGAAGGGTTATTCATCAAACATCTGTACCGGCAGGACCTTTCTCAATTGAGTCTATTTTACCGGCAAATACCGGTGGCGACTTGCTGGTGACAATTCAGGAATCTGACGGACGTATTCGGCGTTTCTCTGTGCCTTATTCATCAGTGCCACAATTGTTAAAACCAGGTGTGAGTCGCTATAACGTTTCGCTTGGAAAAATTGATGAGCAAGATAGCAATGAATCCCCCTTTGCTGCTCAGGCGACGTGGCAGTATGGCCTAAATAACTTTGTATCGCTCTATTCAGGTGCTACAGGATTTGACCATTACCAGTCGGCATTAGTGGGTGCTGGGTTGAATACCTTTTTTGGCGCTTTTGCTCTCGACATTACGCAGTCACGCTTTAATTTCGATAATCAGGAAAACCACGGGCAGGGTTACCGGCTGACCTACAACCGAACCCTACCATTGTCGCAAACCTCATTTTGGCTGGAGGGAAAATTCAATGCGAAAAATTTCTATGGACAGCGTGATGCTTTTGAACAGCAAGACAGTGGTTTGGAATACGCCGTATTACGCGAAAAACAGTCCTGGTCATTAAGCCTGAGTCAGCCTTTTCAGGATGGATGGGGATCATTAAATATCTCTGGTTCGATTAATAAATACTGGGAACAGCAGGATAGTTATCGGCAATATTCTGTGGGCTACAGCAATAACTGGGGCAATTTAAACTGGACGGTTTCAGTACAGCGTTTATGGAATGAAGATGAATATGGTGGAGTAACGAAAGACGATCAGGTTGCGTTAAACTTTAGTTATTCACTCCCGCGCTCAGACTCTGGGTATACGCAGATATATTCAGACAGCTACAGCAGTAATGGTAAAGCCAGCAATACGCGTATGGGCTTCTCAACCTCAGTTGATGAAGAAAATAATATGATGTTAGGCATTAACGCCGCCTACGGCCGTGGTGGAGAGATGGATTGGGGAATGAATGGAACTTATCGTTCACCCTATAGCACTCTTAGCACGACATTAAGCCAGGGCAATAACTGGCATCAGGCAAGTGCGGGTATGAGCGGTTCAATGATTGCGCATAGTAAAGGGGTGACTTTCTCCCCAGAACGAAGCGATACCGTAGCATTGGTTTACGCCGCAGATGCCAAAGGTGCCCGTTTGGATGGTGCGCCAGGAACCCGTTTTGACTCAAATGGTTATGCAGTTATGCCCTGGTTGCGTGCCTGGCGTGTTAACGATGTGGTGATTAACCCAAAAGGCGCGGATGACTCCGTGACTTTTCAGCAAACACAAAGGAAAGTTGTGCCCTTTGAAGGCAGTGTTGCTCACGTTGTTTTTGATACAAAGATAAATAAACAGACCATTATTCATCCTAAGCTTCATAACCAACAGACATTACCTTTTGGCGCAATTATCAAAGATCAGGAAAATAACCATATTGGTTATGTGGGGCAGGGTGGGCTTATTTATATTGATCAAACCCAATCATCTACGGTGAGTGTGCCGTCGGAAACTGGAGTATGCACAGTTGATATTAAAAGCCAGGGGGCAATATGTCGTTAGTTCGTGCAGGAATACCACTGCTGATACTCCTGGTAGTTGGTTTTAATTCCCAGGCTACATGTATTGTTAAATCACAAAAAATGACATTATCACCGGAAGTACTGACCAAGAGAAATAATCCTGCTTTAGGAACAGTATTAAAAAAGAGTTCTTTCGCTGTACAGCTTCCACCGTCTCCGGACTGTGAAAAGATTATTAAATTTAGTGCTGATGTTCCGGGTGGGGTATCGAAAATGAAAACTTCTGGAATTTTTCAAACCAATGCAAAAGGTGTTGGTATGAAAATGACTTTAGTAACGTCAAGTGGGCGTGAAATATTATGGCCTTCTAAATTTTCTGCAAGCATATCTGAATTATCTGGTGCCAAAATAATTATCGAATTAATTAAGGCCGATAACGGAACATTGGTTAGAGGAGGCTCAGGAGATATGCGCTTTGAAATAAATAACCTATTGCAGGGTACACCTCTGATAGATATTTATGTTCCGCCCAATTTTGTTACTGTCCTGAACCGTTCATGCCAAATTTATGGTGAGAGAACTCGCAATATAACGTTACCCAGTGTCGTACTTGACCGGTTTAAATCACCTGGTTCTGTGGCAGGTAAAACCCCTTTTGATATTCATTTATCTTGTGTAGCTGATGATAAAGCACACTCCGCTGTTTTCTTGAAATGGAATGGTCAATTCGGAAAAAAATCGGGTTCTGACGGTGTGTTAAGCAATTTAGTGGTGGGGCGTTCTGCTGCTAAGGGGATCGGAGTGCAAGTGCTTGGTGGTGATCATCAGCCGCTTAATTTTCATGAAATGAAAAAGGTTGAATTGAGAAATACCAAATCCGACAAATACGCCGTTCGATTTTATTCACAGTATTACCAGATTGATGAACAGGTACAACCGGGGAAAATCCACGCCAGCCTGTATTTCAATATTGATTACCAATAAATGAGTGAGACGAAATATGCACGCAACTCTTGTTAGAACCAGAGATCAGATATGGGTATCGCACAATCATCAATTTGGTCATCAAAATCTCACTGCATATGCTGTGTTTGAGAGAGATATTTCCGGGCAAATGACCATAGAACTGGTCATTAATACACAGCGAGGTTCTCAGCGAACCCGGCAGAAAATGTTTGTTTCCTATCAGGCTGGCTGCCCATACCCACTGACGCAACTTTTCTTTACCCTGCAATCAGGTGAATTTGCACAATTACATATTGCCGTCAGAAGCCCGGATGGACATGTAGTTGAATTCCACTGGACACCTGAACTTGTTCATCAGACCCATTGCCCGAGAAACTAAAGATTCAAAACTCCTGCGCGCGGAAGATATCCGGCGCAGGAATATAAGCATTACTGGCAAATCAGCGCCAAATCTTTATTCAGCAAATAGGGCCGCAAATATCCCACGGTGTTAGAGAGCGGCAGCACGTCCTCATGCAAGTGAATATTCAGTACTTCACGGATGTAATTCCGGCGTGCGCTGATGCGTTGCCATAACTCCGGGTAGAGGGTGGCTATTTTCAGACGTAAAGATTCATCGGCAAGCGCAATGGTGTCTTCAATACTGGCACCAGCGTAGCCTTTACGTGATGGGATAATGTCGATTTGCAGTAACATTCCACTGGATAAAGGGATATTTGACGCCGGGTAAATCGGCGAGCATAGCCACTCTTCGTCAGCAACTAAGTGACCAGGGTTAAGGTGCCAGTGGTATTCATTTTTTGGCAGGACCTGCTCAATCAGTTCATATACTTCATGGCCTTTGATACCGACACGCATGTATTCAAGCCAGCTCACGATGGCCTGATAATACGGGATGGCAACCACATCGAGATAATCACTGACTTCATCATGAAGTTCATTCGCCTGGCTGACAACGTATGCTGCACGGCTGGTTAAACCGCCCTTATAACTCACAGTTAATGAAAACTTATCGCCTTTTTGGATCTGTTTATCCGATGGGTACAAGTTGGCATTTTCAAAACGATCGCCTGTAGCAGCAATGGTCACGACGTTATTGGCTTGCCCATCGGCGGCAAGCAGGGCTGCAATCGACTTTTCCGTTTTACCTAATTCAATTGCATTCAGTGCGGTCAGCGCCGCGCCTGAAGCCAGGTTTGCGCCATATTCGTAGTGCGCAATTTCATTGGCGTTATTAGTTGTCCTGGCTCCCATGCGTGGAGAAATAAACAGATCTGTAGCGTTGAGTAATTCATATGCTGGAGTCAGCGCGCTTTGAAGCGCCAGGAAAATGAAGGTAGGGATATCAAACAGAGACTTATTGTTGTCGTTGATGCCAGTGAAAAGCTTCCAGCCCGCTATACCAACACGCTTTTGCCCACGAAGCCCGGCTTGTTGCAACACTTCGCTTAGTGAAAGTGTGGTGTCCATTGGTTGGTTTGGCAGTGAAAACCACGGTGCATGTACCACAGTTGCTGGAATTCTGGAGTGCTGTGCAAGTTTGAGATTTTCATTGCCGAGAACCAGTACCGCCTCACCGCTTTTATGCAGTACCAGCAAGCCCTCTTCAAAACGCGGAATGAAACCGGTCAAATATTCAAAATTCCCACCATGCTCTTTATCGGCATAAACGACGAGCGAATCCAGGTTTTGCTGCGCCATTCCCTGCAAAATTTTGCGCAAACGCTCCTCAATAGTCTGGTTATTTAGCACCACGCTTGGGGTATTCAGGTAAATTGCTGGCTGCTCTATGGCGGCAAGTGTGATTGTTGGCTGCGGCATGGGTGAGTCACTCCTTTTTCTTTTCCCGGGTGAACATTAACTTATCACCCGGGAAATTAAGAACCTATCCCGGCAACCGACTTTTTGGGCGCCCTTGCCCAAGCAGCACCGCAAGTTTTGCGCCTCCCTGAGTGGTTTCCATCAGAATCTTACATACGCTGGTTAGCGGCACTGACAGGAGCATACCCACCGGGCCGAGCAGCCAGCCCCAGAACAGCAATGACAGAAACACCACAAAGGTCGACATCCCGAGGCCGCGCCCCATCATGCGTGGTTCGAGGATATTCCCGAGCAGCATATGCACCGCAAGGAACAGCACGCCAACCAAAATCATTTCATAGGTGCCGTTAAACAAAAACGCCTGAATCATTGGCGGAATAGCGGAAATAACCGAACCGATATTGGGGATGTAATTGAGCAAGAATCCCAACACGCCCCACATCAATGCAAATTGCACGCCCAGCAGTTCGAGGCCAAGCCAGATAATCAGACCGGTCCACAGGCTGATGAGCGTTTTTAGCGCCAGATAATGCGTCACACCTTTGAGTGCGCGGTGCAGGCTGGCGATATGAATTTTCGGGTTGGAAAGGGCGAAGCGCAGTTTGTACGGAACATGGCGCACTTCGAAAAGCATAAATACCACAGTCATCACCAGCAGCAGAATACTGGCCATCGCGCCAGAAAGTCCGGTCATTAACGTGGTGGCGTAAGACATCACTTTCTCAGAGTCCATACGCTGCAACATGCGTTCAGGTGATAATCGCAGGTGCATAAACGGCAGCATCTTTTCGAGCTCAAACACTTTTTGCGTCAGCATCTTGTTGTACTTCGGCAGCATATCGATGAATTCAGACATGGATGCTGCCAGCACCCCGACCACCATCGTCAGTACGACGAGCATCGCAAACACGACCATCGAAATTGCGAGCGGGCGGTTTACTCCTCGACGAATCAGCCAGGTGACCAGCGGATTGAGCACAATGGCAAAAAATAGCGCGAGCAATAGCTGCACGATAATGTCTGCCGCAGCATGAATCCCGGCAAGAATAATCACCAGCGCTGAAAGCTTTATTAAAATATGTAGCCCGGTTTTATCGGGTTCTGGAGAGAGCATGGAAAAATCCTGAAAAGGAGGAATTCTCTAAGTGTAGCGCTTCGTTTATTTCGCACCCGCAGGGCAAGTCTGAAAGTCTGTTGCTGAAATGTGAATCTCGACGTGTATATACTGGGGAACGCTGTTTTAAAAGTGAATGCCCGATGCCTGACCTCACTCCTGCCCCCGCATTAAGCAGTTTCCGACTCAATCTACAGATTGTCTCTGTAGTGATGTTCAACTTTGCAAGCTACATGACCATTGGCCTGCCGCTGGCTGTTTTGCCTGGTTACGTTCATGACGTGATGGGCTATAGCGCGTTTTGGGCCGGGCTTGTGATAAGCCTGCAATATTTCGCCACGTTGCTAAGCCGCCCACATGCCGGGCGCTACGCAGATATTCTTGGCCCTAAAAAAATCGTCATTTTTGGTTTATGCGGCTGCTTCCTGAGTGGGGCGAGTTACATGCTGGCGGCGCTTGGCAGTGCCTGGCCGTTGGTGAGTCTGGTGTTGCTTTGTATAGGACGCGTCATTTTAGGGATTGGGCAAAGTTTTGCCGGAACCGGTTCAACGCTCTGGGGCGTGGGTGTCGTCGGGTCGCTGCATATCGGGCGGGTGATCTCCTGGAATGGCATTGTGACCTATGGCGCGATGGCGATGGGCGCTCCGTTGGGCGTGCTCTTTTATCATCTCGGCGGGCTAAAACTGTTAGCTGGAATTATTATGGCAGTGGCACTGGTGGCTGTGTTGTTGGCACTTCCACGTCCGGCGGTAAAAGCCAATAAAGGCAAACCGCTGCCGTTTCGCGCGGTGCTAGGCCGCGTCTGGCCTTATGGTATGGCGCTCGCTCTCGCATCTGCCGGTTTTGGTGTGATCGCAACTTTCATCACACTGTTTTACGACGCCAAAGGCTGGGACGGTGCTGCTTTTGCGTTAACACTCTTTAGTTGTGCGTTTGTGGGCACTCGCTTACTTTTCCCGAACGGGATTAACCGCTTCGGCGGCCTGAATGTGGCAATGATTTGTTTCTCGGTCGAGATTATCGGTTTGCTGTTTGTTGGGTTTGCCGTTGAGCCGTGGATGGCAAAAGTAGGCACGTTCCTGACTGGAGCTGGCTTCTCTTTAGTGTTCCCGGCGCTGGGCGTGGTGGCGGTGAAAATGGTGCCGCAGCAAAACCAGGGCAGCGCGCTTGCGACCTATACCGTATTTATGGATTTATCGCTGGGTATTACCGGGCCGTTAGCCGGGTTAGTGATGGCTTACTCCGGTGTATCGGTGATTTATCTGGCAGCTGCAGTGCTGGTTTGCATCGCATTGCTGATGGCATGGCAGCTAAAAAAACGGCCCCCGGTTGAGCAACCGGAGGCCGTGTCATCATCACAGCAACAATAGTTATTTGATGGTGATGGTATTAATGATGTTCTCAGCGGCCGTTTGCGCCAGTTGCTGATTATCCGCAGGCAGTGTGATCTGCATGGTTAACAGTTGGTTATCTACTTTACCCAGGATAACAGATGAGTAAGCTGTCTGGCCTTTTGCAGAGATAATACTGTCAAGTTGTTGCAGCGTGTGGCCTTTAATCTCAATGGATTTATTGGTCACGACTTGCAGCTGTGGGTCTCGAGCACGTTGTTGTTCTTCAAGACGTTTTGTCAAAGCTGCCAAATCGTCAGGCGTATTGTCACCGACAATCACAATGACTGCTTTCTGACCCGTAGCATCAGAATATACGTGCATGTTGTTTGCCTGAGTGCCCAATTTACCGCTCTGGTCGGTCATATCGGCGGGCAATGCAAAGCTTATTTTCCCGTCCAGCAGGCTGACCGGCTGACCGGCTGCGCTGCTTTGCGCCGCAGGTGTAGTAGCCGTTTTGCTGTCGTTGTTATCGCAAGCGGCCAGGCCTAATACCAGCAGGCCGATACCGACATATTTTACCAGGTTACCCATGACTTCTTCCTTTACGTTAGCAAGCCTTTGCGGCCTTCTACGCATCTTATCACAAGATAATTCAACCACCGTCAACCCGGCTGTAACGCCGAACTTTCAGACTTATCTGCCAGACGTTTCAACAACATATTCAGCAGCACGCCGTACATCGGCAGGAAGAATATAATGCTGATAAGCACTTTAAAGCAGTAATCTACGATGGCGATTTCGACCCAATGCTGCGCCATAAACGCATCCGGGCTGCGCCAGAAAGCAATAAAGAAGAAGGAGAGCGTGTCGCTGACGTTACCCAGGAACGTTGAAGCCGTTGGCGCAAGCCACCAGTGGCGGCTCTGACGCAGGCGGTTAAACACGTGCACATCCAGAATCTGCCCTAACGCATAAGCCATAAAGCTGGCGGCGGCGATACGGGCGACGAACAGGTTGAAGTGCAGTAACGCGTCAAACCCTTGCCAGGTGCCCATATAAAACAGTGCAGAAATGGCGTACGAAATAATCAGCGCGGGCATCATCACGGCAAAAATAATGCGGCGTGCGAGAGGGGCGCCAAAAATGCGTACCGTCAGGTCAGTTGCGAGGAAAATAAACGGAAAACTAAACGCGCCCCAGGTGGTATGGAAACCAAAAACCGAGACCGGTAATTGCACCAGATAATTGCTGGAGGTGATCACCAGCAAATGGAATAGCGATAGCCAGAACAGCGCTTTAGTGCGCTGAGTAGAATTGAACTGCGTCATTTTGTAGCCTTTTTAGTGGTGGGGTGAGGGAACCCAAAACGCTTTTTTAAGCGGGGGCGATGATACTGCTTTAGCCCTGCTTTGCAATGGTTAATTTTAACGCAATCGTTCACGTGACTTGCACGAGAATCTTCCCGGCGTAAACTATCGCGGTTTGTTAAATGCGAGCTTTCTCATGACCGATCTTTTTTCTAATCCTGACCACACTCTCGATGCCCTGGGCCTGCGCTGCCCCGAACCCGTCATGATGGTGCGTAAAACAGTCCGCAATATGCAGGCTGGCGAAACCCTGCTGGTGATTGCTGATGACCCGGCAACTACCCGCGATATCCCAGGATTTTGCATTTTCATGGAACACGAACTGCTTGCTAAACAAGTGGAATCATTGCCTTATCAGTATCTGTTGCGTAAAGGCTAATAACGCCGCGCAAGCCCTCTGCTCCCCGCTTTGGGCTTCTGAACCCTCTTTGCATCTCTAATGAACCCCAATTTCATTTTTTGTCGCTTTTTGTGAAGTGCTTCACCCACGCTTTTCTCCACGTAGTCTAGTTTTTAATCGACAAATTAAAACATTGTTTTACTTCCTACCTCACATTTCTACCTCTGCTGGAGCGACACAATGAAGAAGACCTTTCTGCCTGCTTTTGCTGGTTTATGTCTGTCTACCGCGTCAGTTCTGTTTGCTCAAACTGCACTCGCACAAGTGATTAAAGCCGCTGACGTTCACCCGGAAGGCTATCCGAACGTGGTCGCAGTGCAGCATATGGGCGAAAAACTTAAGCAAGAAACCAATGGTGATTTAGAGATTAAAGTGTTCCCAAGCGGTGTGCTTGGGGATGAAAAACAGATGATCGAACAGGCGCAAATGGGGGCGATCGATATGATCCGCGTTTCGATGGCGCCGGTTGCTGCGATCCTGCCGGATGTTGAAGTCTTTACCCTGCCGTACGTATTCCGCGATGAAGACCATATGCACAAAGTAATCGACGGCGATTTAGGTAAAGAGATTGGCGACAAGCTGACGAATAACCCGAAATCTCGCCTGGTGTTCCTCGGCTGGATGGACTCTGGCACGCGTAACTTGATTACCAAAAACCCGGTTGTAAAACCTGAAGATCTTAAGGGGATGAAAATCCGCGTTCAGGGTAGCCCGGTCGCACTGGCAACGCTTAAAGACATGGGGGCAAACTCGGTCGCGATGGGCGTGAGCGAAGTGTATAGCGGTATGCAAACTGGTGTTATCGACGGCGCTGAAAACAACCCGCCGACATTTATTGCCCACAACTACATGCCGGTCGCCAAAAACTACACGCTGAGCGGCCACTTCATCACGCCAGAAATGCTGCTTTATTCCAAAGTGAAGTGGGACAAACTTACGCCTGACCAGCAGCAAAAAGTCCTGACTCTGGCGCGTGCAGCGCAAATGGAACAGCGCCAATTATGGAATGCCTATAACACACAGGCACTGGAAAAAATGAAAGCCGGTGGCGTGCAGTTCCATGAAATCGACAAAGCCTGGTTTGTGAAAGCGACTGAGCCAGTCCGTAAAGAATACGGCGATAAACATCAGGACCTGATGAAAGCTATTGCTGATGTTCAGTAACTTTTGCCGCTAACGTTTTCGTGGAGGACATCCTATGTCCCAACGCTATTCAGACTTGATGGATAAAGTTTATTTGCTGGCGATGTTTGTGGCGGGGCTATCTCTGCTGGTGATGACAGTCATTATTCCGATTGGGATTTTCTCGCGCTATGTCCTTAACCGTGGGGAATCCTGGCCGGAACCTGTAGCGATAATCTGCATGGTGACCTTCACGTTCATTGGCGCGGCGGTAAGTTACCGCGCCGGTTCACATATTGCGGTTAACATGCTGACAGATCGTCTGCCGCTTGCGTGGCAGACGTTTTGCGCACGTATCGTCGACCTGCTCATGCTGATCATCTCACTGGTGATGTTCTATTACAGCTTCTACCTGTGTGCAGATCTATGGGAGCAACCTGTTGCCGAATTCCCCGTTCTCACTTCTGGCCAAACCTATCTCCCGCTGCCTGTTGGCGCGATTTTATTGATTCTGTTTGTTGTCGAGCGATTACTGTTTGGCTCTCAAGAGAACCGCCCGGTAGTGCTGCTTGGTAATCACGGTTAAGACCAGGGGATAACATGGACGCATTTATATTATTAGCAACACTCGCGGTGCTGCTTGCAGTGGGTATGCCTGTGGCTTTTGCCGTTGGGCTAAGCGCCATTGTGGGAGCGCTATGGATCGATTTGCCGCTGGAAGCGATCATGATTCAAATCACCAGTGGGGTGAATAAATTTACTCTGCTGGCGATCCCGTTCTTTATCCTGGCCGGGGCGATTATGGCGGAAGGGGGCATTGCCCGTCGTCTGGTCAACTTTGCGTATATTTTCGTTGGGTTTATTCGCGGCGGGTTGTCGCTGGTGAATATCGTGGCGTCCACTTTCTTTGGCGCGATTTCCGGATCGTCTGTGGCGGATACGGCATCTATCGGCAGCGTAATGATCCCGGAAATGGAGAAAAAGGGTTACCCACGTGAATATGCGGCGGCGGTAACGGCGAGTGGATCGGTGCAGGCGATTTTGATCCCGCCGAGCCATAACTCGGTGATTTACTCTCTGGCGGCGGGTGGCACAGTTTCTATTGCTACGCTGTTTATCGCGGGTATTTTGCCAGGGTTGTTGCTGGGTTTCTGCCTGATGGTGATGTGTCTCGGGTTTGCCCATAAGCGCGGTTATCCGAAAGGTGAACGCATTCCCTTCAAACAGGCGTTGAAAATTTTCTTTGATGCGCTTTGGGGCTTAATGACGGTGGTCATTATTCTCGGCGGGATTTTAACCGGGGTCTTTACCGCAACAGAATCGGCGGCAGTGGCCTGCGTGTGGGCGTTCTTCGTGACCATGTTTATCTACCGCGACTACAAGTGGAATGAGCTGCCAAAACTGATGTTCCGCACCGTTAAAACAGTCTCTATTGTGATGATTTTGATTGGTTTTGCCTCAGCGTTTGGCGCTGTCATGACTTACATGCAACTGCCTTCACGCATTACCGAGTTCTTCACTTCGCTATCTGACAACAAGTACGTGATTCTGATGTATCTGAACATCATGCTGCTGCTGATTGGCACGCTAATGGACATGGCACCGATTATCCTGATCCTCACGCCGGTACTGTTGCCGGTGACGAATTCACTGGGTATCGACCCGGTTCACTTTGGCATGATCATGATGGTGAACCTGGGCATCGGTTTGATTACACCACCGGTCGGTTCAGTGCTGTTTGTCGCCAGCGCGGTGAGTAAGCAGAAAATCGAAGTGGTGGTTCGCGCCATGTTGCCGTTCTACGGCGTGTTACTGGTGGTGCTGGCGATGGTGACCTATATTCCGGCAGTTTCATTGTGGTTGCCGCATGCTTTGGGGATGAATTAAAAAGACAAAAGGGCCCTTGTTCCAGTGGAATGAGGGTTAAATAAACATCATTGTTGACTGGTAGACAACAAAGAGATAGTGTGTTGACACGCAGACAACAATAAGCCTGTAAAATGCGCCTTATAACACGAAAGCCATTGAGGGAAGCCGCAGAAAAATATCCAAAGGCTGCGGACGCGCTGGAGGATTTTTGGAAACTTATCGAAAAGGGGGTTTTTGCGACGCCGGAGGATTTACGGAAAGTCATTCCTTCGCTGGATAACCACAAAGATATTGATAGGCATTACGTGATTAACATCTGCCGTAATAGCTATCGCGTGATAGTAAAAATAGATTTTAAACACCAGGTTGTTTACGTAAAGCATGTATTCACTCACAAGGAATATGATGTTTTTAACGCTAAACACAAAAGGGGAAGTAAAAAATGATCGCTGCTGAAATTAATAAAGCCGCCGCTGCACTCTACGCCATTGCGCCGTTTGTGGCGGGTATCCGTAACGACGAACAGCATGTTGCAGCGCTGGCATTCATTGAAGAGTTGATGGATGCAGATGATATTGCCAACCCTCTATTCGATATCGTTGTTGATAAAATTAAAGCCTACGAAGATTCTGCACCTGAATATGCAGAATTTAATGCCCGTTTAGCGGCGCTGCCTGCTGGCCTGGCCGTGCTGCGCACACTTATAGACCAACATAATCTCACTCTTTCCGATTTACCGGAGATTGGTAGCAAGTCTATGGTGTCCCGTGTCCTCAAGGGCGAGCGTAAATTATCGCTGGATCACATTAAGGCTTTGGCAGCCAGATTCGGTATCTCTCCAGGACTGTTTATTGAATAAGGTTTTAAAACTTTATTTCTGATCTGCCACTAAAGAGCATCTCGTTATTTATTAAAAATCGGTCAGGTAATTACCTGACCGTTATCACTTTAGCCTTAGCTTGTTCTTTGCGATTTACCGTTTCCGCAGCAGCCGCAAAGCATTCGCCGTAACCAATGCTGTCGCGCCAGAATCGGCTAATACCGCAAGCCACAGACCGGTTATCCCTAAAAGCGTGGTCACCAGGAAAATCCCCTTCAGACCCAATGCGATTGTGATGTTCTGGCGAATATTGTTATGCGTGGCTCGTGCCAGGCTAATCATACTAGCCAGTTCCGTCAGACGGTTATGCGTGAGAGCTGCATCGGCGGTTTCAAGTGCGACATCCGTGCCACTGCCCATCGCAATACCGATAGTTGCGGCCTTCATTGCGGGAGCGTCGTTGATGCCGTCGCCGACCATCGCTAACGGTGCACGGGCGTTGAGTTCATTCACCGCACTGACTTTATCGGCAGGCAACAGGCTTGCACGATAATCCATTCCTAATTCCTGCGCGATGGCTGCTGCTGCACGTGGGTTATCACCCGTTAGCATCACGCTCTGAACCCCGAGGTTGTGCAGTGCTGCAACTGCCGTTTTTGCATCGCTGCGTAAGGTATCGCGTAAAGCCAGAATGCCAAGTAACTGGCCTTGTTGTAAGAGTGCAACTACCGTCTGGCCTTCGGCTTCAAGATGAGTGATTCGCTGCTGCCAGGCCGTATTAAGCACGGTATTCGCGAGCTTACCCGGTGCGCTTAATAACAACGTTTCGCCATTAAGTGTGGCTTCCACGCCAATACCTGCCAGCGCCCGGTGTGCACTGGTGTCGGGCAATTCCAGATTGCGGTTTTGCGCTTCACGCACAATCGCCTGGGCCAGGGGATGCGACGATCCAAGCTCTACGGCAGCGGCCAGCGCCAGCAGATCGTTTTCGCTAAGTTCGCCATTTACTTCAATGGCTGTCACTTGTGGTTTGCCGGCGGTTAACGTGCCGGTTTTATCAAAAGCGATATGCTGAATTTGCCCGAGGCGTTCGAGTGCTGCGCCGCCTTTAATTAATGCCCCACGGCGAGCCGCCGCCGCAAGCCCTGAAGTGATTGCGGCAGGAGTGGAAATCACCAGCGCGCATGGGCAACCAATCAGTAATAATGCCAGCCCTTTATAGATCCACTCGCCCCAGCTTTGCCCAAACAGCAGCGGAGGAATAACCGCCGCAAGTAGTGCAATCGCCATAATAATTGGCGTGTAAATCCGGCTGAAACGGTCAATAAAGCGCTCAATCGGGGCGCGGCGCTCATCGGCCTCTTCAATTAAACGCAGGATGCGGTCAATTGCGCTGTCACCGGGTTCGGAAATGACTTCGAGCTGCACCAGTCTGTCTACGCTGGTGCTTCCTGCCGGGACTTTTTCATCTTGCTGGCGCTCGACCGGAATGGACTCGCCGGTTAATGCGCTTTCATCAAAGCTGGCAAATGGGGTTAACAAGCGACCATCGGCAGGTAAACGCCCGCCCGCCGCTACTTCTATGACATCGCCCGGGCGTAAATCAGAGAGCGCGATGCTTTCACGTTCACCGTTACGAATACGAGTCGCCACTTCTGGTTTCAGCGCCATCAGCGCGCTCACACCACGGCGTGCGCGATTGGCGGCATAGGATTCCAGACGCTCACCAATTAAGAACAGCAGTAAAACCATCGCGGCTTCGGCGGTCGCCCCGATAAACAGTGCGCCAATAGCGGCCACGCTCATCAACGTTTCGATGGCAAACCAGTTACCGCTGCGCATCAGACGCACCGCCTGACGAGCGATCGGCCACAGGCCAACCAAAGTGGTGACGATAAACGCCATATTGCCAAACGGGTGATTAAACTGCTCAAGACCCCAACTCAGCGCCATCATGGCTATCAGTAAGATGAGCGGTAAATTCTCATGCCATGAAGAGGTTTTTGGTGCCGGAGCTGTGCTGTTACGCAAAGTGTATCCTGCGGCTTTGACCGCTTTTTCAACGTCCTGACGAACGTCTCGTTCGGCGCTGACCAGCAGTTTTTCTGTAGAAAACAAGACCTTTACATGCTGCACATCAGCAACCTGTTTTACGGCGTTTTCAACTTTGCGGGCGCAGGCGGCACAGTCCATACCGTTGATAACCCAGCTATAACGTTCACCGCTTTGAGGGAGCATCTCCGTTTCCGGAGCGACGGTAGCTTCGCTACAGCAATCATTACCCTGGCATGCGTCTGTTTTAATCGGCAATGGGCTAAGTTTTGCCTTCGCAAATTGTGGTGTTTTTGGGGAGTTGAGCATATGCCCTCCTGGGTAATGATAATGTTCTCATTACGCATGTTACTCTCTGGAGTTGACTCCAGAGTCAAGAGGGAAATTTAAGGGGCGGTAACAACCGCCCCTCAAGGTCAAATATATAACGCGCGGACAATCATAAAGTGACCGGCAAAATAGCAGGCCGCGGCGATGGCGCTATCACCTGTGAAGCGGCGGCGGTAATGGCTACCCAGCCACACTATGTTGCCCAATAGCAGCAGCGTTGCGCCAATAAAGCCTGAGAAACTCGGACGTGTTGGTAAGAAGAAATAGAGCTCACCGGCCAGCCATACCATCACCAGCGTCATGCCAATAAATGTCAGAATCGGCCAACGGAAAGTTTCGAGGCGTGTCCAGATTACGGCGGTCAGTAGCGCACCAATTACCAGCAAAATTAGAGGCAAAGGCCAGAAGAAACTGAACGTCATTTGGCTGGCGAAATAGAGGGTATACAGCAGGTGCGACAGGAAAAAGGCCCCGATTGCATACAACATGCGCTGGGTTGGAAGCAGGGTGAGAGCGTCACCGAGCAGCGTTGCCGCAAGCCCCGCGAGGATCAAATAGCCTGTCGCGTTGAACATCGGCGCTTGCCAGGCTAGCAGTAATAACAGCAATAGTGTGACAGGTTTGAAGACCCAGCGTTGCCAGGTTGGGCCACGATAGGAGGCGTCAACGTATAGCCACCCGGAAAAGAATACAGCGATGAAAGACCAGAGCATGGCGGATCCCTTTTCCTACCCCTCATCCTGCAACTCGAATGCTGAAGGGTATTGAATTAAATTTATCGTACTTAAAGCACGACTCTATTGTCAGTCTAGTGGTTAACGTCGATAGATGACAACGCCACGACGTGCAGGGTATTCTTAAAAGTGCCTGACAAATCGAGATAAATCTATGAGTAAAATGCCACTTTTCTTCATTGCTGTTGTTGCTGTCATCATCGTGGCGGCATCGTTCCGCTTTGTGCAGCAGCGTCGTCAGAACGCTGAAAATGATGCGGCACCCGTGATGGAAAGAAGCGTGTTGGTGGCGACAAAACGTGAATCGCCAACCACCGATCGTCGTTCACGACAACGCCAGGTGACACCTGTCGAAGATATCATGCGTTATGAGGTTTGGTTTCGCCCACAAAGTGGCGGGCTGGAGCTAAAAATGCGCGTGACGGCAGAGCAATATCATTCGATGAGTGTGGGAGATAAAGGCATGTTGCAGTACAAGGGGACGCGCTTTGTTGGCTTCATCCCCGAGTGATTTTATTTGCCCTGACGCAGTTTCTTCTGCCAGACCAGCAGTTCAAATACTCCAAAGATAAAAATTTTAATCTGCTGAGCACGGCTGAGTGGCGGGCTGCCTTTCGGTTGAGTCGATTTCAGTAACGCTAACTGCATGCCGTGCATCAACACAGTAAAGATTAGCGCGACGTTAACGAAAATATTCAGCGGGCGCGGGAACGGATGGAAAATATTCAGTAACAAAAATGCCCAGACGCCCAACATTAGCAACCGGCCTATATTAATCAGCATCACTTCGCTCCTTGAACTTCACGACTGTATAAACGATATGCGACCTGGCCTGCGACTTTTTCACGATGCAGCGACCAGTTTGCTGGCACCGCTGGCATTCCGTTTTCAACTTCGCTTTCTACATAAATCAGCGCTTCATCTGCCAGCCAGTGGTTGTTTTCCAGCAGCGCGAGTGTGTCGTCCAGCAACCCCTTACGGAACGGCGGATCAACAAACACAACGGTATGCGGCTCGCCGGGTTGCGCGAGGAAATTGAGTGTGTTGGTGTTCACTACCTTTCCATTGGTCGCTTTTAACGTGACGAGATTTTTTTGCAACTGCTGTGAAACGTTACGATCCATCTCCAGCAATGTGGCACGGCTCGCGTAACGCGACAAGGCTTCAAGTCCCAACGCACCGCTTCCTGCAAAGCAATCCAGCACCGTGGCATCAACCATTGATGGTGCCAGCCAGTTAAACAGGGTTTCACGAACCCGATCCGTGGTAGGACGCAGGCCTGGGCTGTCTGGGACGGGGAGTTTGCGGCCGCGCCATTGGCCTCCAATAATACGGATCTGGCCGGTGCCAGTAGATTGCGGTTTTTTCATGAGACTCACTGCGATGCAATTTCTTGCCGTCTAGTGTAACGGTGTGTGTAAGGCGGGGAAAGTGATAGACTAAGGCATTCATTAGATAATTATTTTCAGTGCCCGTGGCATGCTCAATCGGGCCTGTGCCATGAATTAACAGCGAGGAGTGTGTTCGCAAATGGCGAAAGAGAAAAAACGTGGCTTTTTTTCATGGCTAGGCTTTGGCCAGAAAGAGCAGGCTTCTGAACAAGAACCAGAACAAAAAGTAGCTGAAGAACAACCGGTTGCCGAAGAGGTTGTTGAACAGGTCGTTGAATCTGAACAACCGCAAGCCGCTAAAGAAACTGCCCAGCCAGAAGAGACTAAGCCAGAAGCTCAAACCGAGATTCAGCCAGAGGTTTTGCCTGAAGCTGTGGTGCTTGATAAGCATGAAGAACCTGAAGCCTTCGCTGAAGAGATCGTAGAAGTCACTGAAAAACTCGTCGAAAGCGAAGTGGCTGCGGTTGAACCGGAAATCATTCCAGAACCAGAAATAACCGCGCAAGCGGCGGTTGAACACGAAGAGTTACCGGTTCCTGAAGAGATAGTCACGCCAGAAGCTGTGCAGGTTGAATCGCCAGAAGAGTGGCAGCCTGAGCAAGAACCTGTCCTTGCGGAAACTCCTGTTGAAGCTGTCGTTGAAGTTGAAACGGTTGTTGAGCCCGAAGAACTTGTTGCGCCTGAAGAAATTGCAGTCGCTCCGGTTGAAGACGTAGTCATTGAAGAAGTTGTTGCTGAAGAAGCGCCGGTAGAAGACCTCGTTGAAGACATTCCTGTTGCAGCCGTTATTGTTGAAGACGCTGCGGCAGAACTCGAGCCTGAAGAGACTCAGGCCGAAGAAGTCCAGCACGAACAAGAGCGACCAACCAAAGAAGGTTTCTTTGCTCGCCTTAAACGCAGCCTGATTAAAACCAAGCAGAACCTCGGTTCCGGATTTATCAGTCTGTTCCGCGGCAAGAAAATCGACGATGATCTGTTTGAAGAGCTCGAAGAGCAGTTGCTTATTGCCGACGTTGGTGTTGAAACCACGCGTAAAATCATCACCAATCTGACAGAAGGCGCAAGCCGCAAAGAACTGCGTGACGCCGAAGCGTTGTACGGTCTGCTGAAAGAAGAGATGGGCGAAATTCTGGCGAAAGTCGATGAGCCGCTAAAAGTGGAAGGCAAAACGCCATTCGTTATTCTCATGGTTGGTGTTAATGGCGTGGGTAAAACCACTACCATCGGCAAACTGGCTCGTCAGTTCCAGCAGGAAGGCAAATCTGTGATGCTGGCGGCGGGTGATACCTTCCGTGCCGCTGCGGTAGAACAACTGCAGGTGTGGGGCGAGCGTAACAATATTCCTGTTATTGCTCAGCACACGGGCGCTGATTCTGCCTCAGTGATTTTCGATGCCATTCAGGCCGCGAAAGCACGTAATGTCGACGTACTTCTGGCTGATACTGCCGGGCGTCTGCAGAACAAAGCGCACCTGATGGAAGAGCTGAAGAAAATCGTCCGCGTAATGAAAAAACTGGACGAAGACGCACCGCATGAGGTTATGCTCACCCTCGATGCCAGCACCGGGCAGAATGCGATTAGCCAGGCTAAATTGTTCCATGAAGCCGTTGGATTGACAGGCATTACGCTTACCAAACTCGATGGTACAGCCAAAGGCGGCGTGATTTTCTCCGTTGCCGATCAGTTTGGTATTCCGATTCGCTATATTGGCGTCGGCGAGCGTATTGAGGACTTGCGTCCGTTTAATGCGGGCGATTTTATTGAGGCACTTTTTGCCCGAGAGGATTAACCATGATTCGCTTTGAACACGTTAGTAAGGCCTATCTCGGTGGGAGACAAGCGTTGCAGGGAGTGACTTTCCATATGCAACCTGGCGAGATGGCTTTTCTGACCGGCCACTCAGGCGCGGGGAAAAGTACCCTGCTCAAGCTTATCTGCGGTATTGAGCGGCCAAGCGCCGGGAAAATTGCTTTTGGCGGCCATGATATTAGCCGCCTTAAGAGCCGCGAAGTGCCGTTCCTGCGTCGCCAGATTGGTATGATCTTCCAGGATCACCATCTGTTGATGGATAGAACCGTATATGACAACGTGGCAATCCCGCTGATCATCGCAGGTGCCAGCGGTGAAGATATTCGCCGTCGCGTTAGTGCGGCACTGGATAAAGTCGGCCTGCTCGATAAAGCGAAGAATTTCCCGATCCAACTCTCTGGTGGTGAACAGCAGCGCGTGGGTATTGCCCGCGCTGTTGTGAACAAGCCCGCTGTATTGCTGGCGGATGAACCAACCGGTAACCTCGATGATGCGCTCTCGGAAGGGATTTTGCGTCTGTTCGAAGAGTTTAACCGGGTGGGGGTAACTGTTTTGATGGCGACGCACGACATGGGGCTGATATCTCGCCGTAATTATCGCATGTTGACGTTAAGTGACGGCCATTTGCATGGAGGCCTGGCAGGTGAATAAACGCAGCGCGCTCAATCACATAAAGCGCTTCAGCAACAAGCTGGATAAAATCAACTCGCTCAATAAGCTAGGGGATTTAGGTCGCTCGGTGAAAAAACGTGGCAAAGGGCCTCAGTCGAAAAGCAAATCTCTAAAAGGTGGCGTGAACGAACAGTTCCGTTACGCCTGGCAGGGCGCTTTACAAGACCTGCGCAGCAAGCCACTAGCCACTTTCCTGACGGTGATGGTTATCGCCATCTCCCTGACGCTGCCTAGCGTGTGCTACATGGTTTACAAGAACGTGAATCAGGCCGCCACGCAGTATTATCCTTCTCCGCAAATCACGGTTTACCTCGATAAAGCGCTGGATGATAACGCCGCACAGCAAGTCGTTGGCGCGATTCAGGCGGAAGAGGGCGTCGATAAAGTTAACTATCTTTCGCGTGACGAAGCCTTAGGCGAGTTCCGCAACTGGTCGGGCTTTGGTGGCGCGTTGGATATGCTGGAAGAAAACCCGCTTCCTGCCGTTGCGGTGGTGAACCCGAAACTTGATTTCCAGACTACAGACCACCTAAATACCTTACGTGACCGCGTAGCCCGTATTAACGGTGTTGATGAAGTGCGTATGGATGATAGCTGGTTTGCGCGCCTGGCTTCGTTGACTGGCCTTGTAGGTCGTGTTGCTGCAATGATTGGTGTGCTGATGGTCGCTGCGGTGTTCCTGGTGATTGGTAACAGCGTGCGTCTGAGCATCTTTGCTCGCCGCGATACCATCAACGTGCAAAAACTGATTGGTGCAACGGATGGATTTATCCTGCGTCCATTTTTGTACGGCGGCGCATTGTTAGGGTTCAGCGGGGCATTTTTGTCGCTGATCCTCACCGAAATTCTGGTATGGCGGTTATCTTCTGCGGTGACAGAAGTGGCGCAAGTGTTTGGAACTAAGTTCGATCTTACGGGTTTAGGCTTCGATGAATGCCTGCTGCTGCTGCTGGTTGCCTCCATGAGTGGATGGTTGGCAGCATGGATCGCAACGGTACAACATTTACGTCGTTTTACCCCAGAGTAAAAATTTTTTGGTATACTTGTTCCCTGCTACGAAGTACCCGTCAGCAGGGGACACGCTCCCACCCCGGTATGTGTTTCTCCTGCCCAGTTTCATAGCTCTGTCACATTTTGTGTGTAATATATGCACAGCTTTACAGTGAACTTGTGGATAACATCACTGTCTGAGTTTACTGTGGATGGTACGGTTTGGCGCTTGACGTGTTGTCAGGTGCAGCATGGTGTAGCAACCTGTACGTTAGTCTTAAGAGAGGGTTTGAATGACCAAAGAAATGCAAAATTTAGCTTTAGCCCCTGTTGGTAACCTGGAATCTTATATCCGGGCCGCTAATTCCTGGCCGATGTTAACGGCTGAGGAAGAGAAGGAGCTGGCTGAAAAGCTGCATTACCAGGGCGATCTGGAAGCAGCGAAAAGGCTGATCCTGTCTCACCTGCGCTTTGTTGTTCATATCGCTCGTAATTACTCGGGCTATGGCTTGCCGCAGGCTGACTTGATTCAGGAAGGCAACATCGGCCTGATGAAGGCAGTGCGTCGCTTTAACCCGGAAGTCGGTGTCCGTCTGGTGTCGTTCGCCGTGCACTGGATCAAGGCTGAAATTCACGAATACGTTCTGCGTAACTGGCGTATTGTGAAAGTGGCAACCACTAAAGCACAACGTAAGTTGTTCTTTAACCTGCGTAAAACTAAACAGCGTCTGGGTTGGTTCAACCAGGACGAAGTGGAAATGGTCGCCAACGAGCTGGGTGTTTCCAGCAAAGATGTCCGCGAGATGGAATCTCGTATGGCGGCGCAGGACATGACGTTCGACATGGGTAACGACGACGATTCAGACAGCGCGCCAATGGCTCCTGTGCTGTTCTTGCAGGATAAATCTTCTAACTTTGCTGACGGCATTGAAGACGACAACTGGGAATCGCACGCGGCTGATAAACTCAGCGATGCCATGTTAGGCCTGGATGAACGTAGCCAGGATATTATTCGTGCCCGTTGGCTCGACGAAGAGAATAAGAGCACGCTGCAAGAACTGGCCGATCGTTATGGTGTTTCTGCTGAGCGTGTGCGTCAGCTTGAAAAGAACGCAATGAAAAAACTGCGCATGGCCATCGAAGCGTAAGTTATTCAACAAGACAAAAAAACCGCCTTCCGGGGCGGTTTTTTTATGCCCGTCACTTTCCTTTCCCATTGTGAAAAAATTGTTATTCCAAAAACCGTAAATTCGGGTATGTTTTTAACTCGGAGTGCGGCGAAGGCACGCGCGGTGTTCTTAAATCAAAAATAAAACCGTGCCAAAACAACACAACAATTATCCATTAGCATTCGAGTTGCAGGACAAAAGGTTTTTACCTTTTGAACAGCGCTTGCGCTGGCCCCAACGGGGCGAGGCTTTGCCGAGTAACGCGGCCAGGGAGCTTATCCCGATGAACTTACTAAGGTAAGTGATTCGGGTAAGTGAGTGCAGCCAACACCCCTGCAGCTTGAAGGATGATGGGTAAATACCAATCACAACAAGAATGGGGATTCTCAGGATGAAAATGAAGGGCAAAGCGTTATTGGCTGGTTGTATTGCGCTTGCGATGAGCAACGCGGCATTTGCTAAGGATATCAAAGTAGCGGTAGTTGGGGCGATGTCTGGCCCGGTTGCTCAGTATGGCGACCAGGAATTTACCGGTGCAGAACAAGCGGTTGCTGATATTAATGCCAAAGGCGGCATCAAAGGCGACAAACTGGTTATCACTAAATACGACGATGCTTGTGACCCGAAACAAGCCGTGGCTGTCGCTAACAAAGTGGTTAACGATGGGATCAAATACGTTATCGGCCACCTGTGTTCCTCTTCCACCCAGCCTGCGTCTGACATCTACGAAGACGAAGGTATTCTGATGATTACCCCTGCGGCAACGGCTCCTGAGCTGACTTCGCGCGGTTATAAACTGACAATGCGTACTACCGGTCTGGACTCCGATCAGGGCCCGACTGCGGCGAAATACATCCTTGAGCATGTAAAACCGAAAAACATCGCGGTAATTCATGACAAACAACAGTATGGCGAAGGCCTGGCGCGCTCCGTTCAGGACAACCTGAAAAAAGGCGGCGCTAACGTGGTGTTCTTTGATGGCATCACCGCAGGCGAGAAAGACTTCTCCACGCTGGTGGCACGCCTGAAGAAAGAGAACATCGACTTCGTTTACTACGGTGGCTACCACCCGGAAATGGGTCAGATCCTGCGTCAGTCTCGTGCAGCAGGCCTGAAAACTCAGTTCATGGGTCCAGAAGGTGTTGCGAACGTTTCATTGTCTAACATTGCCGGTGAATCTGCTGAAGGCCTGTTAGTCACCAAACCGAAGAACTACGACCAGGTTCCTGCTAACAAACCGGTTGTAGATGCCATCAAAGCGAAGAAACAAGATCCAAGCGGCGCATTCGTATGGACGACCTACGCAGCACTGCAATCTTTGGCGGCGGGTCTGAACCAGTCAGAAGATCCTGCTAAGATCGCGACTTACCTGAAAGGCGCGACGGTGGAAACCGTAATGGGGCCGTTGAGCTGGGATGAGAAGGGCGATCTGAAGGGCTTCGAGTTTGGCGTGTTTACCTGGCATGCTAATGGTACGGCGACCGACGCTAAGTAAAAATTGTCGGGTGGCGCTGGCGCTTACCCGACCTACTTTTGCTCACGTGATCGTAGGTCGGATAAGCGTTAGCGCCATCCGACGCTTAAATCCTACTTCTCCCAACCACCACTCTGTTCAACAAAGCCCAAAGCCCGCATAAATGCCGTCATAACTGCGCGGTCTTCCACGCCGACATCTGCCATCCACCAACCGGCAACGTCAGGATTATCACGAATCACTTCTTCGATCAGATATTGCCCAACGCCACGGCGACGGGTGATTTCACGTACCCGTAGCGAATCTAATGCACCTTCTGTTCCGGCAAGCGTGACGCGAACCGCGCCTAATAGTCTGTCATTAAATTTTGCAGCATAAATTCTGTGAGTATCAGTCAAAGCAAGCGAAGCGCTGGAGTATTCCGGCCAGATCTTAGCAAGATCGATCTCATCCTGAGCACTACACTCAAACAGACGAATGATGGTGAGTTTCATAAGCGAGCTAACCAAAAAGCGGGAAAACCCCGAGTGTAACCAATTTATTTGCGCCAGACGCTTTATCTTTTATCTGTCATATACCAGACGATTAATTTTTGCGTCAAACGTATGCCAGTTCGATAAGCGGCAGATTGAAATATGGTCAGTATAAAACCCTAAAACCTAGTGATTTATTCCGCTCTTTGTATCGCTATTTTATGCTGAAAAAGCTGCTTTTTTTTGTTTAACTATGAGCAAATACAGAATAATATCTTTGCTTAATAGCCTGAAAAATAGAGAGTTTAGCTTTAAAAATTGTAAATTTTAGCGCTAAGCCCTTAAAGGCACTCATAAAAATGGTTAAAGGCTACAAAACGCACAGTGCGTTTTTTGGTCACTATAAAACCACATAATCACGAACAGGAATTGGATCTATGAAAATGAACGCGAAGACATTACTCGCTGGGGTTATTGCGCTGGCGGTGTCTCACGCGGCAACCGCAGCAGACATCAAAGTTGCGGTTGTTGGTGCGATGTCTGGTCCGGTTGCGCAGTGGGGCGATATGGAATTCAACGGCGCGCGCCAGGCAATTAAAGACATCAACGCTAAAGGCGGCATCAAAGGCGACAAACTTGTTGCGGTTGAATACGACGATGCTTGTGACCCGAAACAAGCGGTAGCAGTTGCCAACAAAATCGTTAACGACGGTGTGCGTTATGTCATCGGCCACCTTTGCTCTTCTTCTACTCAGCCAGCGTCTGATATCTACGAAGACGAAGGCATCCTGATGATCACCCCTGGCGCAACTAATCCAGAGCTAACTGCTCGCGGTTACAAAATGATTATGCGCACCGCTGGCCTGGACTCTTCTCAGGGCCCAACGGCATCTAAATACATTCTCGATACTGTGAAACCGAAGCGCATCGCAGTCATTCATGACAAACAGCAATATGGCGAAGGCCTGGCGCGTTCTGTACAGGATGGCTTGAAAAAAGGTGGGGCTAACATCGTCTTCTTCGACGGTATCACTGCGGGCGATAAAGACTTCTCCACGCTGGTTGCGCGTCTGCAGAAAGAAAACATCGACTTCGTTTATTACGGCGGCTACTACCCAGAAATGGGTCAGATTCTGCGTCAGGCGCGCGCTGTTGGCCTGAAAACTCAGTTTATGGGTCCAGAGGGTGTGGGTAACGCATCGCTGTCTAACATCGCAGGCAATGCAGGCGAAGGTATGTTAGTGACTATGCCAAAACGCTATGACCAGGACCCGGCGAACAAAGCTATTGTTGATGAGCTGAAAGCTGAGAAGAAAGATCCAAGTGGTCCATACGTATGGATTACTTACGCAGCAGTGCAATCTCTGGCGACTGCACTTGAGCGTACCGGCAGTGCAGAGCCTGCTGATTTAATCAAAGATTTGAAAGCTAACGGTGCTAAAACCGTGATTGGGCCGCTGAACTGGGATGAGAAAGGCGATCTGAAGGGATTTGATTTTGGTGTATTCCAGTGGCATGCCGACGGTTCGTCATCTGTTGCGACGAAATAAGCAGATCGGTAATTCTGGGTCATCCCACCTCCCCGGCGGCTATGCGCTGGGGAGGAATAAATAAGGTTATTGTATGTCCGAGCAGTTCCTCTACTTCCTGCAACAGATGTTTAACGGCGTCACGCTGGGTAGTACTTACGCGTTGATAGCCATCGGTTACACCATGGTTTACGGCATTATTGGCATGATCAACTTCGCCCATGGCGAGGTATATATGATCGGCAGCTACGTCTCGTTTATGATCATCGCAGCGCTGATGATGATGGGCATTGATGTGGGCTGGATGCTGGTTGGTGCGGGTTTTATTGGTGCCATTGTCATCGCCAGTGCCTACGGCTGGAGCATCGAGCGCGTTGCGTACAAGCCGGTGCGTAACTCTAAGCGTCTGATTGCACTGATCTCTGCTATCGGGATGTCCATCTTCCTGCAAAACTACGTCAGCCTGACCGAAGGTTCACGTGATATTGCGCTGCCTAGCCTGTTTAACGGCCAGTGGGTCGTCGGTGCCAGCGACAATTTCACCGCAACCATTACCACAATGCAGTTGGTGATTTGGGTTGTAACGTTCATCGCAATGCTGGCTCTGACGCTGTTTATTCGCTACTCCCGCATGGGCCGTGCGTGCCGTGCGTGTGCAGAAGATTTGAAAATGGCGAGCCTGCTCGGAATTAACACTGACCGCGTTATCTCCCTGACCTTCGTCATTGGCGCAGCCATGGCTGCGGTTGCAGGTGTACTGCTCGGCCAGTTCTACGGCGTTATCAACCCATACATCGGCTTTATGGCCGGGATGAAAGCTTTCACCGCAGCAGTACTTGGCGGTATCGGTAGTATTCCTGGTGCGATGATTGGTGGCCTGATTTTAGGTGTTGCAGAGGCGCTGACTTCCGCGTATCTGAGCACTGAATATAAAGATGTTGTCTCCTTTGCGCTGCTCATCGTGGTACTGCTGGTTATGCCTACCGGTATCCTGGGTCGCCCGGAGGTAGAAAAAGTATGAAACCGATGCATGTTGTTTTGGCGCTGCTTTCGGCGGCCATATTTTTCGTGCTGGCGGGCGTCTTTATGGGCGTTCAGCTGAGCCTCGATGGCACTAAGCTTGTCGTCCATAGCGCAGAAACGGTGCGCTGGGAATGGGTGTTGATTGGTACAGCGATTGTCTTCGTCTTCCAGTTACTGCGCCCTGTATTCCAGAAAGGCATGAAAAAAGTCTCCGGGCCGAAGTTTGTCCTGCCTGCGTTAGACGGTTCTACGCCGAAACAAAAACTGTTCCTGTTGGCATTGTTGGTGCTCGCGGTTGCGTGGCCATTCGTGGTGTCACGCGGTACGGTGGATATCGCAACGCTGACGATGATTTATATTATTCTCGGCCTTGGCCTGAACGTAGTTGTCGGTTTGTCTGGCTTGTTGGTTCTGGGCTATGGCGGTTTTTATGCCATCGGTGCTTATACCTTTGCGCTGCTCAACCACTACTACGGTCTGGGATTCTGGACATGCTTGCCAATTGCGGGCCTGGTGTCTGCGGCAGCAGGTTTCCTCCTCGGCTTCCCAGTTTTGCGTTTACGCGGCGACTACCTCGCGATTGTGACGCTCGGCTTTGGTGAAATCGTCCGTATTTTGCTGCTCAATAACACCGAAATTACCGGTGGCCCGAACGGCATCAGCCAGATTCCAAAACCTACGCTGTTCGGTCTGGAATTCAGCCGCAGCGCGCGTGAAGGCGGATGGGATACGTTCAGCAACTTCTTTAACGTCGCATATAACCCAGGTGACAGGATTATCTTCCTGTACCTCGTTGCGCTGTTGCTGGTTGTGCTGTCGCTATTTGTCATTAACCGACTGCTGCGTATGCCTCTGGGCCGTGCATGGGAAGCATTGCGTGAAGATGAGATTGCTTGCCGTTCACTGGGTCTGAACCCAACGCGTATCAAGCTGACCGCATTCACTATTAGCGCCGCATTTGCAGGCTTTGCCGGTACGCTGTTTGCGGCACGTCAGGGCTTTGTTAGCCCGGAATCTTTCACCTTTGCCGAATCTGCATTCGTACTGGCGATTGTTGTGCTGGGTGGTATGGGCTCGCAGTTTGCCGTTATCCTCGCCGCCGTGCTGCTGGTGGTGTCGCGCGAATTGATGCGTGATCTGAACGAATACAGCATGTTGGTGCTGGGTGGCTTGATGGTGCTGATGATGATTTGGCGTCCACAAGGCTTGCTGCCAATGTCTCGTCCGCAATTAAAGCTTAAAAAAGAGCAAGTGGAACAAGTGAAAGGAGAGCAGGCATGAGTCAGCCATTGTTATCCGTAAACGGCTTGATGATGCGTTTCGGCGGCCTGCTCGCCGTAAACAATGTTTCTCTGGAACTGCATCCACAAGAAATTGTTTCGTTAATCGGCCCGAACGGTGCCGGTAAAACCACGGTGTTTAACTGCCTGACTGGTTTCTACAAGCCTTCAGGCGGTACGATTCTGTTGCGTGATCAGCACCTTGAAGGTTTGCCGGGCCAGCAAATTGCACGTATGGGCGTGGTGCGTACTTTCCAGCACGTGCGTCTGTTCCGTGAAATGACCGTGATTGAAAACTTGCTGGTTGCTCAGCATATGCAACTGAAAACCGGTGTGTTCTCAGGTTTGCTGAAAACACCCGCTTTTCGCCGCTCACAAAGCGAAGCGCTGGATCGTGCCGCAACATGGCTTGATCGTATTGGTCTGCTTGAGCAGGCTAACCGTCAGGCGAGCAATCTGGCGTATGGCGATCAGCGCCGCCTTGAGATTGCACGCTGCATGGTCACTCAGCCAGAAATTCTGATGCTTGATGAGCCAGCGGCTGGCCTTAACCCGAAAGAAACGCATGAGCTCGATGAGTTAATCATGGAGTTACGCAACCATCACAACACCACCGTGCTGTTAATCGAGCACGATATGAAACTGGTGATGGGCATTTCTGACAGGATTTACGTGGTAAACCAAGGGACGCCTCTTGCGAACGGCACGCCGGAGCAAATCCGTAATAACCCTGACGTAATCCGCGCCTATCTGGGCGAAGCATAAGAATGGGTGAGGCATAAGATGGAAAATATCATGTTGTCATTTGACCACGTAAGCGCCCACTACGGAAAAATCCAGGCGCTTCACGAGGTCAGTCTGCATATCAAACAGGGCGAAATTGTCACCCTGATTGGCGCAAACGGTGCCGGTAAAACCACGCTGTTGGGAACACTGTGTGGTGATCCGCGTGCTTCAAGCGGCAAGATTACCTTTGATGGTAAAGACATTACCGACTGGCATACCGCGCGCATCATGCGTGAAGCCGTTGCAATTGTGCCAGAAGGCCGCCGCGTGTTTTCTCGCATGACAGTAGAAGAAAACCTGGCGATGGGCGGCTTCTTTGCGGAACGCGACCAGTATCATGAACGCATCCAACGCGTTTACGAACTGTTCCCGCGCCTGCTGGAGCGTCGTATTCAGCGTGCGGGCACGATGTCTGGTGGTGAGCAGCAAATGCTGGCAATTGGCCGTGCATTGATGAGCCAGCCGCGTTTGTTGCTGTTAGATGAACCGTCGCTCGGTCTTGCACCAATCATCATCCAGCAGATTTTCGACACCATCGAAAAATTGCGCAGCGAGGGGATGACCATCTTCCTCGTTGAGCAGAACGCCAACCAGGCGCTGAAGCTTGCTGACCGTGGCTACGTGCTGGAAAACGGCCACGTGGTGCTGGAAGACACAGGCGACGCACTGTTAGCTAACGAAGCGGTACGTAGCGCCTACCTTGGCGGCTAATTTTACCCGTCATACTTCAAGCTGTAGGACTAAAACGCCTTCATCGTTTTAGTCCTACAACTCGAATTATCTAGGTTATATGCCTTAATTAAAAAGGAGCTCACGAGCTCCTTTTTTTCTCTCTGACTTCAAAATCGTACAATATACTTGTACAATAAATGTGTACTTTAAGGAGTCTGAAATGAACACCATGAATTATAGTGAGGCACGGCAGAATCTTGCCGCAGCATTGGATTTAGCCGTTGATGGCCAGCCGGTAACCATTACCCGTCGCGGGCATAAATCGGCAGTGATTATTAGCAGTGAAGAGTTTGAACGTTATCAGGAGGCAAAAATGGATGCGGAATTTGCCGCCATCATGGATGTTCATGGTGATGCGATAAGGGCACTGGCAGATAAATGACAATTCAGTTTATCTCAGCGGAAGAGATAGTTCAGTTCCATGACAGAATTTTGAAAATGACGCCCGGTGTCCCAGGAATGCCCGATCGCGGCAGAGCTGAAGCGTTGTTGTACCGTGTGCTGAATAAGTATGTCTATGAAGGCATCAATGATCTCTATTTGCTTGCCGCGATGCATTTGCTGGCGATTTCTCGCGGCCATATTTTTAATGATGGCAATAAACGTACGGCGCTTTTTATTACCTTATTATTCCTGCGTCGTAATGGTATCGATCTTCCTGGTAGCCATCACTTTGTTCAGCTCACAGTCGATGCCGCTGCAGGGCAGCTTTCTCTGGATGAAATAGCGGAACAACTGCGCCTGGCATAATTCCGTCATCTCCCCTTCACCCCATCGTCACGATCCTGTCACCTCACGGTTATTTTTCTGTCATACGCGCATGTCATGTTTTGATGCGAACAAAAACGCGTATTTCCGCGCAACCTATAGACCCCTAAATAATTCTGGTTGCATCGCGGCGGCAACAGAGCAAGTCCCGATGAGCTTACTCAAGTAAGTGATTCGGGCGGTGAGTGAAGCCAACAAAGATGCGGCCTGAAGTATGAAGGGGATAACTAGAGAGATAAGACATGACTGCATCGTTACGACATACAGCACTTTGCTTAGCGCTAGGATGCGTATTTAGCAGCAGCGCCATCGCAGCCACCTCCATTCCGTTCTGGCATTCCATGGAAGGTGAACTGGGCAAAGAAGTCGATTCACTGGCTCAACGCTTCAACCAGACGCACCCTGACTACCAAATTGTCCCGGTTTATAAAGGCAACTACGAACAAAATCTGGCGGCAGGGATCGCGGCTTTCCGCTCTGGCAACGCACCGGCTATTTTGCAGGTTTACGAAGTAGGCACCGCCACCATGATGGCTTCCAAAGCGATCAAACCGGTGTACGAAGTGTTCAGCGATGCGGGCATTAAGTTCGATGAATCCCAGTTTGTGCCGACGGTTTCCGGTTATTACACCGATGCGAAAACCGGGCATTTGCTCTCACAACCGTTCAACAGCTCCACGCCAGTGCTGTATTACAACAAAGACGCCTTCAAGAAAGCCGGGCTTGACCCTGAACAGCCGCCAAAAACCTGGCAGGATCTGGCTGAATACACCGCCAAACTTAAAGCTGCGGGCATGAAATGCGGCTACGCCAGCGGTTGGCAGGGCTGGATCCAAATCGAAAACTTCAGCGCCTGGAATGGCCTGCCGGTTGCGACGAAAAATAACGGTTTCGATGGCACCGACGCAGTTCTGGAATTTAATAAACCAGAGCAGGTGAAACATATCGCCCTGCTGGAAGAGCTTAATAAGAAAGGCGATTTCAGCTACTTTGGCCGCAAAGACGAATCCACCGAGAAGTTCTACAACGGTGATTGCGCCATCACCACCGCCTCTTCCGGCTCGCTGGCTGATATCCGCCACTACGCCAAATTCAACTACGGCGTGGGCATGATGCCTTACGATTCCACCATTCCGAATGCGCCGCAAAACGCCATTATTGGTGGGGCAAGTCTGTGGGTTATGCAGGGTAAAGACGCCGCAACTTACAAAGGCGTTGCCGAGTTTATGCAGTTCCTTGCTCAGCCAGAAATTGCTGCTGAATGGCACCAGAAAACAGGTTATCTGCCGATTACCAAGGCCGCGTATGACCTGACGCGCAAACAAGGCTTCTACGAGAAAAATCCGGGTGCCGATATCGCTACGCGCCAGATGATGAACAAGCCGCCATTACCATTCACCAAAGGTCTGCGTCTGGGCAACATGCCGCAGATTCGTACCATCGTGGATGAAGAACTGGAATCTGTGTGGACCGGCAAGAAAACCCCTCAGCAGGCTTTAGATAGCGCGGTTGAGCGTGGGAACCAGCTTCTGCGCCGTTTTGAACAGTCGACGAAGTCTTAAAACTTTACCATCGCCTTAACCCCCTCCCAACCTCCCCTGGAAAGGGGGAGGTTGGGAGGGGGTCATCCAGAGTCACCTACAAGAGCAACACTATGTCATCATCTCGTCCGGTGTTCCGTTCCAGCTGGCTTCCGTATGCACTAGTCCTGCCGCAACTGATTATCACCATTATCTTTTTCATCTGGCCTGCGGGCGAAGCTCTGTGGTATTCACTCCAGAATGTCGATCCGTTTGGGCTTTCGAGTACGTTTGTCGGACTGGACAACTTCAAACAGCTATTCCACGACAGTTACTATCTCGACTCTTTCTATACCACATTGATTTTCAGTGGCTTAGTTGCTGGCAGCGGCCTGCTGGTGTCACTCTTTTTCGCCGCGCTCACCGATTATGTCATTCGCGGCAGTCGAATCTACCAAACGCTAATGCTGCTGCCGTATGCGGTGGCACCAGCGATTGCCGCCGTGCTGTGGATATTTCTGTTTAACCCTGGACGTGGCCTGCTGACCCACGTGCTTGAGCAGTTTGGTTATCACTGGAACCACGCGCAAAACAGTGGTCAGGCGATGTTTCTCGTCGTGTTTGCCTCGGTGTGGAAGCAAATCAGCTACAACTTCCTGTTCTTCTTTGCGGCATTGCAATCTATCCCTCGCTCGCTCGTAGAGGCTGCATCGATTGATGGCGCAGGGCCGGTACGACGTTTCTTCAAGTTGTCGCTGCCGCTCATTGCTCCGGTGAGTTTCTTTCTGCTGGTGGTGAACCTGGTGTATGCCTTTTTTGATACCTTCCCGGTTATCGACGCCGCAACAGGCGGTGGCCCGGTGCAGGCAACCACCACGCTAATCTACAAAATTTATCGCGAAGGTTTTGCCGGGTTGGATCTTTCCGCCTCGGCGGCACAGTCAGTCGTGCTGATGTTCTTAGTGATAATCCTGACCGTGGTCCAGTTTCGTTTCGTGGAACGTAAGGTGCGTTATCAATGATTGAGAATCGTCGTGGGCTGACCATTTTCAGCCATACCATGCTGATACTTGGCATCATCGTCATTCTATTTCCCATGTATGTCGCATTTGTCGCGGCGACACTGGATAACCAGGCCGTATTTCAGACGCCGATGACGCTGATTCCTGGCACGCATCTGCTGGAAAACATGTCTTATATCTGGACGCATGGTGTTGGTGCTAACAGTGCACCGTTCGGCCTGATGCTGTTCAACAGTTTTGTGATGGCGCTGGTTATCACCATCGGCAAAATCACGGTGTCGATGCTTTCCGCTTTTGCCATCGTCTGGTTCCGTTTTCCGCTGCGTAACCTGTTCTTCTGGATGATCTTTATCACCCTGATGCTGCCCGTTGAAGTGCGTATTTTTCCAACTGTTGAAGTCATCGCAAATCTTAAAATGCTCGATAGCTACACCGGTCTGACGCTGCCACTGATGGCTTCAGCGACCGCGACCTTCTTATTCCGCCAGTTCTTTATGACGCTGCCCGATGAGTTAATGGAAGCGGCACGCATCGATGGTGCAACACCGATGCGTTTCTTTCGCGACATCGTGTTACCGCTCTCAAAAACCAATCTGGCGGCGCTGTTCGTCATCACCTTTATCTACGGCTGGAACCAGTATCTGTGGCCGCTGCTGATCATTAGCGACGTAAACCTCGGCACGGCGGTGGCGGGTATCAAAGGGATGATGTCTTCCGGCGAAGGAAGCACTCAGTGGAACCAGGTGATGGCGGCCATGTTACTGACCCTGATTCCCCCGGTAATTATCGTTTTAGTAATGCAACGCGCGTTTGTGCGTGGCTTAGTGGATAGTGAGAAATAACCCATGGCAGGACTGAAATTACAGGCAGTATCCAAAAGCTGGGACAACAAAACTCAAGTGATTCAACCGCTGACGCTGGATGTGGCCGACGGTGAGTTTATCGTGATGGTGGGTCCGTCGGGCTGCGGCAAATCCACGCTGCTACGCATGGTTGCCGGACTCGAACGCGTCACCAGCGGCGACATCTGGATTGACCGGCAGCGCGTCACAGAGATGGAACCGAAAGAGCGTGGAATTGCGATGGTGTTCCAGAATTACGCACTTTATCCGCACATGAGCGTGGAAGAAAACATGGCCTGGGGCCTGAAAATCCGTGGCATGGGCAAAGGGCATATTCAGCAGAAAGTCGCGGAAGCGGCCCGTATTCTGGAACTTGATGGCTTGCTCAAACGCCGCCCACGTGAACTTTCCGGCGGGCAACGCCAGCGTGTAGCTATGGGGCGCGCCATCGTGCGCGATCCGGCGGTTTTCCTGTTCGATGAACCGCTCTCAAACCTTGATGCCAAACTGCGCGTGCAGATGCGCCTGGAATTACAACAGCTACACCGTCGCCTGAAAACCACAAGTTTGTACGTTACGCACGATCAGGTGGAAGCAATGACGCTGGCGCAGCGCGTGATGGTGATGAACAAAGGTATCGCGGAGCAAATCGGTACGCCTGTCGAAGTCTACGAACGCCCGGCAAGCCGCTTTGTAGCGAGCTTTATTGGTTCGCCTGCCATGAACCTGCTGGAAGGCAATATCAGCGACGACGGCACGCGTTTCGAACTGGCTGGAGGGACGGCTCTACCACTGGGCAATGCAGCTAATCAGCAACGAGGTAGGGCTGTTACCCTGGGTATCCGCCCGGAACATATTGCGCTAAGCTCCCAAACCGCAGGCGGTGTGCCATTTGTGGTGGACTCGCTGGAGATGCTCGGGGCAGATAATCTGGTGCATGGGCGCTGGGGTGAGCAAAAAATGGTGGTGCGCTTAGCGCATCAGGAACGTCCGCAACCCGGTAGTACGCTGTGGCTATATCTGCCTGAAAATCATCTACATTTCTTTGATAAAGAAAACGGACAACGTTTATGAGTAACTGGCCTTATCCAAAAATCGCAGCCCATCGTGGTGGGGGAAAACTGGCGCCGGAAAATACGCTGGCGGCAATTGATGTCGGCGCGCGTTACGGTCACACCATGATTGAGTTTGACGCCAAGCTTTCACAAGACGGGCAAATCTTCTTGCTACATGACGACACGCTTGAGCGCACCAGCAACGGCTGGGGAATTGCAGGCGATTTACCGTGGGATAAGTTGCTGAATGTTGATGCAGGAAGCTGGTTCAGCGGTAAGTTTAAAGGCGAGCCATTACCTCTTCTTTCGCAGGTTGCCGCGCGTTGTAAACAGCACGGCATGATGGCGAATATCGAAATTAAGCCGACCACCGGCACCGATAGAGAAACCGGGAAAGTTATCGCACTGGCGGCTCGTGAATTATGGCTGGGGCAAACAGCGCCATTGTTATCTTCGTTTTCTATCGAAGCGCTGGAGGCGGCGCAGCTTGCTGTTCCAGAATTACCGCGCGGATTATTACTCGATGAATGGCGTGACGATTGGCGCGAGCTGACCGACAGGCTCGGTTGCGTTTCAATCCACCTGAACCATAAACTGCTCGACGAAACTCGCGTGCAGCAATTGAAAGAGGCGGGATTACATATTCTGGTTTATACCGTGAATATTCCCCAGCGTGCAGCAACGCTGCTGCGCTGGGGAGTCGATACGATTTGCACCGATAGAATTGATGAAATTGGGCCGGATTTTAACGCGTGATTGCGTTGGGTGGCGCATTCGCTTACCCAACCTACGATTTGTAGGTGGGATAAGCGCTAGCGCCATCTACCGTTACCTTTACGGCCCAATTGTTTTCAGCGGGATGTTCGGCTGTAGTGAAGTCGAGTTGCTGTTTTGATTGAGCATGCTGCCATTGGTTTTCGGTTGCAGCATATGATCCTGGCTGCTACCTCCGCTGCCACTTAGCATTCCGCCATTGGTATTTGGCAGTACCTGCTGCGTTCCTACTTCCATCTCATTCGGCAGCGTTTTTTTCACCTTAAAGACGCCCTGCTGCGAATTATTGTTTATCTGCCCTTCCAGATGCTGCTGTTGCATGCGTGTTTGCGTTTGTAACTGCTGATTCAACATCCCTTTTTGCTGTGCCTGTTGAGTTTGCATCTGCTGCTGCATCCGCTGCTGGCTTGGGATCTGGTAATCCGGTTGGTTTGGATTATTCAGGGTATTAATCGGCTGCGCCAAACAGGTCAATGGCAGCAGGGCCGCCAGTAATAATATTTTTTTCATCGTCATTTCCTCCATTGGGGGATCTATTAAGTTTAATCCTTTTCTATTCACATGAAGATTATTTAGGAATTGTGGACCAGGCTTATTGGGCGATTGACCTCATTGAAAAATGGAGAAAATAACGATGAAGCAGTGGAAAACAATACGTCTGGAAATTCTGCGCTGGATAGCCGTTCCTGCGTTAACGATCGGACTGTGCCTCTCAGTTAGTGCCGCACCACCGCCCGTTGCGGCTCCGGCTCCCGTTTCCTACGGCGTGGAAGCGGATGTGTTTCATCCTGTACGTGCTGAAAACGGCATGGTGGCGTCCCAGGATTCCCTCGCCACGCAAGTGGGTGTTGATATTCTTAAACAAGGTGGGAACGCGGTTGATGCCGCCGTTGCCGTGGGCTTTGCACTGGCGGTAACCCACCCGCAGGCGGGGAATATCGGTGGCGGTGGTTTCATGATGCTGCGCACCAAAGATGGTAAAACAACCGCGATAGATTTCCGTGAAATGGCGCCAGAAAAAGCCACGCGCGATATGTTCCTTGATGCGCAGGGCAATGCCGACAGTAAAAAATCCCTCACTTCTCATCTGGCATCAGGCACGCCTGGCACCGTTGCGGGCTTCGCCATGGCGCTGGAAAAATACGGCACGCTGCCGCTCAACAAAGTTATCCAACCGGCGATCAAACTGGCGCATGACGGATTTACCGTCAACGACGCGCTGGCTGAAGACCTGAAAGTCTACGGCGCGGAAGTCCTTCCGAATCACCCCAACAGCAAAGCTATTTTCTGGAAAGCAGACGGTAATCCGCTGCAAAAAGGCGACAAATTAGTGCAGACCAATCTCGCCAAAAGCCTGGAGATGATTGCTGAGATTGGCCCGGATGCTTTCTATAAAGGGACGATTGCTGACCAAATCGCCGAAGAGATGGCAAAAAACGGCGGGCTGATTAGCAAGGACGATCTGGCGAATTACAAAGCGGTTGAACGTGCGCCGATTAGCGGCGATTACCGTGGCTACCAGATTTTCTCCATGCCACCACCGTCTTCTGGTGGTATCCATATCGTCGAAATCCTGAATATTCTGGAGAATTTCGACCTCACCAAATACGGTTTTGGTAGCGCCGATGCGATGCAGTTAACCGCTGAAGCCGAAAAATACGCGTATGCCGACCGCTCGGAATATCTTGGCGATCCAGACTTCGTGAAAGTGCCGTGGCAGGCGCTGACCGACAAAGCGTACGCCAAATCGCTGGCTGATAAGATCGACATCAACAAAGCGCGTCCGTCGAGTGAAATCAAACCGGGGAACCTCGCGCCGTATGAAAGTAACCAGACCACGCATTTCTCGGTGGTAGATAAAGACGGCAACGCCGTGGCGGTGACTTACACGCTAAACACCGTGTTCGGAACAGGTATCGTGGCGGGCAACACCGGCATTATCATGAACAACCAAATGGATGATTTCTCTGCCAAACCAGGTGTGCCGAATGTATACGGGCTGGTGGGTGGCGATGCAAACGCCGTTGGGCCGCATAAACGCCCGCTGTCGTCGATGTCGCCAACTATCGTGGTGAAAGATGGCAAAACCTGGCTGGTGACCGGCAGCCCTGGCGGTAGCCGAATAATCACGACCGTGCTGCAAATGGTGATGAATACTATCGATTACGGTATGAACGTCGCCGAAGCGACCAATGCGCCGCGCTTCCATCATCAATGGCTGCCTGACGAGTTAAGGGTCGAAAAAGGCTTTAGCCCGGACACGCTTAAACTGCTGAAAGAAAAAGGGCAGAACGTGGTAGTGAAAGAGGCGATGGGAAGCACGCAAAGCATTATGATGGGGCCGGATGGCGCATTGTACGGTGCGTCTGACCCGCGCTCGGTGGATGATTTGACGGCGGGTTACTGAATAATTGGTGGATGGCGCTGCGCCTATCCACCCTACAAATCTGAGCCGTAGGGCGGATAAGCGCAAGTGCCATCCGCCTTGTTACACCGGCTTAAACCGCGCCATAAAATAGGCGTCTACATACTGACCTTCACGCAGCGCGAAGTTCTTACCAGTGCCTTCAATTTCAAAACCGAATTTGCGATAGGTTGCCAACGCCGCCTCGTTATCGGTGAAAACCGTCAGTTCAATACGCTCGATGCGCAGCCAGTTGTCGCACAGATTTACCATTTCCTGCATTAGCGCACTAGCGACTCCCTTGCCCTGATGGCGGCAGTCGACGCCCATCCCAAAAGTGGCTACATGGCTACGACGTGGGGACTGTTCCACCATCAGCATTAGCTGCCCGACAACATTATTGTCGATGCATGCCACCAGGTTACGGCTGCCGGGTTTTAGATCGTTCAGGCGATCGGTGAAAAGTTTTAGCGCAGGATGAGGAAGATGTAGCGTGTCACGAACCAATGCTGGCTGGGAGTAGATTTCATGCAGCGCCTGAGCGTCGCTGATTTCAGCGTGACGTACTACGATTTCGTTCATCCTTTTATCCTCAATGAGTTACATAATCCCTTTAAACATCATTGACTTTCACTTTGCTGTCAACCGCATATTTTTTGAAATTTCGCTTTACAAGTGCGAATGATAATGATTATTATTGCCATGCGTTCAGGGGAGACCCCTACGGAGACAACCTGAAAGCACGACATTGCTCACATTGCTTCCAGTATTACTTTAGCCAGCCTAGTGCTGGCTTTTTTTTGCCCGTCTTATTTGAAGCTGTAGCTGCGTTGGCTGCACTCCCTCACCCGAATCACTTACCTAAGTAAGCTCATCGGGATTCACTCCCTTGCCGCCTTGCTACAACTCCAAATAAATAGGGCAAACCAAGTGTCACTTTGCATTAGTAGGGCGGATAAACGAAGTGCCATCCGCCGGAGTTTGCAGTAGGGTAATTGCAATTCAAAGTCAAAAAGGACGAAGCAATGACCCTACACTGCGCTTTTATAGGTTTTGGCAAAAGCACCACGCGTTACCACCTTCCTTACGTTCTGGTTCGCAAAGATAAATTCCACGTTGCCCATATTTTCCGTCGCAATGAAAAGCCGGACATCGAACAGCAGCCGGAGTATAGCCATATTCATTTCACCAGCGATTTAGACGAAGTGCTGAATGATCCGCAGGTAAAGCTGGTGGTGGTTTGCACCCACGCTGACAGCCATTTTGATTACGCGAAACGCGCACTTGAAGCGGGTAAAAACGTACTGGTGGAAAAACCGTTTACCCCGACCCTTGCTGAAGCCAAAGAGTTGTTTGAACTGGCGAAAGCAAAAGGGCTGACCGTCACGCCTTACCAGAATCGCCGTTTTGACTCCTGCTTCCTGACGATGAAAAAGGCTATCGAAAGCGGCAAACTTGGCGACATCGTTGAAATAGAAAGCCACTTTGATATGTATCGTCCGGTTGCGGAAACTAAACCTGGGCTGCCGGCAGATGGCGCGTTCTATGGCCTCGGCGTGCATACCATGGACCAAATCATCTCGCTATTTGGCCGCCCGGACCACGTCACCTACGATATTCGTAGCGTGCGCAATAAAGCTAACCCGGACGATACCTTTGAAGCCCAGCTTTTCTATGGCGATATGAAAGCTATCGTTAAAACCAGCCATCTGGTGAAAATCGATTACCCAAAATTCCTGGTTCACGGCACCAAAGGCTCATTCATTAAGTACGGCATTGACCAGCAAGAAACCAGCCTTAAAGCGTACATCATGCCGGGCGAACCGGGCTTTGCGGCAGACAGCAGCGTAGGCGTGCTTGAGTATGTAAACGATGCGGGTGAAAGCGTGCGCGAAGAGTTGAAGCCGGAAGCGGGTGACTACGGGCGCGTATACGACGCGCTGTACGAAACCATTCTTAATGGCAAGCCAAATTACGTCAGAGAAATTGAAGCACTGACCAACCTTGAGATCCTCGAGCGCGGTTTCGAGCAAGCCTCTCCCTCTACTGTGACCCTCGCTTAAACCGAAATACGACGCCTCTGACTCGTTCATTTTTTTTGAACAGAGGCGTCAATTTTCACCCTCTATGATCATTTCCGATTCGAGTCCACACTTAGTCCATCAAACGAATTGCGGAGAAATGAAAATGATCTACTTAAGAAAAGCTGAAGAACGTGGTCATGCGAATCATGGTTGGTTGGATAGCTGGCACACCTTCTCTTTCGCTAACTATTACGATGCCAATTTCATGGGTTTCTCGGCATTACGTGTGATTAACGAAGACGTAGTGGAAGCTGGTGAAGGGTTCGGTACCCACCCGCACAAAGATATGGAAATCCTGACTTATGTGCTGGAAGGTGCCGTAGCACACCGTGACAGCATGGGTAACGAAGAAAAGGTTCCTGCGGGTGAATTCCAGATTATGAGTGCCGGTACCGGGATTACTCACTCCGAGTACAACCCAAGCAAAACTGAGCGCCTGCGTCTGTACCAAATCTGGATCATCCCAGAAAAAACCGGCATCACGCCGCGTTACGACCAACGCCGTTTTGATGCGCCGCAGGGCCGCCAGCTGGTGCTTTCACCAGATGCGCGAGACGGTTCATTGAAAGTGAATCAGGATATGGAGCTTTCACGCTGGGCGCTGGCTAAAGATGAGCAATCTGTTTATCAGATCCCGGCAGATCGCCGTATATGGGTTCAGGTAGTGAAAGGTGATGTGTCGATTAATGGCACTCAGGCAAAAACCAGCGACGCGGTTGCGGTGTGGGATGAGCAAGCGATTTCGATTCATGCAAATGCTCAAAGTGAAGTGTTGCTGTTCGATTTACCACCAGTCTAATATTTTCCGATAGTTACCGGTCACAACCTTCTCCTGAAACAGGGGAAGGTTGTGCTTTGTCCGTGCTAAACTTTGTCGTCGATTGTTAACCCGCACAGCAGGACAATGAAAAAGAAAAGACCGGTATTACAGGACGTTGCAGACCGCGTTGGCATCACCAAAATGACGGTCAGTCGCTTTTTGCGAAACCCCGATCAGGTTTCCGCTGCGTTGCAGGTAAAAATTGCCGCGGCCCTTGATGATCTTGGCTATATTCCGAACCGCGCACCCGACATCCTCTCCAATTCTACCAGCCGTGCAATCGGTGTGTTGTTGCCTTCACTTACCAACCAGGTTTTCGCTGAAGTGCTACGAGGTATTGAAAGCGTTGTCGATGCTTATGGCTACCAGACTATGCTTGCTCACTATGGTTATAAACCGGAGTTAGAAGAAGAGCGCCTGGAATCAATGCTTTCCTGGAATATCGACGGTCTTATCCTTACTGAACGTACCCACACTCCGCGCACCTTGAAAATGATTGAAGTGGCGGGTATTCCCGTTGTCGAATTGATGGACAGCGTTTCACCATGCCTGGATATTGCCGTAGGGTTTGATAACTTCGAAGCAGCACGCCAGATGACAGCCGCAATTATTGCGCGTGGCCACCGCCATGTAGCGTATCTCGGCGCCCGTCTTGATGAACGTACTGTGATTAAGAAAAAAGGCTATGAGCAGGCGATGAACGATGCCGGGCTTGTACCATATAGTGTAATGGTTGAAAACTCATCCTCATATTCCACCGGTATTGAATTGTTTCGTCAGGCCAGACGTGAATATCCGCAGCTCGATAGCATCTTCTGTACTAACGATGACTTAGCCATCGGTGCGGCATTTGAATGCCAGCGTCAGGGCTTGAGTATTCCAAAAGATATGGCGATTGCCGGTTTCCATGGCCACGATATCGGGCAGGTGATGGAGCCACGTCTTGCCAGCGTGTTGACACCACGTGAACGTATGGGGCGTATTGGTGCGGAGCGTTTGCTGGCGCGGATACGTGGCGAAACGGTCACACCACAAATGCTGGATTTGGGCTTTACGCTCTCTTCAGGCGGCTCAATTTAATTCTCGTTTAATTCAGGTTGCAGTGGCGCTAACTGCAACTCGGATTATTTACAGTTTATTTTTTGATGTAGTTCACAGTTATACGCTTTGCAAGCTAATGGTTATTGCTTATTGCTCGATCAGCTCAGAGAATGTTACCGATAACAGTTACCCGTAACAGTTTCTAATATTCCCAAAATAATTCGCGTTGCATCGCGACGGCAAGAGAAGGAGTTCCGATGAGCTTAGTAAACTAAGTGATTCGGACGAGTGAACGCAGCCAACAAAGATGCAACTCGAAGTATGAAGGGTATAACAGTCGGAGCTACGCTATGAGCACTACCAACCATGACCACCACATCTACGTCCTGATGGGCGTCTCTGGCAGCGGTAAATCTGCTGTTGCAAGCGAAGTTGCACATCAACTCAAAGCCGCGTTCCTCGATGGCGACTTCCTTCATCCACGCTGCAATATCATGAAAATGGCATCAGGCGAGCCGCTCAACGACGACGATCGTAAGCCGTGGCTGCAGGCGCTAAACGATGCGGCTTTCGCTATGCAGCGGACAAACAAAGTTTCCCTGATTGTTTGTTCTGCGCTGAAAAAGGTTTATCGCGACCAATTGCGCGACGGTAACCCAAATCTCTCTTTCATCTACATGAAAGGTGATTTTGAGGTAATCGAAAGCCGTCTGAAAGCACGTAAAGGTCACTTCTTCAAAACTCAGATGTTGGTCACTCAGTTTGAAACGCTGGAAGAACCAAAGTCTGATGAACCTGATGTTCTGGTCGTGGATATTGACCAAACGCTGGAAGGCGTGGTGGCCAGCACTATTGATGTGATTAATAAAGGCAGTGTGCAGTGAGTACATTAACACTTGTTTTAACAGCAGTAGGTTCAGTTTTACTGCTGCTGTTTTTAGTGATGAAGGCGCGTATGCATGCCTTCGTTGCTTTGATGGTGGTTTCAATTGGTGCAGGGATATTTTCCGGGATGCCGCTCGATAAAATCGCGGCAACCATGGAAAAAGGCATGGGCGGTACACTCGGCTTTCTGGCCATCGTCGTCGCGCTCGGTGCGATGTTTGGCAAGATTCTTCATGAAACGGGTGCCGTAGACCAGATAGCCGTCAAAATGCTCAAGGTTTTCGGCAAGAGTCGCGCACATTACGCGATTGGCCTGGCAGGCTTGATTTGCGCACTACCGCTGTTCTTCGAAGTTGCCATTGTTCTGCTGATTAGCGTGGCGTTTTCTATGGCCCGTCACACCGGAACAAACCTGGTAAAATTAGTTATTCCTCTGTTCGCAGGTGTTGCCGCTGCCGCAGCGTTTCTGCTGCCAGGGCCTGCACCCATGCTGCTGGCTTCCCAAATGCACGCCGACTTTGGCTGGATGATTCTGCTAGGCTTGTGCGCCGCCATTCCAGCTATGATTATCGCCGGGCCGCTGTTTGGTAACTTCATCAGTAAATACGTCGAACTGCATATTCCGGACGACATCACTGAACCGCATCTGGGCGAAGGCAAATTGCCATCGTTCAGCTTCAGCCTGTCGCTGATCCTACTGCCGCTGGTGTTGGTAGGGATGAAAACTATCGCTGCGCGTTTCGTTGAACAGGGTTCCACGCTGTACGAATGGCTTGAGTTTATTGGCCATCCGTTCACCGCGATTCTGGTGGCGTGTCTGGTTGCTATTTATGGCCTGGCATATCGTCAGGGAATGGCGAAAGAAAAGGTCATGGAAATCTGCGGCCACGCGCTGCAACCGGCTGGTATTATTTTGCTGGTTATCGGTGCAGGCGGGGTATTTAAACAAGTGCTGGTGGACTCGGGCGTAGGCCCTGCACTGGGCGAAGCGCTGACCGGTTTAGGTTTGCCCATTGCTTTAACCTGCTTCGTACTGGCTGCTGCGGTTCGTATTATTCAGGGTTCCGCAACCGTTGCTTGCCTGACCGCCGTCGGTCTTGTGATGCCGGTTATTGAACAACTGAACTATAACGGCGCGCAAATGGCTGCTTTGTCGATTTGTATCGCAGGTGGTTCGATTGTTGTGAGCCACGTTAACGACGCTGGTTTCTGGTTATTTGGTAAGTTCACGGGTGCAACCGAAGGGCAAACCCTGAAGACCTGGACCCTGATGGAAACCATTCTCGGCACCACGGGTGCGGTTGTTGGGATGATTGCGTTTACCTTGCTGTCTTAAATATTGGATGGTGAATGCTGCTAACGCTCAGGTAAAACCTGAGCGTTATTTTTTGTGTCACGACATCAGTGGCAGCAGTTGCTGATAAATTTGGTTAAACACTTTACGGCGCGTTTTGTAACGCGCATGGCGCGCCATATCTGGCGTGTGCTGTTGCTCAAGAAGCAATTGTGGCAGCAGAGATTGTAATGGCTTACCTGGAGACATCGCGATTTGTGCCAGACGCGCCGCCCCCAGCGCCGGTCCAACATCACCCCCTGTACGGTAATCCAACGTTTGCCCGCTGATATCCGCCAGTATCTGCCGCCAGTAAGGGCTACGCGCACCGCCCCCGATTAGCGTCACGCTATGTGGTGTCGCTCCACAAGAATGAACGACGTCCATACCGTCTGCCAGCGCATAACCCACTCCTTCAAGCACAGCCCGGGCAAGTTCTGCCGGCCCATGCTGATGCGTCAGGCCAAAGAAAACCCCTTTTGCCTGCGGATTGTTGTGTGGTGTGCGTTCGCCTGAAAGATATGGCAAGAACCAAATATCTCCCGCTTCTTCATCGGCTTTTTCAGCGGCTGCCAGTAATGCCGGAACGGTGCCAAGGCCAGTCAGTTTTGCTGCCCAATCCAGACAAGATGCAGCACTTAACATCACAGACATTAAATGCCAGCGGTTTGGCAGCGCGTGACAGAAGCTGTGAACGGCACTTTCAGGTTTGCTGCGAAAACCATCGCTAACAGCGAAGTAAACGCCTGATGTACCCAGCGACAACATCGCCTGGCCGGCATCCATCATGCCAACGCCAACGGCCCCTGCGGCGTTATCCCCACCGCCTGCAACAACGGGCACAGCGGGCATATTCCACGCCTTAGCCACGTCCTCTTTCAACGTGCCGGTTATTTCAGTGCCTTCATATAAGGCAGGCATTTGCTGGCGGTTGAGTTGGCAGGCGTCGAGCATTTTGTCGCTCCAGTCTCGCTTTGCGACATCCAGCCACATGGTGCCTGCAGCATCTGACATGTCACTGGCAAACACGCCGGTCATACGTAAACGCAAATAATCTTTTGGTAACAGGACCTTATCGATTTTGGCGAAAACGTCTGGTTCATGGCGCTGAACCCAAAGCAGCTTCGGTGCAGTAAATCCTGGCATCATCAGGTTGCCGGTAATCTCACGTGATTCAGGTACGGCAGCTTCCAGTAGCGCACATTCTTCACTGCAGCGGCCGTCATTCCATAAAATGGCGGGGCGTAGCACCTTCTGCTGGCTATCAAGCAGCGTTGCACCGTGCATTTGCCCGGCAATTCCCAGTGCTTTCACATCGGTGAGAGGATGCTGCTCCCCAAGTGCTTTCATTGCGCGGTCTGTGGCTTGCCACCAGTGTTCTGGATCTTGTTCCGACCACAGTGGATGTGGGCGTGACACAGTCAGCGTTTCGGTTTGTGAAGCCAGCACCTCGCCTTGCTCATTGAGCAAAATGGCTTTAACGCCTGACGTCCCGAGATCGATTCCGATGTACATACTGACCACTCCTTACAAACGCACCACGACAGGCGTGGTGCGAGGAAAATATGTGGGTGGATAAGTCGAAAGCTACCCACCACTTTTTGTATAGATCTGAATTTATCTATCAAACAGATAATGATTCACCAGGTTCTCCAACAACTCCTGATGACCGCTCTGGTGCTGCGGCGCCAGGTTATGTTGTTCAGCGTACTGTGCAATCTGCGCAAGAGACATTTGTCCTTTCAGAATTTGCTGGCCCAGTTCACCATTCCAACCGGCATAACGCTTCGCAACACGCTTATCCAGTTCACCATCTTCAATCATGCGTGCAGCAATTTTTAGCGACAGTGCCATCACGTCCATGGCACCAATATGACCATAGAACAGGTCGTACTTATCGGTGCTTTGGCGGCGTACTTTGGCATCAAAGTTCAGGCCGCCCGTGGTGAAACCACCTGCTTTGAGGATTTCGTACATCACTAATGAATTTTCTTCCACGCTATTTGGGAACTGGTCTGTATCCCAGCCCAACTGCGGGTCACCACGGTTGGCATCGACTGAACCGAAAATACCCAATGCAATAGCGCTGGCGATTTCGTGATGGAACGAATGGCCCGCAAGTGTTGCGTGGTTTGCTTCAATGTTTACTTTGATCTCTTTTTCCAGACCAAACTGTTTCAGGAAGCCATAAACCGTGGCGACATCGTAATCGTACTGATGCTTGGTAGGTTCTTGCGGTTTCGGTTCGATAAGTAATGTGCCACGGAAACCAATTTTGTGTTTATGCTCAACGACCATTTGCAAGAAGCGGCCAATTTGCTCACGTTCTTGACGCAAATCGGTATTGAGCAGGGATTCGTAACCTTCACGGCCACCCCAAAGTACATAGTTTTCACCGCCCAGTTTGTGAGTGGCATTCATTGCTGTTACGACTTGTGTGGCAGCCCAGGAGAACACTTCCGGATCCGGGTTTGTTGCCGCACCGGCACCAAAACGTGGGTTGGTAAAGCAGTTGGCAGTACCCCACAGCAATTTCACACCACTTTCTTGCTGCTTTTGCGCCAGTACTTCGGTCATTTGTGCGAAGTTGTTCAGATACTCTTTCAGAGACGCTCCTTCTGGTGAAACGTCTACATCGTGGAAGCAGTAATACGGCACATTCAGCTTGTGGAAAAATTCAAACGCCACGTCAGCTTTCTGTTTAGCCAGACCTAACGCATCGCCTGCTTGTAGCCAGGGACGCTCAAAGGAACCGGAACCAAACATGTCTGTGCCATTCCAGCAGAAGTTATGCCAGTAACAGGCAGCAAAACGCAGATGCTCTTCCATGCGTTTACCCAGAACGATTTCGTCTGGATTGTAGTGGCGGAATGCCAGAGGATTAGTGGATTTGGTACCTTCAAAACGAACGCGTTCAAGTTGGTCGAAATAGGCTTGCATAAGTGACTCCGTAATCAGGGGGGCGGCAAGTAAGCGATTCTGTCACCATCCTGTATTTTCCTCTGGTATTGCTCAATTACGTTATTTCACACTGCGTTTAAGAGAATCCTCAAATGTGCGCTGCTTCGCAAAAATACTGAAAATAATGAATGAAATATCTCGATGGTTATTCCAGTAAATAAAGAAACGAATGAGTTTGTTAAATTAAAAGCAGATCGTCATCATAAATTAGAAATTAAACCAAAAAACGTAATGGGAAGATAAAAATCTGTAATTGCTGGAATTGCATTCACAGACAACAATCTTCTCCGGTCGACAGATAATAAATTTAATCCGAGTTATTCATCCCTACAAAGGTATAACAATATGAAGATTAAGAACCTCTTACTAACGCTGTGCGCCTCACTCGTTCTGACCAGTATCAGTGGTATTGCTAAAGAAGTGAAAATTGGCATGGCAATAGACGATTTACGTCTCGAACGCTGGCAGAAAGACCGCGATATTTTTGTTAAAAAAGCCGAATCGTTGGGTGCGAAAGTCTTTGTACAATCCGCGAATGGCAACGAAGAAACGCAAATGTCGCAAATAGAAAACATGATCAACCGTGGTGTTGATGTACTGGTCATTATTCCTTACAACGGCCAGGTGTTAAGTAATGTGATTGCTGAGGCTAAAAGAGAAGGAATAAAAGTATTAGCTTATGATCGCATGATTAATAATGCCGATATTGATTATTACATCTCATTTGATAATGAAAAGGTTGGTGAATTACAGGCGCAAAGTCTTGTTAATAAAGTGCCTTCTGGGAATTATTTCTTAATGGGCGGTTCACCTGTTGATAATAATGCCAAAATGTTCCGTGCAGGGCAGATGAAAGTATTAAAACCTTATATTGAGAGTGGGAAAATAAAAGTTGTCGGCGATCAATGGGCTGATGGTTGGCTGCCTGAAAACGCATTGAAAATTATGGAGAATGCTCTGACAGCTAATAACAATAAAATTGATGCTGTTGTGGCGTCAAACGATGCGACTGCAGGCGGCGCAATTCAGGCATTAAGTGCGCAAGGGTTAGCTGGTAAAGTCGCCATTTCCGGGCAGGATGCGGATTTGGCTGGGGTGAAACGTATTATTGCCGGTACGCAAACCATGACGGTTTATAAGCCAATTACCAAGCTTGCGAATACGGCAGCTGAAATTGCTGTGGAATTAGGTGAAGGCAAACAACCCGCTTCTGACGCTGTATTGAACAATGGCATTAAAGATGTTCCCTCACGTCTACTGACACCTGTCGAAGTCGATAAAGCCAATATTGACAGCACCGTTGTGGCAGACGGTTTCCACAAGAAAAACGAGCTATAACCCACCGCGCCCGTGCTTTGCCACGGGCGAGACCCTGAAAACAGGTAAAGGAGGGGCTATGCCTTGTTTACTGGAAATGAAAAATATCACCAAAGCTTTTGGTGTTGTGAAGGCCGTGGATAACGTCAGTCTGTCAGTGGATGCTGGTGAAGTGATGTCCCTCTGTGGTGAAAACGGCTCTGGTAAATCTACATTGATGAAAGTGCTGTGCGGTATCTACCCCTACGGCAGTTACGAAGGTGAAATATGGTTCGCCGGTGAAAAACTTCAGGCGAGCCATATCCGCGATACCGAACGCAAAGGTATTGCGATTATTCACCAGGAGCTGGCTCTGGTTAAACATCTGACTGTACTTGAGAACATTTTCCTCGGCGCTGAGTTGTCGCGGCATGGTGTACTGGATTACGACAGCATGACGCTCCGATGCCAAAAACTGCTCTCACAGGTGAGCCTGAATATTTCCCCGGATACGCGCGTTGGTTCGCTGGGGCTTGGGCAGCAGCAGTTGGTTGAGATTGCCAAAGCGCTTAATAAACAAGTGCGCTTACTCATTCTGGATGAGCCTACAGCTTCACTAACTGAGCAAGAAACAGCAGTGTTACTAGCAATTATTCGTGATCTACAGGCTCATGGTATTGCCTGTATTTACATCTCCCACAAACTCAATGAAGTGAAAGCTATTTCCGACACCATCTGCGTTATCCGCGATGGGCAGCCGATTGGTACACGGGATGCGGCACTGATGCGCGAAGAAGACATCATCACCATGATGGTGGGACGTGAGCTTACGGCGCTTTACCCTAATGAACCGCATCAGACGGGTGAAGAAGTGTTGCGTGTTGAGCATCTCACTGCGTGGCATCCGGTCAATCGGCATATCAAACGAGTTAATGACATCTCTTTTTCACTGCATAAAGGTGAAATTCTTGGGATCGCAGGACTGGTCGGTGCCGGGCGTACCGAAGCTGTGCAATGTTTGTTTGGCGTCTGGCCGGGCAAGTCTGAAGGTCGTATTTTCATTGATAATCAACAAGTCGCTATCGGCAATTGCCAGCAGGCGATAGCTCACGGCATTGCGATGGTGCCAGAAGACCGCAAAAAAGATGGCATCGTGCCGGTCATGGCTGTGGGGCAAAACATCACACTTGCCGCATTAAGCCAGTTTTCTGGCGCGTTAACTCAGCTCGATGACGCTGCCGAACAAAACTGCATTCTGCAATCGATTGAGCGACTGAAAGTTAAAACTTCATCACCAGAATTGGCAATTGGTCGCCTGAGCGGCGGCAACCAGCAAAAAGCCATTCTGGCGCGTTGCCTGCTGCTCAACCCACGCATTTTGATCCTCGACGAACCCACGCGTGGCATTGATATCGGCGCGAAATACGAAATCTACAAACTTATTAATCAGCTGGTTCAGCAAGGTATTGCGGTCATTGTTATCTCATCGGAATTGCCGGAAGTGCTCGGTCTGAGTGACAGGGTGCTGGTGATGCATGAGGGGCGAATCAAAGCCAATCTGATTAACAATAACCTGACCCAAGAGCAGGTTATGGAAGCTGCACTGAGGAGTGAAAAGCATGTCGAAAAGTCATCCGTCTGAAATGAAACTCACGGCACCTGCGGCATCACCTTTTGCCGGACTACGGGCACTTAATCTCCAGGTTTTTGTCATGATCGCAGCGATTGTGGTGATTATGCTGTTCTTTACCTGGACCACCGAAGGCGCTTATCTCAGTGCCAGAAATATCTCCAATTTATTACGCCAAACCGCTATCACCGGGATTCTGGCGGTAGGCATGGTATTCGTCATCATTTCGGCAGAAATCGATCTTTCTGTCGGCTCGATGATGGGGTTACTTGGCGGTGTGGCGGCCATTTTTGATGTTTGGCTTGGGTGGCCACTACCACTCACGATTGCCGTAACGCTGGTACTTGGGCTCGTTTTAGGGGCGTGGAACGGATGGTGGGTGGCGTATCGTAAAGTGCCGTCATTTATCGTCACCCTTGCTGGAATGCTGGCGTTTCGCGGCGTGCTGATCGGCATTACTAACGGTACAACCGTATCGCCAACCAGTGCCTCAATGTCGCAAATCGGGCAAAGCTACCTGCCAGACGGAATTGGTTTTGGTATTGGTACTTTAGGGTTGGTGGTTTTTGTTGCCTGGCAATGGAGGATGCATAGTCGGCGGCAGGCTCTGGGGCTGGAAACGCCGGCCTCCACAGGTGTCTTAGGGCGACAAGCCATCACAGCAGTTATCGTGTTGGGGGCAATCTGGCTACTCAATGATTACCGTGGTGTACCTACACCGGTGCTGATCCTCACGTTATTACTGCTAGCGGGAATGTTTATGGCGACTCGCACAGCGTTTGGCAGACGTATTTACGCGATTGGCGGCAATATTGAGGCGGCGCGGCTATCGGGCATTAATGTGGAGCGCACCAAGCTTGCGGTGTTTGCCATAAACGGTTTGATGGTGGCGATTGCTGGGTTAATTCTTAGCTCGCGATTGGGGGCAGGCTCTCCGTCTGCCGGCAACATTGCTGAGCTGGATGCCATTGCAGCATGTGTCATTGGTGGTACGAGTCTTGCCGGCGGCGTTGGAAGTGTTGCAGGGGCAGTGATGGGGGCATTTATCATGGCTTCACTGGATAACGGCATGAGCATGATGGATGTCCCGACATTTTGGCAATACATCGTAAAAGGCGCCATTTTATTGCTGGCTGTCTGGATGGATTCGGCTACTAAACGTAGAGCATAAGTGTGCAAAATGCCCGTCGCTCTTCAATCTGCAGGGTTGTTGGCGGCTCTCGTTCACCTGAGTCACTTACTTGATAAGTTCTCAGGGTTCTCTCGATTGCCGCCAACCTGCATTTTGAAGTAGCTTGGGCATTGTTATTTTCACATACAGTTTTTTTATCAGGGAAAAGGCATGTTTGAGAAACGTCATCGCATCACGTTGTTATTCAATGCCAACAAAGCCTACGACCGTCAGGTAGTGGAGGGCGTTGGAGAATACTTGCAGGCGTCTCAATCTGAGTGGGACATTTTTATTGAAGAAGATTTCCGTGCCCGCATCGACAATATCAAAGAGTGGCTAGGCGACGGCGTGATTGCCGATTTTGATGATACTGAAATCCAGCGTTTATTAGATGGAGCGGATGTTCCTATTGTTGGTGTGGGAGGGTCCTACCATTCGCCAGAACACTACCCACCAGTACATTACATTGCTACCGACAACCATGCCCTGGTGGAAAATGCATTTTTGCATCTAAAAGAGAAGGGTGTGCAACGTTTCGCCTTCTATGGTTTGCCGAACTCCAGCGGCAAGCGTTGGGCTATGGAACGTGAGTACGCTTTTAATCAGCTTGTGGCAAAAGAAAAATATCGGGGCGTGGTTTATCAGGGTATAGAAACGGCCCCGGAGAATTGGCAGCATGCGCAAAACCGCCTGGCGGATTGGGTGCAAACACTTCCACCGCAAACCGGGATTATTGCCGTGACGGATGCGCGTGCACGACACCTGCTGCAAGTTTGCGAACATCTGCATATTCCCGTGCCGGAAAAACTCTGTGTGATTGGGATAGATAACGAAGAACTGACGCGTTATCTATCCCGCGTGGCACTTTCGTCGGTAGCACAGGGAACAAGGCAGATGGGATATCAGGCCGCAAAGTTATTGCATCGTTTGATGGACAATGAGCCACTTGCTTTACAACGCATTCTGGTGCCGCCGGTGCGTGTGGTTGAACGCCGTTCAACGGATTATCGTTCTTTGCACGATCCCGCTGTGATTCAGGCAATGCACTACATCCGAAACCATGCCTGTAAAGGTATCAAAGTTGAGCAAGTTTTGGACGCGGTAGGGATCTCGCGTTCTAACCTCGAGAAGCGGTTTAAAGAAGAAGTCGGTGAGACGATTCATACAATAATTCACACCGAAAAGTTAGAAAAAGCGCGCAGTTTGCTGGTGTCTACATCTTTGTCTATCAATGAAATATCGCAAATGTGCGGTTATCCATCATTGCAATACTTCTATTCGGTCTTTAAAAAAGAGTATGGCTCAACGCCGAAAGAACATCGTGAAAGACATAGTGAAATATTGGTTTAGTGAATGAGTTAAGCAAAAAAAACGCCTTCGAATTGAAGGCGTGAATTATTACTTATTATTAACATTCTATTTTTTTAATTAGTTCGGTGCCATAAATCGCTGATTGGTTTGGTACATCGCAAATAGGTAATTGTTATAGCTACTACCTTTTGTAGAATACCCTTTCAGCTTATGAATCATATTGCTGGCAGTCACTTCCTGATCCGCTTTACGCAATTGCGCACGTGATTTACGGAAGGAATTATAGGCCGGATGCGTATTCAGATTTGTTACGTAAGCGTTAACGCCTTCCTTAACTGAATCGTAATGCAAATAGCCTTTAACTTTACCTGGTTCACTGTTGCAATGGCGTTTGCTGCACTTCATACCAAACAAATTGTTGTTGCTACGGGCAAGTTTCGACGTACCCCAGCCGCTTTCAGCTGCAGCCATCGTTGCCACCATGTTGGTAGGAATGATGTCGACTTTTTCCATCAGCGTATTCCACGGCACACGCTTAGTATTACCATTCCACGCAATTTTATAGCGCTGGGTAATTCCTTTCAGGCGTGTACGCTCTGATGGTGACCAGCGTTTTTCATACTGCTTAGAAACCAACCAGTTACGGTCCGCAGTGATCGCTGCATTTTGACTAGTAATATATGGCATGACTGTCCGGAGAAACGCTTTTTTTCTAGGTGTTCCGGAAGGGTATTTTCGCAAGTCAGGGAGCGATGCAATTTCACTATTGCGAGAATACTCTTTTTTACTACTTACCAATTTCTTACTGTGTGTCGTCGTGCTTTTGGTCTTAACTATGTGGGCTTTATGCGATTTTGGCTCATGTTTACTTGCTAATACCCCAGTTGAAAAACTGAAGGTCAGTAACATAAGTATCGCAGCCCCAAATCGTCGGAAATGGGTTGATATCATTAGATCTCCTGGTCGGATCGTTACGTTTCCAGTGCCTTATTTATAAAAGGTTTCGAATAAAGTAAACGCAGATACTAACAAAAATAGACCTTCAGAGCACCAAAAGAAATAATCCCATTCCTAAATGATGTCACGTACGAACTTCTTATGACGCCAAAAAGTATTGCAATATGCGATGTTTATCCCATATTTACGCAAACTGATAACTGCATCACTCACCCTATTATCTCCACCCCTGACAACCCCTTTTGGGGATGAACTCCGCTATTTAAAACAGTGCCAAACTGAATAAAAGACAATCGCGGGCTTAACCCTATGAAAAAATTACCTCTGCTGCTTTTACTGTTTCCAGGACTTGTGCAAGCCGCCTGGATTGTTCCCGGAATACCTGCATTTAAAGAGCAAACTCCGGGCCTATTTGTCAGCGAGGCACAGCTTGCGAAAGGCACTCTACCGCTAAGTCTTAAGCTTGATCAGGCCTGCTGGCAGCCCGCGGAATCTATCAAACTTAACCAGGCACTGTCGCTTAAACCTTGTGAAGGGGCAGCACCCGTCTGGCGTTTATTTCGCGAAGGAGAATATCGCGTTCAAATTGATACGCGTAGCGGCACTCCTACACTCATCCTGAGCGTTAATAGCGAGACACAAGCCGCTCCTGTCGATGTCACCCGTCAGTGCCCGAAATGGGATGGCAAGCCGCTCACACTGGATGTCAGCAAAACCTTTGCTGAAGGGAGTGAGGTTCGAGATTTCTATAGCGGTGCCACAACAACGGTCAAACAAGGCAAGATTACTCTAATGCCTGCTGCGAATAGCAATGGGCTGCTGCTGCTTGAATCTGCCACTACCAAACAGGCAGCGCCGTTTAGCTGGCATAACGCCACGGTCTATTTTGTGCTGACTGATCGCTTTGAGAATGGCAACCCGAAAAACGATAACAGCTATGGCCGTCATAAAGATGGAATGCAAGAGATCGGCACGTTCCACGGTGGTGACCTGGCTGGACTTACCCAAAAACTCGATTATCTACAGCAACTGGGTGTGAACGCATTGTGGATAAGCTCTCCTCTCGAGCAAATTCATGGTTGGGTTGGTGGCGGCACAAAAGGGGACTTCCCGCACTATGCCTACCACGGTTACTACACCATGGACTGGACCAAACTCGATGCCAATATGGGGACTGAGGACGAACTACGCACATTGGTGGACGAAGCCCACAAACGCGGCATTCGAATTTTGTTCGACGTTGTGATGAACCATACAGGCTATGCAACGCTTGCCGATATGCAGGAGTACGATTTTGGCGCGCTTTATCTTAAAGGTGACGAGCTGACTAAAACCCTCGGCAAGCACTGGACAGACTGGAAACCAGGGCCTGGCCAGAGCTGGCACTCCTTTAATGATTACATCAACTTTGGTGATAAAACGGCGTGGCAAAACTGGTGGGGGAAAAACTGGATTCGCACCGATATTGGAAATTACGACTCCCCTGGATTTGACGATCTCACAATGTCGTTGGCCTTCCTGCCAGATTTAAAAACGGAATCCACACAACCGGCAGGCTTGCCGATTTTTTATCGCCACAAATCCGATACCCACGCGAAAGAAACTGCTGATTACACCGTGCGAGACTACCTGACCCATTGGTTGAGCCAATGGGTGCGCGATTACGGTATCGACGGTTTCCGGGTGGATACGGCAAAGCATGTCGAAAAATCGGGCTGGCAGCAGCTTAAAGAGCAATCTGTTGCTGCACTGGCCGAATGGAAAAAAGCTAACCCAGATAAAAAGTTGGATGATGCGCCGTTCTGGATGACCGGAGAATCCTGGGGCCACGGCGTGATGCGGAGCGATTACTACAACAGCGGCTTTGACGCGATGATCAATTTTGATTATCAGGAACAAGCGGCAAAAGCGGTGGATTGCCTCGAAAACATCGATCTCACCTGGCAACAGATGGCGTCTAAGTTGCAGGATTTCAATGTGCTTAGCTACCTTTCCTCGCATGATACCCGCCTGTTCCGCGAAGGCGGTCAGCGTGCGGCAGAATTGCTATTGCTGGCCCCTGGTGCGGTGCAAATTTTCTATGGCGATGAGACTGAACGCCCGTTTGGCCCGACAGGTTCCGACCCGCTTCAGGGAACCCGTTCTGATATGAACTGGGGGCAGAATGTTGCCACGCTTTCGCACTGGCAGAAAATCAGCCAGTTCCGAGCTCGCCACCCGGCAATAGGCGCGGGCAAGCAGAACACACTGAGCATGAAACAAGGGTACGGCTTTAGCCGTGAATCCGCAGATGACAAAGTGATGGTGGTCTGGGCAGGGAATCAATAACGAATAGCGCTTCGCTTATAGGGTATACAAATGCACTTGTAGGCCATAAAGCGAAGCGCGGTACTTAATGCTTTTAATCAGCGTTAAAGCAGCACATTCCATGACTGCGACTATCCTTAATGCGTTTGCACCGTGTCTTCTCCGGCGCTATGGTTAGCCTCTTTTTGATAGTCAAAGACAGATCTACGCTATGACGTTTTCACTTTTCGGCGACAAATTTACCCGCCATGCAGGCATTACACGCCTGATGGAGGATCTCAACGATGGTCTACGCACACCTGGAGCGATCATGCTCGGTGGCGGTAATCCTGCGCAAATTCCTGCTATGAATGACTACTTCCAGGATCTGCTGGCAGACATGCTGGCAAATGGGAAAATGGCTGATGCGCTATGCAATTACGACGGTCCGCAGGGGAAAAGTGAGTTACTTGACGCGCTTGCAGATATGCTGCGTACAGAATTAGGTTGGGATATTAATCCTCAGAATATTGCACTGACAAATGGCAGTCAGAGCGCATTTTTCTACCTGTTTAATCTGTTCGCGGGTCGGTATGCGGATGGCAGCACTAAAAAAGTGTTGTTCCCACTGGCACCTGAATATATCGGCTATGCAGATTCGGGTCTCGAAGAAGACCTGTTTGTCTCAACGCGCCCGAATATCGAACTGCTGCCGGAAGGCCAGTTTAAATATCACGTCGATTTTGAACATCTGCAAATCGGCCCGGACACCGGGATGATTTGCGTGTCGCGCCCGACCAACCCGACGGGCAACGTCATTACCGATGAAGAGCTGATTAAGCTCGATGCGTTGGCGCACCAGCACGGTATTCCGTTGGTGATTGATAACGCATATGGCGTACCGTTCCCGGGGATTATTTTCACCGAGGCACGCCCGCTGTGGAATCCGAATATTATCCTGTGTATGAGTCTCTCGAAGCTCGGCTTACCGGGTAGTCGTTGTGGCATTATCATCGCCAATGAAAAAATCATCTCTGCTATCAGCAACATGAACGGCATTATCAGCCTGGCCCCAGGAGGTATTGGCCCGGCAATGGCTTGCGAAATGATTAAGCGTAATGATTTGCTGCGCCTGTCTGAAACGGTCATCAAACCCTTCTATTACCAGCGCGTTCAGGACACAATCGCGACGATTCGCCGCTATTTGTCACCAGAACGCTGCTTAATTCATAAACCGGAAGGGGCAATTTTCCTTTGGTTGTGGTTTAAAGACTTGCCGATTTCCACCGAATTACTCTATCAGCGTCTGAAAAAACGCGGTGTATTGATGGTGCCGGGGGATTACTTCTTCCCAGGTCTTGATAAGCCGTGGCCGCATACGCATCAGTGTATGCGTATGAACTACGTGCCAGAGCCTGAGAAAATCGAAGCGGGTGTGAAGATTCTTGCCGAAGAGATTGAACGGGCGTGGGCTGAAGCGAAGTAAAATTTAAAAACCTTCTCCCTTTCCAGGGAGAAGGTTTGTCTGATTAGCGCACAACCAAAGAGTCGTACCCCTTCCAGCGGTAATTCAGCATGGAAATAATCCAGCAAGCAATAAACAACCCAACCACGATAAAGCCCGCATTGCCGAGATTTTCATTCAGCGCATCAACCCATTTCCACAGGCCTGTGTGCAGGTTGAATTTATCCGCCAGCAAACCTAATGCTTCCATGCCGCCAATAAACAGCGCCACGACCACAGAAGTGCCAGTGATAGTCATGTTGTAATAGAGTTTGCGCTGCGGTTTGTTAAACGCCCAGCCGTAAGCGCCAACCATAATCATATTGTCGAGTGTATCAATCAGTGCCATACCGCTGGCAAACAGCGCCGGGAACACCAGAATCGACCACATCGACATGCCGCTTGAAGCACTGGCAGCAGAAATGCCTAATACGCCAATCTCTGTTGCAGTATCAAAACCTAACCCGAACAAAAAGCCGACCAAATACATGTGCCAGCTCTTGTTGATAAGCTTGAAAGTGGAGCGGAACAGCCAGCTCATCATGCCGCCGCCGTTAAAATCGGTAGCCTCTTCAGACAATGATTCACCGCGTTTAAGCTGGCGGAAATTACGCCATACGCCGCGTAAAATCACCAGATTGACCAACGCCATTGCCAGCAAGAAGCAGGCTGAAACAGCGGTGCCAATCACGCCACCAACGTCATGAAACCAATCCATATCGCTCTGAAATGCCGCCGCTGTTGCGGCAATCGCAACCGATGCCAGCACGACAATACTCGAGTGACCAAGTGAGAACCACGCGCCAATACCAAACGGGCGCTTCCCCTGCTGCATCATTTTGCGCGTCACGTTATCAATCGCCGCAATGTGATCGGCATCAACGGCATGGCGCAAGCCATAGCACCAGGCAAGCAGGCTTGCGGCCATCAGAGCTGTGCTGTGATGGAATGAAACCAAAGCCCAGGCCCAGGCGGCTAAATTGGCTGCAACTAAAGCCACGAGCAACACAGCAGCGCGTGGGTTGTCACGAAGAATACGCAATAACATCATTTTATCCTTGTGAGGGAATGGTGATACGGGCGGCAGCAACAAGAGCCTGGCCCAATGAAAGGGCACCGTCACCAGCAGGCAACTGTGTCGGGAAGAGCAGGTTGAAATCTGCGAGGTGATACGAAAATCTTTGACGCATCAGCTGGTTATGCAGCACGCCACCGCTGAAGACGAGGGTGTTAATCGAAAGCTTATGCGCGTGGCTTCGGGCCAGATCAGCAAAACCTTTTGCCAGCGCATCATGAAATGCCCAGGCGCGTGCGGGTGCACAGCCGTGCCAGTTCAGCCATTGCTGCCAGAAGGTCGCTAAATCCAGTTTTCCATTGATGATCGGCAGTGTGACAGGATGGTGGCATTGCCCATTTTGCGTTGCCAGCGCTTCAAAGCGGCAGGCGGCTTCACCCTCATAACTTTGTTGTAGCGGTGCGCAATTGAGTGCCGCAGCGGCGGCATCAAATAACCGCCCTGTGGAGGAGGCGACTGGCACGTTAATGCCTCGTTCAATTGCCCTGGCCAGCAATGACCAGTTCTGCGTACGCACTACTGCCGTTTCAGGATACTGTTGCCAGTCAGGAACAAATGCCTGGCAATGAGCAAAAAGGTTGCGCCATGGTTGGCGCGCCGCAAGGTCACCACCTGGCAGCGCTACTGCCGGTAAGCCTCCGAAATGCTCGCATTCGCGATAGTTAACTCGCAGGCACTCACCACCCCACAACTGGTCATGCTCGCCATAACCGATGCCATCAAGGGTTATGGCAATCACATCACCGTTATCCAGCGGCCAGCCGTGTTCAGCCATACAGGCCACTGCGTGAGCGTGATGATGCAAAACAGTGCTCACTGGCAATCCCATCTCTTTCCCGAGACGGGAGCTGTGGTAGCCTGGGTGTGCGTCTATGGCGATATATTGCGCTTTAAAATCATAAGCCTCACACATGAGTGCACGAGCTTTTTGCCACTGCTGTTCAACACCATCTTCAGCCAGATCGCCCAGATGCTGGCTGAGCACCGCCTGGTTGCCGCGCAGCAGGCAGAAGGTATTTTTCAGGTCAGAACCTAACGCCAGAATCGGTGGTAACGCCTCAAAACCTGGTGGCAGCGGGAGAGCATCTGGCACAAACCCTCTGGCGCGGCGCAGCATCTCACCGTTTGCACGCACCACAGAATCATCCATACGCTGAACGATGTCGCGGTTATGTAGCAACCATCCGTCGGCAATTTCCGCCAACTCTTCAAGCGCTTGCTGATTGGTAATGGCTGGTGGTTTGCCATTTAAATTACCGGATGTCATTACCAGCGGACCGCCAAAATCCTGCATCAAAAGGTGTTGTAGCGGGTTGGCGGGTAACATCACACCGACTTCGCGAAGTCCTGGGGCGATAAGCGTGCTTAACTCGCGCAATGCTGATTTCGCCATTAAGACAATGGGTGCCGTTGGTGTGTTGAGCTGTGCGATGATATCTGCGGGTAAATTGCGTGAATCTGGTAGCATCACAGCCAATGGTTTTGCCGGGCGATGTTTGCGTTCACGTAAGCGAGCAACGGCTTCGTCATTGCTGGCATCCACGGCCAGATGAAAACCCCCCAGCCCTTTTATTGCCACGACTCTTCCGGCTTTTAACGCTGCGACGGCGGCCTGTAATGCGTCTTTATGCTCAAGCTTTTTCTCACCACATTGCCAGCTAATCTGCGGCCCGCATTGCGGGCATGCGACAGGTTGGGCGTGAAAGCGGCGGTCCATCGGATCGCGGTACTCTTTTTCACATGCCGGGCACAACGGGAACGCAGCCATCACCGTTTTGGGCCGGTCATACGGCATAGCATTAATGATGGTGAAGCGTGGGCCACAGTGGGTGCAGTTGATAAACGGATAGCGATAGCGGCGATCGTTAGGGTCGTTTAGCTCACGCAGGCAGTCCGGGCAGGTTGCGGCATCCGGGACGATTTGCGTGTCCATCGAGCTGCTGGCACTGTGGCGAATGGTGAAATCATGGGGGATTATTTCCCACTGCATTGTCGATTGTTCAACGCTATCAATACGTGCAAGTGGTGGGCATTTGGCGTGAAGCTCGGTGATAAACGCATCCGCACCAGAGGACAGGCGCACCAACACACCGGCACCGTCATTGCAGACATCGCCCGTGAGTTTGAGATGTTGCGCCAGTTGCCAGACGAACGGTCTGAAGCCAACGCCCTGTACTTTGCCGCGAATGCGTAGCATCACGCCGTTAAAATTCACAATGGGTACCAATTTTGGGTATTTTGTCGGATGACGCTGCGCTTATCCGACCAACCAGATATTTGGTGCGCAAGCGTCATCCACCGTTTTTAAGCTTCTACTGCCTGGCGCAAACGCGCTTTCATATCGCTATATGTTGTCTGGGCGTAGTTTTCTGCCCACTGCTGGTCAGCAATTTGGCTGACGTTGACCGCGCAATACTTGGTTTCCGGTGTTTTGGAAATCGGGTCAAGATTGTCCTGAGTCAGCTCATTACAAGCCCCAATCCACCACTGGTAAGTCATGTACACAGAGCCCACATTGATGCGCTCATTCACCTCGGCACGGCTGATAACTTTGCCGCGACGTGAACTGACCCATACCAGCTGCTTGTCTTTAATGCCGAGCAGGTTGGCGTCTGTCGGGTTCATCTGCACAAAACCAGGTTCGTCGGCCAGGGTTTGCAATGCAGCACAGTTCCCGGTCATTGAGCGGCAGGAGTAGTGGCCAACTTCACGCACGGTGCATAGCACCAACGGGTATTGGGCATCGGGTACTTCGGCTGGCGCACGCCACTGGGCGGCAAACAGCTGGCCTTTACCGGTGGGGGTATCGAACTTGCTGTCTTTGTAGAGATAAGGCGTACCTGGGTGATCCAATGTTGGACACGGCCACTGTACATGGCCCATATCGCCCATTTTTTCGTAAGTTACGCCGTAGAACAGCGGGCAGAGTTCGCGCAGTTCATCCCAGATTTGCTGGTTGTTGTCGTAGTGCATTGGGTAGCCCATCTCTGTTGCCAGCAGGCTGATAATTTCCCAGTCACGTTTGACGTTATATTTTGGCTCGATGGCTTTCTCAAAACGCTGGAAACCACGGTCAGCACAGGTGAATACGCCACCGTGTTCACCCCAGGAGGTCGCGGGTAAAATCACATCCGCTACTTCCGCGGTTTTGGTCATAAAGATGTCCTGCACCACGACAAAATCGAGCGCTTCGAAACCTTTGCGTACCAGGCCAAGGTCAGCTTCGGTCTGCAACGGATCTTCGCCCATGATGTAGTAGGCTTTCATCTCACCATGGATAGCCATATGCGGCACTTCGGTGATACGCACGCCAACTTTGTCGTCCATATCATCAACGTTGATACCCCAGGCTTTGGCGAATTTGGCACGCACTTCCGGGTCAACCACGTCCTGATAGCCAGGGAATTGGTTTGGCAGCACGCCCATGTCACATGCGCCCTGCACGTTGTTTTGACCTCGAACCGGACCAACGCCGACATTTTCACGGCCAAGATTGCCGGTGAGCAATGCAAGGCTTGAAAGTCCTTTAACGACATCGACCGCCTGGCCAAATTGCGTCACGCCCATCCCCCACATAATGGTGGCAGAAGGTGCTGCGGCAAAAGTGCGCATTGCCTGACGGACTTGCTGGGCCGGTACACCGGTCAGGTGTTCAACGTCTTCTGGCGCATAGCCTTTAACCACTTCACGGTAAGCATCCAGCCCTTCGGTAAATTTCGCGACATACTCTTGATCGTAGAGATTTTCTTCGAGTAGCACGTAACCAAAGGCATTAACCAGTGCCATATTGCAGCCGTTTTTCAGTTGCAGATGCTGGTCGGCAATACGCGCGGTTTCGATACGGCGCGGATCGCAAACAATGATTTTCGCGCCATTTTCTTTCGCTTTAATCACACGACGCGCCACGATCGGGTGCGAATCGGCGCAGTTATAGCCAAACACCAGCAGGCATTTTGAATTTTCGATATCGCCGATGGAGTTACTCATCGCGCCATTACCCAGCGTCACCTGCAAACCGGCAACGGACGGCCCGTGGCAAACACGCGCACAGCAGTCAACGTTGTTGGTATGCAGCACACCGCGTGCAAACTTCTGCATCACATAGTTGGTTTCGTTACCTGTCCCACGTGACGAACCGGTTGTCATTATTGAACGCGGGCCATACTGCTCTTTGATGGATTTCAGGCGTTTAGCAGTGTAGCTAATCGCTTCTTCCCAGCTCACCGGCTGAAGCTTGCCACCTTTTTCGTAGCGAATCATTGGCTGCGTCAGACGCGGTGTGAGCAACTTGGTATCGTTGAGGAAATCCCAGCCGTAATAGCCTTTCAGGCAGAGTTCATTTTGGTTAGTTACGCCATCAGCCGCTTCGGCACGGATAATTTTGTTCTTCTCAACAACCAGTTTGAGTTTGCAGCCTGCGCCACAGTAAGGGCAGACGCTGGTAATTTTTTTCATCAGTAACAGACCTGTTAAAAGTTGAAATACAGTTAAATTAAAAAATCAGGGATGAAGTCGCATCGAACGCAGCGCGGCGGCGTTTTTCGGCACTCATTTGTTCAAGCTTATTACGATCAACACAGATAATGGCGTTGGTTGGGCAGGACTCCATGCACGCCGGGCCTTCCGGGCGGGTGTGGCAAAGGTCGCACTTATTCGCTTCGGCTTTTTCGGCCATCACGTTAAGGCCCGCGCCGCTATTGCGCACAACCGGACGAACAACGACTTCCATCGCGCCATACGGGCAGGCAACCACACAGGTTTTGCAACCGATGCAACGTTCTTGCATCACATTTACAAAGCCATGCTCGCGGCTAATCGCCCCGTTAGGGCAGACGTTGGCACAAGGCGCGTCTTCGCACTGGCGGCACATGGTCGCGGTAGAAACATTCACGCCTTTAATCACATGAATACGTGGGAGGAAGGTTTGCGGGGTTAAGGTCGCGCAATCCTGCGCTTCCTGATGGGACACGACACAGGCCACTTCGCAAGTGCGACAGCCAATACATTTGCTTGAATCAGCAATGATGAAACGGTTCATCATAGACTCCTGGATAGAGTGTTTTTTTATAAGACTGCTCTAGGCATACATAAAGTGTGCCAACTTTGAAACTAGCGTGATTCAAGGCTTTGCGCATTGATCGGGGGAGGGGTGACAGTGACATCGACACATTTGACGATGTCATTTGGGCAAATGACAGAGGGTTCTGGAAAGCTGCTCGCAGTCCGTGCCGGCAAGTTGAAAAATTGATTAGGGAAAGCTTCCCCTCTTGATATGTTTCAGGGAACGGAGGGGTTAGAATGTATACAATATTGACGCATGGAGCGGCGGCTGAAGAACTGGTTGCTTTGCCAGCACAACTGCGAGGCCGAATGTTTCGCTTAATTGAACGCCTGGCATCTGAAGGTAACCAGCTAAAAATGCCTCATAGCCGAGTCCTGGGAAATGGGCTTTTCAAACTACGAGTCGGTGACAAAGATATTGCTCGAGCGGTCTATGCTTTTAGTTATGGGCAAACCATTTATATTTTGCATGCCTTTACGAAAAAGACAGCTAAAACGCCAGCTAACGCAATCGACATTGCCCGGTTAAGGCTGAAGGAGTTTATGAAGTGAAACCAGTCTCTCTTGATGAATTGAAAACAAAAATGCTTTCTGATGCTGAGTCCATTCAGGCATATAACGAGGCCGATCAGGAGCTGACGCTGATTCAGGCACTTTATGAAATGCGTGAAAGAGCAGGGCTTTCGAAAACAGAGTTGGCTGACAAACTCGGGACAAATTCATCAGGTATTAGTCGTCTTGAGAAGAACCCACTCAGCGCCAGTGTGAAGACGCTTGAACGCTATGCTGCAGCCTGTGGCGCAAAGATCTCACTCAATATTCGGTACGTGTGATATCAAATGGTCGGATGTTGCTGCGCTAAACCTACGAAACCCGTAGGTCGGATAAGCGCAGCGTCATCCGGCAACTATCACTCGAACTCAGGTGCTTCCAGATCGGCGAAACCGCCTTTTCCTTCCCAACCAGCCAGGCTTTGATATACCGTCTCAACCGCTGCTTTTATCGCATCAGTCATTGGGTAATAAAATCCGACGATATCTGGCTGAATGCCGAGGAAAATCACCTCGCCAACATCTTCTTTAATCTGATCGATTAAATAGTTAAGTGGCATGTTGTGGGTGGTCATCATAAACATTTCAGCGATATCGTCCGGATCGATAATACGGATCTCGCCAGGGTTCAGGCCCATATCCGTTGCATCTACCAACAGCAATCTGTCCGGGCGCAATTCGCGAATCGCCACCACATCATTTTCAGGAGCGGTGCCGCCGTCGATAACAATCCAGTCGCCTTGCGGGGCGGCCAGGCATTTCTCGGCAAGTAATGGACCTGCGCCGTCATCGCCCATCATGCTGTTGCCGACGCACAATAGTACGTTTTTGTTAGTCATAGCGTCTCCGTACCATCAAATAGATGGCGGGTTCTTGTTGAATGGCTTGCAGCATATCGAGCAATTCCTGGCTCCACTGTTGCTGCTGTGCCGTTTGCGTTGGTTTTGCGGTATCGAACGCTTTTGCCAGTAAAACGACGTGGCTTTGGTCGATAACGATTTCACCGTAACGCGGCACACCTTCCATTTTGCGTCGCGCTTCACTGCCCTCTTCAAGCGTGGCAATCCACGCTTTGTAAGGTTCAAACGAACAGACTAAATTTTCTTTCAGGCAGTCGATAACGCCGAGGTGGTGGCCGATTGCCAGGCTGTAATAAACCACCTGTTGCGCATCACTCGGTGTGTTGTCGTTTTCATCGACAAACTTACGGCTAAGCTGGCAAAAAACCACCGACTCGCTCATTACACGCGCTCCTGCTTCACTAGTTCTTCCAGATGCGTGACGATTTCAGTCAGACGCGGATCGTTCTCGTGCGCCAGCCACTGCTGAACGCTACCACCACCGGCGGTGAGATTTTCCATGTAGCTGTCAGCAATCTGGCGGCCATAACGATAGCCAGCCAGATGACGCGCTGCGCGGTCGATACGAACGCGCAATGGCTGAACCATATCCGGGTGCAGAATTTGCGCCGGTTGTGCATCCATTTCGCTGGCTTCACGGGCGTGGATTTTCTGCTCCAGCAGACCCAGCGCCATGGCAAATCCATACAGCGTTGCCGCAGGCGTTGGCGGGCAACCCGGAATATATACATCCACCGGTACGATTTTGTCGGTGCCGCCCCAGACGCAATACAGGTCGTGGAAGATACCGCCGCTATTACCACATGCTCCGTAAGAGATGCAGATTTTTGGGTCCGGTGCTGATTCCCAGGCACGAAGCGCGGGGGAACGCATGGCGCGAGTCACAGCACCGGTAAACAGTAAAATATCTGCATGGCGTGGAGATGGGACAACTTTAATCCCGAAGCGTTCTGCGTCGAAAAGTGGCGAAAGGGTGGCGAAAATTTCGATTTCGCAGCCGTTGCAACCGCCACAGTCGACGCGATAAACATACGCGGAACGCTTAATTTTTTTGAGTAGCGATGCTTTCATGCTGGCGATGGATTCATCCACCGTCATCGGTACTGGCATGCCTTTATCGTCACGTGGACCGAGTAACATACTCATTAGCTGGCCTCTCTTATCTGGCGGCTAAGATCGATTTGGTCGGAAGAGACCAGGCTTTGCTGGCGTTTGCATTCCGGGCAGGTTTCAAACGAGGCGCGATGCGCTTCGGCAAGCTTGTCGCCATTGTGCTCAAGCAAGGCAATCGCGTAATCAATCTCTTTTTGAACCGCGAAAGGCTTGCTGCATTGGCGGCAATTGCACAGGTCAAAACGTGCCTGTTGCAGGAAATCAGCTTTGTTCCATACAGCTAACTCGTACTCCTGAGAAAGCTTGATAGCAGCCGTTGGGCAGACTTCTTCACAGCGAGCACAGAAAATGCAGCGCCCCAGATTGAAGGTCCATGCCAGTTGCCCTGCAACCAGATCGGTCTCTACCGTCAATGCGTTGGATGGGCATGCGTTAACGCAGGCCGCACAACCAATGCATTGCTGCGGATTGTGTTCCGGTTTGCCACGGAAATTGGGATCCACGGCAATCGGTTGTAGCGGGTACGACTCAGTGGCCACGCCGCCTTTAATGGCTTTTTTGATGAAGTTAAACATGGTCGTTCCTTTGCTTTGCCTCCCGGCCGTTTTTGCGTCGGATGGCGCTACGCTTATCCGACCTACGCGTAAAATTTGTAAGCCGGCGGGAAGGCATCAAAATCATTTCAGCGGCGAATTAGTGCGCTCAATGCTATAGCGCTCAAGCTCTTTGTACGGCACCACTTTGGTCTTGCGCTTACGCACATCGACAATCGTCATGCGGTCAGTACATGAGTAGCAAGGATCGAGGCTACCGATGATCAATGGCGCATCAGAAACGGTGTTGCCACGCAGCATGTAACGCAGAGTCGGCCAGTTGGCGTAGGTCGCCGCACGGCAGCGCCAGCGGTAAAGCTTCTGGTTATCACCGGTCATTGACCAGTGAATATCATCGCCACGCGGTGCTTCAGAGAAACCGAGTGCAAAACGGTTTGGAATATAGGTGAAACCGTCAACAGCCAGCGGGCCACCAGGCAAGTTATCGAGGCCGAAATCAATCATATTCAGCGCGGTATAGACTTCATTGATACGCACTTTCAGGCGCGACAGCACATCGCAACCTGTCTCGCTATGAACTTCCATTGGCAGCAAGCCGTAACCGACAAACGGGTGATCGGCGCGGGTGTCACGAGCGTGGCCACTTGCGCGAACCATTGGACCGACGTTACTGAAATCACGAGCGATTTGCGGGTCGAGGCGGCCAATGCCGACGGTGCGCTGCTCGATGTTTGGCGTGCTCATCAGAATATCGACCAGATCTTTCACTTCGCGGCGCATTTGCTGTGCGAGCTGGCGCGTCTGGATCATGTCGTCTTTGAGCAGATCGCGACGAATCCCGCCGATCAGGTTCAGTCCGTAAGTCTTACGGGCACCGGTGAGGATCTCTGCCATTTTCATGGACATCTCACGTACGCGGAAGAACTGCATGAAGCCGGAGTCGAAGCCAACAAAGTGACAGGCCAGGCCGAGGTTCAGCAGGTGGCTGTGCAGGCGTTCAACTTCCAGCAAGATGGCGCGGATCATCTGGGCGCGTTCCGGGACTACGATGCCCATCGCATTCTCAACTGACGTGGTGTACGCCGTGCTGTGGGCGAAGCCACAGATGCCACATACGCGGTCAGACAAGAAGGTGACTTCGTTGTAACCCATGCGGGTTTCAGCCAGTTTTTCCATGCCACGGTGCACGTAGAACAGACGGTAATCGGCGTCGATAATGTTTTCGCCATCAACGAACAGGCGGAAGTGGCCTGGTTCATCGCTGGTGACGTGCAGTGGGCCAATTGGCACTACGTTGTTTTTCTTGCTGCCCAGCTCATTAATGAACTGATAAGTTTCCTGATCGCTGGTTGGAGCAGGGCGCTGACGGTAATCCATGCTGTCTTTACGCAGCGGATACAGGTCATCTGGCCAATCATCTGGCAGCACTAAACGGCGCTCATCTGGCAGGCCAACAGGTTGCAGGCCGTACATATCACGCACTTCACGCTCACCCCATACAGCCGCAGGTACACGCGGTGTAACGGATGGGAATTCTGGTTTGTCGGCGTCGACTTCTACGCGCACGGTAATCCAGCATTTCACGCCGCTTTCCATGGAAAGTACGTAATAAACGGCATAGTTTCCGCACAGTTGACGCTCATCGTTGCCGAACAATACGGATAACCAGCCGCCTTGTTGGTAGTAAAGCCACTCCACCACTTCTGGCAGCATGTTGAGCTTCACGGTGACAGTGATTTGATCTTTGGTTTGCCACGCTTCGTCGATCACCGCATGAGGAAACTGCTTATGCAAAGCGGCGAGATAATGTTGGCCAATCTTTTCTTCAGACATTGATAAATTCTCTTAAATCACGCCGCCAGCAAGGAGACGAAGGCTAAAAAGGCAAAGCCAAAACCGGCCCAGGTAACTGTTGAGGCTTCCAGCATCCGTAAACGCGCCATGCTGTTTTCAAACAGCGCGATAATCAGCACGCCAAGCACCAATTTTACTGCCGCCAGAACCAGCGCAATGACGAGGCCGCCCCAGCTAAATTCGCTCATCTGGCCCCATGGCAGGAACACGCCAACGAACATCTGCAACACGACCAATTGCTTGAGGGAAATCCCCCATTTCAGCACGGCAAAACCTGCGCCGCTGTACTCGGTCAATGGCCCTTCCTGCAACTCTTGCTCAGCCTCTGCGAGGTCGAATGGCAGTTTGCCCATTTCGATAAAGGTGGCGAAGGCACAGGCGGCGAGCGCCAGAATCAGCGTTAAGCTTTGTGCAGTTGGCCAGTGGTAGATAGTGGAGGCGATATTGCTGATGTGTGTGCTACCAGCGACTTGCGCTGCAACCCACAGTCCCAGAATCAGGATTGGCTCAACCAGTACACCGAGCATCGCTTCACGGCTGGCACCGATACCAGTAAACGGACTACCGGTATCCAGGCCTGCAATGGCAAAGAAGAAACGCGCAATGGCGAACAGATAGATAAGCGTTATCAAATCACCAAGTGACGGCAGTGGCGAATACAGCGTTACCACCGGCAGCGCGGTGGCTATCGTCAGCATTACGCCAACCATCACAAACGGCATCAGACGGAACACCCAACCTGAGGCGGCTGGTGCAACACTCTGGCGACCAAGCAATTTGAACAGGTCGCGATATTCCTGCATCACGCCAGGCCCACGGCGATTGTGCATGCGGGCGCGAGTGACACGAGTAATACCGGATAACAGTGGCGCGACGGCAAATAACACCAGCGCCTGAATTAACGAAAAGAAAATGGTATTCATCTCAGGCTCCTTAAGCGCAAACCGCAACCAGCAACACGGCCAGTTCGATCATTGCCAGGCGACGGAACGTACCGGCAAGGCAATCACACTGCCAGCCTGGTACCCATTTCACCGGGTTCAGGGTTTTGCGTAGTTTCAGCAGTGGCGCGAACGCCGCTTTGACGGGTTGAGCAAAACCACCCGCAGTAATGACCATTGCTTGTTCGTGGTCGTAACCGCAGACCCATGCCGTGCCGCGTGTGCGATTTGGCAGGCGGTCACCACGGAAAATCACCATCAGAATGAATGGCAACAGCGGGCTGGCAATCAGCAGCAGGGTGATCATCGGTTGTGAAACGGTGGTGTTCGCGGTTTGCAGCGGCAGAGGAATGGCATTCTGCAACAGCGGAATCAGCCATGGAGCCGCAACACCTGCAATCACACAACATGCCGCAAGTGCAGCCACACTCAGGCTCATCAGGAACGGTGCAGAGGTAGCATTTTCAGCCTCTGGTGTGCGAGGTGCACCCAGGAAGGTGACGCCATAAACCTTCGCCATACACATCACGGCCAGTGCGCCGGTAATCGCCAGACCTACAGCCAGCAATGGACCTAAGAAGCGTGCGATAAACAGCGGCAAGGTGCCAAGGTGGAAGAAGGACTGGTAAATGACCCATTCGCCAGCAAAACCGTTGAGCGGAGGCAGTGCTGCCATTGCCATTAAACCGACCAGCATGGCAATGGAAATCAGTGGCATACGCTTGCCGATACCACCCAGTTTTTCGATGTCGCGATGACCAGTGCGGAACCAGACTGCGCCTGCGCCAAGGAACAACGTGGTTTTGAATACGCTATGGTTGAACAGGTGATACAGGCCGCCAATCATACCGAGTGCAACCAGCGTGGATTCATTCAGCGCAAGTCCCATCATGCCGCAGCCCAGGCCGAGCAGAATAATGCCGATATTCTCAAGGGAGTGATAAGCCAGCAGACGGTTGATATTGTGTTCCATCAGCGCATACAGGCCGCCGATAAACGCTGTAATCATCCCAAGAATGACGACCAGAACACCCCACCACAGCGGCATTGTGTTACTGATGAGCGAGAAGCTCATGATGCCGTAGAGTCCAATTTTCAGTACTACGGCTGAGAATAATGCAGCAGCCGGAGCCGAAGCGTTGGCGTGTGCCTGAGGTACCCAACCGTGAAGCGGGATAATGCCTGCCAGCAAACCAAAACCAACCAGACCCAGCAGCCAGATAACAGAGCTAATCGGCGCGCCGTTGGTCATCAGATGCAATTCGGCATAACTGAGCGTGCCGTATTGCTTCCACAGCAACCAGCATGCGACCGCCAGCAGCACGGTGCCGAGACGACCCAGTGCAAACCACAACTGCCCGGACTTCTGGCAGCCTGTCAGGAAGTAGCCGCTCAAAGCAACGATTTCCGCCAGCACAACTAACATGCCGAGGTTATCTGCGACCAGTGCTGCCACCGCTGCGGCCATCACCAGGTTCACCAGCAAGCCATTAGCTTTAACGGCGTGGTGACGATGCCAGTCGATATTAAACAGAGAGATAAACAAACCAGGCAGACCCAACGTCACCAGCCATATGCCGTTAAAGGCGTTGAGCTGTAGATGCAGCTGCCAGATTTGCGCCATACCGCTAAACCCGGTTAACGCATCAAAACCAGCAATCAGCACCAGAACCGAACTTATCGCGCCACCAAGCCCGGCAATAAAGCCGCTCAGCGGTTTATTAAATGCCGTGACACCTGCCAGAACTGCACTCAGCACAAAGCCCATCAGCGCCCAATGAATCAGGATAAAAGCACTCATTTTTTTACCTCTGGCTGGGTAAACGCAGTGAGATCGCCAAGCGTCGCGCCCAGAGTCAGTTCACGTTTACGTTTGCTTGATTTGGCAATGTCGTTGTTATCAACCACGCGCAAAGCTTTGGTTGGGCAGGTGCGAACACACGCCGGGCCATCTTCATCGAAACTGCACAGGTCGCATTTCACAGCGATGGCGCGAACACCTGGCACCCAGTCAATAAGCGTACTGACGCGAGCAGGTGCCGGAGGCGCAGGTGGCGCTTTCGGGCTGTTAGCATTTGCCGGAATATGAATCGGGCGGCTGCCGGAGAATTCGATAGAGCCGAATGGGCAGGCAATAGCGCACAGTTTGCAGCTTACGCACAGGCTTTCATTGAGCTGCACCGCACCATTGATGCGGGTGATGGCATTAGCCGGGCAGACGCCTGCACAAGGCGCGTCTTCGCACTGATGGCACATTTGCGGCGCGGAATCATTCGCGTCACGCATCACTTTCAGGCGAGGCATGGATTGCAGGCCATGCAGACGGTGCGTTTCAGAGCAAGCCGCCTCACAGGTATGGCAACCCATGCAAAGTTTGGAGTCGGCGATTATAAAGCGGTTCACCAAGTCATCCTTAAAGAAGGCAGATCATTATCATCATTTTTGACGAAACCGTGCCGAAGGCTGTCGTTTCGACAGTTTTCGACACCCAACATGGCTATCAGGCCTGGGCGCTTTGTTGCAGCTGTCCCATCGATACCGGGGTATCGGTGTTAACCGCGCTGTACAGGCTTTCGTATACCGGGCGAATTTTTTCGAGGTAATGATCGAGCACATCGTCGCGGCTACGGTTGTTGATGCTGTTGTCTACGCGGCCTTCGTCATCGAGGATTGCTTTAGCAATCAAGACTCTATCTTCACCGTTACGCTTCTCAACGTAGTACTCGATGGTGTGGCTGTTGAAGCCTTCGGCGAGGCGTACGTGAATGACGAAATGGTCAAATAAGAAGAAGCGCAGGGAATCATCAGGATTGCACCCTACGGCGTGATGCAGTTTCGCTTTAGAAAGGGTGATGCCCTGAATCAAGCTATTGCAGTAATGTTGCCACTGCGTGAGCAAGCGTTGGTGCTTGTCGGCAATGTATTCGGCTTTTTCGCTCAGTTCCCAAATGTTCATTATTAAATCACTCTGTTTTTGCTGTTGCGTCTACAGAGCACGTTTCGTGCCAATATTGTATTGCATTGAAATAATTGGTTTTTGTATTAATAAGGTGCAAATAGCCACAGGAATGACATGTCATTTCGTCATGTTTGACGGGGGAGTGACAGAGTTGTTTATGCTTATGCCTGGACTGGTGATTTTCCGTTCACCCGACAGTTATCCGCTCCCACATATATTAGTGAACGGTGAACGTATCAAGGGGTTAACGCCAACCCCTTGATAATCCAGGCGTCCGGTAAATCAATCGCTGCTTCGCAGTAAACCTCCGTTTTTCCTTTCAGTCCCAGGGTCGGTTGTGACTCGCTCCCGGCGATCACAACCTCTCGCCGTTCCCGACGGCTCGACCCGGCCTTAAAGTCAAAATGGAGGCGATTGAAGCCGGAATCAAAGGTCAACGTCAAAGGCTAAAGACGACACTGAGCCGGTTTTGACCCTGTTCCCGGTATAAATTGCCCCAGTGTTCCCCATAAGTCAGGGTTGAGCTGCCGGGAGCAGCGAAAGAGAGCGATCGCCGGGAGCGAGTCGCGAACGACCGTGAACGTTGGGGATAAGCTGGGGTTTACCGCGCAGCGGCAATTTAAAACCGGGCGGCGGGGTTGTCAGGGGATGCCGTAATCCCCCTGACACGTTCACCGTTAGCAAAGTTATAAAGGAACGCAGAACTTACGGGTGAACGGAACACAACCATACCTAATTAACCTCCCTCAACGGCAAGTGCCAAATTCCTGGCATCATCCTTGCATTACTCTCCCCAGATATCCCCGGAGGCAATATGCACGAAATCACCCTCTGCCAACGCGCACTGGAACTCATTGAAGCTCAAGCCCGCCAGCACGGCGCTACTCGCGTCACAGGTGTTTGGCTGGAAGTGGGCGCTTTCTCATGCGTTGAGCAAAGTGCGCTGGAGTTCTGTTTCGAACTAGTGTGCCGCGACACATTAGCTGAAGGCTGCCAGCTTCACATTCATCAGCAAGAAGCGGAGTGCTGGTGCTACGACTGCCAGCAACACATCACCTTATTAACTCAGCTGGTGCGGCGCTGTCCGCTGTGTGAAGGCAGCAATTTACGCGTAGTGGCAGATGATGGCGTGCAGATTAAGCGTCTGGAAGTGGAGGAGACGAATCATGTGTAGTACTTGTGGTTGCGCTGAAGGCAACTTGTATATAGAAGGCGACGAGCGCAATCCGCACTCTGGTTTCCGTAGCGCACCTTTCGCGCCAGCAGCACGCGCAACGATGCAAATCACCGGCGTCAAATTTGCCCCAACTGCAGACGAGCAGGGCGATCTGCATTATGGTCACGGTGCTGCAGGCACTCATGCGCCGGGTATGACCCAGCGCCGTATGCTGGAAATCGAACTTAACGTGCTGGATAAAAATAACCAGCTCGCCGCTTATAACCGTGAGCAGTTTGCCAAACAGCAACAACTGGTGCTGAACCTGGTTTCAAGCCCGGGTTCCGGCAAAACCACATTGCTGACTGAAAGCTTAAAACGTCTGCACGGGCGTGTATCTTGCGCCGTAATTGAAGGCGACCAGCAAACCGTGAACGACGCCGCCCGGATTCGCGCCACCGGCACGCCAGCGATTCAGGTGAATACCGGTAAAGGCTGCCATCTTGACGCGCAGATGATTCGCGATGCCATGCAACGACTGCCGCTTGAGCGTAACGGGATTCTGTTTATTGAGAACGTCGGCAACCTGGTGTGCCCGGCGAGCTTTGATCTCGGCGAACGCCATAAAGTGGCGGTACTTTCGGTGACTGAGGGCGAAGACAAGCCGCTGAAGTATCCGCATATGTTTGCCGCCTCTTCGTTAATGCTGCTCAATAAAATCGACCTGCTGCCCTATTTGCAGTTCGATGTTGATAAGTGCCTCGACTATGCCCGCCAGGTGAATCCGAATATTGAAATCCTGCTGGTTTCTGCGACTAGCGGAGAAGGTATGGATGAGTGGCTTAACTGGCTGGAGACACAACGATGTGCATAGGCATTCCGGGCCAAATTGTTGAAAAACTGCCAGACGGCAGCGCCAAAGTAGATGTGTGTGGTATCAAACGCGATGTAAACCTGATGCTGGTGGGCGATGCGCAAATCGGCCAGTGGGTGCTGGTTCATGTTGGTTTTGCGATGGCGATTATTGATGAAGCCGAAGCCCGCGACACTTTAGATGCCCTGCAAAACATGTTCGAAGTGGAGCCCGATGTTGGCGGCCTGCTGTTTGGGGAAGAACGCGGATGATGCATTTTGTTGACGAATACCGCGCGCCAGAAAAAGTCATGCAGCTTATTGATGTGCTGCGTGAGCGTGCGCCAAAACTAACTTACACCGCCGAGCGCCCGCTGCGCATTATGGAAGTCTGTGGCGGGCATACTCACGCTATCTTTAAGTTTGGCCTTGACCAACTGCTGCCAGAAAACATTGAGTTTATCCATGGCCCGGGCTGCCCGGTCTGTGTGTTACCGATGGGCCGCATTGATGCCTGTATCGAAATCGCCAGCCACCCGGAAGTCATTTTTTGCACTTTTGGCGATGCGATGCGTGTGCCGGGTAAAAACGGTTCACTGATGCAGGCGAAAGCGCGTGGCGCGGATGTGCGTGTGGTTTACTCGCCAATGGACGCTCTCGCAATTGCAAGCCAGAACCCGGACCGCAAAGTGGTATTTTTTGGCCTCGGTTTTGAAACAACGATGCCGACCACTGCTATTACGCTCAAACAGGCGAAAGCGCAGGGTATCAATAATTTTTACTTTTTCTGTCAGCACATTACGCTTATTCCAACGTTGCGTAGTTTGTTGGAGCAGCCGGATAACGGCATTGATGCTTTCCTGGCTCCTGGCCACGTCAGTATGGTGATTGGCACTGAAGCCTATGACTTTATTGCCACCGAGCATCAGCGTCCGCTGGTGGTTGCCGGTTTTGAACCACTGGATTTGCTGCAAGGCGTAGTGATGCTGGTGGAGCAAAAAATCCATCAACACAGTAAGGTGGAAAACCAATACAAACGTGTGGTGCCGGATGCCGGTAATAGACTTGCGCAGGAATCTATTGCAGACGTCTTTACCGTGCGTGGTGATGCTGAATGGCGGGGGCTTGGTACTATCAGCGATTCCGGCGTGCTGCTCACCGATGACTATCGTCAGTTTGATGCGGAAGAGCATTTTAAACCTGCACCGCAACAGGTGTATGACGACCCGCTTGCCCGCTGTGGCGATGTGCTCACCGGGCGCTGCAAACCGCATCAATGTCCGATGTTTGGTAAAACCTGTAATCCACAAAATGCCTTTGGCGCACTGATGGTGTCATCTGAAGGGGCATGTGCTGCCTGGTATCAATATCGCAGCCAGGAATCTGAAGTCTAAAAATGGTGGATGACGCTGCGCTTATCCACCCTACGATTAGCGTGTAGGTCGGATAAGCGCAGCGTCATCCGACACAGGTAAAAATCATGAAAACTATCGAACTCGCCCACGGCAGCGGCGGCCAGGCAATGCAAAAGTTGGTAGCAGACTTGTTTATGCAGGCGTTTGATAATCCCTGGCTTGCTGAGCAAGAAGATCAGGCACGTTTACCGCTGGCTGAACTGACCGCCAGTGGCGATCGCCTGGCATTTTCAACCGACAGCTATGTTATCGACCCACTCTTTTTCCCCGGCGGTGATATCGGTAAGTTAGCCATTTGCGGGACGGCAAACGACGTAGCAGTCAGTGGTGCAACCCCGCGCTGGTTATCGTGCGGGTTTATCCTTGAGGAAGGATTGCCGCTTGAAACGCTGGAGCATGTGGTTACCAGTATGGCGGCTACCGCAAAAGCGGCGGGCATCGCGGTGGTTACCGGTGATACCAAAGTCGTGCAGCGTGGCGCGGCAGATAAACTGTTTATCAACACGGCGGGGATTGGTGCGATTCCTACGGGCCTGAACTGGGGCGCACAGCAAATTAGCGCTGGCGATGTGTTGATCGTCAGCGGAACGCTGGGCGACCACGGAGCGACTATCCTTAACCTGCGTGAATCGCTGGGGCTTGAAGGTGCGCTGGTCAGTGACTGCGCGGTGCTGGCACCACTAATCGTTCCACTGCTGAATATTCCCGGCGTTAAAGCGCTGCGCGATGCGACGCGCGGCGGCGTGAATGCTGTACTGCATGAGTTTGCCGCGTCGTGTGGTTGTGGAATGGAAGTGGCTGAAAGCCAGCTGCCGTTAAACCCAGCGGTGCGTGGTGTTTGTGAATTGCTTGGTCTTGATGCGCTTAATTTTGCCAACGAAGGTAAACTGGTTATCGCAGTACAGCGCGAATCTGCTGAAGCGGTGCTTACTGCACTGCGTGCTCATCCTTTAGGGAGAGATGCGGCAATTATTGGTGATGTAGTAGAACGTAAAGGAGTACGTGTCACCGGGCTATATGGTGTAAAACGGACATTAGACTTGCCGCATTCAGAGCCGCTACCACGCATTTGTTGACCTAAGCCAAGAGCGCTGTGTACCGCCCTGGCTACACTAAGCGTTGAGCGCCAATTGTATGATAAACATATTCCCTACCCGGTAATTTACCGGGTCTATTTTTTGGATAAGCAAAATGCCATACACACCGATGAGCGATCTCGGGCAGCAGGGTCTATTCGATATTACGCGTACCTTGTTGCAGCAACCTGATCTCCCGGCGCTTGCCAATTGCCTGACTCAATTGGCGGAACAAGGTGCGCTGGCGAACAGAGTGAATATTCTGCTTTATCATCCGCTACATCAGCGCGTGGCCTTCTATGGCATGGACAAACACGGCAAAGAACTGCATTACGAAGATGAAATGGTACTGGCCAATGGGCCGGTGCGGCGTGTGCTTTCGCGCCCGGAAGCGCTGATTTGTACGCAGGAAGAGTTCAATGATACCTGGCCGCAGGTGATGAACCTTGAGTTATACGCACCTTTTGGCCGTTACTGTCTGCTGCCGCTGGCCGCAGAAGGGAAAATCTTTGGTGGCTGCGAATTTATTCGCGACAACGATATCGCGTGGACGGATAAAGAACTCAACCGCATGCATACCCTGGCCCATGTTGTGGCTCTGGCTGCGGAACAAATCCAGAACCGTATCGACTCAAACCTTGGTTACCAACAACTGTGCCGCGAACGTGACGATTTCCGTATCCTGGTTGCAGTAACAAACGCGGTACTTTCTAAGCTCGATCTTGATGAACTGATAAGCGAAATCGGCAACGAGATTCATCACTATTTCTCGATAGACTCGATAAGTATCGTGCTACGCGGAAACCGCAAAGATCGCCTTACCGTCTATTCCACCCATTTTGTGAAAGAACAGTCGCCAATCCACGATCAGAGTGATGTCGCTTTAGCCGGGACACTTTCTGAACGGGTATTCAAAAGCGGTGAAATGCTGCTATTGAATCTGCATCACGGTGATCAACTTGCGCCCTACGAGCGTATGTTGTTTGAAATGTGGGGTAACCAAATCCAGACCCTGTGCTTGCTGCCGCTGACTTTCGGCAACAACATGCTCGGTGTTTTAAAACTGGCACAGTGCGAGGCGGGCGTGTTCACGCCGCAAAACCTCAAACTTCTGCGCCAGATAGCGGAGCGTATCGCCATCGCGGTTGATAACGCGCTGGCGTACCAGGAAATTAATCGCCTGAAAGAAAATCTGGTGGATGAGAACCTCTATCTCACCGAGCAAATCAATAATGTTGCCAGTGATTTTGGTGAGATTATTGGCCGCAGCGACGTGATGTCGAATGTGCTCAAACAGGTTGAAATGGTGGCGAAAAGCGACAGTACCGTGTTGATTCTGGGAGAAACAGGTACGGGTAAAGAGCTGATCGCTCGAGCCATTCACAATCTGAGCGAGCGCAACAGCCGTCGTATGGTGAAAATTAACTGTGCGGCGATGCCGGCTGGTTTGCTGGAAAGCGACTTGTTTGGACATGAGCGCGGTGCATTTACCGGCGCAAACACTCAGCGTATCGGGCGTTTTGAACTGGCAGATAAAAGCTCGCTGTTCCTTGATGAAGTTGGTGATATGCCACTGGAGTTACAGCCCAAGCTTCTGCGCGTGTTACAGGAGCAGGAATTTGAGCGCCTTGGCAGCAATAAAGTTCAGCAGGTCGATGTACGCCTGATTGCCGCCACCAACCGTAATCTGAAAGAGATGGTGAATGAGCGTGAATTCCGAAGCGATCTCTATTATCGCCTGAATGTGTTCCCTATTATGTTGCCGCCACTGCGGGAACGTCCGGAAGATATTCCGCTGTTGGTGAAATCTTTCACCTTCAAAATTGCTCATCGCATGAACCGCAATATCGACAGTATTCCTGCTGAAACCCTGCGTGCCCTGAGCCGTATGGATTGGCCGGGTAACGTGCGTGAGCTGGAGAACGTGATTGAACGCGCGGTGTTGTTAACCCGCGGCAATGTGCTGCATCTTTCCTTGCCTGAAATGGAGTATCTCCAGCCAGAAGAAAAACCGATGCAGATGGTGGCAAGTGAAGAGTTTCGTGAAGGTGAAGATGAGGCACAGAGAATTTTGCGTGTGTTGAAAGAGACTAACGGTGTGGTTGCAGGCCCACGTGGCGCAGCACAGCGATTGGGATTAAAACGCACAACCTTGCTTTCGCGTATGAAGCGCTTGGGGATTGATAAAGAGGGGATATAAACTAGTTATAACCCTATATTTTCTACCAGGTATCAACCATGGCACTTATCCCGAAAAACTACACGCGGCTGGAAAGCGGCTATCGTGAGAAAGCATTAAAGATCTATCCGTGGGTGTGCGGGCGTTGTTCGCGTGAGTTTGTTTACTCCAACTTGCGCGAGCTGACGGTTCACCATATCGATCACGACCACACCAATAACCCGGAAGATGGTAGCAACTGGGAACTTCTGTGCCTGTATTGCCACGATCATGAGCACTCAAAGTACACCGAGGCTGACCAATACGGCACAACCGTAGTCGCGGGCGAAGATGCCCAAAAAGATGTGGGCGAAGCGACCTACAATCCGTTTGCAGATTTAAAGTCGATGCTTAATAAGAAGAAGTAGGCATCAGGTGGGCAAGCTTCACGGTAGCCCACCTTTTCCATTTTTAACTCTCTGATTTTTCATCATCTACTAAATCCTCCAAAATCGTTGTCAGTCCCTCCGGGAATATCACCTCGTCAGTCTCTAGTAATTCTGATTACGTCCACCATTTTTGTTGGCTTATCACCCGTTTTTCGTTTTCACTCCAGCCCGCTTGTGAAAGCTCATTTTCAGATGCATTGATGACATAAAAACGCTCGTCTGCCTTTACGGTTTCTCCACTCGGCAGTTGCATTGTGAATGTGCGTTGTGCAACACATGGCCCGCATTCAAGCCTCACGAGGCCGGTTTCTTCGTGTAGTTCGCGAATGGCTGCTTGTTCAAATGATTCACCGGCTTCAAGGCCGCCTCCGGGCGTTGCCCAATAAACCTTTCCTTCCAGTGCATCGTCACGATGAGAAAAACGAAACAGCAGTACCGCACCGCTATTATTTAGGATGAGTAAGCGAGATGAAGGGCGCGTGCGAGTCTTCATTTGTTTATCCCTGCATTCCAGATCACAGCTGGAGAGTTAAATTTTTTCATTATTAAGATATATCGATGTGCATGAATAAAAAAACACAAGAAAAAATCTATGTTAGTTATTTTATGACTTTAAGAAATATAATGTATGGGTGATTTTAATAAACAATGAATAATATAAGGGTGATGTTTAACATATTGTTTTATTTGAATAATATAAAGTAACAGGAAAAATAGTAACGTAACTAAACATATTTCATGCTCGTGCCTGTAAAGCATTATGACTTTGACCTGAAAATTTAGACGTAATAGAATGGAGGCACTTTCGTATTTATCCTATGTTAATAACATGTATGGCCATTGTGCCGGACATACACATTAAATGATTTTCTCTAATACTACGCGGAAATGTCTACATCTCCATAGGGGCAACTTTGCTAAAAAGAAATAAGGTCTTGCCATGAGTAAAGAAGTTATCATTATGTTCTTAACTGCGATGACTGCCCTCCTTATCGCTCGCCAGCTTGCCCTGAAGTGTGGTTTGGTTGATAAACCCGGTGGGCGTAAGCAACACAAGGGGGAAATCCCTTTAGTTGGTGGGATATCTTTCTACAGTGCCATAGTGGTTTTCTTCCTGTTTTGGCCTGAAGTTCTACCGTACACAGAAACACATTTTCTCCCTTACTTAGTGAGCATCTCACTACTGCTGTTTGTCGGTATTGCCGATGATCGTTTTGACTTACCGGTGATACCACGCGTATTTATCCAGGCCTTGTCTGCAGCTGTGATTATGGTTGATGGTTTATATCTTCAGACACTTGGCCATGTACTGGGCGGGAACGAATTAGTGCTCGGCCCAGTCGGCTACCTGGTAACGCTTTTCGCAACCTGGGCTGCAATCAATGCTTTTAATATGGTTGATGGCGTTGATGGCCTACTTGGTTCCGTTGCTAGTGCAACTTTTGCGGCTTTGATGGTGGTCTTCCTGCTTGCGGGTTCACATTTGCTCGCGACGTGGTGTTTCTTGATGATTGTTGCCTTAATCCCTTATTTAATGTTCAACATGGGGTTAATAGGGAAGAAGCGCTTTAAAGTATTTATGGGTGATGCTGGAAGCATGGTAATTGGTTTTACGATGCTATGGCTTGTGATGCTAGGTAGCCAGGGTGGTGAAGCTGTGATGGCTCCCGTTACGGCTCTGTGGGTAATAGCTCTGCCGCTGATGGATATGGTGACTATCATGGTGCGTCGCCTGCGCCGTGGACATAGCCCTTTCCATCCTGACCGCGATCATTTACATCATATCTTAATGCGTAGTGGGTTAACGGGTCGCCAGACTGTGCTGGTCATGACTCTGCTCACCGCAGTATTTGCTGGTTTCGGGATTGTACTTTCCCAACTTGATGTTGCAGAGTGGTTCTCTCTGGCTGTATTCCTTGGCTTGTTTACCGGTTATTTAGTGGTAAATAATAAGCTCCAAAAACGTAATCCAGATTTGAGAGCAAAAATTGGTCAGCAATATAACGTTGCAGCTAGTGCCGATATACCAACCGGGAACCAATAATTCATCGAATTTCAGGTACAAAACCCAGAATTACTGAGTTTTGTACCTTTAGTATTTGGGTAAAGTATCCATCACTATTCATGATCAATCCGAATTAATATGCACCTTACAATAACGTCGCTTCCATGCTACCGGTGTTAACCCCATCGCCTTACGAAACACTTTTCTGAAATACCCCACGTCCTGGAACCCGCAGCGTTCGGCAACCTCGCTCAGAGTGCAGGAGTCAGTAATAAGCATTTTCTCTGCGCTTAATACACGCTGGCGGTGAATGGCTTCGGTAATGGTTAGCTGAAATGTCTGGCGATAAACGCGGCCGAGATAATCTGCGTTGCAATATAATTGTCTGGCGAGCATTGAGGTAGAAATTGGCAGATGAAATTGCGTGCGAATGAGTTGCTGGGCTTTGTATGCCAGCGCAACACCGCTGTTATCTGGTTGAGGGTTATCATTCACCGCTACGGAAAGTTGCTGCATGATTAGCAATGAAATTAATTCCAATGCACTGCTTCGAGGGATTGCTTCTTGTTCGCTTAAAAACTGGCGAAATAAAGAAATAACATATTGTGGGTTAAGGACTTTCCCATGTTGTGGTAACGATATTAACGATGCTCGAAGGTCTGACTTTGTGCAGTATTGTGAATTAACTTCAAAATGTAGCCAGTAGAATTTTAAATCAGCCGGGAAAGTTCCAACTCCTACATGTTTACGATGTGGCCAAAGTAATAAGCTTTCTCCTGCCTTAACACTAAATAGTGTGTCATCTTCGCGGATCGTAAGTGTCCCTTTTTCAACGAAAATCATTTCCCAAGAGTCCAGTTTCCGCTGCGGATGACTCCCTACACCACGCGAAATGAACAGACCGCCGTTTTGTACGGATATTGGTAAAGATACTTTTAAATCAAGCAATTATTAAATCCCCCAGTTCCTGTTTCTGACGTAGTGTAGATAAAATAAACCTTATGGAGGAATTGGTGATGGTATTTGGCGATCTCCTTCACAGTTTTATCCTCAGGTCGGAATCGTCATCTTTTTATACTTTTCTCTCGCCTTGTTGGTGTTTAAATGCTGTGCAGAATTAAGCGGGTACTTTGCAAATACAACAATAACAATTCCCGGTTTCTAACCCGAAGATGATGCGAGGCGTAAATCATGACCTCTACCCCTATAAATAATACTGATATTGTGACTTCGGCTTTAAATGACAGACTCTCGATACGCGAGAAAATAGGTTACGGATTGGGTGATGCAGGCGGTACCGTAATTACCTGCTTAATCATGAACTTCCTGACTTATTTCTATACGGATGTATTTGGATTAACCCCCGCAATTGTTGGGACATTATTTATCGCTCTGCGCGTCTTTGACGCCGTTTCCGACCCGCTGATGGGCATTCTTGCTGACCGCACGCAAAGCCGATTTGGGCGTTTTCGTCCGTGGCAGTTGTGGATAGCGGTGCCGATTGGCGTAATCGGCGTGCTGACGTTCACTGTGCCTGATCTAAGTGCCAATATGAAAATCCTGTGGGCATTCGGCACTTATCTTTTACTTTCTGTCGGTTATACCGCGATTAACGTTCCTTACTGTGCACTGATCAACACCATGACAACGCGCCATGATGAGGTCATCTCCTGCCAGTCCTGGCGCTTTGTACTTTGTGGGGTTGCAGGCTTTCTGGTTTCAGTTGGCCTTCCATGGTTGGTGGAAATCATCGGCCAGGGCAATGCTGTAAAAGGCTACCAGATGGGAGTCGGTATTTTATGCACGATCGCGGTCGTGATGTTCCTGTGCTGCTTCTTCTGGGTCCGCGAGCAAGTGCCATTGGCGCTGATGGGTAAATTTACTTTACGTGAACACCTGGCAGGCCTGCGTAAAAACGACCAGTTATTACTGAGTCTGGTGATGTCATTCCTGCTGATTAACGTGTTTAACCTCAGAGGCGGCGGTTACATGTACTTCATCACTTATGTGCTGCAAGGCAGCGCCGGGTTTGCTTCGCTGTTCTTCACCATGGTGACCTTCGCCTCCATTCTCGGTGCGGTAATTGTCAATCCACTGGCCAAGCGCTTCGACACCGTAAAGCTTTACTACTACACCAATCTCGTGCTGGCAGTGCTGGCAGCTGGGATGTGGCTTCTGCCTACCGGCCCATCTTTCCAGACGCTGTGGTTACTGGTGATTCTCGTTAACGGCATCATTCTTGGTTTTACCTTACCACTGCACTTTTCCATCATGGCCTTTGCTGACGATTACGGTGAGTGGAAAAATGGTGTGCGCTCATCAGGCATGAACTTCGCCTTTAATCTGTTCTTTATCAAACTCGCCTGGGCGGCAAGTGCTGGGATCTTAAGTCTGGTCTTTATATTCGTTGCCTATAAGCCAGGACTCGAACACCAGACACATGCTTCGCTACAAGGCATTACTGCGCTGGAAACCCTGCTACCAGCAGCATTCCACTTATTATTGGCACTGGCGATTCGCCGTTGCCGTTTAAATAATCCAATGATGGCGAGAATTTCCACTGACTTACGTCAGCGCCATGTCCAGACCGCCTGAGGAGTTTTTATGAATCAGCCAGAAGTATTACAGGAAGTTGACCTGCACAAACTTAAAGTAACCGATGCATTTTTGGGACAGTATCAACGCCTGGTGCGTGATGTGGTTATTCCATATCAATGGGATGCCTTAAACGATCGCATTACAGAGGCTGACCCAAGTCATGCTATCGAAAACTTTGAGATAGCAGCAGGCCGTAAAGACGGCGAGTTCTACGGCATGGTTTTCCAGGATAGCGATGTGGCGAAATGGCTGGAGGCGGTGGCATGGTCACTGTGCCAGAAGCCGGATACCGAGCTTGAAAAAACTGCTGACGAGGTTATCGAACTGGTCGAGGCGGCGCAGTGTGAAGATGGTTATCTGAATACCTATTTCACCGTAAAAGCACCAGCGGAGCGTTGGACTAATCTTGCCGAGTGTCATGAGCTTTACTGCGCGGGGCACATGATTGAAGCGGGCGTTGCGTTCTTCCAGGCAACAGGAAAACGCCGTCTACTGGATGTGGTTTGTCGTCTGGCTGATCATATCGACAGCGTGTTTGGTCCAGGCGAAAACCAGCTCCACGGTTATCCCGGCCACCCGGAAATAGAGCTGGCAATGATGCGTTTGTATGAAGTTACAGACAACCAGCGCTACTTAGACCTGGTGAATTATTTTGTTGAGGAACGTGGAACACAGCCGCATTTCTACGATATCGAATATGCAAAACGTGGACGTACCTCGCACTGGAACATTCATGGCCCAGCATGGATGGTAAAAGACAAAGCATATAGCCAGGCGCATGAACCGCTAGCGCTCCAGCAAACTGCAATTGGCCATGCTGTACGTTTTGTCTACCTGATGGCGGGTGTTGCACATCTTGCGCGCTTACATAAAGACGAAGAAAAACGTCAGACCTGCCTGCGCTTGTGGGACAACATGGTCCAACGCCAGATGTACATCACAGGCGGTATTGGTTCGCAAAGCAGCGGGGAGGCGTTTAGCTCGGATTACGATTTGCCAAACGACACGGTCTATGCTGAAAGCTGTGCCTCTATCGGTTTGATGATGTATGCCCGCCGTATGTTGCAAATGGAGGCCGATAGTCGTTTTGCCGATGTGATGGAGCGTGCGCTATACAACACAGTGCTTGGCGGAATGGCGCTTGATGGCAAGCACTTCTTCTACGTGAATCCGTTGGAAGTCCATCCGAAAACACTCGCCTTCAATCACATATACGACCATGTAAAACCGGTTCGCCAGCGCTGGTTTGGCTGCGCCTGCTGCCCGCCAAATATAGCGCGCGTGCTGACTTCGCTCGGCCATTACATTTACACGCCGCAACCGGACGCGCTCTATGTGCATCTGTATGTCGGTAACGAAATGGCTGTATCGGTGGGTGAGCAAGAACTGCACCTAAAAATCAGTGGTAACTACCCCTGGAATGAGCAGGTCGATATCATCGTGATATCACCGCAGGCGATGCAACATACCGTGGCGCTGCGTCTGCCGGACTGGTGCGAAAACCCGCAAGTGTTGCTCAATGGCGAAACTTGCATTGGTGACGTACGCAAAGGCTATCTGCATCTTAACCGCGAGTGGCAGGAAGGTGATCGCATCAGCCTGACATTACCGATGCCGGTTCGTCGCGTTTATGGCAATCCATTACTGCGCCATGTCGCCGGGAAAGTTGCGGTGCAGCGCGGCCCACTGGTGTATTGCCTGGAAGAAGCGGATAACGGCGCAGAGTTGCATAACCTATGGCTGCCAAAGGAGAGCACATTTAGCCTGCTTGAAGGGAAAGGTATTTTCGCGCATAAGGTGCTGATTCAGGCTGATGGGTTACGGATGGCAAGTGAGCAAGCTGACCAGCAGGTACTGTATCACTATGATAAATCACCGGTGAAAGCCGAGCCGAAAAAGCTCACCTTTATTCCATGGTTTAGTTGGGCGAACCGTGGGGAAGGGGAAATGCGAATTTGGGTGAATGGCGAGTAAGCGGATTAAGTCGGGATCTCTATGATAAAGAGATCCCGGCGATCTTGTACCTGTTTCAGGCTCGCGTTTAGCCAGCACGGTTTCAATTTCACCCTTAATCACATCGAATCTTGATTGATATTGATATCGGCACAGAACATTTACGAAGAGGTATTTTAAAGGTTTTTAATGTGTAATTGTTGGTGTGATAATAGCAAATAATAAATATTAAAAGAAAGGTTGTCCAGAGATAATTTGTTTAATTATAAATTTGGTTGTTGTTTAATAACTATATATTATTTTTATTTTTTTGTTAATTAATTTATTCTATTGTGCGCTGGTGATGTGTAAATATTTTTAGTTTAAAAATAAACTAATTATAAGTTCAATTTAATGAGCTGCTTTCCTATTATTCCGTTCGACAAACTTATGGCAGTTTAATTCTGAGTCGTTTGCTCAGATATGGGATATGTTAGGGAATATATGAAAAAGACTCTTGTGGCTTTAATCGTGCTGAATGCTTGCGCTGTTTCTAACGTATTTGCTGCGGCAGACGCGAACACATGGTATGGCGGCGCAAAAATGGGCTGGTCGCATTATTTTGATGTGAGCGGCAACAAAGGCTTCAGCGATAACGCAAGCAATGCCACCGATTTCGATTTCGATAAAGACAACACCAGCGGCGGTGTGTTTGCAGGTTACCAGGTGCTTCCATGGTTGGCTGTTGAAGGTGGGTACGACTACCTCGGCAACATGGGTATTAGCGGCAACAATGGTGTCGCTGGCGCAAAAATGAAAAGCCAGGGCCTGCAGCTTTCTCTGAAAGCAAGCTACGGTTTAACGGATAACTGGGATATTTATGGCCGTGCTGGTGCGATGGGTTACCGCGCAGAAACCAACAATGCGGGCGATAACAATTTTGAAACCGGCGTGCGCCCATTAGCTGCAGTCGGTACTGAATATGCCTTTACCAAAAACTGGGCTGGCCGTCTGGAGTACCAGTGGGTAAGCAATGTGGGTAACTCTAATCAGATTGGTATTAGCAGTGATGTAAGTTCGTTATCCGCAGGTGTTGTGTACCGTTTTGGTCAGCATGATGACGCGCCAGTGGCGGTAGTTCCGGCGGCGGCAGTTGTTACAGCACCAGAAGTGAAAAAATTTAACCTGAAATCAGATGTGTTGTTCGGCTTTAACTCTGCAGAGCTGACTTCAGAAGGCCACGCAGCAATACAGCAGCTGTACAACAGCCCGGATATGCAAGCGGCGAAAAACAGCTCAACAACAGTTGTTGGTTACAGCGATCGCCTGGGCTCAGAGCAATACAATCAGCAGCTTTCTGCTCAGCGTGCACAAGCGGTTGTTGATGCGCTGATAGCGCAAGGTTTGCCTGCTCAGAATGTACGTGCCGAAGGCCGTGGTGAAAATGATTCAGTGACCGGCAACACCTGTGCAGACGATATGCCTAAGTCACAACTGATTGATTGCCTGGCTCCAGACCGCCGTGTTGTGGTTGAGATTGCAGGCGAGCAGTAAATATTCACCCCTGAGAATGTGAATTCATCCCGAAAGTGCAGAAAGAAGTTACCTTGATTATTTCGTGCCACGCCCTGGAAGCATGTAAGCGCATTTTTCCGATGTGGCACGATATATGAGAGGTTTATAAGAAATATTTCATTAATCGTCCGTTGCCCGACACATTCGTCGGGCTTTTTTTATTTCTGTTTTGCCAGCCAGACTGCGCCAAGCATGCCAGCTTTATTCCCCAGCTTGCAGGGGCGAATCGGCACTTGAAGCACATCCCAGAACTTAAACCCTTCCAGGTGACGTTCAAGCATCGGGTACAGCATCGGCTGAGTACTGACGCCGCCGCCCAGCAAAATCGCTTGAGGATCAAATAGCGACACAACGCTATAAATCCCACGCGCCAGGTATTTCACCCAGTTGTCGATAACACCCTGAATATGCAAATCTGTTTCAGCTCGGGCAAATATATCCTGGCCGCGAATTTTCTCATCTGCCGGGATATTCATCTCACGACGGCATGCATCCATCAGCCCTTTGGCTGACGCCAACTGATGCATATCCTCGCCATATCGTCCTACCGGCAAGACGCCAAATTCACCGGCCCGAAAGTGCGAACCGCGCATCAATTCGCGGTTTACGATAATGCCACCGCCAATGCCAGTACCAATCGTTACACAGACCAGCGAATCATACTCATTGCCCGCCCCCAACCACATCTCGCCGAGGGCTGCACAATTTGCATCATTTTCAACGGTAATTGGCAGGTCAGTCAGTTCCCCAAAAATCTCCAGCAAATTGCAGCCATCAAGAAACTCAAGCGCACCGGCTTTGGGGACATTGCCGGTATGGGGGTTGATATAACCTGGGAAACTGATGGCTATCCCGGCAATTTCATTATGCTGCCGATAGCCCGCCACCACACTTTGCCAGGCATCCAGAAACTGCTGGCGGTCATAGTGAGTGTCATACTCTTCAGCGATCAGCACCTCCCCCTCTTCAGTGAACAAACCATGCTTAACGTGGGTGCCGCCCACATCGAAACTTATAAACAGGCGCATGAGCAATCCTTGTAGCGAAACGGGAAAAGGTAAACTTTAAGTATGTATCAAAACCAATAAGCTGCAGGCTGATTACTCTTAATCAGCGAAAAACCAATCCGTGACCTGTGTCGTAAAGCGTTCAAACATTGGCGAAGAATTCACCGCTGGCGACTACGCTTGAGAGTGCTAACCGACAAGGAGATTCACATGACAAATAATCCTCCCGATACCCGAATTATCCCGGGCGAGTATGGTTTCCCGCTCAAGCTTAAACCTCGTTACGACAACTTCATTGGCGGCCAGTGGGTAGCTCCTGTCGAGGGAAAATACTACGAAAACCTTACCCCAGTTACCGGGCAACCTCTGTGCGAGATAGCCAGCTCCAGCAAAGGCGATATTGATTTAGCGTTAGATGCAGCGCATGAAGCGAAAGCTGGTTGGGGCGGTATGTCAGTTCAGGAACGTGCCAATATTTTGCTGAAAATAGCCGATCGTATGGAGCAAAATATTGAGCTGCTGGCGGCGGCTGAGACCTGGGATAACGGCAAACCAATCCGTGAAACCAGCGGTGCTGACGTGCCTCTGGCTATCGACCATTTCCGCTATTTTGCTTCCTGTATTCGCGCTCAAGAAGGCGGTATCAGCGAAGTTGATGGCGATACTGTGGCGTATCACTTCCATGAGCCGCTCGGTGTAGTAGCACAAATTATTCCGTGGAACTTCCCGCTGCTGATGGCGAGTTGGAAAATGGCTCCGGCGCTGGCTGCGGGTAACTGTATTGTGCTGAAACCAGCACGTTTAACGCCATTGTCAGTTTTGCTGCTGATGGAGTTGGTGGGAGATTTACTCCCGCCGGGTGTCATCAACGTAGTGAACGGTGCTGGCGGTGAAATCGGTGAATATCTGGCAACCTCCAAACGTATCGCCAAAGTAGCGTTTACCGGTTCCACTGAGGTGGGCCAGCAGATAATGCAGTATGCGACCCAGAATATTATCCCGGTCACGCTGGAATTGGGTGGTAAATCCCCAAATATCTTCTTTGCTGATGTGATGGACGAAGAGGACGCATTTTTCGACAAGGCACTGGAAGGTTTTGCTCTGTTTGCCTTCAACCAGGGGGAAGTTTGTACCTGCCCAAGCCGTGCACTGGTGCAAGAGTCTATCTATGAACGCTTTATGGAGCGTGCGATTCGCCGTGTGGAATCTATCCGCAGTGGCAACCCTCTGGACTCACGTACCCAAATGGGAGCGCAAGTGTCACAAGGGCAGATGGAAACCATTTTGAACTACATCGATATCGGTAAAAAAGAAGGGGCTGATGTCCTGACTGGCGGGCGCCGCAAAGCGCTGGAGGGGGATCTGAAAGCTGGTTATTACCTGGAGCCAACCATTCTGTTCGGTAAAAATAATATGCGCGTTTTCCAGGAAGAAATCTTCGGGCCCGTGCTCGCCGTGACCACCTTCAAAACCGTGGAAGAAGCACTGGAGCTTGCGAACGATACCGAATACGGCCTCGGCGCTGGTGTCTGGAGTCGTAACGGTAATCTGGCTTACAAAATGGGCCGTGGCATTCAGGCGGGGCGCGTATGGACTAACTGTTATCACGCTTACCCGGCGCATGCGGCGTTTGGGGGCTATAAACAATCCGGTATCGGGCGTGAAACCCATAAAATGATGCTGGATCATTATCAGCAAACCAAGTGCCTGTTGGTGAGTTATTCCGATAAGCCGTTAGGGTTGTTCTGATATGAGCTGAAAAAGACACATCTCACTCTGGCATTAGGCCGGGTGAGATGTGTTTATTGCGCTATTTCTCGGACATAAACAATGCTTTATCACGCAGTAAGTGGTCATTGCCACGACGACGGGTAAAACCGATACGGTCAAAATACTCGAGAATCTGTACTGCGAGTTTACGTCCCACGCCCAAGGAGTCGCGGAAGTCAGCAGCGCTGGTGGCTCCCTGCGTTTGATCCAATTCGCGGATCAAATTAGCAAAGGTTTGAATCCGATCGTTACGGTAATAACGATCTTTTAAGATCGCTGTTACCAGACCAAGTTGCGCGGCAAAACGCAGTAGCTGGCGTACTGTTTGTTCCTCTTGCTGTGTTTCCCGAGCCAGATCGCGGACCCACCAGGGGTCATCACCAAATAGTGCGTCAATTTTCTCCCAGACTACCAACTGCTCTGCGGAAAATCCCGGTTTGTGATCGGGCAGATGCAGCCAGCCTTGTCGGCTTGCGAGCAACCCTTCGTGGCGCATTTTTTCAATCAATGCCAAAACCAGTGGCTCATCTTCACTTGGTAAAGCCATGCGACGCAGACGCTCACGGCCAGGGCCGGGCTGGTCATCATGCTGTTGATGATAACGCTCCAGGGTATCGAGTAGTTTTTGCTTCCAGCGTGCGGCCATATCCTCGCTAAGCAGGCTATTGCCCGCGCGAAGAAAATCGGTTCTGTTTAGCAACGCTTGCAAACCCTGAGAGGTCAACTGCCGCCCCCAGGCGAAATCGGTCAGGGTTACGGCGCTTCGTTGTAGATGAATATCGAGCGCCTGCTGGTCATTTTCTGCATGTTTAAGCTGTTGTAACCACGCAAGGAATGCTGGCTGGCGTTTTCCACGACGCGGCGCGTGCAGAAGAATGGCTCGCGCTCCCGCGAGTGTAACGCGAGCGGATATATCACGCAGAACCAGATGGTCATTGTCTGCAAGCCATAATGGCGTATCCAGAACCAGTTCCGCGAGGTCATCTTCTAGCAGAGAAATACGCCCGGTGATGTGACTTGCTGCATGGTGGATATGTAACGGCTGCCATTGTTGCAGCTGCGCGTGGCTCTGGAGTTGAACGATTACGCGCGCAACTGGCTGAAGGGGTTGTTCCGCCAGCAGCCAGTCGCCACGTTTGATATCCAGTTTTTCCGCATCGCCGCTAATGTTGATTGCTATACGTTGCCCGGCAAAAGCCGTGTCGGTTTTACTATTTTGGGCATGCAAACCGCGTACACGCATCGGTTTATCAGCGCCGGTTAACCACAGAGTGTCACCAATTTTTACTTCGCCACTTAACGCGGTTCCGGTCACTACCAGACCTGCCCCTTTGACGGTAAAAGCGCGGTCAATAGCGAGGCGAAAACGGTGCTGGCGCGGATGTGAACGTTCCGGCAAAGCGAGCAGATGTGTGCGTAGCTCGTCAATTCCTGTGCCGTTGGTGGCTGCCGTGATAAACAAAGCCGCCTCTTGCCAGCCAAATTCACTGAGGGTTTCCAGCACCGCTTCGCGTACCTCATCGATTCGGGCATCACTTACCCGATCGGCTTTGGTCAAGGCCACGGTTAGCGACGGTTTGCCGGTTAATTGCAAAATGGCCAGATGTTCGCGAGTTTGCGCCATAACACCATCATCGCAGGCGACAACTAACAGCGCGTGGTCGATACCTCCCACGCCTGCCAGCATATTGGCGAGAAATTTTTCATGCCCTGGCACATCAATAAAACCGGGAATGCGGCCATCGGGTTGTGGCCAGTACGCATAGCCCAGGTCGATAGTCATGCCGCGCTTTTTCTCTTCGGGCAGACGGTCGGCATTCACGCCAGTTAAGGCTTGCAACAGGGTAGTTTTGCCGTGGTCAACATGCCCGGCGGTAGCAATAATCATGGGTTCAGGTTCTCCATGAAACCAGCTTCATCTTCAAGGCCTCGTAAATCCAGCCATAAGCGGCCATCGTTGATGCGGCCAATAATCGGTTTTGGTCGTTCGCGCAGGGCTTGTGTGAGCACGGCAAGTGTTGCGCCGCGCCCATCTTTTGGGGTGAACGTTAGCGCGGCACTTGGCAAACGATCCACTGGCAGTGAGCCGCTGCCAATTTGCGATAAACATGGTTCTACGCAAACGGTAAATTGCTCGCCATATTTACCTTCAAGGGCCGGCAGCAGACGCTGTGCAAGCTCTGTGATTTCACTGGCATTACGGGTTAGCTGGCGCAGCGTCGGCAATCGTTCGACCAATGTTTCGGGGTGTTGATAAAGGCGTAACGTCGCCTCTAGTGCTGCCAGTGTCATTTTATCCGCACGTAATGCGCGTTTGAGTGGGTGGCTTTGAATACGGGCTATTAACTCTTTTTTGCCGACAATAATACCCGCTTGCGGGCCGCCAAGCAGTTTATCACCGGAGAAGCTCACCAGGCTTACGCCTGCGGCAATCAACTGTTGAGGCATTGGCTCTTCCGGCAATCCCCACTGAGTCAGATCGACCAGCGAACCGCTACCTAAATCAGTCACCACGGGAATATTTAGCTCATTACCCAGTGCCACGAGTTCTGCTTCATCGACCGCTTTAGTAAAGCCCGCAACCTGGTAATTGCTGGTGTGGACTTTCATCAATAGCGCGGTATTTTCATTCGCTGCCTGACGGTAATCTTTCAAATGCGTGCGGTTAGTCGTGCCAACTTCAACAAGTTGGCAACCCGCCTGGCGCATCACATCAGGAATACGGAATGCACCACCAATTTCGACCAGTTCGCCACGTGAAACCACCACCTCTTCACCACTGGCACATGCCGCCAACATCAGCAATACGGCTGCTGCATTGTTATTGACGATACAGGCGTCTTCCGCACCGGTCAGTTCGCAAAGCAAGCCCGCCAATGCTCTGTCACGGTGCCCGCGCTCTGCACCATGTAAGTCATATTCCAGTGTTACGGGGTAGCGCATTGCCTGAGTCACGGCCTCAATTGCGGCTTCTGCCTGCAATGCGCGACCCAGGTTGGTATGAAGTACCGTGCCGGTCAGGTTAAATACTGGCACCAGGGCGCTGCGCTGGCCTGATTCAAGCTGTTGCTTTGCATGTGCTGCCCAATCGCTGTTCCAGGGTGGCAGGATTTCCTGAGTACGAATGTGTTCCCGTGCCACCTCCAGCATCTCGCGTAAGGTGTTCACCACCTGAGTGTGGCCGAAATGGTGCAGCAAAGTGCTGAATGAGGCGTCACGTAACAGTTTATCGATTGCTGGGAGTTGGCTGTACAAGGTGCGATGGGTAGTCATAGCAAGCCGCAGAATGGTGAAATATTGCGATAGTTTACAGGGGGAGTTGCCCCCCTGTCATGGCGGGAGATCATGCTGTTGGCGGTTCAGTACGTGCAAAACTTTCACGTTCGAAAAGTTTCTCAACCAGTTTGACTAAATGCGGGCGGTCGACACACCAGCCTGGTGAAACGCGACGGAAATTGAGGTAGCCCACAGCACATGCCACTGCAATGGTCGCGACGCTTAGGTTTTCCGCATCCAGTTTTTTATCTGCGACGTACTGTTCAAGCATTGTCAGGCTGCGGCTGATTTTTTCACGTTGGCGCAGCAGTTCCGTTTCAGATTGCTGCTCCGGCGGGCGCTGACGTTCGCGTACTGAAACCAGAGCCGCGTCCATAATGCCATCGGCCAGCGCTTCTATCTGGCGCATCTGCAGTGCGGCTAAGGGCTCGCGTGGAATGAGGGCAGGGGCGATATCCAACAACTCAAGATATTCGGCAATCACCGGTGAATCGAACCAGTATTGCCCATCGCCGGTGACCAGCGCCGGGACTTTACCAAGCGGGTTGTATTGCGGGGTGCTGCTTTCTGAAGTCCAGGGGTTGTCGTTTACAAATTCAAAAGTTATGCCTTTTTCCAGCATTATCACTGAGATTTTGCGCACATACGGGCTGGTGTAATTACCGATAAGTTTCATTACATCGTCCATTTTTAATCGACAAAAACTAAGTATGGATCAGGATGCAGTAAAAGGTAGTGCATCTGAAATGGTGAGAGTCCGAACTTGCCGCTGCGCTGTAATTTTCTGACAAAATCTAATGAACCGGCATCGCCGGGTTGCCCCGGATCACACTCCATAAAAATCACTTAAAATTTCTTGTGATGCTAATCACATATAAATAACAAAGTCACAACTATGAAATGTGATTTCCATCACGTTTAGGCGTCAACTATGCGCAAAAAATAGCTGCTGTGTTTTTTTTACACACTGATTATGTGACGTAGATCTCCTGATCGTAGTTAGCTGCCCCCATCAATTGGTGATCTTCATCACATAAATTTCCGCTAGCTGGACAGTTTCACGATTCAGTGCCAAATTCGCCTCACTTAGAGCATCTGGCAGCGTTGCTTGCCACCACATTAACAATAAACCTCGGGCTGCTTTTCAGCGCGTAAACACAATAAGGGGTGTGCGTATGTCATCCGATATCAAGATCAGAGTGCAAAGCTTTGGTCGTTTCCTGAGTAACATGGTAATGCCAAACATCGGCGCGTTTATCGCCTGGGGTATTATCACCGCCTTATTTATCCCGACCGGTTGGTTGCCAAGTGAAACACTGGCGAAACTGGTAGGCCCAATGATTACCTATCTGCTGCCCTTGCTCATCGGTTATACCGGTGGTCGCTTAATCGGTGGCGACCGTGGTGGTGTGGTTGGTGCAATCACGACTATGGGTGTTATCGTCGGTGCGGATATGCCGATGTTCCTCGGCGCGATGATTGCTGGTCCTCTGGGTGGCTGGGCGATTAAACATTTCGACGCGTGGGTAGACGGTAAAATCAAATCCGGCTTTGAAATGCTGGTGAACAACTTCTCCGCTGGCATCATCGGTATGATTCTGGCGATTCTGGCGTTCATGGGTATTGGCCCTGCGGTTGAAGTCCTGTCCAAAGTACTGGCGGCGGGCGTTAACTTCATGGTTGTTCATGACATGCTGCCACTGGCTTCTATCTTCGTAGAACCTGCGAAGATCCTGTTCCTGAATAACGCAATCAACCACGGTATCTTCTCACCGCTGGGTATTCAACAGTCCCACGAACTGGGCAAATCAATCTTCTTCCTGATTGAAGCAAACCCAGGTCCTGGTATGGGCGTGCTGATGGCGTACATGTTCTTTGGTCGCGGCAATGCTAAGCAGTCTGCGGGCGGCGCGGCAATCATCCACTTCCTGGGCGGTATCCACGAAATTTACTTCCCATATGTGCTGATGAACCCACGTCTGATTCTGGCCGTTATCCTCGGCGGTATGACTGGCGTGTTCACTCTGACTATCCTGAACGGCGGCCTGGTTTCTCCGGCATCTCCGGGTTCCATCCTGGCAGTTCTGGCGATGACACCAAAAGGTGCGTACTTCGCGAACATCGCAGCAATCGTTGCAGCAACCGCAGTCTCCTTCGTGGTATCAGCAATCTTGCTGAAAACCAGCAAAGTTAAAGAAGAAGATGATATCGAAGCAGCGGCTCGCCGTATGGCAGAGATGAAAGCAGAATCCAAAGGTGCAACTGCGCCACTGGCGGTAGGTGCTGGCCTGTCTAACGACCTGAGCCACGTACGTAAAATCATCGTAGCGTGTGATGCAGGCATGGGTTCAAGTGCTATGGGTGCTGGTGTGCTGCGTAAGAAAGTCAGCGATGCAGGCCTGAAAAATATCTCCGTGACTAACTGTGCAATCAATAGCTTGCCGGATGATGTTGACCTGGTGATTACGCACCGTGACCTGACCGAACGTGCGATGCGCCAGGTTCCACAGGCACAGCATATTTCTCTGACCAACTTCCTCGACAGCAGCCTGTACTCCAACCTGACCGAGCGTCTGGTGGCCTCTCATAACCTGAGCGAGAAAGAAGTGAAGGTCATGAGCAGCCTGGAAGATAGCTTCGTACCAAGCGAAGAAGGGCTGTTCCGTCTGGGTGCTGGCAACGTGTTCCTTGGCCTGGCTGCCACTACTAAAGAAGAAGCCATTCGCTTTGCGGGTGAGCAACTGGTGAACGGTGGTTACGTCCAGCCTGAATATGTTGATGCGATGTTTGAACGTGAAAAACTGACCCCAACTTATCTGGGTGAAGGTATCGCAGTTCCACACGGTACAGTTGAAGCGAAAGACCGTGTACTGAAAACCGGTGTTGTATTCTGCCAGTATCCACACGGTGTTCACTTCGGTGAAGAAACTGATGATATTGCCCGCCTGGTTATCGGTATTGCCGCTCGCAATAACGAACACATCCAGGTTATCACCAGCCTGACCAACGCGCTGGATGATGATTCAGTGATTGATCGCCTGGCGAACACCACCAGTGTTCAGGAAGTTCTCGACCTGCTGGCAGGTAAGAAGTAAGTCTCCATTTCCCTCTCCCGAATGGGAGAGGGTTCTGGTGAGGGTGGTCAAAACCACAAACCTCCTCACCCGAACCCTCTCGGGTAATTCAAATTTAAGAAGGTGAACGACATGAAAGCATTACATTTTGGTGCAGGTAATATCGGACGTGGCTTTATCGGAAAATTGCTGGCAGATGCCGGTATTCAACTGACCTTTGCCGATGTGAACCAGACTGTGCTGGACGCACTGAATGCGCGCCATAGCTACCAGGTTCACGTTGTTGGCGAGCAAAAGCAAATCGATACCGTTTCCAATGTTAATGCCGTTAGCAGTATCGGCGATGAAGTGATTACCCTGATTGCCGATGTAGACCTGGTGACCACAGCAGTCGGCCCGGTAGTACTTGAACGCATTGCACCAGCCGTAGCGAAAGGTCTGGTTCTGCGTCGTACCAACGGTAATGAGAAACCGCTGAACATCATCGCTTGCGAGAATATGGTGCGTGGCACCAGCCAGCTTAAAGCTCATGTGATGAAGGCGCTTTCAGAAGATGATCAAGCGTGGGTTGAGCAGCACGTTGGCTTTGTTGATTCCGCTGTTGACCGTATTGTTCCACCGTCAGAATCTGCCACTAACGATCCGCTTGAAGTCACGGTTGAAACATTCAGCGAATGGATTGTTGATAAAACCCAGTTCAAAGGTGATCTCCCGAACATTCCTGGTATGGAACTTACTGATAATCTGATGGCGTTTGTTGAGCGCAAACTCTTCACGCTGAATACCGGGCATGCTATAACCGCATACCTTGGCCAACTGGCCGGTCATCAGACCATTCGCGACGCCATTCTGGATGAAAAAGTCCGCGCTGTAGTGAAAGGGGCAATGGACGAAAGTGGTGCGGTGCTGATCAAGCGTTATGGTTTTGATGCAGACAAGCACGCAGCCTACATCCAGAAAATCCTTGGTCGTTTCGAGAACCCGTACCTGAAAGATGATGTGGAGCGCGTAGGCCGCCAGCCGCTGCGTAAATTAAGTGCGGGTGACCGTCTGATTAAGCCATTGCTTGGCACCATTGAATACGGTTTGCCACATCAGAACCTGGTGGAAGGTATTGCCGCAGCGATGCATTACCGCAGTGCAGAAGATCCGCAAGCTCAGGAGCTGGAAAAACTGCTGGCAGAAAAAGGCCCACAGGCCACTCTCGCAGAAATTTCTGGCCTTGATGCCAATAGCGACGTGGTAGCTCAGGCGGTGAAGGCGTTTGACGCCAAAGCTTAAAGAGAAGAGAGCGGGTGCAGTGGATGCTGCACCCAATAGAAAATTTTAGTGATGCAGGCAAAGATGGAAGAAACCCAGGCCTTTGAAAACCGTGTGCTTGAGCGTCTCAATGCCGGCAAAACCGTACGCAGCCTGCTGATTGCCGCGGTCGAACTTCTCACCGAAGCGGTTAATATCCTGGTGCTTCAGGTCTTCCGTAAAGACGACTATGCGGTGAAATATGCGGTTGAACCCTTGTTAGATGGTGACGGGCCACTAGGGGATCTCTCCGTGCGTCTTAAACTTATCTACGGGCTTGGCGTGCTCAATCGCGCGGAGTACGAAGATTGCGAATTGCTGATGGCCCTGCGTGAAGAGTTAAATCACGACGGTAATGAATATAATTTTACCGATGATGAGATGCTTGGCCCATTCGGTGAACTGCACTGTGTTTCTGCTCTACCGCCGACACCAAAGTTTGTAGATGGCAGCGATCCTGAGCTGTTTGCCATGCAAAAACAGCGCTACCAACAAATAGTTCGTTCCACGATGGTGCTCTCTTTAACTGAGCTGATCTCACGGATCAGCTTAAAAAAAGCCTTCCAGAAGTAATCACAAATAAAGTCCCTTTTCGCCCTCTTACGCCGAATGGTGTATCCTTGCCAGCAATGAAAGTTATTCACGGTCAATTAAAAATGAAAGAAATCGAAAAAGCAGAAATCAAACGTCTTAGCGATCGTCTCGATGCTATCCGTCACGAGATGCCAGAACTGCATCTGATCAATGACGCTGAAAAGTATGCTGAGATGGAAAAAGAGAAAGCGAAGCTGGAAATCGAAATCGTGCGCCTGCAAGCGGTGCGCAACCAGAAGCTGAGCAAAGAAGCACAAAAACTGATGGCACTGCCGTACAAACGTCCCATCACCAAGAAAGAGCAGGCTGACATGGGCAAGCTGAAGAAAGCGGTACGTGGCCTGGTTATCGTGCATCCAATGACGGCGTTAGGCCGCGAAATGGATCTTGAAGAAATGACCGGTTTTTCAAAGACTGATTTCTAAGTTAACACTAGATTTTGAGAAGGGATGATCCGTTAAGGTTCATCCCTTTTATTTTGTTTAAATTCCTCTTTTGCGAAGCTTGTTCATAACTTATTCCCTCACTATTGGATTCAATTCTCACAATATCTATTCTCTGGCTCTTGTGTATGAACTGGCCGACACCAAGTAACAAAACTCGCTCCTGTTCACTACGTAGTTTAAAATAGGTATAAATCGAACGATTTATACCTATTTAATCGAAATGAGGGTGAGGCATGATCAGTTTTACAGCCAACCAGGCAAAAACTCAGTTTGGGGAAATGATTGCTAAAGCGCAGCGTGAACCAGTGAGCATCACCAAAAATGGCAAACCTTCTGTTGTCGTGATGTCCATTGCCGATTACAACGCTATCGAAGAGCTCAAGTTACAGAACCTGCGCGATAAGCTTGCACGTTCCGTTGCTCAGATTAAAACAGGCAATATCTGTGATGGTGACGACGCGTTTGATGAGTTACTGAAGGATCTCTAATGGCTGGATATAAGCTGACGGAAGATGCGCGAGAGGATTTGCGCGAGCTAAAGGGATTTTCATTGAAGCAATTTGGGGATCTTATTACCCGTGAATATCTGGTTGGCATGCGAGTTACGCTACAGCATTTGGCAAAAATGCCGGGGATGGGAATGGATGAATCTGACGACTTATTTCCGGGTGTATGGAGCTTTCCCTATATGAGTCATATGCTCTATTACCAAAAAGCCGAAGCAGGGATTGTCGTTATCGGTATCATTCATCAGAGTCGAATGCCGGAGCTGTTGTTAAAAAGACGATAAGCCAGCAGTTTTCCCACTGGCTTTTTAGTTTCTACTTCAATACCTGCGGGTTCACGCAGTTCTCTTTCACTTTACCACTGAGCGCAGCAATCAAATTATCTACAGCGCAAGCCGCCATGTTATAGCGAGTTTCGTGTGTTGCGGAACCGATATGTGGCAGGGCGACAACGTTCGGCAGGCTAAGCAGCGGCGAGTCAATTGGTAGCGGTTCTTGCTCAAATACATCCAGACCGGCCGCGTGAATTTTGCCGTCTATCAATGCCTGAATCAGCGCCTTTTCGTCAATCACCGGGCCACGTCCTGCGTTGATCAAAATTGCGGAAGGCTTCATTTTTGCCAACTGCTCAGCACCAATCAGATGATACGTTTCATCGGTCAATGGCAGAGAAATACAGACGAAGTCAGATTCGGCCAGCAGCGTATCAAGGTCGCAATAGCGAGCGTTGAAGCGCTCTTCTGCTTCCTGATGGTGTCGGCGAGCGTTATACAGAATCGGCATGTTAAAACCGAAGTGAGCACGTTGTGCCAGAGCAAGACCAATGCGGCCCATACCCAGAATACCCAGCGTTTTGTGGTGCACGTCGATGCCAAACCAGTCCGGCCCGATACTGCCTTGCCACTCACCAATTTTCACACGCTCTGCCACTTCCACCGCTCGTCGAGCTGTAGCCAGCACTAATGTCATCATGGTATCTGCAACGGTTTCAGTCAGCACAGTTGGTGTATGCATCAGCGCGATACCGCGTGAAGTCAGCGCGTCCACATCAAAATTGTCATAGCCAACAGAAACCGTTGAGGCGGCACGCAGCTTTGGAGTGTGTTCCAGAAACGCTTTATCGACTTTCTCGCTAGAGCCAAGAATCCCTTCCGTATTGGCAAAAACCTGCGCATTTTGCTTGAGCGTATCAGGGCTTAAGTCGTCCAGTTGAGTGACGGTAAAGTGATTTTCAAGGCGGGTCAGCAGGTCGTCAGGTAGCTTTTTGTAGAGGATGACGGACGGCTTCATGGCGTTCTCCGTTAAACAGTTAAATACAGACCTGGCGGTGTAACGACCGCCAGGCTTGAGATTAGGCGTGGTGTGCTGCCACCGGAATTTGTTGGTTTCTCGCCGGTTTCACTATCAGAGTTAGCCACACAGAAGCAAGCAATGCTACCCCCATAAAAATGTAGGAAGCAGACGGGCTGCCCGTTGCGCCGTTGAGGTAGCCAACAAACCAGGAGCCAACAAATGAGCCGAGCGCACCCATGCTATTAATTAATGCCATCGCGCCACCGGCGACGTTTCTTGGCAGCATTTCCGGGATAATCGCGAAGAATGGGCCATACGGTGCATACATTGCGGCACCTGCAATTACCAGCAAGGTGTAGGAAACCCAGAAGTGATCAGCGCCAACCAGCCATGAGCCAAGGAATGCCAGTGCGCCAATCAGCAGCAGTGGCCAGACAAACAGCTTACGGTTCTGCATTTTGTCGGAAGCCCAGGAAACCACAATCATGGCAATTGTTGCCGCAAGATATGGCACTGAAGATAGCCAACCGACTTCAACCATTCCCATGCCTGCGGCACCTGCGTTACGGATGATCGATGGTAACCACAGCACAAAGCCATATACACCAATGCTCCAGCAGAAATATTGCATGCAAAGCAGCACAACATTACGTGAACGGAAGGCTTCGCTGTAATTACGTACCGCTTTAATTCCTTCTTGTTCCTTCTCAAGTTGTGCCTGCAACGCCGCTTTTTCAGCATCAGATAACCAGCCAACCTGGGTCGGTTTATCTTTTACCAGCACCCACCAGGCGAATGCCCAGATGACCGCCGGAATACCTTCAAAGATAAACATTTCGCGCCAGCCGAATGCCTGAATCAGGTAGCCGGAAACGACAGACATCCAAAGTACCGTCACCGGATTACCCAGGATTAAGAATGTATTGGCCCGCGAACGTTCAGATTTAGTAAACCAGTTGCTGATGTAAATCAGCATCGCTGGCATCACGGCGGCTTCAACTACGCCGAGGATAAAACGAATCGCCGCCAGCGCAGGAATGTTGCTGACCATCCCGGTCAATGAGGCGCAGGCACCCCACAGAATCAGGCAGACAAAGATCAGTTTGCGCACGCTGCGGCGTTCGGCGTACATCGCTCCGGGGATCTGGAAGAAGAAATAGCCGAGGAAGAATAGTGCTCCCAGCAGTGACGAAATCCCTTTAGTGATACCGAGGTCTTCGTTAATGCCTGCGGCGGACGCAAAACTAAAGTTGGCACGATCAAGGTACGCCAGGCTGTAGGTGATAAACACGATTGGCATGATGTACCACCAACGTTTTGGCGCAATTGTATTGGTTTTCATAGGCTAGCCTCTATGTTGAGGAGAGACGCATCATGCCGAGTGTAGGGCACAGCAGATGCAATCTTAGTTCATTCGCCAAGCGCTGCTCGGGTGGGTAACCCTTCGCTATCGCCGATGACTTGTATCGCCAGTGAGCCGATTTTGTTACCGCGGCTAACAGCTTGTGGTAAGGATTTTCCTTCGAGCAGGGCGCTTATCACTCCTACGGCAAAGCCGTCGCCAGCACCAACGGTGTCGACAACATTCTCGACCTTCACCGCATTTACTGCGCCTTTCTCGCCAGTAGCAGTTTTAAACCACGCTCCGTCAGCACCGGTTTTCAGTACTACCGTTTTCACGCCGCGGTCGAGATAGAAATCCGCAATGGCTTCCGGAGTTTTGTGCCCAGTCAGGATTGCACCTTCGCTCAGGCCTGGCAGAACCCAATCGGCCTGGAAAGCGAGTTTATTCAACTGCTTCACCATTTCCGCTTCGCTTTTCCACAATACCGGGCGCAGATTCGGGTCGAACGAAATTGTTTTGCCTTTTTCTTTCATCACTTTGGATGCGTGAATGAGCAGTTCTAATGAGCTGGCAGAAAGCGCTGCCGCCACGCCGCTCAAATGCAGATGGCGTGCCGAACAAAAGTACTCTTCGTTGAAATCCGCAACCGACAGGTGACTGGCTGCCGAGCCTTTACGGAAATACTCCACAATGGGATCGGTTCCATTTTCTGCTTTAGATTTAAGCTGAAAGCCTGTAGCAAAACACTCGTCAGTCGTCACACCCCGGCTGTCGATATTCTCTTTCGCCAGTTGTTGCAGAACGTAGCGGCCAAAAGAGTCATTGCCCACGCGGCTAACCCAACCCACTTTCAGGCCAAGACGCACAAGACCAGTTGCAACGTTCAACTCCGCCCCTGCGACACGTTTAACAAATTGCTCTGCGGCTGCTAAATCGCCGCTTTGGCTGGAGACAAACATGGCCATCGCTTCACCGATGGTAATGACATCAAGTTGTGTCGACATCGCTTACTCCTCGCGTAATAAGTTGACGTAATGGCGGGTGACAGCCGTCAGGTCACGGCCTTCAAGCGGAAATTCGATTCCACGCGGCGCATCGGCTGGCAGGTTTTTGAGTAATTCGAGCCAGCGCGGTTCGGCATCATCAAGCGCAATGGCCCGATAGTGGTAATGGTGTGGCACGGCAGCTTTGACGTGGATATAACTGACTGAAGGTGCCAGCACGCGTGCGGCGGCCTCTGGAGATTCATCGACCCATAGCCAGTTCGCCATATCAAAAGTGAGCGTCACTGGAAGGTTTAGCACCTTGCAGGCGGCCTGAAAGCGTTGCATTGGAGCGAGTTTGCCGCTGCTGGTCTGGTCATTTTCCACCACCAAAGCCACGTCGCTTTGCGCCAGCCACTGCTGTAAAACCGGGAACTGCTGGCTGCCGCGAAAATGGCCGAGCGAAAGTTTCAGCCAGCTTGCGTTTAGTTGGTGGGATTCAAGCAGCAAAGAAGGTATGAGCGGATTCAGTTTGCCGTCTTCAACAAACAGCGGTTCAGGGGCGGAGTAACAGGCCAGCAGATTATGTTCAGCGATTTGCTGCGCCAGTTCTGACAGAGCATCAAGCTGAGTGCGGCTAAATAATTCGCGGCGGATTTCCACGCCGTCAGCGCCGGCATTGGCGATAATCGGCAGCAGTGCGTGTTGGCCCCCCAGCGCTGCGATACGGTCATGCCCGTAAGCGGCAGTGACGACAATAATTTTTCTCGGCATTAAATTCTCCGGCCAATCTCATCTAACTAATATAACTATTACGCTAGATGGAACCGGTTCCAAAGAAAAGCCAGCAGTGTCTAATTTATGATCGCTATCACGAACATTGATTAACGGGTGGTGGAACCGCGAACGATTAATTCGCCAGAAAAGACCTGTTCATAAACGGTGTCACTACCGTCTTCAATGCGCTTTACGACTTGTTCGAGAGCAGCGTAACCTATCTGCCAGGTTGGCTGTTTAAGTGTCGTGATACCAACACCAGCAAGCTCCGCCCATTCGAGTTCATCAAACCCTAGTAGGCCAATGTCGGAACCCCAGTGCAGGCCGATACGTCGCAGGGAGCGGGCCACCTGAAGTGTGAGTGCACCGTTTGCCGAAATCACAGCTTTACGCATTCCCCGATGGCCGGAATGGAACTGGCGCAGTGTGTTATCCATCAAATCGGCTTCGTGCAAAGGCACTTCTGCATTTTCGGCGACAATGCCAGGAAAGCGTTTGAGGGTGGAGTGGAAAGCATTGAGGCGCTCGCGGCGGGTGTTCACCGTGCCGAGAGGTTCGCTGAGGAACAGAATGGCTTCAAATCCTTGTTCGACAAGGTGTTCGGTTGCAGTGGTTGCAGCCTGAGTATTATCCAGCCCAACCACGTCACAGGCAAAATCCGGGATTTTTCGGTCAATCAGCACCATAGGTAGGGCTGATTGTTGCAGGCGATTTAACCCTTCTTCGCGCATACCTACCGCATTAACCACGATGCCTTCCACCTGATAGCTATGCAGCAAATCCAGGTAATGTAACTCCTGATCGACTTCGTTATTGGTGTTACAGACTAGCGGCGTAAAGCCTTTTTCACGGCACGCAGCTTCTATGCCACTTAGAACATCGACAGAGTAGGGGTTAGTGATATCGGCGATGATCAGGCCAATTAAGCGTGTGCGCCCACGTTTAAGGCCGCGAGCCATCTGACTTGGACGGTAATCGAGTTCAGCGATGGCGGTTTCGATACGCAAACGCAGGTCATCGGACAGCACGTTTTGCTCACCGTTAAGATAGCGGGAAACACTGGTTTTTCCGGTCTTTGCCGCTTTCGCGACATCGCTTATCGTTGGGCGTGCGGCCTTACTGATCATGGTTTTCTCCAGGAGGTTTCAGGCTGGAGAGTAACACATTTTGCAGCTGAATCTGGCGGTGTGCATGGATAAACAAAAGATTGTCCCAATTCACCCTCACTATGTCCGTTTTTGGTATTAGCAACTAAGCTAACCCTTGTCACAATGGGTTTACACCCAGTGATAAGGAGTCCGAAAATGTCCCGTTCTGCTCTGCTTAATATCGACACGCAGCAATCTTTTTTCCATCGTGAATACTGGCAAGAAGATGACTTTCCGGCATTTCAACAAGCCATTTCACAGCTGATCTCTGGTTGCCAGGATTTGAAAATACCGGTGGTGGATATCTTCCATGTTGACGATGAGGGCCCGTTCTCGCTGGCTTCCGGCTATGTAAAAGCAATGCCTTTCTTGCAACATCATGCTGATGTGGCGTTCCAGAAACACGTGCACAACGCATTTACCGATACCGGGCTCGATCTTTGGCTGCGTCAACGCGACATTAACCACCTGATTATCTGCGGGATTCGTACCGAACAATGTTGCGAAACCACCACGCGGGTGGCGTCCGATTTGGGTTATCGCGTTTCATTTGTTAGCGAAGCGATGCTCACCTTCCCGATGCGCTGGAAAGGGGTTACGCTGGATACGCAAACTCTACGCCATCGCACAGAAACAGTGCTGGCAGGGCGTTTTGCGCAAATCCAAACCGTTGCAGAGTGCCTGGAGTCTTTATCGTGAGTATTGGGGTCTGGTTCGTTGTGTTGCCTGGTGTTTTGTCTCTTGACCTGAGCGGCCCTGCGGAAACGCTGAAGCTTGCAGGCGACGCTTTTCATCTGCATTTCATCGGCCCGGACCCACAAGTGACTACCTCAATTGGGCTCAATTTTTCCGGTATCGAACCGCTGCCGGAAAGTTTCCCTACAGGCAGTTTGCTGGTCTTGCCGGGTGTTTGCGATTCAAATCGCTATTTTGATACGCCACAAGCCGAAGCGGTGCGCCGTTGGCTGACACGCCTGCAACCGCAAATTCATAGCCAGCAACTCAATTTAATGTGCGTCTGTTCCGGCTCGCTGCTGGCGGCGAAAGCGGGGCTGATGAATGGTGTGCAATGCACCACGCATCACGATGTGCTGGCGAGATTACGAGCGGCAGCACCTGGGGCGCAGGTGAAAGAAAATCGTATTTTTGTCGAAGACCGAAGCATCTGGACCAGTGCCGGAATTACCTCCGGGATTGATCTCTCGTTGCATCTGATTAACCGCTATTGCGGCCCGAAAGCAGCACTGGATGTGGCGCGTGAAATGGTGGTGTGGTTTCGCCGTTCGGGCGACGACCCGCAGTTATCGCCTTGGCTGCGCTATCGCAACCACATTCATCCGGCAGTGCATCGTGCACAGGATTTGTTGTCAGCCGCACCGGAATCGGCGTGGGATGTGCAGGAAATTGCCAACAAAGTTCACGTTAGTTCGCGCCATTTATCACGGCTTTTTCAACAGCATTTGGGGATTTCAGTACGGGATTATCTGGAGCAATTACGCCTGGCAGTCGCTGAACAGCGCTTATTGCAGGGGCAACGGATGGAGCAGGCGGCTATCGCGGCGGGCTTTTCTTCTCCCCGCCAGTTGCATCGCGCCCGTGCCAGGAACGCTTAGCTCACCCATTTTCGCGTATCCAACCGCTGTAATCCCATGGAAAGCAGCAAACTGCCGGCGAGGGTTGCGCCGAAAATCCACAAAATATCGAGAACTGGCGAGCTGGTTAACTGGTAACCGTGAGTACGCAAGAAGTGAATAATTAACGCATGGAAGCCGTAAATCCCTAGCGAATGCTGCGAAATTAAAGCTAAACCTGGCAACGGCCTGTTATTAAGGCAATTTTTTACCACCACCAATAAACTGATCGCGGCGATAAATACCAGCGGCCCGCAATAGACATAAAAAGTATCGGCAAAATTACCGTTCACTTCTAATTGGTGGCGCGTGCCAGTGGAAATCGAAAAGATACACAACGCAAACAAGCCCGCAGCCAGCCCGCTAATCCAGCGCTTATCCGTTTCCAGCATGCCAATTGCTCGGCCTAGTAAGCCATACAGCATGTAATAAAACGTGTCGCCGCGAATATATAAATTAATCGGCAGCCATTTCACACCACCAAGCGTCTGCGGCACGGTATTTGGATTGGCGATGACGCCGAGCAAAACCATCAGCCCGAGAATCACCATCGCATTAACCTTTTTCACCTGAATCAACGGTGAAAGCAAGTATATCACCATGATCGCAAAGAAGAACCACAGGTGGTAGAACACCGGTTTTTGCAGGATGTAACGTAGGGAAAGCCCAGCGTTGATGGGGGTGAACAACTTGATGTAAATGAGCGCAATCACGCTATAAAACAACAGACATGTGACGATGCGCAAAAAGTGGCGCTGCTGCGCGCTGCGCTCACCAAAAAACAGATAACCTGAAATCATGAAAAACAGTGGAACGCTGACGCGAGAAGCCGAATTGAGTACGTTCGACAAATCCCAACTAAATGGCGTGACAATATTTGCGTTGGTGATGTACCAGGTGGTGGTGTGGATCATGACCACCATCAGGCACGCAATCCCGCGTAAATTATCAATCCAGTTAATTTTTTGCTGCATTGGTTCCTCTGGTGTTTTAAGCGGGTATTAATCTGAGTTTGCGTAAGCACCCTTGTAAGGCGTCATGCGGGTTTGCAGAATGCTCAATACCTGTTAATTATTGAATAACAGAAAAGATTTTAACTTACAGATAATGAATGATGATGCCAAAAATAAAAAATAGCCGCTGGGCTCTCGTTTTTTGCGTTCTGTTATTGAGCGCTTGCACTACACCAGAGCAACAACCGCAATATGCGCAAGTCGCACAACAGCCTGTTGTTGAGGGTGATGTGATGATTGAAACTTGTCGGCAGGAAGCTGCATATCGTTATAACACCCGCGAGCAACAGATTAGCGTTGTCGATTTTAAGCAGTACCAGGGTAGTTATGAGATTCAAGGCAGCACTGTTCGCCGGGAAGGGTTTACCTGCTCATTCGACGAAAGTGGTCAATTCTTACACCTTTCGACGACATAAAGCCGCAACACAAGGCAAACGCACGTGGATTGAGGCTGTATATCTTGCACTCAACAGGTATACTGGCCGCTTCCCTTTTTAACCCTCTCGAACGCGTGCGAAATCAACATGCAAAAGTTTGATACCAAGACCTTTCAAGGCCTGATCCTGACTTTACAGGACTACTGGGCGCGCCAGGGCTGCACCATTGTTCAACCTTTGGACATGGAAGTCGGCGCCGGCACCTCTCACCCAATGACCTGCCTACGGGCTTTAGGGCCAGAGCCGATGGCGACTGCATATGTGCAGCCATCTCGCCGTCCTACCGATGGCCGTTACGGTGAAAACCCGAACCGCTTACAGCACTACTATCAGTTCCAGGTGGTGATCAAGCCTTCTCCTGACAACATTCAGGAGCTGTACCTTGGGTCGCTTAAAGAGCTGGGTATGGACCCAACTATTCATGACATTCGCTTCGTAGAAGACAACTGGGAAAACCCAACGCTGGGTGCCTGGGGTCTGGGCTGGGAAGTGTGGCTCAACGGGATGGAAGTCACTCAGTTCACTTACTTCCAGCAAGTTGGTGGCCTGGAGTGCAAACCGGTTACCGGTGAAATCACCTACGGTTTAGAGCGCCTGGCTATGTACATCCAGGGCGTAGACAGCGTTTACGATCTGGTCTGGAGCGACGGCCCGCTGGGTAAAACCACTTATGGCGACGTGTTCCACCAGAACGAAGTTGAGCAATCAACTTACAACTTCGAACACGCCGATGTGGACTTCCTGTTCTCCTGCTTCGAGCAGTATGAGAAAGAAGCGCAGCACCTGCTGGCGCTGGAAAACCCACTGCCGTTGCCTGCTTACGAACGCATTCTGAAAGCTGCGCACAGCTTTAACCTGCTTGATGCCCGTAAGGCCATCTCGGTTACCGAGCGCCAGCGCTACATTCTGCGTATTCGTACTCTGACGAAAGCCGTGGCCGAAGCCTATTACGCTTCTCGTGAAGCGCTTGGCTTCCCGATGTGCAATAAGAACAAATAAGAGGCTGCCATGTCTGAAAAAACTTTCCTGGTGGAGATTGGCACTGAAGAGCTGCCACCAAAAGCCCTGCGCAGCCTGGCGGAATCCTTTGCTGCAAACGTTACTGCGGAACTGGATGCGGCGAACCTCGCTCACGGCGAAGTAAAATGGTTTGCAGCGCCACGCCGTCTGGCACTGAAAATTTCTAATCTGGCGGAATCTCAGCCTGACCGTGAAGTTGAAAAACGTGGCCCGGCTATCTCTGCGGCATTTGATGCAGAAGGCAAACCAAGCAAAGCAGCTGAAGGCTGGGCTCGTGGTTGTGGCATCACCGTTGATCAAGCTGAACGTCTGGCGACCGACAAAGGCGAATGGTTGCTGTACCGTGCGCACGTTAAAGGCGAAAGCGCGCAAGCCCTTCTGCCTGCAATGATTGCCACCGCGCTGACCAAATTGCCGATTCCAAAACTGATGCGTTGGGGCGATAACAACACCCAATTCGTGCGTCCGGTTCACACTGTGACCCTGTTGTTGGGCGACGAAGTTATTCCTGCAACAATCCTGGGCATTGCCTCCGATCGTGTTATTCGTGGTCACCGTTTTATGGGCGAGCCGGAATTCACCATCGACAATGCCGATCAGTACCCAGAAATCCTGCTTGAACGTGGCAAAGTTATTGCCGACTACGAGCAGCGTAAAGCGGTTATCAAAGCAGGCGCTGAAGAAGCGGCGCGCAAAATTGGCGGTAACGCTGATTTGAGCGAAAGCCTGCTGGAAGAAGTAACTTCTCTGGTGGAATGGCCGGTTGTTTTGACCGCGAAATTCGAAGAGAAATTCCTTGCCGTTCCTGCGGAAGCGCTGGTTCACACCATGAAAGGTGACCAGAAGTACTTCCCGGTTTACGCAAACGACGGTAAATTGCTGCCGAACTTTATCTTTGTTGCCAACATCGAATCGAAAGACCCGATTCAGATTATCTCTGGTAACGAGAAAGTTGTGCGTCCACGCCTGGCAGATGCCGAGTTCTTCTTCAACAGCGACCGTAAAAAGCGTCTCGAAGACAATTTGCCGCGTCTGGAAACCGTGCTGTTCCAACAACAGCTCGGTACGCTGCGCGACAAAACTAACCGTATTGAAGCGCTTTCTGGCTGGATCGCGGGTCAAATTGGCGCTGATGTAAACCACGCAACTCGCGCCGGTTTGCTGTCTAAATGCGACCTGATGACCAACATGGTGTTCGAGTTCACCGACACTCAGGGCGTGATGGGCATGCACTATGCGCGTCACGACGGCGAAGCAGAGGATGTAGCTGTTGCGCTTAACGAGCAGTACCAGCCGCGCTTTGCGGGTGATGAACTGCCGTCTAACCTGGTGGCTTGCGCCGTGGCTATCGCCGATAAAATGGATACCCTCGCGGGCATCTTCGGCATTGGTCAGCACCCGAAAGGCGACAAAGACCCGTTTGCTCTGCGCCGTGCAGCGCTCGGTGTTCTGCGTATTATCGTTGAGAAAAACCTGCCTCTGGATCTGCAAACTCTGACCGAAGAGGCCGTGCGCCTTTACGGCGATAAGCTGACTAACCAGAAGGTTGTCGACGAAGTCATCGACTTTATGCTGGGCCGTTTCCGCGCCTGGTATCAGGAAGAAGGCCACAGCGTGGATACCATCCAGGCCGTGTTGGCTCGTCGTCCAACCAAACCAGCAGATTTCGATGCACGTATGAAAGCGGTGTCCCACTTCCGTACGCTTGAATCTTCATCTGCACTAGCAGCTGCGAATAAGCGTGTTTCCAACATTCTGGCGAAGTCAGACGAGACGCTGAACGACCACGTTCACGCATCCGTTTTGAAAGAAGCCGAAGAGATTCGCCTCGCGACTAACCTGGTTGTGCTGCGCGACAAACTGGAACCATTCTTCGCTGAAGGTCGTTACCAGGAAGCACTGGAAGAATTAGCCAACCTGCGCGAGCCGGTTGATGCGTTCTTCGACAAAGTGATGGTGAATGCAGAAGACAAAGATCTGCGTATCAACCGCCTGACGCTGCTGTCCAAACTGCGTGAACTGTTCTTGAAGGTTGCAGATATCTCTCTGCTTCAGTAAATACTTAGTAGTAGGGTGGATAAGCAACTGCTTTATCCACCCAGTTATGTCGGATGACGCTGCGCTTATCCGACCTACTAAAGAGAGTTGTCAGCAGTTTAAAACTCGCCCAGGCGCAATGCCATTCGTTTAAGCATTTGATATAACGAAATGCTTAACGGGAGAACAGGTGAAGCCCAGAATTGGGCTTCACCTTATATTGGAAATACTTTCTCTATCTCGAATATTAGGTCAACGGCGTTATCTATGCCGGGGGCTTTTTGCTGTGTGAAAAATCTGAAAATAACACGCTACATTGTCCATATATTTTCTGTGGGTTAGTCTTGCGAGAGTGACTAACAGGAGATAACTCTGTATGACTGCATCTGATTATTTGCGGCTGAAATATACAAGTGACAGACATTTAGCTATGACCACGCAAAACGCGATCGGTGGAGTCATGCAATCCGCACGTGGTGTTGAATCTGATATATATTCAGGAATCGAGAGGGTAAGCTGGTATTCATCATGCTTTATTCCTAAATACAACGATATATGTCAGGAGCTAAAAGCGGAAGAGATCCGAACGGCTTATTCTATCGCTTCTATATTCAGGTACCGCGATGTTATTGCCTATATGCTGTATTTGTATTTTAAAATGCTTAGTGACGACATTAAGGAGGGCAACGAGGAAGGATCGGCGCGCAAGTTTATAAGGGACGTGTCATGGCTGGTGGCGCAGTTCAGGGTTACCGGCCTCACCCGGTACGTCTTAGCGGAGTCTGCAGCCGCAGCGCTGGCACACTCGGATTTCTTATCAAAAATCGTTGTTGAACGGGTATCGGCAGGGGTGCCAAGAGCCGTGTTTGGTCTGCAATTTTTTGGCATGGAGCAAAAATCCGCGCTTGCTGCACGGCATCTAAAAGCGATTCAACCGGATTATTACTGGATTCTCTATCAGGCCAGGCTTGAGATGCTTTATTACTTTGTTGAACCGCTGCTTGCCGGAATGATTAAAAAAGTAAGGGAAACGGCATTTGAGAACATGGATGAGTTGACCGATTTCATAAGGGATAATTACGGTGTTTAAATTTGAGATCATTGTTTTTATTGATGCCGTATTATTCCCAGCGCTAGTAGTTGGTTTCGGTGTCTTATGGGCACATTTATTTCCTGAATATTACGTACCACTTACTTTCATCACGTTTATTATTTTACTTTGGTTATTTCCTGAATATGGAAGAAAAAAGAAAACCAAGTCTAAAAATAAATACAAAAACAAATAAAAGGAATTTATTTATATGTCTAACCCGGCTTATCTCTGGTTAACGGACGAAAATGGATCGCCTATGGTGGGTGGTTCACTTGTTGTTGGTCGCCTGGGTGCTATTGAGATGAAATCGCTGACTCATAACGTCAACATCCCTACCGACCACAACACAGGGCGACTGACGGGTACGCGTATTCATGCACCTATCCAGTTTCAAAAGGAATTTGATAGGGTAACACCGCTGTTGTACCGGGCATTGACCAAGGGCGACATACTCAAATCAGGCACGATAAAAATGTACAACATCAATGAAGCGGGTATGGAACGGGAATATTTCAATATCATTCTTGAGAATGTGAAAATTACTTCAATCACGCCCGATCTGTATCCCGGCGCATCTACCGGCACGCACCTGGAAACAGTACTGGTGCACTACGAGAAGATCACCTGGAAGTACTGCGACGGGAATATCATCTATACCGACCAGTGGAATAGTCGCGCCACATATTAACCCCCGCGCTTTAGGTAATACGGTTCACTTATGTCAATGAATTAGAAAAAACACCGGGATTGGGTTCCTGAAGGGATGCCAAACCCGGTGGTCGCCCCGCACATCTCGCTCTTAAACTAACGGCGTTAACGCTTTGCGGGGTTTTTTATGACTCAGCGAACCACGAGCACTGAGCATTTTGCATGGCGAACCACTGCGGCAGCGTTTGAGCCAAGAAGATAGGTAGACATGCTAGGGCGGTGGGAGGCCAGAATAATCACATCGGCGTCAATGTCATCGGCTAACTGGAGGATATGATCTTTCGGCGAACCGCTCAGAACGTGCTTTTTAATCCGATCTTCAGGCAGGTTAAATTTAGCCACTATTTCGCTCAGCGATTCCATGGCGGCGGCCTCCCTCTCTTTGGCATCTGGTGCAATCGAAGTATAGCCCAGGCCGTAAGCGGCAAAATAGGTATAGTCAGGGATGACGGCCAGGAAGTGGATCGTGGCATCGTCTTGCTTTGCATACCCTTCTACATGGGGGATAACCTGCTGTGTCAGTTCTGTTTCGGAAATATCGATAGGAACCAGGATTTTCTTAGACATACAACCTCCTTTTGCTTTACGTGTTAATAACCCTCTCTAAGTTATGGTTTAGAATTGCGATTTCGGGAGTGATGTAGATCAGGTTTCGCCAAATTGCCGCTTCGTTTCATACTATTTACGTAGCATTCAGAAACGACAAACCCCGCTCTGGCGGGGTTTTGGTTAACAATGTTGGGACAAGGCAATCAGGGTACAAAGTACAAAATTATTCCATCAACTGCTTACTGATTGTTGGATTCGCCTGCATTAAGCGCATCAACTTCAGTTCGGTATTGGAGGGTCTGAGTCGTTTTGATTCCCACTCCTGTACCATTGCAACACTCACACCCATTGCGCGGGCGAAATCATCAATCTTAAGTCCGGTACTTTTTCTCAATTGTTCAAATTCAGAAAATGCATTGGGCTTGTCATTAAGCGCCATCGTTTGCTGTTTATCTTTAAAAACAATCTGCTCAAGGTTGCTCAGTAGCTCAAACATTGGATCTTTATATTCCATCGATAACTCCTCATAAATCACACATTGACCTCGTGAACGGTAAGAAGCCTATTAAGAGTAGTTGGAAAAAAAGCGTACCGATGGTTTTCAGGCTAACTATTTTCTTGCGGTATCAGGCTTATGCGTTTCAGCAAAAAAACTAAGCGGCATAACGAATTGAAAAGTCTGTGATGAGTGAGGTTGAGTATAAATTTGTAAATGATTATGCATTTTACGCAAAACGGCGGGACTGGCCCGCCGTGCTTATCGATTTTTCCATCATGCTTTTTGCGTAACTTTATCCAGCTCGTGGTTATTGGCGCGGTTTTCAGCCAGGGTACGCTGGCCAGCCCAGGATTTCACCATCAGCGCGGTGGCAGAAAGCACTGCCGGAATCGCCAGTAACATGAAGATAGTTTTGAACGACAATTCAGCCTGCATCAGGAATGCGCCACTAAACGCGCCAAGGATTCCGCCGAAACGCCCAAGCCCCAACATCCAGGCCACACCGGTTGCACGACCTTGTGTTGGATAGAACCCGGCGGCTAGCGCAGGCATTGAAGATTGTGCGCCATTCATAATGGTGCCTGCGATAAACACCATCACGCCCATTAATACCAGGCTTGAAGTAGAGAACCCTACCAGGCAGACGAACAGACCCGTCAGTAAATAACCCACTGCGACCACTTTGTTTGGGTTCAGCTTGTCCATCAGTGCGCCAATAATCAGAACCCCAATGCCTCCGCCCAGCGGGAATAGTGCGGTGATAATTGACGCCTGGCTAAGGGTTGCACCTGTTTCCCGAATCAGCAGCGGCAACCAACTGGTCAGGAGATAGAAAATCAGCAGACCCATGAAATAGGTCAGGCAGAGCATTAAGGTTCCCACCAGATATCTTGGTGAGAAAATCACGCCCAGCGCGGTTTTGTCTTTGAGATGGCCACCGACTTCGTTCAGTACAAAACGCAGGTTTTCGCCAGATGGCAGCGGTGCGATGCGCTTCAAAATGGCGGAGATATCTTTCTGCGGTTTGTTTTTCACGACCAGATAACGTGCTGATTCCGGCAGCCAAATCATCAGCACAACCGAAAGAATCAGGGGCATCACGCCGCCCAGCACCAGTACACTCTGCCAGCCGTAATGTGGGATCATCCATGCGGAGACAAAACCGCCCATTGAAGAACCAATCGGGAAGCCGACAAACATCAGGTTCACCAGCAGGGCGCGTTTACGCTCTGGTGCATATTCTGACATCAGCGTTGCCGCGTTAGGCATTGCCGCACCCAGACCAAGCCCGGTGAGGAAACGCAGTAAAGCGAGGGATGTCAGGCTGGTCGCAAAGGCAGTTAGCAGGCTAAAACCACCGAATACCAGAATCGATAACACCAACACCTTTTTGCGACCAATACGGTCAGCCATTGGTCCGGCAGTTAAAGCACCGACTGCCAGCCCGACCAGAGCGGCACTCATCACCGGCCCAAGATCAGATTTCTGCACGCCCCATTCCTGTACTAAGTCTGAGGCGATAAATCCAATAATTGCGGTATCAAAACCGTCCAACGCCACCGTAATAAAACAGAGAATGAGGATCATCCACTGATATCTGGAAAAGCGGTTGTTATTTATAAATGCCTGAATATCTGTCGTTGTTGTCTTTGTCATAAGGCACGTCCTGAAGGATGCTGAGGTGTTCGATTATCGAACAATAATTCGTTAATCGTTCGTTAAATCAAACCACTCAGGAGGCTATTGGGCAATCATTCGGCAGGTGTTTGTGTGCGATTATCGTACTGTCAGGGATGGAAATACTGGTGCTTGTGAAATAACACATTAAATATGAGTAGGTTAAATGAATATCTTTGCTGTGCGGATTTGTGAGTGAGTTAACAACTGAGCAACATATAAAATTGGCGGGTCGTCAGCGCAACCCACCTTATAAAAAGTGAAAATCAGGCCGCTGTCTCAATCACCATTAGCAACTGCCCGGCGTGGACCTGATGCCCTTGTTGGCGCTGGAAGGTACGGATAACGCCATCCACGGGTGAAGTAATGGGGATCTCCATCTTCATGGACTCCAGAATACCAATGGTTTGCCCAGCGCTAACCTGCTCGCCAGGTTCAACCAACCATTGCCATACACTCCCGGCGACCTGGCTTTCAACGCCGCAACAGGAATCAGGGATGTACTCTTCATTAGAAGGGGCTTCATCCAGCGCACTGTCAAAGGTGAATTGCCCTTCAGCACGCCAGCGAGCCAGTTCCTCATCAAAAGCATGTTGGCGTTGCTGCTGGAAGGTATCGATGGTTTCTGCTTCTTGCTCAAGCAGTTGCTGATAATCATCGAGGCAAAATTCCTCTTCTTCAATGCGCAGCGGGTAGTCGCCCCACGGGAAATGTTCACGTATTTCCAGTAGCTCTTCAGCACTCACCTCATAGAAACGAATCTGGTCGAAGAAGCGCAGTAGCCACGGTTTGGTGAATACATCTGTTTGGCGATCGCGGTTCCACATTTGCAATGTGCGTCCGATAAACTGGTATCCGCCAGGCCCTTCCATGCCATAAACGCACATGTAAGCCCCCCCAATGCCCACGGAGTTTTCCGCAGTCCATGTACGCGCCGGATTGTATTTGGTGGTGACCAGGCGGTGGCGAGGATCAAGCGGTGTTGCCACTGGCGCGCCGAGATAAACATCCCCCAGACCCATCACTAAGTAACGGGCATCAAAGACAATTTTTTTGACCTCATCAACTGAATCTAGGCCATTGATACGGCGGATAAATTCGATATTGCTCGGACACCATGGGGCGCCCGGACGAACCGATTGGGTATAACGTGTTATTGCTTCACGACAGGCGGAATCATCCCAGCTCAGTGGGAGCCAGACGGTACGCGACGGGACTTTGGCGTTTTGTAGATCGCCAAGATCTTTATCGGCTGCAACTATCGTATCTAGCAGCTGCTGGCGAGGGCAAAGATAGTTATCGAAATGAATTTGTAGTGAGCGAATACCGGGGGTTAGTTCAAGGCGTCCTGCTTGCGGATAGGCTTCCAGGTGCTGCATTAGCGCGTGGACGCGAAAACGCAGGGCAATATCCAGCATCTGCTCGCCGTATTCCACCAGTAAAAAGCGATCGCCAGCAGCGCGGATAGTAACGGAAGGCATGCCGTTGTTGGCGTGATCGTGATAGAGGATTGGAGAGGTCATTTGGTTTTCCACACCATCCAGACTCACCGCCACAAACTCAATCGTGTCCCCGGCTTTAAGCTGCCCGAGTTTCCACAAATCATCGCTAATCACTGTTGCCGGGCAAACAAAGCCACCAAGCGACGGGCCGTCCGGCCCTAAGATCACTGGCATATCACCGGTAAAATCCACCGTGCCAAAGGCGTAAGCGTTGTCGTGGATATTCGATGGGTGCATTCCCGCTTCGCCACCGTCGCTACGCGCCCAGGTCGGTTTGGGGCCAATCAGGCGAATACCGGTGCGGCTGGAGTTGTAATGCACCTGCCAACGCGCTGCAAAAAATTCCTTAATATCCTGCTCGGTGAAGAACTCCGGTGCGCCATGTGGGCCGTAGATCACGCGTATCTGCCAGCTATGACTGAGTTGCGGGTAATCCTGCTCGGTTAATACTGCTGCTGGGCGATGCTGCGCTGCTGCCAGGTGCAACACATCGCCAGCACGTAGAGCGCGCCCTGCATGCCCGCCAAACTTGCCCAGCGTAAAAGTACTGCGGCTGCCAAGATATTGCGGGCAGTTCAGCCCACCCGCCAGCAGCAAATAACTCCGGCAACCCGCGCCAGTAATATCGCCCAGGGTTAAGGTTTGCCCTGCGTTAGCATTGATAACCACGCCTGTTGATACCTTTTCGTCATCGAGCTTTGCGGCAATTTCGGCACCAGTCAGCACGAAAGCGCATGGCTGATTAAAGCGAAGTGTCGGGCCGCGCAATGTAATTTCCAGCCCTGCGGCCTGCGCAACGTTGCCCAGTAGCTTATTGCCTACCGCAAAGGCGCGGTTGTCGAACGGGCCGGAAGGCGGCACACCGACGTGCCAGTAACCGCTACGGCCTGGTGCATCCTGAATAGTGGTCATGGTGCCGCCGGTAATGACATCCAGCGTTGCAGGTTGCCAGTTCACCTGGCCAAGCGTGGCCGTGATGACGCGTCCTTCTTGTACTTCTGGCAAAGTCAGTAAATATCGCAGCCATTTTAGGTTGGTTTCGATGCCATATAGCGACGTTTGCTGCAAGGCGTTTGATAACGATAACAGCGCCTGCTCGCGCGAATCAGCGTGAACAATTACTTTTGCCAGCATCGGGTCGTAAAAAGGCGAGACTTCACAGCCACTCGCCAGCCAGTGATCGACACGAAGCACAGCGCCGTCTATGACCTGTGGGAATATCACTTCGCTTAACAGTCCGGCCACCGGTTGGAAGTTTTTCGCCGGGTCTTCGGCATACACGCGCACCTGAATTGCATGGCCGTGCGGCGTAGTGCGCAAGGTTTCTAACACAGGCAGTTCATTTGCACCCAATGCCACCATCCAGCTCACGATATCCACGCCGTAAACCATCTCGGTCACGCCATGTTCAACCTGCAAACGGGTGTTCACTTCCAGGAACCAGAACTGCTCGCTGATATCGTCATAAACGTATTCAACCGTTCCGGCACTGCGATAATTCACCGCCTTGCAAAGCTCGACTGCCGTGCGGTGCAAGGCGCTGCGGGTTGCATCAGACAGGCGCGGAGCAGGGGTTTCTTCAATGACTTTTTGGTTGCGGCGCTGCGCTGAACAATCGCGTTCGCCAAGTGCGATAACGTTGCCCGCACCGTCGCCAAAAACCTGCACTTCTATATGACGTGCGTGGGCTATAAATTTCTCTAAAAAGACCCCATCGTCGGAGAAATTATTACCTGCGAGGCGCTTTACGCGGGTAAACGCCTCTTTCAATGCTGATGCGTTATCACAGCACTGCATGCCAATCCCACCGCCGCCCGCAGTGCTTTTCAGCATCACCGGGTAGCCGATACGCTCGGCTTCCGCTAAGGCAACATCGAGCGAAGTTAGCAGGCCGCTGCCAGAAAGCAGCGGAACATGATTCTGTTCAGCCAGTTCACGGGCGCGATGCTTGAGGCCAAAGGCTGCCATCTGTTCAACGGTTGGGCCAAGGAACACGATATTTTCTGCATCGCAACGCTCAACGAAGCTTGCGTTTTCACTCAGGAAACCGTAGCCCGGATGCACCGCTTCAGCGCCACTTTCTCTGAGGATCGCAAACAATTTGTCCTGGTTGAGATAAGTTTCGCGCACGTTACCGTCGCCTAATGAGAAGGCGATATCAGCCTGGCGCACGTGTTGGGAGTGTTTATCGGCTTCGGCATAGACCGCAATCGCGGTGATGCCCATTTGCTTCAGGGTACGGATGATACGCACCGCAATTGCGCCACGGTTGGCAATCAAGACTCGTTTAAACATAGCCGTTTCTCAGACTCGCAGGTCGTCCTGCTTTCAATTCGGGCGCTGGAGTGCGGGCCGTCCCGCGGCGCTAAAAGTGTTACCAGACGGCGACTTCAATCGGCGTTGGGTTGTAACCGTTGCAAGGGTTGTTGAGTTGCGGGCAGTTGGAGATCATTACCAGAACGTTCATTTTCGCCACCAGCTCGACATATTTCCCCGGTGCTGAAATTCCATCGGCAAACTGCAACCCGCCTTCTTTAGTGACCGGCACGTTCATAAAGAAATTGATGTTGTGCGTGATATCGCGGCGCGTCAGGCCATATTCCGGGTGCTGCGCTACGGCAAGTAGCCAGCTATCGCGGCAGGCGTGCATATGGCGCTTTTCGAGCGAGTAGCGCACGGTGTTGCTCTCGGTGGCGCAGGCCCCGCCGAGGGTATCGTGGCGTCCACAGGTATCAGCTACAATTTCCAGCATTGGGCGGTCTTCACTGGAGCGCAACACGCTGCCGCTGGTGAGGAAAACGTTGCGCTGGCCGCGCAGCGTATCCGTCACGCTGTAGCGTTCGGCGGTGTCGTCAGCGTTATAAAACAAGGTATCTGCCGCCTGGTTGCCCTCCAGATCGGTGATACGCATCGTCTGGCCTTCTTGCAGACGATAAACCCAATAATCTCCGGCGTTTACCGTGGCTCGCAGCGAGGCGTTTTCTGTGTGGCGTGGGCTTTCAGTCAGCATCCGCAGGCTCCTTCAGTCAGAATGTAGAGTTCGTTGTTATGCAGGCCACGGCAGTTTTCTTCACGTTGCAGGCAGATTTCTGGCAGCGGCCGGCGGGTGGAGTCCAGTTGAATACCCAGCGCCTGGCGCGGGTATGCAGCGGCAGTCTTCAACGGGTGTGGGCAGGTGTGCAGAACCACTAAGGTATCCATCGCAAAACGCAGCGTGACGGATGTACCCGCAAGGCCCTGTTGTTCAAGTTTTAAATCGCCTTCAGCGCTTGCGGTGACTTTGGCAAAGAAGTTAACGTTCGCGGCCATATCGCGTTTGCCAAGGCCGTATTTCGCCAGTTCAACCAGAAAGCTGTCGTAGCCGTTTTGATGGCGCTCGTTACGCGCATGTTGGTAATCCAGTGCGCCAAATTGCTCCGCGATTTGTGCGGCGTTGCTGCTGCCGCAGACGGTTTCATGCCAACCAAAACTGTCTTGTTCGATGCCACAGAAAATGCGGCCCATATCGGAATAGAGGCAGTGTCCGGCGGTTAAGCGGAAAGTGTGCTGGCATTTCAGGGTGTCCGGCGCGTTATAACGCTCCAGCAGGTTTTCCGGGTTGTAAAACAGTGCGGCAGCGTTCACGCCGCCGTTAATGTCGGTGAGTGTTAAAGCTGTGCCCCTGCGCATAATCAGCGACCAATGGCTGCCTGCGGGAAGTGTGGTTTGATAGGTCATGTAGGCTCCTTATTTCAGGCGACTTTACGTTCAGGTTCGGCATCCACCGGGCTGGCGGGTTTTTTATCAAGCGGGATATCGTAGGTAATGCTTGCGCCCCAACGGTCTGGTGCTTGCGGGTCGTGGCGCACTTTGTCGAACACCCACAGCCTTGAACCGAGTGAAAAACCTTCTTTCAGATCGTGTGTAATCATGAAAATGGTCAGGCGGTGGCGCTCCCACAAGTCGCTAATCAGCAGGTGCATTTCGTTACGGATGCCGGGGTCAAGCGCGCCAAAAGGCTCATCAAGCAGCAGAATGCGCGGCTGTTTCATCAGTGCCTGAGCCAGCGCCAGGCGCTGCTGCATGCCACCTGAAAGCTGGTGCGGATATTTGTTTTGCGCAGGCAATAAGCCGACCTGGTCGAGCATCGCGCGGGCGCGTTCACGAATTTCCCGGCGCTTTTTGCCCCACACGCGACCCAGCCAGCGGGCGGTGCTGAACTCTTCTGCCAGCATCACATTGCCAATCACCGTCAGGTGCGGAAACACCGAGTAGCGTTGGAAAACCACACCACGCTGCGCATCCGGTTCTTGTGAGATAGGTTTGCCATCCAGCAAAAACTCCCCTTTGGTGGCCGATTCAGTACCGAGCAGCATCTTCAGAAAAGTGGTTTTACCGCAGCCTGAAGCCCCGACTATCGAGACAAACTCGCCCTCTTCAACGGTGACATTTAGCCGTTCCAGCACCACCTGGTCGCCATAGTGCTTTTCGATATTTTTCAGTTCGAGCAACGCCATAGCGCCTCCTTATTTTGCGTAGTACCACGGGAAGCAGCGGCGGTTGATCACGCGCAGCAGCAGGTCAAGGGTGAAAGCCAGTAACGTAATCCACGCCACGTACGGCAAAATCACATCCATCGCCATATAACGGCGCATCAGGAAGATGCGGTAACCCAGTCCTTCGGTGGCGGCAATCGCTTCGGCGGCAATCAGGAACAACCAGGCGGAACACAGCGACAAACGCACGGCGTCAATCAGACGCGGCAAAAGCTGAGGCAACACCACGCGCCAGAGGATTTGCGCACTATGGCCGCCAAGCGTCTGGGCTTTCACCATTTGTTCGTGGGGAATCGCCTGCACCTGGAGCTGCAAATCGCGCACGATAAACGGTGTAATGCCGATGACAATCAGCACCACTTTTGAGACCTCTCCCAGACCAAAGGTGATGAAAAGTATCGGTAAAATCGCCAGCGGTGGGATTAGCGCAATTAAGGTAATCAGCGGTGAAAGCACTGAACGCACAACCGGCAGCGCCCCGCAAAACAGGCCAAAAACCAATGCCAGAAAAGCACTAAGCCCCACGCCGACCAGCAGGCGAAGCAGGCTTGCGGCACTGTCTGTCCAGAACAGATATTCCCCGGTACGCGGGCTTGGCGTGAATGCCATGCGGTCGATGGCCGCCCACATCGCATCAAATCCCGGCAGCAGTTTGTCGTAACTGTTTGCCGCAAGACGTGCATCAGATGCCACCAGATAGAAGAAGATCATCGCAACCAGCGGTAGGGCGCCCATCAGCACACGAGTCATTGGCTGGGGTTGGTAGTTAATAATTTTGCGCATTGGGCACCTCCGGTTTAGAGCGCGTTGCTTACGACGAGGCGAAGGAACTCATCAGTGAAGCGCAGTTTGGTGTTGTTGGTGTCACCCCAATTCCCGGCAGGTGTCGCAACGCCTACCACGTCGGCTGATGGCGCGGCGTCACCTAATAAGCCGTGTTTAAAGGAGAACTCTGCAACCAACTGCATCGTGGCTTTCAGTTGTGGGCTGTCGGTAAAATCGAGTGCGAGTTTCGGGTCGCTGAAAAGATGTGTGGCAGCAAGCTGGGCATCGAACCCCGCTAAATCTGTGCCTGCGGCCTGGCCCATTTGCGTGCGGGCGGTTTTGGCGGTTTCCGATTCCCCCTGCATCACTTTCAGCGTTTCAAACCATGCGCCAGTGAGTGCTTTGCCTAATTCCGGGTGCGCTTTCAGGGTTTCAGTGTTGACCACCAACAGATCGAGAATTTCGCCGGGGATTTGTGCGGAAGAGAAAAGTAATTTGGCATCAGGTTGTTTTTGCGCTTCGGCCAACAGCGGGTTCCAGGTGACGATGGATTTCACCTCCGGTGTAGTGAACGCAGCCACAAGATCCGCATCGGCGGTATTCACCACTTTCACATCACGTTCGCTCAGGCCGGACTTTTCAAGGGCGCGGGCCAGTAAATAGTGGGAAACCGAAAGCTCGACCAGGTTAACGGGCTGGCCTTTTAATTCGGCAATAGATTTTGCGGATTTAGAGAGAATGCCGTCGTTACCGTTGGAGTAGTCGCCAATAATCAGCGCGGTGCTATCTACGCCGCCTGCGGCAGGAATGGTCAGTGCGTCCATGTTGGTCATGGTGCAACCGTCAAATCCTCCTGCGGTGTATTGATTCACTGATTCGATATAGTCGTTAACCTGCACGAACTTAATATCGATGCCGTATTTATCGGCCCATTTTTTAACGATGCCGCTTTGCTGGGCGTAATCCCATGGCATCCAGCCTGCATAGATAGACCAGCAGAGTTTAAAGGTGGGTTTGGCGGCAAAGGAGCTGACGCTAAACAGCGCGAGTGCGGCAAACAAGATTCCACGGTGGCAAGCTTTAAGCATGGTGGTTCCTCTGACGGTTGCGGAAAAAGGTGCAGGAGGGCGGCGCTCAATGGTCGCTTATCCTCCCGGGCTTTTGTCCCGCCGTGTAACCGCCAGAGGGCGGTCGATCACTCTCGGACCAGCATCTTTCGACCGGAACCCTAGTGATCCATTACCAAATTGTATGGCGACATTGGTTGCCCGTATCACCCCTGCATCCAGATATCAGCAAGATGAATGCCAGGTATGAAAAATAGATGATTTATCTATTTATTACAGAGGATTAACGTACGTTTAGGGGAGTGGGCAGTTGAAGGGAAATGTACCAATAAGGTGCACAGTGGCGTTTGAAAATGCACCATTTCAGCGCAAATATGCCTGAAAGAGATTGTTGTGAAAGGGTATCTTGCAAAGTCAGGTTGGACTATCCTTAGCAGCATTATTGGGTGCGCATTTGCGTATTTGCATTGAATGGTGAAGGAGTAGAAAAGATGGCGACAGGTAAGTCCTGGTCACGCTGGTTTGCGCCGCTTGCGGCAATTTTAATGGTGGTAAGTCTGAGTGGCTGTTTTGATAAAGAAGGCGATCAACGTAAAGCGTTTATCGATTTCTTACAAAACACAGTTATGCGCAGCGGTGAACGCCTGCCGACGCTGACAACCGATCAGAAAAAGCAATTCGGTCCACTGGTTTCTGATTACGCAATTTTGTATGGCTTTGCCCAACAGGTAAACCAGGCAATGGATGACGGCATGAAGCCAGTCGCTGATAGCGTAAACAGCATTCGTGTACCACAAGATTATATGACTCAGCGCGAACCTCTGAGCCAGGCGAACGGTTCACTGAACGTGTTGGGCCAACAGGTGCAGAATGCCAAAATGCAGGCAGACAGCGCTCGCTCCACCTTAAAGCAGCCTGACGATTTGAAAGTTGTTTACGACAAGGTTTATCAGAAAGTGGTTACTGCTCCGGCAGACGCTATGGCTCCACTGATCCCTGCGGCGCAAACTTTCACAGCGCAACTGGTGCAAGTGGGTAACTTCATTCAGCAGCAGGGCACTCAAGTTGGCTTTACTGCTGGTGGCATTCAGTTCCCAACTTCACAGCAGGCAAGCCAGTACAACTCGCTGATTGCTCCGCTGGCCTCTCAGCATCAGGCGTTTATGCAGGCGTATTCTGCTGCTCAAGCTTCAATGCAGTAATGGCTGTTCTCCCCGTCGAAAGGCGGGGGATTTTCCCTCCCCAGTCCTCTCTCTTATCTTAACGCGCGTACAAATTTGTCATAAATTTGATATCGCCTGACGCTGTTCATAAACTCACCATTACTTGCCTGTTATGAGGAGTTCTCATGCCTGACACAATGTCCCAAAAGACCGCCCGGGAAGGGTTAAGCAACCCCGAACTTTTTGAAGGTGGCATTTCCGCCACGAAAAATGGTGTTGCAGAACCCTTCGTTCAGACCGCAGCAGAGCGCCAGATAGAAGAGGCTGAACGCTTACGTGAACGCCAGAGTAATGCACTGTTAAAACTCGTTATGAAGGCAAAACAAGAAGTTGCAGAGGGAAAAACTGTCTCACCTGAGGTTGCACTGCAACGTTTACGCGCATCCAGAAAATAAACAAGCAGTGCGAAGTGAAGGAACACACCATTACGCTCACCGAAACTGCGGCGATAGGCCTCCAGGATACTGAGTTTTTTAAGTCACAATTCATCGGCGTGAATGCTGCGGCAACCTTCATTGAATCGCTGTTTTTATGACGACAGTAACCATGCTCAAATCAATATTTTACTCTACGCAAGCATGAAGGAAGACTTTGAATCGGCGCTCTATCGTCACAATGTTATTTACTGAATTTGCAGCCAGGCCGCGGCTGGCTTGAGCTCTAGCCCTGCGGACGGCTAAAATAAACCTTGCCATTCACATGCTGAATATGTGTTAATACGTCCATCGGTTTGAAGCACAGACCCTTAAGCAGTTTAGTAGCGCAGTCCTCAAAGAGTTATCATAGATACCCTTCGACGTGATCTACCTTCCTTTATCGCTTTAAAAAATCTGTAAAACATTCCAATTGCGCCGGAAGGCAAATTTAATTTAAAAGGTAATATCTATGTCTAACAAAATGACTGGTCTCGTAAAATGGTTCAACTCTGACAAAGGCTTCGGCTTCATCACTCCTGACGATGGCTCAAAAGACGTGTTCGTACACTTCTCTGCTATCCAGATCGATGGCTACAAGTCTCTGGACGAAGGCCAGAAAGTCTCTTTCACCATCGAAAGTGGTGCTAAAGGCCCAGCTGCTGGTAACGTAACTAACCTGTAAGGTTAACGTTAGCAAAGCTAAGAATTTTAAAACCCGCCTCGGCGGGTTTTTTCGTTTCTGGGGTTTATTTCCCAAACAATCTCCGGGAATTATCTTCGATCTTCCCTAGTAGACGCCGTTTCTGCATGGTTCGTGTCCAGCTTACGGATAGCCCCGCCGCAGAAAGTAAGCGGTGATACTGCTCATCATCAAATGGCATATGCCATGCTGTCGCAATTGCTTCAGCAACTGTCACATCACTCACGCGAGAAACGAGCTCAAGTGGTGATTCCGTCGATACATTTCCCGCCATGACAACCCGATAAAGCCAGCCGCAATAACCCGTTTCCTGCATCAAAGACGACATATCGCTAATGCCAAAATGATAGTTCAGTTTGAAGCACGGTGAACGCGGCTGCGTGACCTGAATCAGCGCTTCACCCCAACGAAAAATATCGCCGATATAGACATTTTTTTCCGTCAGCCCTTCGGTTGATAAGTTTTCACCATAGGCAGGAGCGGTAAAAAGCTCAGCTTGTTCGGGGAATTCACGCGCCCAGTGAAGATAATGTTCACGCGGGTAGTGGCATAACGCGCGATCCGGCCCGCCATGAATGACTTTTTCAGCCTGCTGATCGCCTTCAAGGCCCAGTTCGGTGAGTTTAAGTTCACCATCGACCTGACATTTGGCGATAGCACTCGGCCGACTACCCTGATATTCACGAATTTTGCCGATATAAACGTTTAGCGAATAGTGCATCTGAACCTCCCTGCAACAGACATAAAAAAAGCGAGCCATCAGGCTCGCCTCTCGTCAGCTGCAATGCAACTTATTTTTTAGCGGCAAAACGTGCTGCTGCTTCGTCCCAGTTCACTACATCCCAGAATGCTTTGATGTAGTCAGGGCGACGGTTTTGGAATTTCAGGTAGTAAGCGTGTTCCCACACATCCAGACCCACGATTGGGAAACCGGAAACGCCAGAAACAGCTTCGCCCATCAGTGGGCTGTCCTGGTTTGCGGTAGAAACCACAGCCAGTTTGTCGCCTTTCAGAACCAGCCACGCCCAGCCTGAACCAAAGCGAGTTGCAGCTGCTTTCTCAAATTCTGCTTTGAAGTTGTCAACGCTACCGAAGTCACGCTCGATGGCAGCTTTCAGGTCACCTTGCAGGGTGGTGCCAGTTTTCAGGCCTTTCCAGAAGAAGCTGTGGTTTGCGTGGCCGCCTGCGTTGTTACGCAGAACGGTTTTTTTGTCTGCTGGCAGTTGATCCAGTTTAGCGATCAGCTCTTCAACAGGCAGGCTTGCGAACTCTGGCAGAGACTCCAGCGCTGCATTCGCGTTATTTACGTACGCCTGGTGGTGTTTGCTGTGATGGATTTCCATCGTTTGTTTGTCGAAATGTGGTTCCAGGGCGTCGTATGCGTAAGGCAGGGATGGCAGTGTATAACTCATATTCATCATCTCCATTTATACCCGTTACCCTTCAAGCTGCAGTTACGTTGGCTGCGTTCACTCATCCGAATCACTAAGTTTACCTGGCTCATCGGGATTCGTTCACTTGCCGCCTTCCTGTCGCTCATAGGTCACAGGGATATTATCGAACGGCGAACAGGCTGTTAACGCCGCGTAATCAGTTGGTTCATTATAGTTAATTAAATGATATTGAAAATGATTATCAATGCCGTACTTTTAGCATGGTTATAACTTTTCGTCATGTTGGCGAAAATGTGAGCGCCGTCAGGTGGATAAATCGTTTTTTGCCACCCACCACAGAAACTGGCATCACGGTGAAGGTAACGCTGCGTAATTAAGAGGATAGTCGGCATTTCTTTCCTGCTGGAGCCTTATCATGTCGCTAAATGTCGCCCTTTTTGGTATCGGCCTTGATACCTACTGGCCTCAATTTTCTGGACTGGAACAACGCCTTACGGATTATCTGCAGCAAATTGACCAGCGCCTTACACAGCTCAATGCCTGCGTCATTAACGGTGGTCTGATAGACAGTGTCGACAAAGCCGATACATTTGCCACACAACTTCAGCAACAGCCCATTGATGCCATTGTGCTTTACATCAGCACTTACGCGCTGAGCTCAACGGTTCTGCCGTTGGTGCAAAAAATAAATAAGCCGGTGATTATCCTGGCGCTTCAACCAGAGCCAGGTTTGCCCTATGCCAAAATCCGTGGCATGAGCGATCGCGGCCAACGTACCGGTGAGTGGCTTGCTCATTGCCAGGCGTGCAGTGCACCCGAGTTGGCGAACGTATTTAATCGTGCCGGTATTCGCTATCAACTTATCGTTGGCGCATTACAAGGTGATGACTACGTCTGGGAACAAACCTCGCAATGGCTACAGGCGCTGGAGGTGCAAAAAGGATTGTCTGCTTGTCAGGTGGGCGTTCTGGGTCACTATTACGATGGCATGGTGGATGTTTACAGCAACATGACCAACCTGAGCGCAAAACTTGGCGTGCGCTTCAAGCCCCTTGAAATGTGTGAGCTTGCCGAGTACCGCGAGCAGGTTTCACAAAGTGTCAGTACAAAAAAATGGCATGAAGTGGAAGCTACTCTGCAAATTGATCCCGCCTGCGAAAAAGCTGAACTTGAACGCGCGGTACAAACCGCCTGTGCCATGGATAAACTTATTGAAAACAATCACCTCGGTGCACTGGCTTATTACTATGAAGGGCGCAACGGCAACGCCTACGAAAATATTATTACCTCCATTATTCTCGGTAATACTTTGCTGACTCGCCGTGGCATTCCTGTTGCCGGTGAGTATGAAATCAAAAACGTACTGGCGATGAAGATCCAGCAACTTCTGGGAGCGGGTGGCTCGTTTTCGGAACCTTATGGCATAGAGTTTACCGACGATGTGGTGCTTTGGGGGCATGATGGTCCAGCACATCCACTAATGGCCGAAGGAGATGTGCGTCTTGTTCCTCTGCCGGTTTACCACGGCAAGCCTGGGAAAGGCGTTTCCATTCAGATGACGGTAAAACCTGGCCCGGTAACTTTCCTTTCAATTGTTGAGAATGCACAAAACGGCGTGTGTTTACAGTATGCCGAAGGGCAAGCCGTTCCCGGTGATGTACTCGATATTGGCAACACTAACAGTCGTTACCGCTTCCCACTTTCAGCGCGTGAATTTACTACGCAATGGAGTCTTGGTGGGCCTGCTCACCATTGTGCGATTGGCCTTGGTCATCAAGGTGAAGTTTTGGAAAAGCTTGCCTGGTTGCTCGGAGTGCAAACCTTAAAAATCTGTTAATTATTTTTAGTTTGCCTCCGTTCGCTTATCGGGCGGAGGCGAAATAAAGAACTGTGACACTCGTCAATCACACCCCCTGAATTTTGCCAGTTTTACCCCCGTTGCGGCAGCATATGGAAGGTTACCTCTTTGCTCACTCTTTAGACTCACAGGTAATGGGGGAGCCAGCTGTCACCCCTGCGTTTTTTAGTTAAAACAGAGGGATAGATAATGAGTAACGCAATAACCATGGGGATAATTTGGCATTTGGTCGGTGCTGCTAGCGCCGCCTGTTTTTATGCCCCTTTTAAGAAAGTACAAAGCTGGTCATGGGAAACAATGTGGGCCGTTGGCGGTATTGTTTCGTGGATAATTTTGCCATGGTTGGTGAGTTATATTTTGCTTCCTGATTTTTGGGCTTACTACGGTTCGTTTAACGCTTCTACCTTGCTGCCAGTATTTTTGTTCGGTGCGATGTGGGGCATTGGCAATATCAACTATGGCCTGACGATGCGTTACCTGGGCATGTCTATGGGCATTGGTATTGCGATTGGTATCACGCTGATTGTTGGCACCTTAATGACGCCAATCATCGCCGGGAAATTTGATGTGCTAATTGGTACACCTGGTGGGCGTATGACGCTGCTGGGTGTTCTGGTTGCGCTGGTAGGCGTGGCAATTGTTACCCGCGCAGGCCAGCTTAAAGAACGTAAAATGGGTATTAAAGCTGAAGAGTTCAACCTGAAAAAAGGGCTGATGCTGGCGGTAATGTGCGGCATCTTCTCAGCAGGTATGTCTTTTGCGATGGACGCCGCAAAACCGATGCACGAAGCCGCAGCCGCACTGGGTGTTGATCCGCTATATGTGGCATTGCCAAGTTATGTGGTGATCATGGGTGGCGGTGCGCTGATCAACCTTGGCTTCTGCTTCATTCGTCTGGCTAAAATGAAAGATCTCTCGATCAAAGCCGACTTCTCGCTGGCAAAACCATTAATTATCAGCAACGTATTATTCGCTGCACTTGCCGGTTTGATGTGGTACTTGCAGTTCTTCTTTTATGCCTGGGGTCACGCCAAAATCCCTGCCCAGTACGACTATATGAGCTGGATGTTGCATATGAGCTTCTACGTACTGTGTGGCGGGCTGGTTGGCCTGATTATGAAAGAGTGGAAATCTGCGGGGACTCGCCCTGTTGGTGTGCTGAGTGTGGGCTGTGTGGTGATTATTATTGCGGCCAATATAGTCGGTCTGGGCATGGCCAGTTAATTACCCTTCATACTTCAAGCCGCAGGGGATAAGTTCGCTTGCCGCCTACCTGCAGCTTGAATTATTTAGGGTATCAAAGTGAGTGATATAGCGTTGGCGCCACATCCGTGGCGTCATCCCCGTCTCTTTAAGAAACACCACTGAAAAGTAGTTACTGTCCTCAAAGCCACAACGCGTGGCGATATCACTAATCAACATCTCACTGTGCCGCAGTAAATCCTGGGCCTGACAAATACGTAACTGACGCAAATATTGGCTGATACTCATGCCCGTTTGCTGGCGAAAAAGCTGTCGTAAATGGCGATCTGCCACTTGGTTTTTCTGGCAAAATTGCTGCAAATCGAACGGGGTATGGAAGCTGTTTCCCAACGTTGCCAATAACAAATCCAGCGTTTCACCGCCATTGGGGGCCGAAGTATCGTGTGGTTGATAACGATGGCGGCGCAGCAAAATACACAATTGCAAAAACAGGCTTTCGGTAAGGCAAAATGACAGTGCATCTTGCTGCTGGCTTTCATGTTCGAGCTGGCTGATTAACTGTCGGGCCTGCGCCATGCCGTGACTACTGAGTCGCCACCGGGGATCTTTACCCGCTTCAGCCTGGCTGTATAGCAAATCGTTCCAGTCAACGTTGAGCTTCAGGCGTTCCGGGCAGTAAATGATGTTATGCAGGACTAAATCATTGACTGATTCATAGCTGTGACGGTCCTCGGCACGGATATAAAAAAGATCACCACAGGTTATTCGGTAAGGACGGTCATTAAGAACGTGCAGCCCATTACCGCGCCACACTAGTACCAGTTCACAAAAATCATGAGTGTGTTCAGCGAAGACATTTTGTGGATAGCGGTCTGCCACTGCCACGGGCTGCGCGGCAGAAGCAAAGAAATCTGCTTTTCTAAGAACTAATTGACTCGCCACCGCAATACCTCAAAACCAGAATAATTGGCAGATGAACCACCCAAAAACTGCATTTCGTAGATCGGATTAGCGTTGCGATATCCGATAAATTAACTAACTAGAAATTATTTGCTTTTTCGCTGCAAAAAACGGTGATTTCCTTCGTATTTACTGAAGTTGCGTATCACGTCCCTGGCGAATCTCTCGCGGCGACCAGGAAAACTCGCGTTTAAAAAGCGTCGAAAAATGGTTGCTGTCACCAAAACCGCACTGAAAGGCGACATTTGTTACGCTTTCTTCGCTATGGCGGAGCAGATGACGGGCTTTCATCAGGCGTAAACGATTGAGGTAACGCTGTGGTGTCATGCCGGTTTGCTGTTTGAGTTGGCGATGAAGTGTGCGAAGAGAAAGCGTGAATTGGGATGCCAGTTGCTCCCAGCAAATATCCTCAGCGAAATGATCTTCAAGCCAGGCCATCAACTGATTTAGCCGGCCTTCTGAGTTTGTCACTCCTTCCATCATGCTGCCTTTACGCAGCAACACCAACAACTGCATAAACAGAATTTCGCGGTTGGCGACGGCATGGGTATCAGTGGCCTCACCAATTTGCTCAAACTTTTCAATTAGCACACGTACTTGTTGCAACACTGGCTGGTTTACACGCCAGTGCGATGGGTAATTGCCGTCTTTTTCTTGCGGTAGCAGTTGATCCAACCCGGATAAAAAGCAAAACGCATCAGGCGCACGGTAAAGGATATTAGTCAGGCACAGGTTTTCTGTGTGTTCATAGAGATGGCGGTCATGGTCACGTACGAAACAGACTGAACCGCCGCTTAGCGTGTACGGTTGACCATTAAAAACGTGTGTTCCAGTGCCATGTTCAACAATCACAATTTCATAAAAATCATGGTGATGTTCTGGAAAGGCAACCTGAGGTAAGCGTGGCTCAATGGCCAACGACGCATTCCCTGATGGGAAAAAATCAAAACCATGTAATACCGTCATTCTTACCTCCATGTGCGAGTAATTGTTACCTGATAGTAGGTAACGACTCTCCTTTGCACCTTAAATTTTCGACACGAAATCCGTTTAAAACTGCGCGTTTTTTAAGAAAGTCCGGGAATTATCAGGAAATGCGGCAAGTGTCACAGGTCGATGAAAAGAGTGATAAATATGAATCTGTGACATAACTCACGTTCATCTTTGCTTCTTTGCCAGCGGCTCATATGCACTGTCAGTGTCGAGAAGGTGGGCGATAGCGTTACTTTTTAGAGTGGAGTCAATTAATTTAGCAAGGACCCCGACAATGACTCTACGCCATAGTGTTGCGGTAGACCTGGGCGCTTCAAGTGGCCGTGTCATGCTGGCACGCTTCGAACGTGACACTCGCAGCATCTGCCTGCGTGAAATTCACCGTTTCACCAACTGCTTAAAACAGGCGGAAGGTTCCACCGTCTGGGATGTTGATGCACTGGAGCAGGAAATTCGCATTGGGCTGCAAAAGGTCTGTGATGAAGGCATTGCCATCAACAGCATCGGCATCGACACCTGGGGTGTGGATTATGTGTTGATTGACCAAAGCGGTAACCGCGTTGGGCAGCCTGTTTCCTATCGCGACAGCCGTACCGATGGCGTGATGGATCTCGCTTGTAAACTGTTAGGGCGTGACGAAATCTACCGCCGTACCGGCATTCAATTTCTGCCATTCAATACGCTTTACCAGTTCCGCGCTCTTGTAGAACAACAACCTGAGCTGCTTGATTGTGTCGAACATGCATTGTTGATCCCGGATTATTTTGCTTACCGCCTGACGGGAGAGCTGAATTGGGAATATACCAACGCGACGACCACGCAATTGGTGAATATCAACAACGACAGCTGGGATGAAACATTGCTCGACTGGGCCGGTGTGCCGCATAAATGGCTCGGTACGCCGACACATCCTGGGCGCGTTATTGGCCAATGGGTTTGCCGCGAAGGCAACAAAATCCCGGTAGTAAGCGTTGCAACTCACGACACCGCGAGTGCGGTCATCGGTGCACCACTCAAAGATAAAGACGCCGCATACCTTTCTTCCGGCACCTGGTCGCTGATGGGCTTTGAGAGCAAAACCCCTTATGCCAATAGCACTGCACTCGCCGCCAATATCACCAATGAAGGGGGGGCAGAAGGGCGTTACCGGGTACTGAAAAATATAATGGGTCTGTGGTTGTTGCAGCGCATCACCAAAGAGCTGGGTATTACAGATCTTGTCGATCTGATCGACCGTACCCGAAAGATCCCGGCGTGTCGTTTTGTCATAAACCCAAACGACGATCGCTTTATTAACCCGGAAAGCATGAGCCGTGAAATTCAGGCTGCTTGCCGTGAAAGTAACCAACCCGTTCCATTCAACGACAGCGAACTCGCTCGCTGCATTTTCGACAGCCTTGCGCTTCTGTATGCCAAAACATTGAAAGAGCTGGGCACTGTCCGTGGTCGCTCGTTTAGCAGCCTGCACATCGTGGGTGGCGGAAGCCAGAATGAATTACTTAACCAATTGTGTGCTGATGCCTGCGGTGTGCCGGTATATGCGGGCCCCATTGAAGCCTCAACGCTTGGCAATATCGGCTGCCAACTGATGGCGCTGGACGAAATTACTGATGTTGACGACTTCCGAAAAATTGTCGCCGCCAGCTACGAACTGAAATCTTTTATTCCCCAATCCGATAGCGAAATTGCTCGTTCTATCGCGCAGTTTCCACTCAATATTCAAACACGTAAGGAGTTTTGCGCATGACCACATCTCTTGAACAAGCCTGGGAACTGGCGAAACAGCGCTTTGCTGCTGTCGGTGTTGATGTTGAAGCTGCCCTGCAACAGCTCGATCGTTTGCCGGTCTCTATGCACTGCTGGCAGGGTGATGACGTTGCTGGATTTGAAAACCCGGAAGGGGTGCTGAGCGGCGGGATTCAGGCTACGGGAAATTATCCGGGCAAAGCGCGAAACGCAGGCGAATTACGTGCTGATCTTGAACGTGCACTCAGCCTGATCCCTGGCCCAAAACGCCTGAACCTTCACGCTATTTATCTGGAATCAGAGCAACCCGTAGCGCGCGACAAAATCAAACCAGAACATTTCAAAAACTGGGTTGAATGGGCAAAAGCTAACAATCTGGGGCTGGATTTTAACCCGTCTTGCTTCTCACACCCGTTAAGTGCTGACGGATTTACGCTGTCGCACGTTGATGACGAAATTCGCCAGTTCTGGATTGACCATGTCAAAGCCAGCCGCAAAATTTCCGCATATTTTGGCGAGCAACTTGGTACACCGTCAGTGATGAACATCTGGATCCCTGATGGCATGAAAGATATCACTGTTGACCGCCTTGCACCGCGCCAGCGCCTTGTTGCAGCGCTCGATGAAGCGATGAGCGAAAAACTCAACCCGGCACACCATATTGATGCGGTAGAAAGCAAGCTGTTCGGTATTGGTGCAGAAAGTTACACCGTGGGTTCCAACGAATTCTATTTCGGTTACGCGACCAGCCGACAGACCGCACTGTGCCTGGATGCAGGCCACTTCCACCCAACCGAAGTCATCTCCGACAAAATCTCCAGCGCCATGCTGTACGTGCCACGCCTGCTGCTACACGTAAGCCGCCCGGTTCGTTGGGATAGCGACCACGTAGTACTGCTGGATGACGAAACACAAGCTATCGCCAGCGAAATCATCCGCCACGACCTGTTTGACCGCGTGCACATCGGCCTGGATTTCTTTGATGCTTCCATTAACCGCATCGCCGCGTGGGTTATTGGCACCCGCAACATGAAGAAAGCGCTGCTGCGTGCGCTGTTAGAGCCAACCGAAACCCTGCGCCAGCTTGAGAAAGAGGGCGACTACACCGCACGCCTGGCGCTGTTAGAAGAGCAAAAATCTCTGCCATGGGCTGCCGTCTGGGAAATGTATTGCCAACGAAACGATACGCCGGTTGATGCCCAGTGGCTGAAGACGGTTCGCCATTACGAAAACGATGTTTTGAGCAAACGCGGCTAACCCTTTATTGGTGGATGGCGTTTCGCTTATCCACCCTACAACTGATGACCGAACGTAGGGCGGATAAGCGTGAGCGCCATCCGCCAGACCAATATCAAAGGAACCACAAGACTATGCAGAACATCCTCAAAGCCTGGTTTGTAGAAGGCATGATCAAAGCAACCAGCGATGCCTGGTTAAAAGGTTGGGACGAACGTAACGGCGGCAATATTACAATGCGCCTGGATGAAGCCGATATCGCGCCATTTCAGGCTGATTTCCATGCAGCACCGCGTTACATCGCACTAAGCCAGTCAATGCCTGAATTGGCGAATACGCCATTTATTGTTACCGGCTCCGGCAAATTCTTCCGCAATGTTCAACTGGCGCCTGCTGCAAATATTGGTGTGGTGAAAGTGGACAACCGCGGTACGGGTTACCACATCTTGTGGGGGCTGGAAAACGAAGCAGTACCCACATCTGAACTGGCGGCACACTTCCAATCCCACAGCGTGCGCATCAAAACCACGGGTGGAAAAGACCGTGTGATCATGCACTGCCATGCCACCAATCTGATTGCCCTGACTTACGTGCTGGAAAACTCCACGAATGTCATTACCCGCAAACTTTGGGAAGGCAGTACCGAATGCCTGGTGGTATTCCCTGATGGTGTGGGTATTTTGCCGTGGATGGTTCCGGGCACCGATGAAATTGGAACGGCAACAGCTGGCGAAATGGCCAAACACTCGCTGGTATTGTGGCCGTTCCACGGAGTATTTGGCAGTGGCCCAACGCTTGATGAAGCATTTGGGCTTATCGATACCGCTGAGAAATCCGCTGAAGTGTTGGTAAAAGTCATTTCGATGGGCGGCATGAAACAAACCATCAGTCGTGACGAGCTTATCGCCCTTGGTAAACGTTTCGGTGTTACCCCACTGGCTGGTGCTTTAGAACTTTAAATCAGTGTAATGGTGGATGCGGCTTCACTCATCCACTGTACTTCAATGGATTGTAGGCCGGATAAGTAAAGCGTCATCCGACATTTACGGTAGTTAAGGAGCATAACAATGAGTTTTATGTTGGCCTTACCAAAAATCAGCCTTCATGGTGCAGGTGCAATCGGCGACATGGTGAAATTGATTGCCGCCAAACCTTGGGGAAAAGCCCTGATCATCACCGATGGGCAATTGGTGAAAATGGGTTTGCTGGATAGCCTGTTTAGCGCACTCGATGAACATCAACTTTCTTATGAATTGTTCGATGAAGTATTCCCGAACCCGACAGAAGAGCTGGTGCAAAAGGGCTTTGCCGCTTACCAGGCTGCCGATTGTCACTACCTGATAGCTTTTGGCGGCGGCAGTCCGATCGATACCGCCAAAGCGGTAAAAATCCTGACCGCAAACCCAGGTCCATCAACCGCTTATTCCGGTGTTGGCAAAGTCACTAACCCTGGCGTGCCGCTGGTGGCGATTAACACCACTGCCGGGACTGCCGCAGAGATGACCAGCAATGCGGTCATCATCGATTCCGTGCGCCACGTGAAAGAAGTGATTATCGACACTAACCTTATCCCGGATATTGCAGTGGATGATGCAAGCGTCATGCTCGATATCCCGGCAAGTGTCACTGCTGCAACAGGTATGGACGCATTAACTCACGCCATTGAAGCTTATGTTTCCGTTGCCGCGCATCCGTTAACGGATGCTAACGCTCTGGAATCTATTCGCCTGATTAGCCAGTGGCTGCCAAAAGCAGTCGACGATGGCCATAACCTTGAAGCGCGTGAAATGATGGCTTACGGGCAATACCTGGCGGGTATGGCTTTTAACAGCGCAGGCCTTGGGTTGGTACATGCGCTGGCTCACCAACCGGGTGCGACGCACAACCTGCCGCACGGTGTTTGCAACGCGATTTTACTCCCAGTCATTGAAGCTTTTAACCGCCCGAAAGCCGTTGCACGTTTTGCAAAAGTTGCCGCAGCGATGGGTGTGAATACTCAGGATATGAACGAAGAAGAAGCAAGCCTGGAGGCTATTCTGGCGATTCGTGCGCTTTCTTCGCGCGTCGGCATTCCATCTGGTTTCAGTCAACTTGGAATTCAGATCGCAGATATCGAAGGCTGGCTGGATAACGCTTTGGCTGACCCATGCGCGCCATGTAATCCACGCGTGGCGACCCGTGAGGAAGTGCGCGAGCTGTATCTGGAGGCGTTATGATCCGCAAAGCTTTTGTGATGCAGGTAAACCCCGATGCTCATGAAGAATATCAACGTCGCCATACGCCGATTTGGCCAGAGCTGGAAGCGGTACTTAAACAGCACGGTGCTCATCACTACGCTATTTATCTGGATGTCGCACGCCACCTACTTTTTGCAACAGTAGAGATTGAGTCTGAAGCTCGCTGGAACGCCGTCGCACAAACGGAAGTCTGCCAACGCTGGTGGAAGCATATGAGCGAGATAATGCCTAGCCATGCCGATAACAGCCCGGTAAGTGCCGAACTGAAAGAAGTGTTTTATTTAGAATAAAATTGAGGACGGGTGGCATTACGCGGCCCGTCCTTTTTCGGTCTAAACCAAAAAACTAAACCACCGCACCTTCCAACGCTTTGTTAATCACCTGGGAAAGCTCTTTCACATCGAACTTCGCCACATAGCCGTTCGCGCCCACTTTGCGGACGTGATCTTCGTTGGCACTACCTGATAGAGATGAGTGAATCACCACCGGAATCTGCTTTAACGAAATATCCGATTTGATATTACGGGTCAGGGTGAAGCCATCCATTTCCGGCATTTCAATGTCTGTTAGCACCATACCAATACGATCGGTGATCGGCTGGCCAGCGGCTTTGGCTTCTGCGGCGATAACTTTTATTTTCTCCCAGGCTTCCAGGCCCGTGGAATGCATCATCACCGGAATACCCATGCCTTTCAGCCCTTGCTCGAGCATCTGGCGGGCGACTTTTGAATCTTCAGCAACAATCGCGACAGCACCCGGTTTCAGAGGATTTGTATTCCCTTCAATAGCCGCCATATCGACTTTGCGTCCTGAAGGGATAATGTCGTAAAGAATCTGTTCAACATCGAGCACCAGCGCCAGTTCATCTTTGTATTCATCGCTATTGAGTGAAGCGATACTGGTGATATTACGGCTACTCACACCGGATTCGGCGGCATGAACCTGGCTCCAGTCGAGGCGGATAATATTTTCCACCGACTCCACCGCAAATGCCTGCGTGCTGCGGGCATATTCGGTAATCAAAAGAAGATTCAGGCCAGTTTTTGGTGTGCAGCCGGTAACGGCGGGCAGGTCGATAACCGGGATAAATTGGTCGCGAATAGTTGCCATGCCCAACAGCGGTGACATCATCCCTGCCGCGCGGTTAATTTTCGGCATGGGCACAATTTCGCGCAGCTTAAATACGTTGATGCCATACAGCTCTGATTTACCGCCGTGCTGGCCTTCCCCTAAGCGGAACAACAATAGTTCAAACTTGTTGGATAACGCCAGGTTAGCCCTTTCATCAATATCTTTTTGAAAACTATCCATTTTAACCTCTGGTTGTAACCCGGCGGGTCATCGTTGCCCCGTTTCCTGTTTAAGTTATCGGCAGTTGGAATAAAAAGTGCAGTCTGTTTGGATGAAGAAAATCCCCCTTTGCTTCACCCGGCGCGTTGCCCTACTATTAACGCCTTGTAGGGACGGGACAAAAAAATGAAAAAGCCGCTAACAATCAAGGATATTGCTGAACTGGCCAATGTATCTATTGCGACAGTTTCCCGTGTTCTGAATAACAACAGCTGGGTGGCGGATAAAACTCGCGCCAGGGTCGAGAAAGTTATTCAGGAGCAGCAATTCAGCCCAAATTTGTTGGCGCGCGGTATGATTTCCAAAAAAACACAGACGCTGGCGATTGTCGTTTCCGATATCAGTAACCCATATTTTGTGATGCTGGTTGCTCAAATCGAAAATGAGAGTTTGCGGGCCGGATATAAAGTCACACTCTACGATACACAATCGGCGAATAAATCCTCTTCGCAGGGAGAAATTATCCCTGAAGAAAATATTTTTAACTCGATTACTGATAGCCAGATTGATGGGGTTATTATTCTTGGTGGGAATATTGATTATAATAATGTGCCAGAATCTTATTCCCATGAGTTGAAGAAACTTTGTGCGGCAATTCCGGTTATTGTTGTTGGGCGGCAACTGGCCGATGTAGATTATTCCTGTGTAGAGCGCGATCAGTCCGGGTGTGTTGCACTTGCAACTAATCACCTGATAAGTAAGGGCTATAAAAGCATCGGATTTATTGGCGGTTCGAAAAGCGTTTATATCACCCGGCAACGTATAGATTCGTTTAAAAACACGCTTCAACAAGCGAATATTGTGGTTAATAATAATCACATTGTATTAAATAATTTCTACTTACAACATGGCTATGAAGCAGTAGATAAGTTGTTTTCGCAAAATAAAAAATTGCCCGAAGCTATTGTTGCAATTAATGATCATGTTGCAAAAGGAGCCATTCGGGCATTAAAAGACAGAAATATATCTGTGCCTGAAGATATTGCTATTGTCAGCTGTGAATATTTCCCTGGTAGCGAATATTTTATTCCACGCATTACCACTGTGAATCATCACAATGAACTCATCGGTAAAACAGTGATGCAAGTTTTAATGACATTGCTGAAAGATACCACTGAATCTGTAGTGCCTGAAAAAATCCAGCTGAGCCTGATACCAGGTGAGTCCTGCTAGCTCTCTCTGAGCATTTCAGTATTTCTGATTTCTCCAAAACTCCCGCACACGATATTTTTTGATCCCCGCCACAATTGCTGAAAAGTGGATTGACAACCCCACTCAAGCTCCTCTAGCCTAAAACCTGAAAACGTTTTCAGGTTTTGATTTCAGGAGGGCCAATGAAGCCGACAATGATGACTTACATTCACGAAGAGCAAGCTACGCTTTCAGCAATGCTTGATCGTTATCCACATGATCTTCCAGAGATTAAAGGAAAGGGCACGTGGTTGGTTTTAGCTACTGGTTCAAGTATTAACGCCATCAAAAGCGCGAAATACTACGTGGAAAACCTGGCGAACGTACGCATTACCGTAGAGGAACCGTTCCACTTCCAGCACTATGAAAAAATGGATACCGCGACCGATTTAGTACTTGGTGTATCGCAAAGCGGCGAAAGCACATCCACCATCAATGCGATAAAACACATTGGTAAAAGTTTCCCGGTGGTGACCTACGGTTTAACCAGCAAACTGTCCAGCGAACTGGCGAAAACTGTCGATCACGCCATCGATATTGAAATTGGCGAAGAGCGCGTGGGTTATGTCACTAAAGGTTATGTGGCGACTATTTTTAAATTCATGTTGCTCGGTCTTTATACCGCGCGTTGCAATGGCTTAATCACTGAAACGCAGGAAGGCGAAGAGTTAGCGAAATTATCCGTTGCAGTAAAATCTATCCCGCAGATTATTGATACAACTGAAGTCTTCTTTGAAAAATGGAAAGATGAGCTTACTGCCTCCCCAAGATTTACGGCAATTGGCTATGGCCCAAGCGTGGGTGTGATTAAAGAAATGGAAACCAAGTTTGCGGAAACAATTCGCGTGCCATCGCAAGGGGTAGAACTGGAAGCCTTTATGCATGGCCCTTATTTTGAAGTCAACGGTAATCACCGGATGTTTTTCCTCGACACGCCTGGAGAAGCGCGTGAGCGTTTATTACTGCTGAAAGCCTATGAGCAAAAATATACCGATTATATTTACACCGTTAAATTAGGTGAAAGCAGCGATGAACGAACGCTCGCCATTAATGCTGATGTAGATATATTTATCGCCCCGTTACTGATGGTGATTCCATTCCAGATTCTGGCGCACCATATCGCGGAAGCTAAAGGGAATAATTTGCCACAGCGTATTTTCACCGATTTTGGTATTTCCGTTAAGAGTAAAACAAAACCTGGCGATTACGCCTGATATACCCTTCATATTTTAAGTTGCATGTGCGTTGGTAATACTCGGCCCTTTGGGGCACAGCTAGCTGCCTTCCTGCAACTCGAATTATTTTGGGTATAGATATAAATAGCTCGACCCTACAATGTTGCCTGATATTTTTATCGGGCAATAAATACAGCGCAAACCTTGAAACTAAGGAAATACCATGACGACATATAGTCAGCTTGCCCAACAAATAATTAAGCATGTTGGTGAGACTGGGAATATTGAACATATTACTCATTGCGCAACACGCTTACGTTTTACATTAAAAGATAAAAATAAAGTGAACCCGGAAGCGCTATATGGTCTTCCTGAAGTCGTGAAATTAGTGGATAGCCCGAGTCAATTCCAGATAGTGATTGGCCCGAAAGTCGATCAGGTATTTTCAGCGATTAAAGAGCTGCTCGGTGAACAAACGCCTGTAGCTGAAGAAACAACGGCACAAGGCTCATGGGTAAGCCGCTTGCTGGCGACACTTTCCGCCATTTTCACACCTTACATCGGTGTGCTGGCGGGCGTCGGTGTTGTAAAAGGGATTGTGGTATTGCTGCAAACAATGAACCTGGTGGATACGCATTCTTACGTATTCACCGTGTTTAATGCGCTGTCGAGCGGCGTGTTTGTGATGTTGCCGTTGTTTATCGCCGTTACGGCAGCTGAACGTTTTAAAACGAATAAATTCACCGCGCTGGCACTGACTGCGGCGATGATCTTCCCATTAACCGATCCAGGTGTTCCCGGTGCATTCCATATTATGGGACTTGCGCTGAACGTTAAGATTTATGGTGGCGCAGTTATTCCAGCTGTATTTGCCGTGTTGTTCCTGAGCTATGTGGAACGCTGGCTGAAAAAGATAATCCCTGAACTGGCTGCTTTTGTATTTGTGCCTTGCTTATCGCTCATTATCTGCGGGTTTGTGGTGTTCACCTTAATTGGCCCGATTGCAGATTACGTGGGAGTCGGTATTGCTAACGGATATGCATGGCTTTATAACCTTAGCCCGGTCATTTCTGGCGCACTGCTTGCCGGTATTGGCCAACTGTTTGTGGTATTCGGTGTGCACTGGGGCATCATCCCACTGGCGCTGATCAATATTCAGGTCAACGGCTACGACACTATCATGGCGATGTTCATGTCGGCGGTAATGGGGCAGTTTGGCGCGGCATTCGGTGCAATCTTTATTGCCCGCAACCTCAAGGACAAACAGATTGCGATTTCTGCCTCAATTTCTGCCTTCTTCGGTATTACTGAACCGGCGCTGTATGGCGTGAATCTGAAATACAGAATGCTGTTTGTCTTCGGTTGTATTGGTGCGGCGTTGGGCGGTGGCATCACTGGTTTGTTGGGCGTTAAAACTTACAGTTTCCTGCCAGTACTTAACGTGTTCGAGTTAGGTCTGTTCAGCGGCCCGGATTCCAAAATGATTTATGAAGTGTTTGCGATAATCGTCGCATTTACTGTCCCTGCGGTGCTGACCATTGTTTATGGTAAGACGCGCAAACTGGTGGCTTCTCCGGCTTCTTGATTTATCCCTAAGCCCTCTGGAATGCAGAGGGCTTAACTGACCAACGAAATCAGCATTCGTATTAGTCTCCAAATTCTTTACTCAGCCATGTAAGGAGACCGTCGGTGTCTATCGGCTCTCGGTGGTCCACGGTGTAAACCGGCCCAAGTGACATCGGCTTTGCGTTATTCGCAAGTTTTACCAACTCCGGCAGATATTCTTCCCCTGGGTGCCCGTGGCGTCTTACGCCGAGCCGCAGCGCATAGCGTTCGGCGGCAAGATCGCCGGGGACATGGTTCCACACTTCCAGAACGCGTGTGATTCCCGCCTGCTCAAGATAACGTTCAAGCACCTCTTTCGGCTGGAAGCCAAACCATGCATCGACAATAAAGACACACTGTGTTGGGCTATCGGCCACTATCGACCAAATCACCTCATAAGCGGCACTTCCGAGGCGGCGGTTGAATGGCCGATCAATTTCATCGAACTGCGCCATAAAAGGCTCTTTTATGCCATCGATGGTCAGAATCGGTAGCGCAAAATGTTCGGACAACAAGCGGGAAATCGTGCTTTTGCCTGAGGCGGGTACACCGTTCACAAGTACAACCGTTTTGCCCTGTGTTCGCATGGTCTGGCTCATAATATTGCGATCACCTCTTCCTTGCCTTTTGCCCGACGTAGTTTTGCCATTACATCATCATCGCCCAACAAATTAACAATCGCGCGGATACCTTCTTCGATATGTCCATTGCTGTCACAGGCGGCAAACATAATCACGATATCGGCCTTTTCGCTGTCGGCAAAGGCGATGGGTTCATCAAGCAAAACCAGACTGAAGCAATTTTTCATCACCCCGCATTCCGGGCGAGCGTGGGGCATGGCGACGCCCTCTTCAAAAACGTAATACGCGCCATGCTCCAGGGTGTTATTAATGACTGCCTGGTAGTAAGAGGGCAGGATATAGCCATTATCAACCAGCGGTTGAGCCGCAAGTCTAATCACCTTTTTCCAGTCCGTTTCGCGCACGCCAACTTGTATTGCCTGCGCTTCAATTAATAACTCTTTAATGGCCATGAGTTCTCCCTAAATATTCTTGCGAATAATATTTCTCAGCTCATCAATTTTGATAAATAAAGCATCGATATGCTGACGGTGTGTTTTACTCTTCGCAAAAACTTGTAACGCCTGGTTATAGCGCAACATTAATGCTTTTTGTGTTTCGCCATTATTTGGGTTTTCCGTTAACGTGTTTTCCAGAGCAGTTAATTCAGTTTCAAGTTGTACGGCTTGAATATCATATTGCGCCGTATCCGAATTATCACTGTGAAAAAGTTTTTTTAAAGATCCAAACATAGCTAGCTCCCGCCCGACGGTTGCCACGCAACCAGGGTTACAATGAAGAGTAGAGGATAACGCCTGCTTTATTTAAATAATGCGATCTTTTCGATTAATACCGCAGCGACTGCATCATTTGCCGGAATTAAGAATTTACGCACGCTGTCGTTCACTTTGCCTTTCTCAAACGTCTCTTTGCAGTGCCCGACCCATTGCACGTTCATTTCGGTACCGACGTTAACTTTATCAATCCCTCCGGCAACGGCGCGGCGCATATCTTCATCGCTAACACCTGTGCCGCCGTGCAGCACCAGCGGGGTTTTGGTCACTTCGCTGATATCCGCCAGGCGTTGATGCTGAATTTTCGCTTTACCGGTATATAGGCCGTGTACCGTCCCGACGGACACCGCCAGCATATCGACGCCGGTTTCATCCACAAAGCGTTTGGCATCTTCCGTGGTGGTAAAGCAGATATCTTCCATGGCGACCGCTTTGCCATCTTCTGAGCCGCCAATCGCGCCTAATTCTGCTTCTACAGAGATATTACGTGGACGGGCGATATCAATCACCTTGCGGGTATTAGCAATATTATCTGCCATATCCAGATGAGAACCGTCATACATTACCGAGCTAAATCCAGCGTCGATGGCCGTTTTAATCGATTCAATATCTGAGCAGTGATCCAGATGCAAACAAGTCGGTATTTGCTCGCTTTCGGATAAAGAACGAATGGAATCCACTAATAAACGATAACCTAAATATTCCGCAGTCCCGGTAGAAATTTGAATCATTAATGGGCTATTGGTCGCTTTGGCTGCTTTAAAATAAGCGGGCAGCATTTCAAGGCAATGCAAATTAAAGGAACCTACCGCTTTAAATTTACGCTCTTTGGCTACCTGTAATAAATCCGGGAAGTTATACAGACTCATGTGCTTTTTCCTCTTGAGGTTTGGTTGATTTGCCATTTACGAACCAGGCGATAAGAGCGACGAACAGGATGAATAAGCCGACAAAAGTCCAGTTATTCTGGAATACATGTCCCAAAATCAGGCCGCTACTGATCACATCAGAATCACTGAAAGTCACACCGGTAAAGCCGTAGCTTTCAAGCATTGGCACCAGGATGGCAGGAAGGAAGGTAATAAACAGGCCGTGGACTACACCGCCGATGATTGCACCGCGTCTGCCACCCATCGCGTTACCGAAAATTCCTGCGGTGCCGCCAGCAAAGAAGTTGGTCAACAAGCCTGGCAGAATCATCGCCAGGCCAAACATTGGGAAGACAATCATGCCGATGATGGAGCCGACAGTTGTGGCAAGGAAACCAACGATTACGGCATTGGGGGCGTAAGGGAACAGCACCGGGCAGTCCAGCGCCGGTTTGGCATCCGGTACGATGCGCATCGCGATGCCACGGAACGCAGGCACCAGTTCGTTAAGCAGTAGACGCACACCGCTATAGAGCACGAATACCCCAGCAACAAACTGAATCGCCTGCATAAAAGCAAACATCAGGTAATTCACGCCGTTGGAGTATTGGCCGATGTATTCCGGACCAGCCGCCAGAGCAGGAATCAAATACATCGGGATCATGACGACGGCCATCGACAAATAAGTGTCTTGCAGGAATTTAAAGTTATCCGGCAAAACCAGGTCTTCAGTGGATTTCGACCCTTTGCCAACGACCTTCGCCACCGCAGCCTGCACCAGGTAACCGATAGTACAGAAGTGGCCCAGAGCTACATCGTCAGTACCGGTAATACGGCGGACCACGGGTTGGGCGAGGGCTGGCATCAGCACCGCCATAATTCCACCGAAGATCCCGCCAGTAAGAATCAACGGTAGGCCAGTCAGCCCTGCTTTATAGCCGATAACTGCACCAATCGTTGCCATCCAAAGCAGTGCTTGCCCGGTGAGAAAAATGTACTTAAACGGCGTGATACGGGCAATGATGATGTTGACGATGAATATCACCATTAGCGTAAGGGCCACTTCGGAACCCAGCTCACGGTTTGCAAGCCCCGCAATAGCTGCCACATCTGTGATGTAGCCTTTCATGCCAAATCCATGGGTGAAGATATCGTTCAGGAAAGTCAGCGTATCAACAATAATGTTGATACCTGCCATCATGATTAAAAAACCAAGCAGCGTTTTAAATGTACCCTCCGCGACCTTACCCTTCGATTTTTTTTGTAGCAAAAGACCGAGCATGGCAATAAAGGCAATCAATATTGATGCCTGCCCTAGCAGGTCTTTAACAATAAAGTTAATGATGCTATTCATGGTCGAATACCTTCACATTGCGATCTTTTAAAAAGGCGACAATCTTTTGTTCGATTTCGTCTTTATCCGTAAGGCGGTGCAGCACAATGACGCGTTTAATTTCTTCTTCACTTGCATCGGCTGTTAAAATATCGGCGAACGTTTTTTGCGTTAAAATAATGTCAGATTTAAAGGCTCCCGCTTCTGAAACAGTTGTGTGATCAATTTCTGCCGGAATCTGAAGTTTTTTAAGTACCGCAGTTGCAGCCATTTCTATGGCGAAACTGGAACCTAAACCGCAGCCACATACACAAAGAATTTTAAGCATTGAAAGTCTCCTCAAATAATATTGAGCTGCTTCGCTAATTTATAATGATGCCCTTCGGTGTCGACGAGGCGTTTTTGCATACTGATTAAATCTATAGGGATCGGTTTATTACTCGAATTAATAATAATGGCTTTATTTCTCATACCGGACTGGATACAACGAACGACTTCGCCTGCCATAATAGTGCCCTGATAGATTTCCTCGCAGGTAGGGTCACCGTTACGTAGGCTATAACCAATAATTGACTTACGAATGCGTACACCAATTTTCGGTTCAAGCTGTTTAATCATGGTGTCAATTGCCCCCTGAAAGCCGGGGGAGTATTCTTTGGTATAACCTTCAGAGCACAGAATCACGACGCTGTTTTGTGTCTCAAGTCGTGCCCTAATCTTATGTGCCAGTTCGCTCAGCGACTGTTGGCACTCAGGGATTAGTGCAAAATCAGCGTTGCTTTTAATCGCCGATTGCAGTGTCAATTCACCGCAGTAACCACCCAGCAGTTCAACCATAAAAACACGCCCTGGCAAAGCGCGGCCTGTATTACGCAGCTTGGCGACTTCTTTAATGACTTGCTCACATGCTGTTGAAAAACCGATGGTGTAATCACTGCCGTAAACATCATTATCGATGGTCATGCCGACACCAAAACAATTCACACCATATTCACTGAGGTTATTAAGAAATTGTAATGATCCATCGCCACCAGCCATAATAAGTACATCGATATGCAGGTTTTTTAACTGTTTTGCGATAGTTTCATATTCACAGCCCATTAATTTACGGTTAGTTCGACCTGAAGACATAATCGGAATGGATGCTACGGAAAAATCCACTAAATCCCGGATGGAAATATCCTGGTGTTTATTCTGCAATAGACCTGGAATACCACCGTTAAACAAAACGATTTCTGCTTGAGCCAGTCGGGAAACCTGAAAAACGAAGTTATTTATCCCCGTGACATCACCGCCGCTAATTACCATGCCGATTCTCATGACATTTGCCTCGTTTATTTTCCTTGCAGCTATTTTTCCCTTTAAACAAGCCTTGGATTTGCAGGTGACATCACAAAATTGCTATTAATTTATTAGGGAGAGTGGTTGACAGATGTTTTTTTGAGGTGATTTTTGTGATTTAAATCACAAGTTTTTGGTGTAGAAGTGATGAGCAAGAGATAAGAAAAGTCTCTATATTTCAATGGATTAATCTTACTGATTGGAAAATGGAATTCTCCCATATTATTGGTGTTGTAAATGAATAATATTAGCTTTCAAAAATGTGACTACTCACGCATTTTTCTGCGGGGGAAAGGGGGGCGGAATTAATTAAGAGGCGTGAAAGAAAGATGAGGAACTACTTACCACACAGTTAGGCGGGTAAATATGAATCTCTTATCCGCCTTTTGTATATAAGAGAGGATAACTACCGAGCAAACGCCAACTTATCTTCTGCGGTAATTTCTCGTATCACACGGCAAGGAACCCCTGCGGCAACCACGTTTGGCGGAATTGATTTTGTCACAACGCTACCTGCGCCAATGACGCTATTACGTCCAATCACCACGCCTGGGTTGATGATGACACCGGTTCCCAACCAAACGTTGTCTTCAATAGTGACTGGCAGAGAAAATTGCTGCCCGGTGATGCGGATTTCTGGGTCTATCGGATGCCCGGCGGTTGATATCGTCACATTTGGTGCGACCATTACTTTATCGCCAGGATTTTAAGTTGTGGAGAGAGAGAAGAACAAAAAATAGCAGCAGACCGCAGCCATTCCATAAATAATGACCAGCATCAGAATGATTTCAAACCGAAAGCGTTTTAGCAGCAGCTCAGGTTTGATAAAAAAACACCCGGCAAGCCGGGTGTTTTTAATAGTGAGGGGTTTCATTGCAACTTATGCAGCTGGTTTAACCGCTGGTTTTGCTGCTGGTGCAGCTGCTTTTTTGTGGTGCTTTTTGGCAGCCTGAGCTTTCTGTGGCGCTACTGGAGTTGCGGTTGTAGCGGCTTTTTTGTGGTGTTTTTTAGCAGCCTGAGCTTTCTGTGGTGCGGCTGGGGTTGCGGTTGTTGTCGCTTTTTTATGGTGCTTTTTAGCAGCTTGCGCTTTTTGAGCTACAGGCGCTGCTTTATGGTGTTTCTTGTGGTGCACAGTAGTGGTGTGTTTTGCTGGAGCAGGTGCCGCAGTGGTGTCAGCAGCGAAAGCAACAGAGGACATACCCATTACAGCAACAGCAATCAGAGTTAATACTTTTTTCATTTTGATAGTCTCGTAGTTGTTTATGTGTGGGTTGTTGGCCCGTTGAAATCACTTTAGGCCAACAAACAAATACGTTCAGTGAGTGATTGGTGTCGGTACGTAACGGAATGTACAGCCTGTTAATACAACCGCTGCGGATGGGTATAAACCGTTGCGCGGCCTGGTTTACTAAAGCCCACCAGCGTCAGGTTACAGCGCTGTGCGACTTCTACCGCAAGCGTTGTCGCCGCAGAAACGGCGAACAGAATTTCTACCCCGCACTGGGCCGACTTTTGCACCATCTCATAGCTGGCGCGGCTTGAGACTAAAACCGCGCCGTTGTGCCAACTCTCACGCCCACGTGCGCCGAGCAGTTTATCCAGCGCCACATGGCGGCCAATATCTTCTTTACCTTCCAGAATCTGGCCATTTTCGTTAAGCCACAATGCTGCGTGCGTACACCCTGTGAGTTGTCCCACCGGCTGGTAGTCGCGCATTTGTTTTAAAGCGGCATCAAGATTATTCAAATCGAAGGTTTGTGTGAACGGCAGAGGGGTAATCGGGCGGCCAATATCGTTGAGTTGTTCAACACCACAGACCCCACAACCGGTACGTCCGGCAAGTGAGCGGCGGCGTTCTTTCAGCCCCATAAAGCGGCGGCTTGAGAGCTCTATTTGTACTTCCAGGCCGTTACAGACTGGTAAAACATCAATTCCGTAAATGTCTGATGGGGATTCAATTATCCCTTCCGATAAAGAAAAACCTAACGCAAAAAGCTCCAGATCTTTGGGAGATGCCATCATTACTACATGTGAAATACCATTGTAGACCAGCGCTACCGGGACCTCTTCAGCCAGCCAGTCGCCTTTAGCCTCGAGTAAGTCTTGGCGTTGCCATAGCTCTATCGTCCGCGCACCAGTGATGGTGTTCACATTTTTGTTCTGATTTGGTTCGGAATTGTTCACTTTGTCTTAACCTGATTGGAACAGCCTTAATCCTAATGTGGTATTCTGGAAACGCTACCCCTATTGGATTAGGGGGTATTTCCAGTTTGGGTTTGATTGTGAACCTTAGTCGGTCAAACCGCAAAAATTACACTTATAAAACTTGTGAAAAATGTCGAAACAAGGAGCACCCATGCAGGTCAGCAGAAGACAGTTCTTTAAGATCTGTGCTGGCGGTATGGCAGGGACTACGGCAGCGGCACTGGGCTTTGCCCCGGGCGTAGCACTTGCGGAAACGCGGCAATATAAATTGCTGCGCACCCGTGAAACGCGTAATACCTGTACATACTGTTCCGTTGGTTGTGGGCTATTGATGTACAGCCTCGGCGACGGCGCGAAAAATGCCAAAGCATCTATCTTCCATATTGAAGGCGACCCGGATCACCCGGTTAACCGTGGTGCACTTTGCCCGAAAGGTGCAGGACTTGTGGATTTCATCCACAGCGAAAGTCGTCTCAAATTCCCGTCTTACCGCGCACCAGGCTCGGACAAATGGGAGCAGATCAGTTGGGAAACGGCATTTGACCGTATCGCCAAACTGATGAAAGCAGACCGCGACGCCAACTTTATTGCCCAGAACGACCAGGGAACCACGGTCAACCGTTGGCTCTCCACCGGCATGTTGTGCGCATCCGCTTCCAGTAATGAAACCGGTTATTTAACCCAGAAATTTTCCCGCGCCCTCGGCATGTTAGCCGTGGATAACCAGGCGCGTGTCTGACACGGACCAACGGTAGCAAGTCTTGCTCCAACATTTGGTCGCGGTGCGATGACCAACCACTGGGTTGATATCAAGAACGCCGATCTCGTTATTGTGATGGGTGGAAACGCGGCAGAAGCGCATCCAGTTGGGTTCCGCTGGGCGATGGAAGCCAAAATCCACAACGGCGCGAAGCTGATTGTCATCGATCCACGCTTTACGCGTACCGCTTCGGTGGCGGATTTCTACACCCCAATTCGTTCCGGTTCTGACATTGCTTTCTTGTCAGGCGTGCTGCTGTACCTGATCAACAACAATAAATTCAACCGCGAATACGTTGAGGCTTATACCAACGCCAATCTGATTGTGCGCGAGGATTACAGCTTCGACGACGGCCTGTTCTCCGGCTACGACGCGGCAAACCGTAAATATGACAAAACCACCTGGAACTATGAGCTGGACGAAAAAGGCTTCGCGAAACGCGACCTGACGCTCAGCCATCCGCGTTGTGTATGGAACCTGCTCAAAGAGCACGTTTCCCGTTACACGCCGGATGTGGTTTCCAATATTTGCGGCACCCCGAAAGATGATTTCCTGAAAGTTTGTGAATACATCGCCGAAACCAGTGCAAAAAACAAAACCGCGTCGTTCCTGTACGCGCTGGGCTGGACGCAACACTCGGTGGGCGCGCAGAACATTCGCACTATGGCGATGATTCAGTTGCTGCTGGGCAACATGGGGATGGCGGGCGGTGGCGTGAACGCCCTGCGCGGGCACTCCAACATTCAGGGTCTGACCGACCTCGGCCTGTTGTCACAAAGCCTTCCGGGCTACATGACGCTGCCGAACGAAAAACAGCCGGATCTCCAGACTTACCTTGCCGCCAACACGCCGAAACCGCTGCTGGAAGGCCAGGTCAACTACTGGGGCAACTACCCGAAATTCTTCGTTTCGATGATGAAAGCCTTCTACGGCGACAAAGCTACCGCGGAAAACAGCTGGGGTTATGACTGGTTGCCGAAATGGGACAAGGGCTACGACGTCCTGCAATATTTCGAGATGATGAACCAGGGCAAGGTGAACGGTTATTTATGCCAGGGCTTTAACCCTGTCGCGTCGTTCCCGAACAAAAACAAAGTCATTGCGTCACTCTCAAAATTGAAATTCCTTGTGACCATTGACCCGCTGAACACGGAAACCTCTAACTTCTGGCAAAACCACGGCGAGATAAACGATGTCGATCCGTCGAAAATCCAGACCGAAGTGTTCCGCTTGCCATCCACCTGCTTTGCCGAAGAAAACGGTTCTATCGTTAACTCCGGCCGCTGGTTGCAGTGGCACTGGAAAGGTGCGGACGCCCCAGGGGAAGCGCTGAACGACGGCGAAATTCTTGCGGGTATCTTTAGCCGCATGCGCCACATGTACCAGAGCGAAGGCGGTGCGTTGCCTGAGCAGGTGCTGAATATGACCTGGAATTACCTGACGCCAGATAACCCGGCGCCGGAAGAAGTGGCGATGGAAAGCAACGGTAAAGCGTTGCAGGACGTTGTCGACCCGGCAACCGGCGCGGTTCTGGTGAAAAAAGGCCAGCAGCTCAGCTCGTTCGCCCAACTGCGTGATGACGGCACCACTTCAAGTGGCTGCTGGATCTTCGCCGGTTCCTGGACGCCAGACGGCAACCAGATGGCACGCCGTGATAACGCCGATCCGTCAGGTTTAGGCAACACGTTAGGCTGGGCCTGGGCGTGGCCGCTCAACCGCCGCATTCTGTATAACCGTGCCTCTGCCGATCCAGCGGGTAAACCGTGGGATGAAAAACGCCGCCTGATCTCCTGGGATGGCGCGAAGTGGAGCGGGGCGGATATTGCCGACTACAGCACTGCGGCACCTGGCACTGACGTTGGGCCGTTCATCATGCAACCGGAAGGTTTAGGGCGCTTGTTTGCTATCGACAAGATGGCAGAAGGGCCGTTCCCGGAACACTACGAACCGTTTGAAACGCCGCTTGGCACCAACCCGCTGCACCCGAACGTGGTTTCTAACCCGGCGGCGCGCGTGTTTAAAGGTGACCTGGAAGCGATGGGCAAGCACGACAAATTCCCGTATGTCGGCACCACGTATCGTCTGACCGAGCATTTCCACTACTGGACCAAACACGCGGTACTGAACGCCATCGCGCAGCCAGAGCAGTTTATCGAGATTGGCGAGAAGCTCGCTAATTCACTCGGTATTGCCCACGGTGACACGGTGAAAGTCTCCTCCAACCGTGGCTTTATCAAAGCCAAAGCGGTGGTGACCAAACGTATTCGCCAGCTTGATGTGAACGGCCAGAAAGTGGACACCATCGGCATTCCGATTCACTGGGGTTATGAAGGCGTGGCGAAGAAAGGCTTTATCGCTAACACCCTGACGCCGTTTGTCGGTGATGCTAACACGCAAACGCCTGAATTTAAGGCGTTCCTGGTCAATGTGGAAAAGGTGTAACGGAGACGAATTATGGCTTATCAATCTCAGGACATTATCCGTCGTTCCGCCACCAATGGCCTCACGCCCGCGCCTCAGGCGCGGGATCATCAGCAAGAGGTCGCGAAACTTATCGATGTGACCACCTGCATCGGTTGCAAAGCCTGCCAGGTGGCCTGTTCGGAGTGGAATGACCTGCGTGATGAAATCGGCAGCAACGTCGGCGTTTACGATAACCCAGCGGATTTGACCGCCAAATCGTGGACGGTCATGCGTTTCTCGGAAGTGGAACAGAACGACAAACTGGAATGGTTAATCCGCAAAGATGGCTGTATGCACTGCGCGGATCCTGGCTGCCTGAAGGCGTGTCCATCTGAAGGCGCGATTATTCAGTACGCCAACGGTATTGTCGATTTCCAGTCTGAACAGTGTATCGGCTGCGGTTATTGTATCGCCGGCTGTCCGTTCGACGTGCCGCGCCTGAACCCGGAAGACAACCGTGTCTACAAATGTACCCTGTGCGTAGACCGTGTGACCGTCGGCCAGGAACCAGCGTGTGTGAAAACCTGCCCAACCGGCGCGATTCATTTCGGCTCGAAAGAGGATATGAAAAACCTGGCGGGTGAGCGTGTGGCTGAGCTGAAAACGCGTGGTTACGACAACGCCGGGTTGTACGATCCTGAAGGCGTTGGCGGCACACACGTTATGTATGTGCTGCATCATGCGGACAAGCCGACGTTGTATCACGGCCTGCCGGAGAATCCGTCCATCAGCCCAACGGTGAAATTCTGGAAAGGTGTCTGGAAGCCGCTGGCCGCTATCGGCTTTGCTGCGACCTTCGCCGCCAGCGTGTTCCACTATGTGGGGGTCGGCCCGAACCGTGCCGAAGAAGATGACGATAACCTGCATCATGACGATGACGAGGTGCGCAAACCATGAAAAAACAAGTGACCATTCAGCGTTATAGCGCGCCTGAACGTATCAACCACTGGGTAACCGCCTTCTGCTTTATGCTGGCGGCAATCAGCGGGCTGGGCTTTTTCTTCCCATCCTTCAACTGGTTGATGCACATTCTTGGCACGCCGCAGCTGGCGCGTATCCTCCACCCATTCGTGGGGGTGGTGATGTTTGCCTCGTTTATCATCATGTTTTTCCGCTACTGGCATCACAACCTAATCAATCGGGATGATATCTTTTGGGCGAAGAATATTCGTAAGATCATCGTCAACGAGGAAGTGGGTGACACCGGGCGTTATAACTTCGGCCAGAAATGCGTGTTCTGGGCGGCGATTATCTTCCTGGTGTTGCTGCTGGTGAGCGGCGTAATTATCTGGCGTCCGTATTTTGCCCCTGCTTTCTCAATCCCGGTGATTCGCGTAGCCCTGATGGTGCATTCATTTGCCGCAGTGGCACTGATTGTGGTTATTATGGTCCACATCTACGCTGCCCTTTGGGTGAAAGGCACGATTACCGCGATGGTGGAAGGCTGGGTCACCACGACCTGGGCGAAGAAACACCACCCGAAATGGTATCGTGAAGTTCGCCAGAAACAGGAAAAACGACAGGAATGAGTATTCGCATAATCCCGCAAGATCAGCTGGAGAAGAGCGATAAACGCACGGCGGAGATGATCCCGCCGTTGTTGTTCCCCCGGCTGAAAAATCTCTACAACCGCCGCGCAGAACGTCTGCGCGAGTTAGCGACCGACAATCCGTTGGGTGATTTCCTGCGCTTTGCCGCACTTATCGCCCACGCGCAAGAAGTGGTGCTCTACGACCACCCACTGCAAATGGATTTAACCGAGCTGATTCAGAAGTCTTCTGAAACGGGCAAGCCGCCGTTGGATATTCACGTGCTGCCGCGTGATCCACATTGGCAGCGCCTGTTGAATTCACTGATTGCCGAGTTGAAACCAGAAATGGACGGTCAGGCGTTAGCGGTTATCGAAAACCTGGAAAAAGCGTCATCGCAAGAGCTGGAAGAGATGGCAACCGCGCTGTTTAACGCGGATTTTGCGCTGGTTTCCAGCGACAAAGCGCCATTCATTTGGGCTGCGCTGTCGCTCTACTGGGCGCAAATGGCGAGCCTGATTCCAGGGCGTGCGAAAGCAGAATACGGCGAACAGCGCCAGTTCTGCCCGGTTTGCGGTTCCATGCCCGTTTCCAGCATCGTGCAGATTGGCGGCACCAGCGGCCTGCGTTATCTGCACTGCAACTTGTGCGAAACCGAATGGCATGTGGTGCGCGTGAAGTGCAGCAACTGTGAGCAAACCCGTGACCTGAACTACTGGTCGCTGGAAAGTGAGCAGTCAGCGATTAAAGCGGAAAGCTGTGGCGACTGCGGCACCTACCTGAAGATTTTGTATCAGGAAAAAGATGCCAAAGTGGAAGCCGTGGCCGACGATTTAGCCACGCTGGTGCTTGATGCGCGCATGGAGCAAGAAGGTTTTGCCCGAAGCTCAATCAATCCTTTCCTGTTCCCAGGGGAAGGCGAGTAATCAGTTCCCAGGGCGGAGAGCGTTGGCTTTTCCGCCCTGTTTATCACCCAGGATCACAGAATGTCCCTCGAACCCGCAATTGCCGGGCTGGTTGATGAGTTCATCGCCTCCGGCCGTCCTTCTTCACGCCAACAAACTTTTGCCGAACGCCGCACCGGGTATATCGCCAGCACTATTTTAGCGGGTGAAACCGAAACACGAGTTGACGTGAAAGACATCAGTCTTGATGGATGCACGTTACGCATATTTTCCCCACTCAACGCGACCGGATCACTCCCTGCCGTGATCTACTACCACGGCGGTTGCTTTGTTAGCGGTGGGTTTGAAACCCATGACAACCAGTTACGCCAGCTTTGCTATTACAGTGGTTGTCGGGTGATTGCAGTTCAGTATCGCGTGGCACCAGAGCATACTTATCCGGCTGCGCATGACGATGCTGAGCGTGCAGCGGATGCTATCTGGAAAGCGGCTGATCAACTGGAAGTGAACCGTGAACGAATTACGCTCGCGGGCGACAGTGCTGGTGGGCATATTGCTCTGGTGACGGCTCTGCGCCTGAAAAGTGCGGGAAACTGGCTGCCTGCGCGGCTGATGCTGATTTACCCGATGCTGGACGCTACGGCGGAATCTGTCAGCTATCAGGAAAATGGCTACGACTACATCATTACCCGCGATACGCTGCTTTCAGGTTACGAGGCCTATATGCCCGATCTGGACTCAATGGATGATGAAGCCAGCCCGTTATTTCGTGAAGATTTTGCAGGTCTGCCACCGGTACATATCATTACCGCCGAATACGACCCACTTCGCAATGAAGGCGAGGTCCTGCATGAGTGCCTGATGGACCAGGGCGTTGAATCCACCTGCCAACGCTATCTCGGCGTGATCCACGGCTTCTTCCAGCTTGGTGGTATCAGCCAGGCAGCCCGCGATGCCATGCGTGATGTAGCGTGGCGAGTAGGTCAGGCACGCTAAGACGAGATACCAGTCAGCACGGGCTGGCTGGTATTGGCACCGAAATTCAGTCTTTCTTAATCATCTGCACGATTTGATCGTCATTAATCTGGTGCTCATTGCCTTGCTGATCGGTGTAACTAATCAGGCCAGTATCTTTATCCACTTCCGGTTTCCCCTGCGTCACAATCATATCGCCTGCTTTGGTCGACATAACGTAATCGCTCGAACACGCCGTAACCGAAAGTGCCACACCGCTTAACAGCAGAACTGCCATCAATTTTTTCATGTTGAAATATCCCTTTTAAATAAGAAGGGGATTCTACCTGTTGCGCTCAAGACAGATTGTTAAGGTGTATGACGAAGGGTTTATTGGCGTTATGGCGCGGCCAGGCTACAAAACAAAAAACCGCCTGGCTTTACCAGACGGTTTTTAGAATTTTCAATGTCTTAATGCTTTTTAAGAGCTCAAATGAGCTTGTTTTCTGCGTGCGACATCAATAAACAAAAGGCTGGCGGCAAAAGACAAACAAGACGCAATAATTAAAACAAGAAGATAGGAAGTTACGTAGCTATATTCTTTGTCCAGATGGCTTAGTTGTTCAGATATCAGGTCGATGTTTTCTACTGTGTAATTTCTGCAGGCATAAAGCCCGTACCAGAAGGCGCTGAATGCGACCATGCAGGTGTAACAGAACCAGGTGAGTTTTTTATCTATGTATTCCAGATAAAATTTGGGGTCCGAGTAGGCGACTTTCAGAAGCCCGAAAAAACAGCCAAAGTAGATGCCAATCAACCACTTCAACACATCCCAATTCATAAAAACCTCTTCAATTGCTGCCTGCTTTATTCCCTAAATAATTCGAGTTGCAGGCAGGCGGCGACGCAGTGAATCCCCAGGAGCTTACTCTAGTAAGTGACCGGGGTGAGCGAGGAAAGCCAACGCACATGCAACTTGAAGTATGACGGGTATATAAGGCATTAAAAAAGGCTACGCATCACGTAACCCCTTGTTTTATTTCATTTACGCCAGTTAAGTCTAACAGACTGATTCTTTTACTTATGTGGCAGAAATAATATCGGCGAAGTATGCCATATGCTGGAGTGACAAAGAAGAGCGTGGAGGTGACGAGTGGATGAAGGCGTTGCTTTAAAAAATGGCGGATGTCGCAAGCTAATCCGCCCTACAAAACCTGATTAATTCCTGGCACCGCTAATCACGCATCATGTTGCTTAATGATTAATTTTGCGCCCTGATTGAGTAACTGATTAATACTCTCGCCGCATGCCAGCGCGATACGTTCAAGAGCTGCATGGTCTTCAGGCGTTAGACGAGCAGAAATCTTCCCGCTGTATGATTTATAAGGCTCAATGTTTTTTGCACGACATGTATGAAGAAAGAATTTAAGAGATTCGGCTCCCTCTGTTTTCAATTCCTGCACACTGTAGGCGTAAAAATCTGCACCGCCGTTTAATCCAACGAACTCGCCGCGAAACATTTCAATGTCTGGGTCGAAGCTAACAATAGCGGCGTGGCCATCAATTTTAATAATGTTATTCATGGTTTGATTCCCATACTTTCTAACCAGATGCGGGTCGCATTTACGGCACCTTTATCCATAGTCGATTGCGGATGTGGCCGGTGATACACACGAACCTCTTCCCGTAATGTGAATGCTTCTCGCGATCCAGCGGCACTTACATCTACCTCCGCCCCCAGCGAAATCATTAACGCTTTAAAGTCCCGCCATTCCAGAGAACCTGCCACGGGACGACGATAGATCGCCTCCAACGTCCTTTGATGTTGTCGTTTCATACAAGAGTAGTATGACTTCCTTGTCATTCGATGGTATCAAAAAATAATACCATCGAGAAGTGTGTATTAAGGACGTGAAGGGGGCACAAATCGCCGCGCGGTTATAGCCCTCCTTCACTCGTAAAATAAAGGTTAGTGAATTCCAGGCACTGCCTCACCACTGATCATTGCCAACCCACCATCAGCGCGAACAAAACGCGGTGCTTTTAAATCCTCGACCAGAAGGTTAATCAACTCGAATAATAGCCCTGTGATGTGTTCTTTCTGCTCGGGAGACTGCTGGTGTTGCAGTAATAAGATGGTGAGTGCGGAACAATACTCGCGCAGAGTCCCGGAATCAGTAGAAAGCGGAGCGCGATAATTATCAGGTTCTGCCACATCCACCGTCAGGCGCTCAATTAAATGCGCTGGTAACGGCGCTTTTAGCGCGAACTTCAACATTTCCAGCCCGGCAAGCAACCGCCCGCAAAGCGCCATGCATTCGGTATTGTTGTCGTTTTCGATTAGCGCATCGACATAGTGCTGACAGGCGTCGAGTATCTGAAAGAGATCTTGAGTGGCACCGAGCGGGGTTTTGAGCAGCGCGGCAATCGCCGTTTCATTAACTTGCGGTGGGCTGATGATTTCAGGATTGGTGGTTGTGGTACTATTGGTGTTAGCCATGTCGTTAACTCCATTAACGATTGTGGTTAAACGCCTCGGTAGTGTTGCAAGCACTATCGGGGCGTTGCTATTTGTTGCTTCTGTTTTCGATGGTAGTTACCATCTGTGGATAAAAATAAACCCATTGGTACCTACCATGCAAGAGAAAAAATCTAAACTCGCCTTTGATCGATCAAAAAGTACGATGAAGAACATTCGCTTCGAAGATGAGCTTTTAGAACAGATTGAGAAAGCTGCTGGAAAGGGGAATTTTAGCGCTTGGGTGAAAGAGGCCTGTAAAATGCGTTTGGGTTATAAAATTAAAAAATAGTAGAATGATTTCTAGGAAGCTATAGAATTATGGCATATTAAAATATTGCTATTAACTGGTTATTATATAAATTGAATATTAATCATAACTTGAGCGAGTTTACACTTAACGTTATTATAGGCCAATATAGAAATAAATAGGCTATTAAAATGAATACTGTTAAAAAAGGCGATGCTTTTGAGGACGAGGTTTTCGAGCTTATAAAGAATTATATCAATAGTGGTAGTTTTTGGCTAAATCCTAAATTTTGTAAATTTTATAAGAAGAAAAAATATTATTCCCACAAGAGATCTGGGTATATAGTAGTTGATATATCGATAGAATGCTTTTTGGATGGAAAGAGTGAGTATTCTCAGCTAATTGTTATTGAATGTAAGGATTATAAATCAAAAGTTCCAGTAGATGATGTTGAGGAATTTGAATCGAAACTTCATCAAATATCAGGAGTGAATGTTAAAGGGATTTTTGCATCAAGAACACCATTTCAATCTGGTGCATTTAATGTTGCAAAGAATATTGGGATGGCATTGATAAGAATACTTCCTGATGAACAAATCGATTGGGTGCTCCAGCGTAACCCTATATCTTCAAAATTTTCTGAAAGAACAAAAGAAGATAAAGTTACTTCAAAAACCGCTTTAAATGATGATGGATTCATTGGTAAGTCACAAAATTTATTTTGCTATTATAACGATATTTATTCCTCTTTTTTTATCAATGTATTGAATGAGATAGTATGTGGTGACAAAAAACCTTCTCATGCAACAATTCCATCTAAATATAAAATAATAAGATCTAAGACTTTAAATCATTTAAGTTTAGATGAAATAGATGCAAGGGGTCTTCAGTTGACCATAGACTCCGGAGCGAAAAAAAATAAAGAACCAGTTGATTTATATAAAATAATTTCTTATATGACTGAGTCAACGGGATTAACATTTGACCTTGCCTCTGAGTTAGGTACGGATGAAAATTATACATCTGTAATTGGTTCAATGGACTCAAAAAACAATATTATAAAAATATCAAGCTCACTAGAATTAAACTCCCCCAGATGGCGATTTACACTAGCACATGAAATCGGTCATTATATATTTCATCATGGTTATATGTTGAAAAACACTATAGACGAGCACATTGATATTATTGATAATTATTCCATTCTAGATTTTAAGTTATCATCGAATCTCTATCGAAAATTAGAGTGGCAAGCAAATATGTTTGCAAACAGTTTATTAATGCCTCGATATGATGTAATTAATTCCATGGCTGAATTGATCAAACAACTTGATATACATAACTTTAACAATGGAATTATCTATGTGGACAATCAGCACTGTAATATCCACAATTATAACTATATTATAACGAAGTTAAAAAAGGAATTTAATGTTTCTGCAACTATAGTCGAAATACGTTTGAAGCAATTGAGAGTATTAAATGACATGCGAACTCAAGCAGTCAAATTTAATCTCGATCTTTTTGGTGGAAAATAGAGAAATACTAGAATATTGCACTTATGTTTAATGCTAAAAATTGGCGGAAGATCACAGGAGTTGAACCTGCCCGGCACCGCTGGCGGCACCAACTGGATTTGAAGTCCAGCCGCCTCACCGGAGACGACGATCTTCCTGGCCTCGATTGCTACATGGAGGCGGTGCGCAGTATACCTGGTTTTTCGCTTGTACCAAACAATGCTTTCCCCTTTCCTCAATGAATCCTTCAATACTATTAGCACGATCAATTAAATCGTTCACTTACCACGCGTTTAGCATTTCCTATCCCATTTGAAAGAGCGACTGCGCTCACACTTATCAAGAATCGTAATCTGATAACGAGATTACAGAATTCACGCACTGTCCCCGATGCTTTAAAACCGTAGAAATCTAAATTCCATCGTTCAAAGGATTGCATTATGAAGATTAGTGACGGCAATTGGCTGATCCAGCCTGGTTTATCGCTTATCCACCCGGTGCAGGTTTTCGATGTGGAGCAGCAGGGCAATGAGATGGTGGTGTATGCGGGCATGAAAGATGTCCGCGAACGTGGCAACCAGCTCGATACCCCACTGTTTACGTTGCGCTTTTTCTCCCCGCAGGAAGGTGTATTGGGCGTGCGTATTGAGCACTTCCAGGGTGCGGTGAATAACGGCCCACACTATCCGCTTAATGTGCTGAAAGATGTAAAAGTTGAGATGCAAAACACCGCTGAATTTGCCGAGCTGAAAAGCGGCAACCTGGCGGTGCGCGTCACTAAAGGCGTTGAATGGGCACTGGATTTCCTGCGTGACGGCGTACGCATCACGGGTAGTGCGGTGAAAAACAACGGTTACGTGCAGGATGGCAATACCGGAAATACGCATATGTTCGAGCGCCTGGATTTGGGCGTTGGGGAAACGGTTTACGGCCTGGGCGAGCGTTTTACGGCGTTGGTGAAAAACGGCCAGACGGTGGAGACCTGGAACCGTGATGGCGGCACCAGCACCGAGCAATCCTACAAAAACATCCCGTTCTACCTCACCAACCGTGGCTACGGCGTGCTGGTAAACCATCCGGAATGTGTCTCTTTTGAAGTGGGTTCCGAAAAAGTTTCCAAAGTGCAGTTCAGTGTGGAAGGGGAATATCTCGAATACTTCGTGATTGACGGCCCAACGCCGAAAGCAGTGCTCGACCGGTACACCCGCTTCACCGGCCGCCCGGCGCTGCCGCCAGCGTGGTCGTTTGGACTGTGGCTCACCACTTCATTTACCACCAACTACGACGAGGCGACGGTCAACAGCTTTATCGACGGCATGACGGAACGTAATCTGCCGCTGCACGTTTTCCACTTCGACTGCTTCTGGATGAAAGCCTTCCAGTGGTGCGATTTTGAGTGGGACCCGGTGACCTTCCCGGACCCGGAAGGCATGCTCAAACGCCTGAAAGCGAAAGGCCTAAAAATCTGCGTGTGGATTAACCCGTACATCGGCCAGAAATCCCCGCTGTTCCGCGAAGGGATGGAAAAAGGTTATCTGCTCAAACGCCCGAACGGCGCGGTGTGGCAGTGGGATAAATGGCAGCCGGGGCAGGGAATTGTCGATTTCACCAACCCTGCGGCCTGCGAATGGTACGCCGGGCACCTGAAACGCCTGGTGCGCATGGGCGTGGACTGCTTCAAAACTGACTTCGGCGAGCGCATCCCGACGGATGTTGTCTGGCACGACGGCAGCGATCCGCAGAAAATGCATAACCATTATGCGTTCATCTACAACGAACTTGTGTGGAACGTGCTCAAACAGGAGCTGGGCGAAGAAGAAGCGGTGCTGTTTGCCCGTTCTGCTTCCGTGGGCGCGCAACAGTTCCCGGTTCACTGGGGCGGTGATTGCTATGCCAACTATGAATCTATGGCAGAAAGTCTGCGCGGTGGCTTGTCGCTCGGCATGTCAGGTTTTGGGTTCTGGAGCCACGATATCGGCGGTTTCGAAAACACAGCCCCGGCGCATGTGTATAAACGCTGGTGTGCGTTCGGGCTGCTTTCCAGCCACAGCCGCCTGCACGGCAGCAAATCTTACCGTGTGCCATGGGCGTACGACGACGAAGCCTGCGACGTGGTGCGCCACTTCACGCAGTGGAAATCACGCATGATGCCGTATCTGTATCGCCAGGCAGCGCAGGCCGCAGAGTTCGGTACGCCGATGATGCGTTCCATGATGCTGGAGTTCCCGGACGATCCGGGCTGCGATTACCTCGACCGCCAGTACATGCTCGGCGAGTCCGTGATGGTCGCGCCGGTGTTCTCTGAGGCAGGCGACGTGCAGTTTTACCTGCCGGAAGGCCGCTGGACGCACCTGTTCAACAACGCTGAGGCGCAGGGCAGCCGCTGGCATAAAGAGAAACACGATTTCCAGAGTCTGCCGGTATATGTGCGTGACAACACACTGCTGGCGCTGGGTAATAACGACCAGAAGCCGGATTATGCCTGGCATGAAGGCACCGCCTTCCAGCTGTTTAATCTTGATGATGGGCGCGAAACAGTTTGCGAAGTCCCGGCGGCAGATGGTTCGGTTATCTTCACGCTGAAAGTTAAGCGCGAAGGCAACACGCTGACGGTGCAGGGCGACGGCCAGGCAAAAGACTGGACGCTGTGTCTGCGCAACATAGGCGATGTGAGAGGCGTGAAGCAAGGTAAGAGTGCTGCGGGCGAACAGGGCGTGGTGATTATGCCGGATTCGTGCGATGCGGGACTGGTTATCGAGCTGTAATGTTTTTGGCGGGCATTTTTGCCCGCCTTTATCACGCGAATTGTGATAGCTGTTCCAGCTGCCGTTCCCCTTCTTCATCCACCGGTAAATACACCAGCAGACGCGCGCCATCACGAGGGGTGGAAAACCAGTTCGTCTGTTGCATCTGGATGGTGCCAATTTGCGGATGGGTAAACTGCTTGAGGTGGTTTTCGATGCCGCGAACTTCGTACCGCTGCTGCCATAATGCTTTAAATTCCCCTGAAACCGAGAAAAAACTCTCCAGTAAGGCCTCCCAGCGCGGGTCCCCTCGGTGCTCTGTCATCCCTGCGCGGAAATAGCCAACGAACAGGGGCAAAATCAATTCTCTGTCCCCAAGGCGACGGCTCCAGTTTTCGTCAGTCAGGTACTGATAAATACAGTTGCGCTCATCTACCGGCACGGCATCGAGATCCACACCCATCAACAGACAAAAATTGTGGTTGTAACCGAGAATATCGAAGTTGGGCTTCTGCATGCAGGCAGGGTTTGGCATTAGTGCGTCGAGCAGGCGGCGTGAAGCGGGGCTGAGGTTCTCGCATAATGCTGATGCCGGGATTTCTGCAGGTGACAAACCGGCAAGAATAAATAAATGACGAGTCTCAACGGGGGAGCATTGCAACGCATTAGCGATAGCCGTCATCACGCTGACGGAAGGATTCACATCCCGTCCTTGCTCAAGCCAGGTGTACCAGGTCACACCAACGTCGGCCAGCAGCGCGACTTCTTCACGGCGCAGCCCTGGTGTACGGCGCCGTCCACTGCGGGGTAAACCGAGGCGCTGAGGGTCAAGACTTTCACGCCGGGTGCGTAAAAAGGCCGCCAGCATTTTTCGATTGTCTTCCAGTGTGGAAGTAAACTGGTCAAGTTTTGTGATGGTTGTCACGGAAAACTCCAGAAGGGTAGTGCCAATACCAGTATAAGCAAGAACTGGTACCCGTTTAAACATTGGGGGATGCTACGCCGGTATCCTGAACCGTGCAATGGAGCACATGATGAGAATTCCCCCTTTTTCCCTTGGACGAGCAGGTTTGATTTTGCTTCTGACAAGCCAGATGCTGCCGCTTATTGATACGTCGATTACCAACGTGGCCCTGGACTCGATTACCCAGTCATTGGGTACCAGCCATACAGAGTTGGAACTTATTGTCGCGCTCTATGGGGTGGCCTTTGCCGTTTGTCTGGCTGTGGGCAGCAAGCTTGGAGATAACCTGGGCCGCAGGCGTGTTCTGATGTGGGGAGTGGCGTTGTTTGGTATTGCCTCTTTGCTGTGCGGCATTGCTGGCTCTGTTGGAACGCTGCTTGCTGCACGCACTTTGCAGGGCATGGGGGCTGCACTCATTGTGCCGCAGATCCTCGCAACTCTACACGTCACGTTAAAAGGCACCGCTCATACCAGAGCCATTAGCCTTTATGGTGGTATCGGAGGTATTGCTTTTATTATTGGGCAAATGGGCGGGGGATGGCTGGTATCAGCAGATATCGCCGGGCTTGGTTGGCGTAACGCCTTTTTTATTAATGTCCCGATTTGCATATTTGTATTGATGGTAGGAAAGCGTTATTTGCCGGAAACCCGTAGCGAAAGCGTTTCGCGTATCGATTGGCAGGGGACTTTTTGTCTGGCTTTAATACTCTGTTGCCTGCTCTTTCCTATGGCACTTGGCCCAGAACTGCATTGGCCATGGCAGATGCAAGCTGCATTGATAGCGATTATTCCCCTAGGTTGGTGGATGCGCTCTGGAGCATTAAGCCAGCAACAACGCGGCCTACAGCCTTTGCTTCCACCACGTTTGCTTAAACTGACCAGTATTCGTTTTGGCTTTTTGATAGCCGTTTTGTTCTATACCTGCTGGTCGGGCTTTATGTTTTGTATGGCTTTAACGCTACAGGCTGGGCTGGGAATGGCTCCGTGGCAGTCGGGTAATAGCTTTATTGCTCTTGGCGTAGCCTATTTTATTTCAGCCTGTTATGCCCCAAAACTGATTGCACGCCATTCAATGAGCACGATTTTGCTGGCTGGCATAGCCGTGCAGGTGGCTGGGCTATTGGCGCTCATTGCTACGTTACAACACTTTGGCCACAGTGCTGGCGCGTTAGCTGTTGCCCCTGCAACAGTGTTGATTGGCTACGGGCAGGCGCTGATCGTTAACAGTTTTTATCGCCTCGGGATGCGTGACATCGCCCCTAATGATGCCGGTGCGGGGAGTGCGATTTTAAGTACGCTGCAACAATCAACGCTTGGACTTGGTCCGGCAATCCTCGGCGCGTTGTTCCTGCATTTTCGTGTGCTGAGCAATGGTGACTATGTGACGGCGATGATGGGATTCTTGCTGGTGGAAGTGTTGGTTATGCTGGTATTGGCGGGTGTGACGCTGATGAGCCGTCGCCGGCTTCATCCTCCTGTCCTGTGCAAGCCTGTGATTTCGCAGAAGTGATTCTCAGAACGTTACGATAATAAAAAGCCGCCTTTATGAAGGCGGCTTTCTTGTTTGTGCTGAGACTAAATGGAAGCTCGCGCAGTGACCAGGCGTTATCCCTTCATCCAAATTCGAAGCCCATCAAGGAACATTTGAGTTGCCAGCATTACCAATACCAGGCCCATCAGGCGCTCCAGCGCGTTAACGCCCTTTTCCCCGAGTAAACGTAAGAACAGCGATGATTGCAGCAAAATCACCACGGTGCCGCCCCAGGCCAGCATCAACGCTGCAACCAGATGCCCCATCTGGTTTGGATACTGGTGTGATAACAGCATTAATGTTGCCAGTAACGTCGGCCCGGCAACGAGAGGAATCGCCAGTGGTACGATAAATGGCTCTTCGCCAGCAGGCAGGCCAGAGGCATTGCCTTCATGGCTTGGGAAGATCATTCGGATGGCAATCAGGAACAGGATAATCCCGCCGGAAATCGACACGCTTTCCGCACGCAGGTTAAGAAATGCAAGGATTTTTTCCCCAGCGAACAAGAAAATAAGCATTATTATCAATGCAATAAGCAGCTCACGGATCATGATGGCCCGGCGACGCTTAGGCTCAGTATGCTTGAGCACTGACATAAAAATCGGCAGGTTCCCTAACGGGTCCATAATCAGGATTAACAATACTGCCGCAGAAATGATTTCGGTCATGAATGGTTGTCTCTAATAAGTTGTATTTCTAATAGCTTGCAGATCATTGATTAATTTCACTTGCGACTTTGGTAGCATTTTGTAATGTGGGACATATTCCCTTGAATGCACACAATGCAAATACCTCTGCAGGATTAGTCGCTATGAAAAATGTTGGTTTTATCGGTTGGCGCGGTATGGTCGGTTCCGTTCTCATGCAACGCATGGTTGAAGAACGCGACTTTGACGCCATTCGCCCAGTTTTCTTCTCCACTTCTCAGTTAGGCCTTCCGGCCCCATCTTTTGCAGGCCAGAACAATGGCACGCTGCAAGATGCCTATGACCTGGAAGCGCTGAAGGCACTGGACATTATCATTACCTGCCAGGGCGGCGATTATACCAACGAAATCTATCCAAAGCTTCGTGAAAGCGGCTGGCAAGGTTACTGGATTGATGCTGCGTCTTCACTGCGTATGAAAGATGACGCGATTATTATCCTCGACCCGGTTAACCAGCACGTTATTCAGGAAGGCCTGAACAATGGCGTGAAAACCTTTGTTGGCGGTAACTGTACCGTTAGCCTGATGCTGATGTCCCTTGGCGGCCTGTTTGCAAACGACCTGGTTGACTGGGTTTCTGTTGCGACTTACCAGGCGGCTTCCGGCGGCGGCGCACGTCACATGCGTGAACTGCTGACCCAGATGGGTCAGTTGCACAACCACGTTGCCAGCGAACTTGCTGATCCTGCATCTGCCATTTTAAACATCGAACGTAAAGTGACTGATCTTGCGCGTAGCGGCAGTCTGCCAACCGATAACTTCGGTGTGCCACTGGCTGGCAGCCTGATCCCATGGATCGACAAGCAGCTTGATAATGGCCAGACCCGCGAAGAGTGGAAAGGCCAGGCTGAGACCAACAAAATCCTTAATACCGGCACTATCATTCCGGTTGATGGCTTGTGTGTCCGTGTTGGCGCACTGCGCTGCCACAGCCAGGCATTTACCCTCAAACTGAAAAAAGATGTTTCTTTGCCAACCATCGAAGCGATGCTGGCCGGGCATAACGATTGGGTGAAAGTCGTACCAAACGACCGTGATATCACCATGCGTGAGCTGACGCCTGCGGCGGTAACCGGCACGCTCACGACTCCAGTCGGACGTTTGCGTAAACTGAATATGGGTCCTGAGTACTTGTCGGCCTTCACTGTTGGCGACCAACTGCTGTGGGGCGCTGCCGAACCGTTACGTAGAATGTTGCGCTTGCTCGCATAAGTACACTTAATTACACAAGGGGCATTGCAGCCCCTTTTTTTATCACGTCATATACCCTTCATACTTCACGTTATGGATGTGTTGGTTGCACTCCGTCACCTCAGTCACTTACTTAAGTAAGCTCCTGGGGATTCCTGAGCTTACCGCCTTCCCATAACGTGAATTATTTGGGTATACATGAAGCGTATGACTTTTGTTTATTAATTTTCGGGAGCAAAACAGAGCGTTGGCTATGCTTTATTCAGGGCGATAAACCGCCGTGAACATTAGTTGGGCGGAACGGCTTACAGGAAAACAATGTTATTGCCGTCCGTTAGGGTCAATGAATGACAAAAAACAGGACGAATTCCATGTCTGTTCATCCAGAGAAAGACGTGATAAATGCGCTAATTGCGGGTCATTTTGCTGATCCTTTTTCGCTGCTGGGAATGCATAAAACTGAAGCCGGGCTGGAAGTTCGCGCCCTGTTACCGAATGCTACAGAAGTATGGGTTATCGACCCGAAAACAGGTGGGAAGGTCGGTAAGTTAGAGTGTATTGATTCACGTGGTTTCTTTTGCGGGGTCATCCCCCGTCGTAAAAATATCTTCCGTTACCAACTGGCTGTCGTCTGGCATGGCCATGAAAATCTTATTGATGATCCCTATCGCTTTGGCCCGCTAATTCAGGAAATGGATAGCTGGCTGTTGTCTGAAGGCACGCATTTACGCCCCTATGAAACGCTTGGCGCACACGCCGATACCATGGATGGCGTTACCGGTACTCGTTTCTCCGTTTGGGCACCTAATGCCCGTCGCGTCTCAGTTGTTGGCCAGTTTAACTACTGGGATGGCCGTCGCCACCCGATGCGTTTGCGCCGTGAAAGCGGTATCTGGGAACTCTTTATTCCAGGCGCTCATCCTGGGCAGCTCTATAAGTTCGAACTGATTGATACCGAAGGGCATCTGCGCCTGAAGGCTGACCCCTATGCGTTTGAGTCGCAAATGCGCCCGGAAACCGCGTCGCTGATTTGCGGATTGCCTGATAAAACCACTCTTAGCCCGGCGCGCCAGCGTGCGAATGGCTTTGACCAGCCCATTTCAATTTATGAAGTCCATCTTGGTTCATGGCGTCGCCATGCCGACAATAATTTCTGGCTCAGTTACCGCGAATTGGCAGATCAACTGGTGCCATACGTAAAAGAGATGGGCTTTACTCACCTCGAACTGTTGCCGATTAACGAGCACCCATTCGATGGCAGTTGGGGGTATCAGCCACAAGGTTTATACGCACCAACACGCCGCTTCGGTACGCGTGAAGACTTCCGCTATTTTATTAATGCCGCGCATGCTGCGGGCTTAAATGTGCTGCTCGATTGGGTTCCTGGTCATTTCCCGACTGACGATGCAGGTCTTGCGAAATTTGACGGTACATCTTTGTATGAACACGGCGACCCGCGCGAAGGTTATCACCAGGACTGGAACACGCTGATTTACAACTATGGGCGGCGTGAAGTCAGTAACTATCTGGTGGGCAACGCACTGTACTGGATTGAACGCTTCGGTATTGATGGTTTACGTGTTGATGCGGTGGCATCGATGATTTACCGCGATTACAGCCGCAAGCCTGGTGAATGGATACCTAACGATAAAGGCGGGCGTGAAAACCTCGAAGCTATCGAATTCCTGCGTAATACCAACCGTATTATTGGGGAGCAAACGCCGGGTGCGGTAACCATGGCTGAAGAGTCGACCGACTTTACCGGCGTGTCGCGGCCACCTTCCATGGGCGGTTTAGGTTTCTGGTTTAAATGGAACCTTGGCTGGATGCACGACACGCTCGACTACATGAAACTCGACCCTATTCACCGCCAGTACCATCACGACAAGATGACCTTTGGCATGCTCTACAACAGCACCGAAAACTTCGTACTGCCGCTGTCGCATGATGAAGTGGTACACGGCAAAAAATCCATTCTCGACCGCATGCCTGGCGATGCCTGGCAGAAGTTTGCCAACCTGCGCGCCTACTACGGCTGGATGTGGGCTTTCCCGGGTAAAAAGTTGCTGTTTATGGGCAATGAATTCGCCCAAGGGCGAGAGTGGAACCACGACAGTAGTCTCGACTGGCACTTGCTGGAAGGCGGCGACAACTGGCATCACGGCGTGAAGCGGCTGGTGCGCGATTTAAACCGCACATATCGCCACCATGCTGCGATGCACGAACTGGACTTTGACAGCTATGGTTTTGAATGGCTGGTGGTTGAAGACAACATTAATTCGGTATTTATCTTTGTGCGCCGAGACTCAAAAGGCAATGAAATCATTGTTGCCAGTAACTTCACCCCGGTGCCGCGCTACAACTATCGCTTTGGTATTAATCAGCCAGGTCGCTGGCGCGAGGAGCTGAACACAGACTCAATGCACTATCACGGCAGTAATGCCGGGAACAGCGGTGCCGTGCATAGCGATGCTATTCCAAGTCACGGTCGCGAACACTCCCTGAGTCTGACATTGCCTCCGCTTTCGACTATCTGGTTGGTTCGGGAGGCTGAATGACGCAACTCACTGCCGGGAGCCCGGCTCCGTATGGTTCGTTTTTTGATGGAAAAGGCGTCAACTTCACACTGTTTTCGGTTCATGCAGAAAAGGTTGAACTGTGCGTTTTTGACGAACATGGCCACGAGCGGCGTTATGACTTGCCGGTGCGCACAGGCGACATCTGGCATGGTTATTTGCCAGATGCAAAGCCAGGCCTGAAATATGGCTATCGCGTCCATGGCCCATGGGATCCGCAAAACGGGCACCGTTTTAACCCGGCAAAATTGTTGCTAGACCCTTGCGCGCGAGTGGTTGTTGGCGGTGTCGATAACCACCCCCATCTTCACGGTGGTTATGATGAGCCAAACCTGGAAGACAGCGCCCCACACATGGCGAAATGCGTGGTGGTGCGCGATAAGTTCGACTGGGAAGGCGACGAACACCCGCGCACCCCTTGGGGCGACACGGTTATTTACGAAGCGCATGTTCGTGGGCTGACGTTATTGCATCCGGAAATACCCGAAGAGCTGCGCGGCACTTATGCCGCACTCGGCCATCCGGTGATGATTAACTATTTCAAACGCCTCGGGATTACGGCGCTTGAATTGATGCCGGTCGCGCATTTTGTCACGGAGCCGCGCGTTGCTCATTTAGGGTTAAGCAACTATTGGGGCTATAACCCGCGTTCGTTTTACGCCGCCGAAGGTTTTTACGCGGTAAATCATGATCCGCTTGCCGCCGCCAACGAGCTGCGTGGTGCGGTGAAAGCACTGCACGAAGCGGGAATTGAGGTGATTCTTGACATCGTTCTTAACCACAGCGCCGAGCTGGATCGTGACGGTCCAACCCTCTCGCTGAGCGGAATCGATAACCGTAGCTATTATTGGTTAATGGACAATGGTGATTACCAGAACTGGACTGGTTGCGGTAACACCTTGAATTTGAGCACGCCAGGCGTAGTGGCGCAGGTAGTCGATTGCCTGCGTTATTGGGTCGACAGCTGCCATATTGACGGTTTCCGTTTCGATCTGGCATCGATCATGGGGCGAACCCCGGAATTTCGTCAGGATGCACCATTGTTTGAGGCAATCAAAAACGATCCGATTTTGTCGCAGATAAAGCTGATTGCGGAACCTTGGGATATTGGTGCAGGGGGTTATCAGGTTGGTAACTATCCGCCTTTATTTGCGGAATGGAACGATCATTTTCGTGACGGTATGCGGCGTTTCTGGCTGCGACAAGATTTATCGTTGGGGGGATTCGCTTGCCGTTTTGCCGGTTCAAGTGATGTCTATCGACATGGAGATCGCCTCCCTTCGACCAGCATCAATTTAATCACGGCTCACGACGGCTTCACCCTGCGTGATTGTGTCAGCTTCAATCAAAAACACAATGAAGCTAACGGTGAAGACAACCGTGATGGCACCAACAATAACTACAGTAATAACCATGGCTTCGAAGGGCTGGAAGCCTCGCTGAATATTAAAGAAAGACGGCGCGACAGCGTTCACGCCTTGCTTACATTGTTACTGCTGTCTCAGGGGACGCCGATGCTTTTGGCCGGTGATGAACATGGGCACAGTCAGCATGGTAATAACAATGCTTATTGCCAGGATAACCAACTGACATGGCTTGACTGGGAACACTGCAACGATGGCTTAACCACTTTTACCGCGACATTGATTCATCTACGCAAGACGATTCCGGCATTAACCCGAAATGTCTGGTGGGAGGAAGGCGATGGCAATGTGCGCTGGTGGAATAAAGAGGCTCAACCTCTGAATGCTGACGAGTGGGAGAACGGGGTTCATCGGTTACAAATCCAACTCTCAGATCGTTGGCTTATTACGATTAACGCTACCGAAGAAGTGGCAGACATCGTTCTACCCGAAGGGGAATGGCGTGCTATTCCTCCGTTTGCCGGCGAAGACAACCCGGTGGTAATGGCTGTATGGCATGGTCCCGCGCACGGAGTATGCGTTTTCCAGAAATCATAAAAAAGGAGTCAGTCATGGTTAGGCTTGATAAGAACGATCCTCTGATGTTGGCAAGACAACTGCCAAATAAATCTGTAGCCCTGATTCTGGCTGGTGGGCGCGGTACCCGATTGAAAGATTTAACCTCAACGCGCGCCAAGCCTGCTGTCCACTTTGGTGGCAAGTTCCGCATTATTGATTTTGCGCTGTCCAATTGCATTAACTCGGGTATTCGCCGTATTGGTGTGATTACGCAATATCAGTCACATACGTTGGTTCAACATATCCAACGTGGCTGGTCATTTTTTAGCGAAGAGATGAACGAGTTTGTTGATTTGCTCCCGGCGCAGCAACGTGTACACGGTGAAAACTGGTATCGCGGTACCGCTGATGCCGTTACGCAAAACCTCGATATTATTCGCCGCTACAAAGCCGAGTACGTGGTTATCCTCGCGGGTGATCATATCTACAAGCAAGATTACTCACGAATGCTGATAGACCATGTGGAGAAAGGTGCGCGCTGTACCGTGGCATGTATGCCTGTTCCACTCCATGAAGCTTCTGCATTTGGCGTAATGGCGGTTGATAGCGAAGAGAAAATTATCGAATTCGTTGAGAAACCGGCAAACCCGCCGTCCATGCCGGGTGACGACAGCAAAGCGCTCGCCAGTATGGGTATCTACGTTTTCGACGCCGATTATCTGTACGAACTGTTAGAAGCCGATGATAAAGACGAAAACTCAAGCCATGACTTCGGGAAAGATATCATCCCGTATGTCATGAAATCCGGTGAAGCGTTTGCCCACCCATTCCCACTCTCCTGCGTGCAGTCTGATCCTGACGCCGAGCCATACTGGCGTGATGTGGGGACACTGGAAGCCTACTGGAAAGCTAACCTTGATCTCGCTTCAGTAACTCCGGAGCTGGATATGTACGACCGGGATTGGCCAATCCGCACTCATATGGAACCGTTGCCTCCGGCGAAATTTGTGCAAGACCGCTCTGGTAGCCACGGTATGACGCTCAACTCGCTGGTGTCTGGCGGCTGCATTATTTCCGGATCGGTAGTGGTTCAGTCGGTGCTGTTCCCGCGTGTACGCGTTAACTCGTTTTGCAATATCGATTCGTCAGTGTTGTTGCCAGATGTCATCGTCGGGCGATCTTGCCGGTTGCGCCGTTGCATTATCGATCGCGCCTGCGTCATTCCTGAAGGGATGGTCGTCGGGGAGAACGCTGAAGAAGACGCACGTCGTTTCTATCGTTCTGAAGAAGGCATTGTGCTTGTCACTCGTGAAATGCTGGCCAAGCTACCTGGTTAAATGTTTAAGGATTGACCGCCGTGCAGCAAGGGCTGCGCGCAGTAATTTTATCGTTTGGCGCGCGATTTCGCGCTATGACTTTCCATACGGGAGCGATAATGCAGGTCTTACATGTATGTTCTGAAATTTTTCCACTGCTGAAAACGGGTGGTCTTGCGGATGTGCTTGGCGCGTTACCGGCAGCACAAATTGCAGGCGGCGTTGAGACGCGAGTCTTGCTGCCTGCTTTCCCTGACATTCGTCGTGGCATTGTTGATGCGCAGGTTGTGGCACATCGCGACACCTTCGCGGGTCATATGACTTTGTTATATGGCCACTTCAACGGAGTGGGAATTTACCTGATTGACGCCCCACATTTATACGATCGTCCCGGTAGCCCATATCACGATACAAATCAGTTTGCTTACACAGACAACGTGCACCGTTTTGCGTTGTTGGGTTGGGTAGGCGCTGAGATGGCATGTGGTCTGGACCCCTTCTGGCACCCGGATATTGTGCATGCGCATGACTGGCATGCGGGCCTGGTGCCCGCCTATCTGGAAGCTCGTGGTCGCCCGGCAAAATCGGTATTTACTGTCCATAACCTGGCGTATCAGGGGCTGTTTTACGCACATCATATGAATGAAATTGATCTACCCTGGTCGTTCTATGACATGAACGGTCTGGAGTTCAATGGTCAAATTTCGTACTTGAAAGCTGGCCTTTACTATGCTGATCATATTACGGCGGTCAGCCCGACTTATGCCCGCGAGATTACCGAACCGCAATTTGCCTACGGTATGGAAGGGCTGTTGCGACAGCGTCACCGTGAAGGGCGACTGTCCGGCATCCTCAATGGTGTGGATGAGAAAATTTGGGACCCTGCTCATGACTTGCTTCTGGCTGCTCGCTATACCCGCGATACGCTGGAGGAAAAGGCTGAGAATAAACGCCAGTTGCAGGTGGCGATGGGGCTTAAGGTTAACGATAAAGCGCCGCTGTTTGCAGTAGTGAGTCGTTTAACCAGCCAGAAAGGCCTGGATTTGGTGCTTGAAGCGTTGCCAGGGTTACTTGAGCAAGGTGGGCAACTGGCATTATTGGGGGCGGGTGACTCGGTGATGCAGGAAGGGTTCCTTGCGGCAGCAGCAGAGCATCCAGGGCAGGTGGGTGTCCAAATTGGTTATCACGAAGCTTTCTCGCACCGAATCATAGGCGGGGCAGATGTCATTTTGGTGCCGAGTCGTTTTGAACCTTGCGGCTTAACGCAATTGTATGGCCTTAAGTACGGCACATTGCCATTGGTGCGGCGCACAGGCGGACTAGCAGATACCGTGTCTGACAGTTCGCTGGAAAACCTGGCTGATGGTATCGCCAGTGGATTTGTGTTTGAAGACAGTAATGCCTGGTCGCTGTTAAGAGCGATTAGACGTGCCTTCGTGTTGTGGTCTCGCCCTTCGCTGTGGCGATTTGTTCAACGTCAGGCAATGGGCATGGATTTTAGCTGGCAGGTAGCGGCGCATTCCTACCGCGATCTGTACCAACGTTTGCTGTAGCCATCCACCAGGAATCACTGATATGAACGCACCCTTTTCCTATGCTTCACCGACGCTCAGTATTGAGGCTCTAAAGCACTCAATCGCCTATAAACTGATGTTTACGGTTGGGAAAGACCCTGCCATTGCGAACAAACATGAGTGGCTAAACGCCACGTTATTTGCGGTTCGTGACAGGTTGGTAGAGCGCTGGCTGCGTTCTAACCGTGCTCAGCTATCCCAGGAAGTTCGCCAGGTTTACTATCTGTCGATGGAATTTCTTATTGGCCGGACACTCTCCAACGCGCTGCTTTCATTAGGTATTTATGAAGACGTCAAAAATGCGTTGGAAGAGATGGGTCTGGATCTTGAAGAGTTGATTGACGAAGAGAACGACCCCGGCCTCGGCAATGGCGGGCTCGGTCGTCTCGCCGCCTGTTTCCTCGATTCACTGGCAACGCTCGGTTTGCCTGGCCGTGGTTACGGCATTCGCTACGACTACGGCATGTTCAAACAAAATATCGTTGATGGCCGTCAGAAAGAGTCGCCAGATTACTGGCTCGAGTACGGCAACCCGTGGGAGTTCAAGCGCCACAACACGCGCTACAAAGTGCGCTTTGGTGGGCGCGTGCAGCTTGAAGCCAAAAAATTCCGCTGGGTAGAAACCGAAGAAATTCTTGCGGTCGCGTATGACCAGATAATCCCTGGCTACGATACCGATGCTACAAACACGCTGCGCCTGTGGAATGCGCAGGCGAGTAGTGAAATTAACCTTGGTAAATTTAATCAGGGCGATTATTTCGCTGCGGTGGAAGATAAAAATCATTCGGAAAACGTGTCGCGCGTGCTCTACCCGGATGACTCAACCTATTCAGGCCGTGAACTGCGTTTGCGCCAGGAGTATTTCCTGGTCTCATCAACGGTACAGGATATTCTCAGCCGTCATTTCCAATTGCATAAAACCTATAACAACCTGGCGGATAAAATCGCCATCCACCTTAACGATACGCACCCGGTGTTGGCGATTCCTGAACTGATGCGTTTGTTAATCGACGAGCATAAGTTCAGTTGGGAAGATGCTTTTGAGGTTTGCTGCCAGGCATTTTCGTATACCAACCACACTCTGATGAGCGAGGCGTTGGAAACCTGGCCGGTAGATATGCTGGGCAAAATTCTGCCGCGCCATTTGCAGATAATTTTCGAGATTAACGATTACTTCCTGAAAACCCTTCAGGAGCAACATCCAAACGATACCGCTCTGCTGGGGCGCACTTCGATCATTGATGAATCCAATGGTCGTAAGGTTCGGATGGCTTGGCTTGCGGTGGTTGTCAGTCACAAAGTGAATGGCGTTTCTGAGCTGCACTCCAACCTGATGGTTCAGTCGTTATTTGCTGATTTTGCTGCCATCTTCCCGATGCGTTTTTGTAATAAAACGAACGGTGTGACGCCGCGTCGCTGGCTGGCTTTGGCTAACCCACCGCTTTCAGAAGTGCTGGATGAAAATATTGGCCGCACCTGGCGTACCGATCTCAGCCAGTTGAATGACCTGAAACAGCACATTGATTACCCAACCGTGCATCAGGATGTGCGTAAGGCGAAACTGGCAAATAAAAAGCGCCTGGCAAGCTACATTGGCCAGCAACTCAATGTGGTCGTTAACCCCAATGCGCTGTTTGATGTACAGATCAAACGTATCCACGAATACAAACGGCAGTTGATGAATGTGCTGCACGTGATTACCCGCTATAACCGCATTAAGGCCGATCCGACAGCCGATTGGGTTCCGCGGGTGAATATCTTCGCCGGTAAAGCAGCGTCTGCGTATTACATGGCAAAACACATTATTCACCTCATCAATGATGTGGCGACGGTGATCAACAACGATCCGATAGTTAAAGATCGCCTGAAAATCGTGTTTATCCCGAACTACAGCGTCAGTCTTGCGCAGATCATTATCCCTGCAGCCGATCTCTCTGAGCAGATCTCTCTTGCGGGAACTGAGGCTTCGGGCACCAGTAATATGAAGTTTGGCCTGAACGGGGCGCTGACCATTGGCACGCTGGACGGGGCAAATGTTGAAATGCTGGAGCACGTTGGGGCGGATAATATCTTTATCTTTGGTAATACCGCGGAAGAGGTCGAAGCATTACGGCGCGAGGGCTACAAGCCGCGTGAATACTACGAAAAAGATGAAGAACTGCATCAGGTACTGACGCAAATCGGTACGGGTACGTTTAGCCCGGATGAGCCGACACGCTATCGTGACCTGCTGGATTCACTGATTAACTTTGGTGACCACTATCAGGTGCTGGCAGATTACCGCAGCTATGTGGATTGCCAGGATAGGGTGGATGAGCTTTATCGCCAGCCAGAAGAGTGGACTATTCGAGCTATGCACAATATTGCCAATATGGGGTATTTCTCATCTGACAGGACGATTCAGGAATACGCCGATGAGATTTGGCATATTAAGCCGGTGAGATTGTAATAGTTAGGGCGGATAAGTAGTGGCGAGTGACGCTGCGCTTATCCGCCCTACAACGCTGAACGTAGGGTGGATAAGCCGCAGGCGTCATCCACCATGTTATTGCCTCAGCACAACTCCAGTTGCACATTATTCTCAGCAATCACCTGCATCACACCTGCTGGTGGAATGGCATCGGTATATACCGCATCTACCAAAGCAATGCTGCCAAGATTCACCATCGCATTACGACCAAACTTAGAGTGGTCTACAACCAACATGACACAGCGTGAGTTTTCAATAATGGCGCGTTTAGTGCGAACTTCGTGGTAATCAAACTCCAGCAATGAACCGTCACCGTCGATGCCACTAATCCCCAGAATGCCGAAATCCAGGCGGAACTGAGAGATAAAATCGAGTGTCGCCTCGCCGATAATCCCACCGTCGCGGCTGCGTAATTCACCACCGGCCAGAATAATGCGGAAGTCTTCTTTAATCTTGAGCGTATTTGCGACGTTCAAATTATTGGTTACCACGCGCAAATTGCTGTGGTTTAACAACGCATGAGCGACGGCTTCCGGTGTGGTGCCGATATCAATAAACAGTGTGGCACCGTTAGGGATCTGGCTGGCAACTTTCTGCGCGATACGTTCTTTTTCCGCAGTTTGGGTCGCCTTGCGATCGTGCCACGGCGTATTCACGGAACTTGAAGGTAGAGCGGCGCCACCGTGATGGCGCATGATCAGGTTCTGGTCTGCCAGATCATTAAGATCGCGACGGATAGTTTGCGGGCTGACTGCAAACTGTTCGACGAGCTCTTCGGTGCTGACATAACCTTGTTTTTTCACCAGTTCGACAATCGCATCATGACGTTGTGTTTGCTTCACGCTGTTTTATTCTCCTGAAATGCTATGTTCGTTTTCGCGCATGCATAGTATCAACCAGCGCCATCGCAAGCCCAACAACCAGCCCGGTGATATGAGCGGCGTTGGCGATCGACATTCCTAAAACATCGAAAAATCCTATCACAATCCACAGCACAGCAAAGCCCATCAGGCCGCGCTGCATATAGATGCCGCTTTCTGGATCACGTTCGCCACGTAGCCAGACATACCCCATTAGTGCATAAACCACGCCCGACAAACCACCAAACATCGGGCCGCCGAATTTGGCCTGCACAAAGCCGCTAAGCAGGGCTGAAATCAGAGTCAGCGTAATGAGTTTGCCGCTACCGAGACGCTTTTCTACCGGGCCGCCAAGATACCACCACCACAGTAAGTTGAATGCGATGTGCATTATCGAGAAGTGCATCAACGCGTGGCTGAAATAGCGCCACAATTCATAGTGCAAACTCTCTTTATATGGCCAGGCTAACCAGGTCATGACCGCACGATCGCCTACGATTTGCATCAGCAGGTAGACCAGCACACAGGCGGCCATAATGACCATCGTGAATGGGCCCGCTTTTTGTGCAATTGTGGCCAGGAAAGGGTAGCGCTGATAACGCAAACCACCACCTGTATGACCGGTATTCCAGCTTGCTGCCAGATAGCGTGAGTCGCCAGGGTTTGCGAGGAATTGTTCAAGCTCGGCACGAACGCGCGATTCCTGGCTGTCGTTTGCCAGCCAGATATCTGTTTGTTCATGGCTTTGAATCGTGAGGATAATCCCCTGCGTCGCCATATAGTCGACAAAGGCCTGCGCGACTCGCGGGTTGGCAAACGAGGTAATCATGATCATAAGGTTTCAACTAAATCCATACAAAAAAAATTAGTATACCTGTAATGCCGCGATTCCCTGACGACTTAAGACGCGCCGTGTGCGACTTCTGACGGGAAATGGCGGTGCCATGCGTCAAAACCACCATCGATGCTATATACCTGATCGTAACCTTGTTGCAGCAGATACTGCGCCGCACCTTTGCTGCTGTTGCCGTGGTAACACATCACCATCACCGGGGTTTCAAAATCAGTTTGCTGCATAAAAGCCACCAGACGGTCGTTGGTCAGATGGAATGCACCCGGCGTGTGACCCATAGCAAAGCTTTGTGGATCGCGGATATCGACTAACACTGCCAGTTTTTGCTGCAACTTCTGGTGCGCTTCTTCCACACCAATACACTCAAAAGTTTCCATGGATTTGCTCGTTACTTTATTGAATCGGCTTGCGCCATATTAAGGGAATCTCCCCCTCTGACCGCTGATATTAACGTCATTATGTTATCCATATCACGCAGTAATGTTTTTTTTTCGTTACAAAGCGCGCTTACTCTTGCTAGTATGAGCGATAACGAACATATTTGAACTTTAACGAAAGCGTGTGAGGGCAGCATGGAAACTAAAGATCTGATTGTGATTGGCGGAGGAATTAACGGGGCAGGTATCGCCGCTGACGCCGCAGGCCGTGGTTTATCCGTGTTGATGCTTGAAGCGCAGGATCTGGCCAGTGCAACATCATCTAATAGCTCTAAATTGATTCACGGTGGCCTGCGCTACCTGGAACATTACGAGTTTCGTCTGGTGAGCGAAGCCTTAGCCGAGCGCGAAGTATTGCTCAATATGGCACCACATATCGCCTTCCCAATGCGCTTTCGTTTGCCACATCGCCCGCATTTACGTCCGGCGTGGATGATTCGAATTGGCCTGTTTATGTACGACCATCTGGGTAAACGCACCAGTTTGCCTGCATCTACCGGTTTGCGTTTTGGCGCAGATTCCGTTCTCAAATCAAATATTGTGCGCGGTTTCGAATATTCTGACTGTTGGGTAGACGATGCCCGTCTGGTCCTGGCGAATGCGCAGATGGTGACGCGTGAAGGTGGGGAAGTGAAAACCCGCACCCGTGCAACCCGTGCTCGCCGTGAAAATGGCCACTGGATTGTTGAAGCCCAGGATATTGATACCGGCGAAACCTTTAGCTGGCGCGCTCGCGGGCTCGTGAATGCGACCGGCCCATGGGTGAAAAACTTCTTTGACGATGGCCTCCAGTTGCCTTCGCCATACGGTATCCGCCTGATCAAAGGCAGCCATATCGTGGTACCACGCGTACACAACCAGAAGCAGGCTTACATTCTGCAAAACGAAGATAAGCGCATTGTGTTCGTGATTCCATGGATGGATGAGTTCTCTATTATTGGCACCACTGATGTGGAATATAAGGGCGATCCGAAAGATGTTCACATCGATGACAATGAAATTAATTACCTGCTGAATGCTTATAACGCTCACTTCAAAAAGACACTAAGCCGCGAAGATATTGTCTGGACGTACTCTGGTGTACGCCCGCTTTGCGATGATGAGTCAGATTCACCGCAAGCAATCACGCGTGACTACACACTCGATATCCATGACGAGCATGGCAAAGCCCCGCTGTTGTCGGTGTTTGGCGGCAAGCTAACAACCTATCGCAAACTCGCGGAACATGCTCTGGATAAGCTGAAAGGCTATTACCCGAAAATGGGCCCGGCATGGACGAAAGGCAGTACATTGCCGGGTGGCGATATCAATGGCGACCGTGATGATTACGCCGCGCAGTTACGCCGCCGTTACCCATTCCTGACAGAAAGCCTGGCTCGCCGTTTTTCACGCACCTACGGCAGCAACAGTGATTTAATTCTGGGCAGAACCACCAGCATCAGTGATTTAGGTGAAGATTTCGGGCATGAGTTTTATGAGGCCGAATTGCGCTACCTGGTTGAGCATGAGTGGGTGCGTGGCGTTGATGATGCTATCTGGCGTCGTACCAAATTAGGTATGTGGTTGACCGAAGAACAGCAGGCGCGGGTGGCACAGTGGCTGGTAAAGCGGGATGCTAAGGCGAAGTTATCGCTGGCGTCTTAAAAACAGTGGTGGATGAAGCTTTCGTTTATCCACCCTACAACCACCTTTCCCATAGGGCGGATAAGCATTAGCTTCATCCGCCAGTTTTATTTCAGAAAGCTAAACTCCGTAACCCATCATCTTCAGCAATTTCTGCGCATGCTGCACCGCATCCTGGCGATGCGCGACACCCAGCTTCTGATACAAATTACGAATGTGCGTTTTAATCGTCGTCGCCGCGACATCCAGCTCTCCGGCGATTTGCTCATTGCTGTAGCCTGAATAAATTAGCCCTAAAACCTGCCATTCGCGCTGAGTCAGTGGACTGGTACGAATAAGCTCCGGTACTTCAGGGTGCGTCAGCAGACGGTTAACAAAGTTCTCATCAAAATGGGCAAACTTATGGCGATGGTGCTGGTTGATTTCACGCAAAATGCGCTGCGCGCGGTGTTGATCCAGCTCAGGTAGTGTGTTGAGTTGAATTAACTGGCGCAACTGCTGCGCCATCGCTTCACCTTCAATAACAAAGTGGCTGATAAATCCTGTACGGTTAGCTAAAGCGAGTGCTTCCAGCAACACGCGCTGCGCATCGCTTTTACGTCCCGCTTGCCAGTAAAGCTGGTTTAGCAAAAGCAAGTTGCGGTTTAGATCACTCATCAAACGCAGGCTGCGCGCATTTTCGTTTAACTCTTCGAGCACCATTTCGGCGGGTTCAAAGTCACTCAGCAAAATTTGCGCGCGAGCGATGTTACGCCACTGGCTTTGCAGGAAATGGTTATTGGCAAATTCTGGCTTCGGCGTCAGGCGTAGCCAGTTGGCGGCAGATTTTTTGTCCCCCGTCATTTGCCAGTAGATCACCCGTACTTTGTCGGCGTTGGAAACCCAGTCGCTATGGAACGAACCATTGCCCAGCAAGTTTTCAAGTCGATTCAGGTGATTACGCGCATTGTCCAGGTCGCCTCGCGCCAACGAACATTGCACTAATAACGCCATGCACTGTAATTGCTGTTGTGGCTGATAGCCTGAAAGTACTTCCAGACCCATACGCGTGGTTGCTTCAGCTTCATCCAGGCGCGACCACGCCCAAAGTAATTGCGCGCGAATACGCAGTAAAAACTCATGCAGCGGGAGCTGTTCCAGATGCTGCTCTTCAATCAATGCGAAGGCTTTCTCTTGCGATTCCCAGGCAGACTGAAGAAAACCTTGTGCCAGCAAGATTTCGCTCTGCTGGCATAGGCCCCATAACGCGTAATGCCACATATCGTGGCGGCGCGCCATCTGCTCAGTTTGCTGCATAACAGACAGCGATTTGGTGAGCTCACCTTTGCAGTGCAGCACTTCACCGTGAACTGAAGTTGCGACAATACGGCTGTAGAAACTGGCCAGTGGCAGCATGTCGAGAGCAATCATGGCCAGACGTTCTGCTTCGTCAGGGTTGCCGTCATTAATTGCGACCTGGGCACGCAGGGCGTTAAATTCACCATGTATGACATCGTCCATCACGATATCCATTTCCTGCTCAGCACGCGCGAGAAGAGTATTGACTTCGCTGTAGCGGTGCTGGCTTTGCATTAGCCACGCCTGAAGCAAAACCAGTTTTGGATTTTCCAGCAGACTTTCCCACGGCAGCGCTTTTAACGACTCTTCCAGTAACGTGAGTTCGCTGTGGTTGAACAGCGCCCAGGCATGATGCAGCAAGATATCGCGCAGCAAGCTGGCGTCGCCTGCAGCAAGGGCGTGGTGAATAGCTTCGCTTGGGAAGCCCTGCGCCATCCAGCTTTCTGCTGCGGCGCGATGAATATCAGGAAGTTCTGTCGCCAGTTCCCATTGGCAGCGCTGGCGCAAGAAATTGCCAAACAGTGGGTGAAAACGGAACCACTCGCCGCTGTCATCCATGCGCTGAATGAATAACCCTTGCCGTTCTGTCTCTTCAAGGCGCATCTGGCCGTTTTCTTCGCCGGTGACGCGCACAATTAAGGCGTCGTTCATTGAACGTAGAATCGAACTGCGCAGCAGGAAGTTACGGGTTTGCGCATCGACATTATCCAGCACTTCATCGGCCAGATAGTCGGATAAGTGGCTGGCATTAATGCCCGAAAGACGACGCGCGGAGTGATGCGCCGACGAGTTGCTGTTCTGGCGTGCGGAAAGCGCGATTAATTGCAGCGCTGTTGCCCACCCCGCGACATCATCACACAGGCTGTTGCTGTCGGTATGTTCGAGCGGCGAATTCAGCCGATGGTCAAAGAACTGTTTCGCTTCTGGATGTGTGAATGCAAGTTGCTGGCTACCAATTTCCAGCAGTTGGTCGCGTACGCGTAAATTGGCGATACCCAGCTGTGGCAAATTGCGCGACAACACTACCAGCGTCATATTTTCTGGCTGGTGGCGAATGAAAAAGCGCATAGCTTCATGAATGACAGGGTTGGTTATTAGATGGTAATCATCAATCACTAAAAAGAGTGGGCGATGCCATTCCACCATTTCAATAAAGAGCTGTGCGAATAAGTCTGTCAGACTGGAGTATTGGCGTTTTTGCACCATCACTTCGCTGGTCACACAATGACCCGATGTGGCTTGTTGAATCGCCGCTATCAAATAGCTGGCGAACCGTTCTTGTTGGTTATCACCCTCATCCAGAGAGTACCAACCTAGCTCATTTTTCCCTGCCGCCCACTGAGAAATCAGTGTGGTTTTCCCATAACCCGCCGGGCTGGTTATTAGCGCCAGCCGATAGTTATTAGCTGTTGATAATTTCATCAACAGCCGGTCGCGTACCACCGTATTTTCCAGACGTACTGGACGACTTAATTTGGAGGGGATCAGCATGGTCAATCACTTCACTGTGTATGAGATATGCACGAATGCGATTTTTTTCACGCTTCGTAATTAATACTAACTACAAGGTCGACCAGATTAAGGCTTATTGCAAGATTGTTAAGGGTTTCAGGCGTTGTAAGTTGCACTTTGTCACAATTCTATTGATTAGATGAATCTAATCGAGGCGTAGAAGAGGTCGAAGTAAAAACTCAGTGCTTGTGGGCATTCTGCCAGTAAGCACCTAACTTTAAGTGGCGGCGATCACATTTCTAGCTACTCCCCGGTACTCATCCCTCCGTAATCCCCCTCAGGATGAGGAATTCGCCCAGGCCACCCGGCACACTAACGGGTAATGAAATTAGAACATCACAGGACCCGAGCCCCTATGTCACAGACGACCTTCAATAAAGCACAATTTCAGGCTGCACTGACACGTCAGTGGCAGCGTTACGGACTATATTCCGCCGCTGAAATGACTCAGCAACAATGGTGGCATGCCGTCAGCGGCGCGCTGGCAGAATTGTTGGCAGCACAGCCTGTCGCGAAAACAGAGAAGAACCAGCGCCACGTAAACTACATTTCGATGGAGTTTTTGATTGGTCGTCTGACGGGTAACAATTTGCTGAACCTTGGTTGGTATCAGGAAGTGGCAGACGAGCTGAAAGCGTTCGATATCAACCTGACCGATTTATTGGAAGAAGAGACCGACCCGGCGTTAGGTAATGGTGGCCTGGGACGTCTTGCTGCGTGTTTCCTGGATTCTATGGCAACGGTTGGTCAGTCTGCGATTGGTTACGGCCTGAATTACCAATACGGCCTGTTCCGCCAATCCTTCCAGAATGGCCACCAGATGGAAGCGCCTGACGACTGGAAGCGGGGTAGCTACCCATGGTTCCAGCATAATGCGGCACTTGATGTGCAAGTGGGTGTCGGCGGTAAAGTGATTAAAGACGGCAAAACCGTGCGTTGGGAACCGGCGTTTATTTTCCATGGCGAAGCATGGGATTTGCCGGTCATCGGCTACCGTAACGGTGTGACGCAACCGCTGCGTTTATGGCAGGCGAAACATGCCCATCCGTTTGATTTAACGAAATTCAATGACGGCGATTTCCTGAAAGCAGAACAGCAGGGCATCGACGCGGAAAAATTGACCAAGGTTCTCTACCCGAACGACAACCATCTGAACGGCAAAAAACTGCGCCTGATGCAGCAGTATTTCCAGTGCGCATGTTCAGTGGGCGATATTTTACGTCGTCACCATCTGGCGGGCCGCAAGCTTGCGGAACTGGCTGATTACGAAGTGATTCAGCTTAATGACACCCACCCAACTATCGCCATTCCTGAGCTGCTGCGTGTGCTGATCGACGAGCACCAACTGAGCTGGGACGAAGCCTGGGCCATCACCAGCAAAACCTTCGCCTACACCAACCACACGTTGATGCCTGAAGCGCTGGAGTGCTGGGACGAGAAACTGGTGAAAGCGTTGTTGCCACGCCATATGCAGATTATCAATGAGATCAACGCACGCTTTAAGAAGCTGGTTACTAAAACCTGGCCGGGTGATGAAGCTGTTTGGGCGAAACTGGCCGTGGTACATGACAAACAAGTTCGCATGGCGAACATGTGCGTGGTCAGTGGCTTTGCGGTAAACGGCGTGGCGGCGCTGCACTCCGATCTGGTAGTGAAAGATCTGTTCCCGGAATATCACCAGCTGTGGCCGAACAAATTCCATAACGTCACCAACGGCATTACGCCGCGCCGCTGGATCAAACAATGCAACCCGGCATTGGCTGCTCTTCTTGATAAGAAATTGAAAAAAGAGTGGGCGAACGATCTGGATGTGCTTGAAGGACTAGAAAAATACGCCGATGACGCAAAATTCCGCAAAGAATACCGCGACATCAAATATCAGAACAAAGTGAAGCTGGCGGCGTTTGTGAAAGCACGCACCGGCATTGTGATAAGCCCGGACGCGCTGTTCGATGTGCAAATCAAACGCCTGCACGAATACAAACGCCAGCACCTGAACCTGCTGCATATTTTGGCGCAGTACAAAGAGATTCGTGAAAACCCGACCGCTTCCCGCGTACCACGTGTGTATCTGTTCGGCGCGAAAGCAGCACCAGGTTACTACCTCGCTAAGAATATTATCTTCGCCATCAACAAAGTGGCGCATGCGATCAACAACGATCCGATCGTCGGTGATCAGCTGAAAGTCGTATTCCTGCCGGATTACTGTGTATCTGCGGCAGAAGTAATGATTCCGGCGGCGGATATTTCAGAGCAAATTTCTACTGCAGGTAAAGAAGCTTCCGGTACTGGCAACATGAAACTGGCGCTCAACGGTGCACTGACCGTCGGCACGCTCGATGGTGCGAACGTAGAAATTGCCGAGAAAGTGGGCGAGGAAAACATCTTTATCTTTGGTCATACCGTGGAACAAGTGAAAGCGCTGAAAGCTAAAGGCTACGACCCGGTGAAATGGCGTAAGAAAGACAAAGCGCTGGATGCGGTACTCAAAGAACTTGAGAAGGGCATTTATGCCGATGGCGATAAACACGCGTTCGACCAGATGCTGCATAGCATCGGCAAACAAGGCGGTGACCCGTATTTAGTGATGGCAGATTTCACCGCCTATGCCGAAGCTCAGAAATTAGCGGATGCGTTGTATCTCGACCAGGAGGCATGGACTCGTGCTGCGATTCTGAACACGGCGCGTTGCGGCATGTTCAGCTCCGATCGCTCTATCCGTGATTATCAGCAACGCATCTGGCAGGCAAAACGCTAAGGGAACGCATGGACAGCAAACGTCTTGATAACGCCGCTCTTGAGGCGGGAATTAGCCCAAACTACATTAACGCCCACGGCAAACCGCAGGCTATCCCTGCGGATACCAAGCAGCGTTTGCTGGAAGCCATGAGCCGTACTACCACCTTAAAAAAGGTGGCGGTGACGCCAGTCGCAAATGTGCTGGTGTTTACCTCCGGCACTCGCATGACGACAGTGCTGGAAGGCAACGGTGATTACACATGGCAGTTGACCACCGAAGACGGTAAGCAGCACAAAGGGCATACACTGGCGGGCAAAAAGCTGACTCTGCCTACAGCGTTGGCGGAAGGCTATCACGACCTGACGGTTAGCCAGAACGAGCACCACTGGCAGTGCCGCGTGATTGTTGCGCCAAAGCGCTGTTATGAACCAGCGGCGCTTATGCGGGATGAAAAACTGTGGGGCGCATGTGTACAGCTCTATACCTTGCGTTCCGCACATAACTGGGGAATTGGTGATTTCGGCGATTTACAGCGCATGCTGGTGGATGTGGCAAAACGGGGCGGGGCGTTTATCGGCCTGAACCCAATCCACGCGCTGTATCCTGCCAATCCTGAAAGCGCCAGCCCATACAGCCCGTCGTCTCGTCGTTGGTTGAACGTGATTTACATCGACGTGAACGCGGTTGATGATTTCTTGCTCAGTGATGAAGCGCAAGACTGGTGGAAAATGCCGGTCACGCAGCAAATGCTGAAAGAAGTTCGTGATGCACAGTGGGTAGATTACTCCACCGTTACCGTGCTGAAGATGGCTGCTTTGCGTATGGCGTGGAAGCAGTTTTCGCGGCGTACTGCGCGTGACGAACAGGTTGTCGCATTCCAGAAATTTGTCCAGGAAGGTGGCGATAGCCTCTACTACCAAGCAGCTTTCGATGCGCTGCACGCTTATCAGGTCAAAGAGGATGAAATGCGTTGGGGCTGGCCGGTATGGCCAGAAGGTTTCCGCGACGCGCACAATCCTGAAGTAAAAGCGTTCTGCACTGAACACAGTGACGAAGTGAATTTCTATCTGTGGCTGCAATACCTCGCCTACGCTCAGTTTGATGCATGCTGGCAAACCAGCCAGGGCTTTAAAATGCCAATTGGCTTGTATCGCGACCTGGCGGTAGGTGTTGCCGAAGGCGGCTCAGAAACCTGGTGTGACCGCGAGCTTTACTGCCTGAAAGCCTCGGTTGGAGCACCGCCGGATATTCTTGGCCCGCTAGGCCAGAACTGGGGTTTGCCGCCGATGGACCCGCATGTGATTACTGCGCGCGCCTATCAGCCGTTTATCGAACTGTTGCGCTCCAATATGACCAGCTGTGGCGCATTGCGTATTGACCACGTGATGTCGATGCTGCGTTTGTGGTGGATTCCGTATGGCGAAACCGCAGATAAAGGTGCGTATGTGCATTACCCGGTCGACGATCTGCTGTCGATCCTGGCGCTGGAAAGTAAGCGCCATAACTGCATGGTGATCGGTGAAGATCTCGGGACTGTGCCGGTTGAGATCGTCGGCAAGCTGCGTGATAGCGGAGTTTACTCGTACAAAGTGCTCTATTTCGAGCACGACAGCGAAAAACAGTTTCGCGCCCCCCTTGCGTGGCCGAAGCAGTCCATGGCGGTAGCAACCACCCACGATTTACCGACGCTGCGCGGTTACTGGGAAAGCGGTGATTTGACGCTGGGTAAAACGCTCGGGCTTTACCCTGATGAAGAGATGCTGACTGAGTTGTATCAGGATCGTGAACGCGCGAAACAAGGTCTGCTCGATAGCCTGCACGAATATGGTTGTTTGCCGAAACGCGCAGGGCACAAAGCCTCGCTGATGGCGATGACCTCAACGCTTAATCGCGGAATGCAGCGTTACATCGCCGACAGCAACAGTGCGTTATTGGGTCTGCAACCGGAAGATTGGTTAGGTATGGCGGAGCCGGTGAATATTCCAGGGACCAGCTACCAATACAAAAACTGGAGACGCAAGTTGTCGACATCGCTTGAGGCAATGTTCGCTGACGAAACTGTAAATAAGTTGCTGAAGGATTTAGATAAGCGGCGGAAGAAGAGATAGGAGTTTTTGATATGTCGGGTGGCGCTAGCGCTTACCCGACTTACAACATCGTTTTGAGTAGGGTGGATAAGCGCAAGCGCTATCCACCGCTATTTCGCATCAGTAGTAAGAGTGCTCGCCACGCTGGTGTTCGGTCAAATCACGAACGCCTTTCAGTTCAGGGAACTCTGCCAACAGTTGCTTCTCGATGCCTTCTTTCAGGGTCACATCGACCATTGAACAGCCGTTACAGCCGCCGCCGAATTGCAGAATCGCAAAACCTTCGTCGGTAATTTCCATCAGCGTCACACGGCCGCCGTGGCCTGCCAGCTGTGGGTTAACCGTTGCTTGCAGCATATATTCAACGCGCTCCATCAACGGTGCATCGTCAGACACTTTACGCATTTTGGCGTTTGGCGCTTTCAGTGTCAGCTGCGAGCCGAGCTGGTCGGTGACGAAATCAATTTCAGCATCTTCGAGGTAAGGCGCGCTTAACTCATCCACATATGCGGTCAGCTGCTCAAATTTCAGGGCAGTATCTGAAGCTTCAACCGCATCCGGCGGACAGTAAGAAACCCCGCACTCCGCATTTGGAGTACCAGGATTGATGACGAATACGCGAATTTGCGTCCCTTCTTCCTGACCTGCCAACAGTTTGGCAAAGTGGGATTGTGCTGTATCGGAAATACGGATCATAACGATTGCTCAATAGTTGACTATTTTAGTCGGTTATAATACGCCCATCATCGAGGGTCTACAAGGTTCGACAAAGGCACCACACCTGGATAGTCGCCGCGCCCTGCTTTTTCAGCATCTGCGCAATTTCCGCCACCGTACTGCCCGTCGTGACGACATCATCCACAATAATTATATGGCGGCCTGCTACCGGAAAATCAACCCTGAAAGCACCTTTAAGATTGTTGCGTCGCATTCGGGCGTTAAGCTGATGCTGTGTTTGCGCGGCTCGAATTCGTTTGATGCCCTGTGGGAGATAGTCGCATTGCAGCCAGTGTGAGAGCTGCCTTGCCAGCAGGTCGCTTTGATTAAAACCACGCAGCCAGGCACGGCGCGAATGCAATGGAACACTCACGATATAATCGGGTTTAGGCCACTGAAACTGGCGTTTTGTATCCAGAATACGTAGCAGCAGTAAGCGCGCTAAAGCTGGGGCAAGAGCAACAGTTGCATTGAATTTGAAGCGTTGAACCAGCCTACTCATTGGTGGACAGTAATCGGTAACGAATATTAACGCATTCCACGCAGGTGGTTTTTGCAGGCATCGGCCGCAGGGGGAGTGGGTGTTTGCGCAGGGTAAACCACAGCATGGGCAACAGGGTGGTGGAATGGGTAATGCTTTGGCACACCGTGAACAGAACCCCCAATGTGCGCAAGCGAGTGGCATCTGGCATATCCAACATAGCCCTGGGACTGTTAGCATATTCGCCTCCTTGCAGATAAAAATGAGAACAGTAACTGATGAGCAAGCTTTGGTGGCAGACAAAAGGTGAAGGAAAAGATGATCTTGTGCTGCTGCACGGATGGGGGCTGAATGCGGAAGTATGGCATTGCATTTGCGAGGAACTAAGCTCGCATTTTCGCCTTCATCTTGTCGACCTGCCCGGCTATGGCCGAAGCCAGGGGTTCGGCGCGCTTACTCTTGAAGAAATGGCTACTATTGTGTTGGCGCAAGCGCCAGAGCAGGCGATTTGGCTGGGCTGGAGTTTAGGTGGGCTGGTGGCAAGCCAGGTTGCACTAAACCATCCACAGCGCGTGAAAGGTTTAGTGACTATCGCTTCTTCGCCTTGTTTCACTGCGCAGGAAAGTTGGCCGGGCATCAAGCCTGAAGTTCTGGCTGGCTTCCAGCATCAGTTAAGTGAAGACTTTCAACGAACTGTCGAGCGTTTTCTGGCATTACAAACGCTGGGAACAGAAACTGCGCGCCAGGATGCTCGCCGTCTGAAAGCGGTTGTGCTTGAGCAGCCTATGCCGAGCGTTGAGGTGTTAAACGGTGGTCTGGAAATTTTGAAAACGGCGGATTTACGTGAAGCGCTGAGCCAGATTACGGTGCCTTTCCTGCGTTTATATGGGCATTTGGATGGGTTGGTACCGCGCAAAATCTCGGGTTTACTGAACGAGCGCTGGCCGCAAAGTGAGGCAATTATTTTCCCTAAAGCGGCCCATGCACCGTTTATTTCGCACCCGCAGGATGTTTGCCGGGTACTTGAAGAGTTTCATCAGCAGATTTAGTCGGATGACGCTGCGCTTATCCGACCTACGCGATTGGTTTTGTAGAGTGGATAAGCCCTGGTGCCATCCACTATCTACATAACCTTTACGCCCGCAACACCCACATTTCCCGAACACATTTTTTACCTTCAGGGCAGCTTTTACAGCTGCCTGTCAGACAATCGCTCGGATCTTCTGTGATACGCATTGCCTTGCCCATAGCCTCGAGGCGGCTCAGCATGGCGTTAACCAGCGGCAATGGTGTCGCGAGCTGTTGGCTAATTTGCGTCGCATCCATACGCCCTTGCAGCGCCAGTGCATCACGAATCTCAATTAAGCTCGCCATACCTTCTCCTTAGTGACAATCGCCAGCGCTGCTTTTACAGCAAGCAGCTGTGACTGTTTTACGTGTAGACATCAGGCTGACATCCACACGGCTACGTGCCCGGCGTAAACCACCAATCAGCATCACATTGAACAACACCACCGCGAGGATACAGACCAGGCTGAACTGTGGATGGGCACTAAATGTCACGGTCTGGTAATAGAGTGTGGAAAGTGAATAGGCGATGTTCAGACCCCACAGAACTGAGAACATCATCCAGCCGCGGCTTGATTCACGCGCCACTGCACCCATCACCGAAATACATGGGATATAGAGCAGAACGAAAATCAGGTAGCTATAGGCCGCAGCCGCACTGCCGAATTTGCTACTCATCACGCCCATTGCGCCGCTTGCCATTTCACCATCGCCTTTGCTGGCTTCGATTGGGTTGAGCAGCACGCTCAGGCTGAAAGTGTCTTTCAGGCTTTGCCAGGTTTCACCCGCAGCACTGCCTAACTCATCGAGCAAGTTGAAGCTTGCGGCATCAAACGGTTCTTCATGCATGTCTTCAGCGGTGTAAAGCGTGTTGAGTGTACCAACCACCACTTCTTTTGCCATTGCACCAGTAAACAGGCCAACGGTCGCTTGCCAGTTATCTTCATGGACGCCAATCGGTTTTAGCAATGGAGTCAGCACACGGCTAACTGATGCCAAAGCCGAATCATTGATGTTGTCCACTTCTTTGCCGCTAAACGAGAAACTGTTCAGTGCACCAATGAAAATACTGACGATGACGATAACTTTACCGGCACGCAGCACGAAACCTTTCAGACGTTGCCAGGTTTGCAGCAGCAGGCTTTTCAGGTGCGGAACGTGATACACCGGCAGCTCCATCACAAACGGTGTTGCTTCGCCGCGCATGATGGTGTGCTTGAGCATCAGGCCGGTCAGAATCGCCATCACGATGCCAAGAATATAGAGCGAGAAGACAACCAGCGCGCCTTGCTGCCCAAAGAATGCCGCGGCAAATACTGCAAAAATAGCCAGACGCGCACCGCATGACATAAACGGTGCCATCATGATGGTCATTAGGCGTTCACGCGGAGCATCCAGCGTACGTGCGCCCATCACCGATGGCACGTTACACCCGAATCCGACGATAAGCGGTACGAATGATTTGCCCGGTAAGCCTAGGGATTGCATCAGGCGGTCCATCACGAATGCGGCACGCGCCATGTAACCGGAGTCTTCAAGGAACGAAAGGAACAGATACATCATGCCGATTTGTGGCACCAGTGGCAGCACGGTGTTGATACCACCGCCGATACCTTGCGCTAAGAAAATCGTCAGCCAGCCTGGGAAGTGAAGTGTGGCGCCAATCCACTGAATACCGTGGATAAAGATAGCCGCAGAACCGCCGTCAAAAATGGGCTGCAATGCGCCGCCGATGTTAATCGCCAGCAAGAACATCAGGTACATCACCAGCAGGAACACAGGCAAACCGAGGAAGCGGTTAAGAATGATTTTATCCATCATGGCCGTTAAACGGTGTGGTTCGGCGGTCAGACTGTTGCTGATGGAATCGCAGATGGCGGCGATAGTTTGATAACGTGCATCGGCAATCAGCAGCGCCGGGTCTTCGTTCTCTGCTGCCAGTTGTGCACGCATCGCGTCCAATTTGTCAGCGGCGTGACCCGCGTATTCACGGCTGTAGATATCGCCCTCCAGCATTTGCAGTGCTAACCAACGGCGCTGCTGTGCGGGCATATCGCCAGGCATTTCAGTAGCCAGTTTGTCGGCTTCTTCAAGCAGTTTTGGCGGGTAAAGTACTAAATCGCTATGTGCATTTGGTAGGCGGCGGTCGATTGCCAGTTTCAGGCCTTCCATACCCCGGCCACGAGTGGAAACCAGCGGTACAACCGGGCAGCCCAGACGTGCGGCGAGTGCGTCGATATCAATGCGAATATCTTGCTTCTCGGCGATGTCGAGCATGTTGAGCGCAACGACACAAGGAATGCCCAGTTCAAGAAGTTGTAACGTCAGATAGAGATTACGTTCGAGGTTAGACGCATCGACAACGTTAATGAGCAGGTCGGCGTCACCGCTGAGAATGTAGTGGCAGGCAATTTGTTCATCGAGGGAGGTTTGCGATGAAATGGTGGTCAGCGAGTAAGTGCCAGGTAAGTCAACCAGTGTGACTTGGTGCGCAAGCGTTGAAAACTGGCCTTCTTTACGTTCTACAGTAACGCCCGCCCAGTTACCAACCCGCTGGCGTGAACCAGTGAGTTGGTTGAATAAGGTGGTTTTCCCTGAGTTAGGGTTACCTATTAAGCCGATAGTTAATTTTTTCATTTTTTTCGTGAACTTAAAGAAAATAGCAACGAGCGCGAGCGCTCACCCCGCCAATCAGGCAATGGCTTCAACGTGCAGCAATTCGAGATCTTTTTTACGTAGTACCAAACTGACGCGACGTGTTTCGATATGAATCGGATCGCCTAACGGCGCAACACGTACAACGTTGAATGAAGAGCCTGGCAACATACCGAGTGATAATAATTTTTGGCGGTATGACGGGCTAATTTCACTGGCAAAACCGGTAATCTTCCACGCACTACTTGGTAAGAAACGCATAGGACCTACTTAGAGCTGGGCTCGGGTATTTAAAAATATCGTTGGGCATTGAGGAGAAATAACGAACAAATCAATGATAATGAGAATGGTTTCTGTCTTCAATAATTATTTTTGGGGTGAATGACTCGTTTAAATTTATTTTTTCAGAGGGATTTTATTTATTAGATATGTTGGCTGTATAAGCTATTTTTATATAAACATCATTAATAACAGTGTGTTGCATTTGTTTTAAAATAATAATTTTATTATTTTATCTCTTTTAATGTTGTCATGATATTTCAGGTGTTACATATTTGATAAATATTAGTGGTGTTTTTATATTTTTGCGAAAATTGATCTATCGCAAACTCACTCTATTTTCTGACGAATTACTGCGGATGCTAAAGAAATGTTATTCATTCGCTGCGGGGAATGAAACAAGCAAATTGTGCTGAATTTAACTGTGAGGAAATACATTCGGGTTTGTTCCGCCCCCTCCTGATGAAAGGAGAGGGGGAAATCAGCATTAAGGATTAACGTTTCTTACCCAATGCCGCTGCCAGTGCATCACTCATCGCACTGTTACCGGTACTGCTGCTGGTGTTTTCACGGCCGCGAGGTTTTTGTTGCTGTGCCGGGCGGCGTTCGGTTTGCTCGCGTGGTGCACTGCCACGGCGGTTGGACTCACCCGGTTGCTCATCCAGACGCATGGTCAGCGCAATACGTTTGCGAGCCAGATCCACTTCCATCACTTTCACTTTGACGATATCCCCGGCTTTCACCACTTTGTGCGGGTCGTCGATGAACTTGTCAGAAAGTGAGGATATGTGGACTAAACCGTCCTGATGTACGCCGATATCTACAAACGCGCCGAAGTTGGTGACGTTCGTGACAGCACCTTCCAACACCATGCCAGGCTGAAGATCGTTCATGGTTTCAATGCCATCAGCAAACTTCGCAGTTTTGAACTCAGGGCGCGGGTCACGGCCTGGTTTTTCCAGCTCTTTGATGATGTCGGTAACTGTTGGTACACCAAAACGTTCATCGGTGAAATCGCGTGGGCTCAGACCGCGTAACGCTTCACCATTACCCATCAAATCCTGCAGTGCTTGCTCGGTCGCAGCCAGGATGCGCTCAACAATCGGATACGCTTCCGGGTGCACGGTGGAGGCATCGAGTGGGTTATCGCCGTGGTTAATACGCAGGAAGCCCGCGCACTGCTCAAAGGCTTTTGGCCCAAGGCGGCTGACTTTCAGCAACTGCTGGCGGTTCTGGAAACGGCCATTCTCATCACGCCAGTTGACGATGTTCTGCGCCATCATGCGCGTTAAACCTGCCACGCGAGTCAGTAGCGGCACAGACGCAGTGTTCAGATCCACACCCACGGCGTTTACGCAGTCTTCTACCACCGCATCCAGTTTTTTTGCCAGTTGTGACTGGCTAACATCGTGCTGATACTGGCCGACACCGATGGATTTCGGATCGATTTTTACCAGCTCGGCAAGGGGATCTTGCAGGCGGCGGGCAATCGAAACTGCACCACGGATCGAAACATCGAGATCAGGGAATTCCAGCGCTGCAAGCTCAGATGCGGAATACACTGATGCCCCCGCTTCGCTGACGATGACTTTCTGCGCGGTGACTTTCGGGAATTGTTGCTGCACATCGAGGAAGAAGCGCTCGGTTTCACGTGATGCTGTTCCGTTGCCGATAGCGACCAGCTCAACATTGTGCTTCTCGCACAGTGCAGCAACAGCAACAGCGGCTTTTGCGGCTTGTCCGGTATGTGGGTAAATGGTGTCGGTGGCAACCAGTTTGCCGGTTGCATCAACCACCGCCACTTTTACGCCAGTACGCAGGCCCGGATCGAGGCCCATTGTGGCACGTAAGCCAGCAGGTGCCGCCATTAACAAGTCGTGGAGGTTACGGGCGAAAACGTTAATTGCTTCGTCTTCAGCACGTTCACGTACGGTTCCCATTAGTTCGGTTTCGAGGTGCATCAGCACTTTGATGCGCCATGTCCAGCTCACTACCGCACGGCGCCAGGCATCTGCTGGGGCGTTGTTCAGGCGCAAACCGAGATGGTCGATAATGATTTGTTCGCAATAGCTTTCACGCGGCGGTTCATCGTGTTGCGGATCGGCATTCAGCGCGAGTTGTAGAATGCCTTCGTTGCGGCCTCGGAACATGGCGAGGGCGCGGTGCGAAGGAGCGGTGGCGATAGGTTCGTGATGGTCGAAGTAGTCGCGGAATTTCGCGCCTTCCTCTTCCTTACCACTGACCACGGTAGCCACCAGATGCGCGTTCTTCCACAGGTAGTTACGTACTTTTGCCAGCAGCGCGGCATCTTCGGCAAAACGCTCCATCAGAATGTAGCGTGCGCCATCGAGTGCGGCTTTAGTATCAGCAACACCTTTATCGGCATCAACGTAACTTGCAGCGGCTTCTTCCGGCGTGTGGGAAGGGTCATTCCACAGCAATTCAGCCAGTGGCTCAAGACCTGCTTCGATAGCAATCTGTCCGCGTGTACGGCGCTTTTGCTTATACGGTAAATAGAGGTCTTCGAGCTCGGTTTTGCTCAGCGTGCCGTTGATGGCTGCGGCAAGTTCGTCACTTAATTTACCCTGCTCGGTAATTGATTTAAGGATCGTCTGACGACGGTCTTCTAATTCGCGCAGATAGCCCAGACGAGTTTCGAGCTGACGCAGTTGCGTGTCATCCAGACCGCCGGTGACTTCCTTACGATAACGTGCAATAAACGGCACGGTATTCCCTTCATCCAGCAGGCGAACGGCGGCATCAACCTGTTCGTTTCGGGCTTTTAGCTCGCTGGCAATAATGCGGCAGAGTGAATCATTCATCATGGCTTTTCATCTGAGTTAGTCGGAATTATTTGGGGATAGTTATACGGATTGGAGGGTAAAAATGCCAGCCGCAGCGCCCGACAGGTGATGAATCGGACTGTTCTGTTGCTGGCCTGTATGCTATTTCACATACTCGATTTCATTAACGTACCACTGCGCTTCTCCGGCGGGTGTCTGCACAACGGCGAGGTCACCCACTTCTTTTTTCAGCAATGCTCGCGCCATCGGTGAATCGATAGAAATGTAATCTTTGCGTCCAAAAATCTCGTCGTAACCGACGATGCGAAAACGCATCTGGTTTCCTGCATCATTTTCAATCTCGACCCACGCGCCAAAGAACACTTTTCCTTCTTGTTGCGGTGAATAGTCGACAATTTTCAACTGTTCGAGGCATTTCGTGAGATAACGCACTCTACGATCTATTTCTCGCAGGCGTTTTTTGTTGTACTGGTAGTCGGCATTTTCACTGCGATCGCCAAGGCTTGCCGCCCAGGTGACCTTTTTTGTCACCTCTGGACGCTCTTCACGCCACAAGGTGTCCTTTTCTTGTTTGAGCTTTTCATAGCCTTCGCGGGTAATTAATGGCGTTTTCATCAGCAAGCCTTGCATGGGTGAAACAATTAACGGTGATTTAAACCGAAATATCAGGGTGATGGCAATCCCGGAGATTTGCGAAGTAAGTCATTGTTCTGTGCTAAAAAGTGCCTATAACCATCTGTTTAATATGCTTTGTAACAATTTCGACTAGAATATATACCAGATTTGACTGGTCGTAACGTCGCAGTTTTTTAAGAATACGCACTCACTGTTCGAGCCTTTGGGAGTATAAGAATGCAAGAGAATTATAAGATTCTGGTCGTGGATGACGACATGCGCCTGCGTGCGCTGCTAGAGCGTTATCTCACCGAACAAGGCTTCCAGGTCCGTAGCGTTGCTAACGCAGAACAGATGGATCGCCTGCTAACCCGTGAGTCCTTCCACCTGATGGTGCTTGATTTGATGCTGCCGGGGGAAGATGGCTTGTCTATCTGCCGCCGTCTACGCAGCCAAAGCAATCCAATGCCAATCATTATGGTTACCGCGAAAGGCGAAGAAGTTGACCGTATTGTTGGTCTTGAAATTGGTGCCGATGACTACATTCCAAAACCTTTTAACCCGCGCGAGCTGCTTGCACGTATCCGTGCTGTTCTTCGCCGTCAGGCTAATGAACTGCCTGGTGCACCTTCTCAGGAAGAGGCGGTTATTGCGTTTGGTAAGTTTAAGCTGAACCTTGGCACTCGCGAGATGTTCCGTGAAGATGAACCTATGCCATTAACCAGTGGCGAGTTTGCGGTACTGAAAGCGCTGGTGAGCCATCCGCGTGAGCCGTTGTCTCGCGATAAGCTGATGAACCTGGCGCGTGGACGTGAATACAGTGCGATGGAACGCTCAATCGACGTGCAGATTTCTCGTCTGCGCCGCATGGTTGAAGAAGACCCTGCGCATCCTCGCTACATCCAGACTGTATGGGGCCTGGGCTACGTATTCGTGCCGGACGGTTCCAAGGCATGAGGCGAGTCCGCTTCTCCCCCAGAAGCTCGTTTGCACGCACGTTGTTACTGATTGTCACCTTGCTGTTCGTCAGCCTGGTGACGACCTACCTTGTGGTGCTGAACTTCGCAATTCTGCCGAGTTTGCAGCAGTTTAATAAGGTACTGGCTTACGAAGTCCGTATGCTGATGACCGATAAGCTGCAACTGGAAGATGGCACGCAACTGGTGGTTCCGCCTGCATTTCGGCGTGAAATCTATCGTGAATTGGGTATCTCTCTTTATTCCAATGAAGCGGCGGAAGACGCGGGTTTACGCTGGGCGCAGCATTACGAATTCCTCAGCCATCAAATGGCGCAGCAGTTGGGTGGCCCAACCGAAGTTCGTGTTGAGGTAAACAAAAGCTCGCCGGTTGTCTGGCTGAAGACGTGGCTGTCACCGAATATCTGGGTTCGCGTTCCTCTGACTGAAATTCATCAAGGTGACTTCTCACCGCTGTTCCGCTATACGCTTGCGATAATGCTGCTGGCGATAGGCGGCGCATGGCTATTTATTCGTATTCAGAACCGACCCTTGGTTGACCTTGAACATGCTGCTTTACAAGTGGGCAAGGGCATTATTCCGCCCCCGCTTCGTGAATATGGTGCATCTGAGGTGCGCTCTGTAACCCGGGCGTTTAACCATATGGCTGCCGGTGTGAAGCAACTGGCCGATGACCGTACATTATTGATGGCAGGTGTTAGTCACGATTTGCGTACACCGCTCACTCGTATTCGTCTGGCAACAGAAATGATGAGTGAAGAAGATGGCTATCTATCTGAATCAATTAACAAAGATATCGAAGAGTGTAATGCGATAATCGAGCAGTTCATCGATTACCTGCGTACCGGGCAAGAGATGCCACTGGAAACCGCCGATCTCAACACGGTGTTGGGTGAAGTGGTGGCTGCTGAAAGTGGCTATGAGCGCGAAATCGACACCGATCTGCAAGCAGGAGAATTGCTGGTCAATATCCACCCGTTATCCATTAAACGTGCTGCGGCCAATATGGTGGTGAATGCTGCACGTTACGGAAATGGTTGGATTAAAGTCAGCAGTGGCGGTGAGTTAAACCGTGCCTGGTTCCAGGTGGAAGATGACGGCCCAGGGATTAAACCTGACCAGCTCAAACACCTGTTCCAACCTTTCGTGCGTGGCGATAGCGCGCGTAGTACCAGCGGCACCGGTTTGGGGTTGGCGATTGTGCAGCGTATTATCGACAACCATAACGGCTTGTTGGATATCGGCGTTAGTGAGCGGGGCGGTTTGCGGATACGGGCTTATTTACCGTTACCGATGAACAAAACGGTCAGCCAGCTAAAAGAAAGCTGAGTGATAAATAAAAAGCGAACCTCGAAGGTTCGCTTTTTTGTTGGTCGGGTTAGCGTAGATGGTGGATGTCACTTGCGCTAATCCACCCTACAAACTCATTCGCCATTCGAAAATTAAATCTTCGGCCCTGCGCTTACAAGGGCAGCACCCGCCGGAGTGTCGGTATATTTCTCGAAGTTCTCGATAAACAACTTAGCCAGTTGCTCTGATTTTTCCTGCCACTGTTCTGGTGATGCGTAAGTATTACGCGGGTCCAGAATGTTGGCTTCCACACCTGCCAGTTCTGTTGGAACAGCAAGACCAAAGATTGGTAGGGTGAACGTTTCGGTATCATCCAGAGAACCATTAAGAATGGCGTCGATAATCGCACGCGTGTCTTTAATGGAGATACGCTTACCTGTGCCATTCCAGCCGGTGTTAACCAGATAAGCCTGTGCACCTGCCGCCTGCATGCGTTTCACCAGCACTTCGGCATATTGTGTTGGGTGCAAAGAAAGGAATGCTGCACCGAAACAGGCAGAGAACGTTGGAGTAGGCTCGGTGACACCACGCTCAGTACCTGCCAGTTTGGCCGTGAAGCCTGACAGGAAGTGATACTGAGTTTGGTTGGCCGTAAGGCGTGAAACGGGTGGCAATACGCCAAAAGCATCAGCGGTCAGGAAGATAACTTTCCTGGCATGCCCAGCTTTTGAAACCGGCTGAACGATGTTTTCGATATGGTAAATCGGGTAAGAAACTCGGGTGTTCTCGGTTTTCGAACCGTCGTCAAAATCAATTGAGCCATCGGCACGTACCGTTACGTTTTCCAGCAGCGCATCACGACGAATCGCATTATAAATTTCTGGCTCTGCTTCTGGGGATAAACGAATTGTTTTTGCGTAGCAACCGCCTTCGAAGTTGAAAACGCCGTCATCGTCCCATCCGTGTTCGTCATCACCAATCAGGCGGCGTTTCGGATCGGTAGAAAGTGTAGTTTTACCTGTGCCAGACAGACCAAAGAATACCGCAACATCGCCTTTTTCGCCGACGTTTGCCGAACAGTGCATCGAAGCGATGCCTTTTAGCGGCAGCAGGTAGTTCATGATTGAGAACATCCCTTTCTTCATTTCGCCGCCGTACCAGGTGCCGCCAATCAGCTGCACGCGCTCGGTAAGGTTAAAGGCGATGAAGTTTTCAGAGTTTAAACCCTGCTCTTTCCATTGTGGGTTGGTGCACTTGGCACCATTCATCACCACAAAGTCTGCTTCGAATGTTTCAAGCTCTTCTTCGGTTGGACGGATGAACATATTCTTAACGAAATGAGCCTGCCAGGCCACTTCGGTAATAAAACGCACCGACAGACGAGTGTCTGCATTCGCACCGCAGTAAGCATCAATAATAAAGAGGCGTTTGCCAGAGAGTTGGTTAGTGACCAGACCTTTTAGATGCTGCCAGGTTTCTTCACTAAGCGGTTTATTGTCGTTTTTACCTTTGCCGTTATCTGCCCACCACAAGGTATCGCGGGTTGTGTCGTCACGAACGATGTATTTATCTTTTGGGGAGCGGCCAGTAAATATGCCGGTATCTACGGCAATTGCACCGAGATTGGTTTCTATGCCGCGCTCAAAACCTTCCAGATTGGGGTTGAGTTCTTCGTGATACAGAGTGTCGTAATCGGGGTTGTAAACCACTTCACTTGCGTCATGAATTCCATAAGCCTTGAGATCTTGCGGGGTTATGCCTTTAACTCGCATTTCACTGCTCCTTAGCCAATTTGTACTGCCTGAGATTGTAGGGTTGTTTATTGGTTGTTAACCGCGACACCTATCATAGATTTGAGCATCCACTCGAATCCATATAGCGGAAAACGCTGTGAAGCGAGTCACAACGGGGTGAGAGTATGGCAGGAAAAGCTAGTACGGCAGGGAAAATATTCTGAATATGTTAAAAAATAGTGCGATTAACGGACGAGGTGTGATTAAGCACTCAATTCTATGAAACGAAGATTTGCCCTTCCACAAATGGAAGGGCAAAAGGCATTAATGCACTTGCGGATCTGCTGGGGATGCGTTGTTTCGGATCTCTGCAATATCCATGGCATTGAACACGTAGTGATTACCGCAGTAGTCACAGTTCATGTCGATTTCGCCTTCTTCTGCAATGATGCTATTCACTTCTTCATCAGGCAGAGTTCGTAGTGCATCGGCACAGCGTTCGCGTGAACAGGTACACTTAAATTCAACGTTTTGCGGATCGTAAAGTGTCACTTCTTCTTCGTGGTACAAACGCCACAGCACGTCATTGGCCGGTAGGGTCAACAACTCTTCAGCCTTGATGGTTTCAGTCAATGCCGCAAGGTGGTTGAAATCGTCAGCCTGTGCATCTTGCGCTGGCAAAACTTGCAGCAACATGCCGCCCGCTGCTGGCTTACCTTCAACATCGCCAGTACGGATAAACAGACGCGTCGGCAACTGCTCGGAACGTAAGAAGTAATCTTCCAGACATGCTGCCAGAGTATCGCCTTCAAGCCCAACAACACCCTGATAACGCTCTCCCTGAGCCGGGGTGATAGTAATGACCAGATAGCCATTGCCAACCAACGTTTTCAGATCCGCATCGGCAGGGATATCACCTTTAAAACGCGCAACACCGCGCATTTGCTGGTTATTGTTGCCGTTAATCACCGCAAGGGTCATTGGACCATCACCCTGCAATTGCACGGTAATATCACCATCAAACTTCAAAGTTGCAGTCAGTAGGCTGGTTGCGACCAGCAATTCACCGAGAATGGTTTTCACCGGGGCTGGGTAATCATGGTTCTGCATGATTTGCTGCCAGGTGTCGGAAACCGTTACCAGTTCGCCGCGAACGGCAAAGTTTTCAAACAAGTAACGATGTAGTTGGTCGTGTTGAGCCATAATTTTCTCTCATTCAGGTGACAACTATTCGTTGCCACCGTGTTTAAATTTCATCAAATCACGACGCTCTTTTTTATCCGGGCGTCGGTCGGGGTGGGGCATGGTCAGCGCGTTCATTTTGCGTGCCAGCGCTACTTTCTCCCGCTTAGTGATACTTTCTGCTGTCTCTTCATAAAGCTGCGAGGCATCTGTGGCCGGGCGGCGTTGTTCAGTTACCGCCAGCACTTTAACGGTTCTCTCGTCATTGCCCTGGCGTAGTGTCAACATGGCATTCAGCTCAACGATTTTACTCGGTTTGCTGCGTTGCCCGTTGTAATGCACCTTACCGCCTTCAACCATTTCTCGGGCAATAGCACGCGTTTTATAAAAACGTGCGGCCCACAGCCATTTGTCGAGACGCACACCTTCAGACGATTTCTCTTTCATCACAACTCCTTAAACATCAACTTCGGGAGTAGTCGGCGATAGTCGTTCAATGCCGGATGGCGCTGATAAGTTTTGTCGGCCTGGCCAGAATCTGGATTGGTCACGCCCAGGCAATAGCGAATACCAAACTTTGCGGCGGAATCCAGAATCGGTTCGCTATCGTCAATAAATAGCGTTCTGGTGGGTTCCAGCCCGGTATGCTCGGCAACGGCTTGCCATAACCGCTGATCTTCTTTCGGATAACCAAATGTGTGGGTGGAAAGTAATAAATCAAGGTGCTGAGCTAAACCCGTGTGCTCAAGTTTGACAGCCAGATTATGTGGGTGAGCATTCGTCAGTAAGATACGACGTTTACCACAGGATTTTAGAGCATCAAGGAACGGGACCGTATCTTCACGTAGCACCGCATTTGGCCCCTGAGCTGTAGTCATGGCGCAAATGTCCAGGCCCAGACGCTCACTCCAGAAATCCAGGCAGTACCAGTTTAGCGTATGTTGTACGGCGTGATATTCGCGGGCGATCAACTGGTGGGCTTCATCCAATGGAATATTTCTTTGCTCACTGATTGTCTCTGGTACCAATTTTTGCCAGAAGTGACTATCGAACGCGAGATCCAGCAATGTGCCGTCCATATCGAGCAATACGGTATCGACATCCTGCCAGGCAATATCAATATGCATAGGTTCGGACCTGATTAGAGGAAACTGCGCGACAGGTTAGCACAACCTGCCGCGTGACGTTTAGAACAGCGGGCGAACAGCGGAGATCGTGGTTAACGATGGATTCATACAGTTATCGTAGTACTGCTGGATTTGTGCCAGGCGATTGCGGCTGTGGCGGTAGCGGCGAATCGCCAGCACACCGTTAATGAGCAGACAGGCAATCATGCCGATAAGCAACAGTGTAGTACTGATGTAGCGCCACAGGCTGCTGCTGTCCGGGATTTTATGCAGGGTGATGTGCTGCGTACCGTTTGCATCCTGATAGATACCGGTAATAATTCCCTCGGCACTAAATGGGGTTTTAAGCAGCATATCGGCCAGACGTTGGAACTCCCCCCACTGCTCCTGGGCGGGGATGTCATACAACGGAACCGGCGGTAAAGGCTGGTCTACCAAGTCACCACCTTCATCGCTAATAATCACATATCCATCAGGTGCAGGACTGTTTAGAGACTGTGCTGCGCGTGCTGTTTCACGAATAAAGAATGGTGCAGTCGAGGTGGTGACCAGGTTATCTAGTGACTCGGCACTAACCGGTCGCAGCAGAACATTTACGCCTGTGAGTTTTCCTGAATCTGCCTTTTTGGTCAGCGTATCCCAATCCTTGGTATTACCCAGATTGACCAACGCATTCTTCAGGCGAACACATTCATCTTCTGCGGTACAGAGCGCCTGTGTTTTCAGCACAATGCTGGCAAAATCATCTAACAGCACCATGCCTGATTTCTGAATAGCGCTACGTAGCTGCGGGTTTACTTTTGAATCGTCACTAGTCTGCGGATGAATTTGCCCACTCACCGCCTGAGTTAGTGCTGTGGCTTTATCCATAATGTCGGATTCAGGCAACGGCAACGCTTGGGCGTTATTCCAGATGATTTGCGAACAGTCGAAGGGGGTAAACGGATAAGATTGCCGATTGGTATAATTACCAGGAGTGTGGATATTGCACATACCCGTACCGTTTACTTTCAGCGTATCACCAACACGAAGCGTCGTTTTATCGAGGTCAGCTACGGTGGTCGCTTCGATGGTTTGCGCGCCTTTTAGCTTTGAGATGCTCAGTTTCAAAGGCATCTCCAGCGGCACCCAAATTGTCAGCATGATCAAAACGGCCAGGCTTCCAATGGCAATCACCAGATTGCGAACCCAATGCTGAATAGGGAAGTTGCGTACTTCGTCATGCAGTGACAGGAATCGCCCCTGGCGAATAACATGCCTGTCGAGATAAATATCAATATCGGTTTTTTGCCCAAGGTCCTGAGCAACATAAGGTTGCCAGTGCGCAGGGTAGATCAGGTCAATTATCCCCAAAGAGATATTGTTAATCTGATCCTGATTCGATTCCCCAAAAAGCCCCCAGCGCTTAGGAGTACCACGTAGACAGTGGACCTCGCGCAGTGCATTTTTTGCCGGAGGCGCAAATAGCCCCCAAAGGCTCGCAGCCAGCAGCATAAATGCACCACCGACTAACCACGGCAATACAACTGCAGGCGTAACCAGGCATAAAAACAGCATTATAAAGGCGACGCAAATCAGAATGGCTTCGCGTAACCCATCGGGACGGCTCAGCGCATACTCTTCAGGCGTTTCCTGGCGGATATTGAGCAGTTCTATCTGTTCGCTTTCTTCGCCGCGGATAGAGGCCTGACTATGAGGTGTTTGTTCCAGTGCAAAACCACGATTTTCGCTGCTGTAGTCGATAAGCGTGTGCCCGTTAAGGGAGATAACCAACGGCATGGTTTCAGTACGAATCAACTCAACGTAGTTATCGTTAGTAATGTACTGTTCCCAGAATGGCGGAAGATGCACCTCTACTGAATCAAGGTAATAGCGCCATTTATTCGGGTCGTCCGTTGATAAGCCATAGCGGGTGATGGAGCGTGTGAGAGCAAGCGCTGTATTGCTCAGGGAGTTCAATACCAGCTTTGTCGGTGCAGCACTGGCGCCTGAAGGCCCCACGATATCCTGGGTGCGGTCTAATGATTCAATATAGTTTTCAACGGCGCTGCGTTCGTCTGTGGTCAGCTTGCGTGAAGTTGCGCCAGTAAACGATTGGGCTTGTGAAGCATGAGCGCGTAAACGCAGGCTGCGCCAAATAAGCCACCCCGCAATCAAGATGCAGGCCAGCATAGCAGCTAAAAGAAGTAATAAGGTGCTCATGCCTTCCCCATCAAACACTCGTTTTCTTATTAAAACGCAGCAAGTTGCACCCCTTAAAGCATTTGGGTGTAAAAATCGTTATCGGCAGGCATGGCCTCAATCTTGAGACATTTTTGCGTGTATAGCCTGCTGTAACATAATGTTAGCAAAGCGACTTTACGAGAAATATCAGCAAATTCCTATTTCATTTGTCGTGTATTGACATGTGATGGAGGTATTGAAAAATCACCTAAAGTTGCAAAAATGTAAATAATAACTAATGTCCGTTGCGTGAGATATGTGGCATAACGCACAATGGTGCACCTGCATTTACTGTTAACCCAGCCACGATGAGCAAACCATTACAAAAACCGACTATTTTACATGTTGAAACCGTGGCTCGTTCACGTCTGTTTAATGTCGAAACGGTGGACCTGGAGTTCAGCAACGGTGTGCGCCGAGTCTATGAGCGCATGCGTCCATCTGCCCGCGAAGCTGTAATGATAGTCCCTATCGTTGATAACCATTTGATTTTGATCCGTGAATACGCGGTTGGTACAGAGTCTTATGAACTCGGCTTCTCTAAAGGGTTAATTGACCCTGGCGAGACTGTCTTTGAAGCAGCGAATCGCGAGTTGAAAGAAGAGGTTGGCTTCGGAGCTCATCAGCTGACATTCCTGAAAAAATTGACGATGGCGCCGTCCTATTTCTCCAGCAAAATGAATATCGTCATTGCTGAGAGTCTCTATCCAGAATCGCTGGAAGGTGATGAGCCAGAAGAACTACCGCAAGTACGTTGGCCGCTAGACTCAATGCTGGATCTGCTTAATGAGGAAGACTTTAACGAAGCGCGAAATGTGAGTGCGCTTTTCCTCGTGCGTGAATGGTTGAAAGAGCAGGGGCGTTTGTAACTTTTTCTCTTAAAGCCCGTTTCAGGGTGAAACGGGCTTTATCAATTACCTAGAACAGTTCGTGGGTCTCGCCGTTATCAATTATCGTCGTTCCCACCTCATGCACAGCCTGCTGCGTCGGTTGGGTGCCTTCAATAAAGAACTCAGGACGGCTATTCCCGCCATTGGCAAGTTGCCCGGTGCTGCGATCGATATTGACCGTAACAATGCCTGGTGGCGGTGTTAACGGCTCTTCCGGAACACCTTCAAGAGCGGCTTTCATAAATTCATCCCACGCAGGTTGAGCACTTTTCGCCCCACCTTCATAGCCTGAGATCTGGTCTTTTATCGCACCCGATGCCGATGTACGCCCAAGGTCGCGACGATGATCGTCAAAACCAATCCAGACAGATGTCACCACGCCCGGTCCGTAGCCTGAGAACCATGCATCTTTCGAACTGTTTGTCGTACCGGTTTTGCCGCCAATATCATTGCGTTTCAAATCCCGCCCTGCACGCCAGCCAGTACCTTGCCAGCCCGGCTCGCCAAAGATGTTTGAGTTCAATGCACTCTTAATCAGGAAAGCCAGCGGGGTGTTGATAACATGTGGTGCGTATTCAGGCGGGCTGCTCTGCGCAACCAACTCGGTATTCGCTTGTTCAAGCTTCGGCATTGGGACGCTAACATTCTGTTTTTCCTCAGACTGTGCGACGTCTTCGACATTCTGATTTTCCAGCACGTTAGACTTCTGCGTTTCACCGTAAATCACCGGGATATCACAATCCGGGCAAGCTACTTTTGGTTTCGCTTCAAAGATTGTCCCACCGATTTCATTCTCAATTTTAGAGATGTAATACGGGTCAACCAGGAAGCCACCGTTCGCCATCACCGAGTAACCACGCGCGACTTGCATTGGTGTGAAAGATGCCGAGCCTAACGCCAGCGATTCGGTATGCACGATGTTTTGTGCAGGGAAGCCAAAGCGTTGCAGATATTCAGCCGCGTAATCCACGCCCATAGCGCGCATCGCACGTACCATTACCACGTTTTTCGACTGACCAAGACCCTGACGCAATCTTATTGGTCCGGCATATTCTGGCGGGGAGTTTTTCGGGCGCCAATCGGAACCCGCACCGGCATCCCAGCGTGAAATAGGCACATCGTTCAGCACACTCGCCAGCGTCAAACCCTTGTCCATTGCCGCTGTGTAGAGGAACGGTTTGATGTTGGAGCCAACCTGGCGTAATGCCTGCGTTGCACGGTTAAACTTGCTCTGATTGAAATCAAAGCCACCGACCAGGGCGACTATCGCACCATCATGTGGGTTGATGGAAACCAGGGCAGAGTTCACATCCGGGATTTGTCCAAGCCACCAGCTGTCATCAACTTTACGCACCCAGATTTGCTGCCCGGCCTGCACGACATCGGTCACTTTTCTTGGCGTTGGGCCCTGAGCAGTATCTGAACGATAAGGGCGCGCCCAACGCATGCCGTCCATATCAATAGAAACAGCGCTGCCATCCGCCAACAATGCGGTAGCTTCATTCGGTGATGCTTGTGTAATCACAGCAGGGTTAAGCGGGCCATAGACCGGTAGATTCTTTAACGAATCGACAATCTTTGTTTTGTCCCACGGTGTTTCACCTACTTTCCACAATACGTTTGATGGGCCGCGATAGCCGTGGCGCATGTCATAGGCCATAACGTTGTTACGCACGGCTTGTTGTGCAGCTTGCTGAGTTTTACGAGTGATGGTGGTGTAAACCTTATAACCATCTTCGTAGGCTTTCTCACCGTACTTAGCAACCATGTCCTGGCGGACTAACTCAGACAGGTAAGGTGAGGAGAACGCGATTTCTGGTGCGTGGTAGTTCGCATCGATTGGCTGATTTCGCGCTTCATCGAATTGCGCCTGAGTGATGTAGTTTTCACTCAACATACGCGATAACACCACATTACGGCGGGAAGTTGCACGATCGAGCGAGTAAAGCGGGTTAAAGGTTGACGGCGCCTTTGGCAAACCGGCAATAACCGCTATTTCACTCAGGCTTAATTCATTTACGGACTTCCCAAAATAGACCTGTGCTGCGGCACCTACACCATAAGCGCGGTAGCCGAGATAAATCTTATTGAGATACAACTCGAGGATTTCATCTTTGGAAAGCAACTGCTCAATACGAATCGCCAGGAACACTTCTTTTATCTTTCGCGTCAGCGTTCGTTCAGGACTTAAAAAGAAGTTACGTGCCAGCTGTTGGGTGATAGTGCTTGCGCCCTGCGATGCATGACCAGAAAACAGCGCCACGCTAGCGGCGCGGAAAATCCCAACCGGATCAACACCATGGTGTTCGTAAAAACGGCTGTCTTCAGTCGCAATGAACGCTTTCACCATGACGGGGGGAATTTGATCGAGCGTAACCGGAATACGGCGCTTTTCACCGTATTGCGCGATTAACTCGCCATCAGCCGTATAAACCTGCATTGGAATTTGCAGTCGCACGTCTTTCAGCGTAGCGACATCAGGCAACTGCGGCTCAATAAATTTGTAAAGCCCGAAGATCGAGCCTGCTCCCAGCAGAATGCAACATACTGCAAGGATTAATAAATACTTTACGAACTTCACCTTAAATTTCCCATTACGTTTCCATTGGGCAGTTTATAAACAACCGCGCGGTAGTATAAAGGCAAGCCAGTGGCATTGGTATGGCATTTTCCGTAACCGGCGATAAGGAGAACGTAAACATGGTATTCACAACCTGGGAAATTGGTATGGATATTCAACATGAAAACATTCGTGTTGTGGCTGTTCAGCGCCAACGACAAGGGTGGCAACTTCGGCATTGGTGGCAATTGCCACTGCCTGAAGGCACCTTCAGCAACGGCCTGGTAATGAATACTGAAGCGCTGACTAAGGCACTGGTGGATTGGCGAAAAGAGTTACCTCTACGTCACCAGATACGCATCTCTTTTCCTGGGTCACGGACATTACAACGCCCGGTCCCCGCACCTGATAAACGTTTGTCTGAACCAGCACGAGAAGCTTATATCGCCTCAGCAACTGCCCGTCAGTTGCAAATGACATCGGCTCAATTGTGTTGGGATTATTTACCGTCACAAGATGTTGCTGATCCACATTTGATAGTAGCTGCGCGCCAGACAGATGTCGCTGCGTTGCTCAAAAGTCTGGCCGCGATAAGGCTATATCCCACGACATTAACACCTGGAGCCAGCGCATTGCCGACACTTATTTCTCCGTGCCGTCTGGAGAAATGTCAGTACCTGGTTCATCAAGAACAGGGCCATTGGTTATGGGCTTCTACTGAGCCTGTGCCACGTTGGGGATGGAGTGATACCAACGTGGCGCCAACAATTTTCGACTTGTGTCAGCAATTAAAAACCGAGCCTGGATTGGTTGCATTGAGTCATGCGCCATCGTCACCAGTTTCGGCGGACATTTTATCTTTAGATGCCTGGCAAGCGTTTTCCCGTCTACAGCCACCCTTACCACGTAATGGCGCCGAATTTACGGTCGCGATAGCACTGGCGATAGGTAGAGTATTTAGCTGATGCGCCTGATTAATTTACTACCGTGGCGCCAGATACAGCGCCAGCAACGTATGCGCCGTTGGAGTTTTTTATTCTGCCTGGTTTTGGTGTTTGTGCCGTTACTGGTCATGACTGTACGGCAGTTTTCCGCATGGGAAATTCGCCAGCAGCAGGCACGAAATGACTACCTGACAAGCATGCAATCTGCATTAGAGCATCTCTATCAACGGCGATTAGTTCAACAGAAGCAGAACAAAGAAATGCTGCGCTTGCAGCAGACTCGTGAAGCGCAGCAAAAAGCTATCCAGATATGGGAAAAACGCTTGATTCGTATCGCTGGTTTTATGCCCGATGGAGCCTGGTTGTCTTCCTTAACGCTGCAAAAAAGGCAGTTTATTGTAAAGGGACACAGCGGCCTTCTTGACGATTTGCAGGTGCTTGAAAAAGAGCTCACCCATCTTGAAGGTATTTCTGCCGTGCGGACAGGTGCGGTTCAGTACGAAGCACAGGGCGGGTTTGGTTTTGTTTTCACCTTAACGATATCTGAGGTGGCAAATGCCCTGGTTAATTGAATGCTGGCTGAGTGGCCCGGGCTGGAGACGTGTGGTGATGATTGTCGCCGTAACAGGTGTAGTCACGGTTATTGCCTGGATAAGTTTGATACGGCCACATCATTCTCATTTTTCTCAGTTAGAAGCAGACAGCAAGCACCCAGCTCGACGCATTACTGAATTGCAACGCAAAGTCCTTCAAGTTTCACCCTCTGAACTGCACGTGCATCCATCTAATTTACGGGCATTCTCCGTGACGGAGTTCGTTGGGAAATCAAGGGGGAAGTTGCTGAAGTGGCAGCCTGAAAATAAGGAAGGAACACTGGAAATTCTTGTGCCATGGGAGGAACTACCGGGTTTATTTACCAGACTTGCAGAATATCGAGTGGTAGCGGGGCACTCTTTCACCATTACTGCACAAGGGGAGTTACTCAAACTAATGCTGACAATGGAATTTTCCGATGAGTCGTAGCATTTTTTGGGTAGGGTTCATGGTTATTTCAACCGTGAGTGCTATGCCTTCGAACCCCTTTCAGCCGCATATTTCTCCTTGTGAAAAACTGACCGAGCAACTGGCGGCCTGGGTATTACAGGGAGTTCTCAGTTCGCCCACTGCGAGTACGGCGCTGATGCTCAGCCCACAAGGTATCGGGCAGCGAATCAAAGTAGATCAAGAGCTCTTTCCCGATGTACGTATTGAAAATGTCGGGATGGGGTATGTGGTGGCGAGGCTTAATCCCGCCTGCAAACCCTCTTCTTATCGTTGGGAAATAAAAGGAAAAATATATGCCATGGATGCGGGTATTTCTTCTGGTGTTGACTCTGCCTCTCTCCTGCCAGGCAGGTAAAGGAATTTCTCTGGTTCTCGACAACGCGCCGGTAACCCAGGTTTTGCAGGCATTAGCTGAAAACCAAAACGTTAACCTTATGGTTGCTCCAGGTGTGGATGGAGTACTGTCGCTTAACTTGATTGATGTGCCGTGGAAGCAAGCATTTCAATTGGTATTGAATAGCGCGGAACTTAGCCAGCAACAGGAAGGTAATGTAATACAGATTTTTCCGAAGGCTCGCTTGCGTGAGCAACAAGCGCAAGCGATGGAGCAACGAAAGCAAAGGTCTCTCGATCAACCTATGTTCTACCAGATCTTCACTCCTCATCATGCCGATGTTGAAGAGTTATCGACATCACTAAAATCTGGTGGAAATAAGTTGTTGAGTGCTCAGGGTAATATCACGGCTGATAAACGCACTAACCGGCTGATTGTGCGTGATAACAAGACAGTGCTCAAACAGATTGCTGACTGGGTGAAAGAAATGGATTTGCCAATTGGACAAGTGGAAATTTCAGCCCATATTGTCACTATCAACCAGGATAAGTTACGTGAGCTTGGTGTGAAATGGTCTACCGCGGAGCAATCTGGGGAAAATAAGCTCCATCAGACCACTGGTTTTTCAGCCGATCTTTCCGTCAATAACGCTACAACAAAGGTCGGTTTTAATATTGCTCGAATTGACGGGCGATTACTGGAACTTGAATTATCTGCTCTGGAACAACAGCAACAGCTTGAAATCATTGCCAGCCCGCGCCTGATGGCGGCACATCAACAGCCTGCCAGCATCAAGCAAGGTACGGAGATCCCTTATCAGGTATCCAGTGGCGAGAGCGGGGCAACGGCAATTGAGTTTAAAGAGGCTGTTCTGGGGATGGAAGTGACGCCGACTATTCAGTCTGATGGCAATATCCGCTTAAAATTGCGCATTAGCCAAAATATGCCAGGTCGTAGTATTCAGCAATCTGATGGCGAAGTCCTGGCGATTGACAAGCAAGAAATTGAAACTGTCGTTGCGGTGAAAAATGGTGAGACCCTTGCCCTTGGTGGGATCTTCCAGCAACACAACACTGACAGTAGCGACAGCGTCCCTTTGCTTGGCTCAATACCCATTGTGGGCAGCCTGTTTCGCCATGATGCAAAAAATCATCAACGCCGTGAATTAGTTGTATTTATTACCCCTCGACTTATCCCTGTTTCGTAGCTTTTTCTTCCCTCATCGTGCAGTTTTTCTTTGAAACGTTGCCCAGGTGTTTGACGCCAGAGAGGAATTAGCTTACAAGGTGTACCGTTTCGAGAGGCTGGTTGCTCAAGTCTTGTGACAGATAACCCCGATTTATGCATTTTCTTCTTCATAAGAAGGCCGGGGAATATAATCGGTTGCCAAACCACCTTGAGTATTGAGATAATTTTCAGTCTGACTCTCGCACTATCGCTTATGAGGTTTCAGTTCATGTCCCGCTGCACCTGGTTGTAACAGGGCGGGTTTATCATCAACGAATTGTCTTAGTAGTACCGAAAAAATGGCAGAGAAACGCAATATCTTTCTGGTTGGGCCTATGGGTGCCGGCAAAAGCACTATTGGGCGTCAGTTAGCTCAGCAACTCAATATGGAATTTTTCGATTCTGATCAAGAGATTGAGAAACGTACCGGAGCTGATGTGGGCTGGGTATTCGACGTTGAAGGCGAAGACGGCTTCCGCGATCGCGAAGAAAAAATCATCAACGAACTCACTGAAAAACAGGGCATTGTGCTGGCAACTGGCGGCGGTTCTGTAAAATCTCGTGAGACCCGTAACCGTCTCTCCGCCCGTGGAGTTGTGGTGTATCTTGAAACCACAATTGAAAAACAGCTCGCCCGTACGCAGCGTGATAAAAAACGCCCACTACTGCAAGTTGAGACTCCACCGCGTGAAGTTCTTGAAGCCTTAGCTCAGGAACGCAATCCTCTTTATGAAGAGATTGCTGATGTGACGATTCGCACTGACGACCAAAGTGCCAAAGTGGTTGCTAACCAGATTATTAATATGTTGGAAAGCAACTGATTCTGGCTTAATCGAAAAAAACGCCTGCGGGCTAAGCAACATCAAGGTGGACTTCGCGTTATGGAGAGGTTAACAGTCACTCTCGGGGAACGTAGTTACCCTATCACCATTGCTGCTGGGTTATTTAGTGACTCGGCATCTTTTGGGCCGCTGAAGGCTGGCGACCAAACGATGCTGGTGACCAATGAAACCCTGGCGCCGCTCTACCTGGATAAGGTGCGTGGCGTGCTGGAGCAAGCGGGCGTTAAAGTCGATTCCGTCATCCTTCCGGATGGCGAACAATTTAAGAGTCTCGCTGTATTAGACACTGTCTTTACTGCGTTACTTGAAAAGCCACATGGTCGTGATACGACACTCATTGCTTTGGGCGGTGGTGTCGTAGGTGACCTGACTGGCTTTGCCGCAGCGAGTTATCAACGCGGCGTACGCTTTATTCAAGTTCCAACCACTTTGCTTTCGCAAGTGGACTCTTCTGTCGGCGGTAAAACAGCCGTTAACCACCCTCTTGGTAAAAATATGATTGGCGCGTTCTACCAACCTGCTTCGGTAGTGGTGGATCTCGACTGTCTGAATACTTTACCTGCCCGGGAGTTGGCATCTGGTCTGGCAGAGGTCATTAAGTATGGAATTATTCTCGACGGCGATTTCTTTAACTGGCTTGAAGAAAATCTGGATGCATTGCTTGCGCTGGATGGCAAAGCAATGGCCTGGTGTATTCGTCGTTGTTGTGAGCTGAAAGCAGAAGTTGTTGCCGCTGACGAGCGCGAAAGCGGCTTACGTGCTTTACTGAATTTGGGCCACACCTTTGGTCACGCTATAGAAGCAGAAATGGGCTATGGCAATTGGCTACACGGTGAAGCTGTTTCCGCAGGTATGGTTATGGCGGCACGAACAGCTCAGCGTTTAGGGAACTTCAGTGAGGCAGATGTGCAGCGCATTATTAAATTGCTGCAACGTGCCGGGCTGCCAGTTACTGGGCCGAAAGAAATGTCTGCTGCCGCGTATATGCCCCACATGATGCGTGACAAAAAAGTTTTGGCCGGTGAGCTGCGCTTAGTGCTGCCGCTGGCAATCGGGAAGAGTGAAATGCGTGGCGGAGTGCCACACGATATCGTTTTGTCCGCCATTGCTGATTGTCAGCAGGCTTAATTATTAGAAATTTCGGTCGCTGATGTCAGGCGATTTTTAACTTCGGGCGTTGTGCTGACTTTGAATCGCTGGCACAAGCCTTTGAGTGGGGTGTTAAATGGATGAATTTAAACCGGAAGACGAACTGAAACCCGATCCCAGCGATCGCCGTTCAGGCCGTAACCGTAAATCTGATGAGCGCGATAATGATCCGCAGATCAATGTCGATGATGTTGAATTAGACTCTGATGAGCCTCGTCCCGCGCGTACCCGTCGTGCTCGTGATGAAGAAGAGTATGAAAACGACGATGACCTGCAAGTTGACGCAGAAGAACGTCGCCCGGCTCGTACCCGTAAAAAATCCGCTAAACAGAAAGTGCCGGTTTCCCGCCAGCACCTGATGATGGGCATTGGTATTCTTGTACTGTTGCTGTTAATCATCGGGATTGGTTCGGCCCTCAAAGCCCCTTCTACTGATACTGAAACAGCGAATAAGAATCCGAGCGCTGAAAAGAATATCGACTTGTCCGGTTCTGCGGCTGACCAGGCTAATGGCGCGCAACCGCAACCTGGTGACACGTCTGCTGCTAATCAGACCGAAACCGCAGGTAACCCGCAAGAAGTGACTCTTCCTGCAATTTCTTCAACGCCGTCTGATGCACAAACTCAACCTGTGCCACAGGGCCAACAGCGTGTTGAAGTTCCGGGTGACCTGAATAATGCACTGACTCAACAGTCCGGCCAGATTGACAATGCAGTTAATAGCTCAACATTGCCAACAGCTCCGGCTACTGTCGCAGCAGTTGCAGGAGCAACTACAGCTCCACGTGCAGTAGCAAAATCAGAGCCAGAGAAACAAGCCGCTCCACGTCAGGAACGTAAAACTGTCGTGATTGAGTCGCAGCACAAAGCTCAACCTGTAAAACAACCAGCCGTGAAAGCGGAACCAAAACCGGTAGCAACGGCAAAACGTAGTGAGCCTGTTACTGCTCCTGCGCCAACAGCAGCGGCACCAGTTAAAGCACCGGTCAGTGCTGCGGCACCTAAAGCTGCTCCGACTCAAACTGCAGCAGCCCCGGTATCGAAAGCAGCAGAAGCAACTCCTGCAGCGGCCGCCACTGGCGCTGTCGCGGGTGATGCAGGCGCAATCAAAGGTGCTCCGGGAAGCCATTACACCTTGCAGCTCAGCTCTTCTTCTAACTCGGCAAACCTGAATGCCTGGGCGAAGAAAGAGAACCTGCAGCACTATATGGTTTACCAGACTGTGCGAAATGGTCAGCCATGGTATGTGTTGGTTAGCGGTATTTATGCCAACAAAGATGAGGCAAAACGTGCCGTTGCAACATTGCCAGCCGATGTGCAGGCCAAGAACCCATGGGCAAAACCTATCCATCAGGTTCAGTCTGATCTGAAGTGATGAACAAGCGCAGCCGCTGTTGGAACCTTTCCACAGCAGGAAAAGGTGTAAATAGTTAGGCAGCATGAAAAAAAATCGCGCTTTTCTGAAATGGGCGGGGGGGAAATACCCCCTGCTCGAAGACATTAAAAAGTATCTGCCGAAAGGTGATTGTCTGATTGAGCCGTTTGTTGGTGCCGGCTCAGTCTTTCTGAATACTGATTATTCTCGTTATATCCTCGCAGATATTAATAGCGATCTGATTAACCTCTATAACATCGTCAAAACCCGCGCGGATGAGTACGTTCAGGAGTCCCGTAAACTCTTTACTGCTGAGCAAAACGATGAGCAGGCGTTTTATCTCAATCGTACCGAATTTAACCAATGCAAAGATGAGTTTCGTCGTGCATTGCTGTTTTTATATCTGAACCGCCATTGTTACAACGGCCTTTGTCGTTATAACCTACGTGGTGAATTCAATGTCCCGTTTGGCCGTTACATCAAACCCTACTTCCCTGAAGAAGAGTTGTATCATTTTGCCGAACGAGCACAAAACGCCATATTCTTGTGTCAGTCATACGATGTCAGCATGGCAAATGTCAGTGCGGGATCTGTTGTTTATTGCGACCCTCCCTACGCACCTTTGTCTGCAACGGCTAATTTTACGGCGTATCACACCGATAGCTTTAACGCTGTGCAGCAGCAACATCTCGCGCAGTTAGCCGAAAATTTGCAAGGAAATCGCATCCCGGTGCTGATTTCTAACCATGATACGGAACTCACCCGGTTGTGGTACCACCAGGCAAAACTGCATGTCGTGCAGGTGCGTCGTAGCATTAGCCGGAATGGTGGAACACGTAACAAGGTGGACGAACTACTGGCGCTGTATAAAGTCAGTGCCTGAGACGTTTCGTCCGCGGTCTTTTTTGATTTGCTATTGGAGAAGCGGATGAAACAGTTTTTGATTGCCCCCTCAATCCTCTCAGCCGATTTTGCCCGTCTGGGTGAAGACACGGCTGCGGTGCTGGCTGCAGGTGCGGATGTCGTCCATTTCGATGTTATGGATAATCATTACATTCCTAACCTCACCATTGGTCCGATGGTGTTAAAAGCACTGCGAGATTACGGTATTACTGCCCCTATTGATGTGCATCTGATGGTGAAACCTGTTGACCGCATTATTCCGGATTTCGCCGCTGCCGGCGCCAACATCATTACCTTCCATCCCGAAGCGTCAGAGCATGTTGACCGTTCCCTGCAACTGATCAAAGAGCACGGCTGCAAAGCAGGCCTGGTGCTTAACCCAGCAACATCGTTGAGTTGGCTGGATCACGTCATGGATAAACTTGATGTGATTTTGCTGATGTCTGTTAACCCGGGTTTTGGCGGCCAATCATTTATTCCACATACGCTGGAAAAACTGCGCCAGGTACGTGAGCGCATTGATGCTTCTGGCTATGACATTCGCCTGGAAGTGGATGGTGGAGTGAAAGTGGACAATATTGCTGAAATTGCTGCGGCAGGTGCTGACATGTTTGTTGCCGGTTCGGCGATTTTCAATCAGCCAGATTATAAAGCCGTTATTGATCGTATGCGTAGTGAGTTAGCAAAGGTAAGTCATGGATAAGTTAAGTAAAATTCGCGGTATCGCCTTTGATTTAGACGGTACACTGGTCGACACCGCATTGGGGCTGACGCAGGCAATGGATCAGGCGCTTTATGCGCTGGAGTTGCCGACCGCGGGTGAAGACAAAGTTGAAAAGTGGATCGGCAACGGTGCTGATGTGCTGGTTAAGCGCGCATTGACCTGGGCGTTGAAAGGTGAAGAGCCTGAAGCTGACCGATGCAGCATCGCTCGTAAACTGTTTGACACCTACTATGCGCAAACAGCAGAAGAGGGCAGCTTCCTGTTCCCGGAGGTCGCTAATACGTTAGCTGTGTTGGCCGAAAAAGGCTTGCCGATGGGACTGGTAACTAACAAGCCGACACCGTTTGTATTACCGATGCTGGAAAGATTGGGCATTGCGCAATACTTCAAAGTCATTATTGGTGGCGATGATGTGGAAAACAAAAAACCACATCCCGAAGCGCTGCATAAAGTGATGGAAGAGTTGAATCTTAGCGCGGAAGAACTGCTTTTTGTTGGTGACTCCCGCAACGATATTCTCGCGGCTCAGGCGGCTGGTTGCTGTTCCATTGGCCTGACTTACGGTTATAACTATGGTGAGTCCATCGAGTTGAGCAAACCCGATTACGTGTTTGACCATTTCAACGATTTATTGCCCGCATTAGGGCTCTCTAACAAAGAACATCAGGAATAAGAACATGAGTAAGCCCATCGTCTTTAGTGGCGCACAGCCATCAGGTGAATTGACCATTGGTAACTACATGGGTGCGCTGCGTCAGTGGGTCAACATGCAAGATGATTACCACTGCATTTACTGCATCGTTGACCTGCATGCGATTACTGCGCGTCAGGATGCAACGCAATTGCGTAGCCGGACACTCGACACGTTAGCGCTGTACCTGGCTTGTGGTATCGACCCTGCTAAAAGCACCATCTTTGTACAGTCTCACGTGCCAGAACATGCACAGTTGGGCTGGGCTCTGAACTGCTACACCTATTTTGGTGAGCTGAGCCGTATGACGCAGTTTAAAGACAAGTCTTCTCGTTATTCTGAGAACATCAATGCTGGTCTGTTTGACTACCCGGTACTGATGGCTGCAGATATTTTACTGTACCAGACCAATCTGGTGCCGGTCGGTGACGATCAGAAGCAACACCTGGAATTGAGCCGTGATATTGCAGCACGTTTCAATGCGCTGTATGGCGATGTGTTTAAAGTGCCTGAGCCGTTTATTCCTAAATCAGGCGCGCGTGTAATGTCTCTGCTTGAGCCGACCAAGAAAATGTCTAAATCAGATGATAACCGTAATAACGTTATCGGCCTGTTGGAAGACCCGAAATCGGTCGTGAAGAAAATCAAACGTGCGGTCACTGACTCTGATGAGCCACCTGTTGTGCGTTACGACCCGGTGAATAAAGCAGGTGTTTCCAATATGTTGGATATTCTTTCTGCTGTTAGTGGTAAGCCAATCCCTGAACTTGAGCAGCAGTTCGAAGGCAAAATGTATGGCCATCTGAAAGGTGAAGTTGCTGAAGCCGTATCTGGTATGTTGACTGAATTGCAGGAGCGTTATCACGCCTTCCGTAACGATGAAGCTTATCTGCAGAAAGTGATGAAAGAAGGTGCCGAAAAAGCGCGTTCACATGCCAGCGTTACACTGAAGAAAGTTTATGAAGTGATTGGGTTTGTTGCTCAGCCTTAATGATTTATGGCTCACATACTCTCTTAATAGTGAGAATATCGCAGCTGTCCAATAATAAAAAACCGCTCTTATATTTGAGCGGTTTTTTTAAGTTTGCTTCTGAAAAATTATTGTGGAGATGCTGGGCCGCAGCCACCAATAATTTTAGAAATAGAAATTGCTGGGTGCAGTAAATAATCATAACCACAAGATTTATCTTTATTTTCAATATGGCCTGTGCAACCTGACAGCAGAGCAAGGACAGCCAGTGCGGAAGCAGCTTTTACGAGCTTGTTCATTGATATTCCCTATCATTAATTATTTGGATGTAACGAACCTTTCAAAAAGGTGTTTAATTATAGGGTTTACTCATAGCATTACTAAGTCCGGAATCAGACACGCCATTGCATGAAATAAATGTTGCTTATGATAATTATTAAAATAATTAAATACTTATAACAAAAAGGCTTGCCAGAATACTCGGGCAAGCCTTTTTGTTATCTTAAATTAAAATTAATGATTCGAGAACCAGTTCAACTTCTCGCGCAATGCAACGACTCGGCCGACAATAATTAATGCCGGGCTTTCAACCTGTGTCGATAATTCACCTAGCTCACTTAATATTCCGCTGACCACGCGTTGTTTAACCGCGGTGCCGTTTTCAACTAGCGCGACTGGCATTTCCGCAGACATACCGTATTCAATCAGTTTCTCCTGGATAGCAGGAGCCTGGTTTAATCCCATATAGAAGACCAGTGTCTGTTTTTCTGCAGCCAGGTTTTCCCAGTCCAACTCACCACCTGTTTTGAGGTGCCCGGTAATGAGACGCACACTCTGCGCATAATCTCTGTGAGTTAGCGGAATACCGGAATAAGCTGAGCAGCCCGATGCCGCAGTAATTCCTGGTACGACGGAGAACGGAATACCCCCATCGCACAGCGTTTCTAACTCCTCGCCGCCGCGTCCAAAGATAAACGGATCGCCACCTTTCAGGCGCACCACACGTTTGCCGCTCTGTGCTTCACGCAGCAGGATCTGGTTAATTTCTTCTTGCGGGACGCAGTGATAACCTGCGCGTTTGCCAACGAATATGCGGTCGGCATCACGGCGCACCAAGTCCATGATGTCGTCGGAAACCAGTCGGTCATAAACCACCACATCGGCCTGCTGGATTTGTTGTAGCCCTTTGAGTGTCAACAGCCCCGCATCTCCCGGGCCTGCGCCTACCAACACCACTTCACCACGATGATCGAGTGGTGTGGCGAACATGGACTCAATTTCTTTGTTGATGGCTTGCTGATCTTCGTTTGCCAGATATTGTGCCAGGCGGTCGTTAGTGAAGAACTTTTCCCAGAAGCGGCGACGCTCGCCCATGGTTTTGAAATTCGCTTTTACCCGGCCACGCAACGTACCGGCGTAGGAGGCGATATTCCCCAAATGCAGCGGCAGAATGGCTTCGAGTTTTTCACGTAGCAGGCGAGCAAGAACCGGGGAGGTACCGCCGGACGATACAGCTACCATCAGCGGTGAGCGGTCGATAATCGACGGCATGATAAAGCTGGCTTGTTTTGGGGCATCTACGACATTACAGAAAATGCGGCGGGATTCAGCCTCATCGCTGACTTGCTGGTTCACTACATCGTTGTCTGTCGCGGCGATAGCTAGCCAACAAATATCAAGCAGTGCGGCGTCGAACTCACCCTGAACCAGGGTAATCATGCCCTGTTCTGCCCACACATGAAATTGCGGGGAGAAGTCCAGGGCATTTACAGTGACTTGTGCACCTGCCTCCATCAACAAACGCGCTTTACGTTCTGCAACATCGCCACCGCCGACGAGTAGGCAGGCACGACCTTGCAATTGACAAAATATAGGCAGGTGATCCACGTTCAATCCTCAAAAGAAATTAGTTGCGGGCAGTCTCCGGCGCGGCGACTTGCGCAGGCTGGGGACGCTCGGCTTTCGGAGTAGCATACCAATAACCCAGACCCATGAATACTACGCCGGAAAGGGTATTCCCAAGCGTTACCCACAGCAGATTGTGACCGATTCCCGCCATAGTGTATGCATCGCTATGATGACCAAACCAGGAGAGTGCAAACAGCGTCATGTTGGCGATGGAGTGCTCGTAACCGGAAGCGATAAAGGCCAGCAGGCACCACCAGATAGCAATGAATTTCGCGGCACCTTCAGTACGGACGGCCATCCAGATTGCCAGGCAAACCAGCCAGTTACACAACGCACCTTTAAAGAACAGCACCATTGCTGGAGCGGTTGTTTTTGCCAGCGCCGCAGTGTGAACCAGGCTTGTGTCCAACGGTAACAGGCTACCGCCGCCCCATTTGTACAGCAGGGCAACAAACACGGAGCCAATCAGGTTACCTAGCCAGGTTTGCGGCAAAATGCCCCACATTTGGCCCTGAGAAATCGTGCCGGCTTTAACACCAAAAGTCAGGAACATCGTGTGGCCGGTGAATAATTCAGAGCCAGCGATGATAACCAGTGTCAAAGCGATACCGAAGGTCGCTCCCATCACTAGTGGGCGCAAAGATGGCTCGACCAGGTTACCGAGGGTGAATATTAGAATGATCCCAAGGCCTACGTATGCACCAGCCATTGCAGAGCTGATCCAGAAACCGAGAGGGTTGTTTTGTGACAATCGGGCAATGCGAGCGGCATTCGCCGCACATTTATTAATGGTATCGGTGAACATTTTTTTGTTATCCCAACAAATTGAAAGAAAAGTAAAAATTGAAAAATTTGGAAAGTTACCCTCACCCTAATCCTCTCCCTGAGGGAGAGGATTATCCGGAGAAGCCTTTTTGACTTTCTCCCTCTCCTGAGGAGAGGGCCGGAGTGAGGGTTCTATAAAGTCTTATGCTTTAATCTGAACCTGGCCGTCCTGAACGCGCGCTGGGTAGTGCGCAATTGAGCGGCTCTCATCTTCCATACACAGCCCGTCACGCAGTCTGAAACGCTGCTTTTTCAACGGGCTGGCGACCCAAAGCTCGCCCAGGTGTTCGGCGATAATGCCACGAGACAACACGCTCGCTTCGAAGAACGGGTCAATGTTGCTGATGGCAAAAACCTGGTCGTCATTACGTGGGCGGAAAATTGCAATTTGCTCATTACCTACCAGGGCACAAACACCGGTAGCAGGCAAGATGTCGGTTAACGGGCAAACAGTAGTCCACTGGCTCATACATTTTCCTCCACTTCTTCTACCAGGGTGACCGGGATACGCTCGTACGGTGTCGCTGGGCGATGTTGTTCACGTTCAGGCACGATTTGTACGTTCGGGTCGCGCACAGAACTGTTGATAAAGTGTTTGAAGCGAACCTGAGCTTCTGGCGTGTTGACTGTCTCAGTCCATTCGCAAACCACTTTGTCGCGCAGGCGCTCAAGCTCGGCTTCAAGTTGAGCGTTCAGGCCCAGTTTGTCTTCGATGATGACTTTTTTCAGATACTCAATGCCGCCTTCCAGGTTGTCGAGCCATGGAGCGGTACGGGTCAGTTTGTCGGCGGTGCGGATGTAGAACATCATGAAACGGTCGAGGTACTTGATCAGCGTTTCACGGTCTAAGTCAGCGGCCAGCAAATCTGCGTGACGTGGTTTCATACCGCCGTTACCGCATACGTACAGGTTCCAGCCTTTTTCGGTTGCGATAATCCCGACGTCTTTACCCTGTGCTTCCGCACATTCACGAGTACAGCCGGAGACACCAAACTTCATTTTGTGCGGAGTACGAATCCCTTTGTAGCGGTTTTCCAGCTCAACGCCGAAACCAACGCTATCGCCAACGCCGTAGCGGCACCAGGTGCTGCCGACGCAGGTTTTGGCCATACGCAGTGCTTTCGCATATGCGTGGCCTGTTTCAAAACCGGCTTCAATCAGTTGACGCCAGATCTCTGGCAAATCGTCTTTCTGTGCACCAAACAGGCCGATACGCTGGGAACCGGTGATTTTGGTGTAGAGATTGAATTCGCGCGCAATACGGCCAACTTCCATCAATCCTTCCGGGGTAATTTCTCCGCCCGCAGAACGTGGAATGACTGAGTAAGTTCCATCTTTCTGGATGTTGCCCAGGAAGTTGTCGTTGGTGTCCTGAAGCGGTGTGTGCTGCGGTGCAAGCACATAATCGTTCCAGCAAGAAGCCAGCAGAGAACCGACGGTCGGTTTACAAACTTCGCAGCCGTAACCTTTGCCGTATTTTTGCAGCAGCTCGTCGAAGGATTTAATCCCTTCAACCCGGATCAGGTGGTACAACTCCTGGCGTGAAAATGCGAAGTGTTCACACAGGTTATGGTTAACTTCGATACCTTGCTTGCTCAACTCAGCATTCAATACCTGAGTGATCAATGGAATACAGCCACCACAACCGGTACCTGCTTTGGTTTCCGCTTTCAGTGCGGCAACGGTATGGCAACCGTTGTTGATAGCTTTAACCAGATGACCTTTGGTGACATCGAAACAGGAACAGATTTGCGCGCTGTCTGGGAGTTTATCAACACCAATGGCTGGCTTACCGGAGCTGGCGTGTACAGGCAGAATCAGCGCGTCAGGGTTTTCCGGCAGTTCGATGTTATTGAGCACCAGTTGCAGCAGGTTGCCGTAATCGCTGGTGTCACCTACCAGAACCGCACCGAGTAACGTTTTGTTGTCGGCGCTGACAATCAGGCGCTTATAAACCTCTTTGCTTTCGTCGAGGTAAACATAGCTGCGGCAATTTGGTGTGCGACCGTGCGCATCACCAATCCCGCCAACGTCCACGCCGAGCAGTTTTAACTTGGCGCTCATGTCTGCGCCTTCAAAGGCGTTTTCAGTACCTAACAAATGGTCAGCGGTAACTTGCGCCATTTTATAGCCAGGTGCTACCAGGCCGAAGGTGCGGTTATTCCAGCTGGCACATTCGCCGATGGCGTAGATGTCTGGATCAGACGTCTGGCAAGTGTCGTTAACCACTATGCCGCCGCGCTGTGCTGTCGCCAGGCCGCACTGGGTGGCCAGTTTATCGCGTGGGCGGATACCGGTGGAGAAGACGATGAAGTCCACTTCCAGTTCGCTGCCGTCGGCAAAACGCATGGTCTTACGTGCTTCGTTACCGGCTTGTACGATTTCTTGGGTGTTTTTGCTGGTATGAACGCGCACGCCCATGCTTTCGATTTTATTGCGTAACTGCTCGCCGCCCATGCGGTCGAGTTGTTCGGCCATCAGCATTGGAGCGAATTCGATAACGTGTGTTTCTACGCCGAGGTTTTTCAGCGCGCCTGCTGCTTCAAGGCCAAGCAGGCCACCACCGACCACGGCACCACGCTTGCTACGGCGGGCACATGCTTCGATAGCGTTCAAATCTTCGATAGTGCGGTAGACGAAACAGTCTTGTGTTTCAGAACCTTTAATCGGTGGGATCCACGGATAAGAACCGGTCGCCATGACCAATTTGTCGTAATACACCGTACGACCGGTATTCGAGTGGATCACTTTTTCCTGGCGGTTAATGGTGATCGCGCGTTCGCCGACCAGCACTTTTACACCGTGTTTCTCGTAAAAGCCGTCACGAACCAGGGATAACTCTTCAGCTGTATGATGGGAAAAATAGGAAGACAGGTGCACGCGATCGTAGGCTTTGCGCGGCTCTTCACAGAAAACGGTAATGTCGAATTCGCCTGGCTGGGCTTTATCAAGTAAGTCCTCGATAAAGCGATGGCCGACCATGCCATTACCGATGATTGCGATTTTGACTTTGCTCATAATTGCCTCAATTTCTTTTCTATTACCGCCTACCTTAACGATTCAGCAATGGCGATTATTGATACAAATCAAATACACCTTTATATACCTCTTAATGAGTATGCTGCTGATTTTAGTGGGTTTTTATAAGTTGAGGAAATGTTTAGCTATTCGCGGGAAGACAATAAATGCTTCCATTTTGCCTTGTGTGCTATGAATTAGGGGCGGTTAATTAACAAGGAGTGGGTATGAGTAATTTGGCGTTAATTCAAAATGTGCGTCTGGTCGGGCGTCAAGGCTTGTGGCAAATAGCCATCGAAAATGAGCGTATCACCACCATTAAACCAATGAGTGAAACCCCAACTGAAAGCCAGCAGGTGCTTGATGGGCGAGGCGGCCTTGCTATCCCACCATTTATTGAGCCTCATATTCACCTTGATACCACCCAGACTGCCGGGCAACCGAACTGGAACCAGTCAGGAACCTTATTTGAAGGCATCGAACGTTGGGCTGAACGCAAAGCGCTTCTCACGCATGAAGATGTGAAACAGCGAGCCTGGCAGACACTGAAATGGCAAATCGCCAACGGTATTCAGTATGTGCGCACGCATGTTGATGTTTCAGACCCGACATTGACCGCGCTAAAAGCGATGCTGGAAGTGAAGCAAGAAGCGGCTCCATGGATTGAAGTGCAAATTGTCGCATTCCCACAAGAAGGGATTCTGTCGTATCCCAATGGTGAAGCACTACTGGAAGAAGCCTTACGTCTGGGGGCGGATGTTGTCGGCGCAATTCCGCATTTTGAATTTACCCGAGAATACGGCGTTGAATCGCTGCATAAAGCTTTTGCGTTGGCGAAAAAATACAATCGTCAGTTAGATATTCACTGCGATGAAATCGATGATGAGCAATCGCGGTTTGTCGAAACCGTTGCTGCTCTGGCGTTGAGAGATGGCATAGGGCCGCGTGTCACCGCCAGCCATACCACCGCGATGCACTCTTACAATGGCGCTTATACTTCGCGCTTGTTCCGCCTGTTGAAAATGTCCGGGATTAACTTTGTCGCCAATCCGCTGGTAAATATTCATCTACAAGGGCGTTTTGATGATTATCCAAAACGCCGTGGTATCACGCGCGTGAAAGAGTTACTTGAGGCGGGAATTAACGTCTGTTTTGGACATGATGATGTGTTCGACCCGTGGTACCCGCTGGGTACCGCCAATATGTTGCAGGTACTGCATATGGGGCTGCATGTTTGTCAGATGATGGGTTACCAGCAAATTGATGAAGGTTTAAAACTGATTACTGATAACAGCGCCCGTACGTTTGGCGTACACGAATACGGTATTGCCGAGGGAAATACGGCGAACCTGATTATTCTTCCGGCTGAAAATGGCTTTGATGCGGTGCGCAGGCAGGTGCCGGTGCGTTGGTCAGTGCGAGCCGGGAAAGTCATTGCGACTACGCAATTGTCGCAAACCTGGGTGATGTTGGATGAAGCGGAGGAGATAAAATTTGGCGGGTGAAAACACCCGCCATTCGCTTTTCGTAGGTCGGATTAGCGAAGCGACATCCGACGTCTACCGTTAGTGCGCAGTCGCTACATTATGTTGGCGATGTTTCGTTACCAGACCCAAAATCAGGCACATGATAAACACTACTGCGTACAGGGCGTTTGAGGTTTGTAGCGCCGCGTGCGGGCCGCTATGAGCCACAATTGGGCCTGTCACAACGAAGGTTAGCATGGTGCCGATGGTGCCGCAGGTCAGTACGAAGTTAACCAGTTTTGGCGAGGCAACTTTGGTCTGCAATGAACCCAGGGTGATGACAGAGGTATAAATTGCGCTGGAGAAGAAGCCAAGCGCCAAAATAAACCATGTCAGGTGTGCCGGCTCGCTTTTGTTAAATAGGTACATCAGAACGGTAGCGACACCTGCCAGAACAGTCAGAATACGTTGCAGATCGAAGAAACGCAGAATAAAGCTGAACGCCCACATTCCGAACATGTACGACATCCAGAAATCGCTGACCAGTTGGCCAGCATCATTCAGATTCATGCCCAGGCTTTTAGCGTATTCCGGTACCCAGGAGATAAAGCCCAATTGGCCGAGGATATAGCACAGTGCTGCGATGGACAGGAACAGCACGCCTACACCCCATTTCTCTTTCTCGACCACTTTTTCAGGTTGCTGTGCGTGTTTACCCAATGCAGGGAAGTCACAACCGATAGTCAGTATGAAGATGGCGACATAAACCAGACCGATGCAGACATAAACCCAATACCAGTTGATGCTGCGAGCCAGCAGAATCGCGGCCACCATCGGGAAGATCATCCCTGCCATACTGAAGAAGGAGTCGGTAAACAGCAGGCGTGAACCACGCTGACGGCCTTCATACATGTGGGTAATCAGGAACGTACCAATCGACATCGTGATACCACTGACCAGGCCAAGTACAAACATAGCGACCGAGAAAATAGTCAGGTTATCGCCAAAGACAAGCCCGGCAACGGCCAGCACCATCAGAATAAAGCCAAAACGAAGCTGTGTTTTGAGCGGTACGATTTCCATTAACCAGGCATTCAGGAAGATAGAAATCAAAATACCCGCGTTCAGGAAAGTAAAAGTATTACTCATGCTGGAAACGGGGACGTGGAAGTATTCGGCGATATTGCCCATCACCATCCCGGTGACGATCACCAACGCACCAGTCAGGGCGTAGGAGAAGAAGCTGATCCATGTGAGCTTAATGCGGTTGCTGTTAGTCATGACAAGCCTGTGAATAGAAATGTAAAGTGCTTTGACAGCACTCGAGAAGAATGGATTTTAGTCAAAAATGTGACTCATTCATACAATTTATAAGTCATTTGCTGCAACGACTTGAATTTAAGGTGACCGTTGTCACAATTAATCGCGTTATTTGATTATTGATTCATTTAACTTATTGATTTGTGTGAAAGTAAAAAACCGTAAATGGCTGGCGCATACTTGAGTGCGTCTTTACAATCTAGCAACTTGCCTCATTCACTGCATTCGTAAGGAATTATTCATGCTCAAATCGACTCTGGCGGCTGTAGCAACTGTGTTTGCTCTAACCGCTCTCTCTCCTGCGGCGCTCGCTGCTAAAGGCGACCCACATGTCCTGCTGACCACGTCAGCGGGTGAAATTGAGCTTGAGTTAAATAGCCAAAAAGCCCCTATCTCTGCGAAAAACTTCGTGGATTACGTCAACAGTGGCTTCTACAACAACACTATTTTCCATCGCGTAATCCCAGGCTTTATGCTCCAGGGCGGCGGCTTCACTGAAGATATGAATCAGAAGCAGCCAAATCCACCGATCAAAAATGAAGCTGATAATGGCTTGCGCAATACTCGTGGCACCATTTCTATGGCGCGTACCGCAGATAAAGACAGCGCAACCAGCCAGTTCTTTATCAACGTGGCAGATAATGCCTTCCTCGATCACGGCCAGCGTGACTTCGGTTATGCGGTATTTGGTAAAGTTGTGAAAGGGATGGAAGTTGCCGATAAGATCTCTCAGGTACAAACTCATGACGTCGGCCCTTATCAAAATGTGCCGTCAAAACCTGTAGTTATCCTCTCCGCGAAAGTCCTGCCGTAAAAAATTCCTGTGCGGGTATTCTGTACCCGCACATTCTCACCTTCCTGCACGTCTACCGATTGCTGCTTATACTTGTGGCAACTATGGGTCATGTTAGGGAGGCATCATGACAAAGAAACTGACCGACAAACAAAAGTCCCGCCTTTGGCAGCAACTGCGTAACCGTTCATTTCAGGCCAGTAGTCGACTGGATATTCTTGAACCTCATGCGCAAGACGAGACAATCGCGCAGCGCGTGGAGACCATTGAACTTGGCCCGCTGCATCGCGGATTACCCTGGCTTTGTGCCATCCACCAGCAGCTTTTTCAGGATGTTTTCGACTGGGCGGGTGAACTACGGGATGTGGATATTTCCAAAGGGGAAACACGTTTCTGTCATTTCGAATATATCGAAAATGAAGGCAACGATTTGATGCAGGAAATGGAAGACGAACATTATCTGGTTGGACTTGCCAGAGATGAGTTCGTTAAGCGCCTGGCACATTACTATTGTGAAATTAACGTCCTTCATCCGTTCTTTGTCGGCAGTGGACGAGCACAGCGTGTGTTCTTCGAGCAACTGGCGATACATGCCGGGTATGTGCTGGACTGGAGCGATGTTGATCCGGACGAATGGCAAACGGCGAATCAGGCTGGCGCGCTGGGGGATTTAAACCCGCTGTGCGAGATTTTTACTAAAGTCGTGAGTGAAGCGCGCGAAAGCGAATAGAATAGCGCGGTTCTTTTTTACCCCGGAGCCGCGATGCTACTGCTTATCGACAATTACGACTCATTTACCTGGAACCTTTATCAGTACTTTTGTGAATTAGGCGCAGAAGTGGTGGTGAAACGTAACGATGAGCTGACCCTTTCTGATATCACTGCCCTGGCACCAGAAAAACTGGTCATATCCCCTGGCCCTTGCACTCCTGATGAAGCGGGTATTTCCCTTGCGGTGATTCAACATTTTGCCGGGAAATTACCGATTCTCGGTGTGTGTCTTGGCCACCAGGCTATTGCACAAGCATTTGGTGCAACTATTGTTCGGGCGCAAAAAGTGATGCATGGTAAAACATCGGCCATCATGCATAACAATTCTGGTGTATTCACTGGTTTGAACAACCCCCTTACTGTCACGCGTTACCACTCTTTGGTCATCGACCCGCTATCGCTGCCGGATTGCTTTGAATTGACCGCGTGGACGGACAAACAAGAGATTATGGGCATCCGTCACCGTGATTTTGACCTGGAGGGTGTGCAATTCCACCCGGAAAGTATTCTTAGTGAGCAGGGGCACCGGCTGTTAGCTAATTTCCTTAATCGTTGATTTTTTATTGCCAGGTAATGATTTTTTATGCATATTTCATGACTATATTTTCAAATATATTTCATGAAGCGTTATGCGTAAAAAGGGGATAGGCAATTAATGGCAACTGAACAATCAGCAATTACCCGCGCAACTTTCGACGAAGTGATTCTGCCGATTTATGCACCTGCGGAGTTTATCCCGGTAAAAGGCAAAGGCAGTCGCGTATGGGATCAGCAAGGGAAAGAGTATGTTGATTTCGCGGGCGGCATCGCGGTTACGGCGTTAGGCCACTGCCACCCGGCGTTAGTGGAAGCATTAAAAAGCCAGGGCGAAACACTGTGGCATACCAGCAATGTTTTCACCAACGAACCTGCGCTGCGCCTGGGCCGCAAGTTGATTGACGCTACTTTTGCTGAACGTGTGCTGTTTATGAACTCCGGCACCGAAGCAAATGAAACAGCCTTTAAACTGGCCCGCTACTACGCTTCTACCCGTCATAGCCCGTATAAAACCAAGATTATCGCATTCCATAACGCCTTTCATGGCCGTTCTCTGTTTACTGTTTCAGTTGGCGGGCAGCCTAAGTATTCTGATGGTTTTGGTCCAAAACCTGCTGACATCATTCATGTGCCATTTAACGATTTGCATGCGGTAAAAGCCGTGATGGACGACCATACCTGCGCGGTGGTGGTTGAGCCGATTCAAGGTGAGGGCGGTGTTACGGCGGCAACGCCAGAATTCTTGCAAGGTTTGCGCGAACTGTGTGATGAGCACAAAGCTTTGTTGGTATTTGATGAAGTGCAGTGTGGCATGGGGCGTATCGGCGAGCTGTTTGCCTATATGCACTATGGTGTGACGCCAGATATTCTGACCAGTGCGAAAGCGCTCGGTGGTGGTTTCCCGGTTAGTGTGATGCTGACAACGCAGGAAATTGCTTCTGCATTCCATGTCGGAACACACGGCTCAACCTACGGCGGCAATCCGCTGGCTTGTGCGGTTGCGGGCGCGGCGTTTGATATCATTAACACGCCTGAGGTACTGAGTGGCGTCACGGTAAAACGGGAACAGTTCGTCACTCACTTACAGAAGATCGATGAGCAGTTTGATCTGTTCAGCGATATCCGCGGGATGGGGCTATTGATCGGTGCTGAGTTGAAACCGCAATACAAAGGTCGCGCACGTGAGTTCCTTTACGCAGCAGCGGAAGAGGGCGTGATGGTACTCAATGCGGGGCCTGACGTAATGCGTTTTGCACCTGCGTTGATTGTTGAAGATATCGATATTGAAGATGGCATGAAGCGTTTCGCTAAAGCTGTCGCGAAGATAATTAAGGCGTAATACTTAGCTGGACCGTCGTAGGCGGCTCAGCCAGATACCATGATGTGGCCGTTGGCGCCATGCAACTGAAGATATGGTATGCATGGTGCTCAGATGTCCCAGTATCCGCTGCAAATGTTGCTCCATCGTACTTAGCGGCCCGTTTGGAAGCCCTTCAAGCGGGTCCAGAATATTCGCGTCATTGGTTTCTCCTGGCTCATCATATTGAAGACGCTGCTGGCATCGTTGCAGAGCAATTTCACATGACTGCAAATAACGCTGGGCAAGGCCTGGCGTCAACATATTGTGCTCGCGAGCCAAAGTCGTCATTGCGTTAATATGTTCGACAATAAATTGGCTGTGTGTCACCCACAGTTTCATATCCGCCAGATAATGCGAATTAAAACCAGGCTCTTGCATTGCTTGATTCAGGGAGTTAAACAGAGCGTTATGTGCCTGGTTGACCTTCATGCGTTCATAAGCCAGCGGCGTTGGTTCGGGGTCATTACTTAGAATCAGGCGAATGGCACTTTGATCCCTTTCCAGCGCATCGTGCGCGTTCTGGCGCAACAAGCCACTCTGCCATTGTGGCCACAGCCACACCATACCGCCAAAGGCTATCAAACAGCCTAGCAAGGTATCTATCAGGCGAGGGACGATGTACTGCTCGGCACTTAATGTTATCAATTGCAGGGTATAAACGGCTGTCACCGTAAAGCCTATCGTCGCCCAGCCGTAGCTTTTGCGAATAAACAAATAGCTCACCAGCGTAATGACCAACATCGCGCCCAGGGCAATGCTTTGCGGGAAGTGGAAGTGCAGCGCAATACCTGCGATGGCAAGGCCTGCGATGGTGCCAGCCGAACGGTGGAGAATTCGAACACGTGTGGCCCCGTAGCCGTTTTGCGTCACGAACATTACCGTCATTAAAATCCAGTAGGGCTTGGGCAGATGTAAAAATGCACCTAACAGACTGGCTATCGTGAGCATCACACCCAATCTTGCTGCGTTGCGAAGCGCCGCTGACTTCAATGATAAATAGCTTTTTAATGCCGCCCACAGCGGCAAACGGCGCTGCCGGTCTTCCATTAAATCACGGACATAGAGTGGGCGTTGAGTGCGTAGCACGCGAGCGACACGGCTGAAGTGGTAATGACAAAATTGCCCTACCGGGTTATCTGGATTCTGTCGGGCGATTTTCTCAAGGGCATCGATCTGTTTTTCCATCGTAAAACGCTGTGGATAACGATGATAAAGAATATCGTCAGCCAGTACACGTAGCCGCGCCGCGATTGTCTGGGCATTCCAGCGAATAACCGCTTCTGCATGGCTTTTCTCGACGAGTTTTTGCACTTCCGCAGGCTGGTGAAGGCTTACCGAGATGTGTTCCTGTAAATCTAAAGCCACCTGAAAAGCACGCAGCAAGCGCTTGTAGCCGTTATGCTGATTCGCCGCCAGCATATGAAGCTGTTGGTAGCATTGAGTAATGAGATCTACTGCTTTTTGCTGACGAGCCAGTAGCGGAGGCAGCGCTTTTTCCGGATCGGTATGTTGAGTCAGCATGCCGTATTTTGCTTCACAGTAATCTGCTAACTGCCGATAGAGCAGGCTCAATGATTCGCGTAATGGCTGCTCGCGCCACATCCAGAACCAAAACCAGTTAAATACGCCGTACCAAATCGTACCGGAGACATAAAGTAGCATCGGCTTCCAGATTGGCATATTCCCGGCCATGCTGAGCGTAAAAATAGCGGCAATCAGTGAAGCGGGAAGTAGACGCGCGTGAAGTGAGCTGATTTCTGCCGTGACACCCAGTAAAAGTGCCATCACAACAAGAATGATAGGCAGTGGCACACTGGTATACAAAAGTAGCAACTGCATGATCAAGCTACTGATGGCAAAAAGGCTGCCGCCAATAATCAAACGTTTGAAGAAGCGCTTATGGGGAGTGTCAAGGCCCGCAATATTGCAGCAGGCAGGAACTAACGAGAAAAGCAGGCCAGACTGGAGATCGCCAACGAGTAAACCTACCGCCACAGGGAGGCACAGCACCAGCGTTTGTCGCAGTGCGTAATTCACCTCGGGATGGTAGATAACTCTTCGCCACATAAACCCTTCTTACTTAAAGCTGCAGCGGCGTTAGCTGCATTCATTCACCCGAATCACTTACTTGAGTAAGCTCATCGGGATGAACTCACTTGCTGCCTAAACGGGTTTCAGATTTGGTTTTTTTGAGACAAAAATGGCGTGTTATTGAAGTAACACGCCATTTTTTTAGACGGAGATTAACGAGTGCCGTATACGACGATCGTTTTACCGTGAGCGGAGATCAGATTTTGATCTTCCAGCATTTTCAAGATGCGACCAACAGTTTCGCGAGAGCAACCCACGATCTGACCGATTTCCTGACGGGTAATTTTAATCTGCATACCGTCCGGGTGGGTCATTGCATCAGGTTGTTTAGCAAGGTTCAGCAGTGTCTGCGCGATACGACCGGTAACGTCCAGGAATGCCAGGTTGCCTACTTTCTCAGAAGTGACTTGCAGACGGCGTGCCATCTGCGAAGAAAGGCGCATCAGAATGTCTGGGTTGACCTGGATCAGCTGGCGGAATTTTTTATATGAAATTTCAGCCACTTCACAGGCACTTTTAGCACGAACCCAGGCACTACGCTCCTGACCTTCTTCGAACAGCCCTAACTCACCAATGAAATCGCCCTGATTTAGATAGGAGAGGATCATTTCCTTGCCCTCTTCATCTTTAATCAGAACAGCCACAGAGCCCTTGACGATGTAATACAGCGTCTCTGCCTTCTCACCTTGGTGAATGAGTGTGCTCTTCGATGGATACTTATGAATGTGGCAATGGGACAAGAACCATTCGAGAGTCGGGTCTGTTTGCGGTTTGCCAAGCACCATGCGCGGTTATCCTCTGTTTTATAACTGGCTACCAACGACAGGACGCTAAACATCCTGTCTGGCGTTGCAAGTAATTAGAATATTCCCCACCTTGGGGAGATGGCATGCAAGTCATTCTTGCTGCCTGTAATTAGTGATGTCCTCTGCATACATGCATTACGTCAATGTATCGATGTAGCATCTGGATTGTTTTAGCATAGCTTTTGACAAGTGTCTCCTGTTGTATCGTTTCAGCTTGACGCATGTCGCCTTCCGTTGCCAGATTTGCTGAATCTGCGTACTCTGAACGGTAATTTATCTACAGGAGTAAGTAGCATGCAGGCACGAGTGAAATGGGTTGAAGGGTTTACCTTCCTGGGTGAATCCGCTTCAGGGCACCAGATTCTTATGGATGGCAATTCTGGTGATAAAGCACCAAGCCCAATGGAAATGGTGCTGATGTCCGTTGGCGGTTGCAGTGCAATTGACGTAGTTTCTATTTTGCAAAAAGGCCGCTACACCGTGACCGACTGTGAAGTGAAACTGACCTCTGAGCGCCGTGAAGAGGCTCCGCGTTTGTTTACACATATCAATCTGCATTTCATCGTGACAGGCAAAGAGTTAAAAGATGCTGCAGTTTCCCGCGCAGTAGATCTCTCTGCTGAGAAGTACTGCTCTGTTGCACTGATGCTTGAAAAAGCTGTCAATGTTACTCATAGCTATGAAGTGATTGAAGGCTAATTTATCCGTTATCCTTCGAGCAGCAGGGGGTTGTGAGTGCCGCCCACCAGCAAATCGAATGCTAACGGGCATAAGTCATGACAAGGGCGGTGATCAATCGCCCTGATTAATATTTCGCCCTTCCGCCAACCGTTTCACTAACGGTGTCATAATCAATTCCATCGCCAGCCCCATCTTGCCGCCCGGCACCACCAATGTATTGATATGCGAAATAAATGAGCCTTGTAGCATGGCGAGTAAATACGGGAAATCGATGTCATCCAGCCCGCGAAAATGAATCACCACAAAACTTTCATCCAGTGACGGGATGCCGCGAGCCGCAAATGGGTTCGACGTATCAACAGTTGGGACGCGCTGGAAGTTGATGTGGGTGCGAGAGAATTGCGGCGTGATGTAATTGATATAGTCATCCATAGAACGAACCACAGAATCCATTACCGCTTCACGGGAATGCCCGCGCTCGCTGGTATCTCGCACCAGTTTTTGTATCCACTCCAGGTTCACAATCGGTACCACACCAACCAGTAAATCCACGGCTTTGGCTACATCATGCTGTGGCGTGACCACACCGCCGTGCAAACCTTCATAAAACAAAACATCAGTGGGTTCTGGTAGTGGCTGCCATGGCGTAAAGGTTCCGGGGATTTGGTTCCAGGGTACTGCTTCATCGTAAGTATGTAGATACTTGCGTGACTTACCTTGCCCGGTTTTCCCGTACTCAATGAAAGTTTGCTCAAGTAAACCAAAGTCATTGGCTTCCGGGCCGAAATAGCTGATATGGCGCCCAAGGTCGCGTGCTTTACGAATAGCCATATCCATTTCAGGACGAGTGAAACGATGGAAACTGTCACCTTCAACTTCCGCTGCACGTAAATTGAGTTGCTGGAAGATTTTACGGAAAGCAAGGCTGGTGGTTGTCGTTCCCGCGCCGCTGGAACCTGTAACGGCAATAACCGGATGTTTGGCTGACATAAGGCAACAACTCCATGGGTGATAGCAAGTGTGTGTAAGTAAGGGCTGGCCCTCACTCTCAGGGAGATAGCTGGGTGAGGGTGGTTTTATTATGCAGTATAGAAGTTAAACGCTTAGCCGCGAAACTGCCCACGAGCCATAATATTTACCGTTTCATGGAGTTCCGACCATACCAGTACAGCCTCACCACTTTGCAGTTGGCGCTTAACGTCGGCCACTTTCTGCTCCAGTGAACGCTCTTGTTCACCATAATCTGTGCCTTCGCGTAATACAAAGGATTCAATCAGATTATCAAGCGTTTCGGGAGGCAGATCTTGCCAGGGAATCATCATATTACTGGTCCAAAAATTTAGACAGCCACTGGGGGATTCGTTGCTCAAGCCACATTTCAGGGCGGCGCAGCGTACCGCCAACAAATCCAACGTGCCCGCCGTAGCGTGTCAGTTGATATTCAATATTGGCAGGTAAGATAGCTTTATCAGGGATCACATGGTGATCCATAAATGGGTCATCTTTTGCGTGGATGATGAGCGTCGGTGTTTTGATTTGTGGCAGCAGCGGCATAGCGCTGCACTGGCGGTAGTAATCGATAGCGTCAGCAAAGCCGTGAATCTTTGAGGTAATCAAATCGTCAAATTCGCGCAGACGACGCATTCCTTTTAGCTGACGCATATCTACCGGGAGTGTGCCCGGATAACTTCTTAACTTACGCGCGGCATTTTTCTTCAGCAGATTCAAAAGATAGTGCTGATAAACACGGGAGAAGCCTTTTTCGATATGCTTGCTGCAATGCTCCAGCATCAGGGGGGCTGAAACCACTACACCGGCCTGAAGCGTACAATCGGCACCCTGTTTTGCCATCAGGCAGGCGAGCATATTACCGCCGAGTGAAAACCCGACCGCCGCTGTTGGTACTTTGCCATAACGCTCGGATAGCCAGTTTAAAAAGAAGCTGCCATCTTCTGTTTCACCCGAATGGTAGATACGCTTCATGCGATTAGGAACACCGCTGCAACCACGGAAATGCATTACCACGCCTAACCAGCCTTGCTTGCTGGCGGCCTCAATTAAACCGTGAGCGTATGGGCTGTGCAGGCTACCTTCTAGTCCATGAAAAACGACTAACCGTGGTTTATGCATTGCCAGGCGCGGGTCCTCGCTCCAGGCAAGATCAACAAAATCCCCATCCGGCATGTCCAGACGCTGCCAGTGAGGTTTGAAATTGAGGCGACGGCGAATCAAACGCGGAAGCATGGTTTGCAGGTGTGGATTACTCACACCTTTTAAAGGACGAAACTGTTCATCGTCTTCGTGATTAAAATTCAATGCTGCGGGACTTGTCGTGGCCATATCACACTGTTAGTTTCATTTAGTTTGCTAATCAACTTTACCGGGTGTGGAACACCCATTTCATGGAAACGCTTTTTTTCTCAATGCTAGGCTTTCTCTGGGTTGCTGCTATCACACCAGGCCCAAACAACATGCTACTCACTTCATCCGGCGCGAATTACGGATTCCTGCGCACCATACCATTGATGATAGGTATCATGCTTGGTATGCAGTGCATTTTATTATTGGTGGCTTTTGGTGTGGGTAGCTTAATTCTATTGTACCCCGCTTTACACCTCATTCTGAAAGTTGCCGGTAGTGCTTACCTTTTGTGGTTGGCCTGGAAAATTGGTACGGCGGCCTACGAACGTCTGGAAACAGATGCCCCACCTCCTGAGCCAATTCCATTCTGGCAGGGTGGTTTGCTGCAAGTCATTAATCCAAAAGCTTGGTTGATGGCGTTAGGTGCTGTCGCAAGTTTCAGTCTGGCGGGTTCTCAGTACCTGCATTCTGTGGTGTTAATCAGTATCGGTATTGCACTGGTGAACATTGTTGCGGGGATCATCTGGATTGCGTTTGGTAGCTTGATAGGCACGCTGCTGCGTAGTCGCCGTGCCTGGACTGTGTTTAACGTCTTTATGGGATTGCTGACTGCGGCGTGTGTGTTGCTGATTTGGCACTAAGAATGTAGTCAATGTTCAAACGCGTAACTGGCCCACAAGTGGGCCAGTTTGTTTTTGATTAAAAGCGATAGTGGATTCCGGCAGAAATGATGTAATTTTCGTTTTTAATTCCTGCAGCATCACCGTCTGTGTACTTTGTTTTGCCTGTAGCGCGGTTGATCATTTCACTCCCGCCCTTACCTTCTGAGTAATAGTTATAAGCAAACTCAGTGGAGACTTTTGCATTAGGCGTAATATAATATCCGACTTCGATTGCGGCCGCATAATAATGAGAGCTGGTTGTTTTTTCACGGAATGTGGTATCTCGGGAATAGTGCTCATCATTATCTTTCGCAGTTACCCAATCGCTGAATTTCAATAATGTATTAACCTCAATACCTTGATATAGGTATTGACCTGCAAGGCCGATATAGGGTAGCGAAAATTTTTGTTGGTAACCAATAGTGCGCTTACCATCTGTGAAAGAGCCAATATCAGTCCCATTGTCGTAATTATAGTTACCACCATATGCACTCCAGCTAAATCGAGTTTGTTGATAACCTGCCACTGCTGCTACTTTATAATTGTCAGCTTTTAATAACCAACCCCTGATACTGAGATCAAATTCATTAGCGTAATTGAGACGGGTATTGGAATGATGTGACCAGTCGCTCCAGCCAGATTTGTTATCGTCAAGCCAGTCATAGTCGTCCATCGTGTTGCCGCGTGAGGCTAGAGAGGTCCAGCCTCTGGCATTAAGTGTGAGCCTTTGCCAGGCATCCCAGTTTACTTCCCCTTTAAGAACAGGAGTGTTTTTTATTTTCCAATCGAGTTGGCTTATTTTTTCACCGCTTTTGTTATCATATACTCGCTCTGTAGATTTCCCGCCCAGAATACCTAACGATGTTCCTACAGATAAACTTTCTGATTTTAGTGAGGGTGTTAAGTCGTCAAGGTTATTTGCATATGCAAGATGGTTAAATGCAGAAAGCATAATAATAGATGTAATTAGTCGTCTCATTATATTCATTCCATTGAGGTGAGTTTTTATATGTTATGACCATTCTTGTTAAGAAGGCTGTAAAATATAGCGCGCGCGATAACGAATAAATTTGTTATCTTTTGCCGTTGTACTCTATTCGTTGACGAATACACAATGTGACAAATCTATCGTTGCGATAAGATTCAAATATGCGATGAAATAGGAGATTACCCGGGATGTTATCTTATAGAAACCTCCCGGGATAAGTGATACTTTTCGTGAGTTAATTTATTCGCTTTGCATCATCTGTTCTAACTGCTCATGAGCATCCAGCCATTCCATTTCGCACTCTTCCAACGCCGACTTCACTTTTACCTGAGTTTGTAGGCATTCAGTCATTTCTGCCTTGCGACTTTGGTCGTAAATGGCACTGTCAGCCAGCTTTTCTTCGACGGCTGCAAGCTGCACGTTCAGTTTTTCCATCTGCTTTTCAAGCTGCGTGATTTGCTTACGCAACGGTTGCGTTTGGGTGCGTAATTCCGCCTCGCGGCGTTTTTGGTCTTTACGCGCTTGCGCACTGTTTGCGTTATCTTTTACTGAATCAAGCGGTTGGTTTTCCTGCTTTTGCAGATCTACAAGCCACTGCTGATAATCTTCCAGATCGCCGTCAAAGGCTTCAACTTTCCCGTCGTGGACCAGATAGAGATCGTCGGTAGTGGAACGCAACAGGTGACGGTCGTGCGAAACCACAACCAGTGCGCCTTCGAAATCAATTAATGCTTCGGTCAGTGCCTGACGCATATCGAGATCGAGGTGGTTGGTCGGTTCATCGAGCAGCAGTAGGTTAGGGCGCTGCCAGACAACCAAGGCAAGGACCAGGCGCGCTTTTTCGCCGCCAGAGAAGCGAGCTGTTTGTTCGGTGACTTTATCGCCCCGGAAACCGAAACCGCCGAGGTAATCTCGCAGTTGCTGTTCAAGTTCTTTCGGTGCGATACGAGCCAGGTGCTGCAACGGGGATTCGTCGGCGCGTAAATATTCCAGCTGATGCTGCGCGAAGTAACCGAGCTTAACTCCTTTTGCCAGGCCGATATCGCCCTGCAAAGGTTTGATCTCCTCCGCCAGCAGTTTAATCAGCGTTGATTTACCGGCGCCGTTGCGACCAAGCAGACCGATGCGAGAGCCAGGAACCAGATTCAGTTTGATCGAGTCAAGGATCACGCGCTCGCCATAACCCGCGCTGACTTTTTCCATACGCAAAAGTGGGTTCGGCAAACTTTCAGGCGCGCGGAAACTGAAATGGAACGGGTTATCGACATGAGCCGGAGCAATTAACTCCATGCGTTCAAGCATCTTCACGCGGCTTTGCGCTTGCTTTGCTTTACTGGCTTTGGCTTTGAAACGATCGATAAAGCTTTGCAGATGCGCGACACGCTCCTGCTGGCTTTCAAACATCGACTGTTGTTGAGCAAGGCGCGTGGCGCGCTGGCCTTCAAACGATGAATAGTTGCCGGTGTATTCAAACATCGACTCTTGTTCGATGTGAATAATTTTTCCAACTACCGGGTCTAAGAAGTCACGGTCGTGGGAAATCAGAATCAGTGTGCCTTGATAGCTTTTCAGCCAGCGTTCCAGCCAGATAACGGCGTCTAAGTCCAGGTGGTTAGTTGGTTCATCGAGCAGAAGTAAATCTGAGCGGCAGATCAGTGCTTGCGCCAGGTTCAGGCGCATACGCCAGCCACCGGAAAAATCACTGACCGGGCGTTCGAGTTGCTCATTGCTGAAGCCTAAACCGTGCAGCAGGCTCGATGCGCGAGAGCGAATCGTCCAGGCATCAACCGCATCCAGCTTGCCGTGCACCAGCGCAATGGCATGGCCATCATTGCGCTCATTGGCTTTTGCTAGTTCCGCTTCAAGCTGGCGGAATTCACGGTCACCATCAATAACATATTCAATAGCTGGCATTGCCAGTGCAGGCGTTTCCTGGTTTACCCAAGCCAGCGCCCAGTTACCTGGATAGGTCATACTTCCGCCATCGGCGCTGATCTCGTTCTTCAGCAGCGCCAGCAGCGTGGATTTACCGCAGCCGTTTTTACCTACCAGACCCACTTTCTGGCCTGGATTGATGGTAGCGGTGGCGTTATCCAGCAGAACGCGGGTACCGCGACGAATTTGTAACGAGGAGAAAACAATCATAAAGCGCCGTATGTTCAGAGTATGTTAAATTGTCATTATATTAAGGTAACGTGATGCCATTGGCACCGCGTCGGGCTGCATGGTAGCCCAAAAAAATCACTATGACGACGCCCTGGAGGGTAATGATGTCGCAGCCGCCGAAAGTTTTGCTGCTATATGCCCATCCGGAGTCACAAGACTCGGTCGCAAACCGCGTCTTACTCCAGCCGGCGCAGCAGCTTGCCAATGTCACTGTGCATGACCTTTATGCGCACTATCCTGACTTTTTTATTGATATCTATCGCGAGCAGGCATTACTGCAAGAGCATGATGTTATCGTCTTTCAACACCCTCTCTATACCTATAGCTGCCCAGCGTTACTCAAAGAGTGGCTGGATCGCGTTCTAAGTCGTGGTTTTGCCAGTGGTGTCGGAGGTACTGCTCTGGCGGGAAAGTACTGGCGTAGTGTCATAACCACCGGCGAGCCGGAAGGTGCTTATCGGCACGATGGGTTTAACCGTTTTCCGTTGACCGATATTTTGCGCCCTTTTGAACTCACTGCTGCCATGTGCCGTATGCACTGGATGAACCCGATGATTGTTTATTGGGCGCGTCGGCAATCTCCTCAGGAACTGGCCAGCCATGCGAAAGCTTATGGCGAGTGGTTGGCTTCACCGACATTACCGGGAGGCCGCTGATGGAAGGTTCTGACGTATTACTGGCAGGAGTGCTGTTTTTATTTGCTGCGGTTGTCGCTGTGCCTATTGCCGCCCGTTTGGGCATTGGCGCGGTGTTGGGATATCTGCTTGCAGGTATAGCCATCGGGCCGTGGGGGTTAGGTTTTATCAGTGATGTGGATGAAATTCTTCATTTCTCTGAGCTGGGTGTGGTGTTCCTGATGTTTATCATCGGGCTGGAACTGAACCCATCGAAGTTGTGGCAGTTACGGCGTTCGATATTTGGCGTGGGTGCCGCACAGGTGTTGCTCAGCGCAGTGGTGCTTGCTGGGTTGTTGATGCTGACGAAGTTCTCCTGGCAGGCGGCGGTGGTCGGCGGTATTGGCCTTGCGATGTCCTCCACCGCAATGGCGCTACAGTTGATGCGCGACAAAGGCATGAATCGCAATGAATCCGGGCAGCTCGGTTTTTCCGTGCTGCTGTTCCAGGATTTGGCGGTAATCCCGGCGATTGCGCTGGTGCCGTTGTTGGCCGGTAATGACGGCGGCCATACCGACTGGATAAAGATCGGTTTCAAAGTGCTGGCCTTTGCGGGGATGTTGGTTGGCGGGCGTTATCTGCTAAAACCTGTGTTCCGCTTTATTGCGGGTTCCGGTGTGCGCGAAGTCTTTACTGCGGCGGCATTGCTGTTGGTGTTGGGGTCGGCGTTATTTATGGATGCGCTGGGCTTCTCAATGGCGCTTGGGACATTCATCGCGGGCGTCTTATTAGCTGAAAGTGAATATCGTCACGAATTGGAAATCGCGATTGATCCTTTTAAAGGATTATTGCTCGGCTTGTTCTTTATCTCCGTTGGCATGGCATTAAACCTCGGGGTGCTTTACACACATATCTTCTGGGTTGTTTTAGGTGTCGTGGTGCTGGTAGCAGTTAAAGGCGGTGTGTTGTATGGCCTGTCGTGGTTTTTCGGTTTGCGCAGCTCCGAGCGTCTACAGTTTTCAGGCGTGCTAAGCCAGGGCGGGGAGTTCGCATTCGTACTTTTCTCTACGGCTTCATCTCAAAAGCTGTTCAGCGGTGACCAAATGCCGCTCTTACTGGTGACTGTCACACTTTCAATGATGACTACACCGCTATTGATGAAAGGCGTTGATGCCATTCTTGCGCGGCGATTTAATGTTGCTGATGACGAAAACGATGAAAAGCCTTATGTGGAAGACGATCAGCCACAAGTCATTATTGTGGGCTTTGGACGTTTCGGGCAGGTGATTGGCCGCTTACTGATGGCGAACAAAATGCGCATTACAGTTCTTGAGAGAGACATTAGCTCTGTCAGTCTGATGCGTAAATATGGCTACAAGGTCTATTACGGCGATGCTACCGAACTTGAGTTGCTGCGTTCAGCAGGTGCCGAGACGGCAAAATCTATTGTGATTACCTGTAATGAGCCGGAAGACACAATGAAAGTGGTTCATTTGTGTCAACAACACTTTCCACATCTGGCGATACTGGCGCGAGCAAGAGGGCGTGTAGAAGCGCATGAATTGTTGCAAGCTGGAGTGACGCAGTTCTCACGTGAAACCTTCTCCAGTGCGTTGGAATTAGGGCGCAAGGCGCTAATGACATTGGGGATGCATCCTCATCAGGCGCATCGTGCACAACTTCATTTCCGCCGTCTGGATATGAGTATGCTGCGTGAGTTAATGCCGATTCATACCGATAACGCTCAAATTTCCAGAGTGCGTGAAGCGCGTCGTGAGCTAGAAGAGATTTTCGAACGCGAGATGCAGCAAGAGCGTCGGCAGTTCGATGGTTGGGATGAGTTTGAATAAAATAAGGTGAAGCGAATGCCGGTGCGTAAACGTTTTATTGCCGGGGCCGTCTGCCCCGAATGCCAGGCGCGGGATTCCCTCGCGATGTGGCGTGAGAATAATGTCGATATTGTAGAGTGTGTTAAGTGCGGCCATCAAATGCGTGAAGCGGATAAGCAAGTTCGTGAGCATGTTCGCGAACAAGAGCAAGTCATTGGGATTTTTCATCCAGACTAGCGAGATGCCCCAGCTTTTTTTAAGCTTAAGGGTACACCGGCGCTAAATTCCGCTACAATCGGCGCCAGTTTTTTTTCTCACGCTCGCTCAGGAGATATCATGAAAGTAGCAAAAGACCTGGTGGTCAGCCTGGCTTACCAGGTACGTACAGAAGACGGTGTGTTGGTTGATGAGTCTCCGGTGAGTGCGCCGCTGGACTATCTGCATGGTCACGGCTCCCTGATTTCAGGTCTGGAAACTGCGCTGGAAGGTCACGTTGTTGGTGATCGTTTCGACGTGAATGTTGGCGCAAATGACGCTTACGGCCAGTATGACGAAAACCTGGTGCAACGCGTTCCTAAAGACGTGTTCATGGGCGTTGATGAACTGGAAGTTGGTATGCGCTTTATGGCGGACACCGACCAGGGCCCAGTGCCAGTTGAAATTACTGCAGTTGAAGATGAGCACGTTGTTGTTGATGGCAACCACATGCTGGCAGGCCAAAACCTGAGCTTCAACGTAGAAGTTATCGCGATTCGCGAAGCAACTGCTGAAGAACTGGCTCATGGCCACGTTCACGGCGAGCACGATCATCATCACGATCACGACCATGAAGGTGGTTGCTGTGGTGGTCACGGTCACGGCGACGACCATGAACATGGTAAAGGCGGCTGTGGCGGTAACGGCGGTTGCGGTTGCCACTAATCTGCGAAAGATAAAAAAAGGCGTGTCACTGACACGCCTTTTCTTTTGGTAACTAGTAATGCGGAGGTGGAGTCTCTTCGGCTTCTGATGCCACCATCGAAGGCTGGCTGGCTTTTAGTTTTTCAACCAGCAAGCGGAAATGCTCGCGCAGTTTGACCATCTCCAATTCATGAGCCGTTACCGTCTGATTTAACTCTTCTATAGTAATCTCCTGGAAAGCGAGACGACTCTCAAGTTCTTCTAGCCGCTGTTCGGTCGATTTCTGTTGCATGGCTAATACTCCTGGCCTGCGGATGGACAATTTCGGGCGATTCTACTGAAAAATCCTGCACGTTACAGCGCTGTTTTACTCATGACGAAACTTCTTTATACAAAAAGAGTCTGAATTTGTCTCGATATGGCGCGGAGAGATTGTGTAGATTTCTTCCACGACGTTATAGTACATCTCTTAGTTGATAATAACCTTGGGGTTAGAGGCCCCGGCCCTGGAGAAATGGATGAAATCACTGTTTAAAGTAACGCTACTGGCGACCACGATGGCCGTTGCCCTGAGCGCTCCGGCGTTCGCTGCTCCTGCTACTCCGGCAGCCGCTAAAGATACTGCGGCCCCAGCTGCAAGCAACGCGGCATTCAAAAATGACGACCAGAAATCTGCGTATGCATTGGGTGCTTCGCTGGGCCGTTATATGGAAAACTCTCTGAAAGAACAAGAAAAGCTGGGTATTACTCTGGATAAAAACCAGCTTATCGCCGGTGTTCAGGATGCATTTGCTGATAAGAGCAAATTATCCGATCAGGAAATTGAGCAGACTCTGCAAGCTTTCGAAGCTCGCGTGAAGTCTTCTGCTCAAGCTAAAATGGAAAAAGACGCTAAAGAAAATGCGGATAAAGGCAAAGCCTTCCGTGATACTTTCGCAAAAGAGAAAGGTGTTAAAACCTCCCCAACTGGCCTGATGTATAAAATCGACAAAGCCGGTACAGGTGAAGCACCAACTGACAGCGATACTGTTGTTGTTAACTACAAAGGCACGCTTATCGACGGTAAAGAGTTTGATAACTCTTACACCCGTGGCGAGCCACTCTCTTTCCGTCTTGATGGCGTAATCCCAGGTTGGACTGAAGGCCTGAAAAACCTGAAGAAAGGCGGGAAAATCAAACTGGTTATTCCACCAGAACTGGCTTATGGCAAAACTGGCGTTCCGGGAATTCCGGCTAACTCCACACTGGTATTCGACGTTGAGCTGCTGGATATCAAACCAGCGCCTAAAGCAGACGCGAAACCTGAAGCCGCTCCAGAAGCTGATGCAGCTAAGAGCAAATAAGGCATTATTAACCGCCGTCCTCAGGGGCGGCGGTTTTTTATTTGAGGCAGGATATAATAAAAGCTGGAAAGCGCCTCTTACGCTGTATTACCTTAGCAGGCTGCGCAACAACGAGTATGAGTCTGCCCTGACACCATTTAAGCGCGACAGGCTCTCTGTAGAGGGTGGTATCTTTAAATGTCCAATTCGCTTTTAACCAATGAAACCAGTGAGCTTGATTTACTGGACCAGCGTCCTTTCGAACAAACCGACTTTGAAATATTAAAATCCTACGAAGCGGTGGTGGACGGGTTAGCGATGCTGATTGGTTCTCACTGTGAAATCGTGTTGCACTCGCTGCAAGATCTGAAGTGTTCCGCTATTCGCATCGCAAATGGTGAACACACTGGGCGCAAAATTGGCTCGCCAATTACCGATCTTGCCTTACGTATGCTGCATGATATGACTGGTGCGGATAGTAGCGTTTCCAAATGCTATTTCACCCGTGCAAAAAGCGGTGTCCTGATGAAATCAGAGACTATTGCCATTCGTAATCGTGATGAACGTGTTATCGGCCTGTTGTGTATCAACATCAACCTTGATGTTCCCTTCTCGCAAATTATGTCGACGTTCATTCCGCCAGAAACGCCTGAAGTGGCTTCATCGGTGAACTTTGCGTCCTCAGTTGAAGATCTGGTTATGCAGGCACTGGAATTCACGATTGAAGAGGTGAATGCCGATCGCAATGTATCCAACAATGCCAAGAATCGGCAGATTGTGCTGAACCTCTATGAGAAAGGCATTTTTGATATCAAAGATGCGATTAATCAGGTTGCGGATCGTTTGAATATTTCTAAGCACACGGTTTATCTCTACATCCGTCAATTCAAAAACGGTGATTTCCAGGGGCAGGATAAGTAATGCGTTTTGCCATCCTGGTGACCGGCCCGGCTTATGGTACGCAGCAGGCGAGTAGTGCATTGCAATTTTCTCAGGCCGTTATTGCTCAAGGGCACACATTAGAAAGCGTGTTCTTTTACCGTGAAGGTGTTTATAACGCAAACCTTCTTACATCCCCGGCAAATGATGAATTTGATATTGTTCGTGCATGGCAGCAACTCAATGAACAGCATGGTGTTGAATTGCATATCTGTGTTGCAGCAGCGCTGCGTCGAGGCGTTACTGATGCAGAGCAAGCTAATCAGCTCGGTTTACCTTGCTATAATATGCAACCTGGCTTCACCCTTAGTGGGTTAGGTGCACTGGCTCAGGCTTCGTTAAGCTGTGATCGGACGGTACAATTCTGATGAAGCGCGTAGCATTCGTATTTAAATCCGCGCCTCATGGAAGCGCCAGCGGGCGCGAAGGACTGGATGCCTTACTTGCCACGTCAGCACTAACCGAAAACATCGGCGTGTTTTTCATTGGTGATGGGGTTATGCAACTGATACCAGATCAGCAACCAGGCCTTATCCTCTCCAGAGATTACATCGCGACCTTCCGCGTGCTGCCATTGTACGATATCGAGCAGTGTTATCTCTGCGCGGCCTCCATCCGTGAACGAGGGTTGTCGCCAGACAGAACCTGGGTTCTCGATGCTAAACCGCTCGAGCCTGATGCATTGTGTGAAATGCTGCACCAATTTGATGTGGTGCTAACCTTCTGAGGCGAAATGCTGCATATTTTACAACACTCACCTTTTCATACCGATTTTGAATCGCTGCTGCGCTGTGTGAAACACGGCGATGAACTTTTATTACGGCAAGATGCGGTCATTGCAGCCCTTTCAGGGACCAAAGCCCTTGATTTACTGCTCGCCGCCCCCATTTCTATCTATGCTCTGCAGGAAGATATCGAGGCCCGCGGCTTAACTGCTCAAATTTCAACCGGTGTAGGCAAGGTCAGCTATACTGACTTCGTTGCATTGACGGTTAAACACGAACAACATATTTCCTGGTAAAATCCAGGATTGTTGTATATTTCTTGACACCTTTTCGGCTCAGCCCTAAAATTCTGCGTCCTCATATTATATGAGGCCGTTTTATTACGTGTTTACGAAGCAAAAGCTAAAACCAGGAGCTATTTAATGGCAACAGTTAACCAGCTGGTACGCAAACCACGCGCTCGCAAAGTTGCAAAAAGCAACGTGCCTGCGCTGGAAGCCTGCCCGCAGAAACGTGGCGTATGTACTCGTGTATATACTACCACTCCTAAGAAACCAAACTCCGCACTGCGTAAAGTATGCCGTGTGCGTTTGACTAACGGTTTTGAAGTTACCTCCTACATCGGCGGTGAAGGTCACAACCTGCAGGAGCACTCCGTGATCCTGATCCGTGGTGGTCGTGTAAAAGACTTGCCAGGTGTTCGTTACCACACCGTTCGTGGTGCACTTGACTGCTCCGGCGTTAAAGACCGTAAGCAATCTCGTTCCAAGTATGGCGTGAAGCGTCCTAAGGCTTAATGGTTTCCGTTAAGTAAGGCCAAACGTTTTAAATAAATGTCAAACTCAATAGAGTTTTGGACAACCCTGAATTAACAACGGAGTATTCCCATGCCACGTCGTCGCGTCATTGGTCAACGTAAAATTCTTCCAGATCCTAAGTTCGGATCAGAGTTGCTGGCCAAATTTGTAAACATTCTGATGGTAGATGGTAAGAAATCTACTGCAGAAACTATCGTCTATACCGCGCTGGAGACCCTGGCTCAGCGTTCTGGTAAAAACGAACTGGAAGCTTTCGAAGTCGCTCTGGACAACGTTCGTCCGACTGTAGAAGTTAAGTCCCGCCGCGTTGGTGGTTCTACTTATCAGGTTCCAGTAGAAGTACGTCCGGTTCGTCGTAATGCTCTGGCAATGCGTTGGATCGTAGAAGCTGCTCGTAAACGCGGTGATAAATCCATGGCTCTTCGCCTGGCGAACGAACTTTCTGATGCTGCAGAGAACAAAGGTACTGCAGTTAAGAAACGTGAAGACGTTCACCGTATGGCTGAAGCCAACAAGGCGTTCGCTCACTACCGTTGGTAATCCCTTCGGAGTGTTAGTCACCAAGCGGGCGCTTCATGTGAGCTGCCCGCTTTGGGTTACTTAAATGAACGTCCCAGGATATAGAGGAATCAAATGGCTCGTACAACACCCATTGCACGCTACCGCAACATCGGTATCAGTGCACACATCGACGCCGGTAAAACCACTACTACCGAACGTATTCTGTTTTACACCGGTGTAAACCATAAAATCGGTGAAGTTCATGATGGCGCTGCTACCATGGACTGGATGGAACAGGAGCAGGAACGTGGTATCACCATTACTTCTGCTGCAACTACTGCGTTCTGGTCAGGTATGGCTAAGCAGTATGAACCGCATCGCGTAAACATCATCGACACCCCTGGGCACGTTGACTTCACCATCGAAGTAGAACGTTCCATGCGTGTTCTTGACGGTGCGGTAATGGTTTACTGCGCAGTTGGTGGTGTTCAGCCACAGTCTGAGACCGTATGGCGTCAGGCTAACAAATACAAAGTGCCACGCATTGCGTTCGTTAACAAAATGGACCGCATGGGTGCTAACTTCCTGAAAGTTGTAGGCCAGATTAAATCCCGCTTGGGCGCGAACGCAGTTCCGCTTCAGTTGGCGATTGGCGCTGAAGAAGGTTTCACCGGTGTTGTTGACCTGGTGAAAATGAAAGCAATCAACTGGAACGATGCCGATCAGGGTGTGACCTTCGAATACGAAGAAATCCCTGCTGATATGGCTGAACTGGCTGCTGAATGGCGCCAGAACTTGGTTGAGTCTGCAGCAGAAGCTTCTGAAGAGCTGATGGACAAATACTTGGGTGGCGAAGAGCTGACCGAGGAAGAAATCAAAACTGCGCTGCGTGAACGTGTACTGCGTAACGAGATCATTCTTGTTACCTGCGGTTCTGCGTTCAAGAACAAAGGCGTACAGGCAATGCTGGATGCGGTAATTGATTACCTGCCAGCACCAACAGACGTACCTGCAATCAACGGTATGCTGGACGACGGTAAAGACACTCCATCTGAGCGTCATGCAAGTGATGAAGAGCCGTTTGCTGCTCTGGCATTCAAAATTGCAACCGACCCGTTCGTTGGTAACCTGACGTTCTTCCGCGTTTACTCTGGCGTGGTTAACTCCGGTGATACCGTTTATAACCCAGTGAAATCCGCTCGTGAGCGTTTTGGCCGTATCGTTCAGATGCACGCTAACAAACGTGAAGAGATCAAAGAAGTTCGCGCGGGCGACATTGCAGCGGCAATCGGTCTGAAAGACGTGACCACAGGTGACACCATCTGTGATCCGGACAACGTGATCATTCTGGAGCGTATGGAATTCCCTGAACCGGTAATCTCCATCGCTGTAGAACCAAAAACCAAAGCTGACCAGGAAAAAATGGGTCTGGCTCTGGGCCGTCTGGCTAAAGAAGACCCATCATTCCGCGTATGGACTGATGAAGAATCTAACCAGACCATCATCGCTGGTATGGGTGAACTGCACCTTGACATCATCGTTGACCGCATGAAACGTGAATTCAACGTTGAAGCTAACGTTGGTAAACCTCAGGTTGCTTACCGTGAAGCGATTCGCGCGAAAGTTACCGATATTGAAGGTAAACACGCTAAGCAGTCTGGTGGTCGTGGTCAGTACGGTCATGTTGTTATCGACATGTACCCACTGGAGCCGGGCTCGAATCCGAAAGGTTACGAGTTCATCAACGACATCAAAGGTGGTGTAATTCCTGGTGAATACATCCCTGCTGTTGATAAAGGCATCCAGGAGCAGCTGAAGTCTGGTCCTCTGGCGGGTTACCCAGTAGTAGATCTCGGCGTGCGTCTGCACTTCGGTTCTTACCACGACGTTGACTCCTCTGAACTGGCGTTTAAACTGGCCGCTTCTATTGCCTTCAAAGATGGCTTTAAGAAAGCGAAACCAGTTCTGCTTGAGCCTATCATGAAGGTTGAAGTTGAAACTCCGGAAGAGAACACTGGTGACGTTATCGGTGACCTTAGCCGTCGTCGTGGTCAGCTGAAAGGTCAAGAATCTAACGCTACTGGCGTTCAGATTCACGCTGAAGTTCCGTTGTCTGAAATGTTCGGTTACGCAACTCAACTGCGTTCACTGACCAAAGGTCGTGCATCTTACTCCATGGAATTCCTGAAGTATGATGACGCGCCAAACAACGTTGCTCAGGCCGTAATCGAAGCTCGCGGTAAATAAGCCCCGGGTTTTAAAAAACATTGATCCCGCGCTCTCTCCTTGAGGGGAGAGCGCAACAGTAAGGAATATAGCCG
>NZ_LXEO01000048.1 GCF_001654865.1 Buttiauxella noackiae ATCC 51607 | reverse complement strand
ACTTTTGTATGAAAAAAGAGCGCTCAGGCGCTCTTTTTTTTTGCAATTTTTGCCGCTTACCTGCTGAAGCAACATTCGCGTGCTATTGTAATCATAACTATTCTCATTTACACTTTGCGCGTAATTTGAACGGGAGTGCTTATGTACGTTTGTTTGTGTAATGGTGTCAGTGATAAAAAAATTCGGCAGGCAGTGCGCCAGTTTCATCCACAATCTTTCCAGCAGCTTCGCAAGTTTGTGCCAGTGGGAAACCAATGTGGCAAATGCATTCGCGCAGCACGAGAAATCATGCAAGAAGAGTTATTGCAGATCCCAGAATTTAAAGAGATTGCCTAAGTCAGTCACTTTTTTTTGACTTACTCCGTGCTACATCTACGCTTCATGTAGTGGAAGCGGAGGGAGTAAAAATGAAAGGTGATACTAAGATAATAAATTATCTCAATAAATTATTGGGAAACGAGCTTGTCGCGATCAATCAGTATTTTCTCCATGCGAGAATGTTCAAAAACTGGGGCTTGATGCGCCTCAACGAAGTTGAATACCATGAGTCCATTGATGAAATGAAACACGCCGATAAGTATATCGAGCGTATTTTGTTCCTCGAAGGAATTCCTAACTTGCAAGACTTGGGCAAACTCCATATTGGTGAGGATGTCGAAGAAATGCTTCAGTCCGACCTCAACCTGGAACTGGAAGGTGCAAAAGATTTACGTGAGGCGATTGCTTACGCGGATACCATCCATGACTATGTCAGTCGCGATATGCTGATCCAAATCCTTACGGAGGAAGAGCACCATATAGACTGGTTGGAAACTGAGTTAGATCTCATCTCTAAAATTGGTTTGCAGAATTACATTCAATCTCAAATCAAAGAAGGAAATTGAGTTCTTGAAACAGTGGGAAGGTGGAACATATCCATCCTGCTGAACCACCCGCTATCGCAAGGTATGGGCCAAAGGGTAGCGGAGTGGTAGTCAGTGAAATCTTTTTCTTTCTTAGTAATTTTGTTATTAACATCGAAAACAGGCCCGTTGATGAGGCTGTGAACAGAATCCACCCCAAACTTTGCCAACCATGCCACGCTCCTAAAGCAGCCAAAAGCTTCATATCTCCATAGCCGATTCCCTCGTACTTTCGCCAATAAAAGTATATCCAGTGCAACCCCCATAAACTGAGATATCCGCAAATAGCGCCAAGTATTGATGTTGCTAAATGTTCCGGTATAAAAAAGACCTGATACAGTAACCCAGACCATAACAAGGAATAGGTCAGGTTATCCGGGAGCAGCATGCATCGATAATCTATCCAGGCTAGCTGTAGCAAAAGTCCAATATAGATTGCCAGAAAGGGCAGTTCGAATAGCGAAGAGGACGTAAACATAGCCATTGATGACTCTACAGTGAGATGATTTTCAACATTAAAAGAATCGCTATGTGAAAACAAAGTGGAGATTGCTCAGGTGCGAGAAGCCCTCCGAGGAAGATTCCACGGCTAGCCATTCTTGCATTTCAAATTGAATGCATGCCGTACCCTTGCATAAAAGATTGTTTAATTCGTATCCATGGCTTGATTAAGGAGCGTATTTACGTATAATGCGCGGGCCTGTCTTAATCGATGGCTGGCTCGATATGAGCCTGGCAGTGAAGTTACTGTCGACAATGTTCCCAATTGGGGAACTATGTATGAACGATTACACTCCCCCATCAATCGTAATGGGTGTGAGTAGTGATTTTTTTCGTCTATAAAATAATTGGAGCTATGGTCTCATGCAGAGCCAAAGAATCCGTATCCGTCTTAAAGCGTTTGATCATCGTCTGATTGATCAATCAACTGCGGAAATCGTCGAGACTGCTAAGCGCACTGGTGCGCAAGTACGTGGTCCGATCCCGCTGCCGACCCGCAAAGAGCGCTTTACCGTTCTGATCTCTCCGCACGTCAACAAAGACGCGCGTGATCAGTACGAAATTCGCACTCACAAGCGTCTGGTTGACATCGTTGAGCCAACTGAGAAAACCGTTGATGCTCTGATGCGTCTGGATCTGGCTGCTGGTGTTGACGTGCAGATCAGCCTGGGTTAATCAGGTCATTGACGATTGAGAGGTTGAAACAATGATTGGTTTAGTCGGTAAAAAAGTGGGTATGACCCGTATCTTCACAGAAGACGGCGTTTCTATCCCAGTAACCGTGATCGAAGTAGAAGCAAACCGTGTTACTCAGGTTAAAGACCTGGCTAACGATGGCTATCGTGCTGTTCAAGTTACCACTGGCGCTAAAAAAGCTAGCCGTGTAACTAAGCCGGAAGCTGGTCACTTCGCTAAAGCTGGCGTAGAAGCTGGCCGTGGTCTGTGGGAATTCCGCCTTGCTGAAGGCGAAGAGTTCACCGTAGGTCAAGACATTAGCGTTGAACTGTTTGCTGAAGTTAAAAAAGTTGACGTAACTGGCACCTCTAAAGGTAAAGGTTTCGCAGGTACCGTTAAGCGCTGGAACTTCCGTACCCAGGACGCTACTCACGGTAACTCCTTGTCTCACCGTGTTCCGGGTTCTATCGGTCAGAACCAGACTCCGGGCAAAGTGTTCAAAGGCAAGAAAATGGCAGGCCAACTGGGTAACGAACGTGTAACTGTTCAGAGCCTGGATGTAGTACGCGTTGACGCTGAGCGCAACCTGCTGCTGGTTAAGGGTGCAGTTCCGGGTGCAACCGGTAGCGACCTTATTGTTAAACCAGCTGTGAAGGCGTAAGGGGATAGCAATGGAATTAGTATTGAAAGACGCGCAAAGCGCGCTGACTGTTTCCGAAACTACCTTCGGTCGTGATTTTAACGAAGCGCTGGTACACCAGGTTGTTGTTGCTTATGCAGCTGGTGCACGTCAAGGTACTCGTGCTCAGAAGACTCGTGCTGAAGTAACTGGTTCCGGTAAAAAACCGTGGCGCCAGAAAGGTACCGGCCGTGCGCGTTCAGGTTCTATCAAGAGCCCGATCTGGCGTTCCGGTGGCGTAACCTTCGCTGCTCGTCCGCAGGACCACAGTCAAAAAGTTAACAAAAAGATGTACCGCGGAGCGCTGAAAAGCATTCTGTCCGAACTGGTACGTCAGGATCGTCTGATCGTTGTCGAACAGTTCTCTGTTGAAGCGCCTAAAACTAAGCTGCTTGCTCAGAAACTGAAAGACATGGCCCTGGAAGATGTGCTGATCGTAACTGGCGAACTGGATGAGAATCTGTTCCTGGCTGCACGTAACCTGCATAAGGTTGACGTTCGCGATGCTGCAACAATCGATCCAGTTAGCCTGATCGCCTTCGACAAAGTCGTTATGACTGCTGATGCAGTTAAGCAAGTTGAGGAGATGCTGGCATGATCCGTGAAGAACGTCTGCTGAAAGTACTGCGCGCGCCGCACGTATCTGAAAAAGCATCTATGGCGATGGAAAAAACAAATACCATCGTTCTCAAAGTTGCAAAAGACGCGACCAAAGCAGAGATCGTTGCTGCTGTTGAGAAACTGTTCGAAGTTGAAGTTAAAGGCGTTAATACCTTGCTTGTTAAAGGTAAAACTAAGCGTCATGGACAGCGTATCGGTCGTCGTAGCGACTGGAAAAAAGCTTACGTCACCCTGAAGGAAGGCCAGAATCTGGACTTCGTCGGCGGCGCTGAGTAAGTCGGAGGAGAAAAACAATGGCAGTTGTTAAATGTAAACCGACATCTCCGGGTCGTCGCCACGTAGTTAAAGTGGTCAACCCTGAGCTGCATAAGGGCAAACCATTTGCTCCGCTGGTTGAAAAAAACAGCAAATCCGGTGGCCGTAACAACAATGGTCGTATCACTACTCGTCACATCGGTGGTGGTCACAAGCAGGCTTATCGTATTGTTGACTTTAAACGCAACAAAGACGGTATCCCGGCAGTTGTTGAACGTCTTGAGTACGATCCGAACCGTTCTGCGAATATCGCACTGGTTCTGTACAAAGATGGCGAACGCCGTTACATCCTGGCCCCTAAAGGCCTGAAAGCTGGCGACCAGATTCAATCTGGCGTTGATGCTGCAATCAAAGCAGGTAACACCCTGCCGATGCGCAATATCCCGGTTGGTTCTACCGTTCATAACGTAGAAATGAAACCAGGTAAAGGCGGTCAGCTGGCTCGTTCTGCTGGTACCTATGTGCAGATCGTTGCACGTGATGGTGCTTACGTTACCCTGCGTCTGCGTTCTGGTGAAATGCGTAAAGTCGAAGCTGACTGCCGTGCAACCATGGGCGAAGTCGGTAACTCTGAGCATATGCTCCGCGTTCTGGGTAAAGCAGGTGCTGCTCGCTGGCGTGGTGTTCGTCCTACCGTTCGCGGTACTGCGATGAACCCAGTCGACCACCCACACGGTGGTGGTGAAGGTCGTAACTTTGGTAAGCACCCGGTAACTCCGTGGGGCGTTCAGACCAAAGGTAAGAAGACCCGCAGCAACAAGCGTACTGATAAATTCATCGTACGTCGCCGTAGCAAATAATTTTAGAGGATAAGCCATGCCACGTTCTCTCAAGAAAGGTCCTTTTATTGACCTGCACTTGCTGAAGAAGGTAGAGAAAGCGGTGGAAAGCGGTGACAAGAAGCCCCTGCGCACTTGGTCCCGTCGTTCAACGATCTTTCCTAACATGATCGGTTTGACCATCGCTGTCCATAATGGTCGTCAGCATGTTCCGGTATTTGTTTCCGACGAAATGGTCGGTCACAAACTGGGTGAATTTGCACCGACACGTACTTATCGCGGCCACGCTGCTGATAAAAAAGCCAAGAAGAAATAAGTAGGAGGAAGAGATGGAAACTTTAGCTCAACATCGCCACGCTCGTTCTTCTGCTCAAAAGGTTCGCCTTGTTGCAGACCTTATTCGCGGTAAGAAAGTGTCGCAGGCACTGGAAATTTTGACCTTCACCAACAAGAAAGCTGCGGTATTGGTCAAGAAAGTTCTGGAATCTGCCATTGCTAACGCTGAACACAACGATGGCGCTGACATTGACGATCTGAAAGTCGCGAAAATCTTCGTAGACGCAGGCCCAAGCATGAAGCGCATTATGCCGCGTGCAAAAGGTCGTGCAGATCGCATCCTGAAGCGCACCAGCCACATTACTGTGGTTGTGTCCGATCGCTGAGACTCTGGAGACTAGCAATGGGTCAGAAAGTACATCCTAATGGTATTCGCCTGGGTATTGTAAAACCTTGGAACTCTACTTGGTTTGCGAACACCAAAGAATTCGCTGACAACCTGGACAGCGATTTTAAAGTTCGTCAGTACCTGACGAAGGAACTGGCGAAGGCGTCTGTATCTCGTATCGTTATCGAGCGTCCAGCTAAGAGCATCCGTGTGACTATTCACACTGCTCGCCCTGGCATCGTAATCGGTAAGAAAGGCGAAGACGTAGAAAAACTGCGTAAGGTCGTAGCGGATATCGCTGGCGTTCCTGCACAGATCAATATCGCCGAAGTTCGTAAGCCTGAACTGGACGCAAAATTGGTTGCTGACAGCATCACTTCTCAGCTGGAACGTCGTGTTATGTTCCGTCGTGCTATGAAGCGTGCTGTACAGAATGCCATGCGTCTGGGCGCTAAAGGTATCAAAGTTGAAGTTAGCGGCCGTCTGGGCGGCGCCGAGATCGCACGTACCGAATGGTATCGTGAAGGTCGCGTGCCGTTGCACACACTGCGTGCTGACATTGACTACAACACCTCTGAAGCGCACACCACTTATGGTGTAATTGGCGTTAAAGTGTGGATCTTTAAAGGTGAGATCCTGGGTGGGATGGCTGCTGTTGAACAACCGGAAAAACCGGCTGCTCAACCTAAAAAGCAGCAGCGTAAAGGCCGTAAGTAAGGAGAGTCGCTGATGTTACAACCAAAGCGTACAAAATTCCGTAAAGTGCACAAAGGCCGCAACCGTGGTCTGGCTGCCGGTACGGATGTTAGCTTCGGCACTTTCGGTCTGAAAGCTGTTGGCCGTGGTCGTCTGACTGCACGTCAGATCGAAGCAGCACGTCGTGCAATGACCCGTGCAGTTAAGCGTCAGGGTAAGATCTGGATCCGTGTATTCCCGGACAAACCGATCACCGAAAAGCCGCTTGAAGTGCGTATGGGTAAAGGTAAAGGCAACGTAGAGTATTGGGTTGCCTTGATTCAGCCTGGCAAAGTCCTGTATGAAATGGACGGCGTACCAGAAGAGCTGGCCCGTGAAGCATTCAAGCTGGCAGCAGCGAAACTGCCGATTAAAACCACCTTTGTAACTAAGACGGTGATGTAATGAAAGCAAAAGAGCTGCGTGAAAAGAGTGTTGAAGAGCTGAACACCGAGCTGCTGAATTTGCTGCGTGAGCAGTTCAATCTGCGTATGCAAGCAGCAAGTGGCCAGCTGCAACAGACTCACCTGCTGAAGCAAGTGCGTCGTGATGTTGCACGTGTTAAGACTTTATTGACTCAGAAGGCGGGTGCGTAATGACCGATAAAATCCGTACTCTGCAAGGTCGCGTTGTTAGTGACAAAATGGAGAAATCCATTGTTGTTGCTATCGAACGTGTGGTGAAACACCCGATTTACGGTAAATTCATCAAACGTACGACCAAACTGCACGTACATGACGAGAACAATGAATGTGGTATCGGTGACGTGGTTGAAATCCGCGAATGCCGTCCATTGTCTAAGACTAAGTCTTGGACGCTTGTTCGCGTTGTAGATAAAGCTGTTCTGTAATACAGTGAGCTTTGTCTAACGAATAAACGGCTCAGTAAATGAGCCGTTTATTTTTTCTACCCATATTCAGGAACCGGTGTTATAATGCCGCGCCCTCGTTTATGGGGCTTTTTAACGACCTAATTATGGGTCCCGAAGTAGTAGTTGACATTAGCGGAGCACTGAAATGATCCAAGAACAGACTATGCTGACCGTAGCCGACAACTCCGGCGCGCGTCGCGTAATGTGTATCAAGGTTCTGGGTGGCTCGCACCGTCGCTACGCAGGCGTCGGCGACATCATCAAAATTACCATCAAGGAAGCAATTCCTCGTGGTAAGGTGAAGAAAGGCGATGTCCTGAAAGCGGTAGTGGTGCGCACCAGGAAGGGTGTTCGTCGCCCGGACGGTTCTGTCATTCGCTTCGATGGTAATGCATGCGTTATTTTAAACAATAACAGCGAGCAACCAATCGGCACGCGTATTTTTGGGCCGGTAACTCGTGAACTGCGTAATGAGAAGTTCATGAAAATTATCTCTCTGGCACCAGAAGTACTCTAAGGAGCGAATCATGGCAGCTAAAATCCGTCGTGATGACGAAGTTATCGTGTTAACCGGTAAAGATAAAGGTAAGCGCGGTAAAGTTAAGAATGTCTTGTCTTCCGGCAAGCTCATTGTTGAAGGTATCAATCTGGTTAAGAAACATCAGAAGCCGGTTCCGGCCCTGAACCAACCAGGTGGCATCGTTGAAAAAGAAGCTGCTATTCAAGTTTCTAACGTTGCACTCTTCAATGCGGCAACCGGCAAGGCTGACCGTGTAGGCTTTAGATTTGAAGAGGGCAAAAAAGTCCGTTTCTTCAAGTCTAACAGCGAAACTATCAAGTAATTTGGAGTAGTACGATGGCGAAACTGCATGATTACTACAAAGACGAAGTAGTTACAAAACTCATGACTGAGTTTAACTACAATTCTGTCATGCAAGTCCCTCGGGTCGAGAAGATCACCCTGAACATGGGTGTGGGTGAAGCGATCGCTGACAAGAAACTGCTGGATAATGCAGCAGCTGACTTGACAGCAATCTCCGGTCAAAAGCCGTTGATCACCAAAGCACGCAAATCAGTTGCAGGCTTCAAAATCCGTCAGGGCTATCCGATCGGCTGTAAAGTAACTCTGCGTGGCGAACGCATGTGGGAGTTTCTTGAGCGCCTGATCACCATTGCTGTACCGCGTATCCGTGACTTCCGTGGCTTGTCCGCTAAGTCATTCGATGGTCGTGGTAACTACAGCATGGGTGTCCGTGAGCAGATCATCTTCCCAGAAATCGACTATGACAAAGTCGATCGCGTTCGTGGTTTGGATATTACCATTACCACTACTGCGAAATCTGATGATGAAGGCCGTGCTCTGCTGGCTGCCTTTAACTTCCCATTCCGTAAGTAAGGTAGGGTTACTAATGGCTAAGCAATCGATGAAAGCACGCGAAGTCGTTCGCGTGAAACTGGCCGACAAATACCGCGCTAAACGCGAGGAATTGAAAGCTATCATCTCTGGTGTGAACTCATCCGACGAAGAACGTTGGGATGCGGTTCTTAAGCTGCAGTCTCTGCCGCGTGATTCCAGCCCGTCCCGTCAGCGTAACCGCTGCCGCCAAACTGGTCGTCCGCATGGTTATGTGGGCAAATTCGGGTTGAGCCGTATTAAGCTTCGTGAAGCCGCTATGCGCGGTGAAGTACCTGGCTTGAAAAAGGCTAGCTGGTAATATCCAATTGAATCACGGGAGTAAAGACAGATGAGCATGCAAGATCCGATCGCGGATATGCTGACCCGTATCCGTAACGGTCAAGCCGCGAATAAAGTTGCGGTCACCATGCCTTCCTCCAAGCTGAAATTGGCAATTGCCAACGTGCTGAAAGAAGAAGGCTATATTGAAGATTTTAAAATCGAAGGCGACATCAAGCCTGAACTGGAACTGACTCTTAAGTATTTCCAGGGCAAGGCTGTGGTAGAGAGCATTCAGCGAGTCAGCCGCCCAGGTCTGCGCATCTATAAGAAAAAAGATGAGCTGCCTAAAGTTATGGCCGGTATGGGTATTGCTGTCGTTTCTACCTCTAAAGGTGTTATGACTGATCGTGCAGCGCGCCAAGCTGGTCTTGGTGGCGAAATTATCTGCTACGTAGCCTAATTGGAGGAATAAAATGTCTCGTGTTGCTAAAGCACCGGTCGTTATTCCTGCTGGCGTAGAGGTAAAACTCAACGGTCAGGTTATTTCGATCAAAGGTAAGAACGGCGAGCTGACTCGTACAATCAACGATGCTGTTGAAGTTAAACACGCTGATAATGCACTGACTTTCGCTCCACGCGAAGGTTTTGCAAACGCGTGGGCCCAAGCGGGTACCACTCGTGCGTTGTTAAATGCAATGGTTATCGGTGTTACCGAAGGCTTCACTAAGAAGCTGCAGCTGGTTGGTGTAGGTTATCGTGCAGCAGTTAAAGGCAATGCGGTGAGTTTGGCCCTGGGCTTCTCTCATCCTGTTGAACATGCTCTGCCAGCGGGAATCACTGCTGAATGTCCAACTCAAACTGAAATCGTGCTGAAAGGCGCTGATAAGCAGATGATTGGACAAGTGGCTGCTGATCTGCGCGCCTACCGTCGTCCTGAGCCTTATAAAGGCAAGGGTGTTCGTTACGCCGACGAAGTCGTGCGTACCAAAGAGGCTAAGAAGAAGTAAGGTAACACTATGGATAAGAAATCTGCTCGTATCCGTCGTGCGACCCGCGCACGTCACAAGCTCAAAGAACTGGGTGCGACTCGTCTGGTGATTCACCGTACGCCTCGTCATATTTATGCACAGGTTATCGCACCGAACGGTTCAGAAGTCCTGGTAGCTGCATCTACTGTAGAAAAAGCTATCGCTGAGCAACTGAAGTACACTGGAAACAAAGACGCCGCTACAGCTGTGGGTAAAGCTGTTGCAGAGCGCGCACTGGAAAAAGGCATTACGAAAGTATCCTTTGACCGTGCTGGTTTCCAATATCATGGTCGTGTCCAGGCACTGGCAGATGCTGCCCGTGATGCTGGCCTACAGTTCTAAGGTAGAGGTGTAAGATGGCTCACATCGAAAAACAAGCTGGCGAACTGCAGGAAAAGCTGATCGCGGTAAATCGCGTATCTAAAACCGTTAAAGGTGGTCGTATCTTCTCCTTCACTGCTCTGACAGTGGTTGGCGATGGTAATGGTCGCATTGGTTTTGGTTACGGAAAAGCGCGTGAAGTTCCAGCAGCTATCCAGAAAGCGATGGAAAAAGCCCGTCGCAACATGATTAACGTCGCGCTGAATCACGGCACCCTGCAGCACCCTGTTAAAGGTGTGCACACAGGATCTCGTGTGTTCATGCAGCCGGCTTCCCAGGGTACCGGTATTATTGCCGGTGGTGCAATGCGCGCCGTTCTGGAAGTCGCTGGAGTTCATAACGTTTTGGCTAAAGCATATGGTTCCACCAACCCGATTAACGTGGTTCGTGCAACTATTGATGGCCTGGCGAATATGAAGTCTCCGGAAATGGTCGCTGCCAAGCGTGGTAAATCCGTTGAAGAAATTCTGGGGTAATTGACCATGGCAAAGACTATTAAAATTACACAAACCCGCAGTGCGATCGGTCGTTTGCCGAAACACAAGGCAACGCTGCTTGGCCTGGGTCTGCGTCGTATTGGCCACACCGTAGAGCGCGAGGATACTCCTGCTGTACGTGGTATGGTCAACGCGGTTTCCTACATGGTTAAAGTTGAGGAGTAAGAGATGCGTTTAAATACTCTGTCTCCGGCCGAAGGGTCTAAGCACGCTTCCAAGCGTCTGGGTCGTGGTATCGGTTCTGGTCTCGGCAAAACCGGCGGTCGTGGTCACAAAGGTCAGAACTCTCGTTCTGGCGGTGGCGTACGTCGTGGGTTCGAAGGTGGCCAGATGCCGTTGTACCGTCGTCTGCCGAAATTCGGTTTCACCTCTCGCAAAGCAATGATCACTGGTGAGATTCGTCTCTCCGATCTTGCGAAAGTTGAAGGCGACGTAGTTGACCTGAACACGCTGAAAGCAGCAAACATTATCGGTATCCAGATCGAGTTCGCGAAAGTGATTCTGTCTGGCGAGGTTTCTCGTCCGGTAACTGTTCGCGGCCTGCGTGTCACTAAAGGCGCTCGTGCTGCTATCGAAGCTGCTGGCGGTAAAATCGAGGAATAAGTAGCAGATGGCAAAGCAACCGGGATTAGATTTTCAAAGTGCTAAAGGCGGGTTTGGCGAGCTGAAACGCAGACTGATGTTTGTTATCGGTGCGCTGATTGTGTTCCGTATTGGCTCTTTTATTCCGATCCCTGGTATTGATGCCGCTGTACTTGCCAAACTGCTTGAGCAACAGCGAGGCACTATCATTGAAATGTTTAACATGTTCTCTGGTGGTGCTCTCAGCCGTGCTTCTATCTTTGCATTGGGTATCATGCCGTATATTTCGGCATCGATTATTATCCAGCTCCTAACGGTGGTTCATCCAGCGTTAGCAGAGTTGAAGAAAGAAGGGGAGTCTGGTCGTCGTAAGATCAGCCAGTACACCCGTTACGGCACTCTGGTGCTGGCAATATTCCAGTCAATCGGTATTGCTACCGGTTTACCGAATATGCCTGGTATGCAAGGCTTGGTGTTAAACCCAGGCTTTGCATTCTACTTCACAGCTGTTGTGAGTCTTGTCACGGGGACTATGTTCCTTATGTGGCTAGGCGAACAGATTACTGAGCGTGGTATCGGCAACGGTATCTCAATCATAATCTTCGCTGGTATTGTTGCGGGTTTGCCGCCGGCCGTTGGCCATACTATCGAGCAAGCAAGGCAAGGCGACCTGCACTTCCTTCTGTTGCTGTTGGTTGCAGTACTAGTATTCGCAGTGACCTTCTTCGTTGTTTTTGTTGAACGTGGTCAACGCCGCATTGTGGTAAACTACGCAAAACGTCAACAGGGTCGTCGTGTCTATGCTGCGCAGAGCACGCATTTACCGCTGAAAGTGAATATGGCTGGTGTTATTCCAGCAATTTTCGCTTCCAGTATTATTCTGTTCCCGGCAACGATTGCATCGTGGTTTGGGGGCGGTACCGGTTGGAACTGGCTGACTACAATTTCGCTGTATTTGCAGCCTGGGCAACCGCTTTATGTGTTACTCTATGCGTCTGCAATCATCTTCTTCTGTTTCTTCTATACAGCGTTGGTTTTCAACCCACGTGAAACAGCAGATAACCTGAAGAAGTCCGGTGCATTTGTACCAGGAATTCGTCCGGGAGAACAAACGGCGAAGTATATTGATAAAGTGATGACCCGCCTGACCTTGGTTGGTGCGTTGTACATTACCTTTATCTGCCTAATCCCGGAGTTCATGCGTGACGCAATGAAAGTGCCTTTCTACTTCGGTGGAACCTCGCTGCTCATTGTTGTCGTGGTTATCATGGACTTTATGGCTCAAGTGCAAACTCTGATGATGTCTAGTCAGTACGAGTCTGCATTGAAGAAAGCGAATCTGAAAGGCTACGGCCGTTAATAGTCGCTTGAGAAGTTACGGAGAGTAAAAATGAAAGTTCGTGCTTCCGTCAAGAAATTATGTCGTAACTGCAAAATCGTTAAGCGTGACGGTGTTATTCGCGTGATTTGCAGCGCCGAACCGAAGCATAAACAGCGTCAAGGCTGATTATCTCGCATATTTTTCTTGCAAAGTTGGGTTGAGCTGGCTAGATTAGCCAGCCAATCTTTTGTATGTCTATGCGTTTCCATTTGAGTATCCTGAAAACGGGCTTTTCGGTATGGGACGCATAATCAAAATAGTAGGAGTGCATAGTGGCCCGTATAGCAGGCATTAACATTCCTGATCAAAAACATACCGTGATCGCTTTAACTTCGATCTACGGTGTAGGCAAGACTCGTTCAAAGGCCATTTGTGCTGCGGCGGGTATCGCTGAAGATGTTAAGATCAGAGAGCTGTCTGAAGAACAAATCGACACGCTGCGTGACGAAGTTGCCAAATTTGTCGTTGAAGGTGATCTGCGCCGTGAAGTGAGTATGAGCATCAAGCGTCTGATGGACCTTGGTTGCTATCGCGGTTTGCGTCATCGTCGTGGTCTGCCAGTACGCGGTCAGCGTACGAAGACCAACGCACGTACCCGTAAGGGTCCGCGCAAACCGATCAAGAAATAATCGGGGTGATTGAATAATGGCAAAGGCACCAGTTCGTGCACGTAAGCGTGTAAGAAAACAAGTCTCTGACGGCGTGGCTCATGTCCATGCTTCTTTCAACAACACAATCGTTACCATTACTGATCGTCAGGGTAATGCATTGGGTTGGGCAACTGCCGGTGGTTCCGGTTTCCGTGGCTCTCGCAAGTCCACTCCGTTCGCAGCTCAGGTTGCAGCAGAGCGTTGCGCAGAAGCTGTGAAAGAATACGGTATCAAGAACCTTGAAGTTATGGTTAAGGGACCGGGTCCAGGCCGCGAATCTACTATTCGTGCTCTGAACGCCGCTGGTTTCCGCATCACTAATATTACTGATGTGACTCCGATCCCTCACAACGGTTGTCGTCCGCCGAAAAAACGTCGCGTATAACGCTCGTTTTTAGGAATGTTGGAGAAAGAAAATGGCAAGATATTTGGGTCCTAAGCTCAAGCTGAGCCGTCGCGAGGGCACAGACCTGTTCCTGAAGTCTGGTGTTCGCGCGATCGATACCAAGTGTAAAATTGAACAAGCTCCTGGCCAGCACGGTGCGCGTAAACCGCGTCTGTCTGACTATGGTGTGCAGTTGCGTGAAAAGCAAAAAGTTCGCCGCATGTTCGGTGTTCTGGAGCGTCAGTTCCGTAACTACTATAAAGAAGCAGCACGTCTGAAAGGCAACACCGGTGAAAACCTGTTGGCTCTGCTTGAAGGTCGTCTGGACAACGTTGTTTACCGTATGGGCTTTGGCGCTACTCGTGCAGAATCACGTCAGTTAGTTAGCCACAAAGCAGTTATGGTAAATGGTCGCGTTGTTAACATCGCTTCTTATCAGGTAACTCCGAATGACGTAGTTAGCATCCGTGAGAAAGCCAAAAAGCAATCTCGCGTGAAGGCCGCTCTGGAGCTGGCTGAACAGCGTGAAAAGCCAACCTGGCTGGAAGTTGATGCTGCTAAGATGGAAGGTGTGTTTAAGCGTAAGCCTGAGCGTACTGATCTGTCTGCGGACATTAACGAACACCTGATCGTCGAGCTTTACTCCAAGTAAAGCTTAGTACCAAAGAGAGGACACAATGCAGGGTTCTGTGACAGAGTTTCTAAAACCGCGCCTGGTAGATATCGAGCAAGTGAGTTCGACGCACGCCAAGGTGACCCTTGAGCCTTTAGAGCGTGGCTTTGGCCATACTCTTGGTAATGCACTGCGCCGTATTCTGCTCTCATCGATGCCGGGTTGCGCGGTGACAGAGGTTGAGATTGATGGTGTACTACACGAGTACAGCACCAAAGAAGGCGTTCAGGAGGATATCCTGGAAATCCTGCTCAACCTGAAAGGGCTGGCGGTGAGAGTTCAAGGTAAAGATGATGTTATTCTTACTCTGAATAAGTCTGGCATTGGCCCTGTGACTGCAGCCGATATCACCCATGATGGTGATGTCGAAATCGTCAAGCCGCAGCATGTGATCTGCCACCTGACTGATGAGAACGCATCTATTAGTATGCGTATCAAAGTTCAGCGCGGTCGCGGTTATGTGCCGGCCTCTGCCCGAATTCATTCGGAAGAAGATGAGCGCCCAATTGGTCGTCTGCTGGTTGACGCCTGCTACAGCCCTGTAGAGCGAATTGCCTACAATGTTGAAGCTGCGCGTGTAGAGCAGCGTACTGACCTGGATAAGCTGGTCATCGAAATGGAAACCAACGGTACAATCGATCCTGAAGAGGCGATTCGTCGTGCGGCAACCATTCTGGCTGAACAACTTGAAGCTTTCGTTGACTTACGTGATGTTCGTCAACCAGAAGTTAAAGAAGAGAAACCAGAGTTCGATCCGATCCTGCTGCGCCCTGTTGACGATCTGGAATTGACTGTCCGCTCTGCTAACTGCCTTAAGGCAGAAGCTATCCACTATATCGGTGATCTGGTACAGCGTACCGAAGTTGAGCTGCTCAAAACGCCTAACTTGGGTAAAAAATCTCTTACCGAGATTAAAGACGTGCTGGCTTCCCGTGGTTTGTCTCTGGGCATGCGCCTGGAAAACTGGCCACCGGCAAGCATCGCTGACGAGTAACCGGATCACAGGTTAAGGTTTTACTGAGAAGGATAAGGTCATGCGCCATCGTAAGAGTGGTCGTCAACTGAACCGCAACAGCAGCCATCGCCAGGCTATGTTCCGCAATATGGCAGGTTCACTGGTTCGTCATGAGATCATCAAGACGACTCTGCCTAAAGCGAAAGAGCTGCGTCGCGTAGTTGAGCCGCTGATTACTCTTGCCAAGACTGATAGCGTTGCTAATCGTCGTCTGGCATTCGCCCGCACTCGTGATAACGAGATCGTGGCAAAACTGTTTAATGAATTGGGTCCGCGTTTTGCAGCCCGTACTGGTGGTTACACTCGCATTCTTAAGTGTGGCTTCCGTGCAGGTGACAATGCTCCGATGGCTTACATCGAGCTGGTTGATCGCGCCGAATCTCAAACAGAAGCTGCTGCAGAGTAATCTGTAGTAACGTAAAAAAACCGGGCTTGCCCGGTTTTTTTATATCTGAAATTCCTCCCCATGCTTTCCCAGCATATCTTTATTACATCTCCAATTATTACATAGTTGATTATGTGGTTACTTGATCAATGGGCAGAACGTCATATTCTTGATGCACAACGCAATGGTGAGTTTGATTCACTATCTGGGTCAGGGAAACCTCTCGAACTCGATGATGATTCATATATCCCAATGGAATTGCGGGCGGCCTGGCGTCTATTGAAAAATTCCGGTTGCTTACCTCCGGAGCTTCAACAGCGGAAGGATGCAATTGAGCTTAATCATTTGCTCAGATCGATAGACCATAGCCACCCAGAATATGCAGTCATCAGAAAGAAAATGCTATTGCTTGAGCTCAAACTCCAGAATGCAGGAATGAGTACTGATTTCCTACATGGAGAGTATGCTGATAGATTGCTTAATAAAATTGATGAGGAATGATCATGTTACGTATTGGAGAGTTGGCCAGATTGGCAGACGTGACGCCGGATACCATTCGCTACTATGAAAAGCAGCAGATGATGGATCATGAAGTCAGAACTGAAGGAGGGTTTCGGCTTTATAGTGAAAGTGATTTGCAGCGTCTGAAGTTCATTCGTTATGCAAAGCAGTTAGGTTTCACGCTGGAAACTATCCGCGAGCTACTATCGATCCGAATCGATCCCGACCATCACACCTGCCAGGAATCGAAGAGCATTGTGCAATCCAGATTGGCGGAAGTAGAGTCAAAAATTAAAGAACTTCAGCATATGCAGCGATCGTTACAGAGATTAAATGATGCATGTTGTGGCACTGCCCACAGCAGCGCATATTGTTCAATCCTTGAAGCATTGGAGCAGGGGGCGAGCCAACGAAAAGAATAAATTGTGATTTTTCAGATAGAGGCTTAAAATTGCGCCGTTATTTTAATCAATCTGGAGTTAGTATGAGTAAGTATCAGCATAAGAAAGGCATTATAAAAGATAATGCAATTGAGGCTTTGCTACATGACCCGCTATTTCGTCAAAGAGTTGAGCAGAACAAGAAAGGGAAAGGAAGTTACCAACGTAATACCAAACATTGCAAACGAGGTAACTGGGAGGCCAGTGGCAAACAAGCAAATCGCTTTTTTACCACTGGCCTTCTTTTTTTCACTAGCGCATTCAGATTCGTTCGTTCTGTTGTTTCAGCAGGTCACGAATTTCGCTGAGTAATACTTCTTCTTTGGTTGGTGCCGGTGGTGCAGCAGGTTCTTCTACTTTCTTACGGTTCAGTTTATTTATTGCTTTGATCGCAAGGAAAATCGCGAAGGCAACAATCACGAAATCAAAAATATTTTGAATAAATACACCGTAATGCATCACTACTGCTGGAATATCACCAACTGCAGGTCTTAATGTTAAGGCAAACTGTTTAAAATCTACGCCGCCAATTAACAACCCCAGTGGCGGCATAATAATATCCGCAACTAGTGATGAAACAATTTTCCCGAATGCGGCCCCAATAATTACACCTACTGCCAAATCCACAACATTTCCGCGCATCGCAAATTCGCGGAATTCTTTTAACATGCTCATTTTTCTCTCCTTGTACCGGCTGACGTTAATAAGTCTAACAAATGATGACCCGATTGCCATTACATCAGGAAATAAGAATTCTCAGCTAATACCTTAATATTAAGAGGGTTTGTTGGGTAAAAGAATTACGGGTAGATTATTTACCTACCCGTTGGAGCTTATAGGAAGAAAGGACTTGGCTGGAATAGGCGTTCCACATCGCTAACAAATTTCTTGTCAGTCAGGAACATAATGACATGGTCGCTCTGTTCTATACGCAAATTATCATTGGCAATCATGACATCGTTGCCCCTGACTACGGCCCCAATTATCGTGCCTGGTGGAAGCTTTATTTCATCAATAGAACGACCTACGACGCGTGAAGTACTTTCATCGCCATGGGCAACCGCTTCGATTGCTTCAGCCACTCCACGACGTAAAGATGATACTCCTACGATATCGGCTTTACGCACATGGCCCAATAATGCCGAAATGGTGGCTTGCTGTGGTGAAATTGCAATATCAATTACACTGCCCTGTACCAAATCGACGTAGGCCTTGCGTTGGATAAGAACCATGACTTTTTTGGCTCCCATGCGTTTAGCCAGCATAGCGGACATAATATTTGCTTCATCATCGTTAGTGACGGCAATAAACAAATCTACCTGTTCGATATGCTCTTCAGCCAGAAGCTCCTGATCGGAAGCATCCCCATAGAAGACGATGGTGTTTTGCAGCATTTCAGCCAGTTCAGCGGCGCGTTGCGGATCGCGCTCAATGAGTTTGACGCTGTAATCTTTTTCAAGACGTTGTGCCAGACCCGCGCCAATATTACCCCCCCCCACAAGCATGATGCGCTTATACGGTTTTTCAAGGCGTTGAAGTTCGCTCATCACCGCGCGAATATGCTGAGAAGCGGCAATGAAGAACACTTCATCTCCAGCTTCAACAATGGTCGAGCCTTGCGGGCGAATCGGGCGGTCATGGCGGAAAATGGCTGCAACGCGCGTTTCGATATGCGGCATATGTTCACGCATTGTCGAAAGTGCATTTCCAACGAGTGGTCCACCATAATAGGCTTTCACGACAGCAAGGCTTACTTTGCCTTCAGCAAAATTCACTACCTGGAGCGCGCCTGGATATTCAATCAGGCGATAAATATTGTCGATTACCAGCTGTTCGGGTGCGATAAGGTGATCAATTGGCACTGCTTCGGCGTTGAATAAACGCTCGGCATCACGAACGTAATCAGGTGCACGAATTCGTGCAATTCGGTTTGGTGTATTAAAAAGCGAATATGCAACCTGGCAGGCAATCATATTCGTTTCATCAGAACTGGTTACTGCGACTAACATATCGGCATCATCGGCGCCTGCTTCACGCAGTACGCGTGGATGCGAGCCGTGCCCCTGAACGACGCGTAGATCGAACTTATCTTGCAAGCTGCGTAGGCGATCCTGATTGGTATCAACAACCGTAATATCGTTGTTTTCTCCTACCAGGTTTTCTGCCAGGGTGCCGCCGACCTGGCCTGCACCGAGAATTATTATTTTCATTGTTTATAGCTTCATTTGAGATGAAACCTAAGACTCAGCAAACCTGAATCAGCTTTTAATTAGCTTAGCGTAAAAGAAGCCATCACCATCTTCCGGAGAAGGGAGATTCTGGATCCCGGGCATTTCTGGTGTACCCGTCTCCACCAGTTTTGCCTCTGGATGCTGCGTCAGGAATGCAGCTACCTGCTGATAATTTTCTTCTGGCAAGATGGAGCAGGTTGCGTAAACCAATGTTCCACCCGATTTCAGTTTTGACCAAATGGCTTCCAGAATCTCTTTTTGCAATGCAGCTAATTCAGTGATGTCTCTGTCGCGACGCAACCATTTGATATCTGGATGGCGGCGAATAACACCCGTGGCTGAACACGGAGCATCAAGAAGGATGCGGTCAAACTGTTGATTACCACACCACTGCTCAGGGAAACGCCCGTCTCCTGATTTGACCTCAGCACTCATGCCCAGACGTTGCAAGTTTTCGTGCACACGCTTCAGGCGTTGTTCATCAATGTCGACAGCCAACACGCGTGCTTTAGGCGCAGCTTCAAGTATATGGGTGGTTTTGCCGCCAGGTGCTGCACACAAATCCAGGATCGTTTCACCATCTTTGGGATCAAGTAGATCTACACATCCCTGAGCGGAGGCATCCTGAACGGTAACCCAACCTTCTTCAAACCCTGGTAATGCGTGAACAGGTGCTGGAGTTTCAAGGCGCACAGCATCTCGAAATTGCGGATGAGCATGGCCTTCCAGGCCGCTTTCAGCGAGTAAAGCCATCCATGCTTCACGACTATGGTGCTGGCGATTCACACGCAACCACATAGGGGGACGCTGATTATTTGCATCGACAATGGATTGCCATTGATTTGGATAGGCTTTTTTCAACCGTTGCAGTAACCAGCTCGGGTGTAAGAAACGGCTTTCATGTTTAGCAGCTTCTGCCATCAATTCTTCTTGTTGACGTTGGAATTGGCGTAATACGCCATTAATCAAACCTTTCAGTGACTGCTTTTTGATAGCAACAGCCCCTTCAACTGTTTCTGCCAGCGCGGCATGAGCAGGAATGCGGGTATAAAGCAGCTGATAAAAACCTACCATAATCAAATAGTGTATGGTGCGTTGTTTGCCTGTCATCGGGCGAGACATCAACTTACCAATCAACCACTCTAGCTGAGGCAGAGTGCGTAACACGCCAAAGCAAAGCTCTTGAAGCAATGCTCTATCTTTATCAGAGACTTTTTGTTGCATAGCTGGCAGGACATTACTGAGCGATTGACCTTGTTCCACAACTTGTTCAATCGTCTGTGCGGCCATACTGCGAAGATTTAATGTTTTTTTCATACGTACGCTCTGGTTTTTCGGCGCTTAAAAACAAAAATGCCCAGGTGATTGACCTAGGCGCAAAGAATTTCTTTTCTCAGGCGAGAAGTGCACCTGGTTTAAACCATTCGCTGCGAGAATTCAGCAGATCCTGAGCTGACATTGCCTTCTTTCCTGCAGGTTGAAGTGATTCCAGATTTAAAATCCCTTCACTCGTTGCAACCTGAATACCCTGTTTATTGGTTTCAATAATGGTTCCCGGTGCTGCTTCAGTCGGTTGGTTAATCACTGATGCCTGCCAGACTTTAACGGGTTGCCCGTCAATTTCAAGCCAACTCATTGGCCACGGATTAAAAGCGCGGATACAACGCTCAAGCTGTAAGGCAGAAAGCGACCAGTCGATACGTGCCTCTTCCTTGCTGAGTTTTTCAGCGTACGTCACCAGCTCTTCATTTTGAACTTCAGGTTGTGCATGGCCTGTAGCCAACTGATTTAACGTTTCTAACAACCCCACAGGACCAAGGTTTGCAAGCTTATCGTACAGCGTTGCGCTGGTATCAGTGGCTTCAATTGGGCAGGACAGTTTTACCAGCATATCGCCTGTATCCAGGCCGACATCCATTTGCATAATGGTTACGCCAGTTTCGGCATCACCAGCCCATAATGAGCGCTGGATAGGTGCTGCACCACGCCAACGAGGCAATAGTGAGCCATGCACATTGATGCAGCCAAGGCGTGGCATATCGAGAACCGCTTTCGGCAGAATTAGACCGTAAGCAACTACTACCATAACATCGGCATTCAGGCTGGAGACCAGTTCCTGATTTTCAGCAGGGCGCAAAGAGGCTGGTTGAAATACCGGGATATCCCTTTCCGTTGCCAGCACTTTCACTGGGCTTGGCATCAATTTTTTGCCACGGCCAGCAGGACGATCGGGTTGTGTGAATACGCCAACTACCTGGTGCTGAGAAGACAACAGCGCGTCAAGATGACGCGCTGCGAAGTCAGGAGTGCCAGCGAAAATAATACGTAGTGAATCAGACACATTATTCCCTTGTGTGATGGATTAGGCGCTCTTATTCAGACGAGCCATCTTTTCCAGTTTCTGACGAATACGCTGACGCTTCAACGGCGAAAGGTAATCAACGAAGAGTTTACCAACCAAATGATCCATCTCGTGTTGAATACAAATGGCAAGCAGACCATCAGCTTCCAGTTCGTATGGTTTACCTTCACGGTCCAGAGCGCGAATTTTGACTCTTTCCGCTCGAGGAACAAGAGCACGCTGTTCTGGAATGGACAGGCAACCCTCTTCGATACCAGTATCACCGCTTTTTTCCAGCAGCTCAGGGTTTATCAAAACCAGGCGCTCGTCGCGGTTTTCAGAAACATCAATCACAATGATACGTTGATGGATATCCACCTGCGTTGCTGCAAGGCCAATACCTTCCTCTGCGTACATTGTCTCGAACATATCATCGACAATCCGCTGAGTCTCAGCATTCACCTCTTTGACCGGAGCCGCCACAGTGCGAAGGCGCTCGTCCGGAAAATGTAATACCTGCAAAACTGACATAAATATCCAGAGCTGTGTTCAATTGATAGAAAGATTATTACCTCTATTCTAGACATTTCCCCGCCTGATTGACAGCATCAGTGACCAATCGCAAGGATTGCTTTTATAGCTTATGGCAGGAGGAAGATATGCCACCAAAGGAGATATGGCTACGCTTGATGGCTGTTCAAAGTCTCAGTGGAGATAAGCTATTAAAAATTGCCCATTTCTTACTAAACGAGCCGGAATGCACGACCACTCATCTCTTAAATTCTGGCTTATCTTCCCTGCAGATTTCTTATTTTCTGGAATTTAGTGAAAAAGAGCTGGAAGCTTCACTTTGCTGGCTTGAGCAACCCCATCACTATCTTCTTACTGCGGATAGTGCCAATTATCCCGATCAGCTGCGGGCAATAGATTGTTACCCGGCAGCATTATTTGTCGCAGGTGATATTGAACTTCTTGCCAGTAACCAATTAGCCGTAGTCGGTAACCGTAACCTTTCTCTTTATGGAGAACGGTGGTGCCGAATGTTTTGTGAACCATTAGCTACTGCGGGATTAACGATAACGAGTGGTTTGGCTTTGGGTATTGATGCTGTAGCGCATCGCGCAGCGTTAAACGTACATGGAAAAACAGTAGCTGTTTTAGGAAATGGGCTGGCAAATATTTACCCTAAACGTCATAAACAATTAGGTGAGCAGATTATTGCCGAGGGCGGCGCCGTTATCTCTGAGTTTCCACTGAATACCACACCATATCCGGGTAATTTTCCTCGCAGAAATCGAATCATCAGCGGCTTGAGTCGGGCTGTTTTTGTCGTGGAGGCAAGTGAGCGTAGCGGCTCTTTGGTGACTGCACGATATGCTCTTGAACAAGGTCGGGAGCTTTTTGCATTACCGGGAGCAATTGGCAGCCCAGGGAGTGAAGGGCCCCACTTTCTAATCAAGCAAGGCGCTACTTTAGTGAGTCATCCCTCAGACATACTTGAGCATCTGGAAAATGAACTGCAATGGCTTCCCTCTATCCCCAAGGCCTTAATATATTCACACAATGAAGGGGATCGAACATTGCCATTTCCTGAGCTGTTGGCTAACGTAGGAGATGAGGTTACACCTGTTGACGTCGTCGCTGAACGTGCCGGCCAACCTGTGCCAGTTACGGTAGCCCAGCTACTCGAACTGGAGTTAGCAGGATGGATCGCAGCTGTACCCGGCGGCTATGTCCGATTGAGGAGGGCATGCCATGTTCGACGTACTAATGTACTTATTTGAAACCTACATCCACAACGAAGTGGAAATGCGAGTTGATCAAGATAAATTGACGCGTGATCTCGCCGATGCCGGTTTTGATCACGAAGACATTTATAACGCTCTTGTATGGCTTGAAAAGCTGGCGGACTATCAAGATGGTCTGACTGAACCCATGCAACTGGCCGCTGATCCACTTTCTATGCGTATGTATACCGCAGAAGAATGCCAGCGACTTGATGCAACTTGTCGGGGGTTTTTACTATTCCTGGAACAGATTCAGGTGCTGAACCTCGAAACCCGTGAAATGGTCATTGAACGAGTATTAGCGTTAGACACCGCTGAGTTCGAACTCGAAGACTTAAAGTGGGTAGTTCTCATGGTACTGTTCAACATTCCGGGGTGCGAAAATGCATATCAGCAAATGGAAGAATTACTCTTCGAAGTAAATGAAGGTATGCTGCACTAAATTAAAGCCGCGGCATGAGATGTTATGACCAAATCAGCACTGTTCACTGTGCCTAAAAATGAACCCTGTCCCCAATGTGGGGCAGGGTTAGTCATTCGTTCTGGTAAACACGGCCCTTTTCTTGGCTGTTCTCATTACCCGGAATGTGATTATGTTCGCCCGCTAAAAAGCCTGGCTGATGGCCATGTGGTTAAAGTACTTGAAGGTCAACACTGTCCTGTATGTCAGGAAAACCTGGTATTACGGCAGGGGCGTTTCGGCATGTTCATTGGTTGTAGCAATTATCCAACCTGTGATCACACCGAAGTTATCGACAAACCCGATGAAACTGCAATCAATTGCCCGCAATGTCAGAAAGGTAAATTAGTCCAAAGACGCTCTCGATTTGGTAAAACCTTTTGGTCATGTGATAGCTATCCGACCTGTCAATTCGTCATTAATAGTAAACCGGTGGCAGGCGAATGCCCTGCATGTCACTATCCATTACTCATCGAAAAGAAAACGGCACAGGGCTTAAAACAATTCTGTGCCAGCAAACAATGTGGAAAGCCGGTAACGGCGGAATAAAAGCTTGTGAAAACAAACCTGCAAAAAGAGCAACTCGTAGAAATCGTTGCCGCCTTAAAACAACAACAAGTTATCGCTTATCCAACCGAAGCTGTGTTTGGCGTCGGTTGTGATCCTGATAGTGAACTGGCCGTCACGCGCTTGCTTGAGCTAAAACATCGCCCCGTCGACAAAGGTCTGATTCTGATCGCTGCCAATTTCGAGCAGCTTCTTCCTTATATAGATAGCTCCGTGCTTTCGCAAATGCAGCGAGAAACTGTCTTCTCTCGTTGGCCAGGACCTGTGACCTTTGTTTTTCCTGCTCTTCCTTCAACGCCGCGCTGGTTAACGGGTCGATTTGACTCCTTAGCCGTGAGAGTCACTGATCATCCTTTGGTTCGCGAGTTATGCCTGGCTTTTGGCAAACCGTTGGTTTCTACCAGTGCCAACCTATCTGGTTTGCCACCTTGCCGTACGGCAGATGAAGTCTTGGCTCAATTTGGTGATAGCTTCCCGGTACTGCGTGGTGACACTGGAGGCAGACTGAACCCGTCTGAAATTCGTGATGCTTTGACCGGCGAACTTTTCCGCCAGGGGTAATTAATGAACACCTTTGCCGTTTTTGGTAACCCAATTCAGCACAGCAAATCACCGCAAATTCATCAGATGTTTGCTGAGCAGTTGAAAATAGAGCATCCATATGGCCGTGTGCTGGCACCTGTTGATGCTTTTATTGAAACTCTTGAGCATTTTTTCCAGGCAGGTGGTAAAGGCGTCAATATTACTGTTCCTTTTAAAGAACAAGCATTCGCCCGTGCTGATGAACTGACAGAGCGTGCTGCATTAGCCGGTGCGGTGAATACACTTAAGCGGCTGGAAGATGGTCGCTTGTTGGGCGATAACACTGATGGTATTGGTCTTTTAACCGATCTGAAGCGTTTATCGTTGATCGAACCGGGTCGACGTATTTTATTGCTGGGTGCTGGTGGCGCGGCACGGGGAGTTTTATTACCTTTGCTCTCGCTTGATTGCTCTGTGACGATAGCCAACCGGACATTTTCTCGAGCCATGGAGCTCGCACAGTTATTTAGCCACACTGGTAGTGTTCAGGCGTTAGAGCATACTGAGCTGGAGGGGCATGAGTTCGATCTTATTATTAATGCCACCTCTAGCGGAATTGCTGGTGATATTCCAGTCATTCCAACTTCGTTGCTTTCGCATAATGTTCATTGCTATGACATGTTCTATCAAAAGGGTGATACACCATTTTTGCATTGGTGCAAACAACAAGGTGTTCAACATTGTGCTGATGGATTAGGAATGCTGGTGGGCCAGGCCGCACACGCCTTTTTCTTGTGGCACGGCGTGTTACCCGAAATTGCGCCTGTAATAGAGAAGCTTAAGCAGGAAATGTCGTGATGAACCAGTCGATCCAGTTTCCCGATCGCGAACAATGGGACGATCAACTTCTCGCGGTCCGCTTCCCTGCATTAGTTAATGGCTTTCAGGTGATGTGCGGTATTACCGGGGAAACTATCGCCAGCCGTTATGGTGGCGATAATAAAGATTTATGGCTCGAGCTCTTTCGTCTTAATCGTTGGGATTTGGAAGACGAAGCGGAGGAGTTAATTGCAGCTGGCGAGCATGACAGTCAAGGCTGCGTTTGGCTTTCCTGAGCAAGATACTCATCTTTCCAGCGAACGTAGTTATTGGCTGAGTATTTTAAGCCTTCCAGTTCAGCAGCCGTAAGAGGGCGGATCTGCTTCACTGGGCTACCCAGATAAAGGAAGCCACTCTCAAGATGCTTATTTTGCGGCACTAAACTTCCTGCTCCGATCATTACATCGTCTTCTATTACTACACCATCCAGTAAAATCGATCCCATACCAACAAGCACGCGGTTTCCGATCGTGCAGCCGTGCAGCATAACCTTATGCCCTACAGTCACATCTTCACCGACAATAAGTGGATTGCCTTCCGGGTTATAGGAAGATTTATGCGTTACATGCAACACACTACCGTCCTGAATATTGCTACGAGAACCAATAGCCACATAGTTAACGTCGCCACGGATAGCAACTAACGGCCAAATGCTCACATCATCGGCAATACGTACATCCCCAATCACAACACTTGAACTATCAAGCATCACTCTTTGGCCAACTTCAGGATAGGTTTTTTGAAAAGGTCGTAATACAGCAGACATAAACACCTCTGAAAGTTCTCTTCGTACATAGACTGTGGCTGCTTTCTTAACCGATGGCAAGGAGGCAAAGCATCGAAAACAGAGCTTATCGAACACGATCGCAGCGAAAAGGGTGAAAACTAGGCAGTCAGTGGAAAAGATCGAAAAAAGGGTTGTGCTATAAAAAGAGATCCCTATAATGCGCCTCCATCGACACGGAACATGTGAACAACATCACAGAGTAACGGCGGCGATGAGAGTCAAATATCCTGAAATTAAGGG
>NZ_LXEO01000047.1 GCF_001654865.1 Buttiauxella noackiae ATCC 51607 | reverse complement strand
AAACAAAAAGGCCATCCGCAAGGATGGCCTTTTTGTTTTGTATTTTCAGCGAAAACAAAAGTCACTTTCGTGACATTTGTCATTAAATATCAATGAATAACCTGAGAAAGAAATGCGCGAGTACGTTCTGACTTTGGATTAGCAAAGAACTCATTTGGTGACGCTTGCTCCACAATTTCGCCTCTATCCATAAAGATCACTCTATCAGCAACCGTCCGCGCAAAGCCCATTTCATGCGTTACACACAACATCGTCATGCCCGATTCTGCCAGGCCAATCATGGTATCCAGCACCTCTTTAACCATCTCTGGATCAAGTGCAGAGGTTGGCTCATCAAACAACATAATCTTAGGTTTCATGCATAGAGAGCGCGCAATTGCCACTCGTTGCTGCTGACCACCCGATATTTGCCCCGGGAACTTATGTGCGTGTTCGGCAATACGAACCCTTTCCAGGTAATGCATAGCTAGCGCTTCCGCTTCTTTCTTAGGCATTTTACGTACCCAAATTGGCGCGAGCGTGCAGTTTTGCAAAACGGTAAGATGTGGGAATAGGTTGAAGTGCTGAAACACCATCCCGACCTCAGTCCTGACCTTCTCTATATTACGTAAATCATCGTTAAGCTCAGTACCATCAACAACAATACGCCCTTGCTGATGTTCTTCCAGATGGTTAATACAGCGAATAGTTGTGGATTTTCCTGAACCAGAAGGGCCGCATAGGACAATACGTTCTCCTTGCTTAACCTTCAGATTGATATCCTTGAGTACGTGAAATTGCCCGTACCATTTATTAACGTTCTCCAGCATGATCATCGCATCAGCGGGTTGCATAGTAATCTGACTCATTTATTCATCCTCAGTGCGGTGTTCTTCCGGTGTTAAAACGTTTTTCAAGATGCTGGCTGTAGCGCGACATGCTGAAACAGAAAATCCAGTAGATGAGGGCTGCAAAGACGTAGCCTTCGGTCGACATTCCGAGCCATGCAGGATCAACTGTGGCTTGCTGTACGCTGCTAAACAGATCAAACAAACCAATAATGATCACCAGACTGGTGTCTTTAAAGAGAGCAATGATGGTGTTAACCAGGCCTGGAATGACCATCTTTAGTGCTTGCGGCAAGATTACTAATCCCTGGGTTTTCCAGTATCCCAACGCCAGAGATTCTGCGGCTTCGTACTGTCCTTTTGGTAGCGCCTGCAAACCGCCACGAACCACTTCCGCGACATATGCAGACTGGAAAAGGATTACGCCGACCAATGCGCGGATAAGTTTATCGATGCTTGTTCCTTCAGAAAGAAACAGCGGCAGCATGACGGATGACATAAACAACACGGTGATTAACGGCACGCCACGCCAGAATTCGATAAAGATCACAGACAAAATTCTGACTACGGGCATTGTCGAACGTCGGCCCAGGGCCAGTAAGATCCCTAATGGCAACGCTCCGGCGATCCCTACTGATGCGATGATTAGCGTTAATGTTAACCCACCCCACTGGCGTGTTTCGACGCGATCCAGCCCTAAAAATCCACCATATAGCAGACCCCAAACAACCAGAGGGTAGATGATTGCCCAGGAGGCGATATAACGCCCACGACGCGGCATTGCATTCCAGAACATTGGAATGATGGAAGCCAGACCAATGAACAGAGCAAGGTTAATTCTCCACCGTTGATCATGCGGGTAGAGCCCATACATAAATTGTCCGAAGCGTGCATGGATAAACACCCAGCAAGCCCCTTCTTTTGTGCAGTCCGCACGACTTTCACCCACCCAGTTAGCCTTGAAAATCGCCCAATTTAACAACGGTGGAATCAGTTCCCACATCATCCAAAAACAGAAAATAGTCAGTAAACTATTAGACCAACTGGAGAAGAGATTCTTACGAGCCCATTGCACGGCACCTGAGCGAACAGCTTTTGGGCGCGCGTGATGTGACACTAATGCTTTTGTCATCATGATTCCTTAGCGCTCAACCAGGGCAATTCGCCGGTTATAGATATTCATCAGCAATGAAATAGTCAGGCTGATAATCAGGTAGACCGACATTGTTATGGCAATAGTTTCAATAGCTTGACCAGTCTGGTTGAGTACCGTTCCTGCGAACAGTGAAACCATATCCGGATAACCAATAGCGGCTGCCAGTGATGAATTTTTGACGATATTGAGATACTGGCTCGTGAGTGGTGGGATGATGACGCGCATTGCCTGAGGAATGATCACCTGGCGCAATGTAACAGGGTTCGGTATCCCCAGTGAACGCGCTGCTTCGTGTTGGCCGTAAGGTACAGACTGAATACCGGCACGGATAATTTCGGCAATAAAAGCAGATGTATAGACCGACAATGCTAAAGTTAATGCCGCAAGTTCAGGAATGAGAACCATCCCCCCACGGAAGTTAAAACCACGCAAAGCGGGAACATCCCAGTGCAATGCTGCACCAAATAGCCAATGTGCCAATAGCGGTAACAAGAACAGCAAACCTAGAGCATACGGCCAGGTGCGACGCAATTGCCCCGTTTTGATCTGATGCATCTTGTTATAACGATACAAGCCTGCCGAGATTATCAGTGCTAGCAAAAGAGCTCCGATAAATGCCAGTACACCTTCGCCAAGCTGCGGGGAGGGAATATAGAGCCCGCGGTTGCTTAAAAAGAGAAGGTCGAATGCGTTAACTGCCTGTCTAGGCCCGGGCAGGTTGCGAAGTACGGCAAAATACCAAAAGAAGATCTGTAATAAAGGAGGGATATTACGGAATGTCTCAATGTAGAAAGTGGAAAGCTTACGTAGCAACCAGTTGTCAGAAAGTCGGGCAAGCCCTAGAAAGAAGCCGATAAATGATGCAAATACAATGCACAATGCGGAAACGAGTAAGGTGTTCAGCAGGCCGACGACGAACACGCGGCCATAAGTATCACCCTGCTCATAATCAATAAGGTGCTGAACAATACCGAAGCCCGCGCTACGGTCAAGGAATGCAAAACCTGAGGTAATGCCACGATTGCTAAGGTTAGTGACGGTGTTATGTATCAGGTAAACGGCAATGCCAACCACAATGGCGACCGCAATAATCTGAAACAGCCAGGCACGAACCGCGGGGTTAGAAAAGGAAATATCACCTTTTACGATTGGGCGGCGATGGGACATAAACGAACCTCAGTAACATAAACTCAAACTTTGGGCACTACCGCAGTAATGCCCATTTCTGACGTATCGCTTAGCGAACCGGCGGTGCGTATTGAATACCACCTTTATTCCATAGGTTGTTTTGCCCACGCTTAATCTTCAGTGGGCTATCAGAACCAACGTTATGTTCGAAGATTTCGGCGTAGTTACCGACTTGTTTAACGATGTTATAGGCCCATTTATTATCAAGCTTCAGGTCTTTACCGAAATCGCCTTCTTTACCTAACAGGTGCGCCATATCCGGTGTTGTTGGATTGGCAGCCATCTGGTCAACGTTTTTAGAGTCAATCCCCATCTCTTCAGCATTCAGCATGGCGAACAACGTCCAACGCACGATAGAGAACCAGTCTTCATCACCACGGCGCACTACTGGGCCTAAAGGTTCTTTTGAAATGACTTCAGGCAGAACAATCCATTCACCCGGTGTACTTAGTTTGATGCGAAGTGCATAGAGTTGTGACTGGTCGGAAGCCAGAGTATCGCAGCGACCTGATTCCAGTGCTTTAGCTGATTCATCGGAACGATCGAACGTCACTGGGGTGTACTTCATGTTGTTTGCTTTAAAGTAATCAGCCACGTTCAATTCAGTATCAGTACCCGCCTGAATACAAACAGTCGCACCATCGAGCTCTTTAGCACTTTTCAGGCCTGCTTTGTTGTGTGTCAGGAAACCGATGCCATCGTAATAAGTGACGCCGGTAAACATCATGCCCATTCCAGCATCGCGTGATGACGTCCAGGTGGTATTACGCGACAGAATGTCCACTTCGCCGGACTGGAGGGCGGTGAAACGCTCTTTTGCTGTCAGAGGGGTATATTTAACTTTTGAGGCATCCCCAAATACCGCAGCGGCAACGCCACGGCAAACGTCCACATCAATGCCGGTAAACTTACCGTTTGCATCGGCGTATGAAAAACCAGGCAAGCCATCACTTATCCCGCATTGCACAAAGCCTTTCTTTTTTACCGCGTCAAACGTGGTGCCAGCATGAGCCTGATTGATTACCGCGAATAATGCACCGGCAGCGACCAGAGTGGAGATCAGTGTCTTTTTCATAATGCATCCTGTGTGGGGAAATTATCGTTATAAGTGTTGGCATCCGGATGACGCCATTTTCCTGTCTGTGGCATCTGCCAATGTGGTTAAAGCAAAGGGAGTGCCAAGGTTGCGAGAGACGGCATGCGTGTGCCTCCCGTCGCAGTAAGCTGAGTGTAGACAGGAAAAATCACTTGCAGCGCCCCACAACGGGGCAAAATTGAAACCTACGCCACATTTCAGAGCAAAAAAGTTTCAGTTTTTGATCATATGAAAAGAAGTAATTTCAGGCGTTAACATTAGCGTGAATAGCATAAGTAGTGGTTTGTGGAGGGAGTCACATCTGCTGCTGCAATAAAACAAAATTTGAAGGACGTGAGTGATTTGTTTCACGCCAAAGAAGATTGAGGATACAAGCGAGCAAAGCTAAAAAAATGAAATGTTGGTAATGGATGCACTTAAATAATGCAAAGGAAAATGAGTGCGGATTTTTTAATAAAAAAGCGCGCCCTGTAGAGACGCGCTTTGCAAATATGGGATGTGCTTTATTTAGTTAATGCGACGATACCCAGCGTTAGGCCAGCAATCGCTGCGGCACCACCGGCAATTGCACCTGCAGTTTCCCAGTTATCCTGAGTTGTCCCTTTCATACAGGTATTAGTGTGCACCAGGCGGCCCTGATCATCATAGACTGGCACGCAAGGTGAGTTGGTTGCACAACCTGCCAGAAGTGTAGAAAGCAACGCAGCGGCAATTAGCTTTTTCATATGGAACCTCATTAAACCAAACCCCGAACAGGGATAACTCGTGCGTTAAGGCTACGATTATCTAATAACCTGAACCGGTGTGAATGTGGTGATTTTATCACCGTCGTAGGCATGAAGAGCAGGGAGGAATAATTGCAATTCATGTGCTGTGTAAACAAAGTGGAGAAAAGCGGGCAAAGGCAAGAAAGTGTGGAGAAAAAGTGAAGTTAAACATTTTCAGATAACCAGTCCGTGTCACAACTATTAAAAAGGCTGCATTACCAAGGGTAGTAACCATTTAAATCATATGGTTAACTGGTAGTTGTCAGTGCGTGTTATGGCTCGTTTAATACATGGTTAATATTAAGGATAAGAATATGCCAGCTGTCATTGAAAAAGCATTGGACTACATTGGCGGTATGAATACATCCGCATCAACGCCACATTCTATGGATGAGAGTACAGCTAAGGGGATATTTAAGTATCTGAAAGAGCTGGGGGTACCGGTTAGTGCAGCTGATGTTACGGCAAGAGCTAATCAGGAGGGATGGAACACTGAGTTCACGAAAAAAGTGGCAGGGTGGGCTGCTAAAATTGAGTCTGGCGACCGTGTTCTTATTAAAAATCCTGAATACTTTTCTTCATATATGCAAGAGCAACTTGGGGCGCTAGTACAAGCCGAACATTTACCAACTGAGTAGGTTTTCTGAACGCATTCGTTGCTTTTGTTCGTGAACTCGCCTTTCACCAGGCGTATTACAAACATTAAAAAAGGCGCTTCCCCATGCCGAGTAGCGCCTTTTTAAACAACAACTTAACTGATTAATATCAGTTCATGCCGTATTTTTTCAATTTTTTACGCAGCGTACCACGGTTGATGCCCATCATCAGGGCAGCGCGGGTTTGGTTGCCACGGGTGTATTGCATCACCATGTCCAACAATGGCTGCTCTACTTCAGCCAATACCAGCTCATACAGATCGTTAACATCTTGACCATTCAGTTGAGCAAAATAGTTCTTCAGTGCTTGTTTCACGGAGTCACGAAGAGGTTTTTGGGTAACCTGATCCTGTGAGTTAACGGTAGAAACGGTTAGTACGTCAGAATTTACGCGTTGTTCGAACATAGTTCTGTCAGCTCTTTATTTCTAATTACGCAAGATTTTCGAAGTATGCCTCCAACGCCTCAAGCTGTTCGCTTGCATCCTCAATGGCGTTGAATGTGCGCCGAAACTGGTCATTTGGAGCGTGTTCCTGTAAGTACCAGGAGACGTGTTTGCGAGCAATTCGGTATCCCTTAGCATGACCATAAAAGTCATGAAGTTCACCAATATGCCCACAAAGTAAGCGCTTCACCTCTGCCAGAGGCAGTGGAGGAAGCAACTCTCCAGTGTCCAGATAATACTGGATTTCCCGAAAGATCCAGGGTCTTCCCTGAGCCGCACGTCCTATCATAAGAGCATCAGCCCCTGTGTAGTCGAGCACAGCTCTGGCTTTAAGCGGGTCAGTAATGTCACCATTCGCGATTACCGGAATGGAAACTTTCTGCTTAACTGCCCGAATGCTGTCGTATTCAGCATCTCCCTGAAATAAACAGGCGCGTGTGCGTCCATGAATTGTCAGAGCCTGAATGCCACAGTCTTCAGCCAGTTGGGCAATCTCTTCACAGTTACGGTGCGCCGTATCCCAGCCAGTGCGAATTTTCAACGTTACAGGTACGTCAACTGCGTTAATTACCGTCGTCAGGATAGACTTCACAAGACTTGGGTATTGCAGCAGCGCAGAACCTGCGAGTTTACGATTCACTTTCTTAGCAGGGCATCCCATATTGATATCAATAATCTGGGCGCCATTAGCCACGTTAATGCGTGCGGCCTCTGCCATCTCATCAGGATCACTACCGGCAATTTGCACGGTGCGAATACCTGGTTCATTCACGTGCACCATCCGTAAACGTGATTTATCACTCGCCCAAACTTCAGGGTTGGAGGACATCATCTCGGAAACAGTCAGTCCGGCTCCCATCTCGTAACACAGTGTCCTGAATGGTCTGTCAGTGATGCCAGCCATAGGTGCTGCTATCAGTCGATTTCTGAGCTGGTGTTGTCCAATGCGCATGAGTTAAGAAATGACCATACTTGCCTGCAAGGCGGCGTATATTACGCATTTTTAGCCTGAGATGAAAGGCCAAACTTTGAACAATCAGCTGTCGTAGATCAATGAATCCTTATCTCGTACAGTGAAAAAAATAAATTAATTATATTTTTCAGTTAGTTATGTTTCGTTGGTTGATTTGTGTGCTTTTAGATTTTCGCCACATTCAGGGGTAATTCATTATTTTTTACGTATAAGACACGAGATAAAGTGCTGCTTAAATCACCAAACTTAGTGTTTTTCTGCGATCGGCATCTCATTTTGGTGCGAGTTATCACTGGGATGAATTGTTGTAAACGGAGTGTTGCTCGGAGAGTCTGGAGGTCAGTAACGTGGCTTGATACCACGTTACTGAGGGGAGGGGATTTAGCGTTTGATACCGGTAATTCGGCACCACTCTTCTTTTTCTGCAACTGGATCGAGCGTGAATTTATCCTGATAGGCTTCGCAAACACCTTCGGCCTGGCTTGCCAGAACGCCAGAAAGCCCCAGGAAACCGCCCTGAACAGGCAGCACGCTGATTAACGGAGCTAACTCACGTAAAGGGCCTGCCAGGATGTTAGCAACCACTACATCGGCGCTCATGACTTCTGGTTGGTCTTTTGGCAGATACAGTTCCAGGCGATCAGAAACACCATTGCGCTCTGCGTTATCGCGGCTGGCCTGAATCGCCTGAGGGTCGATATCAATACCAATTGCTTTCACTGCACCCAGTTTCAATGCGGCAATGGCGAGAATACCGGAGCCGCAGCCGAAATCGATAACGGTTTTGCCCGCCAAATCTAAACCATCCAGCCACTCAAGACACAAAGAGGTCGTTGGGTGAGTGCCGGTACCAAACGCAAGACCAGGGTCCAGCATCACGTTCACCGCGCTAGCGTCTGGCACATCGCGCCAGCTTGGGCAAATCCACAGGCGTTGACCAAAGCGCATCGGGTGGAAGTTATCCATCCACTCACGCTCCCAGTCTTTGTCTTCAAGCTGTTCGATTTTATGTGGGAAACCGATGCTCAGTAGTGGGCAGTTCTCAAGAATTGCAACCACTTCTTCCATGTCAGTTTCTGCATCGTACAGGCCAATGACATCGGTATCGCCCCATAAACGGGTTTCGCCAGGCAATGGCTCGAATACCGGTGTGTCGTGGGTATCCTGAAAGGTGACGGAAACCGCACCGCTTTCGATCAGCGCATCGCCGAGCTCTTCAGCATTTGAACCTGAGGTATTAATTTTCAGTTGAATCCATGGCATAGCGAAACTCTTTATTTATCAGTAGTTGAAACGAGTGCCGGAACAGGTAGAGACTGACCAAAACGGTTGCCTACCAGGAACGCCAGCAAACTTAATAACAAGGATGGCACAATTGGGTGGAAGCCCAGGAACTGGATTTTGAAGCTCGCCAGCACTGCATACAACCCGCCACCGACAATCATTGCGCTCAGCGCACCCGTGGCATTGGCGCGTTCCCAATACAGGCCCAACACCAGCGGCCACAGGAACACAGCTTCTAACCCACCAAACGCCAGCAAATTCAGCCAGATGATCATTTCAGGTGGGCGCCAGGCTGCAAGTAGCAGTAACGCACCTAAAATCAGAGTGATCACCGATGACATTCTTTTCAGACGCCTTTCGTTAGTGATCTGATCCGGTCTCATATTCAGATAAAGATCTTTGACGATCGTAGCTGACGATTGAAGCAGTTGGGCATTAATTGTCGACATGATTGCCGCCATTGGTGCCGCGAGGAAGATCCCCGCCGCGAACGGAGGTAGAACGGTGACCATTAGCGTTGGAATAACCAAATCAGGCACTTTTAAGTCCGGTATTACCGCCCGGCCTAACGCCCCTGCCAGATGCATACCAAACATTAAAATCGCCACCACAATCGTGCCGAGGATAATTCCACGGTGCACGGCTTTGCTGTCTTTATAAGAGATGCAGCGCACCGCTGTGTGAGGCAAACCAATCACGCCGAAACAGACCAGCACCCAGAACGAGGTCATGAATGTTGGAGAAAGAATGTCATCGGCACCCTGCGGTGAAACAAGTTTAGGATCAATATGCTGTAGCGTATCGACCGCGTTGTGTAAGCCACCCGCAGCGTGAACGATGCCCACTAACAGCAGTATCGTTCCAACTAGCATCACCATTCCCTGCATAGCATCGTTGAGAACGCTGGCACGGAAGCCACCGAATGCAGTGTAGAGTGCGATGCTGATACCAAAAATCAGCAAGCCAGTTTCGTAAGGAATACCCGCCGCGGTTTCCAGTAAGCGTGCCCCGCCAATGAACTGCACAGTCATGGCACCGATAAATGCCACCAACAGGCTAATACTTGCCAGCCACACCAGCAGGCGGCTTTGGTAGCGCGCAAACAGCATGTCGTTCAGGGTAACAGCGTTATAGCGACGCGCCAGAATGGCAAACTTTTTACCCAGAATCCCCAGTGATAACCACACCGCAGGAAGTTGGATCATTGCCAGTAAAACCCAGCCCAGCCCATATTTATAAGCAGCACCAGGCCCACCAATAAATGAACTGGCGCTGATATAGGTCGCGGTGAGCGTCATCGCTAATACGAAGCCACCCATCGAACGACTGCCGAGGAAATATTCGTTGAGGAAATTACCCGTAGTGCGGCGTTTCATGGCGTACATAGAAATGCCAAAAACCACCAGTAAATACGCCACTAGCGGCAAAATGACTTCAAGCTGCATGATCATCCTCCAGTGGGATATCGCGGAAGATGAACTTCACCATGGCCCAGCACAGCAAAATGAATAGCAAAGGTACCAGCAGGCATGCCATTTCAAACCAGTGTGGGAGACCTGTTGGGCCGATATCGTTACCTGGTAAGTAAGCAGCCACTAACCATGCTGCGAGGTAGAGAAGGGTTAGCCAAAGCGCCCAGCGGGCTTCTTTATGGGCCTGAACAAAACGCGCGTCCATTATTGTCCCTTGAGTTGGCGGAAAGCGGCGATTGTAACGCATAGCGGCAAATTGAGGATCAAAAAAGAAAAAGGCCGGAAATCCGGCCTTTTAACGATGTAACTACATGAGAAAACTTAGTCCTGAAGACCCAGTTTCTTCTCCAGATAGTGGATGTTAGTCCCACCGTGCTGGAAGTTTTCATCGTTCATGATGCGAGTCTGCAAATCAACGTTGGTTTTGATGCCATCGATGATCAGCTCAGCCAGGGCGTTCTTCATACGCGCAATCGCCACTTCACGGGTTTCACCGTAACAGATAAGTTTTGCGATCATTGAATCGTAGTATGGAGGAACAGTGTAGCCGGAATAGATATGTGATTCCCAACGTACACCAAAACCACCCGGCACATGGCAGCGAGTAATTTTGCCTGGGCTTGGCAGGAAGGTATTCGGGTCTTCGGCGTTAATACGGCATTCAACCGCATGGCCACGAACCTGAACATCTTCTTGCTTGATAGACAGTGGCTGTCCCGCAGCAATACGAAGCTGTTCTTTAATCAGATCAACACCGGTAATCATTTCTGTTACCGGGTGTTCAACCTGAATACGGGTGTTCATCTCGATAAAGTAGAACTCACCGTTTTCGAACAGGAACTCGAATGTACCTGCACCGCGATAGTTGATATCGATACACGCTTTAGAACAGCGCTCACCGATGAATTTACGCAGCTCAGGCGTGATGCCTGGTGCTGGCGCTTCTTCCACAACTTTCTGGTGACGACGCTGCATAGAGCAGTCACGTTCAGCCAGATAGATAGCTTTACCCTGGCCATCAGCAAGAACTTGAATCTCGATGTGGCGTGGGTTTTCCAGGTACTTCTCCATATAGACCATATCGTTGTTGAAAGCAGCTTTTGCTTCCGCACGGGTCATATTAATGGATTGTTCCAGGTCAGCATCGTTACGTACTACACGCATACCACGACCGCCGCCGCCACCGGACGCTTTGATAATTACCGGGTAACCGATGCGTTTAGCATGGGCGCGGTTTTTATCCATATCGCCGTCAAGAGGGCCGTCAGAACCAGGTACGCAAGGTACGCCAGCTTTCTTCATTGCGTTGATTGCAGAAACTTTATCGCCCATCAGACGAATAGTTTCAGCTCGCGGGCCAATGAAGATAAAGCCTGAACGCTCAACCTGCTCAGCAAAGTTGGCATTTTCAGACAGGAAGCCATAACCCGGGTGAATCGCAACGGCGCCAGTAATTTCTGCCGCAGAGATGATTGCCGGGATATTCAGATAGCTTTTTACAGACGGAGCAGGACCGATACAAACAGTCTCATCCGCTAGCAATACGTGTTTTAAATCGCGATCGGCAGTTGAGTGCACAGCGACAGTCTTGATGCCCAGCTCTTTACAGGCACGAAGAATACGCAATGCAATCTCACCACGGTTAGCGATGACAATTTTATCCAGCATGTTCGCCTCGTTACTCGATGACGACCAGCGGCTCGTCAAATTCAACCGGTTGACCATTTTCAACCAGGATGGCTTTCACCACACCGGCTTTGTCAGCTTCGATCTGGTTCATCATTTTCATTGCTTCAACGATACACAGAGTGTCGCCAACGTTAACCTTCTGGCCAACTTCAACAAATGATTTAGCATCCGGGCTTGGGGTGCGGTAGAAAGTACCTACCATTGGGGAACGCACGATGTGACCACTGATTTCAGCAGCCGCCGGTGCTTCTGCCGGAGCGGCAGGTGCAACAACGTTAGACAGGCCAGCCTGCGGCTGTGGCTGGTACATTGGCGCAGCATAAGCCTGTTGCATCATCGGGTAACCGGTGTTTGCCGGTGCACGACTGATACGTACAGATTCTTCGCCCTCAGAAATTTCCAGTTCAGAAATGCCTGATTCTTCAACCAGCTCGATCAGTTTTTTAATCTTACGAATATCCATGAGTGGGTTCCGTACTCTTGTTTAGATGGATTTTGACAAGCGTTTTACCGCCGTCTGTAGTGCATATGAATAGCCGTCAGCGCCTAATCCGCAGATGACACCAACCGCTTTATCAGAAAGATATGAATGATGGCGGAACGGTTCGCGCGCATGCACATTGCTCAGATGGATCTCGATAAACGGAATATCCACCGCTAACAAGGCATCACGCAGCGCAACGCTCGTATGCGTAAACGCGGCCGGATTAATCAGAATAAAATCGACAGTGTCTTTAGCCTGATGAATTCGGTCGATCAACTCATATTCAGCATTAGATTGCAGGTGACTGAACGAGACATTTAGCGTTTTTGCTTCTTCTTCGAGCGAGTTAACAATTTGCGCCAAAGTTAGCGTGCCGTACTTCTCGGGCTCGCGTGTTCCCAGCATGTTAAGATTCGGACCGTTCAAAAGCAAAATGTGAAAATTAGCCGACATCGTGCTGCCATCTCCTGCAATTTGTAGGTATTTTACAAAATATACCTAAGTTGCTCGGTTGTCACCTTCAGAGCCAGAAAATGGCCTGTCAGAAAAACCAAAGTCGCACATTATAACGATTTCGTAGCATTTGGCAGCTAAATACTGGTCTTATCAGGGAAGATGATCAACTCATATCCTTTTTAGGGGCACGGTTGATCACTTTTTTGCGCAGAAGAACACAATTCTTCCGTTAACGCAGCCACATCCGGAATTTCTTATAGCGCAAGGCCAAAAGGATGAATGCGCCCAGAGCATACAGTAACGGTTGCGGGGAAATAACCTTTACTGACCATAAATAATGTATGGGGGCGAGGATTGCGACCAGATAGACGAAGTTATGTAGCTTTTGCCAGCGTGACCCCAATTTTCGTTGTAAAGATTGGGTCGATGTTGCCGCCAATGATAGCAGCACCAGCCAGCTGATTATTCCTAAAGTCAAATAGGGGCGCGTCACCAACTCCTGGCCAAGCAGTGCCAGATTGCTGATTCCCAGTTCCAGCATGGCGTAGCTGGTTAAATGAAGAGTGGCCCAGGCAAAACACCACAATCCCAGCAGACGACGGGTACGAATCAGCAATGGCTGTTTACCGTATCTCGCTAAAGGTGTGATCAGGAGAGTTGCAAGAAGTAACTTGAGCGCCATCCTGCCGGTAAAATGTTGGATATCCTTTGCCGGATCAGCACTCAAAAAACCTTGGTTTGCGGCATAAAATAGCCAGACAAAGGGTAAGAATGCCGCGAGGTGCAGCACCACTTTAAGCCACGTGATTTGCTTCGCAGTTAATCTCACTTTAGAAATTCTCCTTCAGATTTAAACCGCGGTACAGCGAAGCAACCTCATCGGCATAACCATTAAACAGCAATGTAGGCTGGCGTTTCACATCCAGCACGCCACCTGAACCAATGAATCGCTCACTCGCCTGCGACCAGCGTGGGTGATCAACATTTGGGTTTACGTTGGCATAAAATCCATATTCATTTGGGGCTGCCATATTCCAGGTGGTGGGTGGCAGTTCGCTAACCAGCTTGATACTGACGATCGATTTAATCCCTTTAAATCCATATTTCCATGGCACGGTGAGTCGTATCGGAGCGCCGTTTTGTGGCGGTAGCGCTTTGCCATAAACACCCACAGTCAGCAAAGTAAGCGGATGCATCGCTTCATCAAGTCGCAGTCCTTCAACGTAGGGATACTTCAAACCGCCGCCAATAAATCGATCTTTCTGTCCAGGCATTTGCTCCGGGTCGTAGATTGTTTCAAAGGCGACATATTTCGCATTGCTGGTGGGTTCAACTAAAGCCAGCAACTTGCTGAGCGGGAAGCCAATCCACGGCACAACCATTGACCAGGCTTCAACACACCGCATGCGATAAATCCGCTCTTCAAGCGGGAATTTTTTATAGAGATCGTCGTAATCCAGTGTCAGCGGTTTTGCTACTTCGCCGCTAATGGTGAGTTTCCACGGATCGGTTCTCAGACTCCCGGCGTTTGCCGCAGGGTCGGCTTTATCCAGACCAAACTCGTAGAAGTTATTGTAGCCAGTAACTTTATCTTCCGGTGTCATGGCGAGCTTAGCCTGCCATTGTTCGGGTTTGCTAAATTGCAAAGGTTTTCCTGAAGGCGCTGGCGGCCGGTCATTACCTTTAAACCAGGAAAGAATATCTGCATGTGCAGTCTGAGGAAGCGAAAGGGCAGCCGCACTGATACCTAGTGCCTTGAGTACCTGGCGGCGTTTCATCATAAATACGGATTCAGCTGTGACATCAGCTTCGGTGAAGCGGGCGATCTTCTTCATCTTATACTCCAGCGTGGCTTTATTCCCTAAGCATGACGGAGAACGCTAAACCCTGCGAATTTGTCACAAAAAATTGAAACTTAAACATACTGCTATTTTTGTTGAATATTTGTTAATGAATGGAGGGTTGTCAGCGGCTATACTTGAGTTTCAGTGTGCAAAACACTCGCTTTGCAACAAAGGGTGAGAATATGTTCACTGTGTTTGCCAGGGCACCTCTTTTACTATGTAATGCCGCATCAGGTCAGGCTTGGTATATCTTCACCACACGGAGTTAACACAAGGATGCGATTAACGACGAAGCTTTCTGCTTTTATGACATTGCTAACGGGGCTCGCTATTTTTGTGACGCTCGTTGGTTGTTCATTAAGCTTCTTTAATGCGATGCATTATAAAGTGCATCAGCGTGTGGTATCTGTTGCCGCCATCATTGATAACGATTTAGTTTCGAGCTCACCAGAAGCTCTGATAAAGCGCCTCAATGAAGTGATGGTTCCGATTGATATCACCGAGGTCGATTTCAAGCTTGGCGATAACACCGTTTATCAACACCAATTGACCCAAACCTATCACTTGCTGGGAAACAGCTACAGTCTGCGCACCGTGACTGTTGAATTAATGAAACATCCCGGCATGTTTCTCAGTCTGACCTATCGCGATCCGATAGCGAATTACTACAACTCTCTTTTCGCGACAGTACCTCTTTCTATCACGATTGGATTCATGCTTATCGTGCTGTTCTTTGCTATCCGCTGGATGAAAAAACAGCTCGCAGGGCAAGAATTACTGGAAAGCCGTGCGCGACGAATTCTGAATGGCGAAAGAGGTGTTGAAGTGCGTGGCTCAGTGTTGGAATGGCCACCACAGGCCAGTAGTGCGCTTGATGTGTTGCTTTCAGATCTGCAAAACGCCAGCGAACAACGTAGCAGAATGGATACGCTAATTCGTGCTTTCGCCGCGCAAGATGCGAAAACGGGTCTGAATAATCGCCTGTTCTTTGATAACCAACTGGCAACTTTACTCGATGAGCAGGAGAAAGTCGGCGCGCATGGTGTGGTGATGATTATCCGTTTACCGGATTTTGAAACGCTACACGAAACGTGGGGACGCAACGCGGTAGAAGAGTATCTATTTACGATTATTAATATGTTGTCGACTTTTGTGATGCGCTATCCTGGGGCTTTACTGGCACGCTATTTCCGTAGTGATTTTGCCGTTTTGTTGCCGCACCGCACATTGAAAGAAGCCGATAGCATTGCTAATCAATTACTGAAAGCCGTCGATTCGCTGCCTCCAACGCGGATGTTGGATCGTAATGACATGATGCATATCGGTATTTGTGCATGGCGGAGCGGGCAAAGCAAAGAGCAAGTTATGGAAAATGCAGAGGTGGCGACGCGTAATGCTTCCCTGCAAGGAACCAACGGCTGGTCGGTTTATGACGATAGTTTGCCGGAAAAAGGGCGTGGTAACGTTAAATGGCGTACGCTCATTGAGCAGGTGTTGCAACGCGGCGGTCCACGCTTCTACCAAAAGCCGTCCGTGAAGCGCGACGGCTTCGTGCATCATCGGGAAATTATGTGTCGGATTTTCGATGGTGAACAAGAAGTATTGGCGGCAGAGTATTTGCCGATGGTTAAGCAGTTTGGTTTATCGGAGCAATATGACCGACAAATCATCGCTCGGCTATTGCCACTAGCAGGATTCTGGCCTGAAGAAACGCTAGCCGTTCAAGTGTCGGTTGAATCATTGATTCGGGCACCTTTCCAGCGTTGGTTGCGTGATGCATTAATGCAATCTGAAAAATCACTTCGACGACGTATTCTTTTTGAACTTGCAGAGGCAGATGTTTGTCAACACATCAGCCGTTTGCAACCTGTGATTCGTTTGATCAAAGCATTGGGCGTACGTATTGCAGTTTCCCAGGCGGGTTTGACCGTTGTGAGTGCGTCTTATATTAAAGAATTGGATGTGGAATTGATAAAACTGCATCCAGGGCTTGTGCGTAACATTGAGAAACGAACCGAAAATCAGCTGTTTGTACAGAGTCTGGTTGAGGCTTGTAACGGGACTCAGACACGAGTTTTTGCGGTCGGTGTAAGAACGCGAAGTGAATGGCAGACACTGGTAGAGAAAGGCGTGGCGGGTGCTCAGGGGGATTTTTTTGCGGCCTCTGAACCGCTCGATAGCAACGTGAAAAAATATTCGCAAAGATACTCGGTTTAACCTGCCGTTTATAAATATTTCACGTAGAATAACGCGCGCTGCATCTCAAGGGGGCGGATACGCCTGCTGACCAGATTGTTAAAGCACGAATGAACCCAGTTTGCTTCCTTACACTGTTCGTTTAACCTACAGCGTTTGTTTAATTCCTCTGCTGTTCGAGGATAAACGTGCCGAAAGTGTAACGGTCGTAGTAAACTGCACAATTTTTCACCATTGCAGAACATTTATGCGCCTTGTCGCTGCAATGAGTGGTTGGTAAAGTAAGCGGATTTTGTTTCCGCCCCAGCTTTCAGGATTATCCCTTAGTATGTTGAAAAAATTTCGTGGCATGTTTTCCAATGACCTGTCCATTGACCTGGGTACCGCGAATACCCTGATTTATGTAAAAGGACAAGGCATCGTACTGAATGAGCCGTCTGTCGTGGCCATTCGCCAGGATCGTGCCGGTTCACCTAAAAGTGTTGCGGCCGTAGGCCATGACGCTAAACAGATGCTGGGTCGTACCCCTGGCAACATCGCGGCTATCCGTCCGATGAAAGATGGCGTTATTGCCGATTTCTTCGTGACCGAAAAAATGCTGCAACACTTCATCAAACAAGTGCATAGCAACAGCTTTATGCGCCCGAGCCCGCGTGTTCTGGTGTGTGTGCCAGTCGGTGCAACTCAGGTTGAACGCCGTGCTATCCGTGAATCTGCGCAAGGTGCAGGCGCTCGTGAAGTGTTCCTGATTGAAGAGCCAATGGCTGCCGCTATCGGTGCTGGCCTGCCAGTTTCTGAAGCAACCGGTTCTATGGTTGTGGATATCGGTGGTGGTACTACTGAAGTTGCCGTTATCTCTCTGAACGGTGTGGTTTACTCCTCTTCCGTCCGTATTGGTGGTGACCGCTTTGATGAAGCCATCATTAATTATGTGCGCCGTAACTACGGTTCACTGATCGGTGAAGCAACCGCTGAACGTATCAAACACGAAATCGGTTCTGCTTACCCAGGCGATGAAGTGCGTGAAATTGAAGTTCGTGGTCGTAACCTGGCTGAAGGTGTTCCACGCGGCTTTACTCTGAATTCCAATGAAATCCTCGAAGCCTTGCAAGAGCCTTTAACCGGCATCGTGAGCGCAGTAATGGTTGCGCTGGAACAGTGCCCACCAGAATTGGCTTCCGATATTTCTGAGCGCGGTATGGTTCTGACAGGTGGTGGCGCATTGCTGCGTAACCTCGACCGTCTGCTGATGGAAGAAACTGGCATTCCGGTAGTAGTTGCAGAAGATCCATTGACTTGCGTAGCCCGTGGCGGTGGCAAGGCACTGGAAATGATCGACATGCACGGCGGCGACTTGTTCAGCGAAGAGTAATCAGCCACACGTAAAAGGCAGTGACTATCACTGCCTTTTCCTTGCTGGCCCTGGAATACGCATAGCCTATGAAGCCAATTTTTAGCCGTGGCCCTTCGTTGCAGTTTCGCCTAATTCTGGCGGTGCTGGTGGCGATTGGTGTCATTATTGCCGATAGCCGTCTGGGTACGTTTAGTCAGATCCGAACGTATATGGATACTGCCGTCAGCCCTTTCTATTTTGTCTCAAATGGTCCCCGTGAATTGCTCGACAGCGTCTCGCAAACACTGGCATCACGCGATCAACTAGAGCTCGAAAATCGTGCACTGCGTCAGGAACTGATCCTGAAAAATAGTGAATTACTGATGATGGGTCAATATCGTCAGGAAAACGCACGTCTGCGCGAATTGCTTGGCTCACCGTTGCGTCAGGACGAGCAAAAAATGGTGACTCAGGTTATCTCTACCGTTAACGATCCTTACAGTGACCAGGTTGTCATTGATAAAGGGAGCGTGAATGGGGTCTATGAAGGTCAGCCAGTCATCAGTGATAAAGGTGTCGTAGGTCAGGTCATTGCGGTGGCTAAACTCACCAGCCGTGTTTTGCTGATCTGTGATGCGACCCATGCGCTACCGATTCAGGTGCTGCGCAATGACATTCGCGTTATTGCGGCGGGCAACGGCTGTACTGACGATCTGCAACTAGAACATTTACCGGCAAATACCGATATTCGCGTAGGCGATGTATTGGTGACGTCTGGACTGGGTGGTCGCTTCCCTGAAGGTTATCCGGTGGGTGTCGTTTCCTCTGTGAAACTTGATACTCAACGTGCGTACACCGTTATTCAGGCTCGCCCAACCGCTGGCTTACAACGTCTGCGTTATTTGTTGCTGTTGTGGGGGGCGGATCGCGAAGGCAAAACTCCTATGCCACCGGAAGAGGTTCATCGCGTAGCGAATGAGCGTTTGATGCAAATGATGCCGCAGGTATTGCCTCCAGCTGATTCTGTTGGTCCACCAGCCCCAGCTCCGATTCCACCTCCGGCAACGGGAATGGCTCAGGCTCCTGCAGGGAACTCTGCTTCTCCTGCATCTGCTACCCAGGGAGGGCAGTAGTGGGGAGTTACCGTAGTCAGGGTCGTTGGGTAATCTGGCTCTCTTTCCTTGTCGCCTTGCTGTTACAAGTAATGCCCTGGCCTGACGATTTGAAAATCTATCGTCCGGACTGGGTTTTACTTATTCTGCTGTACTGGATTCTGGCGTTGCCCCACCGCGTAAATGTTGGCACAGGTTTTGTGGTGGGTGCCATACTGGATCTGATCAGCGGTTCCACCCTAGGCGTGCGAGCATTATCTTTGAGTATCGTTGCTTACCTGGTGGCGTTGAAGTACCAGCTATTCCGCAATCTCGCGCTTTGGCAACAGGCTTTAGTGGTTATGCTGTTGTCATTGATGACAGATGTCATTGTGTTCTGGTCTGAATTTCTAGTCATCAACGTATCTTTCCGTCCGGAAATTTTCTGGAGTAGTGTGGTTAACGGCGTGCTGTGGCCATGGATATTTTTGCTGATGCGTAAAATTCGCCAACAATTTGCTGTGCAATAGGATTTAACATGACATCTTTGTATCTGGCATCCGGTTCTCCACGTCGTCAGGAACTTCTGACTCAGTTGGGTGTGTCATTTGAGCGCATCATTACCGATGTAGAGGAACAGCGTCTGAGCGGTGAAAGTGCGCAACAATATGTTGTGCGCCTGGCGCGAGATAAAGCTCGAGCAGGTGTTGCATTAGCTCAACATGACTTACCGGTTTTAGGTGCAGATACTATTGTTATCTACAATGGCAACGTGTTGGAAAAACCTAAAGATGAACAACATGCCGCCGAAATGCTGCGCATGTTGTCCGGAAATCAGCATCAAGTGATGACGGCAGTTGCGTTAGCCGATCGCGAATCGTTACTGGATTGCCTGGTGACGACTGAAGTGACATTTCGTGCATTATCAGAACAGGATATCGCCGGTTATGTGGCCTGCGGTGAACCCATGGATAAAGCAGGTGCATACGGTATTCAAGGGCTTGGTGGTTGTTTTGTCAGGAAGATTAATGGCAGCTACCATGCTGTAGTCGGCTTACCGCTAGTTGAAACCTATGAATTGCTGAGTAATTTTCACGCTTTGCGTGATGGACGAGGAAAACATGACGGCTGAATTATTAGTCAACGTGACCCCATCGGAAACTCGGGTGGCTTACATTGATGGTGGAATACTGCAAGAGATCCATATTGAACGCGAAGCACGTCGCGGGATCGTAGGGAATATCTACAAAGGTCGTGTAAGCCGGGTACTTCCGGGAATGCAGGCGGCATTTGTAGATATTGGCCTTGATAAGGCAGCGTTTCTTCACGCTTCTGACATCATGCCACATACCGAATGTGTGGCTGGTGAAGAGCGAAAAAACTTCACAGTACGTGATATCTCCGAACTGGTGCGCCAGGGGCAAGACCTCATGGTTCAAGTGGTGAAAGATCCGCTGGGTACTAAAGGTGCGCGCCTGACTACGGATATCACACTGCCGTCCCGTTACCTGGTCTTTATGCCAGGAGCATCACATGTTGGTGTTTCGCAACGCATTGAAAGTGAAGCTGAACGTGAACGCCTTAAACGTGTGGTTAACGCATATTGCGACGAGCAAGGCGGATTCATCATCCGTACTGCGGCAGAAGGTGTATGTGAAGACGATTTATCTGCAGATGCCGCTTACCTGAAGCGCGTCTGGACAAAAGTCAGCGAACGCAAAAAGCGTAACAAAACTCGTTGCCAGCTTTATGGTGAACTCGCGTTAGCACAACGTGTACTGCGTGATTTTGCTGATGAGGCACTCGACCGAATTCGTGTCGACTCACGCCTGACATTCGACATGCTGCTGGAGTTCACCGCAGAATACATGCCGGAAATACACAACAAGATCGAACACTACAGCGGTCGCCAGCCAATTTTTGACCTTTTTGATGTTGAAAATGAAATTCAGCGGGCGCTGGAACGAAAAGTTGAATTGAAGTCGGGTGGCTATTTGGTCATCGATCAGACTGAAGCCATGACCACCGTGGACATCAACACGGGGGCATTTGTCGGTCATCGCAATCTCGACGATACTATTTTCAATACTAATATTGAAGCGACGCAGGCGATTGCCCGCCAGTTACGTTTACGTAATCTGGGCGGCATTATCATTATCGATTTCATTGATATGAGTAATGAAGATCATCGCCGTCGTGTGTTGCATTCTCTTGAGCAAGCGTTAAGCAAAGACCGGGTAAAAACCAGTATCAATGGTTTCTCGCAGCTTGGCCTGGTTGAGATGACACGTAAACGCACGCGCGAAAGCGTTGAACATGTGCTGTGTAACGATTGTCCAACTTGCCACGGACGCGGTACGGTGAAAACCGTTGAAACAGTCTGTTATGAAATCATGCGTGAAATTGTCCGCGTGCATCATGCTTATGATTCCGACCGTTTCCTGGTTTACGCATCACCTGCTGTGGGCGAAGCGCTAAAAAGTGAAGAGTCCCATTCACTGGCCGAAGTTGAAATTTTCGTCGGCAAGCAAGTCAAAGTACAGATCGAGCCGCTCTATAATCAGGAGCAGTTTGACGTCGTTATGATGTAGCTCTCTGTGCGGTTGGCGCAGGTTCGAGTTCCGCTCCGGCGGCTAACAAGGAGATATACGTGAGGCGACTGCCCGGCATTCTGCTACTCACTGGCGCAACGCTTATCGTTATCGTCGCACTGCTGGTGAGTGGTTTGCGGCTGGTTTTGCCGCATCTCGATGCCTGGCGCCCGGCTTTGTTAGATAAAATTGAAGCGATGACTGGCACGCCTGTCGATGCCAGCCAGATAAAGGCAAGTTGGGAAAACTTTGGCCCAACTCTGGATGTGCGCGATGTTAAAGCCGGTCTGAAAGACGGCGGTGAGTTGAGCGTTAAGCGCGTGACGCTGGCGCTCGACCTTTGGCAAAGTATTTTGCATGCGCGTTGGCAATTCCGCGACCTCACTTTTTACCAGCTACAGATGCGCACCAATACTCCACTGAGCCAGAATCAGGGGGACGGTAAGTTTGAGCCGGGTAAAATCAGCGATCTCTTTTTACGCCAGTTCGATCACTTTGATTTGCGCGACAGCTCCCTTAGTTTCCTGACTCTATCTGGCCAACGTGCTGAACTCACGATCCCACAACTTACCTGGCTTAACACCAAAAACCGTCACCGTGCTGAAGGGCTGGTCAGTCTGTCGAGCTTTACCGGGCAACACGGTCTGGCAAAAGTGCGGATGGATTTACGGGACGAAAATGGCCTGCTCAATATCGGCAAAGTCTGGCTACAGGCTGACAACGTTGACGTAAAACCGTGGCTTGGCCGCTGGATGAAGGACAATGTTAATTTACAGACTGCCAAATTCACCCTCGAAGCATGGATGGATATCAAAGAGGGCGATATTGCTGGTGGCAATATCTGGCTGAAGCAAGGCGGTGCAAGCTGGGCGGGGAAAAGCTCCGCACACCAGTTATCCGTTGATAATTTAATGGCCCATGTTGATCGTTCACAAGCGGGCTGGAATCTTGCTATTCCCTCAACGAATATCACCCTTGATGGCAAAACCTGGCCAAAAGGTTCGCTATCTTTAGCGTGGATTGCTCCGCAGGATGTGGGCGGGAAAGAGAATACGCGCGGTGAAGAATTGCGCGTCCGCGCCACAAACATGGAGCTAGAAAGCTTCACTGGTTTACTGCCAATAGCCGCAAAAATTTCCCCTGATTTAGGCGATATTTGGACCTCCTTGCAACCTCGAGGGCACATTGATGTGCTGGCACTGGATATCCCGCTCCAGCAAACGGAAAGCACCCGCATGCAAGGGCGCTGGAAAGATGTGAGTTGGAACCAATGGAAAATGCTTCCCGGTGTTGAACACTTCGCAGGTTCAATTACCGGTAGCCTTGCCCACGGGCAGCTTAATGCACAGGTCCTTGATGCTAAAATGCCTTATGAAGGTGTCTTCCGCGCACCGCTGGAGATTGAACATGGCGCCGCAACGCTTGAGTGGCGGAAAAATGCTTCTGGTTTCCAGCTTGATGGCAAAAATCTTGATGTAAAAGCTCGCTCGGTATGGGCGGCAGGCGACTTCCGTTATTACCAGCCTGAGGGGGGTGACCCATGGTTAGGTATTTTAGCCGGAATCAGTACCAATAACGGTGCGGATGCCTGGCGCTATTTCCCTGAAAACCTGATGGGCAAAGAGCTGGTTGATTACCTCAGTGGCGCTATTCAGGGTGGTGAAGCCGATAACGCGACGTTGGTCTATGGCGGCAACCCCCATCTTTTCCCTTATCTGCATAACGAAGGGCAATTTGAGGTCTACGTTCCGCTACGCAATGCAAAATTTGCTTTCCAGCCTGACTGGCCGGCATTAGAGAATCTGAATATCACGCTTGATTTCATCAATGATGGTTTATGGATGAAGTCTAATGAAGTGAAACTCGGGGGAGTTACTGGGCGCAACCTTACGGCTATTATCCCGGATTACTCGAAAGAAAAACTGTTGATTGATTCTGATATCAGCGGCCCTGGAAGTGCAGTTGGCCCGTATTTCAAAGAAACACCTCTAAAAGATTCACTGTCTGCTGCTCTCGATGAACTCCAGATTGGTGGGGATGTGAATGCTCGCTTACATCTGGATATCCCATTTAATGGCGATATGACCACCGCTTCAGGCGACGTCCAACTTCACAACAATACGCTGTTGATAAAACCGCTCTCCAGCACGCTGAGCAACCTGACGGGTAAATTCAGCTTTGTGAACGGCGATTTGAAAAGCGAACCGTTAAAAGCCACCTGGTTTAACCAGGCAGTAGGTATTGATTTTAATACTAAAACTGGTGAGAAAGATTACAAGATTGGCGTCAATTTGCTGGGCGACTGGCAGCCAACAAAAATGGGTGTTTTGCCTGAGCCGGTTAATAAAGAGTTGAGCGGAAATGTCCCGTGGAAAGGGGATGTGGCGATTACGCTTCCTTACCATGGAGAGGCGAATTATCAGGTCAATGTGGATGCAGATCTGAAAAATGTGAGTAGTCACTTACCTGCGCCAGTTAATAAATCAGCGGGTCAGGCATTGCCATTGAAAGTTGCAGTGAAAGGCGACCTGAATAGCTTTAATTTGACGGGTAATGCGGGGCCGACAAATCACTTCTCCAGCCGCTGGCTACTGAATAAGAAACTGACACTGGATCGGGCTATTTGGGCAGCGAACAGCCACACCATTCCACCGTTACCTGACAATCCAGGTGTTGAGCTTGATCTCCCTGCGATGGACGGTGCGCAATGGTTAGCGCTGTTTAGCCAGGGGGCGGCAGAAAGTGTCGGTAACTCTGCATCATTCCCATCGGATGTTACGTTACGTACGCCTTCGCTGACTTTCGCTGGGCAGCAGTGGAATAACCTGAGTCTGGTTTCCCACGCGATACCTGGCGGTACGCGTGTTGAAGCACAGGGGCGTGAAGTGAATGGCTCGTTGACGATGCAAGATAATGCACCGTGGCGCGCAGCAATCAAATACCTCTATTTCAACCCTAATTGGGGCAATAGCACAGCCAAAACGACCAGCAGTTCTCCACTGGGAGACAATACTTCAATTGATTTCCGCAACTGGCCTGATCTGCAACTGCGTTGCGCCGAATGTTGGTTGTGGGGGCAAAAATATGGCCGCATTGAAGGTGATCTCGCTGTTAAAGGGAACACGCTGGAATTAGAAAATGGTTTAGTCGATTCAGGATTTGCAAGGCTAACCGGCAGTGGTCAATGGGTTAACAGTCCAGCAGAAGAGCGCACCTCCATAAAAGGTAAACTTCATGGCGGTAAGCTTGATGCTGCAACCAATTTCTTTGGCGTTAAAACGCCAATTCAGGGTTCATCATTTGATGCGGATTATGATCTGCATTGGCGTGATAAACCCTGGCAGCCTGACTTTGCTTCACTAAACGGAATCCTTCATATCAAATTGGGTAAAGGCCAGATTGCCGATCTGGGCACAGGTCACGCCGGGCAGTTGCTGCGGTTGGTGAGTGTCGATGCGTTAATGCGTAAGTTGCGTTTCGATTTCAGCGATACCTTCGGTGATGGTTTCTATTTTGATTCCATCCGTAGTACGGCCTGGATCAAAGATGGCGTGTTGCATACTGACGATACGTTGGTTGATGGTCTGGAAGCTGATATCGGCATGAAAGGCTCCGTTGATCTGGTTCGGCGCCGACTTGATCTTGAAGCCGTTGTCGCACCTGAAATCTCTGCGACCGTCGGCGTGGCGACTGCTTTTGTGGTTAACCCGATAATAGGTGCCGCAGTGTTTGCCGCTAGTAAAGTGTTAGGGCCTTTGTGGAGTAAAATCTCCGTGTTGCGCTACCACATCACTGGTTCGGTCGACCAACCGCAAATTAATGAAGTGCTCCGTCAGCCAAGAGTTAACGACGCTAAGTGATTTGACGCGGACGGCTAATTGCCGCAAGCTCAATAGATATCTCCAATCGATAGACAAATAAGAGTAGCGAAACGATGAGTCTGAACCTGGTAAGTGAGCAGTTGCTGTCTGCGAATGGCTTAACCCATCAAGATCTTTTTTCCATTTTGGGACAATTGTCCGAGCGCCGACTCGACTATGGCGATCTCTATTTCCAGTCCAGTTATCACGAATCCTGGGTGCTGGAAGACCGCATCATTAAAGATGGCTCTTATAACATCGATCAAGGTGTTGGCGTGCGTGCGGTCAGCGGTGAGAAAACCGGTTTTGCTTATGCCGACCAGGTCAGCTTGCTGGCACTAGAACAAAGTGCTCATGCGGCCCGAAGCATCGTGCAAGATAAAGGAAATGGCCGCGTACAGACATTAGGCGCAGTGCAGCATAGTGCGCTTTATACCAGCGCAGATCCGCTGCAAAGCATGACGCGCGAAGAAAAACTCGACATCCTGAAACGTGTTGATAGCGTAGCCCGTGCGGCAGACGCTCGCGTTCAGGAAGTAACAGCCAGCCTGACTGGTGTTTACGAACTGATTCTTGTGGCAGCAACCGACGGCACACTGGCAGCTGACGTTCGCCCATTAGTGCGCCTGTCTGTTAGCGTACAGGTTGAAGATAACGGTAAACGTGAGCGTGGCTCCAGCGGTGGTGGTGGTCGTTTCGGTTATGACTATTTCCTCGAAAACGTTGATGGCGAAGTTCGTGCCGACGCGTGGGCGAAAGAAGCTGTACGCATGGCACTTGTTACCCTTTCTGCCGTAGCAGCACCTGCCGGTATGTTCCCGGTAGTGCTTGGCGCAGGTTGGCCGGGCGTGCTGTTGCATGAAGCCGTTGGTCATGGTCTGGAAGGCGATTTCAACCGTCGTGGAACTTCCGTATTCAGTGGTCAGATGGGCCAATTAGTCGCTTCTGAGCTGTGCACCGTTGTTGATGACGGCACCATGGCAAACCGCCGTGGCTCCATTGCTATTGATGATGAAGGTGTTCCGGGTCAGTACAACGTATTGATTGAAAACGGTGTGCTGAAAGGCTACATGCAGGACAAGCTGAATGCCCGCTTGATGGGTGTTGCGCCAACAGGTAATGGTCGCCGCGAATCTTATGCGCACCTGCCAATGCCACGTATGACCAACACTTATATGCTCGCCGGTAAGTCTACTCCGCAAGAGATCATCGAATCTGTTGAGTACGGTATCTATGCTCCGAACTTTGGCGGCGGTCAGGTGGATATCACTTCCGGTAAGTTTGTGTTCTCGACTTCAGAAGCCTATCTCATCGAAAACGGTAAAGTGACGACGCCGGTAAAAGGCGCAACGCTGATTGGTTCCGGTATCGAAACTATGCAGCAGATTTCAATGGTGGGTAACGACCTGGCGCTTGATAACGGCGTCGGCGTTTGTGGTAAAGAAGGGCAGAGCCTGCCAGTCGGTGTTGGCCAGCCAACGCTTAAAGTCGACAACTTAACGGTTGGTGGCACAGCGTAAAACTTCTCTTTCCAAAGTAAAAAAACAGCCGGGTTAATCCCGGCTGCTTTTTATCCCGCGAACACCTTGATAAAGGTGCGAAACCTTCACGAAATACTCAGTCAGGTAGTTAATACACACCTGTACTTTTAACGGCAATTTATCTTTTTCGGTATATAGGGCATACACCGGGCGTGGATCCGACTGATAGCCCGGCAACAAGATCTCAAGCGTCCCGTCATTGATCTCATCGATCACCCACATCAGCGGCACATAAGCGATCCCAGCCCCTAATTTTAGCCAACGACTCAGTGTCATAGGATCATTGGTGACAAACCGCCCTTGCGGCAGCATACGAATTGTCAGTCCTTCTGGTGCGATCAACTCGAATTCATTATGGGGGCGAATGCTGTATTCCAACCAGGAATGGCTTGTCAGATCGGCTGGTTTTTCAGGTGTGCCATTTTGCTGAAGGTAACTTTTGGCGGCGCAAATCACCATCGGCATTGATCCGAGTTTGGTCGAGAACAAGCTTGAATCTTGCAATGCACCCACACGAATAACTACATCCAGGCCATCAGCAATCAGATCAGGTGCTGGAATGCCCGTGACAAGATTTACTGTCAACTCCGGGTACTCTTTGAGCATATCGGCGGTCATGGACGCGAGTACATTTTGTGCCATAGTTGAAGAACTGCCAATGCGCAGCGTGCCAATCGGTGTGTTGTTAAATGCATAAAGTTGTTCATGAACTGCCTGCGCTTCATGCAGCATTTTACGACAGCCGAGGTAGTAGATTTTACCGGCTTCAGTAAGCCCAATACTGCGCGTGCTGCGGTTTAACAGCTTGACCTGTAGCTCATCTTCTAATTTGGAAACGGTTTGGCTAATTGATGATACGCTCATTTCCAACTGCCTGGCCGCGGCGGTAAAAGAGCCAAGTTCGACAACTTTGGCAAATACCGACATGCGTTTAAGTCTTTCCATTGTTCACTCTGAGTTAAAAGTGATTTAGATCACAGATTATAGATAACGGGCTAACTATTGCGGTAATATATTATTAACAACACGACCCGTATCACTCGTTAGCTCAGTATTCCTGGCTGTCCCAGGGTTTGTGTCTTCCGTATTTTCTGCAAGGTTAACATGAGTCTATTTCCCGTTGTCGTGATATTCGGTCTTTCTTTTCCGCCGATATTCTTCGAGCTAATTCTTTCGCTGGCGTTGTTCTGGTTGGTTCGCCGTCTGCTTACACCGACGGGAATTTATGATTTTGTCTGGCACCCGGCATTATTTAATACAGCGCTTTATTGCTGCCTGTTTTATCTGATCTCTCGTCTGTTTGTTTGAGGTTGATGTGAAAGCACTAACAAGAAAAATAACCCGCACTGCCATCACACTGATTCTGGTGCTGCTGGCTTTCATCGCTATCTTCCGTGCATGGGTGTTCTATACCGAATCTCCATGGACGCGTGATGCTCGCTTTACCGCAGACGTTGTCGCTATTGCGCCAGACGTATCGGGCTTAATTACCGATGTGAAGGTTCATGACAACCAACTGGTGAAGAAGGATCAAATTCTATTCACCATCGACCAGCCGCGTTATCAGAAAGCGCTCGAGCAGGCACAGGCCGATGTTGCCTACTACCAGGCGCTGGCCGGGGAAAAACGCCGTGAAGCAGGGCGTCGTAATTCATTAGGGACTCAGGCGATGTCGCGTGAGGAGATTGAGCAATCTAATAACGTGCTGCAGACCGTTTTGCATCAGTTAGCGAAGGCTGAAGCGACCCGTGATTTGGCACAGTTGGATATGCAACGCACTATCATTCGTGCGCCAGCCGAAGGTTGGATAACAAACCTGAATGTTTATACCGGTGAATTTATTACCCGAGGTTCCACCGCTGTTGCACTGGTCAAACGCGGCACTTTCTACATTCTGGCCTATATGGAAGAAACCAAACTCGATGGCATTCGCCCTGGTTATCGTGTGCAAATCACGCCACTTGGCAGCAATCGTGTATTACGCGGAACTGTAGACAGTATTTCTGCTGGGGTAACCAACGCCAGCAGTACCCGAGATACCAAAGGGATGGCGACAGTTGATTCCAACCTGGAATGGGTGCGTCTGGCGCAGCGTGTGCCGGTGAGAATTCATCTTGATGAACAACAGGCTAACCTTTATCCCGCCGGGACAACGGCAACTGTCGTGGTGACTGGAGATAAAGATCGCGATACCGACCACGATTCGGTATTTATCAAATTCATGCATCGCCTGCGTGAGTTCGGCTAAGCGTAGGTTGATATGTATTTTATCTCGCGGTTACATCTGCGCTTTGCCATTAAGCTGGCTTTTGCCATCGTATTGGCAATGTTTGTCGGGTTCCATTTCCAGCTTGAAACCCCTCGTTGGGCGGTGCTGACAGCGGCTATCGTTGCGGCAGGTCCGGCGTTTGCCGCAGGTGGTGAACCCTATTCTGGCGCAATTCGCTATCGCGGCATGCTGCGTATTGTTGGCACATTTATCGGCTGTTTTGCTGCCCTGTTTATTATCACTTTACTGATTCGTGCACCGGTAGTGATGCTGCTGGTGTGCTGTATCTGGGCTGGTTTTTGTACCTGGATTTCCTCTCTGGTTAAAGTCGAAAACTCTTACGCGTGGGGGCTTTCCGGCTACACGGCGCTAATTATTGTCGTCACTATTCAGGCTCATCCACTTTTGACACCACAGTTTGCGGTGGAGCGCTGCAGTGAAATCGTAATCGGTATTGTTTGCGCGATTCTCGCTGACTTGCTCTTTTCCCCGCGTTCTATCAAACAGGAAATTGATCGCGAGTTAGATAATTTGCTGGTGGACCAATATCGACTGATGCAGCTGTGTATTGCGCATGGCGATAAAGAGGTGGTTGATAAAGCGTGGGCAGGTCTTGTGCGCCGCACCACGGCTCTCGAAGGGATGCGTACCAATCTCAATATTGAATCTGCTCGCTGGGGCCGGGCAAACCGCCGCCTGAAGGCAATCAATACTATTTCGCTTACGCTCATCACGCAGGCCTGTGAAACCTATCTGATTCAAAACACGCGCCCCGAATTCGTCACGCCCGAATTCCGCGCGCTGTTTGAGGCGCCCGTGGAAACGGCTGCTGATGTCCATAAGCAGGTGAAGGTTATCCGCAAATTCATCTCCTACGCTGGCGAGAAAAATACTCCCGTTACTATCAGCAGTTGGACTGGCGCAATCACCCGCTTCCTTTTGCTAAAACGGGGTGTGGCCAGCAATACGCGTATTAGCGTGGTGGAAGAGGAAGTATTGACCCAGGAAGTGGTGGTCAAAGTGCAGTCTGCCGAAGGCCATCACGCAATGATCAACTTTTGGCGCACCACCGTTTCTTGTCTGCTTGGTAGCTTGTTCTGGCTATGGACAGGCTGGACATCAGGAAGCGGCGCTATGGTTATGATCGCCGTTGTCACATCACTGGCGATGCGCTTACCCAATCCGCGCATGGTAGCGATCGACTTCTTATACGGAATGCTGGTAGCGCTGCCGCTAGGTGCTTTCTACTTCTTGGTTGTCATTCCTTCTACGCAACAAAGTATTCTACTGCTGTGTATTAGCCTCGGTTTGCTTGGTTTCTTCATTGGGATTGAAGTGCAGAAACGACGTCTGGGCTCTATGGGGGCATTGGCTGGGACAATTAATGTCATTGTTCTCGATAACCCGATGACGTTTCACCTCAACACTTTCCTGGACGGCGCATTGGGGCAGATCGTTGGCTGTTTCCTGGCATTGATGGTGATATTGCTGATTCGTGATAACTCGAAAGAGCGCACCGGCCGCACGCTGTTGAACCAGTTTGTCTCGGCCGCAGTTTCAGCACTGACGACCAACAACAATCGCCGTAAAGAGAACCATCTTCCTGCGCTTTATCAGCAACTTTTCTTACTGCTTAATACGTTTCCTGGCGATATCGACCGCTACCGTTTAGCGCTGATTTTGATTATTGCTCACCAGAGATTGCGCGATGCGCCGATTCCGGTGAATGACGATCTTTCTGCTTTCCATCGACAACTGCGTAAAACGGCAGACCGCGTGATTTCAGCATCCAGCGACGACAAAAGGCGGCGTTACTTCCAGCAGTTGCTGGAGGAATTAGATATCTACCAGGAGAAATTGCGTGTCTGGGAGGCGCCGCTACAGGTTACCGAACCTGTGAAGCGCCTGGCGCATGTGCTCCATAAATACCAGCATGCCCTGATAGATGCTTAACCATAGCCGACGCTTACGTCGGCTTTTTTGTATCTATACTTATACCCGTCAGACTGCAAGTTGCAGATGCGTAATTCATAACAGGAGAAAATTATGACAAATCAGGCACTCCAGGACAGTGAATTATTCAACACTGGCTATCTCGTAAATGGTGAATGGCGGAAACTCAGTCAAACTTTCGATGTTCTCAATCCCGCCACAGGTGAAGTCGTCGCTAAAGTCGCAGAGGCTGGTAAAAAAGAGGCTGAAGAGGCTATTGCCGCTGCGGCTAAAGCCTTTCCCGCATGGCGTGCAAAAACGGCCAAAGAACGCTCCACCATTCTCTACCGCTGGTTCCAATTGATTATTGAGAACAAGAGTTGGCTCGGCCGCTTGATGACCACCGAACAAGGCAAGCCGTTGAAAGAGGCGGAAGGGGAAGTCGAGTACGCCGCGAGTTTTATTCAGTGGTTTGCGGAGCAGGCTAAACGAGCAAATGGTGAAATTATTCCAGCTATCAAACCGGGTTCACGCATCCTGGCAACCCGTGAACCGATTGGCGTTGTCGCCGCTATTACGCCGTGGAATTTCCCAATGGCAATGCTGACACGCAAACTCGGACCGGCACTTGCTGCGGGATGTACCGGCGTTATCAAGCCTGCCAATAACACGCCTTTATCAGCATTTGCTTTACTCGCGCTGGCGAAAAAAGCGGGCGTACCTGATGGTGTGTTAAATGCTGTAGCCGGTAATACGCAAGAAATCAGCGACGCCATTATGGCGAGCCACGAAGTCCGGAAAATTTCATTCACCGGTTCCACCGCCGTTGGCAAAACGCTGGTGCGTAATGCCGCTGAAACGATGAAAAAAGTCTCAATGGAATTAGGCGGTAACGCACCATATATCGTCTTTGATGATGCTGATATCGATGAAGCCGTGAAAGGAGCTATTGCCAACAAATTCCGCAACGCAGGCCAGGTGTGTGTCAGCGTTAACCGTTTCTTCATTCAAGAAAAGGTTTACGACCAGTTCGTCAACAAACTGGCGGAGGCGGTCAAAGCTCTCAAAGTCGGGAATGGTCTGGAAGAGGGCGTCGTTGTCGGACCATTAATTGAGAAATCCGCAGTCGATAAGGTCCGTGAACACGTGGAAGATGCGCAAGCGAAGGGTGGCAAAGTGCTGGTGGGTGGCAAGATCCATGAATTGGGTGGCAACTTCTGGCAGCCCACTGTGATTATTGGTGCGAATGACGATATGAAACTGGCACAGGAAGAGACATTTGGCCCTGTGGCTGCCTGTTTCCGTTTCAAAACGGAAGAGGAAGTCATTGAGCGGGCAAATAATACGCCATTTGGTTTAGCTGCCTACTTCTATACTCAGAATCTATCGCGTGTATTCCGTGTCTCTCAGGCACTTGAAAGCGGCATGATAGGTATTAACGAATGCGCAGTTTCGACTGAATTGGGACCATTTGGCGGCGTGAAAGAGTCTGGTCTTGGCCGTGAGGGTTCAGTATTGGGTCTGGATGAGTTTCTGGAAGTCAAAACCTTGCATATTGGTGGGTTGTAGAACGATTCGTTCTGGTTAAGGTGGCAAGCAATGAAAAAATACACCTTTGATTTTAGTCAGATAGAAGACCAGCCTGGATTCTATCGTCACTTTACCCAGGCATTTCAACTTGAGAAAAAGCAGGTCCACGATCTCGATAGTTTATGGGATGTGGTCATCGGGGGCACTTTACCTCTCCCGGCGGAGATCGAGTTTGTTCATTTACCTGAGATGCAAAGGCGGCGTTATGGGGCTTTGGTTTTGCTTTTTGACGAAGCAGAGGAAGAGCTGGAAGGGCAGTTGCGCTTTAACGTGCGCGGCTAAACTCTATTTTAGATATAAAAAAGCCCCCGCAAGCGGGGGCAAAGTCGTCAGAATTTGACGACGAGGGTTTATTTATACAGTTCAGCGGTGGCGTGCCAGGTATCTCCGGTACGCGCTTCGGTTATACGATAAGCCGATGCACCTTCTTTGGTCGCTTTCTGTGATAATTCCTGACGCATATCCATTGGTGCACTGCCAGTCTGACTGACAGAAATGCTACCCATAGACTGCATGTTTTGTGCTTGTTCGCTGTTTACCTGATGCGCGGCTGCGTTAGCGCCGAAAGAGATAACAGAGAAAAGGCTCAGTGCTGCGATGGTTAATTTGGTTTTCATGATGTCTACTCCTAAAGTTTTTTATCAACGACCGGAAGGGCTTAACTGCATTTATTGTTCTTGAGGCCGTCGTCTTGATGAATCGGTGTTACTTATACTTGCCAGGCTTATTTATACAGCTCAGCTGTGGCATGCCACGCATCGCCAGAACGTGCTTCTACGATGCGATAAGAAGATGCGCCTTTCGCTTCAGCTTTCTCATTCAGCATTTGGTGCATATCCATTGGTGCACTACCTATCTGGCTTACAGAAACTGTGCCCATCGGCTGAAGATTCTGTGCCTGTTCTGCGTTAACAGATGTCGCTGCGAAAGCACCAAATGACAGCATTGAAAGCAGGCTGGCGGCTACTACTGTTGATTTCATATTCATAATTTTTACCTCGTCGTATTCTTTTATTGGGGTCCTCATTCCGTGACCCTCATCACAAAATCAAGTATACACTAATAACCTAGAAAATTAATACCACGCTAATTATTCTCTATGAAACTTTACAATAATAGAGGTTTTCTTTATTACGTAAAGTTATTAAAAATGATCTTTTATTGCTTTATTTATGTTAAATATAAGTAAAAACAATGAGATATCAAACTTTGACTTTTTGTGCTGTTCATCACATAACTTGCTGATGGGTTCGGTTTTTAAAGCATGAGGAGAGGTGAAAAATAAGATTTGCAGGCAGGCATAAGGAAATAGAAGGATGTATCAGCACGTTGCTCCCGCCATTCAATAACAGCGGGAACAGCCGTTTTAAGACTTAAAGCTCTTGTTCGAAGAGCACCAGAATCGCCTCATAAAGCTCTTTAACCGTGAAGTCTTTGGCTGGCGTAGTAAAGATAGTGTCGTCACCGGCAATCGTACCCAGAATCCCTTCTGCTTTACCTAAAGAATCCAGTAGGCGTGCAATCAACTGTGCAGCACCCGGGCTTGTGTGGATCACAACAACGGCATCGTTGTAATCAATATCCAGTACCAGATTTTTTAATGGACTGGATGTGGTAGGAACGCCCAATTCAGCAGGCAGGCAATACACCATTTCCATTTTTGCGTTGCGAGTACGTACCGCGCCAAATTTGGTTAGCATGCGGGATACTTTGGACTGGTTAATGTTTTCGAAACCTTCGTTTTGCAAAGCATGGACGATCTCGCCTTGAGAACTAAATTTCTCTTCTTTTAATAATGCTTTGAATGCTTTGACTAATTCTTCTTGTTTTGAGGAAATACGCATAGGTCACCCATAGAATAGACAGGTCAACAGAGATAACATGATTATGCATTTAAATGAATTTTTATGCAATATGCCCATATCCTTCGAGCCGCAGGGGTGTTGGCTGCACTCCCTCGCCCCAGTCACTTACTGAAGTAAGCTCCTGGGAACTCACTCCCTTGCCGCCTACCTGCAACTCGAATGCTAAAGGGCATAATTAATAGGGTGTAAGCCTGAATTAATGTTATGAAAGGGGCTGATTTTATCAAATTTTGTTATCGAGAAACATGCCTTCGTCACGACTCGAAAATAAGTCGTTAGGTAAATTAAATGTTATCAAAATGATGTTGTTTTGCTGCGTAGGGAGGGGTAATGTAACCGCCTGTTGATGTGACAACATCAGGTTGTGACCGGGCGCTAAGGCGTCGTTTCCACCCGGCGAGTAAATGCAGCAGTAACGTTTCAGGATTGCGTAACGTCGCAAACCTTAAGCGGGAATATTGTAATTACCCCTTCTCTGGATTATGGTCGCCACCGCATGGAGTTACGGCACCTATTTGCTAACCATAATAAGGAGTTTAGGATGAAAGTTGCAGTCCTCGGCGCAGCCGGCGGAATCGGCCAGGCGCTTGCCCTTCTACTCAAGACCCAACTGCCTTCAGGTTCAGAACTCTCTCTGTATGATATTGCACCTGTAACCCCAGGTGTTGCAGTCGATCTGAGTCATATCCCGACCGATGTAAAAATCAAAGGTTTCTGTGGTGAAGATGCAACTCCTGCACTGGTTGGTGCGGATGTGGTGCTTATCTCTGCCGGTGTAGCACGTAAACCAGGTATGGACCGTTCTGACCTGTTTAACGTCAATGCGGGAATTGTGAAGAATCTGGTTCAACAGATTGCCAAAACTTGCCCTAAGGCATGTATCGGTATTATCACAAACCCTGTGAATACCACCGTTGCTATTGCCGCGGAAGTGCTGAAAAAAGCAGGTGTTTACGATAAAAACAAATTATTTGGCGTTACTACGCTGGACATCATCCGCTCCAACACCTTTGTTGCGGAATTGAAAGGCAAACTGCCGACGGATATCGAAGTCCCTGTTATTGGCGGACACTCTGGTGTGACTATTCTGCCACTGCTGTCTCAGATCCCAGGCGTAAGCTTCTCTGAGCAGGAAGTTGCTGATTTAACTAAGCGTATTCAGAATGCGGGTACTGAAGTTGTAGAAGCGAAGGCTGGTGGCGGGTCTGCAACTCTGTCAATGGGCCAGGCTGCTGCACGTTTTGGTCTGTCTCTGGTTCGCGCGCTGCAAGGCGAAAGCAATGTTGTTGAATGTGCGTATGTTGAAGGCAATGGCGAGCACGCTCGTTTCTTCTCTCAGCCGCTGCTGCTGGGTAAAAACGGTATTGCAGAGCTCAAATCTTACGGCAAACTGAGTGCGTTTGAGCACCAGGCGCTGGAAGGGATGCTCGATACCCTGAAGAAAGATATTACTCTTGGTGAAGAGTTCGTTAACAAGTAAACACCAGACTTCAGAGATAAAAAAACCGGAACTGAGTTCCGGTTTTTTATTGCCTGAGATTCAACATTTATCAGTTAGTGGCGGGATATTCCTGAATCGTCACTTGTAACGTCAGCTTCTTATCATCGCGCATCACTTCAACCGGAATGACTGAACCTGGGCGAATTTCTGCCACCTGATCCATAGTGCCTAATGCTGAAATGGCTGGCTTATTGTTCACCGAAATAATCACGTCGTTAACCAGAAGACCTGCTTTCGCTGCAGGGCCACCAGGTGAAACTTCGTTAACGATGATCCCTTGAATCTGATCGATGCCGGTAGCCGGACCATGCAATGGTGTTATCTCACGCCCGCCAATACCAATGTAACCACGAATCACGCGGCCATCGCGAATAAGCTTATCCATGATTTTGGTGGAAAGCTGAGTAGGGATTGCAAAGCCAATACCTTCTGGTGTTTCGCCATCATTACTTTTATCAAAAGACAATGTGTTAATACCCATTAACTCGCCCAGCGAGTTAACCAGTGCGCCACCCGAGTTGCCGTGGTTAATCGAGGCGTCAGTTTGCAGGAATGACTGGCGACCTGAAGGGCTAAGGCCAATACGACCCGTCGCGCTGATTATCCCCTGTGTAATGGTCTGCCCAAGGTTATATGGGTTACCAATCGCCATGACGACATCACCAATATGCGGCACTCGCTTATTGTTAATAGGAATAACAGGAAGGCTGGTGGCATTGATTTTCAATACAGCCAGGTCGGTAAGGCTGTCGGAGCCAACCAGTAGTGCTTCAAAAACACGGCCATCTTGCAGTGCAACGATGATTTGTTCGGCATCATTAATGACATGTTTATTGGTAATGATGTAACCACGCTCGTCCATGATCACGCCTGAACCAAGAGTTTTAATTTCTAGCTGATTTTGCGAGTTGTTACCGATGCTGCGGTTGTATACGTTCACCACAGCAGGCGCAGCACGTCGCACCGCAGAGTTATAGCTCAGCGGAGTTTCATCAGCACTGTCAAACTTTGAGGGGGCTAAAGGGACGATTTTCTGGCGTAGAGTTGGTAATGCAACCAACAACAATCCAGCCACAATCAGGCCAATTACCACCGAGCGTAATATCTTTAGAAACATGGATTTGAATTAGTTAATAATAAGCCGGAAGCAGAATAGCATGAGTTAATCGGACATCGTACACAGATGTCCGATTACTGAGCAGATTAACGTACTAACAGATATATGCTCTCTTCACCGCGCGCCACATGCAACGCAATAACGTCTGGTTTGCTTTCCAGAACCTTACGCATTTCCGCGATGCTTGCGACCCGTTCGCGGTTCACGCCAATGATGAAATCATCTTTATGTAAGCCGGCTTGTGCCGCAGGCGTACCTTTTTCAACGCTGTCGAGTTTAATGCCCTTAGTGCCATCTTTTAACTGGCCGTCACTCAGGGTTGCGCCTTGCAAGGCTGGCATAATCAGTTCTGCGTTGGCTGATGATGCCGTACTTTTATCCAGCGTCACGCTCACTTCCAACGGTTTCCCATCGCGCAGCAAGCCCAGTTTCACTACAGTTCCGGGTTCAGTTGTGGCGATTTTTGCGCGCAGCTCAGCAAAACTGTTGATGGCTTTGCCATTCAAACTGGTAATCACATCACCGGCTTTGACGCCTGCTTTTGCTGAACCTGATTGCCGCAAGACTTCGCTGACGAATGCACCGCGTTGGGTTGTCAGGTTAAAGGCTTTTGCAATATCAGCACTCATCTCTGTGCCTTTAATGCCCAGCAAACCACGTTTGATCTCGCCAAACTCCATCAACTGTTTAGCCAGGGTTTGCGCCATATTGCTAGGGATGGCAAAGCCGATTCCGACGCTGCCGCCACTGGGTGCGAGAATCGCGGTATTAATGCCGATAAGCTCTCCGTTCAGGTTCAGCAACGCGCCACCGGAGTTACCACGGTTAATGGAAGCATCTGTCTGGATAAAGTTTTCTAACCCTTCAAGGTTAAGACCACTACGGCCTAGTGCTGAAACTATACCTGATGTGGCTGTTTGCCCAAGGCCGAATGGGTTACCCACAGCGACCGCGAAATCACCAACGCGCAACTTGTCTGAATCAGCCACGGCGATTTGCGTCAGGCCACTGGGATTCTGGATTTGAATCAGTGCGATATCACTTTGATCATCGCCACCAATTAATTTGGCATCAAACTCACGTCCATCATTTAACTGCACGCTGATTTTCTCTGCGTGGTTGATGACGTGATTATTGGTTAACACATAGCCTTTTTCTGCATTGATGATGACGCCAGAGCCCAGACCTTCAAATGGCTGAGCTTCCGAAGGTGGCATGTCATCGCCAAAGAACTTTTTAAACTCTTCCGGGACTTTCTGGCTCGGTGCAGCCGCTGTGCCTTCTACCTGCACGCTGACTACCGCGGGTAAGACTTTTTCCAGCATTGGTGCAAGGCTTGGTATTGCTGCCTGGCCCGGAACTTGTGCTGGCAACGCCGCATTTACCTGCGATGCAATACCGAACGTTAGCCCGACACTTATCGCTAATGCACTCAACAACAGTGTTTGTTTCTTCATTGGTTGCTTGCTCTCGTGACCTGGAAAAAGGAAAACCCGACCGACTTGTCATCTACCAGGATACAGGGGATGACACTCCGATGTTATTGAAATATCAACCGGGTAACAATGTTGTTATAGAGTGATGAGATACTAGTAAATGATAGCTGTGCGTGAGAGAGATTGGGGTACGAAAACCGTACCCCAGGAAAAAAATACAGAATTGTGATTAATCGCGTTTTGCGCGTTCAGTACGCAGCAAACCGGATGCGCCATCGGAATAGTCACGCGGCATTTGAACCGGTGCCTGATCGTTGCTGGCTTCAGACTCAGCGAGGCGGTTTCGGAATGGATTCGCTTCTGCTGACATTTCTGGCAACAAGCTGCTGGAGCTTTTTGCCATGTGTTGATAAAGCTGGCGGTAATCATGAGCCATGTTGTCGAGCAATTCGGCACTACGTGCAAAATGACTGACTAACTCTTCACGATACTCTTCAAGTTCTGCTTTGTTTTTCTCAATTTCGTACTGCATTGCTTGCTGCTGACGCAGCTTGCGGTTGCCGAAACGCATAGCAACTGCACCAACGATGATGCCAACAACTAACCCAATTAGCGCATATTCCCAGGTCATGAACTTCTCCCGTTGTATTGTGTTTCCGTAGGGTAATGTAGCCACTATAACCGTTAACCTAAGAGAAGTGGAATCCTGACGCAGCATCGCTTAGGGTAGAACGGCCTTTTTTTCGACAACCGTCCTTTTTTGAGCATTAAGTAAACGGCAATCCGATTTTTAAGGGAATACCATAATACCATGCAAAATATCTCTCCCGCATTGCGCTACCAACAAGCCCTGACCGAGGGCAGCTATCAACCGGATGATGTGCAGCGTGAAGCTGTTGCCAGACTGGACGCCATTTGGCAGGCATTAACCAGCCAAACGCCAACTGTGGCAGCAAGCGGTAGTTTCTTTGGCAAGCTCTTTGGTAAACGTAGCGCTTCGGCAAATCAGGAGCCTGTCCATGGGCTCTATATGTGGGGGGGAGTGGGGCGAGGGAAAACGTGGTTAATGGACATGTTTTTTCAGAGTCTACCTGGCGAACGCAAGCTGCGGCTGCACTTTCATCGGTTCATGTTGCGTGTGCATGAAGAACTGGCCGAGCTGCAAGGGCAAACCGATCCGCTGGAATTGATTGCAGACCGCTTTAAAGCACAGACGGACATTCTCTGTTTTGACGAATTTTTTGTCTCGGATATCACTGATGCAATGCTGCTTGGCACGTTGATGCAGGCTCTGTTTGCGCGCGGAATTACGCTTGTGGCTACATCTAATATTCCGCCAGATGATCTATATCGTAACGGTCTACAGAGGTCGCGATTTATCCCTGCGATTGACGCGATAAAACGCCACTGTGCAATCATGAACGTTGATGCGGGTATCGATTACCGTTTGAGAACGCTGACTCAGGCCCATTTATGGCTTTCTCCGCTTAATGACGAAACTGCAGGGCAAATGGAAAAACTCTACACAGCTCTGGCCGGCGCAGTGCGGGAAGGAGAGCCGGTGTTGGAAATTAACCATCGTCCATTAGCTACTTTAGGCCTTGCCAATCAGACGCTTGCGGTTGATTTCAATACATTGTGTGTCGATGCTCGCAGCCAGCATGACTACATCGCATTGTCGCGTCTGTTCCATACCGTGATGTTGTTTAATGTACCGGTTATGAATACGCGTAATGAAAATGAAGCACGTCGCTTCATCGCTCTGGTAGATGAGTTCTACGAACGTCACGTCAAGCTGGTGGTATCAGCGCAAGTTTCTCTATTCGAGATTTATCAGGGAGAAAGATTGCGCTTTGAGTTCCAGCGCTGCCTGTCGCGCTTGCAGGAAATGCAAAGTGAGGAGTATTTGCGTTTGTCGCATATGCCTTAAACCGCAATTGAGGCCGGGGCTAACTACAAAGTGAGACAAAAACGACAAAAAGGTTCGACCTTTAGGGGCGACTTCCCTATAATCTTGCGACCCCACGTTACAACCAAAGTTTTTTTCCCAAAACTTGGTCGTGCTGGCATTGGCTATTCGAAGGGGTAGGTTTGCCGGACTTTGTCGTGTGAACCTTGAACTGATTTTAAACGTTTGGGTGAACACCTACGTGTAACTATATATTGGGTAAGCTTTTAATGAAAACTTTTACAGCTAAACCAGAAACCGTACAGCGCGACTGGTTCGTTGTTGACGCTGACGGTAAGACCTTAGGTCGCCTGGCTACTGAACTGGCTCGCCGTCTGCGCGGTAAGCACAAAGCGGAATACACTCCGCACGTTGATACTGGTGATTACATCATCGTTCTGAACGCAGAAAAAGTTGCTGTAACCGGCAACAAGCGTACTGACAAAGTGTATTACCATCACACCGGCCACATCGGTGGTATCAAACAAGCGACCTTTGAAGAGATGATTGCCCGCCGTCCTGAGCGTGTGATTGAAATCGCGGTTAAAGGCATGCTGCCAAAGGGCCCGCTGGGCCGTGCTATGTTCCGTAAACTGAAAGTTTACGCGGGCACCGAGCACAACCACGCGGCACAGCAACCGCAAGTTCTGGACATTTAATCGGGATTATGGCAATGGCTGAAAATCAATACTACGGCACTGGTCGCCGCAAAAGTTCCGCAGCTCGCGTGTTTATCAAACCGGGCAGCGGCAAAATCATCATCAACCAACGTTCTCTGGAACAGTACTTCGGTCGTGAAACTGCCCGCATGGTAGTTCGTCAGCCGCTGGAATTGGTTGATATGGTTGAGAAATTCGATCTGTACATCACTGTTAAAGGTGGTGGTACTTCTGGTCAGGCTGGTGCGATCCGTCACGGTATCACCCGCGCTCTGATGGAGTACGACGAGTCCCTGCGTGGCGAACTGCGTAAAGCTGGTTTCGTTACTCGTGATGCTCGTGAAGTTGAACGTAAGAAAGTCGGTCTGCGTAAAGCACGTCGTCGTCCTCAGTTCTCCAAACGTTAATTGTCCTCTGCTTTTGCAGAATACAATTTACGAAAAAACCCGGTCCTGTACCGGGTTTTTTTATGCCTGAAAATTATATTTAGTGTTACTAACGCTATGATAAAACTGGATTTTCAGTCAAATTCCAGATCCGTCCCCCACAAAACCCGTAAAATCTGGTAAACTATCAACCAATTTTCTGCCCGCATGTCGGCATCAGTTTGTTTTCGCCTCGTTTTCTGGCAACTGGTGGTGTTCCGGCGTTGTTGGGTATCAAACGGTCAGGTTAGTTGCCGCTTGCGGCTATTAGCAGTAATTTTCTGATAAACTTGGAGGTTTTCATGGCTGTCGCTGCCAACAAACGTTCGGTGATGACGCTGTTTTCCGGTCCTACTGACATCTATAGCCACCAGGTGCGTATCGTACTGGCTGAAAAAGGTGTTAGCGTTGAAATTGAGCATGTGGAAACGGATAACCTGCCTCAGGATCTGATTGACCTCAACCCAAATCACAGCGTACCGACCTTGGTTGACCGCGAACTTACCCTGTGGGAATCCCGCATCATAATGGAATATCTTGATGAGCGTTTCCCGCACCCACCATTAATGCCGGTTTACCCGGTTGCACGTGGTGAAAGTCGCCTGTACATGCATCGTATCCAGAAAGACTGGTATTCCCTGATGCATATCGTGATGAACGGTTCTGCTCAAGAAGCTGATGCTGCACGCAAGCAATTACGTGAAGAACTGCTGGCCATCGCACCTGTATTCACTCAGAAACCTTTCTTCCTGAGTGATGAATTCAGCCTGGTAGATTGCTACCTGGCACCGCTGCTGTGGCGTTTGCCGCAGATGGGTATTGAGTTGACAGGCGCGGGTTCTAAAGAGATGAAAGGTTATATGACTCGCGTGTTTGAGCGTGATTCATTCCTCGCTTCTTTGACCGAACCTGAGCGCGAAATGCGTCTTCAGACCCGGGGCTAATTGATGGAAATGTCGCAATTGTCACCACGTCGTCCTTATCTGCTTCGTGCTTTCTACGAGTGGCTACTGGATAACCAGCTCACACCGCACTTGGTTGTGGATGTGACATTGCCAGGCGTGCATGTGCCTATGGAATATGCACGTGACGGGCAAATTGTCCTGAATATCGCTCCGCGTGCAGTAGGAAACCTGGAGTTAGCCAACGGTGATGTGCGTTTCAATGCGCGTTTCGGTGGTGTGCCACGTCAGGTGTTTGTTCCTATGGCTGCGGTTCTGGCTATTTATGCGCGTGAAAATGGTGCTGGCACCATGTTCGAGCCGGAAGCTAGCTATGACGAAGATGGTGAAAGTCATAACGATATTGAGCAGCAACCATCGGATTCAGAAATGGTGATGCAGGTGATCGATGGTGATCGCCCGGATCACGATGAAGATGAAGACGGTCCGGATGATGAGCCTCCTCCACGTGGTGGCCGTCCGGCATTACGCGTAGTGAAGTAACTCGCGAATTCATGCTCGTCAAAGTGCAAATCCGAAGCCAGTCTTATGACTGGCTTTTTACTGCCTTAAACAAGTCTACAGGCTGCATCTTTACGTAAGACATGATTTGCTGTGTTATGATTCGGCAATATTATTTGCGATGCTTCTTCCATAAACGGCCTATTCTGACGCTATGAGTACATTTGACGAGCAACCATCTGAGACGACTGAAACCATCGGACATACGATGCGCCGTCGCCCGCTTGCGCGTAAAAAACTCTCTGAAATGGTGGAAGAAGAGCTTGAGCAAATGATTCGCAGACGTGAGTTTGCTGAAGGCGAACAATTGCCTTCCGAGCGCGAACTTATGGCTTTTTTCAATGTTGGTCGCCCTTCAGTACGTGAAGCACTGGCGGCGCTTAAAAGAAAAGGTCTGGTACAAATTAGTAACGGAGAGCGCGCTCGCGTTTCTCGTCCTTCTGCAGATACCATCATTGGTGAGCTGTCAGGTGTAGCTAAGGATTTCCTTTCTCGCCCTGGCGGGATTGCGCACTTTGAACAACTGCGTATGTTCTTTGAATCCAGCCTGGTTCGCTATGCCGCTGAGTTTGCCACAGACGATCAAATCGCTCGTCTTGGAAAAGCGCTGGAGATGAATAACCAGGCCCTTGATGATAACGATCTGTTTATTCGATCCGATATCGAATTCCACCGGGAATTGGCTGAGATCCCTGATAATCCGATCTTTATGGCGGTGCATGTCGCATTGCTGGACTGGTTGATTGCGGCACGACCAACAGTTTCTCAGGACGTTCTTCACGCCCACAATAATATTAGCTATCAACAGCATATTGAGATTTATAACGCGATTCAGGCTCGTGATCCTGATGCTGCTGACGCGGCATTAAAAGCTCATTTGAAAAGTGTGTTCGCTTCCTACTATCCCACTCCGCGCAAACGCAATTCCAAAAAGTAGCTAACTTTAATCTGAGATCCCTCGCACACTTTTTTAGTATGTCTCATTAGCCATCATAATTTCATATGAGCAAGATCGCATCCTGAGCGCTTAGTAATATGGTGTTTACTTTTTGATCTGGTATAACAGGTATAAAGGTATATCGTTATGTTAAGAAACCAGACAACAATTGAGGCGTATATGACACAGAATCTTCGCGGTGTGATGCCCGCACTGCTTACTCCATTCAATCAGCAGCAACAGGTGGATACCGACAGCTTGCGCCGTCTGGTTCGTTTCAATATTGAACAGGGTATTGATGGTATCTACGTTGGGGGGTCGACCGGAGAGGCCTTTTTACAGAGTGCACAGGAACGTGAGCAAGTGCTGGAAATCGTTGCTGAAGAAGCCAAAGGGAAAGTAACTCTGATTGCGCATGTAGGCAGTATTAGTACTCATGAGAGCCAGCTGCTGGCGAGTGCCGCACACCGTTACGGTTTTGATGCTGTCTCTGCCGTAACACCTTTCTACTACCCGTTTAGTTTCGATGAACATTGTGATCACTACCGCGCAGTAATTGATGCATCTGAAGGATTGCCAATGGTGGTCTACAACATCCCGGCATTAAGTGGCGTGAAACTCACTCTCGAGCAGATTGATACATTAATCAACTTACCTGGCGTTGGCGCATTAAAACAGACTTCGGGCGATCTCTACCAAATGGAACAGATCCGCCGTGCCCATCCAGATCTGGTGCTCTACAACGGCTATGACGAGATCTTTGCATCTGGTCTGGTTGCAGGCGCAGATGGCGGGATTGGTAGTACTTACAACGTAATGGGATGGCGCTACCAGGCAATCAAGCAAGCGGTTCAGAGCGGTGATATGCGACGCGCCAGCCAACTTCAAAGTGAATGTAATAAAGTTATTGATGTGCTGATTAAAGTGGGTGTTTTCCGTGGACTGAAAACTTTACTCCATTACATGGATGTTGTTGCTGTACCGCTATGTCGCAAACCATTTTCGCCAGTGGAAGAGCATTATCTGCCAGAGCTTAAAGCACTCGCAGTCCAGCTTCAGGAAGAACGTGCAGCGTTCTGAATAACATAAATAAACCATGGTGCTGTAAACCATACCTAATCAGACCCAACAAAAGGGCGAGTTTTTAAGAACTCGTACCGGGAGTGCTTTATGAATAACACTGCCCAACGGATCCCGTGGTATCGCCATTTGACTAAGCCGCAATGGAAAGCATTTTCAGCCGCCTGGATTGGCTACTTATTAGATGGCTTTGATTTTGTCTTGATAGCGTTAGTACTAACTGAAATTCAAAGTGAATTTGGCCTGACAACTGTTCAGGCGGCGAGTTTGATCTCTGCGGCCTTTATCTCGCGCTGGTTTGGCGGTCTGGTTCTGGGGGCAATGGGCGATCGTTATGGTCGCAAGCTTGCGATGATAACCAGCATCGTGTTGTTTTCTTTCGGTACTCTGGCATGCGGTTTTGCTCCGGGCTTTACGACGATGTTTCTTGCTCGTCTGCTGATTGGTATGGGCATGGCTGGTGAATATGGGTCTAGTGCGACCTATGTCATCGAAAGCTGGCCTAAACATATGCGTAATAAGGCGAGTGGTTTTCTTATTTCTGGCTTCTCTGTAGGAGCGGTGATTGCAGCTCAAGTATATAGCGTTGTAGTGCCGGCATGGGGCTGGCGTGCGCTGTTCTTCATCGGCATTTTGCCTATTATTTTTGCGCTCTGGCTGCGTAAAAATATTCCGGAAGCAGAAGACTGGAAAGAGAAGTTTGCTGATACAAAACCAACCAAAACCATGGTGGATATTTTGTATCGTGGAGAACATCGTTTTATCAATATTGGTCTCACGGTTGTCGTCGCAACGGCGCTTTATTTCTGTTTTGCCGGTAACCTTGGCAATGCGGTAATTATTGCTGCGCTGGGTTTGATATGTGCGGCGGTGTTCATCAGCTTTATGGTGCAAAGCAGTGGTAAGCGCTGGCCAACGGGTGTCACCCTGATGGTCGTGGTGTTCTTTGCCTTCCTTTATTCATGGCCTATTCAGGCACTGTTACCAACATATCTGAAAACTGAGCTGGCCTACGACCCAAAAACCGTTGCACATATCCTGTTCTTTAGCGGTTTTGGTGCTGCAGTTGGTTGCTGTGTAGGTGGTTTCCTCGGTGATTGGTTAGGTACGCGCAAAGCTTATGTCTGCAGTCTCCTGGCCTCGCAATTATTGATTATCCCGGTATTTGCCATCGGTGGCGGTAACATTTGGGGGCTGGGTCTGCTGTTGTTCTTACAGCAGATGTTGGGGCAAGGGATCGCAGGGATTTTACCAAAATTGATTGGCGGTTATTTCGATACGGAACAACGTGCTGCGGGTCTGGGCTTTACCTATAACGTCGGTGCGCTGGGTGGTGCATTGGCTCCGATCATTGGTGCGACTATCGCTCAGCGTCTTGATTTAGGTACTGCACTTGCTTCGCTTTCGTTTAGCCTAACCTTTGTAGTCATTCTGCTGATTGGCCTGGATATGCCATCACGGATTCAGCGCTGGATTCACCCTGAAGCAGTACGGACTCACGATGCTATAGATGGTAAGCCGCTTAGTGGGGCTGGTGCTGTTAAAAAAGGGGCTATTAAGGGACCGATGATGCATAAAGCAGCGAAATAAAGCAGTCTGATAAAACAAAAAAAGCCCGGTGATATGAAAATCACCGGGCTTTTCGTATTGATAAGTCAGGTAAGCGAATTGCTCCCTGACAGACAAATTAAACTTCGAGGAAGTTCAGGATCCCGTCAGCCGCTTTACGGCCTTCAGCAATTGCTGTGACCACCAGATCAGAACCACGAACGGCGTCACCGCCAGCAAAGATTTTCGGGTTGCTGGTCTGGAACGGATTATCGCTGCCTTCCGGAGCCAGAATGCGCCCCTGGCTGTCCAACTCAACGCTGTGTTTTTCCAGCCACTGCATAGCATGTGGACGGAAACCAAACGCCATAATCACCGCATCGGCAGGGACAACATGCTCGGAACCGGCAACGATTTCTGGACGACGACGGCCATTGGCATCCGGTGCGCCCAGCTCAGTACGAGCCACTTTCACACCCGACACGCGGCCATTACCATTCACTTCTACGCCCAGCGGCTGCACGTTGAACTGGAACTCCACACCCTCTTCGCGCGCATTTTTCACTTCGCGCTTAGAGCCCGGCATGTTCTCTTCGTCACGACGATAAGCACAGATTACGTGTGTTGCGCCCTGACGAATCGATGAACGCACGCAGTCCATCGCGGTATCACCACCGCCAAGTACCACAACACGTTTGCCTTCCATGTTCACATATGGCTCTTCTGGCGAATCATCAAAGCCCATAATCTTTTTGGTGTTAGCAATGAGGAACGGCAGGGCGTCGAACACGCCTGTGGCATCTTCATTTTCTAAACCACCGCGCATGGACTGGTAAGTGCCCACGCCCAGGAAGACGGAATCGAACTCTTTGAGCAGGTCGTCGATGTGTACATCGCGGCCCACTTCGGTGTTCAGTTTGAACTCGATACCCATACCGCTGAAGATTTCGCGGCGTTTAGTCATCACTTCTTTTTCCAGTTTGAACGCTGGAATACCGAAGGTCAGCAGGCCGCCGATTTCTGGATGACGGTCATAAACCACCGCTTTAACGCCGTTACGCGCCAGCACATCAGCACACGCCAGCCCCGCAGGGCCAGCACCGATAATCGCCACGCGTTTGCCGGTTTGCTTCACGCCGGTCAGGTCAGGTTTCCAGCCCATCTCAATCGCTTTATCGTTGATATAGCGCTCGATGTTACCGATGGTGACGGCACCAAACTCGTCATTGAGGGTACAAGAACCTTCACACAGACGATCCTGTGGGCAAACGCGGCCGCACACTTCCGGCAGGCTGTTCGTCTGGTGAGACAATTCAGCCGCTTCGATAATTCGCCCTTCGTTGGCCAGCTTCAACCAGTTTGGAATGTAGTTATGAACCGGGCATTTCCATTCGCAGTATGGGTTGCCGCAAGACAGGCAGCGGTCTGCCTGTGCTTTGGCCTGGCCTTCTGAGAACGGCTCGTAAATTTCCACAAATTCAATTTTACGGATCTTGAGCGGTTTCTTTGGCGGATCAACGCGCTGTAAGTCGATAAATTGATAAACGTTTTGACTCATCGTGACCTCTTACTGCGCCTGCACCCGCAGCTCAGCTGCGGAACGACTGCGGTGACCCAACAATGCTTTAACATCACTGGACTTCGGTTTAACCAACGTGAATTTCGAGGCAAATTCCGGCCAATTTGCCAGAATTTCTTCGCCGCGCTGGGAACCCGTCAGTTGCACATGCTCGGTAATCATCCCGCGCAGGTGTTCTTCATGAATGGCCAGCTCATCAACGTTGAGTAGTTCAACCAACTCAGGGTTAACGCGTTTACGGAAATCACCATCTTCATCAAGCACGTAAGCGAAACCACCGGTCATACCTGCACCAAAGTTCACGCCCGTCTTGCCGATGACACAGACAATACCGCCAGTCATGTATTCACAACCGTTATCGCCAATGCCTTCTACAACGGTAATTGCACCGGAGTTACGCACAGCGAAACGTTCACCCGCACGGCCTGCAGCATAAAGTTTGCCGCCTGTTGCACCGTACAAGCAGGTGTTGCCTATGATGGTTGCTTCGTGGCTACGGAAGAATGAACCTACCGGAGGACGCAACGAAATCAAACCGCCAGCCATACCTTTGCCGACATAGTCGTTGGCATCGCCAGTGAGGTGTAACTCTACGCCACCGGCGTTCCATACCCCAAAGCTTTGCCCGGCAGTACCGCTGAAATGCGCTTTAATCGGATCGGCTGCAAGCCCCTGGTCACCATTGTGCTGTGCAATATAACCAGACAATGTGGCACCCACTGAACGGTCAGTGTTGCGGATATCAAACCAGAACGTTTTGCTCTGCTTGTCATCCACATACTGCTTCGCCTGAGCGAGCAGTTGAGCGTTCAGATCACCTTTATCAAATGGTGGGTTTGTTTCTGTCCAGTAGACCGCTTTGCCCGGCATTGGCTCGGCTGTTTTCAGCAGATTCGACAGATCGAGGTTTTGTTGTTTGGCAGTGAAACCGTCCAGCTCTTTGAGCAAGTCAGTACGACCAATCAAGTCAACCAGGCGCTTCACGCCCAACTGTGCCATCAACTCACGCGTTTCACGGGCAATGAATTCAAAGTAGTTTGTCACTTTGAATGGCAGGCCGTGATAGTGGTTTTTACGCAGTTTTTCATCCTGAGTTGCAACACCGGTTGCGCAGTTATTCAGGTGGCAAATACGCAGGTATTTACAACCTAATGCAACCATTGGACCTGTGCCGAAACCAAAGCTTTCTGCGCCAAGAATTGCCGCTTTAATGATGTCTAAGCCTGTTTTCAGACCGCCATCAACTTGCAGACGAATTTTATGACGCAGGCCGTTGGCAACCAGTGCCTGTTGTGTTTCTACCAGACCCAGTTCCCATGGGCAGCCAGCATATTTCACTGATGACAATGGGCTTGCACCTGTACCACCGTCGTATCCGGCGATAGTAATCAGATCGGCATAAGCTTTTGCCACACCCGTTGCGATGGTGCCAACACCTGGTTCGGAAACCAGTTTGACGGAGATCATCGCTTTAGGATTGACCTGTTTCAGGTCGAAAATCAGCTGCGCCAAATCTTCGATAGAGTAAATATCGTGGTGCGGTGGTGGTGAAATCAGCGTCACACCAGGTACGGAATAACGCAGTTTTGCGATATATGGCGTGACCTTATCACCTGGCAACTGACCGCCTTCACCAGGTTTCGCGCCCTGAGCAACTTTAATCTGGATAACATCAGCGTTCACCAGGTAAGCTGGCGTCACGCCGAAACGGCCGGAAGCCACCTGTTTGATACGGGACACTTTATTGGTGCCGTAACGTGCAGGGTCTTCGCCACCTTCACCAGAGTTGGAGTTCCCACCGATGCTGTTCATCGCTTCTGCCAGCGATTCGTGTGCTTCCGGGCTTAATGCACCGATAGACATCGCAGCAGTATCGAAACGTTTATACAGCTCAGTGGCAGGCTCAACATCTTCAATCTTGACTGTTTCATCTTGCGGGTTCAGAGCAAGCATATCGCGCAGTGTTGCCACCGGACGCTCGTTTACAAGCTTCGCGTACTCTTGATAATCTTTGTATTCGCCACTGTTGACGGCTTTTTGCAGCGTCTGAACCACGTCAGGGTTGTAAGCGTGATATTCGCCACCGTGAACGTATTTCAATTGCCCACCCTGGTCTAGCGGCTTGCGAGCGAGCCATGCGCGCTTAGACAGGTTCAACAAGTCTTGTTGGAAATCGTTAAATCCTGCACCACCAATACGGCTGACAACGCCCTGGAAGCACAGCTCAGAAACTTCTTTATGCAGGCCAACTGCTTCAAACAGTTTCGAGCAACGGTAAGAGGCAATAGTCGAGATGCCCATTTTGGACATGATCTTGTACAGACCCTTGTTGATGCCGTTGCGGTAATTCTGCATCACTTCACGGTACGGTTTTTCGATAGCACTGTTGTCGACCAGCTTCGCCAGAGTTTCGTAAGCGAGGTATGGATAGATTGCCGTCGCACCAAAACCGAGCAGAACTGCGAAGTGGTGTGGGTCACGCGCACTTGCTGTTTCGACAATAATGTTCGCATCGCAACGCAGATTTTTCTCGACCAGTCGAGTCTGTATCGCACCAACCGCCATTGGAGCCGGAACCGGAAGGCGATCTTTCGCAATGTTACGGTCAGACAGTACCAACAGCACTGTGCCGTTGCGAACCATACGTTCCGCTTCGTCGCACAGAGCATTTACAGTTTCGTGCAGCGACTGAGCGGAGGCATCGTAGGTGATGTCCAGCGTATCGGCACGGTAATGCTGTTCTTCAAGTGAAGTGAGCTGCTGGAAATCAGACCACAGCAAAATTGGCGATTTGAAGCTCAGGCGGTGCGCCTGGCCTTCTGCTTCACAGAAGACGTTCATTTCACGGCCAATGCTGGTTGCCAGAGACATTACGTGCGCTTCACGCAGCGGGTCGATTGGCGGGTTAGTTACCTGCGCAAATTGCTGGCGGAAGTAATCGTAAATGATGCGTGGCTGGCTGGAGAGCACGGCAAACGGGGTATCGTCACCCATTGAACCGACCGCTTCCTGGCCATTTTCACCCAGCACACGAATCACAGAATCCAGCTCTTCTACGCTGTAGTTAAACTGTTTCTGGAAGCTTGCGAGGGTATCGTCATCCATTTCACGGGAGCCAACTTCTTCGTCTGGTAAATCTTCAAACGGCACCAGGCGACGGACGTTGTTTTCCATCCACTCTTTATACGGGTGGCGGCTCTTCAAATCGGCATCGGTTTCAGCTGAATGCAGAATTCGGCCAATACGTGTATCGATAACCATCAGCTCGCCAGGGCCGACACGTCCTTTCTCGATGACTTCGTCAGGCTGGTAATCCCAGATCCCAACTTCAGAAGCACAAGTGATCAGCTTATCTTTAGTGATGACGTAGCGCGCCGGGCGCAGACCGTTACGGTCGAGATTACAGGCAGCGTAACGCCCGTCGGACATCACGATTCCTGCTGGACCATCCCATGGCTCCATATGCATGGAGTTAAAGTCGAAGAAGGCACGCAGCTCTGGGTCCATGTTCGGGTTGTTCTGCCAGGCTGGTGGAACCAGCAAACGCATGGCGCGAACAATATCCATCCCGCCAGCTAACAGCAGTTCAAGCATGTTATCCATGGAGCTTGAGTCGGAACCGGTTTCGTTCACGAATGGCGCAGCATCATGCAAGTCCGGGATCAACGGAGTCTGGAACTTGTAGGTACGGGCGCGAGCCCATTGGCGGTTACCGGTGATGGTGTTGATTTCACCGTTGTGCGCCAGGTAGCGGAATGGCTGAGCCAGCGGCCAGCGTGGCACGGTGTTGGTGGAGAAACGCTGGTGGAACAGGCAAATAGCTGATTCCAGGCGCAAGTCCGCCAGGTCCAGGTAAAAGCGCGGCAAGTCTGCCGGCATACATAGACCTTTATAGATGTTAACCAGGTTGGAGAGACTACAAACGTAAAAGTCTTTATCCTGGATGCGTTTCTCAATGCGGCGACGGGCGATAAACAGGCGACGTTCCATATCACGTGGGCGCCAGCCAGCCGGAGCATTAACAAAAATTTGTTCGATGCGAGGTTTTGAGGAGAGGGCGATTTCACCGAGTACGTCTTCATTGGTTGGCACTTCGCGCCATCCTACAATCGACAGGGTCTCGTTTTGCAACTCTTCTTCAACGATGCGGCGGCTTGCACTTGCCAGCGCGTCGTCTTTGTTTAAGAAAATCATGCCTACCGCATAATTTTTTGCCAAACGCCAACCACGTTCTTCCGCAACGATTCGGAAGAAACGGTCAGGTTTTTGCAACAGCAGTCCACAACCATCACCGGTTTTACCATCGGCGAGGATTGCTCCACGGTGCTGCATTCGGGCCAGTGCGTGAATAGCAGTACGCACTACCTTGTGGCTAGGTTCGCCTTCTATGTGGGCGATCAGGCCGAAACCACAGTTATCCTTCTCAAGGGATTTATCGTACAACATATCAGTGAACCTCCCCAGGCTCTACGTGATTCCCGATACCGTTTGCGTCCAGACGCAGCAAGGGCATGGCGACGGGGTTTGCGAATCTACGCTTACCGCGTGTGTCGCCCTCTTGATGTCTGACGCATCCGGTTTCACAAGTATTGAGGACTTGCTTTAGAGGGAATCTAAATTACTGCATAAATATGATGGGCACAGAACCCACCCAGAAAGCTTCCAGCGGATTTCCAAGTTATCGGGAAAGCGCACACAGGTCAAATGGCATTCTTATTTATACGATTATGTGCTAAATGTCATTTAACATCATGAATATAAACATTTTATTATCATTTTTATCGTATTTAAGCGGCAGGGGAATCGCTTGGGTATTGTGATCTCTCTCACTATCTGGCGGGCTGCAAAATTCCAGACCGTGCTGGCAATGTCTAAGTTGGCAGGATCTTGTGCTATCAATGCGCGCTGGCGTGTTGTATGACACTGTTTTTCGCAAGGTCACATATTCTTTAAAAATAGGAGGTCAGTATAAGGAAAAGTAATCATCTTTTGCGTGCGTAAACTTGCACTAATTTTGCATTGTTATGCAGAAGGTAAAGCTGCGCCAAAGCGATTGATCCAGGTCATCGCTAAATTGGGCAGATAGTGGCAGGCTACGTCCCTTTTACAGGGCGGCCCATCAGATTATGCAGTTACAAAAATTAGTCAATATGTTTGGTGGCGATCTTCAGCGACGTTATGGCCATAAGGTCCATAAACTCGTGCTACATGGCGGTTTCAGTTGCCCAAACCGTGACGGCACCATCGGGCGTGGGGGGTGTACTTTTTGCAATGTTGCCTCTTTTGCTGATGAAACCCAACAAAGTCACTCCATCGCCGATCAACTCGAACGCCAATCACAGTTAGTGAACCGCGCGCAGCACTATCTCGCGTATTTCCAGGCTTACACCAGTACATGGGCGGAAGTGCAGGTATTGCGTTCGATGTATCAGCAAGCGGTGAGTCAGGCTAGCATCGTTGGATTATGCGTTGGGACGCGCCCAGATTGTGTGCCAGACAGTGTGCTGGATCTGTTAAGTGAATATCACGATAAAGGCTACGAAGTTTGGCTGGAGTTAGGTTTGCAGACGGCTCATGACAAAACATTGCATCGTATTAATCGTGGGCATGATTTTGCCTGTTATCAGGAAACTACACGTCGAGCACGAGCACGTGGGTTGAAAGTTTGCAGTCATCTTATTGTCGGCTTGCCTGGTGAAACGAAGTCACACTCCATAGAAACGCTGGAAAAAGTCGTTGAGACAGGCGTGGACGGCATCAAACTCCACCCGTTGCATATCGTTAGCGGTAGCACGATGGCCAAAAGTTGGCTGGCGGGGCGCTTGCAGGCTATTGAATTAGAAGAGTATGCGACAACTGCCGGGGAGATGATTCGCCACACTCCTCTTGATATCGTATTCCACCGAATTTCTGCCAACGCGCGGCGGCCAACCCTACTGGCACCATTGTGGTGTGAGAATCGTTGGGCCGGGATGGGGGCTATCGATAAATATCTGACTGAACATGGCACACAAGGTTCGGCGATAGGTACTCCATGGAGCCCGGCAATTCTGTTGTAATCCCTAAGCGTGCGGTATATTTAGCTGATTGATGACGAGGGAAACGTTCCATGAAGCAAATCCGGTTACTGGCGCAATATTACGTTGATTTGATGGTGAAGCTCGGATTAGTGCGCTTCTCTTTGTTATTGGCCTCAGCCCTGGTGGTGTTGGCTATCATGGTGCAAATGGCCGTGACGATGTTATTACGCGGCCAGGTTGAAAGTATTGATGTTGTCCGTTCCATCTTTTTTGGCCTGTTAATTACCCCCTGGGCCGTCTATTTCCTTTCTGTGGTGGTTGAGCAACTTGAGGAGTCGCGCCAGCGGCTTTCAAAGCTTGTGCAAAAACTCGAGGAGATGCGCGAAAGAGATTTAAAACTCAATGTGCAGCTCAAAGACAATATTGCTCAATTGAATCAGGAAATAGCCGATCGCGTTAAAGCAGAAGATGAACGCCAGACGATGCTGGAGCAGCTTAAAGTCGAGATGCAGGAGCGTGAAGAGACGCAGCTACAGCTCGAACAGCAATCGTCGTTCTTACGCTCATTCCTCGATGCATCTCCTGACCTTGTTTTTTATCGTAACGAAGACAAAGAGTTTTCCGGTTGTAACCGCGCGATGGAACTGCTGACGGGTAAAAGTGAAAAGCAACTGATCAGCCTGAAACCAGAAGATGTCTACTCGCCAGAGGCGGCGCAGAAGGTTATTGAAACCGACGAGAAAGTATTCCGTCATAATGTTTCCCTCACCTACGAACAATGGCTGGATTACCCTGATGGGCGTAAAGCCTGCTTTGAAATCCGTAAAGTGCCTTATTACGACCGCGTCGGTAAACGCCATGGCTTGATGGGCTTTGGTCGCGATATTACCGAGCGTAAGCGTTATCAGGATGCGCTCGAGCGCGCCAGCCGTGACAAAACTACCTTCATTTCTACTATCAGCCATGAACTACGTACACCATTGAACGGTATAGTCGGTTTAAGCCGTATTCTGCTTGATACCGAGCTGAATCCTGAACAAACAAATTATCTCAAGACTATTCATGTTTCGGCGATTACTCTTGGAAATATTTTCAACGATATCATTGATATGGATAAACTCGAGCGCCGTAAGGTTCAGCTTGATAACCAACCGATTGATTTCACCAGTTTCCTTGCTGATCTGGAAAATCTTTCGGGCTTACAGGCACAGCAAAAAGGGTTGACGCTCGAAATGAACCCAACCTTGCCGTTACCACATAAAGTGGTGACGGACGGTACGCGTTTGCGCCAGATTCTCTGGAACCTGATTAGCAATGCGGTGAAGTTCACGCCGAAAGGTGGGCTGGTGGCGGTTCGTGTGCGTTATGACGAAGAAAATACGCTGCGCTTTGAAGTGCAGGATTCCGGGATTGGCATCCCGCAGGATGAGCAGGACAAAATCTTCGCCATGTATTATCAGGTGAAGGATATCCACGGTGGTAAACCAGCAACCGGTACGGGGATTGGTCTGGCGGTATCGCGTCGTCTGGCTAAGAGCATGGGAGGCGATATTACCGTTAGCAGTAAGCCAGGTGAAGGCTCTCTGTTTACCCTGACGATTCAGGCGCCGCGTGTGGCGGATGAAGTTGAAGATACCCTCGAAGATGACGAAATGCCGTTGCCAGCGTTGCACGTTTTGCTGGTGGAAGACATTGAGCTCAATGTAATTGTCGCACGCTCGGTGCTTGAGAAGCTCGGCAACAGCGTAGATGTTGCGATGACTGGTAAAGAGGCGCTGGAGAAATTCACTCCGGGAGAATACGACCTGGTGTTACTGGACATCCAGTTACCGGATATGACCGGGCTGGATATCTCTCGACAATTGACGACGAATTATGCCCGCGAAGATTTACCGCCTTTAGTAGCATTGACGGCCAACGTATTGAAAGATAAAAAAGAGTATCTGGATGCTGGCATGGATGATGTGCTCAGCAAACCACTCGCAGTCCCGGCGTTGATGGCGATGATCCAAAAATTCTGGGACAACCAAAAGTCAGAGTCTGAAAAGGAGTCTCCAATGTCTCAAGTTAACAGTGAAAAGCAACAAGCCTTGCTCGATATTCCGATGCTTGAGCAGTACATGGACTTAGTAGGACCAAAGCTGATTACTGATGGATTGGCGATGTTTGAAAAAATGATGCCGGGTTATCTGAGTGTGCTGGATTCCAATATGACTGCCCGCGACCAGAAAGGTGTGGTGGAAGAGGGCCATAAAATTAAGGGGGCTGCGGGTTCTATTGGGTTGCGCCATTTGCAGCAAGTTGCTCAGCAAATTCAGTCGCCGGACTTACCTGCCTGGTCAGAAAATGTTGGTGAGTGGATTGAAGAATTGAAGCAGGAATGGCAACACGATGTTGAGGTTCTGAAGGCTTGGGTTGCGAACGCCCCCAAAAAATGACCCCGGATAAACCGGGGTGCGCGAATTCTGCGCCAACACCAGGGAAAAGCCCGGTTGCGCCGTAAGTTATAAGTTTTTATCCAGTCGGCGCAGCCGATAATCTCGTATGCTGCTCAGGCATTAAGATAGCAAATCTTAAATGATTTGTTACGTGAATCAGTAAAATGTGTGAAGCATAGCGATCAAATCATAATCACTGATGATAATTATCGCATGATCAATAGGAATGGCCGAATGAAGAAGATTGGTGTAGTGCTTAGTGGCAGTGGGGTTTACGACGGCAGCGAGATTCAAGAGGCTGTTATTACGCTGTTGGCAATTGCTCGCGCTGGTGCTGAAGCCGTTTGTTTTGCACCTGATAAACCTCAAGCAGATGTTATTAATCACCTGACTAATAATAAGTCTATTGAGCATCGTAATGTACTGGTCGAAGCAGCTCGAATTACGCGTGGAGCCATTACTCCCCTGGCACAGGCCGATGCTAACGAACTGGATGCGCTGATTGTGCCTGGTGGCTTTGGTGCGGCAAAGAATTTGTGTGATTTTGCCAGTAAAGGCAGTGAGTGTCAGATTGACGGCGATTTACGCCGCCTTGCCAGGGATTGCCATGCGCAGGGTAAGCCTCTTGGTTTTATCTGTATTGCTCCTGTGATGTTGCCAAAGATTCTTGATGTACCAGTGCGTTTGACCATTGGTACGGATATCGACACCGCAGAAATAGTTGAAGAGATGGGGGCAGAGCATGTCCCTTGCCCGGTCGATGATATCGTGGTTGATGAAGAGCAAAAAGTGGTGACCACGCCAGCTTATATGTTGGCGACACGTATTGATGAAGCCGCATTGGGCATCGAAAAACTGGTCGCTCGCGTTGTGGATATGACTGCATGAAGAAAGGGCGAGTTGCGCTCTTGGGTACCTTGAAGCGCTGGCTGTTGCGCGGAGTATTTGCTTTAGCCGGAATCTGGTTGGCAGGGATTCTTCTGTTTAGTTTTTTACCCGTGCCGTTTTCAGCCGTCATGGCAGAGAGGCAACTCAGTGCCTGGTTTAGTGGTGATTTTGGTTACGTTGCTCACTCGGATTGGGTGAGTATGGATGAGATTTCACCGCTGATGGGGCTTGCAGTTATTGCTGCAGAAGACCAGAAATTCCCGGACCACTGGGGATTTGACGTTACGGCTATCGAAAAGGCCATTGCCCATAATGAACGTAATGAAAATCGCGTTCGCGGCGCATCGACACTTTCTCAGCAAACTGCCAAGAATTTGTTTTTGTGGGATGGACGTAGCTATGTCCGCAAAGGTCTTGAGGCTGGGTTAACGTTGGGGATGGAAGTCGTCTGGACTAAACGCCGCATTCTCACGGTTTATCTAAATGTCGCGGAATTTGGCGAAGGGATTTTTGGCGTGGAAACTGCTTCACAGCGCTATTTTCACAAACCGGCAAGCCGTCTGACGGCATCAGAAGCGGCGTTGCTGGCTGCTGTATTGCCCAATCCGATTCGCTTTAAAGCGAATGCACCTTCTGGCTATGTACGCCAACGGCAGCAATGGATACTGCGCCAAATGCGCCAGCTGGGCGGTGAGTCATTCATGGCGCAAAATGAGCTGAAGTGAATTAGTCTTCGTCAAAACCCGAATTAAAAAGGGCGATAACCGCATTCAAGGCTTGCTCTTCTTCAGGCCCAGTAACTTCAATTTCGATGTGTCCACCTTTAGCGGAATCCAGCATCAGCAATGCAATCACGCTGTTGGCTTCCGCCTCCGTGCCTGCCTCGTTACGCAGCATCACCTCGGCATCAAAGCTTTGTACCAGCTCGAACAGCTTCATTGCTGGGCGCGCATGCATGCCCAGTTTGTTAGTGATCTCAACGGTCTGTTTTACGGTCATGTTTTGCGTTTTTCCAACGTACGGTGACGGGATTGCACATTTTTGCCGCGCGAACGGAAATAGTCTGCCAGCTGTTCAGCAATATAAACTGAACGGTGTTTACCGCCTGTACAACCAATTGCCACAGTCAAATAGCTGCGGTTGTTGGTTTCCAGCATTGGTAACCATTGCTCAAGATAGCTGCGCGTCTGGTAGATAAAGTTGTGCACTTCGGTGTGACGGTCAAGGAACGCAGCGACGGGTCTGTCGAGACCGGTCATAGGACGGAGCTTAGGATCCCAGTGCGGATTTGGCAGGAAGCGCACGTCGAACACGTAGTCAGCATCGATTGGAATACCGTGTTTAAAGCCGAAGGACTCGAACACCATAGTCAATTCGCGCTCACGCTTGCCGAGCAGGCGAGTACGCAACATTTCCGCAAGTTCATGCACTGACATTTCAGAGGTGTCGATAATCAGATCAGCTCTGGATTTCAGTGGCTCAAGCAGGTCACTTTCTTCATCAATAGCACTTTCTAGCGAAAGGTTTTTGCTAGAAAGTGGATGCAATCGACGCGTGTCGCTGTATCGACGGATCAGCGTGTTACGATCGGCATCGAGGAATAACAATTGTGGCGAGAATGAGTCAGGCAGATTACTCATCGCCTGTTCAAAAATTTCCGGGTTTTCCGGCATGTTACGCACGTCGATGCTCACTGCCGCAGAAATTTTTCGCTCTGCGAGAGTTTTGGCAAGATCAGGTAACAACACCACTGGTAAATTATCTACGCAGTAGAATCCCATATCTTCTAGTGCACGCAAGGCTACAGACTTCCCTGAACCAGAGCGGCCGCTGACGATCATCAGCACCATTTTTTCACTCCCCCCAACTTCTCTTGCTGTGGCGTCAACATATCCACAGCCAGATTATTCACTTTCACTACCATTTTCTGTGTCGGTAATGATCTGATAAAGCTCTTCATCGCTTTGCGCAGAACGCAGGCGTCGACAAATTGTTTTGTCTGCCAGACGCTTTGCTACCAGAGATAAAGTGTGCAAATGCGTTTTTGTTTGATCGGCCGGTACAAGGAGCGCAAACATCAAGTCCACTGGCTGGTTATCAATCGCATCGAATGCAATAGGGGTTTCCAGTTTAATAAACACCCCAACCGCGCGAGTGGTATCTTCTTCCAGTTTCCCATGAGGAATCGCGATACCGTTACCGATACCTGTACTCCCCATACGTTCGCGCGTTAGCACGGCTTCAAAAACCACTTGTGGCGGCAGGCCGAGTTGCTTTGCGGCCAGCTCACTGATGATTTCCAGTGCACGTTTTTTACTTTGGCAATGTACGTTGGTACGAGTACATTCCTTGTTCAGGACATTACTTAGTTGTAGAGCAGAATCGTTGTTCATCATAAGTTCACCTAAGCCTCCTGTTATGCTAACGGCCCGTTAAGTAACGAGCCGTCTATACCCATCATCCTTCAACCAGCAGGGGTGTTGGCTTCACTCACTAACGCCAGTCACTTACTAAAGTAAGCCCCTGGGGATTAGCTCCCTTGCCGCCTACCTGCAACTCGAATGCTAACGGGTATATGCCAAAACAGTTGCCCGGATTATCAGTGTTGTTTTAGTTTATCTTTATGTTTGGTTAACTGGCGCGCCAGTTTATCAATTAAGCCATCAATTGCCGCATACATATCCTGGCCATCAGAGCTTGCATGGATTTCACCACCATTCACATGAAGCGTCGCATCGGCAATATGCGTGACTTTTTCCACTTTTAACACAATGTAGACTTGGTTAATTCTTTCGAAGTACTGCTCCAGTTTGGCAAACTTCGTACTCACAAAATCGCGCAGTGCGTCAGTGATTTCGACGTTATGTCCTGTAATGTTGAGCTGCATAGTGTCTTCCTTATCGGTTAAGTCATACCAGCTGTTTACGCTGATTTGACGGTGGTATGGATAAAGACTCTCGGTACTTCGCAACAGTGCGGCGTGCCACCATGATCCCCTGATCGGATAGCATAGTCGTTAACTTGCTATCACTTAGAGGTTTCGCAGGGTTTTCTGCCGCAATTAATTTCTTCACTAGTGCCCGAATCGCCGTTGACGAGGCTTCACCTCCGCCTTCGGTATTCACATGGCTTGAGAAGAAATACTTCAATTCAAAAATGCCGCGTGGACTGTGCAAATATTTTTGCGTGGTCACTCGGGAAATAGTCGATTCATGCATTTCGACTACCTGGGCGATATCAGCAAGAACCATCGGTTTCATATGCTCTTCGCCGTGTTCAAAAAAACCTTGTTGCTGCTCAACGATACAGCGACTGACACGCAGCAGCGTATCGTTGCGACTCTCAAGACTTTTAATCAACCACTTCGCTTCTTGCAGGTTACTGCGAATAAATTGCGAGTCGCTGTCGTTACGGGCATTGGTGCCCATCGCAGCGTACTGCTGATTTATTTTAAGGCGTGGAATGCTGTCGGCATTTAGTTCAACCGTCCAGCGCCCCTGAATCTTTTTGACCAGAATATCGGGAATGACATATTCGGGTTCACTGGTTTGAATCGATTGACCTGGGCGTGGATCAAGAGACTGAATCAGGCACATAGCCTCTTTCAGCACCTCTTCTTTTAAGCGAGTGACGCGCATCAGGCTACGGAAATCATGATTGGCGAGCAGATCCAGATGATCGCTGACAATCAGTCGTGCCTCGGTCAGCCACGGTGTTTCACGGGAAAATTGCGAAAGCTGGATCAGCAAGCAATCGCGTAGATCGCGTGCAGCAACCCCAACGGGGTCGAATCGTTGAACGCGTTTAAGTACCGCTTCTATTTCATCGATGGTGATTTCGTCATCACCCATGCTTTCGAGAATTTCATCAAGCGAAACTGTCAGATAGCCCATCTCATCAACAGCATCAACGATTGATGTCGCAATGGCGGTGTCGGTATCAGAAAACGGAGTAAGATCGACCTGCCACATCAGATAATCCTGAAGCGACTGGGTAGTTTCCCCCTGATAAACCGGTAACTCGTCGTCAATGTAATCTGTGCCGGTTCCTGATGGTGTACCTGCGGTGTAGATTTCATCCCAACTGGTATCTAACGGCAATTCGTCAGGCATCTCTTTTTGTTCGAGAGCTTCACGAGTATCTAACGCTTCGTTTTCACGAACTTCCTGAGTTTCAATTTCTTCATGCAGATCGGTTTGCTCAAGCAGTGGGTTACTTTCCAGTGCTTGCTGGAGTTCTTGCTGAAGCTCTAACGTTGACAGCTGCAACAGACGAATTGCCTGCTGTAACTGTGGAGTCATAGCAAGTTGTTGGCTAAGCCGTAATTGCAAACCTTGCTTCATATTCAGAGCGAGCTTCCTCAGGTATATACCCAGCATACTTCGAGTTGCAGGAACGTGGGCAACTCGAATTACCCTGAGTATTAATAATTATACTTCCTACCCTATCAGAGTCTGAACTCTTCGCCCAGATAGACGCGCTTAACATGCTCATCTTCCAGGATTTCCGCAGGCGTGCCATGGGCAATTAACTGGCCCTGGCTTACGATATAGGCTCGTTCACACACGGCCAACGTTTCGCGTACGTTATGGTCAGTAATCAGCACACCAAGCCCGCTGTCGCGCAAATGTTCGATGATTCGCTTGATGTCGATGACGGAGATTGGGTCAACACCCGCAAAAGGTTCGTCCAACAGAATAAATTTCGGGTTTGCGGCCAGAGCTCGGGCAATTTCGACACGACGGCGTTCACCACCCGACAGCGACTGCCCGAGGTTGTTGCGCAAATGCTCAATGTGAAACTCTTCCATCAACTCATTCGCGCGGTCTTCACGCTGCTCAGCGCTGAGATCATCACGAATTTGCAGGACTGCCATCAAGTTATCGAACACACTTAAGCGACGGAAAATTGACGCTTCTTGCGGTAAATAGCCGATGCCACGACGGGCACGCGCATGAAGCGGCAGCAGACTGATGTCTTCGTCATCAATAATGATGTTGCCTGCATCACGCGGAACAATGCCAACAACCATGTAAAAAGTCGTGGTTTTGCCTGCACCGTTAGGGCCAAGCAAACCAACAATTTCACCTGATTTAACGGTCAGGCTGACGTCTTCAACAACGCGGCGGCCTTTGTAGGCTTTGGCGAGGTGTTTTGCAATTAAAGTAGCCATAACGAATTAGTTACTCTTTTTCGGGGCTGGCACCGGAGCCTTGCCGTCTTTTTTCTGCAATTGAGAAGGGACCAGAACCGTGGTGACTCGTTTACCTTTTTCGCTAAAGGCCTGCATTTTCTGCTCTTTAACGAGGTAGGTAATTTTGTCGCCTTTGATATTACTGTCGACCTGCTCGAGATAAGCGTTACCGGTCAGAACGACAAAGTCGTTTTGCAACTCATAGTGCATGGTCGCTGAGTGGCCGCTAACGGGTTTACCGCTATCTTGCATCTGATAGAAAGTGGCAGGATTACCATAACCATCAATCACTTCTTTACCTTGCTCACCGCCAGGGCGGGTCACAACCACTTTATCGGCGTTAATTTTGATACTGCCTTGTGTCACGATCACATTGCCGGTGAAGGTGACGACGTTGCCTTGCATATCCAGCGACTGTTGGTCAGATTCAATATGAATCGGCTGATCGGTATCACCGGTCAGCGCAAATGCCGAAAAACTGGCGGCTAAAAGCGTACTGGTCAGTACTAAATTACGGCTGAGTTTGTTTATTCTGGATTTCATAGGATGTTCTAACCTTTTCAATCAGCTCGGCATTTTTACTGCGTAAGTTTCCACGCATTTTGAGGCCGGTAGAGTTAAAGCTGGTTCCGTACAAGGTTACCTGGTCATCAGACGCAACATCCTGAGTGACTAAATTAACCTGCGCATTGTCCGTGGTAATTTTGCGTAGCTGTGAATCTGGTGTCAGAGCTGTCAGTACCACATTCCCGTACAAATACAGCATCCGATCGTTAGTCAGTTTGGCGCGATCTGCCCGTAATGACCAGGTTGCTACTTTGTTTTCGTCATACTGTGTCATCACCGGATTGGTGAACCACGAAATAGCGGTATCGGAAAAATATTCAACATGTTCTGCGACCAGGCGGTAATTCAAAGCCCCTTCAGGACTGTAGGCGAGAGTCGTAGAATGTTCACTTTTATAGGTCGGCTCGTTACTGTTTACTGTTTGTGGCGCAACAGTGTCTTTATCGACCAGATTTACACCAATCAATACCAGTGCCAGCAATGAAAGCAGGATGATAACCCAACGTCTGGTCTTACTCATATAGATAGCCCTTTGGCCTCATCAAGCTTTCCTTGGGCCAGTAAAAGGAGATCGCAGACTTCGCGTACTGCTCCTCGCCCGCCAGCAATACGTGTAACGTAGTCGGCACGAGGAATAAGTAAAGGATGAGCATCCGCTACCGCGACACTCAAACCTACTTTAGCCATTACAGGCCAGTCGATTAAATCATCCCCGACATAAGCCACTTGCTCAGCGGGAATGGCGAGCTTATCTAATAGATCCTCAAAAGCCAGCAGCTTGTCAGATTGCCCTTGATAAAGATGGGTAATGCCAAGTGTTTCACACCTGTCTTCAAGAAGTTTTGCTTTTCGGCCAGTAATAATCGCCACTTCGATATCAGAAGTCAGCACACAGCGAATCCCATAGCCATCACGCACGTTGAATGCTTTCAGCTCTTCGCCGCTATTACCCATATAAATCAGGCCGTCAGACATTACTCCGTCAACATCTAAAATAAGCAGGCGCACATTTGCTGCCTGCTCCATCACGCGCGTGCTTACCGGCCCATAACAAGTGGCAAGAGACGCTTCATGGTTACTCATTAAGGCTAATCCTTTGTTAAACCACGCCTGCGCGTAGCATGTCATGCATATGTACCACACCCAGTAGTTGCTCGCCATCTGCAACCAGCACTGAGGTTATATGGCGAGACTGCATCAAGTTCAGTGCATCAACCGCCAATAACGTTGGGCGAACACGAATTCCGCCGACGGTCATGACATCTGCAATATTCAGGGAGTGGAGATCAACGCCCATATCAAAGACTCGACGCAAGTCACCATCGGTAAAGATCCCTTCAATTTTCATCAGGGAGTCACAGATTACGGTCATACCCATATTTTTGCGCGTTATTTCCAGTAATGCATCGCGCAATGACGCATCTTTACTGACATGCGGGATCTCATCACCAGTGTGCATAATATCGCTGACACGTAATAACAGTTTACGTCCCAATGCACCGCCTGGGTGAGAAAGAGCAAAATCTTCTGCAGTAAAGCCACGAGCTTTCAGCAGAGCAACAGCAAGCGCGTCACCCATCACAAGTGTTGCCGTGGTGCTGGACGTTGGAGCCAGTCCCAGAGGGCAAGCCTCCTGGGGAACCTTGACACATAGATGCACGTCGGCCGCTTTGCCCATTGAGCTTTCCGGGCGACTGGTGATACAAATCAGTGGCACCTGCAATCGTTTGAGAACTGGAATTAGCGCCAGAATTTCGTTCGATTCGCCAGAGTTAGAAATAGCGATAACAATATCTTGCGTGCTAACCATGCCGAGGTCGCCATGGCTTGCTTCACCTGGGTGAACGAAAAACGAAGGCGTACCGGTACTTGCAAAAGTTGCCGCCATCTTTTTACCGATGTGACCAGATTTGCCCATACCCATGACAACGACTTTGCCCTGGCAATAAAACATTTTTTCACAGGCCGCAGAAAAGTCTGTGTTGATGTATTGCTCGAGCTGATCCAGGCCTTCACGTTCGATCTTCAGTACTTCTTTACCTGCTTGCTGAAAGTCAAAACCCGGTTGTAATTCTATCTGTGACATAATTTCCGTTCCGCTTTACCCTACGACAGGTGATGCAATAAACCACAGCACCACAATCCATACGAAGAAACTACATGTTAACAGAGCACCTGCTGCCTTGCCGATAGAGCGTGATTTACGCCAGCAAAGTAATGCAAAAATGGTACTGACTACCAACATGACCCAATAGTCACGGGCAAAGGCATGCGGGTCAATTTCACCCGGTGCAATCAAAGCAGGAATTCCCAATACCAATACAATATTGAAAATGTTCGAGCCGATAATATTCCCAATCGCAATATCGTCTTCGCCTTTACGCGCACCTGCAATGGTCGTTGCAAGTTCAGGCAGACTCGTGCCAACCGCAATAATCGTCAGGCCAATCACTAACTCGCTTACGCCAAAGTAATGCGCCAGTACGCTGGCGTTATCGATAACCATACGTGTGGCCATCGGCATAATGATTAAAGCCACGGCGAGCCATAAAAATGCAACAGGACGGCTCCCTTCACGAGGAAGCTCTGCCAGCTGTTCGCGGGTCAGGTTGTCAGCCCCTTCATGTCCAGCAAGGCGAGCTATTTTAATCGTAAACAGCAGATAAGCTACTGCGACAGTAATCAGTATTACGCCATCAATACGGCTAAGTTGGTTGTCGAAAAGAAGCCATCCGATCACGCCACTGACGACTAACATTAGGGGTAATTCACGGCGTAGAATATCGGAATTCACGGTAAATGGATGTAAAAGTGCCGCGAGGCCGAGAATGAGTAAGATATTGGTAATATTCGAACCTAATGCTGTTCCCACCGCTAAATTTAATTGGCCATTTAGAGCAGCAGAGCTTGCCACGAGAAGTTCAGGTAATGATGTCCCGATGCTGACTACGGTTAAACCGATAAGAAGCGGGGGAACTCCGAAACTGCGGCAAAGTATTGATGCGGCAAACACCAAACGATCTGCCCCGTAGACAACCAAAAGCAAACCGATAATTAACAGAGCTGTAGCTAACAGCATGCAAAATCCTTTATTCAGGTATAATCGCCGGTCTCGTGTTGTGAAAGTACCGGCAGAGCATACAGATCTGTAGGTTATGATATGAATTCTTAATTCTGACTTTATGTGGCAGAAAAGTAAAACAAATGCCAATTTTCGCTAATCAGGGCAGAGAATATTCTGTGAAAATGTTGGGTTGGAACTGAGTTGCTATCCAATACTTCGTGCGTGAACTTGATAAAAGGAAAGATGATGAGCCAGACGCAGACGAATCTGGTCGAAATTCGCGATGTTAGCTTTACTCGCGGCAGTCGGCGCATCTTTGACAATATTTCCCTGAACGTGCCTCGTGGCAAAATTACTGCCATCATGGGGCCTTCAGGAATTGGTAAAACGACATTATTGCGCCTGATTGGTGGTCAGATTCAGCCTGACAATGGTGAAATCCTGTTCGACGGTGAAAACGTGCCGGCCATGTCGCGCTCGCGTCTCTATAATGTACGTAAGCGTATGAGTATGCTGTTTCAATCCGGTGCGTTATTTACTGACCTCAATGTCTTTGAAAATGTGGCATATCCGCTTCGGGAGCACCGCCGTTTGCCGGAGGAGTTGCTGCATAGCACAGTAATGATGAAGCTTGAGGCGGTGGGATTACGCGGAGCAGCTAAACTGATGCCAAATGAACTCTCTGGCGGTATGGCTCGACGGGCTGCCCTTGCACGCGCCATCGCACTCGAACCCGACCTGATTATGTTTGATGAGCCATTCGTTGGTCAGGACCCTATTACTATGGGTGTGTTGGTCAAACTGATTTCAGAATTAAACAGCGCATTGGGTGTTACCTGTATCGTGGTTTCGCACGATGTGCCTGAAGTGCTGAGCATTGCAGATTACGCCTATATTGCAGCAGATCAGCATATCGTCGCTGAAGGAACTCCAACGGCCTTGCGTGAAAATAGTGATCCGCGGGTTCGTCAATTCCTCGACGGGATTGCCGATGGACCAGTACCGTTCCGCTATCCGGCAACGGATTATCGGAATGACTTATTATCAGAAACAGGGAGTTAAGTTACTCATGCTCTTTAATGCACTGGCATCGTTCGGAGAGCGGGGTTTGAAAACCTGCGCGTCATTTGGCCGGGCCGGGATAATGCTTTTTAATGCGCTGGTGGGTAAACCGGAATTCCGCAAACATGCGCCATTACTGATTCGCCAGCTGTATAACGTCGGCGTATTGTCGCTGCTGATTATCATCGTTTCTGGTCTGTTTATCGGCATGGTTCTTGGTTTGCAGGGCTACTTAGTTCTGACGACTTATAGTGCGGAATCAAGCCTGGGGATGCTCGTTGCCTTGTCGCTATTGCGTGAGCTTGGACCTGTAGTGGCAGCGCTGCTGTTTGCAGGACGCGCTGGTTCGGCTTTGACTGCAGAAATTGGCCTGATGAAGGCAACAGAACAGCTCTCCAGTATGGAGATGATGGCGGTTGACCCTTTGCGCCGTGTCGTTTCTCCTCGTTTTTGGGCTGGTGTAATTTCCTTGCCATTACTGACGCTTATCTTTGTCGCAGTAGGGGTATGGGGAGGAGCATTGGTTGGTGTGAACTGGAAGGGAATCGACTCTGGATTCTTCTGGTCAGCCATGCAAGATGCCGTTAACTGGCGTACCGATCTGATTTACTGTGTTATCAAGAGCGTCGTGTTTGCGATAACCGTGACCTGGATTGCGTTATTCAATGGCTACGATGCTATTCCTACGTCCGCAGGGATTAGCCGGGCAACAACACGAACCGTTGTGCACGCTTCATTGGCCGTTTTAGGGCTGGATTTTGTGCTCACTGCACTGATGTTTGGGAATTAAGTTCATGCAAACTAAGAAATTTGAAACTGGGGTTGGGGCGTTTTTGATTATCGCGTTGGCTGCCATTGTCTTTTTGTGTCTTAAAGTGGCAAACGTCACTTCGCTGCGCAGTGAACCAACTTACCGGGTTTACGCGACCTTTGACAATATCGGCAGCCTGAAAACGGGTTCTCCACTGCGCCTTGGCGGTGTAGTGATTGGACGTGTTGATGACATTACTCTTGATCCAAAAACTTACTTACCACGCGTCACCCTGGATATCGAAGAACGCTATAACCATATTCCGGATACCAGTTCGTTGGCGATCCGTACTTCAGGTTTATTGGGTGAGCAGTACCTTGCGCTGAATCTCGGTTTTGATGACCCTGAACTCGGTTCATCTATCCTTAAAGAGGGCGGCACGATTCAGGACACTAAATCAGCTCTGGTGCTAGAAGACCTGATTGGCCAATTCTTGTATAAAAGCGGTAATAGCGATAATCAGAACTCAGGGGATTCCTCAGCGCAGGATTCAGAGAATAATAGTGCAGCGCCACAGCCTGGCACGACGCACTAATCTAAGAGGAAACGTTCTATGTTTAAACGACTTATTATGATTGCAATGTTGGTTATTGCACCTTTGGCTAATGCTGCGGATCAAAGTAATCCATACAAACTGATGGGCGAAGCGGCACAAAAAACATTTGATCGCTTGAAAAACGAGCAGCCTAAGATTCGTCAGAATCCGGACTATTTGCGTGATGTAGTTGGGCAGGAACTTCTGCCATATGTGCAGGTAAAATATGCGGGTGCGCTGGTACTGGGCCGTTACTATAAAGATGCAACGCCTGCACAGCGTGATGCCTACTTCAAAGCGTTCGAAGCGTATCTGAAACAGGCCTATGGCCAGGCGCTTGCGATGTATAACGGGCAATCCTATCAAATCGCACCTGAGCAGCCTCTGGGTGATGCCACTATCATAGCGATTCGCGTAACTATTGTTGATCCAAATGGCCGTCCACCTGTGCGTCTTGATTTCCAGTGGCGCAAAAATACGCAGACCGGTAACTGGCAGGCTTACGACATGATTGCTGAAGGGGTAAGCATGATTACCACTAAACAAAACGAGTGGAGCGATATCCTGCGTACCAAAGGGATTGATGGTTTGACGGCTCAACTGCAATCAATCTCTAAGCTGCCAATTACACTGGAAAACAAAAAGTAATGGCTGGTGAACTTAACTGGCAGCGTGAAGCAGCAACATTGCACCTCACGGGTGAGTTAGATAGCGATACGGTGGGGCCAGTCTGGCTCCAGCGTGAGCAAATCATGGCAGGTATCAAGGTGTTAAACCTTTCGGGTTTATCGCGCGTTGACACTTCAGGTGTAGCGCTTTTGATTCATCTTGTGGATTTCGCAAGACGTCAAAATGTTGAGATAGAACTCCAGGGCGCCAGTGAGAACTTACAGACGCTGACCAAACTTTATAATCTGCCAGAAGACATCCTTCCTGCTTTTGCAGGCTAATGTTTTCATAGCGTTACTATCATTGCCCCTGATCTTATTGGATCAGGGGCTTTTTGCTTATTTAAGCCAACGCCACTTTCCTCTAAGATGTGTGGCTTGTTTCCTTAACCGACGAATTATATCCCATGGAAAATCATGAAATTCAGACAGTGCTGATGAACGCACTGCCCCTCCAGGAAGTCCACGTCTCAGGCGATGGCAGCCATTTTCAAGTGATTGCGGTGGGTGAGTTATTCGCCGAGTTAAGTCGCGTGAAGAAGCAACAAACAGTTTATGCGCCATTGATGGAGCTGATTGCTGATAACCGTATCCATGCGGTTTCCATCAAGACCTATACTCCGCAAGAGTGGGATCGCGATCGTAAACTTAATGGTTTTTGAGCAATTCGCCACGGCGGGTTGTAACGATTTGAATTTAATAGAGAGCAGTTGCAATGGATAAATTTCGAGTTCAGGGGCCAACCCGACTGAGTGGTGAAGTGACGATCTCCGGGGCGAAAAACGCCGCGCTGCCGATCCTCTTCGCAGCGCTGTTGGCCGAAGAGCCAGTTGAGATTCAAAACGTTCCAAAACTGAAAGACATTGATACCACAATGAAGCTGTTAAGCCAGTTGGGTACCAAAGTTGAACGTAACGGTTCAGTGTGGATCGATGCCAGTGAAGTAAATATCTTTTGTGCGCCTTATGATCTGGTTAAAACCATGCGTGCTTCTATCTGGGCGCTGGGGCCGTTGGTCGCACGTTTCGGCCAGGGTCAGGTCTCTTTACCTGGTGGCTGTGCAATTGGCGCACGTCCTGTTGATTTACACATTACGGGTCTTGAACAGCTTGGCGCGGAAATCAAACTGGAAGAAGGCTACGTTAAAGCTTCTGTTCAGGGCCGCCTGAAGGGCGCGCATATTGTGATGGATAAAGTGAGCGTAGGCGCCACTGTCACCATCATGAGTGCTGCAACCCTTGCAGAAGGTACAACTATCATTGAAAACGCTGCCCGTGAGCCGGAGATCGTTGATACAGCGAACTTCCTCAACACGCTGGGTGCGAAAATCACTGGTGCAGGCACCGATCGCATTACTATCCAGGGTGTTGAACGCCTGGGTGGTGGTGTTTATCGTGTGGTGCCAGATCGTATCGAAACCGGTACTTTCCTGGTGGCAGCTGCGATTTCTGGTGGGAAAATTGTTTGCCGTAATGCCCAACCAGACACGCTTGATGCGGTGCTGGCGAAACTGCGTGAAGCGGGTGCCGATGTTGAAGTCGGTGAAGATTGGGTGAGCCTCGATATGCACGGTAAACGTCCTAAAGGCGTGACAATCCGTACTGCGCCGCACCCAGGTTTCCCTACCGACATGCAAGCTCAGTTCACTTTGTTGAACCTCGTGGCGGAAGGTACAGGCGTAATCACTGAAACGATTTTTGAAAATCGCTTCATGCACGTTCCGGAACTCATCCGTATGGGCGCACACGCAGAGATTGAGAGCAATACAGTGATTTGCCACGGCGTTGAGAAGCTGTCTGGTGCACAAGTGATGGCAACTGACTTACGCGCCTCTGCAAGCCTCGTTCTGGCGGGTTGTATCGCAGAAGGGACCACCGTGGTTGATCGTATTTACCACATCGATCGTGGCTACGAGCGCATTGAAGATAAACTTCAGGCGTTAGGTGCGAAGATTGAACGTGTGAAAGGTAATAGCGGCGAATAACATTCGTTGTGAAAAAAAACCGGGCTTGCCCGGTTTTTTTTATCTTTTCCGCATCAAGCTCGTTCGGTCAATGAACTGATGAGTTTGCGGATCGTAGTAGCGTGAAGGCCAAATCACCCAAGGTGAAGTTTCCAGTGCCTGCGCGATGATTAATTCACCTTTTGGCCAGGGTCGTGTCAACGTATTAGCCAAAGTAGAAGAGCTTAAACCTGCTTTCCGTGATTCAGCCGCAAGTGATGTTCCGCGTTTGCGCAGCCCTGCAATGATATCTGCTGGGTGCCAGTCAGTATTGTTACTTTCCATGTTTCTCCCTGTAACCGCTTCTATTTACCGGTTTACTCAATTGCGGTTATAGCACAGCATGTATCCAAAAGGCTCCAATAAATGGCGTAAAAATTCAAATTTGTGTTAACACGCACAAAGTGAATGAAACCAATGAATGCAGGGGTATGCGGGGAGTGATTTTGAGGGATTGAATAAATTTATTGGAAACTTAGTGCGCCTTTGAAGGGCGCACTAAATAGAGATTAACGATCGCGTTGAACAGCCATACGAGCCAGAGCAATTAAAGCTTCTTTGTACTCGCTTTCAGGAAGAACATTCAGAGCTGAAATAGCTTTGTCAGCTTCTTGTTCTGCTCGTAATTGAGTCCATTCCAGTGAGCCACAGGCAGCCATAGCATCTAATACTGGCTGCAGTAAATGACGCCCGTTGCCTTGTTCAATAGCTTCACGAATCATTTTTGCTTGCTCAGCGCTACCATTACGCATTGCGTGCAGTAAAGGGAGAGTAGGCTTGCCTTCGTTCAAGTCATCACCCACATTTTTACCAAGCGTTTGGCCGTCAGCACTATAGTCAAGAAGATCGTCGATAAGCTGGAAAGCAGTCCCGAGATAACGACCATAATCCTGAAGTGCCTGTTCTTGTTCTGCAGTTGCATCAGCTAAAATACCTGAGCATTGCGCTGCAGCTTCGAACAAACGCGCTGTTTTGCTGTAAATCACCCGCATATAGCTTTCTTCGGTAATATCAGGGTCATTACAATTCATCAATTGCAGAACTTCACCCTCGGCAATTACATTCACCGCTTCGGACATCACTTCCAGAACCTTGAGCGAGCCTAGTTGAGTCATCATCTGGAAGGCGCGGGTATAAATAAAATCACCAACCAATACACTAGCGGCATTGCCAAATGCAGCGTTAGCAGTTGCCTTCCCGCGACGCATATCTGACTCATCAACGACATCATCATGAAGCAGTGTCGCGGTGTGGATAAATTCAATGAGAGCCGCAATATTGATATGTGCGCTTCCCTGATAACCAAGCGTGCGAGCCGCAAGAACAGCAATCATTGGGCGGATACGTTTACCACCGCCACTGACGATGTAGTACCCTAACTGATTGATCAATTGGACATCTGAATTCAACTGTTCAAGGATGACCGCATTGACTCCCGCCATATCTTGCGCGGTTAACTCGTTAATTTTTTCTAAATTCATCGCAAAAGTCTGGCTTAAAGTCCTGTTTACCACATGTCTTTATGGAATCACGTGAGGGTAGAGGAGTAATAATGTAGTACAGATTGTACTGAAAAAACGAGGCAGATAAACGGCTGGTGTGATGTTGCGTTTTTTTTCTACTCTGTTTCATGACAGGGCTTGTCAAAGGCTCTCGTTTTGCGTAATATTCGCGCCCTATTGTGAATATTTATAGCGCCACCTGAAACATACGTAAGGTGCGTGCGGAAAGCGGAGTTTTATATGTACGCGGTTTTCCAAAGTGGTGGTAAACAACACCGAGTAAGCGAAGGTCAAACCATTCGCCTGGAAAAGCTGGACATCGCAACTGGCGAAGCAGTTGAGTTCGCAGAAGTTCTGATGATCGCTAATGGTGAAGAAATCAAAATCGGCGTTCCTTTCGTCGATGGCGGCGTAATCAAAGCTGAAGTTGTTGCTCATGGTCGTGGCGAGAAAATTAAGATTGTTAAGTTTCGTCGTCGTAAACACTACCGTAAGCAGCAGGGTCATCGTCAGTGGTTCACTGATGTGAAAATCACCGGCATCAGCGCTTAATACAGGGGAGCATATTAAATGGCACATAAAAAGGCTGGCGGCTCTACTCGTAACGGTCGCGATTCCGAAGCTAAACGTCTGGGCGTAAAACGTTTCGGCGGTGAAGCAGTTCTGGCAGGCAGCATTATCGTTCGTCAACGTGGTACTAAATTCCACGCTGGTACTAACGTAGGTTGCGGCAAAGATCATACTCTGTTCGCTTTGACTGACGGTAAAGTTAAGTTCGAAGTTAAAGGTCCGAAAAACCGTAAGTTCATCAGCATCGTTGCTGAATAAGTTTTTCGCGTCCCGGTAACGGATAGAAGCCCCGCAACACGTTGCGGGGCTTTTTACATTCTGCGGCCGGTAAAGTCAGGTATACCCGTTAGTATTCGAGTTGCACTCAATGCCCCTGCAGCTTGAAGGATTATGGGTATAGTCGCAGGGAATGAAGCATGAAACAGCAGGCTGGCATTGGCATTCTCCTGGCGCTTACAACAGCAATTTGCTGGGGTGCATTGCCAATAGCGATGAAACAGGTGCTGACGGTAATGGAACCGCCAACAGTTGTTTTTTATCGCTTCCTGATGGCAAGTCTGGGTTTGGGTTGCATTCTCGCAATACGCGGAAAATTGCCTCCGTTGGCGTTGTTCAGAAAGCCTCGTTGGTTAGGCCTGCTCGCAATTGCAACGGGTGGCTTGTTCGGCAACTTTTTGCTGTTTAGTTCATCACTACAGTATTTAAGCCCGACGGCATCACAGGTCATTGGCCAGCTTTCCCCGGTGGGAATGATGGTGGCAAGTGTGGTGGTGCTAAAAGAGAAAATGCGCGGCACGCAGGTCATCGGGGCCATAATGTTACTTTGCGGGTTGGTGATGTTTTTTAATACCAGCCTGATAGAAATTTTTACCCGCCTGACAGATTACACCCTGGGGGTGATTTTCGGTGTTCTGGCGGCGACAGTGTGGGTCACCTATGGTGTGGCGCAGAAGGTGTTATTACGCCGGCTGGCCTCGCAACAGATCCTCTTTTTATTGTACACTTTATGTACTCTTGCGCTTTTTCCATTAGCTCAGTTGGATAAAATCTTCCAACTCAGTAATTGGCAACTGGCGTGTTTAGTTTTCTGTGGCCTGAATACACTGGTTGGGTATGGGGCACTGGCAGAAGCCATGGCAAGGTGGCAGGCGGCACAGGTTAGCGCCATTATTACGCTAACTCCGCTGTTTACTTTGCTATTTTCAGATTTATTAGCGTTAGCCTGGCCCGATTTCTTCGCCATGCCGTTACTTAACCTTGTCGGTTATAGCGGTGCGTTTGTCGTGGTAGCAGGTGCGATGTATTCAGCCATTGGTCACCGTCTTTGGGGACGCTGGCGCAAAACCGAAGCTGTTCTTCCAGTACAACGTTCGGGCGAATGATTTACGGAGAAGTGAAATGAAGTTTGTTGATGAAGCAACGATCCTGGTCGTAGCAGGTGATGGCGGTAACGGCTGCGTTAGCTTCCGTCGTGAAAAATATATTCCCAGAGGTGGCCCGGACGGTGGTGACGGCGGTGATGGCGGTGATGTGTGGCTTGAGGCTGACGAAAACCTCAATACTCTTATCGACTATCGCTTTGAGAAATCTTTCCGCGCTGAACGTGGTCAAAATGGCCAGAGCCGTGACTGTACCGGTAAACGTGGTAAAGACATTACCGTTAAGGTACCTGTAGGGACGCGTGTTATCGATCAGGGCACTGGCGAGACTATGGGTGACATGACCCAGCATGGTCAGCGACTGATGGTTGCTAAAGGCGGCTGGCACGGTTTGGGTAACACCCGTTTCAAGTCATCTGTAAACCGTACACCACGCCAGAAAACCATGGGTACCCCAGGTGAGAAGCGTGATATTCAACTTGAACTGTTACTGCTGGCTGACGTTGGTATGCTTGGCTTGCCGAATGCGGGCAAATCTACCTTTATTCGTTCTGTCTCTGCAGCAAAACCAAAAGTAGCAGATTATCCGTTTACTACCCTGATCCCAAGCCTTGGTGTTGTCCGTATGGATAACGAGAAGAGCTTTGTTGTTGCCGATATTCCAGGGTTGATTGAAGGTGCGGCTGAAGGCGCAGGCCTTGGTATCCGCTTCCTGAAACACCTTGAGCGTTGCCGTGTGCTGTTGCATCTCATCGATATCGCACCAATTGACGAATCCGATCCGGTTGAAAATGGCCGGGTAATCATTGGTGAGTTGGAGAAATACAGCGAGAAACTTGCTGAGAAGCCACGTTGGTTGGTCTTCAACAAATGCGATTTGATGAGTAAAGAAGACGCCGAAGCGCGTGCAAAAGAAATTGCGACCGCAATGGGCTGGGAAGAGAAATACTACCTCATCTCTGCGGTTAATCGCGAAGGTGTGAATGCGCTGTGCTGGGATGTAATGGACTTCATCATTGCTAACCCGAAAATCGCTGAGCTTCAGCCTGTTGCTCCTGAGAAAGTCGAGTTTATGTGGGATGATTATCATCAGCAGCAACTCGATGCAGTAGAAGCAGAAGAAGATGATGACTGGGATGACGACTGGGATGAAGATGACGACGAAGGTGTCGAAATCATCTATCAGAAATAAGACGTTATCTAATGAAGGGCCGGAATTTTCCGGCCTTTTTTATTGGCTTTGCGAAGGTATCCAGCAACGTGCCAGCAGACCAGTGCCCTCTGGGCCGTTTTCCAAATCTAACCTTCCATGGTGTAACTGCACAATACGTTGGACAATATTCAGACCAAGACCACTTCCACCATAACGTTCATCCATACGACGGAACGGGTCGGTAATCGTCTTGCGGTGCTGTTCATTTATCCCCGGTCCCTGATCAGCAACCATCAGTGTTGCGCCAGCCCCCTGAGCGTCTAACGAAACCGTTATAATACTTTTCGTCGGGCTGTAACGGGATGCATTTTCCAGCAGATTACGTAGCATCAGACGCAGCAGCACTGCATCTCCTTGCACCATATTTTCACTTTCTTTTGCCCAGATAATGGTTTGCTCGCGCAAGGCAACCATTTCATCCATTTCCATTTTGAGCGGTGAAATAATGTCACGTTGCCAGTTCAAGGTATCGTAATGCCCACTCGCCAGAGCTTGCCCCGCGCGCGCGAGCATTAGCAACTGTTCTATGGTATGCATCAGCTGATCTATTCGCTCCAGCAGCATAGGAGCTTGCTGAACGCCTGAATTTGCCATCAATTCAAGATGCAACCGGATGCCGGCAAGCGGCGTACGAAGCTCATGGGCAGCATCTGCTGTAAATAAGCGTTCCTGCTGAATAGTATGAGCAAGCCTTGCCAGCAATTGATTCAGTGAATTGGTGACGGCAACCATCTCCTCCATATCGGAATACATTGGCAGAGGTGTAAGGTTATCAGCTGAACGATTAGCAAGGCTGGTGCGCAGGCGATTCAATGGACGTGTAATCCAGGTGATCGCCCAGAAAGAGAAGAACAATGTGAAACCAATCATCACCAGAGAAGGAACCAGCAATGAAGCAATAGCTTCGCGGATCTCTTTCTCTACATGCTGATTTCGTGCCTTGGCAGAAAGCGTTTCACTGACGAGGAAACTGATTTGCTCGCGGCTTTCATGCCATAACCAAATGACACTAATTAACTGGAAAAACAAAAGAATAAGAGCAAGAAGAATCATTAATCGCTGGCGCATACTATTCATGTTCGGCTCTCCAGTCGATAGCCAACACCACGCACGGTTTTTATTCTGTCCTTGCCTAGCTTGCGTCGAAGATTGTGGATATGCACTTCTAACGTATTTGAGCCTGGGTCATCCTGCCAACTGTAGATATCTTGCTGTAATGTTTCACGATGAACCGTCTGCCCGATTCGCATCATCAAGCGTGTGAGTAACGCGAACTCTTTTGGCGTGATTTCAACAGGCAGGTCTTGTAGCAGCACTTGCTGAGTTTGCAGGTTGAGTGTCAGATCATCATGCTGAAGAAGGTTATCGCTATGTCCCTGATAACGGCGAATCAATGCCCGCGTGCGGGCTTGTAACTCGGCGAGCGCAAAAGGTTTTACCAGGTAGTCATCGGCGCCCGAATCCAGCCCGTTAACTCTGTCTTCCAGCGCATCACGTGCGGTCAGTATTAGCACTGGCGTGCTGATATTGCGGCGACGCCATTGCCTTAATAGCGTCGCGCCGTCTTTATCCGGCAGGCCAAGATCGAGGATGATCATGCTGTATTCACCACTGTCTATTAGCGCATCGGCTTCGGCAGCAGTCGTTGCGCAATCAAGAGCGTAACCCTCGCTGTTCAGTGCCAGCACCAGGCCTTCCCGTAACAGTAAATCGTCTTCAACAATCAGCAGTTTCATAACTCAATTATTCTGGTAGATATCCTTATAGAGACGACTTTCAAAGCGCACTAATGGGATACGACGGTTACGTTGATCGGCAGGCTCTACGGCATAGCCTGACAAATATTGCACAAAGGCCATACGTTGGCCGCTGGCAGTGGTGATAAATCCGGCAAGGTTATATACACCTTGCAGTGAGCCTGTCTTAGCCGAAACTTTGCCGTCAACGCCCGCCTGATGTAAGCCTGCACGATACTGCAGTGAGCCGTCATAGCCGGCCAGCGGTAACATTGAGATAAAGTTAAGCTCAGTATCATTCTGGGCGATGTATTGCAGCACCTGCATCATCGTAGCGGGTGAAATCAGATTATGCCGAGACAACCCCGAACCATCTACAACGATACTATTACCTAAATCGACACCCGCCTTTTGTCGCAGGATTTGTCGTACTGCGTCGGCACCTGAACGCCATGTCCCTGGTACGCCAAAACGGTTATGTCCTATGGTTCGAAAAACAGTATCGGCGATCATGTTGTCTGATTTCTTCAGCATTACCTTTAGCAAATCGTGCAGTGGTGCAGATTGCTTGCTGGCAATTACCGTTCCAGGGGTATTGGATTGCGTCTGACGCAATAAGGTTCCGCTATAGCTGATCCCTGCCTCTTTCAGCTCGGCCTTCAAAATCGCTCCCGCATAACTGGCTCCATCTTGTATCGCGAAGGCGAGGGGGAGGGGGTCTGCACGTTGCGTCATGCAACCGGTAAGTGTGAAGCGATTCAGGTCGCCTGGCACCACATCCAGTTCACAATATTGTGCATCTGGTGAGCCTTTGGCGAGAGTTCTAACCTGGCTGAACATAACCACAGGATAGTAGGAAGCGATGCGGATAAAGGCTAAATCATCAGCTTTTGGGGCACTATAGAGCGAAACAGAGAAACAGTTTCGGTCGACAATTGCAGCGGCTGGAGGGGCGCTAAAACACTGAGTCATGTCATTCCACGGCCAGCCAGGCGCTTTGTCGTGACTGGCAAATATGGAGGTGTCGACCAGTACATTTCCCTGAATTTGTTGCACGCCTGATTTTTTCAGGACTGCGACCATATTACGAATATCCTGACGTTTTAGCGTAGGATCACCACCAAATCGGGCAATAAGGTCACCTTGCAATACGCCATTACTGACTTGCGCATTACTTTCAAGCGTGGTGTTAAACCTGAAATCTGGGCCCAATTGTAATAATGCTGCCAGAGCCGTGATGACTTTTTGGGTACTTGCGGGCAGAGCCATCTGTTGACTGTGATAGTCAATCAATGGGGCAGGCGCACCAATTTTTTGCACCATCAAAGCCAGGTTCGCGCCAGCTGGCAACTGGGAAGTATAGTCTTCAACGTTGGCGGCCTGGACGGTAAACACCACAGCACTGGTCAATCCAATGACAAATCTAAAAAATCGCATAATCTCGCGGTAACAACCTGGAAACGTAGCGCCATACTACGGTGCATCGCAGTGCAAAGTAAACGATGACCCTCAGTGAACTCCAGGGTAAAATACAGGTCAATTTGGAAACCGTTCCTGGCCTGGTGCTTTGCTCCGGGTCAGTTTTATTTTGCTTAGTGCCAGGGGTTTGGCTTATTTAAAGCAAACCAGGCTCTGGATTCAGGAATGCCATTTGGTAGTTCTGAACAGGAAAGTTTTGAAGAGGTATAACAATGCAACCTATTCCGATGACCCTACGTGGCGCAGAAAGATTACGTGAAGAGCTGGATTTCCTGAAGTCTGTGCGCCGCCCACAAATTATTGCTGCGATTGCTGATGCTCGTGAACATGGCGATCTGAAAGAAAATGCTGAGTACCACGCCGCGCGTGAGCAACAGGGTTTTTGTGAAGGCCGTATCCAGGATATCGAAGCGAAGCTGTCCAACGCTCAGATTATCGATATCACCAAAATGCCAAATAATGGTCGTGTCATTTTTGGCGCGAGCGTTACAGTTTTGAATCTGGATAACGACGAAGAGCAGACTTATCGCATTGTGGGTGATGATGAAGCTGATTTTAAACAGAATCTTATTTCTGTGAACTCACCGATTGCTCGTGGCCTCGTAGGCAAAGAGCAGGAGGATGTTGTTGTTATCCGCACACCGGGTGGTGATGTAGAGTTCGAAATACTAAAAGTGGAATATTTATAATATCTGCTACGCTTTTTTACAGCGTGGCGTATTGTAAAGAAAGGAAAAAGGCCGCACCGCGGCCTTTTATCAACTAACAGAGCGTGGCATTTTGCACACTCTCTGCTTATTTTGGCAGAGAAATTTTGCGCTCTTTAGACGGGCGATAGAGCACCAGCGTTTTGCCGATAACCTGTACATTACAGGCGCCGGTTTCACGCACGATGGCATCCGCAATCAAGGTTTTAGTTTCGCGATCTTCTGTTGCGATTTTCACCTTGATTAACTCATGATGTTCAAGCGCTTGTTCAATCTCGGCCAGTACCCCTTCGGTCAAACCGTTATTGCCAAGCATGACTACAGGCTTGAGCGGATGTGCAAGACCTTTCAGGTGCTGTTTTTGTTTAGTACTCAGATTCATCGTATTTTTTGCTTACGTTGGGATTGAAAACGGTTCATTCTACCGCCATATCTCTCGTATCGCCAATCGGCTGTGCTGATAACTCTTACAGCCTGCTACTCACGATGAACAAAGTTGGAAATTGAGATGACAGGTAAAAAGCGTTCTGCCAGCTCTAGTCGCTGGCTGCAGGAACACTTTAGCGATAAATATGTAATTCAGGCGCAGAAAAAAGGGTTACGTTCCCGTGCCTGGTTTAAACTTGATGAAATACAGCAAAGTGACAAACTTTTTAAGCCAGGAATGACAATTGTTGATCTTGGTGCTGCTCCCGGAGGTTGGTCACAATATGTTGTGACTCAAATCGGGAATCAGGGGCGAATCATTGCTTGCGATCTTTTACCAATGGATCCTATCGTTGGTGTCGACTTCCTTCAGGGCGATTTTCGTGATGAATTAGTCGTGAAAGCTCTGCTGGATCGTGTTGGTGACAGTAAAGTTCAGGTTGTCATGTCAGATATGGCTCCAAATATGAGCGGGACACCGGCAGTTGATATTCCCCGGGCAATGTATTTAGTAGAACTGGCACTTGAAATGTGTCGCGATGTTCTGGCACCGGGCGGTAGTTTTTTAGTGAAAGTGTTTCAGGGCGAAGGTTTCGATGAATATCTACGAGAAATTCGCTCCCTGTTTACGACCGTAAAAGTTCGTAAGCCGGACTCTTCTCGTGCCCGCTCACGTGAAGTGTACATTGTAGCGACTGGGCGAAAACTATAGTACCCTGACGCTGTTTGTTAACACAGTTGTAATATGAGGTTAATCCCTTGAGTGACATGGCGAAAAACCTAATACTCTGGCTGGTCATCGCGGTTGTGCTGATGTCTGTGTTCCAGAGCTTTGGGCCCAGCGAGTCAAACGGCCGTAGGGTGGATTACTCCACTTTCCTGTCTGAAGTAAATCAAGACCAGGTTCGTGAAGCGAGTATCAATGGACGTGAAATCAAAGTTACCAAGAAAGATAGTAACCGATACACGACTTACATCCCCGTTAACGATCCTAAGCTGCTTGATAACCTGCTGACCAAAAATGTGAAAGTAGTAGGCGAACCGCCTGAAGAGCCAAGCTTGCTGGCTTCTATTTTCATCTCCTGGTTCCCAATGCTATTGCTAATTGGGGTCTGGATCTTCTTTATGCGTCAAATGCAGGGCGGCGGTGGCAAAGGTGCCATGTCGTTTGGTAAGAGCAAGGCGCGTATGCTCACCGAAGACCAAATTAAGACCACTTTTGCTGACGTTGCTGGTTGTGACGAAGCAAAAGAAGAGGTTGCTGAGCTGGTTGAGTACCTTCGTGAGCCAAGCCGTTTCCAGAAACTGGGCGGTAAAATCCCGAAAGGCGTACTGATGGTCGGCCCTCCGGGTACTGGTAAAACCTTGCTGGCGAAAGCCATTGCGGGTGAAGCGAAAGTACCGTTCTTTACTATTTCCGGTTCTGACTTTGTTGAAATGTTCGTGGGCGTGGGTGCATCCCGTGTTCGTGACATGTTTGAACAGGCTAAGAAAGCTGCACCATGCATCATCTTTATCGATGAAATCGACGCAGTCGGCCGTCAGCGTGGGGCAGGTCTGGGTGGTGGTCACGATGAACGTGAACAAACACTGAACCAGATGCTGGTTGAAATGGATGGCTTTGAAGGCAACGAAGGTATCATCGTTATCGCTGCAACAAACCGTCCAGATGTACTTGACCCAGCGTTGCTGCGTCCAGGTCGTTTTGACCGTCAGGTTGTTGTTGGTCTGCCAGATGTACGTGGTCGTGAGCAGATCCTGAAAGTGCATATGCGCCGTGTACCGTTGTCTCCAGATATCGATGCGGCAATCATTGCACGTGGAACTCCAGGCTTCTCCGGTGCGGATCTTGCAAACCTGGTGAACGAAGCTGCTCTGTTTGCTGCCCGTGGCAACAAGCGTGTGGTTTCCATGGTTGAATTCGAAAAAGCGAAAGACAAAATCATGATGGGTGCGGAACGTCGCTCCATGGTGATGACTGAAGCGCAGAAAGAATCCACCGCATACCACGAAGCGGGTCACGCAATTATTGGTCGTTTGGTTCCAGAGCATGATCCTGTGCATAAAGTAACTATCATTCCGCGCGGTCGTGCGCTGGGTGTGACGTTCTTCCTGCCAGAAGGCGATGCAATTAGTGCCAGCCGTCAGAAACTGGAAAGCCAGATCTCTACGCTGTACGGTGGCCGTCTTGCTGAAGAGATTATCTACGGTGCTGAGCACGTTTCTACCGGCGCGTCTAACGACATTAAAGTAGCAACGTCTATTGCCCGTAACATGGTCACCCAATGGGGCTTCTCTGAAAAACTCGGTCCGTTGTTGTATGCGGAAGAGGAAGGTGAAGTATTCCTGGGTCGTTCTGTGGCTAAAGCAAAACATATGTCCGATGAAACTGCACGTATCATCGATCAGGAAGTGAAGCTGTTGATTGAGCGTAACTACGCTCGTGCTCGTCAGCTCCTGAATGAAAATATGGATATTCTTCACACCATGAAAGACGCATTGATGAAGTATGAAACCATCGATGCTCCACAGATTGATGATCTGATGAATCGTCGTGATGTGCGTCCGCCAGCGGGCTGGGAAGAATCAAATAACGGCAACAACAATTCTGATAACAATGGTACACCACGAGCACCGCGTCCGGTCGATGAACCGCGTACGCCAAATCCTGGTAATACTATGTCGGAACAGTTGGGCGACAAATAAGTCGTCTCTGCCGGATGTTACTGCAGTAATCTATAAAACCCTGGGCTTGTCCCGGGGTTTTTGTTTTTATACCCGTCATACTTCAAGCTGCAGGTGCGTTGGTTGCACACATTTACTCTAATTACTTACCGAGTAAGCGCATCGGGATTCATCTTTTTGCAACTGGAATTATTTTGGGTATTGCTTCAATTAATCCAAGGGAAACTCAATGAAACTCACTGCTCAGGGCACTACGCTCGATCTTTCTCATCCTCATATCATGGGTATATTGAACGTCACGCCAGACTCTTTTTCCGATGGTGGAAAACACAATTCGCTAGTGGAAGCTTTAAAACACGCTAACGGGATGATCAATGCGGGTGCGACGATTATTGATATTGGTGGTGAGTCGACACGTCCGGGTGCGGCAGAGGTGAGTGTTGAAGAAGAGTTGTCCCGCGTGATTCCAGTGGTCGAAGCTATCGCCCAACGCTTTGAAGTATGGATTTCTGTTGATACGTCCAAACCTGACGTGATTCGTGAAGCGGCACGGGTTGGGGCACATATCATCAACGATATTCGCTCGTTGCAGGAACCAGGCGCGCTTGAAGCCGCCGCTGAAACTGGTTTGCCCGTTTGCCTGATGCATATGCAGGGCGAACCTAAGAATATGCAGCAGGCTCCGCGTTACGATGATGTTTTTGCAGATGTGAATCGCTTTTTTATCGACCAAATAGCCCGCTGTGAAGCGGCAGGCATCGCAAAAGAAAAATTGTTGCTCGACCCCGGCTTCGGTTTCGGTAAAAATCTGACCCACAATTATCAACTTTTAGCCCGACTTTCCGAATTCCATCATTTTGGCTTACCGCTATTGGTGGGGATGTCGCGTAAATCAATGGTTGGCCAACTGCTGAATGTCGGGCCGGATCAACGCCTGAGTGGCAGTATTGCGTGTGCAGTCATTTCTGCGATGCAAGGGGCGAACATCATTCGAGTTCACGATGTAAAAGAGTCAGTCGAAGCGATGCGCGTGGTGGAAGCCACACTTTCAGCGAAGGAAAAAAAACGCTATGAGTAACCGTAAATATTTTGGCACAGATGGCATCCGCGGTCGTGTAGGCGATTCCCCAATTACTCCTGACTTTGTGCTGAAGCTCGGCTGGGCTGCGGGTAAAGTCTTAGCACGCCACGGCTCGCGTAAAATTATTATCGGTAAAGATACCCGAATCTCTGGTTACATGCTGGAATCTGCTCTCGAAGCGGGTCTCGCCGCTGCGGGTTTGTCTGCTTCATTCACCGGTCCGATGCCAACGCCTGCGGTTGCTTATCTGACGCGTGCATTCCGTGCAGAAGCAGGGATCGTTATCTCTGCATCTCATAACCCGTTCTATGATAACGGGATCAAATTCTTCTCAATCGACGGCACAAAACTGCCAGACGAAGTTGAAGAAGCCATTGAAGCGGAAATGGAAAAAGAGATCACCTGTGTCGATTCTGCGGAACTGGGCAAAGCCAGCCGTATTGTGGATGCAGCTGGCCGCTATATCGAGTTCTGCAAAGGTACATTCCCGAACGAATTAAGCCTCAGCAGCCTGAAAATTGTCGTCGACTGTGCAAATGGTGCGACTTATCACATTGCGCCAAATGTTCTGCGTGAACTCGGTGCAACGGTCATTACCGTGGGTTGTGAACCGAACGGCGTCAATATCAACGAAAAATGTGGCGCCACTGACGTGCGTATGCTCCAGGAGCGCGTGTTGGCTGAAAAAGCTGACATTGGTATCGCACTGGATGGTGATGGTGACCGTGTCATCATGGTGGACAATCTGGGCCATAAAGTTGATGGTGACCAGATCCTTTACATCATTGCTCGCGAAGGGCTTCGTCAAGGACAGCTGCGCGGTGGTGCCGTCGGTACGCTGATGAGCAACATGGGCCTGGAGTTGGCTTTGAAGCAATTAGGTATTCCGTTTGCACGTGCAAAAGTAGGTGACCGCTATGTGCTGGAAAAATTGCAAGAAAAAGGCTGGAGAATTGGTGCTGAAAACTCAGGCCATGTGATCTTGCTAGATAAAACCACCACTGGTGACGGTATCGTTGCAGGTTTGCAAGTACTTACCGCTATGGTACGTAACCATATGAGCCTGCATGACTTATGTAGCGGAATGAAATTATTCCCGCAGGTTTTGGTTAACGTGCGCTTTACTGCGGGTAGCGGCGATCCGCTTGAGCATGACACCGTGAAAAAAGTGACCGCTGAAGTGGAAGAAGCTCTGGGTAACCGTGGACGTGTGCTGTTGCGTAAATCGGGCACTGAGCCTTTAATCCGCGTGATGGTAGAAGGTGAAGATGAAGCACTGGTTATTGAATATGCCAACCGTATTGCTGATGCGGTAAAAGCGGTTTAATTCACAGTTGTATAACTTGTGCAAAAAGGCGGCGTTTGCCGCCTTTTTTATAATCAAATACTAATGTATTGCTGCTTTTTTCTGCAGTCAGCGAAATGTGAATAAATTGCCCTTGCGCGTAACGTCGGCTTTGGTTAGTATTCTCACCCGCTTCAGTGGGTAAACTTAAACGTATCCGCTTGACTGGTTTGAAGCTTTGGTATGCGGTAATACCGCAAGGAACAGGTTGATTATGTACGAAGCTCTTTTAGTTGTTTTCCTTATTGTAGCCTTGGGCCTTGTAGGTCTTATCATGCTGCAACAAGGTAAAGGCGCTGATATGGGAGCCTCCTTCGGAGCAGGCGCTTCCGCTACGCTGTTCGGTTCAAGTGGTTCTGGTAATTTCATGACCCGCATGACCGCTGTGTTAGCAACGCTGTTCTTTATTATCAGCTTGGTACTGGGTAACCTCAATACCAACAAAACCGATAAAGGAAGTGTGTGGGATAATTTAACTCAGCCAACAAAAACTGAGTCACAGCCAGCGGCACCTACCAAGCCGAGCAGCGATATCCCGCAGTAAGTAGTAAGCTTCAATACGGTAAGAAGTGATTACCGTGTTCAAAGTGCCGAGGTGGTGGAATTGGTAGACACGCTACCTTGAGGTGGTAGTGCCCGATAGGGCTTACGGGTTCAAGTCCCGTCCTCGGTACCAAAATATCTGCATTTCTTGCATTTTATGCAATATCGGCGTAATATTTGCCACGTTTTCGGACGCGGGGTGGAGCAGCCTGGTAGCTCGTCGGGCTCATAACCCGAAGGTCGTCAGTTCAAATCTGGCCCCCGCAACCACTTTCCCTGAGAGTTCTTTTTCAAATATACTGTGAACACCAGATGGTGCCTCGCGAAGAATTTAGAAAAAAATTCTCCTGGATATTGTCCGAACCGCATTCGCGGTGTACAGGGTTCAGTTATATAAAGCCTCGATTTATCGGGGTTTTTTGTTATCTGACTTTAGAATAACTGGGCTATATGCCCTTTTTTTATTTCTTGGGGGTGGGCTTGTCCACATTAGAGCAAAAATTAACAGAGATGATTTCAGCACCGGTCGAGGCGCTGGGCTATGAATTGGTAGGAATCGAATTTGTTCGAGGTCGCCAATCCACGCTGCGCATCTATATTGATAGTGAAGATGGCATCAATGTTGATGATTGTGCTGATGTCAGTCACCAGGTAAGTGCAGTACTGGATGTCGAAGACCCTATCACTGTGGCTTACAACCTGGAAGTTTCCTCACCAGGCCTTGATCGTCCAATGTTTACCGCCGAGCATTACGTTCGTTTTACCGGTGAAGAAGTGAGCATTGTGTTGCGAATGGCCGTGCAAAACCGTCGTAAATGGCAGGGTATCATTAAAGCCGTAGAAGGTGAGATGATCACGGTTACGGTGGAAGGCAAAGATGAAGTGTTCGCGCTGAGCAACATCCAGAAAGCGAACCTGGTACCCCACTTTTAATAGTTTGGATTGAGGTGAAAACCCAGGATGAACAAAGAAATTTTGGCTGTTGTAGAAGCAGTTTCCAACGAAAAATCATTGCCGCGTGAGAAGATTTTCGAAGCGCTGGAAAGTGCACTGGCAACAGCGACCAAGAAAAAATACGAACAAGAGATTGATGTGCGCGTTAGCATCGATCGTAAAAGTGGTGACTTTGATACTTTCCGCCGTTGGGTCATTGTAGAAGAAGTTACTCAACCTACGCGTGAAATCACTCTTGATGCAGCTCAATTCGAAGATCCAGAGCTGAATGTTGGCGGATATGTTGAAGACCAGATTGAATCTGTAACCTTTGACCGTATCACTACTCAAACTGCAAAACAGGTTATCGTACAAAAAGTACGTGAAGCTGAACGTGCAATGGTGGTTGATCAGTTCCGCGAGCACGAAGGTGAAATCATCACCGGTGTGGTGAAGAAAGTTAACCGTGACAACATCTCTCTTGATCTGGGTAGCAACGCTGAAGCTGTAATTCTTCGCGAAGATATGTTGCCACGTGAAAACTTCCGCCCAGGTGACCGTATTCGCGGTGTGCTTTATGCTGTGCGTCCGGAAGCTCGCGGTGCTCAACTGTTTGTTAGCCGTTCCAAACCTGAAATGCTGATCGAATTGTTCCGCATTGAAGTGCCGGAAATTGGCGAAGAAGTTATTGAAATCAAAGCCGCTGCTCGTGATCCTGGTTCTCGTGCGAAAATCGCCGTGAAAACCAACGACAAGCGTATCGACCCAGTAGGTGCTTGTGTTGGCATGCGCGGTGCGCGTGTTCAGGCAGTTTCTACTGAACTGGGTGGTGAGCGTATTGATATCGTGCTGTGGGACGATAACCCGGCACAATTCGTTATCAATGCTATGGCTCCGGCTGACGTGGCTTCCATTGTTGTTGATGAAGACAAACATACAATGGATATCGCGGTAGAGGCAGGCAACCTGGCACAAGCAATCGGTCGTAACGGGCAAAACGTTCGTCTGGCTGCACAGCTGAGCGGCTGGGAACTCAACGTTATGACTGTTGATGACCTGCAAGCCAAGCATCAGGCTGAAGCACATGCTGCCATTGATACCTTTACCAAATACCTCGAGATCGACGAGGATTTTGCCACTGTATTGGTAGAAGAAGGCTTCTCCACCCTCGAAGAGTTGGCATACGTGCCGATGAAAGAGCTGCTGGAAATTGACGGCCTTGATGAAGATACAGTGGAAGCATTACGTGATCGCGCCAAAAACGCCCTCACCACACTGGCATTGGCGCAGGAAGAAAGCCTGGGTGATAACAAACCTCAAGAGGATCTGCTGAACCTCGAAGGTATGGATCGCAACCTGGCCTTTAAACTCGCTTCGCGCGGTGTGAGCTCGCTGGAAGATTTGGCTGAGCAAGGTGTCGACGATCTGTCAGATATTGAAGGTTTGACCAACGAGAAAGCCGGGGAATTGATTATGGCTGCTCGCAATATCTGCTGGTTTGGCGGCGAAGCGTAATAAACTGTAGCAGGAAGGAACAGCATGACAGATGTAACCGTAAAAGCGCTGGCCGCAGAGATTCAGACCTCCGTGGACCGCCTGGTACAGCAATTTGCTGATGCAGGGATCCCTAAGGCTGCTGATGATTCTGTCTCGGCCCAGGAAAAACAGACATTACTGGCGCACCTGAATCGTGAACACGGTTCTGCGCCAGATAAGTTGACATTACAGCGCAAAACGCGCAGTACTTTAAACATTCCAGGTACCGGTGGGAAAAGTAAATCGGTACAAATCGAAGTCCGCAAGAAGCGCACCTTTGTGAAACGTGATCCGCAAGAGACAGAACGTCTTGCCGCGGAAGAACAGGCGCAGCGTGAAGCGGAAGAGCAAGCCCAACGTGAGGCGCAGGAAGCTGCCAATCGTCAGGCGCAAGAAAAAGCTAAACGTGAAGCTGAAGATAAAGCTAAGCGTGAAGCCGCTGATAAAGCGAAACGTGAAGCTGCGGAAAAAGACAAAGTGAGCAATCAAGACGATATGACGAAAAGCGCCCAGGCCGATAAAGCCCGTCGCGAAGCTGAAGCTGCTGAGCTTAAGCGCAAAGCTGAAGAAGAAGCCCGTCGCAAATTAGAAGAAGACGCCCGTCGTGTAGCTGAAGAGGCCCGTAAAATGGCTGAAGCTAACGCTGGTGTATGGACGGAAGAAGAGAAAGTGGAAGACGACAAATCTGATTACCATGTAACCACTTCTCAACACGCTCGCCAGGCTGAAGACGAAAACGACCGCGAAGTTGAAGCTGGCCGTACTCGTGCTCGTACTGCGACAACTAAAGCACCACGCCAGAAAAAAGGCGGCAAACACGGCGAGTCTAAAGCTGACCGTGAAGAAGCGCGTGCTGCAGTTCGTGGCGGTAAAGGCAAGCGTAAACCAAGTTCTCTGCAGCAAGGCTTCAACAAGCCTGCGCAAGCAGTTAACCGTGACGTTGTAATCGGCGAAACAGTTACTGTTGCAGAACTGGCTAACAAAATGGCTGTTAAAGGCTCTCAGGTCATCAAAGCAATGATGAAACTGGGCGCTATGGCGACCATTAACCAGGTCATCGATCAGGAAACCGCACAGCTGGTTGCCGAAGAGATGGGCCACAAAGTTATCCTGCGTCGTGAAAACGAGCTGGAAGAAGCGCTGATGAGCGATCGTGACACTGATGCAGTTGCTGAGTCACGTGCTCCAGTTGTTACCATCATGGGTCACGTTGACCACGGTAAAACTTCTCTGCTCGATTACATTCGTTCTACTAAAGTGGCATCTGGTGAAGCGGGTGGTATTACCCAGCACATCGGTGCATACCACGTAGAAACTGAAAACGGTATGGTTACCTTCCTGGATACCCCGGGACACGCAGCGTTTACTTCTATGCGTGCTCGTGGTGCTCAGGCAACGGATATCGTTGTTCTGGTTGTTGCTGCAGACGATGGCGTAATGCCACAAACTATCGAAGCTATCCAGCACGCGAAAGCGGCGCAGGTGCCGGTAGTCGTTGCGGTGAACAAAATCGATAAGCCAGAAGCTGATCCAGACCGCGTTAAGCAGGAACTGTCTCAATACGGCATCATGCCTGAAGAGTGGGGCGGCGAAAGCCAGTTCATCCATGTATCTGCTAAAGCAGGTACAGGTATTGACGAACTGCTGGACGCAATCCTGCTGCAAGCAGAAGTTCTTGAACTGAAAGCGATGCGTGATGGTATGGCAAGCGGTGTGGTTATCGAGTCCTTCCTTGATAAAGGTCGTGGTCCGGTAGCAACTGTTCTGGTTCGTGAAGGTTCCCTGAACAAAGGCGACATCGTTCTTTGTGGCTTCGAATATGGCCGTGTTCGTGCAATGCGTGACGAAATGGGTCGTGAAGTTACTGAAGCTGGTCCGTCTATTCCTGTTGAAATCCTTGGTCTGTCCGGTGTGCCGGCAGCTGGTGATGAAGTAACAGTTGTTCGTGACGAGAAAAAAGCTCGCGAAGTTGCTCTGTATCGTCAGGGTAAATTCCGCGAAGTTAAACTGGCTCGCCAGCAGAAATCTAAACTGGAAAACATGTTCGCCAACATGACCGAAGGCGAAGTGTCCGAAGTGAACGTTGTGCTGAAAGCGGACGTTCAGGGTTCTGTTGAAGCGATCAGCGATTCCCTGCTGAAACTGTCTACTGATGAAGTTAAAGTTAAAATCATCGGTTCCGGTGTTGGTGGTATCACTGAGACTGACGCAACGCTTGCTGCAGCTTCTAACGCGATTCTGGTTGGCTTCAACGTTCGTGCTGATGCATCTGCACGTCGCGTTATCGAATCAGAAAGCCTGGATCTGCGTTACTACTCCGTCATCTATCATCTGATTGACGAAGTTAAAGCGGCAATGAGCGGCATGCTGTCTCCGGAACTGAAACAACAGATCCTCGGCCTGGCCGAAGTTCGCGATGTGTTCAAATCACCGAAATTTGGCGCAATCGCAGGTTGTATGGTTACCGAAGGTGTGGTCAAACGTCACAATCCAATTCGTGTACTGCGCGACAACGTTGTTATCTATGAAGGCGAACTGGAATCCCTGCGCCGCTTCAAAGATGACGCTAACGAAGTTCGTAACGGTATGGAATGTGGTATCGGCGTGAAGAACTACAACGATGTGCGTGTTGGTGATGTGATCGAAGTATTCGAAATCATCGAAATCCAACGTACCATCGCCTGATATCAGCCGGGTACATAGCTAATATCTTTAGGGGGCCGAGCGCCCCCTGATTTTATGGAGAATTTATTATGGCGAAAGAATTTGGTCGCCCACAGCGTGTTTCCCAGGAATTGCAGAAAGAGATCGCAATCATCCTGCAGCGCGAAATCAAAGACCCGCGTCTGGGCATGATGACTACCGTTTCTGGTGTTGAAGTGTCACGCGATCTGGCTTATGCCAAAGTGTTTGTTACCTTCCTGAACGATAAAGACGAACAAGCAGTAAAAGAAGGCATCAAGGTTTTACAGGATGCTTCTGGCTACATTCGTTCTTTACTGGGCAAAGCAATGCGCCTGCGTATCGTGCCTGAACTGACTTTCTTCTACGATAACTCGTTGGTTGAAGGTATGCGCATGTCGAATCTGGTATCTAACGTCATCAGAAACGATGATGAGCGTCGTGTAAACGATACGGATGACAGCAAGGAGGATTAATGAGTCGTCCTCGTCGTCGTGGTCGTGATATTCACGGAGTGCTGTTGTTAGATAAACCTCAGGGTCTATCTTCGAACGATGCATTGCAGAAAGTTAAGCGTATTTATAATGCTAATCGTGCCGGCCATACCGGAGCGCTTGACCCACTTGCAACTGGCATGCTGCCGATTTGCCTCGGTGAAGCGACAAAGTTCTCGCGTTACTTACTCGATTCCGATAAGCGCTACCGTGTTATTGCCCGCCTTGGGCAGCGCACTGATACTTCTGATGCTGATGGCACAATCGTTCAGGAGCGCCCGGTAACTTTTACTGAGCAAGAGTTAGCGCAAGCGCTAGATAGCTTTCGTGGTGAAACACAGCAAGTTCCATCGATGTACTCAGCACTGAAATATCAAGGCAAACCGCTCTATGAGTATGCGCGTCAGGGTATCGAAGTGCCGCGTGAAGCACGGTCAATCACGGTTTACGAACTTCTGTTTATTCGCCATGAAGGCAATGAACTTGAGTTGGAAATTCACTGTTCTAAGGGAACATACATCCGAACCATCACTGATGATTTAGGTGAAAAGCTCGGTTGTGGTGCTCATGTGACTTTCCTGCGCCGTCTTGCGGTGAGCAAGTATCCTGTTGAACGAATGGTGACGCTTGAGCAATTGCAAGCATTGCTTGAGCAAGCACAAGCGCAAGAAATTGAACCATCGGTGTTGTTAGATCCACTATTGATGCCAATGGACAGTCCGGCTTCAGACTTCCCAATCGTGAATTTATTACCTGCTGTTGCGGGTTACTTCAAGAATGGGCAACCGGTGCAAGTGTCTGGCGCGCCAGCAGAAGGGCTAGTCCGAGTCACCGAAGGTGATGAAGGCAAATTTATCGGCATGGCCGAAATTGATGATGATGGACGCGTAGCGCCTCGTCGTCTGGTTGTTGAGTATCCGCTCTGACGCCTGGAGTTGCCTTGCGATAAGAGGTGGCTACAGGTAAAATGGCGAGGCTTAACTTTCATACCTTTGTTTAACATTGTTGTGAAAGTGCACTGGAGTTGCTGAATTAGAGATCGGCACTCTATCTTTTTATCTATAATTCTGGAGTTTAAAATGTCTCTAAGCGTTGAAGCTAAAGCAAAAATCGTTTCCGAGTTTGGTCGTGGTTCTAACGACAGCGGTTCTACCGAAGTTCAGGTTGCACTGCTGACTGCTCAGATCAACCACCTGCAGGGTCACTTCTCTGAGCACAAAAAAGATCACCACAGCCGTCGTGGTCTGCTGCGTATGGTTTCTCAGCGTCGTAAACTGCTCGACTACCTGAAGCGTAAAGATGTAGCACGTTACACCAGCCTGATCGAGCGTCTGGGTCTGCGTCGCTAAGTCTTGCGAGTTTCAGAAAAAGGGGCCTTTTAAGGCCCCTTTTTTCAACCAGATGGCAGCAATTCTATGGAAACTAATGTATTGTTGCAGAGTGTGATCTTTATTGCAGAGGTTCGCGCGGCTAATGAGAGGCTTTATCCGCATGGGCGGGTTAGGGTTGTCATTAGTCGCGAGGATGCGATAGAGATCGGGTTAAACGGAGCAAGTGCAATCACCTGCTACCAAAGATTATTAAGGATATTATTTTGCTAACTCCGATTGTCCGTAAATTTCAATACGGTCAGCATACGGTCACAATAGAGACCGGTATGATGGCTCGCCAGGCTACCGCAGCAGTAATGGTAAGCATGGACGACACCGCTGTATTCGTGACCGTAGTCGGTCAGAAAAAAGCGAAAGCAGGCCAGGACTTCTTCCCACTGACTGTTAACTATCAGGAGCGTACTTACGCTGCTGGTCGTATCCCAGGTAGCTTCTTCCGTCGTGAAGGCCGTCCAAGCGAAGGCGAAACACTGATCGCGCGTCTGATTGACCGTCCAGTGCGCCCACTGTTCCCGGAAGGTTTCGTTAACGAAGTTCAGGTAATTGCGACCGTTGTTTCCGTGAACCCACAAGTTCACCCGGACATCGTTGCGATGATCGGTGCTTCTGCAGCGCTGAGCCTGTCTGGTATTCCATTCAACGGCCCAATTGGCTCTGCACGTGTTGGTTATATCAATGACCAGTATGTTCTGAACCCAACTGCTGATGAACTGAAAACCAGCAAACTGGACCTGGTTGTTGCCGGTACCGAAGGTGCTGTGCTGATGGTTGAGTCCGAAGCTGAGCTGCTGAGCGAAGATCAGATGCTGGGCGCAGTAGTATTTGGCCATGAACAGCAGCAAGTTGTTATCCAGAACATCAACTCTCTGGTTGCTGAAGCTGGCAAACCACGTTGGGATTGGCAGCCAGAAGCAGCTAACGAAGCGTTGAATGCGCGTGTTGCTGCACTTGCTGAATCTCGCCTGAGCGATGCTTACCGTATTACTGATAAGCAAGAGCGCTACGCGCAAGTCGACATCATTAAATCTGACGTTATCGCTGCACTGTCAGCTGAAGACGATTCAATTGATGCTGGCGAAGTCAGCGACATCCTGCACGCTATCGAGAAAAATGTTGTTCGTAGCCGCATTCTGGCTGGCGAACTGCGTATCGATGGCCGCGAAAAAGATATGATCCGTGGTCTGGATGTGCGTACTGGCGTCCTGCCACGTACTCACGGTTCTGCACTGTTCACCCGTGGTGAAACTCAGGCGCTGGTTACAGCAACTCTGGGTACCGCTCGTGATGCACAGAACCTGGATGAGTTGATGGGCGAACGTACCGACAACTTCCTGTTCCACTACAACTTCCCTCCGTACTCCGTAGGTGAAACCGGTATGGTCGGTTCACCGAAGCGTCGTGAGATTGGTCATGGTCGTCTGGCTAAGCGTGGCGTACTGGCTGTTATGCCAGAAGCTGACCGCTTCCCGTACACCGTGCGCGTAGTGTCTGAAATTACTGAATCTAACGGTTCTTCTTCCATGGCTTCCGTGTGTGGTGCTTCTCTGGCACTGATGGATGCAGGCGTGCCAATCAAAGCCGCTGTAGCCGGTATTGCGATGGGTCTGGTTAAAGAAGGCGATAACTTTGTTGTTCTGTCTGACATTCTGGGTGATGAAGACCACCTGGGCGACATGGACTTTAAAGTTGCTGGTAGTCGTGAAGGTATCTCTGCGCTGCAGATGGATATCAAAATCGAAGGTATCACCCGCGAAATCATGCAGGTTGCTTTGAACCAGGCTAAAGGTGCGCGTCTGCATATCCTTGGCGTAATGGAACAGGCTATTAATGCACCGCGTGGCGACATCTCTGAGTTCGCTCCACGTATTCACACAATCAAAATCAACCCAGACAAGATCAAAGATGTGATCGGTAAGGGTGGTTCTGTGATTCGTGCGCTGACCGAAGAAACCGGCACTACTATTGAAATCGAAGATGACGGCACAGTGAAAATCGCTGCTACCGATGGCGACAAAGCGAAATTCGCTATTCGTCGTATCGAAGAGATCACTGCTGAAATCGAAGTTGGCCGTATCTACAACGGTAAAGTTACTCGTATCGTAGATTTCGGTGCATTCGTTGCGATCGGCGGCGGCAAAGAAGGTCTGGTACACATTTCTCAAATCGCTGACAAGCGCGTAGAGAAAGTGACTGACTACCTGCAAATGGGTCAAGAAGTTCCAGTTAAAGTACTGGAAGTTGACCGCCAGGGCCGTGTTCGTCTGAGCATCAAAGAAGCAACTGAGCAGTCCCCAGCAGAAAGCGCAGCACCAGCTGCACCAGAAGCTGAGTAAGCTATACCAATTAAGCTCTCCATGGTGACATGGAGAGCTATTTATTACGGGGCAGGGAGTCTCGTTTTAGAGCCGGCGGACAGGACGTCATCCATATGTTGTCTTCGGGAGTGGGAAATGAAGCCTTTTTTGCGCTGGTGTTTCGTTGCGACAGCTCTCGCGCTGGCAGGATGCAGCAACTCCTCCTGGCGTGAACGTGAAGTCCTGGCGGTGCCATTGCAGCCGACTTTGCAGCAAGAAGTTATTCTTGCACGCATGGAGCAGATACTTGCCAGCCGGGCTTTAACCGATGATGAGCGCGCGCAGCTTTTATATGAGCGCGGAGTGTTGTATGATAGCCTCGGCTTGCGGGCTCTGGCGCGAAATGATTTTTCACAAGCGTTGGCAATCCGCCCCGATATGCCTGAAGTATTCAATTACTTAGGTATATATTTAACGCAGGCAGGCAATTTTGATGCTGCCTATGAAGCGTTTGATTCTGTACTTGAGCTTGATCCAACTTACAACTATGCGCATTTAAATCGCGGTATCGCCCTCTACTACGGTGGTCGTTATCGTTTAGCGCAAGATGATCTGCTAGCGTTTTATCAAGACGATCCCAATGATCCTTTCCGTAGTCTGTGGCTCTACGTTGTTGAAAGCAATTTAGATGCAAAGCAGGCTAAAGTGGCGTTACAACAGCGCCTCGATAAATCGGATAAAGAGCAATGGGGATGGAACATTGTCGAGTTCTACCTGGGGAACATTAACGAAAAAACGTTAATGGAACGCCTCGAGGCGGACGCAACGGATAACACCTCGCTCGCTGAGCATCTCAGTGAAACCAACTTCTATTTAGGTAAGTACTACCTAAGTCTGGGGGAAAAGGACAGCGCCACGGCACTGTTCAAGTTAGCGGTCGCTAACAACGTACACAATTACGTTGAGCATCGTTATGCATTGTTGGAATTAGCGCTCTTGGGCCAGGAGCAAGATGACCTGGCAGAATCGGACCAGCAATAGCTGACGAACATCGATCAGCCCATAAACTTTTTTATTAAAGTCATCACCTTAACGGGTGAGGGCGTTTTTGTTCGTTAATCAACCAAATTTGAGCCGGTTCACACTTTTCAATGAAAATTGCAGGTCAATTTCACGATGAGTTATGTAGACTGGCCGCCATCTACGAGGCACGTGTACTACATGACTGATATCATCGAGACTACTACTATCGAAACTACTTTTTCTGATCTGGGTCTTAACGACTCCATTCTTAAAGCCCTGAACGATCTGGGTTATGAAAAACCTTCTCCAATCCAGGCAGAGTGTATTCCACAGCTGCTGGCTGGCCGCGATGTACTGGGTATGGCCCAGACTGGTAGCGGCAAAACTGCAGCGTTCTCTTTGCCGCTGCTGCACAACCTTGATCCAGAGCTGAAAGCACCACAAATCCTGGTGCTGGCACCGACCCGCGAACTGGCGGTTCAGGTTGCTGAAGCCATGACGGATTTCTCTAAACATATGCACGGCGTAAACGTTGTAGCCCTTTACGGTGGCCAGCGTTATGACGTGCAACTGCGCGCCCTGCGTCAGGGACCACAAATTGTTGTTGGTACCCCAGGTCGTCTGCTTGACCACTTAAAACGCGGTACGCTGAATTTGTCCAACCTGAAAGGTCTGGTACTGGACGAAGCTGATGAAATGTTGCGTATGGGCTTCATTGAAGACGTTGAAACTATCATGGCGCAGATCCCGGAAGGTCATCAGACCGCTCTGTTCTCTGCAACTATGCCAGAAGCGATTCGTCGTATTACCCGTCGTTTCATGAAAGATCCGCAGGAAGTACGCATTCAATCTAGCGTGACTACTCGCCCGGACATCAGCCAGAGCTACTGGACTGTGCACGGTATGCGTAAGAACGAAGCACTGGTTCGTTTCCTTGAGTCTGAAGATTTTGACGCGGCGATCATTTTCGTACGTACCAAAAACGCAACTCTGGAAGTGGCAGAAGCGCTGGAACAAAGCGGTTATAACAGCGCTGCACTGAACGGCGACATGAACCAGGCGCTGCGTGAGCAAACTCTGGAGCGTCTGAAAGACGGTCGTCTGGACATCCTGATTGCAACCGACGTTGCTGCTCGTGGTCTGGACGTTGAGCGTATCAGCCTGGTTGTTAACTACGACATCCCGATGGACTCCGAGTCTTACGTTCACCGTATCGGTCGTACTGGTCGTGCGGGTCGTGCTGGCCGTGCTCTGCTGTTCGTTGAGAACCGTGAGCGTCGTCTGCTGCGTAACATCGAACGCACCATGAAGCTGACTATTCCTGAAGTTGAACTGCCAAACCGTGATCTGCTGAGTGAGCGTCGTCTGGCTAAGTTCGCAGCTAAAGTTCAGCAGCAACTGGAAAGCAGCGATTTGGATCTGTACCGTGGTCTGCTGGCAAAAATCCAACCTTCTGCTGAATCTGAAGAAGCGCTGGATATGGAGACATTGGCTGCAGCACTGCTGAAAATGGCACAGGGCGAACGTCCTCTGATCCTGCCACCAGATGCACCAATGCGTCCACGTCGTGAATTCCGTGAACGTGATGAGCGTTTCGAACGTTCAGATCGTGCTCCACGTGGCGATCGTGCCCCACGCGGTGACCGTCCAGAGCGTGGCGATCGTCCACAGCGTGATGGCGATGCACCACGTCGCGAACGTCGTGATGTTGGCGATATGGAACTGTACCGTATTGAAGTTGGCCGTGATGATGGTGTTGAAGTTCGTCATATCGTTGGCGCTATCGCTAACGAAGGTGATATCAGCAGCCGTTACATCGGTAACATCAAGCTGTTCGGTACTCACTCTACTATCGAACTGCCAAAAGGCATGCCGGGCGAAATCCTGCAGCACTTTACCCGTACTCGTATTCTGAACAAACCAATGAATATGCAGTTGATGGGTGATGCACAACCGCGTTCTGACCGTGGCGGCGAACGTCGTGGCGGCGGTGCTGGTGCAGGTGCTGGCCGTGGTTTCGGTGGCGGTGAGCGTCGTGAAGGCGGTCGCGGTCCACGTCGTGATGGCCCAGCAGGTGCTGGTGCACCACGCAGCTTCAGCGGCGAACGCCGTGAAGGTGGTCGTGGCCCTCGTCGTGAAGATGGCGCAGCGCCAGCTCGTCGTCGTACAACTGAAGCTTAATTGACAGAAGTTTATGCCTGCTGTTCATCAGCAGGCAGTGATAAAAATCCTGGTTAATGCAACCGGGATTTTTTTTATCCAAATTGTACTCATGTACTGGTACAATGTTGCGCAGTAAACCTGTCGCTTCGACAGCCGTTCATCGTTTCAGGAATTCGTATGGCAACCTTATCGACCACCCAGGCCTCGCCGTCTATCTTCGGCGGTATCATGATTATTGGCGGCACAATAATTGGTGCAGGCATGTTTTCTCTGCCGGTGGTGATGTCCGGGGCGTGGTTCTTCTGGTCTTTAGCTGCACTGGTCGTAACCTGGTTTTGTATGCTGCATTCCGGTTTGATGATTCTGGAAGCCAACTTGAATTACCGCGTAGGTTCAAGTTTTGACACCGTCACCAAAGATTTGCTGGGTAAGGGGTGGAACCTGATCAATGGTCTTTCCATCGCATTTGTGTTGTATATCCTGACCTATGCCTACATTTCGGCAAGCGGCTCGGTGATTCACCATACGCTTGGTAAAATGTCTGTCGATTTCCCCGCGCGATTCGCCGGGCTGATTTTTGCTTTGATTGTGGCGTTTATTGTATGGCTCAGTACGCGCGCTGTTAGCCGTATGACAACCATCGTGCTTGGCGCGAAAATCCTGACTTTCTTTATGACGTTTGGCGGCCTGATGTGGCATGTCGAACCTGCAACGCTGCTGGATAGCAAAGCGATAAATCCGAGCTACTTCCCCTATCTGCTGATGACGCTGCCATTTTGCCTCGCCTCATTTGGCTACCACGGTAATGTGCCTAGCCTGATGAAGTATTACGGCAAAGATCCACAGACTATTAAGCGCTGCCTTGTCTGGGGAACGCTGATGGCGCTGGTGCTGTACATTATTTGGTTGGTGGGTAGCATGGGAAATATTCCGCGCAGTGATTTCATTGCCATTGCTGACAAAGGCGGGAACATTGATGTGCTGGTCGGGGCATTGAGTGGCGTCCTGAAAAGTCGTGCGTTGGATTTGCTGCTGATCGTATTTTCTAACTTCGCCGTAGCCAGCTCCTTCCTGGGCGTGACCCTGGGCTTATTTGATTATCTGGCCGACCTGTTTAAATTCGACGACTCGCCAATGGGACGTTTGAAAACCGCACTGGTGACCTTTATTCCGCCAATGCTAGGCGGTGTTATCTGGCCTGACGGGTTTATCTACGCGATTGGATTTGCGGGGTTGGCGGCAACTATCTGGGCGGCAATTGTTCCTGCTCTTCTGGCAAAAGCTTCTCGCAAGAAATTCGGCAGCCCTATTTACCGGGTATGGGGCGGCAATAAAATGATTGTGCTGATTCTTATCTTCGGTGTGACTAACGCCGCCATCCATATCCTTTCAAGCTTCGATTTACTGCCGGTTTATCACTAAAATTTCGCCCCTCATCTGTGAGGGGCGAAAACTTTACAGGCTTTCGTACACATCCATCGCCAGGTCAAAGGAATGCAGACGAGCTTCGGTATCAAAAATTTGGCCGTTAACCATAATTTCATCAGCCTGCGTTTCACGCAGCAATGAGATCAGACCGTGGCGTACTTTCGCAATATCTCCCACCAGAGACATGCTCAATGCCTGCTGCACGCCATATTTCTCAGCCGGGCTCCAGAAGCTATCCATGTTTTCAATCGGCGGTGGCAACTGGCCAGTTTCACCACGACGTAATTTAGCGAAAGCTTGCTGCATCGAAGTGAACAGGAATTCAGCATCGCGGTTGCTGTCAGCGGCAATAATGTTAATACACACCATGGCGTACGGTTTTTCCAGTCGGGCAGATGGTTTGAACTGGGCACGATAAAGTTGCAGCGCCTGGAACAACATGTCGGGTGCAAAGTGTGAAGCAAAGGCAAACGGCAGCCCAAGTTGTGCCGCCAGTTGAGCGCTATACAAGCTTGAACCCAGCAGCCAGACAGGAATTTTAGTGTTGTAGCCAGGAACCGGGCGCACTGCCGGGTTTGGATCGGTTGCGTCAAACCACGAAACCAGCTCACTGACATCCCGCGGGAAGTTATCGATATCGCCACTCATATGGCGGCGTAATGCCATCATTGTGCGCTGATCGCTGCCTGGCGCGCGCCCTAATCCCAGGTCAATACGCCCAGGATAAAGCGTTTCCAGCGTACCAAACTGCTCGGCAATCACTAAAGGTGAGTGATTCGGCAACATTACGCCACCGGAACCGAGGCGCAAAGTTTCAGTATTTGCCGCCAGATAACCAATCAGCACGGATGTTGCCGCACTGGCGATACCGGTCATATTGTGGTGCTCAGCCAGCCAGTAGCGGTGATAGCCACGCTTTTCGGCAAGGCGAGCTAAATCCAGAGAGCGATGAAACGCGTCACGCGGCTGAGAGCCTTGTGGGATTGGGGCCAGATCGAGTAATGAGAAAGGAGTCTGAGACATAGCGGCTCACTCTGTTTATTGATGATTGCCTTTCAGTATTGCCGAAAACCATCAACAATTAAGTAACAAAGTGAGCCTTTTCTCAGCTATGAGTAACCAGTTCTAAGCCAGCGACGCGTCGCCAGTAACCATTACAATCGTTTTGCTGTGCCAGAGACAACGGCGCATTACCGTTCTCATTTTTGCGGAAGGCTTCCAGAACACGAAGTGTTTCCATGCCCATCGGTGATAAACGCACCATATCGACTAAGCCTTTCATCGACGCCAGTTCATTTCCGAGGTTGTACACATAACCGCTCATGGTCTGAATACCGTTTAGCACAAACACTTGCTGGTTTTCCTGAGACAACATATTGCGGCCGACAGGATATTTAATGCAGCAGGTTTCGCATTCATCTTTTGGCTTGTCTTCGGAACGCGCGGTGAAACAGCGTGCGGAATACGCCAAAGGCAAATGACCATAGCTGAGCACTTCGACTTCAAACTTATTGCGAATACCCAACTCATCACACTGAGTGAGCATGTTAGCCAACCAGTCACGCGAAAGCTCAACGGGCATACACCAACGAACCATGCCTTGTTTGTGCAGCAACCGTAGCGTCACCGCGTTATAGCAGTTGAGCGCATGGCCTGCGACAAACGGCAGTTTGCGTTCTGCCGCCATATTCACAGCACCGAGGTCATTGGCTTCAATCAGGAAATCACCGTTTTCAACATAGCGCTTGAGCTCGTTTAACTCGGAAGGAGCCTGAACCAACGCCAAAGTTGAAAGCACAACTTGCTTGCCCTGGCCTGCAAGGCTCTTCGCCATATCCAGCCAGTCGCCGGTTTTGGTTGCACGACGTTTGCTACATACCGATTCACCAAGATAAATCGTCTCGGCACTGCTGTTTGCCGCAGCCTGGTAAAATTTTTCCAACGTCTCTTTTGGCCAGTAGTACAGAACTGGCCCTAATGAATATTTCATGGTCATCCCTACTGCCATTTACGGTGATAGGCACCGAGAGTAGTTTGCGTACCTTCGGCCATTGCCCCCAGATCTTCCATCCACGCAGGTTTCGCACGGTAGTTTTCCGGATCAGCCATACACAGATCGATTGCCTGACGCCAGACTTTCGCCACTTGACTGACATAGGCCGGGCTACGCTGGCGGCCTTCGATTTTCACTGATGCAATATTCGCGGCTAATAATTCAGGCAGCAGCTCAAGTGTGTTCAGGCTAGTTGGTTCTTCGAGAGCGTGATATTTCTGATCGTCAACCAGATAGCGGCCTTTACACAGCGTTGGGTAACCTGCATTTTCACCATCCTGATACCTGTCGATAAGAACATCGTTGAGGCGTGATTCGAGGCCTTGTGGAGTTTGTTGCCAACGCACGAAACGCGCAGGAGAACATGCACCTACGGTATTTGGTGATTCGCCGGTCAGGTAGGAAGAAAGATAGCAACGCCCTTCGGCCATGATGCACAAGCTACCAAACGCAAAAACTTCCAGCGGCACGGGGGTCACTCGAGCCAACTGTTTTACCTGATGAATGGATAACACGCGCGGTAAAACAACGCGCGCAACGTCGAAGTTGCGATGATAAAAGCGGACAGCTTCTTCATTGGTGGCGGAGGCTTGTACCGATACGTGGCGCTCAATATGCGGGTAACGTTCAGCCGCGTATTCAAGCATGGCAAGGTCGGCCAGAATTAAAGCGTCGGCTCCGAGTTGCGCTGCCATATCTACTGCACGTTGCCAGCGAACGTAGCCGTCCGGATGCGCAAACGTATTGATAGCGATATGCAGTTTACGGCGATGTTGATGCACGTAACTTACCGCTTCTTGCAGTTTCTTCTCCGTGAAATTCAGTCCAGCAAAATGGCGAGCGTTGGTATCATCTTTAAGACCAATGTAAACCGCATCGGCACCATTATCGATGGCCGCTTTTAACGCCGGTAAGTTTCCAGCTGGGCAAAGCAACTCCATAATTTATCCTGAATCATTGGGTAACCTTAGAGGAAACCCATGCGGCCCAGTGTCGGACAGCAAAATTGTTAACGAACTGGGATTTTAGTTAACCCGTCCACGACAAATTTTGATTTAAGGCAGCTAATGGCGTATTGATGAAATCAATATGATGGTATTGATAACCCGCAAACTTGTTGATTTACACCGCTACGGAGAATGGCTGGTGTGTCAAAATAGCGGTTAAATTTCTCAAGGAGTAAAGCTTGTGTTGGATAAATTGCGTTCACGCCTGGTCCATCTTGGCCCGTCACTGTTAAGAACACCGGTTAAACTCACACCCTTTGCTCTAAAGCGCCAGGTGCTTGAACAGGTTCTTGGCTGGCAGTTCCGTCAGGCAATGGAAGAGGGTGAACTCGAATTTCTTGAGGGACGCTGGCTAAGTATTGAAGTGCGCGATCTCGGCCTAAAATGGTTTACTTCGGTACAAGACAACAAACTGGTTGTGCGTGAAGATGCTCCGGCTGATGTGAGTTTCAGTGCGACAGCCAACGATTTGTTGATGATCGCTGCTCGTAAACAAGATCCCGACACCCTGTTTTTCCAACGCCGCCTGATGATTGAAGGTGACACCGAACTGGGTCTGTACGTCAAAAATTTAATGGATGCCATTGAGCTGGATGCGATGCCAAAACCATTACGCATGCTGCTGCTGCAACTGGCTGATTTTGTCGAAGCGGGGATGAAACACAAACCTGCTCCAGAAAGTAACTCGGTAGGTGAGCCATGCTGATTCGTGTAGAAATACCTATTGATGCTCCAGGCATCGACGCTTTACTTCGCCGCTCCTTTAATGGCAATGGCGAAGCGGATTTGGTGAAGGATTTACGAGAAGACGGCCTGTTAACACTAGGTGTTGTTGCCACAGATGACGAAGGCCAGGTCGTCGGTTATGCCGCATTCAGTCCGGTTGCGGTAGAAGGTGAAGAGCTTCAGTGGGTTGGCCTCGCACCACTGGCTGTAGATGAGGCTTATCGCGGCCAGGGGCTGGCGAAAAAACTGGTTTATGAAGGGCTCGATTCACTCAATGAATTTGGCTATGCCGCTGTTGTAACGTTAGGCGAACCTGCGCTGTATAGCCGCTTTGGTTTTGTTCCAGCGGCGCAACATGGCTTGCGTTGTATCTGGCCCGATACCGAAGCCCATTTCTTGATTCATCCATTGGCTGATGACGCGCTTAATGGTGTCTCAGGGCTGGTGGAATATCACGAGCACTTTAATCGCGAATTTTAATCCCCATCATCTTTCGCGCTGCAGGGGTGTTTGGCTGCACTCCTGCAACACAAAATCTATTGGGGATATTTTATGTTTGAAGGTCTGCCAGCAGATCTTCAAAAGACAATTCCCCGGCAACTAAACACTCTTTCTGCGCTTTAGTTAGCTGCTTGATACGATACTCCAGGCGCAACGCGCTTGAGCGATCACCAACCAGATGGCTAAAGGCCAATGTTAACTCACCTTTCCCACGTAATGCTTTCGCGCCTTTCCCGGTCTGATGCTGATAGAAACGGCGTTCCACATCGGTGGTAATGCCCGTATATAAACGGTTATCGAGGGTGCGGACTAAATAGAGATACCAGGGGGACATAGGTCGGGCGCATAATTGATGTTTTCCGCAGAATATCACTCTTCAGGTTGCACATGGAAACTCTCAATGCCATCAGTCGTTGGCTGAACAAACAGCATGTACTGACTTACTGCGCAGGCAGTAATGGTGATTTATGGTGCGCTAACGCGTTCTACTTATTTGATGAACAACGTGTCGCTTTCTACCTGTTAAGCGAAACTCATACTCGTCATGGTGAGCTGATTGGTCAACAAGCCAATGTGGCCGGAACGGTAAATGGGCAGCCTAAAACCGTGGCGCTAATTCGTGGCGTACAGTTTCGTGGTGAAATCATGCGGGTTTCAGAGCAAGAAGCCGACAGCATTCGTGCTCGTTACTGCAAACGCTTCCCGGTGGCGCGAGTGATGAAGGCACCGGTGTGGAAAATTCGTCTTGATGAAATAAAAATGACCGATAACACGCTCGGTTTCGGTAAAAAGCTCCATTGGTTGCGAGATGACACTAAACTTGGTGAATAAGCAAGAGGAGATCTTATGAGCCGGGTTTTGATAACAGGAGCCACAGGGCTGGTTGGTGGGCACTTACTTCATATGCTGATTAACGAACCGCAAGTCAGCCACATCGTTGCTGCGACGCGGCGTCCATTGCCGCCGATGAACAAAGTCACCAACCCTCACGATCCCCAGCTAAGCGACGCTCTGACACAATTAACCGAACCGCTGGATGTCGTTTTTTGCTGTCTTGGCACCACGATGCGTGAGGCAGGAAGCAAAGAAGCTTTTGTGCTGGCGGATTACACGCTGGTGGTGGATACAGCCATCACCGGGCTACGTCTGGGAGCTAAACAGATGCTGGTGGTAAGCGCCATTGGCGCGAACAGCAAATCGCCATTCTTTTACAACCGTGTAAAAGGGGAGATGGAGGAGGCACTGATAGCGCAACAGTGGCCACGGTTGACGATTGCTCGTCCATCCATGCTGCTTGGCCATCGGGAATCACAGCGCTTAAATGAGTCGCTGTTTGCACCTTTGTTCAAAATCATGCCAGGGAAGTGGAAGTCCATTGAAGCAAGGGATGTGGCGAAAGCAATGCTGCATGAGGCGCTTAAACCCGCAGGCGAGGGTGTGAATATTCTGGACTCAAGCCAGTTACGTGAAATAGCAAAAGCCCCGTAAGGGGCTTAACGCAAATGATGTACGACCTGGTTGCTGCTGCCGCGCCAGACCAGCGCTGGGTCCTTCAAATCCTGAACAAACTTGCCGTCGATTAGCACGTTAATTAAATCAACCACTTCGTGCTGAGTTTCGGTTAATTCATCAAGCTTATAACCCGTCCACATCCAGATATCTTTGCCAGGACATTCAGCCCGAACCCGTTGCACCAGTTTCAGCACATCCGGCACGTTTTGTGGATGCAGCGGATCGCCGCCCGAAAGCGACAACCCCTGGCGACGTATCCGCGTATCGTTCAGATCGGCAATAATCCGGTCTTCCATTTCCTGGGTGAACGCCATACCGGAATTAACCCGCCAGGTGCTTTTGTTATAGCACCCAACGCATTCGTGCACGCAACCGGAAACAAACAGCGTACAGCGTGTTCCCGGCCCGTTGACGATGTCGACCGGGTAATACTGATGGATATTCATTTTCGCTTCTCACTTGCCATCATAGCTGCGTTAGCTGCTCTCAATCACTCTGGTCACTGACTTTAGTCAGCTCCCAGGGATTCTTCGTTTGCCGCCTTGCTCTGACGTCAATTGCTTTGCGAAAGGCCAATCTGCCCATTACCTAAATGCTTCACGCGACGCTTCACTTCTTCCTGCTTACCGGCGTTAAACGGACGTGCGTCCGGGCTGCCGAGATAACCACAAACACGGCGTGTTACCGATACACGAGCGGCATCGTGGTTGCCACATTTCGGGCAGGTGAAGCCTTTGCTGGTGCATTCAAACTCACCGGTAAAGCCACACTCGTAGCACTCATCAATTGGTGTATTGGTGCCGTAATACGGAACGTGTTTGTAGCTGTAATCCCACACATCTTCCAGCGCTTGCAGGTTATGCTGAATGTTCGGGTATTCGCCGTAACAGATAAAACCGCCGTTCGCGACCGGTGGATACGGTGCTTCAAAATCGATTTTGTCGTACGGGTTAACTTTTTTCTCAACATCTAAGTGGAAGCTGTTGGTGTAGTAACCTTTATCGGTGACGCCCGGAACCACGCCAAATTCAGCGGTATCAAGACGGCAGAAACGGTCGCACAGGTTTTCACTTGGCGTGCTGTACAGGCTGAAACCGTATCCGGTTTCGTCTTTCCAGGTGTCGGTGGCCTGGCGCAGACGTTCGACAATCGCCACGGCTTTCGCACGTAATTCTTCACTGTCATAAACGTGCTGGTTACCAAACAGTGCATTCACTGTTTCATGAATGCCGATATAACCCAGGGAGATCGACGCGCGGCCATTTTTAAAGATCTCAGAAACGTCATCGTCTGCTTTCAGGCGTACGCCACAAGCCCCTTCCATATACAGGATTGGCGCCACGCGAGCTTTTACCCCTTCCAGACGTGCGATACGTGTCATCAGCGCCTTGTAAGCCAGTTCCAGGCGGCTATCGAGAAGCGTCCAGAAAGTCGCTTCGTCACCTTTAGCTTCCAGCGCAATACGCGGTAGGTTCAGGCTGATCACACCGATGTTGTTGCGGCCATCGTGGATTTGCTCGCCATTTTCTTCGTACACACCGAGGAAACTGCGGCAGCCCATTGGCGTTTTGAACGAGCCGGTGACTTTCACAACCTGGTCGTAGTTCAGGATGTCCGGATACATGCGCTTGCTGGCACACTCCAGAGCGAGCTGCTTGATGTCGTAGTTCGCGTCGCCAGCCTTGTGGTTCAGGCCATCTTTAATCGCGAAGACCAGTTTTGGGAACACCGCCGTTTTACGGTTTTTGCCCAGACCCGCAATGCGATTACGCAGAATAGAGGTCTGAATCAGGCGTGATTCCCAGCTGGTTCCCAGGCCAAAACCGAAGGTCACGAATGGTGTCTGACCGTTAGCGGTGTGGAGCGTATTCACTTCATATTCCAGCGACTGGAAAGCGTCGTAACACTCTTTCTCAGTACGTGAAAGCGCATAACCTTTAGCGTCAGGGATCTGCCATTCTTCGGCGGTTTTGCGGTGTTTCTCAAAGCTTTCTGTTACAAACGGTGCCAGCACTTCATCAATACGGTTAATGGTGGTGCCGCCATAAATGTGGCTGGCAACCTGGGCAATGATTTGAGCAGTAACAGCTGTTGCTGTTGAGATAGATTTTGGCGGCTCAATTTCCGCATTACCCATTTTAAAGCCGTGCGTCAGCATACCTTTAAGATCGATAAGCATGCAGTTAAACATCGGGAAGAACGGGGAGTAATCCAGATCGTGGTAGTGAATATCACCACGTTCATGCGCCAGAACCACATCGCGCGGCAACAGATGCTGTGAGGCATAGTGTTTAGCCACGATACCGGCTAACAGGTCGCGCTGAGTCGGGATAACTTTGCTGTCTTTATTGGCATTTTCATTGAGCAAAGCGGAGTTGGTTTGTTCTACCAGACCCCGAATTTCTTGGTTCAGGCGGCCACGCTTCTCACGTTCGATATCGCGGTCATGGCGATATTCGATATAAGCGCGTGCAAGTTGCTTGTAGTCACCAGCCATCAGTTGGTTTTCAACTGCGGTCTGGATTTCGCCAATATCTACCTGGCTGCGGCCTTCCATCTGCGCACGGACAATATCTGCGACGGTGGCGCAATAGTCTGCGTCATCGACTCCCGCTGCTTTAGCTGCACGAAGAATAGCTTCTTTAATGCGCTCTGAAGTGAAAGGCACTTTGCACCCGTCTCTTTTCATCACATGCGGTGTCATGATTTCTCCATTTTAAAAAAGGTTATCCACAAAGGGATAGAAGGGTTCGCAAGCGGGATTCACTCGCTTTGCCATAGGCTTTGCATTTTTGGGCCTATGTTTATCCACAGATAATCCCCAGAATCGTCTGTGGTACTTGTTGCTATAATAGTCGAAAAATACAAGATATAGGGGCGGGGTGCATTTTAAGGTCTATATGTAGTGATTTGCATCAAAGATGTTTGCGATTTTATTGATGCAGAACAAAGTAAATCGGGCATAGCAGGAAGGATGGGCTGCGGACAAAACTCTTAAAATCAGAAGGAGGAGATCTCCCTCAAATATGAGGGAGAAATCGGATAAGGATTAACCTTGCAACCAATAAACAGCCTCGAATGGCCGTAAGCTTATCTCACCAGGTTTACTTCCAGGGTCAGAATAGTTGCTCATCAGCACATCCCAGTTACCTTCGAAGGCTTCCGGCATCCACCACTGGTTTTCACGGCTGAGGTTGGCTGCGACAACCAATGTTTGCCCTTGCCACTCACGGCGGTAACACCACAAATACGGGTGCTCCGGCAGCAGATCCTGATAGCTACCCCAGGTGAAAACAGGGTTTGCTTTGCGCAGTTTAATCAGCTGCTGGTAGGCATAAAACACCGAATCCGGGTCATCAACCGCCGCTTTGGCATTGATGGTTTGATAGTTATCGCAAAGGTTAATCCACGGTGTTCCCTGGGTGAAACCTGCGTTTTCGCCATCGTCCCACTGCATCGGTGTGCGGCTGTTATCACGTGATTTGCTGGCAAGAATAGCCAGCAGATTATCGCTATCTCTGCCTTGCGCACGCAGTTCGGCGTACATGTTGTGGCTTTCCACATCGCGATAATCAACGATACGTTTGAAGTGTGGATTGGTCATCCCCAGCTCTTCGCCCTGATAAATATAAGGCGTGCCTTGCATACCGTGCAGCACCATGCCCAGCATCTTCGCCGCAGGAACGCGCAATTCACCTTCATCACCAAAGCGCGACACAATTCGCGGCTGGTCGTGGTTACACCAGAACAGCGCATTCCACGCCACGTTGTGCATGCCTTGTTGCCAGTGGCTGAAAATCGCTTTCAGCGCGACGTAATCAGGAGCCGCCAGCGTCCATTTTTGCCCGCCAGGGTAGTCCACTTTTAGATGGTGGAAGTTAAACGTCATCGACAGTTCATTGCTGTTCAGCGCCGCATATTGCTGGCAGTTATCAAGCGTGGTTGATGACATTTCACCAACCGTCATCAACCCGCGTGGCGTAAACACATCGCGGCTGAATTCTTGCAGATATTCGTGAATGCGTGGCCCATCGGTATAAAAACGACGCCCGTCACCGCCATCAATATCGCTTGGGAAATCTTGATCTTTCGATATCAGGTTGATCACATCGAGGCGTAAACCATCCACGCCGCGATCGGACCAGAACTCGCAGACTTTCTTCAGTTCCGCACGAACCTGCGGATTTTCCCAGTTCAGATCCGCCTGCTCTGGAGCAAACAGATGCAGATAATACTGGCCGCTTTCCGCATGCCAGCGCCAGGCGTTACCACCGAATTTAGAGCGCCAGTTGTTAGGCACCAGATCTGGCGTACCATCGCGCCAGATATAAAATTCGCGGTAAGGGCTCTCTTTATTCAGCGCCTCGTGGAACCAGGCGTGCTGCGTAGAGGTATGGTTAAAGACCATATCCAGGATGATGCGAATCCCACGGTCATGCGCTTGTGCGACCAGTTTGTCGAAATCATCCAGTGTGCCGTAAGTCGGATCAATCGCGCAGTAGTTGGCAACGTCGTAGCCATTATCAATCTGCGGGGAGATATAAAACGGGGTCAGCCAAATGGCATCAACGCCCAGCAGTTTTAAGTAGTCGAGGCGTTTAATGACGCCAGCAAGATCGCCGGTACCGCTGCCGGTCGTATCCTGAAAACTCTTCGGGTAGATCTGGTAGATGACACCATGTTGCCACCATGGAGGAGTTGTATTCATAAATCATTCCTAAATCTAAGGGGCCAATACTGGCCCCAGAAAAACAAACTACACCACTAGCAATGTGCCCTGACGGTATTTGCGCTTATACATCACGCTGGTCAGTACGATTGGCACGATGACGGCAATCAGAATTGCCAGGGAGTAAACTTCCCAGTAACGTGGCTGGATGGACAGAATGCCAGGCAAGCCACCGACGCCAATCCCATTTGCCATCACACCACTGAGGCCACACAGCAAGCCTGCAAGTCCTGAGCCAACCATCGCGCAAAGCATTGGGAAGCGGTACTTCAGGTTGATGCCGTACATCGCCGGTTCGGTAACACCGAGGTAAGCGGAAATCGCCGCCGGAACTGAAATCTCACGTTCGTTATGTTTGCGGCTGCAAATAATGATGCCGACAACCGCTGATGCCTGAGCAATGTTAGACAGTGCAATCAGTGGCCATACCGGTGTGCCGCCCATGCTCTGAATCATCTGCATATCAATGGCGAGTGTTGTCTGATGCACACCGGTAATCACCAGCGGTGCGTACAGGAAGCCAAAGAGTGCTGCACCAATCGGTGCAAAGCTGCCGGTCATCAAGTGGCGAACCGCAAAGGCCACACCGTCACCAATCCAGCGACCAAACGGGCCTATAAACGCATGTGCCAGGAACACAGCCAGAATCAGCGAACAAACAGGCACTATTACAAGATAGAGGTAATCTGGAACGATGCGTTTCAGACGCGTCTCAATAAAGCCAAGAGCCAGGCCCGCCAGCAGTGCTGGAATCACCTGCGCCTGGTAGCCCACTTTTTCGATGGTGAACCAGCCAAAGTTCCAAACTTCCGGAATTTTGCTACCTAATTCATAGGCGTTCATCAATTGTGGTGATACGAGTGTTACGCCAAGCACAATCCCAAGGATAGGCGTTCCGCCCATTTTCCGCACAGCTGACCAGCAAATACCAACCGGCAGGTAGAAGAAAATTGCCTCGCCGATCAGCCACAAGAAGTCGTAGATGGATTGCAAAGAAGGGTGCATCTGCGCCAGCGTGAGCCCGTTGCTCATTGGCAAATCGCCGATCACATTACGGAAGCCGAGTATCAAACCACCGCTGATCAACGCCGGTAAAAGCGGGAAGAAGATCTCTGCAAAATGGGAAATTAACTGCTCATGCCATTTCATGTTCTGGCGTGCGGCGAGCTTCGCTTGTTCTTTATCGGCGGAGCTGTGCCCTGTGGCGGCAATCAACGCCTGATAGTAATCACCCACTTCAGGGCCAATCACAACCTGGAACTGTCCGGCATTGGTAAAGCAGCCTTTAACCATCGGCAGCTCTTCAATCTCTTTTGGTGAAGCTGCTTGTGGGTTGTTCAACACAAAACGCAACCGGGTAATGCAATGACTCACGGTTGCGATATTGCCCCGTCCGCCGACCAGGTCTATCAGCTTTTCTATATCCTGTTGTTTCACTTTGGCCATGATGAGGTTCCAGAGTAAGGAGTAATTATCTGCCAGCAAGGTTATCTTTTAATCTTTTCTTCGGAAATGGGAACGTTCCCGAAATAAGGCGACGATCACAATAAACCTGAGGTCGGGGCATTTATTGAAGAGTGCAGGGGATGACTATTTGGCGTAGCTCACGATCTTGCGTAACTTGTCCAATCAACTGTAATACAGCCTGGCGGCCCGCTTCCGCATAACCGGGATCGACTGTGATGATTTCCGGATGAAGAAATTTCATCAGCGGCGTGTTGCCCACACTGGCCAGTTGCAGCGCGTTGCTCTGGTGCTCCTGCAAATATTTGCTGGCGCCCAAAGCGAGGGTATCGGTCGCGCATACCAGCGCGGTGGTTTCCGGTAACAACACTTCGGCGACGTGCTCGTAACCCTGTTTCATCGCAAGCCCTGGCAGTGCCACGTTTGGCGTTAGCTGGTGCTCTTTGCAGAAGGCGAGATAGGCATTATGGCGGCGTAACCCTGTTGTCACATCGCTATGTGGCACGCCAAGAAAACTAATGTGGCGATGGCCTTGGGAATAGAGTTTTGCCATCAGGCTGGTGATGGCACCTTCATCGTCATAACAAACCGAGGCAAACCCTTTGGCATCACGCGCCATCAGAACCAGTGTCGATTGCCACGAGGTGAGCATTTTTTCGTTGATGCCGGTAAAACCGAACAGAATCACACCGTCGATATTGCGCCGTTTGAGCATGCCAAGATGTTCTTCGACCAGTTCCGGGTCGAACTGGCTTTCCATCATGATCGGATCGTATCCCTGCTCGTAAAGCGACGGCAGCATGGTTTGCACTGCAAGATTTTCAGACAGTGAATCCAGACGCGTCACAATTATGGCGACCACTTTATCGCTCTGCCCACGCATCGCACGCGCCGAACGAGAAGGGGAGAAACCTTCTTGCTGCATGACCGCCTCCACGCGTTCTCGTGTGCGAGCGCTAACGCCGCTTTCATTATTCAAAACGCGAGAAACAGTGGATTTACCGACACCGCTTAAACGAGCGATGTCTTTGATAGTGAGGCGGCTTTGCATCGTATAGGTTCCCGGCAATCAATTGCTCATTAGAGTAAGGCGCCTCAACAATACCACAATGGAAAAAATCTGGTTTATGCCAGGTTTAGGTTTGCGGGCGTAGAATACCTGCCAGTATTGTAATGACTTTTTCTTTTAACCGGAGGCGACATGGAACCTGATCCCAGTCCAGACCCTGTAATGACAGGAATAATCCGGTAATCCTCCCTCTTTTAGATGTGGTTGCCTTACCGGATCGCGTAAGGCAGCGGCCTCGATCGTACTTTCAACGATGTCCCTGCTGATAAAAAAATTTGACCTGTAAGGTATGGCTTTGTCGTGCCTGCATGTCACCAGGCTCCGCATTTTTCGGCGCCGAGGGACTACTATGCTGTTAAAAAATCTGACCCGGCAGTTGTTTGCACAACTGAGCCGTCACCTGCCACGTCGCTTGATCCAACGCGACCTGATGCCAGACGACAACACCGTTGCTCATGCACAAGAGGTTCCAGCTTCTTTGAGTGAAGCTTGCCTGAAATATGCCGCAGCTTCGGAAGAACAACTATATCGCGATTTTAAAAGCCATCCTGAAGGCCTAAATGAGCGTGAAGTTGACCAGACACTTGAGCTTCATGGCCCGAATCAAATCCCTGCGCAAAAGCCGTCGCCATGGTGGGTTCATCTTTGGACGTGCTACCGCAACCCATTCAATATACTGCTTACCATTCTTGGTATTGTTTCCTACTCCACTGAGGATATGTTTGCCGCAGGCGTCATTGCGCTGATGGTGGTGATAGCTACATTGCTCAACTTCATCCAGGAGGCGCGTTCTACCAAAGCGGCGGATACGCTCAAAGCTATGGTCAGCAACACCGCGACTGTACTGCGTGTCGTGAATGAAAACGGTGAAAATGCGTTTATCGAAATCCCGCTCGATCAATTAGTGCCTGGCGATATCGTCAAACTGGCGGCAGGCGATATGATCCCGGCAGATCTACGTGTCTTACAGGCTCGCGATCTTTTTGTCGGCCAGGCCTCGCTCACGGGCGAATCTTTGCCGGTTGAAAAGGTAGCAGTCAGTCGCGATATGTCGCACAACAACCCTCTGGAATGCGACACGCTGTGCTTTATGGGCACCAACGTAGTGAGCGGCACGGCGCTTGCGATGATTATCGCAACGGGTGGCAATACATGGTTTGGCCAACTGGCCGGGCGCGTCACGCAACAAGAAAGTGAGCCGAATGCTTTCCAGAAAGGCATCAGCCGTGTGAGCTGGGTGCTGATCCGCTTTATGTTGGTGATGACGCCCATTGTGCTGCTGATCAATGGCTTCACTAAAGGTGACTGGTGGGAAGCGGCGCTGTTCTCGCTCTCTGTCGCGGTGGGTTTAACGCCTGAAATGTTGCCGATGATTGTCACGTCGACGCTTGCTCGCGGTGCGGTGAAACTCTCTAAACAGAAAGTGATCGTCAAACACCTCGATGCAATCCAGAACTTTGGCGCAATGGATATTCTTTGCACCGACAAAACCGGCACGCTGACGCAAGATCGCATTGTTCTGGAGTCACACACCGATATTTTGGGGGCCACGAGCAACCAGGTGCTACATACCGCCTGGCTTAACAGCCATTATCAGACCGGGCTGAAAAACCTGCTTGATGTCGCGGTGCTGGAAGGTGTTGATGAGGATCATGCGCGTTACGCCGCCACACGCTGGCAGAAGGTGGATGAGATCCCGTTCGACTTTGAACGTCGTCGTATGTCGGTCGTGGTATCCGAGCAGCCGCAGGTGCATCAGTTGATCTGCAAAGGCGCGCTGCAGGAGATCCTGAACGTCTGCACACAGGTTCGTTATGGCGACGAGATCGTGCCGCTCAGCGAATCCTTGCTGGCGCGTATTCGCCGTGTGACTGACGATCTGAACCGCCAGGGCTTGCGTGTGGTGGCTGTAGCCACCAAATTCTTGCCTGCGCGGAGTGAAGATTACGGTCGCGTAGATGAATCGGATCTGATCCTCGAAGGCTACATCGCGTTCCTTGATCCACCGAAAGAAACCACCGCGCCTGCTTTGAAAGCACTCAAAGCAAGCGGCATTGCCGTAAAGATCCTGACCGGGGATAGCGAGCTGGTGGCGGCGAAAGTGTGCCGTGAAGTGGGGCTGGATGTGGGTGATTTAGTTACCGGCAGTGAAATTGAAAACATGGCTGACGAAGAGCTTGCTGCACTGGCTGTTCGTACCACGCTGTTTGCACGCCTCACGCCAATGCATAAAGAGCGCATTGTGCGCCTGCTGCGTGGTGAAGGGCATGTGGTCGGCTTTATGGGCGACGGCATAAATGATGCGCCTGCATTGCGTGCGGCAGACATTGGAATTTCAGTGGATGGCGCGGTGGATATTGCGCGTGAAGCCGCAGATATTATCTTGCTGGAAAAAAGCCTGATGGTGCTGGAAGAGGGTGTGATTGAGGGGCGCAGAACCTTCGCCAACATGCTTAAGTACATCAAAATGACCGCCAGTTCTAACTTCGGTAACGTGTTTAGTGTGCTGGTGGCCAGCGCCTTTCTGCCGTTCTTGCCGATGCTGCCGTTGCACTTACTGATTCAGAACCTGCTGTACGATGTCTCCCAGGTGGCGATTCCGTTTGATAACGTAGACGATGAGCAAATCAAGAAACCACAGCGCTGGAACCCGGCAGATTTAGGCCGCTTTATGGTGTTCTTCGGGCCGATCAGTTCCATCTTCGATATTCTGACATTCTGCATCATGTGGTGGGTGTTCAAGGCCAACGTGCCGGAAGCGCAAACTCTGTTCCAGTCCGGTTGGTTCGTGGTGGGTTTACTGTCGCAAACATTGATTGTGCATATGATTCGTACTCGTCGTATCCCGTTCATTCAGAGCCGGGCGGCCTGGCCGTTGATGATCATGACATTGGTCGTGATGGTCGTTGGGATTGGCCTACCGTTTTCGCCGCTGGCAAGTTATCTGCAGCTCCAGGCGCTGCCGCTGAGCTATTTCCCATGGCTGATTGCGATCCTTGCGGGATATATGACGCTGACTCAGTGCGTGAAAGGTTTTTATAGCCGCCGTTACGGCTGGCAGTAATAAATAAGGCTGCTTGCGCAGCCATATTTAAAAGGGCGCTGTTACCATCACACTCCATTAAAGCTGGGGGAGCAAACTCCCCCAATGGGTTATTAACTGCGTACGCAGGAAAGTTTACTGAATATCATCACATCTTTATTGATAAAGAAAAACTCGCACAACGAGTCCTGAATCAGAAAAGTAATAGTGATAATTGTTAAGCAAACTATTAATAAACCATAAAGCTTAAATGCTTTTTTCATAGTCCTTCACTTGAAGCTACGCTTCAGAAGAACTACCATTGCACCTGTCGGGGTGTTTTTGGTAGTTCCCCATCCGCTAGTTTAAGGGATGGGACCTCTACCAAATAACCTGCAACACAGCCCACAATAAGAATTATAACGTAGTAATTTTATGCTGAAGGTTAATGATTTCAGCACCCGCGATAATACTATTTAAAAATCTCAAAACTGACTAATGCTTAATTATTATTGAATGTATTTTTATATTTACGCACTAATTAATAGTGGTTCGATTAATAACTGAAAGCAGCTTCAGTCTGTTCGAATATTTTTAAGATAAAAAAAGAGCTAGTTCTTTCCAGAATTAGCTCTTTTTTTTTCAGCAAAACTTAACGGCGAATGGCAATCGCTTCAATTTCAATCTTCACATCTTTAGGCAGACGAGCTACTTCCACGCAAGAACGCGCAGGGAAAGTCGCTTTGTGCTCATTAAAGAAGGCTTCGTAAGTTGCGTTTACAGTCGCAAAGTCATTCAGATCTTTTACGAAAACAGTCGTTTTAACGATATCGCCCACTTTCAGACCAGCGGCTTCAACGATCGCCTGCACGTTTTCCAGAGACTGGCGCGCTTGCGCTGCCACGTCTTCCGGTACGGTGCCCGTTTTTGGGTTCACTGGGATCTGACCGGAAGTGATAATCATGCTGCCAAGATCGACACCCTGAACATATGGGCCGATTGCTGCGGGTGCGTTTTCGGTGCTGATGGTACGAGACATTATTTCTTCCTTATCTAAGTTCGTAGGGCGGGTAAGCTACGCGCCACCCGCCAAATCGGAGTGGTGGATTGTGCTGAAGCATATCCACCCTACAAACAAAAAAGCTCCCGCCCATTATAGGGGCGAGAGCTTTAGCGGCAATGATTAATCCGCCAGCACTACGTGATGTGCGAACTCCTTCTCACAATATTTGCATTTGAGACTGATGTTCTCGTCGCGCTTTTTCACTGCGAACGAAGAATGGACCGGTTCGCTGCGGCTGATGCAGTTGGTATTTGGGCAAACCAACACTCTATCAATGCGTGAAGGCAGACTCGGTTTGCTCTTACCGACCACTTCATATTCATCAATACGGTTTACTGTCGCATGCGGTGCATACAGCGCCAGTTGGTTAACTTGTTCATCCGTCAGGAAGGTGTTTTCAATTTTAATCAGGTCTTTACGGCCCTGTTCTTTTGAAGGCAAGTTCAGGCCGATGGTGATGCGCTGGTCGGTTTCAGTTAACTGGAACAAAGTCAGTAATTTAAAGCCCACCTGTGCAGGAATATGATCGATAACCGTTCCGCGTTTAATCGCTTCAACTTGTAATTTGTTGTCGTGTGTCATCTTTATCTTCCTCTCACTCAAACCAGTTCACGATTCAAAACTAACGCCAGCAAAGCCTGACGAGCATAAATACCGTTGCCTGCCTGCTGGAAATACCAGGCGTGCGGGGTTTTATCCACATCCGTAGTGATTTCATCAACACGTGGCAGCGGGTGCAGCACTTTCATGTTCTCGCGGGCATCGACAAGGTCTGCGGCGCGCAGTACAAACTGCGCTTTCACGTTGGCGTATTCAGACGGGTCAAGGCGCTCTTTCTGTACGCGAGTCATGTACAGAATATCCAGCTCGCCCACAACGTCGTCGATAGCTTCATGGCAACTCCAGACGATACCTTTCTCATCGAGCATATCGAGAATGTATTTCGGCATTGCCAGTGCGTTTGGCGCGATAAAGTAGAAGCGGTTGCCTTCAAATTTCGCCAGGGCTTGTGCCAAAGAGTGCACGGTACGGCCATATTTCAGGTCACCGACCATGGCGATATTCAGGTTTTCCAGACGACCCTGAGTTTCCTGGATGGTGAACAAATCCAGCAGCGTTTGCGTCGGGTGTTGGTTGGCACCATCACCTGCGTTTAACACCGGTACATTGCCAGAGAACTCGGTTGCCAGACGTGCAGCACCTTCTTGCGGATGGCGCATTACGATTGCGTCAACATAGGTACTGATAACTGAAATAGTATCGGCCAGTGTTTCGCCTTTCTTACCCAGCGAGGTATTGCTGCTGTCGGAGAAGCCGACAACCGATGCCCCCAGGCGGTGAATCGCTGTCTCAAAGGAGAGACGAGTACGCGTTGAAGCCTCAAAGAAACAGCTGGCTACAACGATATGTTTCAACAGTTCAGGTTGCGGATTGGCTTTCAGTTTTGCCGCGGTAGATAACACCAGTTCAAGTTCTTCACGACTGAGATCGTTTATGGAAATGATATGTTTTTGATATAGGGGGTTAGCCATGTTTATCTCCTGTTCTCGGGCGTCGGGCAAAAAAAAAGCCCCTCAATGAGGGGCCTTTGGAATTGATTGATGCAACGGAAAGAAAAACAGGTTAGCGCCGTCTTTTAGACGACGTGGTGTGGCAATTTTTTGAACACACTGGACCATGCTTCCTCCGGCAAATTGTGGCGCATTATACGCATGTAGGAGGACACTTCAAGGGATTAATTCACATATTTTGGCCATTAGCAATCGGTTGCTGTGAATAGTTATCCGACTCTAATGTAATCCAAGGGTTTGCATAACTCGCCGATGGACCTGGGCTGTTTTTTGTACCTCGCGTGGGGCAATCCATACAATGCTGCTGCCCGCGACCACACCTAAAATCTCTGGCAGGGCACGATAATCGAGAATTCTTGCTACGGCCCGCCCGTAACCATGAACGGCATGAATCATGACAAACTCAGCATTATGTTCGACGCTAATCACCATCTCTGCTATTGAACGCGCTGCATCAGGTGCGGGTTGAGATTGCGGATTTAATGCATAAATTTTCTGACCTTTTGCGTTACGTATTTTAATAACGCCGAGCAATTTCAGAAGGCGGGAGACGGTCGATTGGCTGATGCTCTCAAAGCCATGAAGCTGCATGTCGCGGCGCAGTTCCTCTTGCGAGTGATAACTCTTATGGACAATGAGCCTTTGGCAGAGAGTAAGCTGGTTGTGATCTTTCTCTGACGGTGCGAGTGAGACTCTCATTGTGTTCACCATTCCTTGATTTTTAAGGCTATTAATTTACTCCGCTGATAAATCCAAACCGTTTGCTCGATCAGATTTTTCCAATCCAACCAACAAATAATGTTGCTAAATATATTATTATTAGAATTTAACGCCCCTTTCGGGGCGTTAAAGTTATCAAGTAATCTGAATAGATCCGGATACAACCAGTTTTAACGTCCAGGCTGCTAACAGTAGAATTGCCGCAGCGATTACCCATTCATAACTTTTCAGCATTTGTTGCCCCTGCTGTTTCTTCTGCCACAGGAAGACCACAAGTCCTGGGGTGAATAGCAACGAACTCAGTAGCATTGAGTCGCCAGCGGCATAGCAAAGCCAGAAACCATAAACGGTGGCGATAACGCCGAGAATTAAGCCGCTGGTGCGTGATTCCCCTTTCGCGTAGCGCTCGCCCGTCCAGGCAAGTTTCAGGCCATAGGCGGCGCTAAACAGATACGGCGGCAGAATGGCAGCGGTTGCAATAGAGAACAGCGCCTGGTAACCCGCTTCGTAGAACAGTGTGAGGATGAGGAATAACTGGATTAAGCCGTTGGTTATCCACAACGAGAATGACGGTGAATGTCTGGCGTTCTCTTTGGCGAAGACTTTCGGGAAGATACCGTCTTTGGCGGCTACGCGTGGCAATTCTGCGGCAAAAAGCGTCCAGGCGAGCAGGGCACCTGCAACTGAAAGGATAACGCCACCAGCAACAAATTTAGCACCCCATGGCCCAACTACATTTTCCAGCACACCCGCCATAGAAGGGTTTCTCAGCCCGGCAAGTGACGCCTGATCTAAAATCCCCATCGACAGCACGCTGACCAGCACATAAATAGCCAGTGCACCCAGCAAACCAATCACCGTGGCCTTACCAATATCGCTACGATTAGCGGCACGAGCAGAAACGACGGTCGCCCCTTCAATACCGATAAACACCCATGTGGTCACCAGCATAGTATTTTTCACCTGATCGAATAGTTCAGGCGCTGTGCCGTTGACGAGCATCATGCGGCCCCAGAAGTCGGCTGTGAAGACACCGATCTTAAAGGCTATCAACACCGCGACGATAAACACCAGCAGGATAACCACTTTGACAACAGTGAGTATCGTGTTGATGTAAGCCGCTTCACGTACGCCGCGCAGTACCAGTGCGTGTACCAGCCACAACACGATAGATGCGCCAATTATCGATGGCAGGTTATTACCATCGCCGAATACCGGGATGAAAAAGCTCATCGCGCTAAACAGTAATACCGCATAGGAAACGTTGCCCAGCCAGGCAGAGAACCAGTAGCCCCAGGCTGACTGGAAGCCGATGAAATCGCCGAATCCAGCGCGTGCGTAGCTATAGACCCCCCCTTCAAGTTCCGGGCAACGGGAGCTAAGATTTTGATAGATAAATGCGAGACATAACATCCCGACTCCGGTAATTACCCAACCAATGAGTAACGCGCCCGGTGAGGCGACGGAGCCAAAGTTTTGCGGCAGGCTGAATACCCCACCGCCAATCATTGAACCAATTACCAGCGCAACCAGCGCGCTAAGCCCTAATTTTGTTTCTTTTGTTGTGGATGTCGCGGCGACATCTCCGTGGGTAGCATCGGCCATTTTCCTTTCCTCTTGCTGTGGGATGCAGCATGAATGCACGATTGGCGGCGAGAGAGATCCCGCCGCCAGTGCGAATTACTCTCCGAGCGTGGCAACCATGACGGCTTTAATCGTATGCATACGGTTTTCGGCTTCATCGAAGACAATGGAATGTGCTGACTCAAAGACTTCTTCAGTCACTTCCAGCCCTTTCAGGCCGTATTCCTGCTCGATTTCTTTACCGACTTTGGTGTGTTCGTTGTGGAAGGCTGGCAGGCAGTGCATGAATTTCACGTTCGGGTTGCCAGTGGCATTGATGACATTCTGGTTAACCTGATATGGGGTCATGATACTGACACGTTCAGCCCAGGCTTCTTTAGGTTCGCCCATAGAAACCCACACATCGGTGTAGAGGAAATCAACGCCTGCAACGCCTTCTTCGACGCTATCGGTCAGCATGATGCGACCACCGGTTTCTTTGGCGATAGCACGGCATTGTTCAACCAGGGCAGGTTCTGGCCAGAATGCTTTTGGTGCCACCAGGCGAATATCCATGCCCATCTTCGCCGCACCCACCATCAGGGAGTTACCCATGTTGTTGCGAGCATCACCCAGATAAGCGAAGGCGATATCCTGAAGTTTTTTATCCGGTGCGTGCTCAAGCATGGTCATCAAATCCGCGAGAATTTGAGTTGGGTGGTATTCATTGGTCAGGCCGTTCCACACCGGAACACCTGCATACTCGCCCAGTTCTTCGACGATATCCTGGCCGTAGCCACGGTATTCAATGCCGTCATACATCCGGCCTAATACGCGTGCGGTATCTTTCATTGATTCTTTGTGGCCAATCTGTGAGCCGCTTGGGCCGAGATAAGTCACCAGGGCACCTTGATCAAACGCACCAACTTCAAACGCACAGCGCGTGCGGGTGGAGGTTTTTTCAAAAATCAGCGCGATGTTTTTGCCCACCAGGGTTTTCTTCTCAGTACCGGCTTTTTTGGCGGCTTTCAGTTCGCGAGACAGATCGATCAGGTACTGGATTTCTACCGGTTTGAAGTCCAGTAGTTTCAGGAAGTTGCGGTTTTTTAAGTTGACGGTCATTTTCGTTATCCTTTTTAATTTTGATGGTGGATAGCGCGTTCGCTTATCCACCCTACAACGGCCTTTTGTAGGTCGGGTAAGTACTGCGCCACCCGACATGCTTTCACCAGCTACTCGCGAATCAATGTGCCTTTTTCGCCTGCCAGAATGGCTGGGCCATCTTCGAGCGCACCAATTCCGGCAATGCCGTGGCAAAGGGCTACGAACTTGCTGCAGGCGGCGACCTTCGGCCCCATAGAACCTGCATCGAATTTCATGGCATCCAGTTCCTGCGGCGTAATATGGGAAATTGGTCGTTGAGTTGGCGTGCCCCAATCGAGATATACGGCGTCGGCATCGGTGAGGATCAACAGCGCATCGGCTTCGATCTGGCGTGCCAGCAATGCGGCAGAAAGATCTTTATCAATCACCGCTTCGATACCGTGGAAGCCGTCGGCTTTTTCCACTACCGGAACACCGCCGCCACCGTTACAAATCACCAGGTGATCGCGCTGGATAAGGGCTGTGATCGCATCGCTTTCCACAATCTGTTTTGGTTGTGGAGATGGCACTACCCGGCGGAAATACTGGCCGTCGGCTTTAACTGTCCAGCCTTTTTCCGCAACCAGCATGTCGGCTTGTGCCTTGTCATACACCGGGCCGATGTACTTCGTTGGGTTTTCGAACGCGGGGTCATTGGCGTCCACTTCAACCTGGGTCAGCAGTACGCTGACCTCCCGGTTTGGCAGCTGATTTTTCAGCGACTGCTGTAGCATGTAGCCAATCATTCCCTGGCTTTCGGCCCCAAGAATGTCCAGCGGATATGGCGTTACTTTTTGATAGGCACTGTTTTGCAGTGCCAGCAACCCGACTTGTGGGCCATTGCCATGAACCAGCACTACACGCCAGGAGGAGGTGAGTTGTGCGATGGTTTTAGCCGCTAAATCAATGTTCTTACGTTGTATTTCCGCTTCCAGAGGCTCGCCGCGTTTCAATAGCGCGTTGCCGCCCAGTGCGACAACCAGTGTCGGTTTGTGTTCCATTTCATCTCTCCCAGGACTTAAATACCGTCACGTTCTAACGGGCAGCTCATGCAGCGTGCGCCACCGCGGCCACGACCCAGTTCGTCACCAGGAATCGGCAAGACTTTGATGCCTGCCTTGTCGTATTTCTCGTTGGTCCAGATATTGCGCTCGTAGCCGATGACCACACCTGGGCGCACGGTTAGCACGTTATTGGCGTCATTCCATTGCTCACGTTCAGCTTCAAACGCATCACCGCCAGTGGTGATTAAACGCACCTGATCGATACCCAGCGCTTGTTCAATGGCGTGCAGCAGGTTTGGCTCCTGATGGCGTTTGATGCCGCCACGGCCATCCGGGGTTAACGTCCAGCACTGGGCGTCTTTGCGGACTACTTCCGGGTAGACGGAGAAAGTGTCGATATCGATGTGTGTCATCACGGTATCGAGGTGCATACAGGAGCGGTGTTTAGGCAGTTCAACGGCAATAACGCGAGTGGCCTGTTGATGTTTGAATAATGATTCAGCGAGGAACTCCACACCCTGCGGAGTGGTGCGCTCAGACAAACCAATTAATACCGCGCCACGGCCAATGACTAATACATCACCGCCTTCTAATGTTGCGTGGTCATAATTAATATTGTCGTCGCCATAATATTTAATAAAGTTTCCATCGGTAAATAATGGATGCCAACGGTAAATTGCTCGCAGGTTATTTGTTTCACGTTGGCGTGCGGCTTTGGCCATTGGGTTGATAGATACGCCATTGTAAATCCAGCATGAAGTATCGCGGGTGAATAAATGGTTCGGCAGCGGTTTCATAATAAAGTCGGTGACTTCATGGGTATCGACAACCATATTTTGAATATAAGTTGGAATTTCACCATAAGTCAGGCCACCGCTCAGTCTGCGAGCTAATTCACGATGTGGCATATCTGCAAGCCAGCTGCGAATGTCCGAGGCAAATGCTGGGCCAAGGCGGTAGTCAGAAATCTGAGTCGCCAGCAGCCATGCTTTGGCATCGCTGACATCCAGGGTTTGAGTCAGAAGGTCTGTCAGTAATAAAACCTCAACCCCCTCACCGCGTAACGTATTAGCAAATATATCGTGTTCTTCGCCAGCACGTTCTACAGATAAAACGTCGTCGAATAATAATTCCTGGCAGTTAGAAGGGGTGAGTCTTTTCAGGCTCAGATTAGGGCGATGCAGCATTACACTGCGAAGCTGTCCAATTTCGGAACCAACATAGTGCTTGTCCATGACTATTCCTTTGCATTAATACTGAGATGAAAATATCAGTGGTAATAATTAATTATTACCGCAAGTTAAATAGGCTTTCGAAATGTCTTCGAGGCGTATGTTAATTTCACAAGGGATATTTAATGTGAGCTTAATCACGAGCTCAAGGGACTTTTAAATTCTCTGTTAATTAATTGATAGCTGTCATGGAATTATAAATAAAGTCATTAATTAGTCTGAATAACTACGCGAAATTATGCATATTCTATTTTATTAGTGTTAACCCAATGTTATTGGGTAACTAAAGTGGTGTTTTTTAACTTGTTGAAATTTATTGGTATTTTAAAATTTAAATATAACTATGCATAAAGCCGTATTTTTCATCCACAGCATGGGAAAATAAACAAAATAGTTATGACTAAACTTGCACTTACTTACCAAATTTAAAATGTGACTGGGGGTTAGTTTTAAATTATTTTGTTTTTTAAACAGGTGGTTACGCGGTCGTCTGACAGGTTCGATTTTGAGGTTATGCTTTTTTCATGCATAAAAACTTCATGGCTGATACAAAGCTGTAACATGTTTTGCGCTAAACATGCGCCAGCACAGATTTTCTTAAAAAACTCATGGCGGCAAAAGGGGAATGCTCGTATAAATACCGTAATAAAACATCGTTTCAAAAAGGTAATTATCATGATTATTGGCAACATTCATTCTTTGCAATCCTGGCTTCCTGAAGAACTGCGTCAGGCGATTGAGCATGTTAAACAGCACATCACTCCTGAAACCCCATTAGGCAAACATGATATTGACGGTAACCGTCTGTTTATGTTGGTTTCTGAAGACTCTACCCAACCAATTGAAGAGCGTCCGGCAGAGTTTCACCAACGCTACCTGGATATTCAAATTGTCATGCGTGGTCTGGAAGGTATGACGTTTAGCTGCCTGCCCGCTGGCACGCCGGAAACTGACTGGCTGGCTGATAAGGACATCGCGTTCCTGCCAGAAGGCGAGCAGGAAAAAACCATCGTATTAAATGAGGGGGATTTCGTGGTGTTCTATCCGGGCGAGGTTCACAAGCCGCTTTGTGCTGTGGGCAAACCTGCGCCGGTGCGTAAGGTCGTTGTGAAGATGTTGATGGCCTAAATACCCTTCATACTTCAAATTGTCTCTTTGTTGGCTGCACTCACTCAACCGATTCACTTACTTACGTAAGCTCATCGGGATTCCTTCTTTTGCCGCCTCGATGCAACTAAAATACAGAGGCGGATGGCTACAACCATCCGCCACTGAAAATTAAAGCTTCGCAAGTGTTGCAACCATCACCGCTTTAATCGTGTGCATACGGTTTTCAGCTTGATCGAACACGACGCTATTTGCCGACTCAAACACTTCGTCCGTCACTTCCATACCACCATGCAGGCCATATTGCTCCGCCATCTGTTTACCAAGCGTGGTCTGGTCATCATGGAATGCAGGGAGGCAGTGCAGGAATTTCACCTGTGGATTGCCGGTCAGCGCCAGCATCGCGTTATTTACCTGATAAGGGCGCAGCAGGTTAATACGCTCAGCCCATTTCTCTTTGGCCTCGCCCATTGATACCCACACATCGGTATAAATGAAGTCAGCGCCTTTCACACCTGCGGCGATATCTTCCGTCAGGGTGATTTTCCCACCGTTGTGTGCGGCCATAGCCTGGCATTCCGCCACCAAATTTTCATCTGGCCAGCAAGCCTGCGGTGCAACTAAACGTAAGTCCATCCCGGTCAATGCGGCGGCTTCAAGCATGGAGTTTCCCATGTTGTTACGCGCATCTCCGGCGTAAACCAGTGTCATCTCCTGGAAGGTTTTGCCAGGTAGTTGTTCCTGCATCGTCAGTAAATCGGCCAGTAATTGCGTAGGGTGAAACTCGTTCGTCAGGCCATTCCATACCGGGACACCGGCAAACTGCGCCAGCGTTTCAACGATTTCCTGCCCAAATCCACGATACTGAATACCATCGTACATACGGCCTAATACACGCGCCGTATCTTTAATTGATTCTTTATGCCCAATCTGGCTTCCGCTTGGGCCGAGATAAGTGACGCGAGCGCCCTGGTCAAATGCGGCAACTTCGAAAGAGCACCTCGTACGAGTCGAGTCTTTTTCGAAGATGAGCGCGATATTTTTTCCAGTAAGGTGCTGAACTTCATTGCCTTTTTTCTTGTCGTTTTTTAGTTTGGCAGAAAGCGTAAGTAATTCATGAAGCTGTGCAGGAGTGAAATCCAGTAATTTAAGAAAATGCTTTTGGTAGAAATGACTCATATTTTCCTCGCATGGCACAAGCCATTTATTGAATTAATATTCAATTTATATGTATGAATATTCATTTGCAACCCCCTGTGTAAAAACTTTACCGGGAAAGGTGGAGGCAAACTCAGCCGTGTGTGAAAATAGAAGTATCTGCCTACAAATTGAGGAAAGGGCCATGGCAAATCCAGAACTGCTCGAAGAGCAACGCGAAGAAACGCGTTTGATTATTGAAGAATTACTGGAAGACGGCAGCGATCCTGACGCGCTGTACACTATTGAGCATCACCTTTCCGCAGATGACTTCGAAACTCTTGAAAAAGCAGCTGTTGAAGCTTTCAAAATGGGTTACGAAGTTACTGATCCGGAAGAGCTTGAAGTGGAAGAGGGTGATACCGTTATCTGCTGTGACGTGCTGAGCGAATGTGCGTTAAAAGCTGAGCTGTTGGATGAGCAAGTAGAACAACTGCTGAACCTCGCTGAGAAATTCGGTGTGGAGTATGACGGTTGGGGCACTTACTACGAAGATCCGAATGGTGAAGAAGGTGATGACGACGAAGATTTAGCCGACGAAGACGACGACGGCGTACGCCACTAATCTCTTCTGTGCAGCGGTAAATGCCGCTGCACATCAAGGAAAGATAACTCCCCATTATGAACTACCCGCAACTACTCTCCCCGGTACTGAATTTTCTACACTGCCCAACGCCTGATGCATGGATTGAAAAAGCCCGCCAGCCGGAGCATTTGCCATTGCTGCTGACTGACCATCTGGTGTGCGAACTCAAGGCTGCGCAAACAGCGATGTTTTTGATTCGTAAATATGTCGCCGATAAAAGCAGTGCGCAGTTTTTACTTGATTGGCTAAAACCCTATGAAGATTTTGCTTTCCGTGAGGGCGCTGAGCCTGATTTCATCGCGCTGCATAAAACCCTGAGCAAAAGCGTCATGCCGCAAACACAGAGTGTCTGGGGCCAGCAGCTTATCGACAGTATGGTTTTGTTGATTAAAGAAGAGCTACATCACTTCTGGCAGGTACGCGAGATTATGCTCGCCCGCAATATTCCCTACGTGAAAATGACCGCCAGCCGTTACGCCAAAGCGCTGCTGAGCCAAACGCGTACTCATGAGCCGGTTATGCTGGTGGATAAACTGATTTGTGGGGCGTACATCGAAGCGCGATCCTGTGAGCGTTTTGCCGCACTGGCTCCGCACCTCGATGAAGAATTACAGAAATTCTATTTGTCGCTTTTGCGTTCTGAAGCCCGACATTACCAGGATTATTTAGCGCTGGCTGAACAGATTGCGGGTGGGGACATCAGCGATCGTGTGCGTTTCTTTGGCGAGGTAGAAGCGGCATTGATTAGTCGCCCTGATGAAGAGTTTCGTTTTCACAGTGGCGTACCTTTCTCTTAAATAGCTGGATCTGAGTTGTCGCTGCCTGTGGCCTCCCTGGAATTGCTTAAGGCTTGAACAGCTTCGCGCTTATCGCTAAGGTAAGCGCGTTTTTACCTTCCTGGAAAGTATCATGATAACCATCGCCCTTATTGACGACCACCTTATCGTCCGCTCCGGCTTTGCACAGCTGTTAGGGCTGGAGCCGGATTTTCAGATTGTGGTTGAGTTCGGCTCCGGGCGCGAAGCGCTCGCCGGGCTGCCGGGGCGCGGCGTGCAGGTGTGTATTTGCGACATCTCGATGCCGGATATTTCCGGGCTGGAATTGCTCAGCCAGCTACCAAAAGGGATGGCGACGATTATGTTGTCGGTTCACGACAGCCCGGCGCTGGTTGAGCAGGCTTTAAACGCCGGCGCGCGAGGCTTTTTGTCAAAACGCTGTAGCCCGGATGAGCTGATTGCCGCCGTCCATACGGTGGCGACGGGTGGCTGCTACCTGACGCCAGACATTGCCGTGAAACTGGCGGCCGGACGGCAGGATCCGCTAACCAAACGCGAGCGCCAGGTGGCAGAAAAATTGGCCCAGGGCATGGCGGTCAAAGAGATTGCTACTGAACTTGGGCTTTCGCCTAAGACAGTTCACGTGCATCGCGCTAATCTGATGGAAAAACTCAACGTCAGTAACGATGTCGGACTGGCTCATCGCCTGTTTGACGGATGGTGATGCAACCCTTTTTCTCCCGGCTTATCTCCATTGTCGCCAGCTTTTTTATCTTTTCTGCCGCGTGGTTTTGCCTGTGGAGTATCAGCTTGCACCTGGTGGAACGGCCTGAGCTTGCAGTACTGCTGTTTCCCTTCGGCCTGCGCTTAGGGCTGATGCTGCAATGCCCGCGCGGCTACTGGCCCGTATTGCTCGGAGCAGAGTGGTTGATGCTCGGCTGGCTGGCGCAGGAAGTGGCGCTGGCGCATCTTCCACTGCTGATGATTGGCGGAGTGCTCACTCTCCTGCCCGTGGCTCTGATTTCCCGCTACCGCCATCAGCGTGACTGGCGCACTTTGCTCCGTCAAGGCGGGGCGCTGATTGCCGCCGCACTGTTACAGTCGTTGCCGTGGCTCGGGCAAGGGGAGGAGACCCTGAACGCGCTGTTGCTCACGCTGACCGGTGGGTTAACCCTGGCCCCAACCTGCCTCGTCATCTGGCATTACCTGACCAGTACCGTCTGGCAGCCGCTGGGGCCAGGAGTTGTTTCACAACCGGTGAACTGGCGTGCTCGTCACCTTATCTGGTATCTGCTGCTGTTTGTGGTCAGCCTGTGGCTACAACTTGGGCTACCTGACGAACTTTCCCGCTTTACCCCATTTTGCCTGGCGTTGCCCATTATCGCGCTGGCCTGGCATTACGGCTGGCAGGGAGCGCTGATCGCGACGTTGATGAACGCCATCGCGCTTATCGCCAGCCAAACCTGGCACGATCACCCGGTGGATCTACTGCTTTCGTTGCTGGCACAAAGCCTGACCGGGCTATTGCTGGGGGCAGGGATCCAGCGTCTGCGTGAGCTTAACCAGTCCCTGCAAACTGAGCTTGCACGCAATCGCCGCCTTGCTGAACGCCTGTTGGAAACTGAAGAGAGCGTGCGGCGCGAAGTGGCCCGTGAACTCCATGACGATATCGGCCAGACCATTACCGCGATTCGCACCCAGGCGGGTATTGTGCAGCGCCTGGCCCCGGGAAACGAAGGGGTCAAATTGGGTGGGGCGCATATCGAGCAGCTGTCACTTGGGATTTACGATTCGGTACGCCGCCTGCTGGGAAGACTGCGTCCACGCCAACTGGATGATTTATCTCTGGAGCAGGCGATTCGTTCGCTGATGCGTGAAATGGAGCTGGAAAGCCGTGGAATCGTGAGCCACCTCGACTGGAAAATCGACGAGCCGCTACTGAGCGAAAGCCAGCGCGTTACGCTGTTCCGCGTCTGCCAGGAAGGGCTGAACAACATTGTGAAACACGCCAGTGCCAGCGCAGTAACGATTCATGGCTGGCAGCAGGACATGCGGCTGATGTTGGTGATTGAAGATGACGGCAGCGGCTTGCCTTCCGACTCCGGTCTGCAAGGTTTTGGCCTGGCAGGCATGCGCGAACGCGTTACGGCGCTTGGCGGAACGCTCACTATTTCCTGTACTCACGGCACGCGCGTCAGCGTCAGTTTGCCATTGCGATATGCGTAAGGACACGATGTTCACTTTTCTGAAAGCCCCACCGGCGGCGACACCAATTAGCGATAAAGCCGAAATTGACGCGCGTTATAGCTATTGGCGCCGGCACATTCTGATCACCATCTGGCTGGGCTATGCCCTGTTTTACTTCACCCGTAAAAGCTTTAATGCCGCCGCACCGGAAATTCTCGCCAGCGGCGTGATGACACGTACCGATATCGGTCTATTGGCTACGCTGTTTTACATCACTTATGGGCTGTCGAAATTTTTCTCGGGCATCGTTAGTGACCGATCAAACGCCAGGTATTTCATGGGATTGGGGCTTATCGCTACCGGTGTTGTTAACATCCTTTTTGGTTTCTCCACCTCCCTTTGGGCATTCGCCTTGTTGTGGGTACTGAATGCCTTTTTCCAGGGCTGGGGTTCGCCGGTATGCGCCCGTTTGCTAACGGCATGGTACTCCCGTACCGAACGCGGTGGCTGGTGGGCTGTATGGAACACAGCGCATAACGTCGGTGGGGCGCTGATCCCGATAGTCATCGGCGCTGCGGCGCTGCACTACGGTTGGCGTGCAGGGATGATGATCGCCGGTTCGCTGGCTATTCTTGCAGGGTTATTTCTCTGCTGGCGTCTGCGTGATCGCCCGCAAACCGTGGGCTTGCCGCCGATAGGTGACTGGCGGCACGATGAACTGGAAATCGCCCAACAGCAGGAAGGTGCAGGGCTGATGCGCCGTGAAATCCTCTACAAATACGTGCTGGGGAATCCCTATATCTGGCTGCTGTCACTGTGCTATGTCCTGGTTTACGTTGTGCGGGCGGCAATCAATGACTGGGGTAATCTCTACATGTCGGAGACGCTGGGCGTGGATCTGGTCACGGCGAACTCGGCGGTAACGATGTTTGAGCTGGGCGGGTTTATCGGTGCACTGGTGGCAGGCTGGGGATCGGACAAACTCTTCAATGGCAACCGTGGGCCGATGAACCTGATATTTGCCGCCGGGATTTTGCTCTCGGTAGGCTCGCTATGGCTGATGCCGTTTGCCAGCTACGTGATGCAGGCGGCCTGTTTCTTCACCACGGGCTTCTTTGTGTTTGGCCCGCAGATGCTTATCGGTATGGCGGCAGCGGAGTGCTCGCACAAAGAGGCTGCCGGGGCTGCGACCGGCTTTGTTGGCTTGTTCGCTTACCTCGGTGCATCTTTATCTGGCTGGCCGCTGGCGCGCGTGATCGATATCTGGCACTGGAACGGTTATTTCGCGGTGATCGCCATCGCGGCAGGTATTTCTGCGCTGCTGTTGCTGCCGTTCCTGAACGCCCAGTCCCCACGCGTCCGTAGTGAAGCGTGATACATCTCACCTTTTTACCCCGAATGGCGTAAAACTAAGAAATTTTCCAGGTTTATCCTGGAAGCCATCTCAGGCCAAAGCCGCTGCTGATTTTTACAATGCCTGCTATCACGCAGGTTTTTAAATCAGGAGTAATCCATGCTGGCCTTATTAAATCAGGTGCGCAAGCCGACCCTGGATCTGCCGCTCGATGTGCGGCGCAAGATGTGGTTCAAACCGTTCATGCAGTCTTACCTGGTGGTCTTTATCGGCTATCTGACCATGTATTTGATCCGCAAGAACTTCAACATTGCACAGAACGACATGATCTCTACCTACGGGTTGAGCATGACGCAACTGGGGATGATAGGTCTGGGCTTTTCCATCACCTACGGCGTGGGTAAAACCCTGGTTTCCTATTATGCGGACGGCAAAAACACCAAGCAGTTCCTGCCATTTATGCTGATCCTCTCGGCTATCTGTATGCTCGGCTTTAGCGCCAGTATGGGGGCGGGTTCGGTCAGCCTGTTTATGATGATCGCCTTCTACGCTCTGAGCGGTTTTTTCCAGAGCGCGGGTGGCTCTTGCAGCTACTCCACCATTACCAAATGGACACCTCGCCGCAAGCGTGGAACCTATTTGGGGCTGTGGAATATCTCCCATAATCTGGGCGGTGCTGGTGCGGCAGGCGTGGCGCTGATTGGCGCGAATCTCCTGTTCGACGGCCACGTTATTGGCATGTTTATCTTCCCATCTATCATCGCGCTGATTGTTGGCTTCATTGGCCTGCGTTATGGCAGCGATTCCCCTGAGTCTTACGGCCTGGGTAAAGCTGAAGAGTTGTTTAGCGAAGAACTCAGCGAAGAAGATAAAGAGACTGAAGACGAGTCGATGACCAAATGGCAAATCTTTGTGGAGTATGTGCTGAAGAACAAAGTTATTTGGCTGTTGTGCTTCTCCAATATCTTCCTCTACGTGGTGCGCATCGGTATTGACCAGTGGTCCACGGTTTACGCCTTCCAGGAGCTGAAACTCTCCAAAGAAGTGGCGATTCAGGGGTTTACACTTTTTGAAGTGGGTGCATTAGTCGGCACGTTGCTATGGGGCTGGTTGTCAGATCTGGCGAATGGTCGTCGTGCGCTGGTTGCCTGCATTGCGCTGGCATTAATCATTGCGACCCTCGGTGTTTATCAGCACGCCAGCAATCAGTATGTCTACCTTGCATCGCTGTTCGCGCTGGGCTTCCTGGTGTTTGGCCCACAACTACTGATTGGCGTGGCGGCAGTCGGCTTCGTTCCGAAAAAAGCTATCGGTGCGGCTGACGGTATCAAAGGTACCTTCGCCTATCTGATTGGCGACAGCTTTGCTAAGTTAGGGCTCGGGATGATCGCCGATGGGACGCCAATTTTTGGTCTGACTGGCTGGGCAGGAACTTTCGCAGCACTGGATGCCGCCGCAATGGGTTGTATCGTACTGATGGCAATGGTTGCGGTGATGGAAGAACGCAAAATCCGCCGTGATAAGCGTATTCAACGGTTAGCGATGCAATAAAAATTTGCAGGGTTTACTGAAGCGAATAGATTCAGTAAACCCATTTCAAACGATTACAGAGACTTAATCATCCGCACTTCGCAATCCACATGGCCGGTGCAGCCAAGCGGCTCAGAAATATGTTCAAAGCCAAGACGTTCATATAGCGCGATGGCTTCTGTCAGAAACGCAGTGGTTTCCAGATAGCAGCGCTTAAAGTCTTCTTCGCGGGCAAAATCCATTGCCTGTAACGCCAGGCGTTTTGCCAACCCTTTGCCACGCACTACCGGCAGGAAATACATCTTCTGAAATTCACAAATATCCGGTTCGCTACACGTTAACGGCGCGACTCCACCACCACCGACGACTTCACCATCTACTTCCACAACCCAATAGGCGTGACCCGGTTGGCTGTAGAGCTGATAAAGCTCATCGAGATTAGGATCTGCCACTGTATAGCCTTTATCGGCGGTTAGACCGTATTCAGCAGAAACATCACGGATGACACGGGCAATCGCCGCGTTGTCCTGGGGGGTTATCCGGCGCAATGCGATTTCAACCGGAGCAGCAAGATTCATAGCGTGGACTCATTGATAATTGGCGAAAGACAGGTCATTTTAATACCACTGTGAAACTTAACAAGCAAGTTTCTAAAATGTTCATTGATTCCCGTTTTGGCATATTTAAAGATGTTAGTGTGCATTCAATCGCTAATCGATAAAATCGGCTGTATTAATAATTAAAAATAATAAGGAATAATTCCTTAAGGATAACTATGTCTGAGCAACAGGGGTGTACAGAAGTCAATTATTCAAGAAGTCTAATGTTTCATGGTTTGGGGAAGGAGTATTTTCGTCTTTGTATCGTTAATTTATTGTTAATAATAGTAACGCTTGGCGTTTTCGCCCCCTGGGCATTTGTACGTTCTAAACAGTATTTATATAGCCATACTGAATTATCAGGATCTCGGTTTTCCTATAATGTTACAGGGGGCTCAATATTTGTAAGCTGGGTATTTGTAGGTGTTTTTTTACTTTCGCTTTATATGTCAATTTATCATCATGCATCTGCTCTTTTCTGGTGTTTAGTTGCTTTGATCGTTTTATTTTTACCATGGTTAATGATGAGAAGTATTCGTTATCAGATGCAATCAACTATGCTTAACAATGTGCGCTTTAATTTTAAATGTAGCGGATTGAAAGCATGGTGGGTAGTGTTAGGCTGCCCAGTATTATTATTTTCAGCGGTTTATTTTATTTGCATAATCGTTATGAGCATTGGTTTCTGTGCCATATCTTTTAATGTTCAAAACATGATGATTGTCATTGCGATGTCCATGATGTTTGCTGTTTTTGGGGTTGGCATTGCACAAGGCATTACAAGTGCATTGTGGCTGCGTTTGTTTTTTAGCAGACTGAGTTTTGGTAAGCAAAATTTTAGTGCGGAAATTAGTATCAGAAAATGCATCAAAATTATTCTTAGTGGTATCGTAGTACTGCTTCCATTCCTGATTGCAGTAGCAGGATTAAATTTTTCCTGGTTGGTGAAAGTAGTATCAACGAGCTTGTCGGGATATGTAGGAGCTCCATATACACTATCTGAATTCGAATCAATTAGCTCTATGATTCGAATTTCTTATTATCTTTACTTTTTCGGTGCAGTACTGTGTTGGAGTTATATCTATGTCACTCTGAGAGATTATTATTTTAACTCGGTAGTTCTTAGTGAAAAGATTGCTTTCCGTTCCACGCTTACGGTGACAGGTTTTATTATCCAACTAGTAATAAATAGTTTACTGACAGTCTGTACTTTAGGGCTCGGCTATCCGTGGGCGCGAGTTCGCTATTGTCGCTACCTTGCGAATAATACCTGGTTGGATGGAGATTTAGATGCATTAGATCTGCAAGACCATGACGACAAAATTGCCACAGATATCTTGAGCCGAATTTCGTGTGGGATCGTGCCAAATATCAGTTTGTAGTCATAAAAAAGGCCGGGAAATCTCCCGGCCTTCTCATATCAAGGCACTCAATTACAGCGCAGCGATAGTTTCTTTCTGCTCAGCCAATTTCACTTTAGCTTCGCCACATGCCGCCAGACGTTCGCGTTCTTTCGCAACTACGGCTTCTGGCGCACGTGCCACAAAACCTTCGTTAGACAGCTTGTTTTCGATGGATGTAATTTCAACATCCAGCTTCGCCATCTCTTTGTCCAGACGCGCAAGTTCAGCAGCTTTGTCGACCAGGCCTGCCATTGGAATCAGCAGCTCTGCACCTTCGATGATTTTGGTCACGGAAACCGGGCCTTTATCATCAGCAGGCAGCAGGGTGATGCTTTCCAGACGTGCCAGGTTTTGCAGGAAAGTACGATTCGCATTTACGCGACGTTCCGCTTCTGCACTGACGTTACGCAGCAATACATCCAGGCGTTTGCTCGGTGCGATGTTCATTTCAGCACGAATATTACGCACTGCTGTAATCACATCTTTTAGCCATTCGGTATCAGAGAACGCAGCTTCATCGTCCTGTGCGCTGTTGTACGCCGGGAACGGTTGCAGCATGATGGTATCGTCTGTGATGCCTTTAAAGGTTTTCACGCGCTGCCAGATGGTTTCAGTGATGAATGGAATGATCGGATGCGCAAGACGTAACAGACCTTCCAGCACGTTAATCAGCGTATTACGCGTACCGCGCAGTTCCGCTTCAGTGCCGCTGTTCATTACCGGTTTGGTCAGCTCCAGATACCAGTCGCAGAACTGGTTCCAGGTGAATTCATACAGAATGTTGGCAGCGATATCAAAGCGATAACTATCCAGCGCTTCACGATATGCTTTCACCGTGCGGTTGAATTCCGCCAGAATCCAGCGGTCTGCCAGAGACAGAACCATTTCGCCGCCGTTAAAGCCGCAATCCTGGTCTTCGGTATTCATCATCACGAAACGGCTGGCGTTCCACAGCTTGTTACAGAAGTTGCGATAACCTTCCAGGCGCTTCATGTCCCAGTTGATGTCGCGACCAGTAGACGCCAGAGCTGCCAACGTAAAGCGCAGTGCATCGGTGCCGTGTGGCTCAATACCGTTCGGGAATTGCTTTTCGGTGCGCTTACGGATTTTCTCAGCCAGCTGTGGCTGCATCATGTTGCCGGTGCGCTTCTCGAGCAAGTCTTCCAGGGAGATACCGTCAACCATATCCAGCGGATCGATAACGTTACCCTTGGACTTGGACATTTTCTGCCCTTCGTCGTCACGAATAAGACCGGTCATGTAGACGGTTTTAAACGGAACCTGTGGTTTGCCATCTTCATCTTTGATGAAGTGCATGGTCAGCATGATCATGCGCGCAATCCAGAAGAAGATGATGTCGAAGCCGCTGACCATCACGCTGGTCGGGTGGAAGGTACGCAGCGCTTCGGTGTTCTCAGGCCAGCCCAGGGTGGAGAATGTCCACAGACCGGAAGAGAACCAGGTGTCGAGCACGTCTTCGTCCTGGTTCAGAGCAACGTCTGCACCCAGGTTATTTTCAGCGCGAACTTCCGCTTCGTTACGGCCAACGTAAACATTGCCTTCGGCGTCGTACCAGGCCGGGATGCGGTGACCCCACCACAGTTGACGAGAGATACACCAGTCCTGAATATCACGCATCCAGGAGAAGTACATGTTTTCGTACTGCTTAGGTACGAACTGGATTTCGCCTTGCTCAACCGCTTCTACCGCGACTTTCGCCAGCGGTGCAGTGCGCACGTACCATTGGTCAGTCAGCATGGGTTCGATAACTACGCCGCCACGGTCGCCGTAAGGAACGGTCAGATCGTGTGGTTTAATCTCTTCAAGCAGGCCCATTTCGTCAAATTTAGCGACAACGGCTTTACGCGCGGCGAAACGTTCCAGTTTCTGGAATTCCGCAGGGATGTCGTTGGCGTAAACAGTAGATTCTTCGCCATTGGTATCAAACACTTCTGAGCTCTCGCGGATATCACCGTCGAAGGTCAGAATGTTGATCATCGGAAGCTGATGGCGACGGCCAACTTCATAGTCGTTGAAGTCATGCGCAGGCGTGATCTTAACGCAGCCGGTGCCTTTTTCCATATCGGCGTGTTCATCGCCAACGATTGGAATAAGACGGTTAACCAGTGGCAGCACAACAAATTTGCCAATCAGATCTTTATAACGCGGATCTTCCGGGTTCACTGCCACACCGGTATCACCGAGCACGGTCTCCGGACGGGTGGTGGCGACGACCAGGTAATCTTTACCGTCAGCGGTTTTCTCGCCGTTAGCCAGCGGATAACGCAGGTGCCACATGGAACCTTTGGACTCGCGGTTTTCAACTTCCAGATCGGAAATTGCGGTGCGCAGTTTCGGGTCCCAGTTTACCAGGCGTTTGCCACGATAAATCAGATCTTCTTTGTACAGGCGAACGAACACTTCTTTCACCGCGTTGGACAGACCTTCATCCATGGTGAAGCGCTCGCGCTCCCAGTCTACGGAGTTGCCGAGACGACGCATCTGACGGGTGATGGTGCCACCAGACTCTGCCTTCCACTGCCAGATTTTCTCTATAAAGGCGTCGCGGCCGTAGTCGTGACGTGTTTTCCCTTCTTCGGCGGCAATTTTGCGCTCGACGACCATCTGGGTCGCGATACCGGCGTGGTCAGTCCCCGCCTGCCACAGAGTATTTTTACCCTGCATGCGCTGGTAACGAATCATGGTGTCCATGATCGTTTGCTGGAAGGCGTGACCCATATGCAAGCTGCCGGTAACGTTCGGCGGCGGGATCATGATGCAGAAGCTTTCCTGGCTGGTGTCGCCATTTGGCTTAAAGTAGCCCTGCTGTTCCCAGTGCTCGTAAAGCGGCTGTTCGATATCTTGCGGGTTATATGTCTTTTCCATTGTCTGCTATGTCGTTCCCGGCGGGGTATGAGTCGCCGTAGTCAAGTGGAAACCAGCAACGCGGTACGCCTTATAGCGATCACGGGCCAGTTGTTTTTGAGTGTCTTCGTAAGGTACGAAGTCTATCACTTCATGGAAAGCGGTGGCAAAATCTGCGAACTGTGGCAACAGGCTAATCAGCACATCGCGTGGTGAACTACCACGTCGTTGCGGCCAGGCCAATTCTACCGGGGCACCATAACGCGGCCCTTCACCGGCAAGATTATGCGGTACAAACGCGTGCGCGTCGCGCTGCCAAAGAGCTTCATCCAGACGGATAGCTTGTTGTTCATCAACACAAGCAATCAGCAGGCGTTTTCCTGCACGAAAGCTTTCTGCCGCCAGTTCACACACCAACGCTTCAACGGCACTTAACTCACCGGAAGGCGTGTCGTTGTCGAGCAGGTAGAACGTCGCGTTTTTCATTAAGCCAGCTTTTAATTTTGAATATGTAAGATCTAATCGGTCTGGAGCTTCGTAGGGTGGATAAGCGAAGCGTCATCCACCCTCTTTTCAGGAACGGCGGATGACGCAAGCCTATCCGGCCTACAAAAGCAGGCCGCGAAGGGCGTTAAATTACTCTTCGCCGTTAAACCCTGAACGGTTCAACAGGAATTGTGACAACAGCGCCACTGGACGGCCGGTTGCACCTTTGGCTTTACCTGAACGCCAGGCTGTCCCTGCGATATCCAGGTGTGCCCAGCTATATTTACGGGTAAAGCGCGACAGGAAGCAGGCCGCGGTAATTGCGCCGCCAGGACGGCCACCGATGTTTGCCATATCAGCAAAATTGGTTTCCAGTTGTTCCTGATACTCATCGGCCATCGGCAGACGCCACGCGCGGTCACCGGCTTGTTCAGACGCGCTGATAAGCTCATGAGCCAGTGGATTGTGGTTAGACATCAAACCGGTGATGTGATGGCCAAGAGCAATCACACAAGCGCCGGTCAGCGTAGCCACATCAATTACAACATCAGGTTCAAAGCGCTCAACGTAGGTCAGCACATCACAAAGAACCAGACGGCCTTCGGCATCGGTGTTCAGCACTTCAACCGTTTGACCTGACATCGTTGTCAGCACGTCGCCCGGGCGATAAGCACGCCCGCCAGGCATGTTCTCACAGCCCGCTAGCACACCAATCACGTTAATTGGCAGATTGAGTTCAGCCACCATGCGCATTACGCCGTACACGGAAGCCGCACCGCACATGTCGTATTTCATCTCGTCCATGCCTTCGGCAGGTTTGATAGAAATACCACCAGAGTCAAACGTCAGGCCTTTACCGACCAGCACGATTGGGCGCACATCAGGATCGGCACTTCCTTTGTATTCGATAACGGACATCAGTGATTCATTCTGAGAACCATCACCTACTGCGAGGTAGGAGTGCATGCCCAGTTCTTTCATCTGCTGTTCGCCAATTACGCGAGTGACAACATTTTTGCTGTAAGAATCAGCGAGCTGACGCGCCTGGGAAGCCAGATAAGCCGCGTTGCAGATGTTTGGTGGCATGTTGCCAAGATCTTTTGCCGCTTTAATACCAGCAGCAATTGCCAGGCCGTGCTGAATTGCGCGCTCACCGCTCGTCAGTTCGCGGCGGGTTGGCACGTTAAAGACCATTTTACGCAGCGGGCGGCGTGGCTCGCTTTTGTTGGTTTTTAACTGGTCGAAGCTATACAAAGACTCTTTTGCCGTTTCAACTGCCTGGCGTACTTTCCAATAAGTATTACGGCCTTTAACATGCAGTTCGGTCAGGAAGCATACCGCTTCCATTGAACCAGTATCGTTCAGAGTATTAATGGTTTTCTGGATAACTTGCTTATACTGACGTTCATCCAGTTCACGCTCTTTGCCACAGCCAATCAGTAGAATGCGTTCTGAGAGGACGTTTGGAACGTGGTGGAGCAACAAAGTTTGACCGGGTTTCCCCTCGAGCTCACCACGGCGCAAAAGCGCGCTGATGTAGCCATCGCTGATTTTATCGAGTTGTTCGGCGACCGGGGACAGGCGACGCGGTTCAAAGACTCCCACAACGATGCAGGCACTACGCTGTTTCTCGGGACTACCGCTTTTTACACTGAACTCCATGCACTACGCTCCTGAATCTTAAAGACAACGGCGGTGGCTACAGCTAGAATTGCAAGCTTTCGTAACTCATCTCCGCGGTTGCGATGACTTCGTGTTAATCTTACGAGTATGTTTTTTACGGTTTCGGCTACGTCATTTTAATCACCCAGCGCGAGTATTATGCCGGGCTTTTTAATCTTAGCGATGTTTTCGACGACTCAAGAGAATAAATGACGTATAAGCGATGAAACAAGCGATTTTCCTGCAAAAAGACTCGTTTTCACAGGCGTATTTAATGTGATTATCATAAGATATCTGGTTCGGGAGACGCTCAAAAGCCAACTTGCGATCCTCTTCATCCTGCTACTGATCTTCTTTTGTCAGAAGCTGGTCAGGATTCTCGGGGCGGCGGTTGACGGCGATATTCCGACAAACCTCGTACTTTCTTTGTTAGGACTTGGTGTGCCTGAAATGGCGCAGCTCATCCTTCCACTTAGCCTTTTCCTTGCGCTGCTCATGACGCTAGGCCGACTGTATACCGAAAGTGAAATCACGGTAATGCATGCCTGCGGTTTGAGTAAAGCTGTGCTGATCAAAGCTGCAATGATCCTCGCACTCTTTACCGGTGCAATTGCAACAGTCAACGTAATGTGGCTTGGGCCGTGGTCTTCTCGTCATCAGGATGAAGTATTGGCTGAGGCCAAAGCTAACCCTGGTATGGCTGCACTTGCTCAAGGGCAATTCCAGCAAGCGACCGACGGCAACTCAGTTTTGTTCATTGAAAGCGTTGACGGTTCAAGTTTTAAAGACGTTTTCCTGGCTCAATTGCGCCCGAAAGGTAATGCACGTCCATCGGTAGTGGTTGCGGATTCCGGTCATTTATCCCAGCGCCCGGACGGTTCGCAGGTTGTGACGCTCAATACCGGTACCCGTTTTGAAGGTACGGCATTGCTGCGCGATTTCCGTATTACTGACTTCCAGGATTATCAGGCGATTGTCGGGCACCAGACGGTGGCGCTTGACCCTGAAGACTCCAGTCAGATGTACATGAAAGCTCTGTGGACAAACGATTCGCCAAATGCTCGCGCTGAACTGCACTGGCGTCTGACGCTCATTATGGCCGTTGTCATTATGGCGTTGATGGTGGTGCCATTAAGCGTGGTGAACCCACGGCAGGGGCGCGTACTTTCAATGCTTCCAGCGATGTTGTTGTATCTGATTTTCTTCCTGCTTCAGACCTCGCTGAAATCGAATGCGGCGAAGGGGAAAATCGATCCGCTGATCTGGATATGGTTGGTTAATCTGGTCTATTTTGCTATCGCGATTGTCCTCAATGTGTGGGATACAGTGCCGATGCGCCAGCTACGTGCAAGCTTTAGCAGAACACGAGGAGCGGCATAAATGTTTGGTGTTCTCGACCGTTATATCGGTAAAACCATCTTTACCACCATCATGATGACACTCTTCATGCTGGTGTCGCTGTCGGGCATTATTAAGTTTGTCGACCAGTTGAAAAAGGCCGGGCAGGGTAGCTATTCAGCATTGGGTGCGGGTGTGTATACCGTGCTTAGCATTCCAAAAGATATCCAGATCTTCTTCCCGATGGCGGCACTGCTTGGTGCTCTACTTGGGTTGGGGATGCTGGCGCAACGTAGCGAACTGGTGGTGATGCAAGCTTCTGGTTTCACGCGAATGCAAATCGCGCTTTCGGTGATGAAAACGGCTATTCCGTTGGTGTTACTGACCATGGCGATTGGTGAATGGGTTGCTCCGCAAGGCGAACAAATGGCCCGTAACTACCGTGCACAACAAATGTATGGCGGTTCTTTGCTGACAACTCAGCAAGGCTTGTGGGCGAAAGATGGCCACAATTTTGTCTATATCGAGCGCGTGAAAGGCGATAACGATTTGGCGGGCGTGAGTATTTATAGTTTTAACAAAAAACGCCGCCTGCAATCGGTTCGTTATGCGGCATCGGCCAAGTACGATGTGGAACATAAGGTGTGGCGTTTGTCCCAGGTTGATGAATCAAACCTGACAAATGAGAAGCAAATTACCGGTGCCCAGACCGTTAGCGGTGAGTGGAAAACTAACCTGACCCCAGACAAGCTAGGTGTGGTGGCGCTGGACCCGGATGCGCTTTCTATCAGCGGACTGCACAATTATGTGAAGTACCTGAAATCCAGCGGACAAGATGCCGGGCGTTACCAGCTCAACATGTGGAGCAAAATCTTTGCGCCACTCTCTGTTGCGGTAATGATGCTGATGGCGCTGTCATTCATCTTTGGCCCACTGCGTAGCGTGCCAATGGGTGTGCGGGTTGTCACCGGTATCAGCTTTGGTTTCGTCTTCTACGTGCTTGACCAAATCTTTGGCCCGCTAAGCCTGGTGTATAGCATTCCGCCGATTTTGGGTGCTTTGTTACCAAGTGCGAGTTTCTTCCTGATTAGCTTGTGGTTGATGATGAAGCGTTCAGCCTAAAAATGTCGGGTGGCGGCTTGCGCCTTACCCGACCTACCGCATCGGTGTGTAGGGGGGATAAGCGCAGCGCCATCCACCAAAAAAAACGAATTTGTAGGGTGGATAAGCGCTAGCGCCATCCACCAGTATTTTGAAGAAAATCAGCGCTTACGCCCGCCCATAATACTGCCTAAAACTCCGCGAATAATTTGGTTCGTTACCTGACGGGCCGCGCTTTTTGCCATGGTTTGCACCACGCCGTCTTTCTTGCCGCCTCGCGGCCCCGTAGTACCAAACAGAATATCTTTTAGCCCGCCGAGAATACCGTTATCAACGGCCACCGATTCACCTTTAGCGGGTGGTGCATTTTGCTGTTCACCAGCTGTCTGAACGCCCTGTTGTAAGCGCTCATACGCCGATTCCCTGTCGACCGTTTCATCATATTTACCGTACAACGTTGAATGGTTCAAAAGCCCGTTGCGTTCATCGTCAGTGACTGGCCCCATGCGTGAACATGGGGCGATAACCATAGCTCGCTCAACTACCGTCGGGCTGCCTTTTTCATCCAGCAAAGAGATTAGTGCCTCGCCGGTGCCTAGCTCCTGAATCGCTTTTTCGGTATCGAATTTTGGATTAGCGCGCATGGTTTGTGCGGCAGTTTTAACGGCTTTCTGGTCTTTAGGCGTAAAAGCACGCAGTGCATGCTGAATACGGTTGCCAAGCTGCCCTAACACCACATCCGGAATATCAGACGGGTTTTGGGAAACAAAGTAGACCCCAACGCCCTTGGAGCGTATCAGGCGAATAACCTGCTCGATTTTGTCCAACAATACTTGTGGAGCATCGTTAAATAACAGGTGTGCTTCGTCGAAAAAGAACACCAGTTTTGGCTTTTCCAGGTCACCTGCTTCGGGGAGTTGCTCATAGATTTCAGAAAGCATCCACAATAGGCTAGCGGCGTACAGTTTCGGCATCTGATAGAGCTTTTCGGCCGATAGAATATTGATAATTCCCTTACCATTGGCATCAGTGCGCATCCAGTCTTTGATATCCAGCATTGGTTCGCCAAAGAAGTATTCAGCGCCCTGTTGCTCAAGCTGCAATAGCCCACGCTGAATAGCGCCCACAGATGCACTACTGATGTTGCCATACTGGTTCTGGAACGATTTTGCGTTATCGCCGATGTACTGCGTCGCCGCGCGCAGATCTTTAAAATCGAGCAGCAATAGACCCTGATCGTCGGCAATGCGGAAGATGATTTGCAGTACACCTGCTTGCACTTCATTGAGGTTGAGCAGGCGCGAAAGTAGCAGTGGGCCAAGATCGGACACCGTTGCTCGCACCGGATGGCCTTTTTCGCCAAAAATATCCCACAAGACAACGGGATTGCTATGAGGTGACCAGTCCGTCACGCCAATTTTTGCAAGCCTTGCGAGCAATTTTTCCGATTCAGCACCTTCTTGCGCAATACCTGTGAGGTCGCCTTTTACATCAGCCATAAATACTGGCACACCGATTTCTGAAAATGACTCGGCTAGTTTTTGCAGCGTCACTGTTTTACCTGTGCCCGTAGCACCGGTTATTAGCCCGTGACGGTTTGCCATGCCGGGCAACAGATGTAGTTCTTGTTCAGTGGTTCTGGCAATCAGGAGTGGCGCAGTCATGGTGATTTTCCTGTGGCGACATTTCCATAAGCATAGCAAGTGGATAGGGATCGTCATCACTCAAAAATCCTGGATTGCGGCATCTCTCGCAGCAAAGGCTATGCTTTGCATATGTATTACTTATTGTTGAGGAAATATGTCCAGATTCTTCTTTAATGACCGTCAGCAAATGGTCAGCGATGCTATTGAAGGCGTCATCATCAGCTCTCGTTTTCATAATGTGGCCCGGTTAGATACCGATCCCGCTATTCGCGTGGTGGTACGCAAAGACTGGAACAAAAGCAAAGTAGCAATTATTTCTGGCGGTGGTTCGGGCCATGAACCCGCACACGCAGGCTTTGTTGGGAAGGGGATGCTCACCGCTGCGGTATGTGGTGACTTATTTGCTTCGCCAAGTGTGGATGCGGTTTTAAATGCAATTGTGGCGGTAACGGGAGACAGAGGTTGTCTGCTTATCGTTAAAAACTATACCGGCGATCGTCTTAATTTCGGGTTGGCGGCGGAAAAGGCAAAGAAATATGGCCTGAAAGTGGAGATGGTGATTGTTGGTGACGATATTTCGTTGCCGGATAACAAGCAGCCGCGTGGAATTGCCGGGACGGTACTGGTACATAAAATTGCGGGCTTTGCCGCAGAGCAGGGGAAATCATTGAGTGATGTTCGAGACATCGCGCAAAGCGCCTGCGACAGCATTGCCAGCATCGGTGTCGCCATGCAAACCTGCAATCTTCCCGATCAAAACGAGGAAGAAGGGCGCATCAAAGGCGGTCATGTTGAGTTAGGGCTGGGTATTCACGGCGAACCTGGAGCAAGCACCGTTGCCAGCCAGAATAGCCAGGAAACCGTGTCTACCCTGGTAAAACATCTGCATAAGAAAACCGGTAAAGAGGCAAGACTTGCGGTACTGGTAAACAACCTGGGCGGTGTGTCATCGCTGGAAATGGCCATCCTGACTAAAGAGTTAGTGCATTCAGAAATGAAAGAGCAAATCGACTATTTGATTGGCCCTGCACCGCTGGTTACTGCGCTCGATATGAAAGGGTTTTCGCTCTCGGCCATTGCTCTGAATGAGACATTTATTAAAGCGTTGCAGGCGGATGTCGAAACCGCAGGCTGGCACCCGATGGTAAAACTCCATGCGATGCCGATGCAAAAACACAATGTCATTCGTGAGGGGACGCATGCAAAACCGTCTGACAACGACACGGTTAAAGCGCTGGTTGAACGCATCACGAAAACGCTGATTGAGCAGGAAAAAGTGTTAAATGCTCTGGATGCAAAAGTCGGGGATGGCGACACCGGCTCCACGTTTGCACAGGGCGCGCGGGATATCGCGCAGCTTAACGATGACGGAAAGCTGCCATTAAATGATACCGCATCACTGCTTGAGTTAGTCGGAGAACGCCTGGCAACAGTTATGGGTGGTTCAAGCGGCGTGCTGATGTCTATTTTCTTCACAGCTGCCGGGCAAAAAGTCGCTAACAAGCAAAAGATTGCAGATGCGTTATTGTTTGGCCTCGAGCAGATGAAACGCTACGGCGGGGCCGATCTTGGCGATCGTACATTGATAGATGCATTACAACCCGCGCTTGAAGCCTTGAAAGAGAGTGGCCTGAACGCTGCTGTGAAGGCTGCGCAAGATGGCGCAGAGGCAACGGCGCAGATGCAAAAGGCGAATGCCGGGCGCTCGTCATATGTGAACAGCGATAACCTGAAAGGGGTGAAAGATCCTGGGGCTGTGGCGATTGCGGCGGTCTTTGCAGGCATTAACTGATTGTGCCGGATGTCGCCGAGCTAATCCGACCTGCGAATTGAAGCTGTATGGTGGATTAGCGTAGGCGCCATCCACCGTTTCCTCTCACGCCTGCCCGCTTAACGCCATCTGCGTTAACCACAGGCGTGTATCAAACTCCAGTTGGTGATATTGCGGCTCCATATGGCAGCACAGTGAATAGAATGCTTTGTTGTGGTCTTTTTCTTTCAGGTGCGCCAGTTCGTGAACCACAATCATGCGCAAAAAGGCTTCTGGCCCATTCTTAAATACCGTTGCGACACGAATCTCCGCTTTGGCTTTCAGCTTGTTCCCCTGAACGCGTGACACTGCTGTGTGCAAGCCCAGAGCATTATTTAGCACGTGGATCTTGTTGTCATAAGCCACTTTATTCACGGGCGGAGCATTACGCAGATATTGGTTTTTCAGGTCTTGCGTCCACGCATACAACGCTTTATCGGTAGTGATGTTATGTGTATCCGGATACCGTTTTTGCAGCACCTCGCCCAGACGTTGTTCCGCAATTAATGTTCTGACCTGTGCGAGCAAATGCTCGGGATAGCCTTGAAGGTAGGTTAAATTGCTCATTAGATCTCGCTCGCTCGACGTCTTTCAAAAGGCAGTTGCGCAGTTTGAGGAAAAAAAAGGGTATACTCACGCCCCCATTCGGGGATAACGCCGAAATTTTACCATCCAGGAGGGCCGATGAGCCAATTAGACAACGGTTTCCGTTCACTGACACTAAAACGTTTTCCAGAAACGGATGACGTTAACCCACTACAGGCGTGGGAAGCTGCCGATGATTATCTTTTGCAGCAACTGGACGAAATCGAAATCAGTGGCCCGGTCCTGATTTTTAACGACAACTTCGGAGCGCTGTCTTGCGTACTGGCTGAACACAAGCCTTATAGCATCAGTGATTCGTACCTTAGTGAACTGGCCATCCGTGAGAACTTGCGTGAGAACGGCATCGTTGAGTCCAGCGTAACGTTCCTTGATAGCAACGTTCCTTACCCGGAAGCACCAGCAGTGGTTCTGATTAAGATCCCTAAAACGCTGGCATTGCTGGAACAACAACTGCGTTCGCTGCACGCTGTCGTTACACCGCAAACGCGCATTATCGCAGGCGCGAAAACGCGTGATATTCACAACTCAACTATCGAGTTGTTTGAAAAAATTCTTGGGCCGACCACTACCACACTGGCCTGGAAAAAAGCGCGCCTGATCAACTGTACTTTCAGCGCACCAGTGCTGAAAGATGCCGCAGAAACCCTGAGCTGGAAACTGGATGGGACGCCGTGGACGATTCACAACCACGCAAACGTCTTCTCTCGTACCGGGCTGGATATTGGCGCTCGCTTCTTTATCGAGAACCTGCCAGGTAACCTTGAAGGCGAAATCGTCGATTTAGGTTGTGGTAACGGTGTGATTGGCCTGCATCTGCTGGAACAGAATCCGGATGCGAAAGTGGTATTTGTTGATGAATCACCGATGGCAGTGGCGTCAAGCCGCCTGAACGTTGAAACCAACATGCCGGAAAATCTGGATCGCTGCGAGTTTATGATTAACAACGCACTTTCTGGTGTTGAGCCGTATCGTTTTAACACGATCCTGTGCAACCCGCCGTTCCATCAGCAGCACTCTTTGACCGATCAGGTGGCGTGGGAAATGTTCCACCATGCCCGTCGTTGTCTGCAAAATGGCGGTGAGCTGTACATCGTTGCTAACCGCCACCTCGACTATTATCACAAACTGAAGAAGATCTTCGGTAACTGTGACACCGTTGCTACCAACAAGAAATTTGTTGTTTTAAAAGCTGTGAAGCTGGGTCGCCACCGCTAAAATTTGTCACTTTTGGTGAAAAGGGTGGATGACGCTTATCGCTTATCCACCCTACAAAATTTAGCCTTTAGTTCTGATAAGCGCAGCGCCATCAGACATTTAGCGCTAAATTTCCAGTGCTAAACGAGTGCCTTGCGCGATTGCGCGTCTGGCATCCAGCTCCATCGCCACATCCGCACCACCAATCAAATGCACTGTTTTCCCCAGTTCACGCAATGGTTGCGCCAGTTCACGGCGTGAGTCTTGCCCCGCACAAATAATCACGTTATCGACCGACAGCGTTTGTGGCTCGCCACCGACTGTAATATGCAGCCCTTCATCATCAATGCGTTCATAAGTCACACCCGCCACCATTTTCACGCCACGAGCTAATAGTGTTGTGCGATGGATCCAGCCCGTGGTTTTACCCAACCCTTCGCCTGGCTTACTGGTTTTGCGCTGTAGCATCACAATCTGGCGTGGGCTTTTATGCAGATGTACGCCTTCCGGACGTAAACCCCCTGCATGTTGCAGGCTAGTATCGATGCCCCATTCCACACAAAACTCGGCGATGTTCTGGCTGGTGGATTCCCCTTCCTGACTCAAATACATCGCGGTATCAAAGCCAATACCTCCGGCCCCGATGATTGCCACACGGTCACCCACAGGTGCTTTCTCGCGTAACACATCGATGTAATTGAGTACTTTAGGGTGCATGATTCCGTCGATAAGCGGCAGACGTGGCTCAATGCCGCAGGCGAGAATAATCTCATCGAACTCTTTAAGCACTGGCGCGGTGACGTACTGATTAAGGCGAACTTCAACACCAGTCAGACCCAACATGCGGCGGTAGTAACGCAGCGTTTCATTAAATTCCTCTTTGCCAGGGATTTGCCTGGCAATATTAAACTGCCCACCGATTTCTGAGGCTGCATCAAACAATGTCACTTTATGACCACGTGTCGCGGCGTTGATCGCAAAAGCGAGTCCTGCGGGCCCGGCTCCCACCACGGCCAGGTTTTTACGCACGTTTGCCGGGATGATTGGCATTTTGGTTTCATGGCAGGCACGCGGGTTTACCAGGCAAGAGGTGACTTTGCCGAGGAAAATCTGATCCAGGCAGGCCTGATTACAGCCGATGCAGGTATTGATCTCATCTTCACGCCCTTGATGAGCTTTGGAAACAAACTCGGCATCGGCGAGGAATGGCCGCGCCATTGACACCATATCGGCATCGCCATCGGCCAGGATCTTCTCAGCGGTTTGCGGATCGTTAATTCGGTTGGTTGTAACCAACGGGATCGAAACCTGGCCCTTTAGTTTGCGAGTTACCCAGCTGAATGCGCCGCGTGGCACAGGTGTGGCGATGGTGGGAATACGAGCTTCGTGCCAGCCAATACCGGTATTAATCAGAGTCGCACCTGCATTTTCAATGGCTTTGGCAAGCACAACGGCTTCTTCAAAAGTACCGCCACCTTCGACTAAATCGAGCATCGACAGGCGGTAAATAATGATGAAGTTAGCCCCCACTTTTTCACGTACCGCACGTACCACTTCAATGGCAAAACGCATGCGTCGGGTGTAATCGCCACCCCACTCATCATTGCGTTGGTTGGTTCTTGCGGCCAGAAACTGGTTAATTAAATAGCCTTCAGAACCCATGATTTCCACGCCGTCGTATCCTGCTTGCTGCGCAAGGCTCGCGCATTGAGCAAACTCTTCAATCAGCGTGAGAATTTCATCATGGGTCAATGCATGAGGCTTAAAGCGGTTAATCGGAGCCTGTATAGCGGAAGGGGCAACCGGATTTGGCTGGTAGCTGTAGCGCCCGGTGTGCAGGATTTGCAGCGCAATTTTGCCGCCTTCGCGGTGCACGGCGTCGGTCACGATCTGGTGATGGGCAAGCTGGCTTGCGTCATTGAGCACCGCGCCGCTTTCCACGCCCACACCCGAAGGGGAAGGGGCAATGCCGCCCGTGACAATCAGTGCCACGCCGTGACGTGCACGCTCGGCATAAAAAGCCGCCAGGCGTTCAGCACCATCCGGGTGCTCCTCGAGTCCGGTATGCATCGAACCCATCAACACACGATTTTTCAGAGTAGTGAAACCCAAGTCTAGCGGGGCAAACAGCGACGGATAGCTCATATTATCTTCCTACTAAGTCATTATTATTATGTGGTCGGATGAGTTAGTAATTTAGCGGGATGTAGCGTAGATGTGGGAAAGTTGTCTGATGATTGTGACGAGATTCAAAGATTGGTCATAATTTTTCCCTGGGCAGTGAACCCAGTTGTACATCATCAACATTATGAATTCACGTTTTTATATTCATAAATATCACCATAAATCCACGTAAAAATTATATATCCACATGCACACATTCTTATAAATAATATATTTGTGATTATTTTAAATTTTAATTTTTTTGTGTGTGATAGAAATACGGTTATAGAGATTTCTATTTAGAGATGGGTAATTAAAGCTGTTATATTTCTTTCGCTATATTTATGTATGCTCAATATATTCACAGGGATTATATAAATAATTTATTTATAAAGGTGTGTAATGCATATGAAAATAAAATTACTGACATTATTAACGGCTACTATTTTATCAAGCGGGGCAATGGCCGCAACTCAAGAAAGTGAGTTGGAACAACGATTAAACCAATTAGAACAACGCTTAGCAGCTGCAGAAAAACGTGCAGCCAGTGCAGAAGCAGAAATTCAACAAATAAAAGCAACCCCAGCACCCGTCACTGCCCCTATCGCGGTTGTTAGCGAACAATCGACCAGCAGTAAATCCGATAACCAATCCCCGAAATTAACATTAACCGGTTATGGCGATCTTAAAATATATGGGGATGTAGAGGTTAATATGGATGCTGCGAGCCGAAGTAATGGCCTGACATCTATGCATCGTAGCGCTAATACTAACTGGGCCGATGGTAATAATGAACGTTGGGATATTAATGGCCGTCTGTTGTTGGGCTTTGATGGTTATCGCCGTATGGACAATGGTAATTTTGCAGGCTTCACGGCCCAACCGTTGGCTGACTTAACCGGCCATATGAATCTCGATGATGCGGCTTTTTTCTTTGGTCATGAAAACGACTGGAAAATTAAAGTCGGCCGTTTCGAAGCCTACGATATGTTCCCGCTTAACCAGGATACCTTTGTTGAGTATTCCGGTAATACCGCCAACGATTTATACCGCGATGGCTACGGCTACATCTATATGATGAAAGAAGGGCGCGGGCGTAGTGATTCTGGCGGCAACTTCATGTTGAGCAAAAATATCGACAGCTGGTATTTCGAACTCAATACCTTGTTAGAGAATGGTACCTCGCTGTATCAGGACAAGTCTTATCACGGTAATGAACTGACGAACGACAAAAACGTAGCCTATCTGCGACCGGTGATTTCCTGGTCACAGGATAATTTCTCCATTGCCGCGGCGATGGAAGCGCAGGTGGTGAATAATGCCTACGGTTATAAAGATGCGAATGGTCAGACGGTCGACCAGTCCGATCGTACCGGTTATGGCTTAACCATGACGTGGAACGGCCAGAAAACCGATCCTGATGATGGAGTTGTCGCCAACCTGAATACCGCTTATCTGGATGCCGCCGACGAAACCGACTTTACCGTAGGCGCGAACGCTTTATGGCATAACTTCGAACTCGGTTATATTTATGCCCACAACGATATCGACAAGTTTGATGTGACAAACGCCGTGAATAACTGCGATAACGACTGCTGGATTACCAACGCTGGCACTTATGATATCCATACCATTCACTCTTCATATCTGTTCCCGAATGTGATGGGCATGAGGAATTTCAATATTTATCTGGGTACTTACGTGTCATGGGTCAGCGCCGATCATGAATCGGACGATGGCAGCGATAACACCCGTTACGGTGGCCGCGTGCGCTTTAAATACTATTTCTGATTTTGATAATAGATACCCACTCTCTCCCTACGGAGAGAGTGGAGTTGCAGATGGCATAACCAGACCTGGGGCTTGCCACATAGAAGTGGTTAAACCGCTATCCACCAGCGTGAGCTGATCGGCATATACCTTCAGCCACTTGCGTTTCATCTCGTCATATAACTCACGGTGCGCCAGATTTGGCGTAAATTCGCGCTGCCATTGAACCAGCCGTTCACCTGTTTCAGCAAGATTATTAAACAACCCTGCGCCGACTCCTGCGGCAATAGCACAACCGAGAGCTGTTGCCTCTTTAACTACAGGCACACGCACTGGCAACCCCGTTACATCACTAAGAATTTGGCTCCACAACGCGCCTTTAGAACCGCCGCCTGCAAATACTAATGATTCAAACTGGATGCCGGAAAAACCGGAAATCTGCTCAAGATTGCACGCTGAAACAATTGCTGCATTCTCTTCTAACGCACGGAATAGCGTTGCTTTATTACATTTTTCGGGGTCGATTGAGAGGTTAATAAACGACGGTGCGGCGTGATACCACTGTTTGAAATGCATGGCATCGGAGAAAATCGGCATCACTCCATGAGAGCCCGCCGGAACCCGGGCAGCCATCTCTTCGAGCAGGGCATAAGTGTCCACGCCAAGTCTTTCTGCCAGCAGTTTTTCTTCGGCACAGAAGGCATCCCGGAACCAACGCATCGTCAGGCCGGTAAAGAAGCTGATGGATTCTGCCTGCACCATATTGCTGATGACATGCGGATTAATGCGGATATTCATCTCCGGATCGGTTTTGATAGCGGGCAGGTTCACCACTTGCTGCCAGAATGTGCCACCCAATACTGCCGCTTGCCCGGCACGAACTACGCCAAGACCCACACAACCTAGCTGTACATCGCCGCCACCCATAACCACCGGTGTGCCAGCCAATAAACCACTGTGCTGCGACGCTTCTTGCGTGACACCGCCAAGAACCGTGCCGGTTTCTTTTACCGGCGAGAGAATATCTGCCCGCAATCCTGCCATATCCATCAGCGCAGGCTGCCAGTCACGGGTCGCCAGATCGAGCATTCCTGTTGTGCCTGCGTTAGAAGGATCAACCGCCAGCTCGCCGCTGAGTTTAGCCGCCAGCCAGTCGCTAATCATGGTGACGGTGGCTGCCTTGCGGTAAATATCCGGACGATGATGCGCAAGCCACAACAGGCGCGGCATCGCGCTTAGCGCCAGCGTTTGGCCAGAAACATGATAAACCTCGGATTCAAACTGGAAATCGTGGATCTCTTTAAGTTCACTGACTTCGCGGCTGGCTCGGGCATCAACGTTGGCACATGCCCAAATAGGATCGCCGTTACTGTCGTAGAGCACGATCCCTTCGCGCATTGAACAGCAGGAAACTGCGCTGATAGCGCCAGGGGGAAGATGTGCTTTTTGGAGAGCGTCACGGATGCACTGGCAGGCAAGCTGCCAGTTGGTTGAGAGATCAAATTCCATCGAGCCGGGGACATCAGTGATGCTTAAATGTTTCCATTCAGCCTGGCCAACTGCAATCTGGTGGCCTGAAGTATCAAAGATGACGGCGCGAATACTGCCCGTCCCGGCGTCTAAAGCCAACAAGTAACTCATTGATTATCCCCGCAACCTAAGGCGCGAGGTTAATCAGCCAAAGCCAACACCGCCCGCGCAGTCTCTTCTTCCGTCACCAGGCCGTTAATTCGCTGGCCTCGAAGTGCGGCATAAATAGCGTCCGCTTTGTCCACGCCGCCCGCAACGCCCACAATCGTTGGGAGATGCGCGAGATCGTCGAGCGTTACGCCAAGCAATTCATGGTGAATTTCCAACCCTTCCACCAGTTCGCCATCCGCTTGCAGGAAATAGCCAAGAATATCGCCCACCGCACCTTTGCGGGCGTACATCAGTTGTTCTCCTTCGCTGATATAACCGGAACGCAAAATCGTGGCGTCGCGCTTTTGATTGATAGCACCGATACCCACCACTGCGACATCTGCGGCGGTTGCGGCGAGGATCACATCCCGCACGCTTGCTTCCATGCGTAAAATTTCTGCCACCTGCGGGGATGAAACCCGCAGCGGGGCGGGGATCATGCTGACGCTACATGCCGCGTCCAATTGGCCGATACCCGTCATATATGGCCCGACGCCACCGGAAAGCGTCACCAGGCGAATCTGTTGCGAGCCGATAAACCCGCTCAAATGCTGGAGGCAATTCATGGTTGCCTCACCAAATCCAACCGCTAACATTTGCCCCGGTTCCAGAATCCCCATCAGCGATTGCGCCGCGCCAATGCCTAATCGCGTGTTCATCGGCGGGGTATTATGCGCGGGAAGTACACGCGCAATTTTGAGGCCGAAACGCTGCTGCAACTGGGTTTCCAGAGCCAGGCATCCTTCAAAGCGCGAGTTAATCTGTACGCGAATCACCCCAGATTGACGCCCTTTCTCCAGCAGGCGTGAAATCTTTAAACGTGGCAGCCCAAGCCGCTCGCCAATGTCATTCTGCGTCAGGCCGTCGTGGTAGTAAGACCAGGCCACACGTGCCAATAACTCTTCTTCGGCCATTGGGAGTGCTGCTAGTTTCCCTTCTTCTGCTGCTCGTTTATCGCTCATAAGTGAACTCTTATTAAAATTTAGATCATATGTTCGAAGGTGCGGGGTAAGAAAATGTGAAGCGCACGGCAAAAAGATCATTTTCAGATGCAAATGTTTTAGCTGATCTATTTAAAAATTTTGTGATCGCTGCCCTGTTGTAAAAATTACCCGGCGTCTACGCTTTTGAACATTATTAATTCAATTTCTCTTTTGTTCAATTGTGGAGTGACAATGCCCAACACCACCGCAATGCTTGAAGCCCGCCAGATAAGCAAACAGTTTTCTGGTGTGAGCGTGCTCAAAGGTATTGATTTTGCTCTGTATGCAGGGCAGGTCCACGCATTGCTGGGCGGTAATGGGGCAGGGAAATCGACACTGATGAAGATTTTTGCCGGTGTGGAAACCCCCGATAGTGGTGAACTGAAGGTACAAGGCAAAGCATTTGGGCGCCTCAAACCAGGGCAGGCACATGAGTTAGGCATTTACCTTGTGCCGCAAGAACCGATGTTGTTCCCGAATCTGACGGTGCGCGAGAACATCCTTTTTCGCCTGCCACGGCAAAACGATATGGAAAAGCGCCTGCAAGAGAAAATGCAGCAGCTTGAATGTCAGATCCCACTTAGCGCAACAGCCAGCACGCTGGAAGTTGCCGATCAACAGATGGTCGAGATCCTGCGCGGTTTAATGCGTGAAGCGAAGATCCTGATCCTGGACGAACCTACCGCATCCCTTACACCGGGCGAAACTGAGCGGTTATTTCGCCAGATCCGCGCCTTGCAAAGTCTCGGCGTGGGCATTGTATTTATCTCCCACAAATTGCCGGAAATCCGCCAGCTTGCCAGCCATATCTCAGTGATGCGTGACGGTGCCGTAGTGTTACAAGGTGAAACTGCGCAGCTACTTGATGAGCAACTGATCAATGCCATGACTCCGAACGATCGCCAACATGCGTTAAGCGATACGCAAAAATTGTGGCTTGCATTGCCGGGAAATCGTCGCACCGAACCGCAGGATTTTCCGGTATTGCGCGTAGAGGAGCTGACCGGTGAAGGATTTATCGATCTCAGTTTTGAATTGTACGCAGGTGAGATCGTAGGCCTGGCCGGGCTGGTGGGATCTGGTCGTACTGAGCTTGCCGAAACGCTCTACGGTTTACGGCCCGTTCGCGGTGGGCGCATTTATTTAGAAAACCGTGAAATTAGCCGCGATCGCACCAAAGCGCGCCTTGATCTTGGGCTTATTTATCTGCCAGAAGATCGCCAGGTTTCCGGTTTATTCCTTGATGCGCCGATCCGCTGGAACACCGTGGTGCTTAACGAGCCGGGCCTGTGGCAACAAAGCAGACGGGAGTCCGCGGTAGTGGAGCGCTACCACCGGGCGCTGGGGATCAAACTCAACGATGCCGGGCAGATGGTACGCACGCTCTCCGGTGGTAATCAGCAAAAAGTCCTGTTAGCTCGCTGCCTTGAAGCCAATCCGTTGTTGCTCATCATTGATGAGCCAACGCGCGGTGTGGATGTGGCGGCGCGAGCGGATATCTATCAGCTGATCAAAAGTGTGGCTGCTCAAAATGTTGCGGTGCTGATGATCTCATCCGATCTTGATGAGTTCAGCGGGCTTGCGGATCGCGTGCTGGTGATGCACCAGGGGGCCATGAATGGTGAGTTACGTAAGCCATCAATCACTGTAGATCGCATGATCAGTATGGCGTTTGGCGGAGGTCAAGCATGAAAACATTGCTGCGCAACCGTGAACTCAGCGCGCTGCTGGCGATAGTTGCTCTATTTTGCGTGTTGGTCGCACTCAATCACAGCTACTTCAGCTTGCAAACGCTAAGCATGATATTCACCAGCGCCCAGATCCTGATCCTACTGGCGGTAGGTGCTTCGATGGTGATGCTGACCCGCAATATCGACGTTTCCGTAGGATCGACTGTAGGACTGTGTGCAATTGCTGTCGGCGTGGCGCTTAACAGCGGCTATAGCTTGCCGGTGTCGATGCTTTTTGCCTTGTTGATTGGCGCGGTGGCAGGTTTCTTTAACGGGGTTTTGGTCGTCTGGCTACGCATTCCCGCAATTGTAGCGACCCTTGGTACGCTCGGGCTTTATCGCGGCGGTATGTTGTTATGGACAGGTGGAAAATGGATTGAAGGACTACCACCTAATCTGAAATCGCTCTCCGAACCGGTCGCTTTGGGGATTTCCCCGCTTGGTTTTATGGTTCTTGCTTTAGTGGCTATCGCTGCCTGGGTATTTGCACGAACCGCTTTCGGGCGTGATTTCTACGCGGTGGGCGACAACCTGGCCGCTGCACGTCAGCTCGGTGTGGCGGTGAACCGCACCCGTCTTATGGCCTTCACTTTCAATGGCATGTTGGCGGCAATCGCCGGGATTATCTTTGCTTCGCAAATTGGCTTTGTACCCAACCAGACCGGAAGCGGGCTGGAGATGAAAGCTATCGCAGCTTGTGTGTTGGGCGGTATTTCTCTGCTTGGCGGTACGGGAACCATCATTGGCGCATTTCTCGGCGCATTTTTCCTGACGCAAATTGACACCGTCCTGGTGCTCTTCAAACTCCCTGCCTGGTGGAATGACTTTATTGCAGGTCTGGTTTTACTCGGTGTGCTGGTGCTGGATGGGCGGTTACGCCAGGCGCTGGCGCGGCATCAACGGGCACAAAAATACAGCCGTTTTGTACCGCCATTACCAGGTGCGAAAAATGTGCGGCCTTTCCCCCGTAAGAAAAAGGATGTGGCGTAGATGAAGCTAAAACTCAATTGGGAAGTGGCGCTGCTTCTTATTCTGGTGGCAGAAATCTTGCTGTTCGGTGCCATCAACCCCCGCATGTTAGACATCAATATGCTGCTGTTTAGCACCAGCGATTTTATCTGCATCGGGATAGTGGCGTTGCCGCTGACGCTTGTCATCATCAGCGGTGGCATTGATATTTCGCTGGGGTCAACGATTGGCCTGTGTGCTATTGCGCTGGGTGTGATGTTGCAGGCGGGTTTGCCAATATCGGTGGCCGTAATGTTGACTCTGGCAGTCGGCTTGCTGTGTGGATTGTTTAATGCGGCATTGATTCACTACACCGGCATCAGCCCGCTGGTTATCACACTCGGCACGCTTTATCTGTTCGGTGGCGCGGCGTTATTACTTTCCGGTATGGCGGGTGCGACAGGTTATGAAGGTATTGGTGGCTTCCCGGATGCGTTTACCAACTTCGCTAATCTGACGCTTTTCGGCCTCCCCATTCCGCTGGTGATGTTCGCAGTTATTACGCTGTTTTTCTGGCTACTGACCCACCGTGCTCGCTTTGGTCGCCATATTTTTCTGATTGGGCAAAACCCACGTGCCGCGCGTTATGCGGCACTGCCGGTAAACGGCTCGCTGTATGGCGTTTACGGCATGGTGGGACTGGCGTCTGCCATTGCGGCGATTGTGCTGGTTTCGTATTTCGGCTCGGCGCGTTCTGATTTAGGACGCGATTTGTTGATGCCTGCTTTAACGGCGGCGGTGTTGGGTGGCGCGAATATTTATGGCGGCTCCGGTTCGATTTTGGGAACAGCACTGGCGGCTCTATTGGTGGGGTATTTGCAACAAGGTTTACAGATGGCTGGCGTGCCTAATCAGGTATCGAGTGCGTTGTCCGGTGCGCTGTTGATTGTGGTGGTCATTGGTCGTTCGGTGAGTTTGCACCGCGAATATCTACAAGCGGCGTGGCGTCGTTTGCGCGGTAACAGAAAACTAACGGGAGTGTGATTATGAAGCAGACAACAAAACGCGTCCTGCAACTCAGTGCATGGGCATTAGCCTTTGGTGTGGTGAGTGCGCAAGCCGCCGACAGGATTGCCTTTATTCCAAAATTGGTTGGCGTGGGCTTCTTTACCAGCGGCGGCAATGGCGCGATGCAGGCGGGCAAAGATCTCGGTGTTCCGGTGACTTACGACGGGCCAACTGAACCAAGCGTCTCCGGCCAGGTGCAGCTTATCAACAACTTCGTCAATCAGGGTTACAACGCGATTATTGTCTCAGCTGTTTCGCCAGATGGGCTCTGCCCGGCACTTAAACGTGCCATGCAACGTGGTGTGAAAGTACTGACATGGGATTCTGATACTAAACCCGAATGCCGCAGTATTTACATCAACCAGGGAACGCCGCAACAGCTTGGTGGCATGTTGGTGGATATGGCCGCCAAACAGGTGACTAAACCTGCCGCCAAAGTGGCGTTCTTCTACTCAAGCCCTACCGTGACGGATCAAAACCAGTGGGTAAAAGAGGCGAAAGCGAAGATTGCCAAAGATCATCCGCAGTGGGAGGTAGTCACCACGCAATTTGGTTATAACGATGCCACTAAATCCCTGCAAACCGCCGAAGGGATCTTAAAAGCCTATCCGGATCTGGATGCGATCATTGCACCCGATGCTAACGCATTGCCAGCCGCAGCCCAGGCTGCTGAAAACCTGAAACGCACTAATGTTGCGATTGTCGGTTTCAGCACGCCAAACGTCATGCGCCCGTATGTTGAACGTGGAACGGTGAAAGCCTTTGGTCTGTGGGATGTGGTACAGCAGGGTGAAATTGCGGTTAACGTCGCAAATACCATGCTGAAAAAGGGCGATCTTAATGTTGGTGACACTGTTGATGTAGCGAAAATTGGTAGCCTGAAAGTCGAGCCTAATAGCGTACAGGGCTACCAGTATGAAGCGAAAGGTAACGGCATTGTGCTGCTGCCAGAACGCGTGGTGTTCACCAAAGACAATATCGGTAAATACGATTTCTGAGGGGGAATAAATGGCAGATCTTGACGATATCAGAGAAGGCAAAGATTACGGTATTGGCCGCCCTCAGGAGAACAAAGCGTTTTACCTGAAGGGCAGTGGAGCACTGGATTGGGGGATGCAGTCGCGGCTGGCCCGTATTTTCAACCCTGACACCGGGCGTACCGTGATGCTGGCATTTGACCACGGTTATTTCCAGGGGCCTACCACCGGTCTTGAACGTATTGATTTATCTATCGCCCCGCTATTTCCGGAAACCGATGTGCTGATGTGTACACGCGGAATACTGCGCAGCGTTGTGCCGCCCGCCACCAACAAACCGGTGGTGTTACGCGCCTCTGGCGGGAATTCCATTCTCAGTGAATTGTCACGTGAAAGTGTGGCGGTGACGATGGAAGATGCGCTGCGCCTCAACGCCTGCGCGGTGGCAGCCCAGATTTATATTGGCAGCGAATACGAACATCAGTCGATCAACAACATCATCAAGCTGGTGGATGAAGGTACACGTTATGGCATTCCAACTCTCGCAGTAACCGGTGTGGGTAAGGAGATGGCGCGCGATGCTCGCTATTTCTCACTCGCCAGCCGAATCGCTGCAGAAATTGGCGCACAGTTTGTGAAAACTTATTTTGTCGAAGAGGGTTTCGAGAAGGTTGCTGCCAGTTGCCCGGTGCCGATTGTTATCGCCGGAGGCAAGAAACTGCCTGAACAAGAGGCACTGGAGATGTGTTTCCGGGCCATCGATCAGGGCGCATCCGGCGTGGATATGGGGCGCAATATTTTCCAGTCAGATGCGCCGCTTGCCATGCTAAAAGCGGTGAAAAAGGTGGTTCATGAGAATGCCACTGCTCGTGAGGCGTATCAGTTCTGGCTCGATGAGAAGCATCAGGGAGATAAGGCATGAACGTGACGCTGGTAGAGATTAATATCAAACCGGAGCGGGTCAACGAATTTATGGACGTGTTCCGCGCCAACCATGAAGGCTCAATCAAAGAGCCGGGTAATCTGCGTTTTGATGTGCTGCAGGACCCGGATGTTGCCACGCGGTTCTATATTTATGAGGCCTACCAGGACGATGAAGCTGTGCTGGCGCATAAGCAAACACCGCATTATCTGACCTGCGTTGAGAGGCTCGATGAGATGATGTCGGAACCGCGTAAGAAGAGGAGTTTTGTGGGGTTGTTGCCGGCGTAGTATTTACACCCTAACCCTATTTCTCAGGGTTAGGGCCAGGATTGTTTCAAACTTTATCGAATAAACTCTGCAAACTTCTGAGCATTTTTTTTCAAATACTCGGGAAAATCCCCACTTTGTAAATCCACCACTTGCAGGTTTCTTTCTCGAGCCCAAATATCCAACCCATTCTCAATTGCATTCTTTATATGTTCTTGATTATTAAGCTCAGGGGTATCGTATTCTGTGTGCGAAATAGTCGACATTTTTTCTGAGATACGTTCAGCCGTCATTATCCAGGAGAAATGCCAGCCGGCGTTATGCACAATATGGTTTCTTAATTTAAACCAACGCCACTTCAACCAGCTTTTGCGAATTTTTGAGCGTTTCACATTACGTAATGTTTCTGGCTCGCCATTAAAGAATGTACGCAGATTTTTATAACTGGTCATTCTCGGCAACGTGCACTGGCGGGGCGTTCCATCGCTATTAAACACCTGCAAATTAAACTGATAGTTATAGAAATTCTGGTAGAGCGTGGAGCAAAGGGAGTTTGGTTTATACTCTGCAAGCGCATCTGGGCGGATAATTTCATCTACATCTGACACGATGATGATGTCTTGATCCTTCGCTGCTGTCAGCCCGTTCATTATGGCATTGCGCGTTCTGGCCTCATTTGTCCAACTATCTGCATCCGGCTTTTCATCAAAGACAACATAGATAATTTTGTCCTTAAATTGAGCGAATTTGTTGATATCAAAATGTAGCTCGACTGGCTGCCCAGTAAAGGAGTGCGTCGATTCAACAATGACAAATTTATCAACGTAGTCATTAAGTACATTGAGTCGAATATCGAGCAACATATCTTCATCGTAATAGAGGAAGCAGTCGTAGATCATGAGGAAGCGACCAGATTTTAAGGATAGAAAAGGGCGGCAAGTATAGAACGTTCAGCGAGGTAAAAACATTAGCGGGCTAAATATCCCCCGGAATTTTTGCTCCGGGGGAGGGGGCATCACAGTACTAACTCGGTTTTTAACGTGCTGACTTGAAGTGATGTAAGAGCCTTCTTCGCACAGCCCAACACATGTTCACACTGCTCAATTGTGATAGTCAGCGGTGGCTCAACACGAATGGTTTTCGAATTGTTGAGCGTCCCGGCGACCAGCACCTGCTGGCGGAACATCTCACTGGCAAAGTTATAGCCAATCTCGTTGTCGCTAAACTCGATGGCAATCAACAAACCTTGCCCGCGGGCATCGACTACCAGTTCCGGGAACTCGCGTTTCAGAGCCTGGAAGCCATCCACTAAAAGCTGTCCTTTTTGCGCGGCCTGAGCGGGAAGATTTTGCTCAAGCAGCACGTGGATTGTGGCGAGCGCTGCCGCACAAGCCAGCGGGTTGCCACCAAAGGTGGTGGTGTGCAGGAAAGGATTATCAAACAGCACAGAAAATACTTCTTCTGTCGCAACGGTGGCACCAATCGGCATTACACCGCCACCGAGTGCTTTGGCGAGGCATAAAATATCAGGCTGCACGTTCTCATGTTCACAGGCGAACATTTTTCCCGTACGCCCCATACCGGTTTGCACTTCATCAAAAATAAGCAGTGCGCCAAACTCATCACAAAGCTTACGAACGGCTGGCAAATACCCTGCTGGTGGAATAATTACGCCGCCTTCACCCTGAATGGGTTCTAGGATTACAGCTGCGACATCATCACCAGTTTTACGGCATTCACTCAGCATTGTGCGTAACGCGTCTATATTGCCGAATGGAACATGCCTGAAGCCTGGAAGTAACGGCATAAACGGCTTACGAAATGCCGATTTTGCTGTTGCTGACAACGCCCCGAGAGATTTGCCATGAAACGCGCCTGAGGCTGCGATAAAGGTAAATTTCCCACGTGGAGATTGGTAGGCTTTGGCGAGTTTAATCGCTGCTTCAACCGATTCTGTACCGCTGTTGCTAAAGAAGCTGTATTTCAGTTTGCCCGGAGTGAGGGTCGCAAGCGTTTTGGCGAGCATCGCCCGTAGAGGGTCGAGCAGCTCCTGACTGTGCAGGGGTTGTTTTTCGAGCTGATGCTGTACGGCGGATACCACTGTTGGATTACGGTGCCCCACGTTAAAAATGCCGAACCCACCCAGACAATCCAAATATTCCTTACCCTGGGTGTCGACAAGCGTATTTAAACTATTCGCTTGCCACTCTACGGCTCCGTAATCCCCGCCGGCGGTCACTGATTTGCGATACTCAAGAAAACCCGGATTCACATGCTGTTGGAAGTTTTCGATAACCTCGCGGTTTAACGCCTTCATCTCTTCATGACTAAGGGACTTCTTTTCGATGATGTTGAGAGCGTGCGCTGTGCAGGCAAGAGCCGAAGCGCTAGTAGGTAACCTGTTCAAAATGTGCTCCTGGGAATGACGTATCACGCGATACACAAAATAAGTATTGCAGGGAATACGCCACTTCGCTTCCCCTAAGCAAAATCAGGATAAACGATCTGGGGGAATGCAAACTGCGTAATAATTAGTCACACAGAGAGACATTTTGCGGCTAAATATGCTGGAGCGAAGCGGATTTTCTGTGAGATGTCTGGTTTTATTGCACCATAACCATGCGTCGTGCTACTTAACGGGGCAAAGCAGCACGATTTGATATGCCATGGTGAAATAATTTATGGCCTATGCCGCGTCCATTCGGTGCTCCCCTCGCACCAGGGCTGCACGGTTGAACTCGCGTTCGATAACACCACCCGCCATATAAGCAGCCCTGTCTGACATATGCGCAATCACATCGGCATCATGGCTAACGAGCAGATAGGTCATGCCAAACTGTTGTTTAAGGCGATTTAACAGATTGAGAATCTCTGCCTGTACCGACATATCGAGTGCTGAAGTCGGTTCATCAAGCAGTAGGATTTTAGGGCGCAGCAACAGCGCGCGAGCAATGGCGACACGCTGACGCTGCCCGCCGGAAAGCTGGTGCGGATAACGCTTCATGGCATCTGTTGGCAACCCTACCTGAAGCAGAGCTTCTTCTACGCGCGCAGCAATTTGCACTTCACCATGAATATTCAACGGCTCGGCCAGAGTGCGGTAAATTGTGTGATTGGGATGCAAAGAGGCATAAGGGTCCTGGAACACCATTTGCACATTACGGCGCAAATCACCCTGAAAACGCACGCCGGGTTTGATTGCCCCATCCAGCAGTTTTACTCCACCTTGCCACTCGCGTTGTAAACCCGCGAGGACGCGCAAAATAGTAGATTTCCCACACCCTGACGCGCCAATTAAACTGAATGTTTCCCCTGGATTGACTGAGAAACTGGCGTCGCGAACGGCGGTTTTGGTCTGGCCTTTCGCGCTAAACTGCACGCACAAGTTACTGACCTCAACGATCGCCATGTGGTTCTCCTTGCAGATTCTGGCTGCGGTCTAAAGTCGGGAGCATCATGCCGTAAGTGGCGGCGTGAGGGCGGCATGTCCAGAGCGTACGGGTGTAAGGATGTGTTGCTGCAGCAAGCTGACTGGCAGCCATCTCATCCACTTTTTGTCCCTGATACATCACCAGTACACGCTGGCAGTGTTGGGCAACAAGCGGCAGATCGTGGCTTATCAGCAACATTGCCATCTGGCGTTGTTCACACTGTTCAACCAGAAGTTCCAGAATCTGGTTGCGCAGACGAGCATCCAGTGCAGAAGTAGGCTCGTCGGCAATCAACACTTTTGGATTGTTGACCAGTGCGATGGCGATCATCACACGTTGACCCATGCCGCCAGAGAGTTCTGCCGGGTAACGCGACAGCACATTTTCTGCTAATCCAACGGCGCCGATCACTTCATGAATCCGCTCACGGCGCTGTGAGCCAGATAAATTTTGATGCAAGCGCAGTGCTTCATCAATTTGCTGTGCAACGCTTTTCACCGGGTTGAGTGCGTAGCGTGGATCTTGTAAAACCATCGCGATTTCATTGCCGCGCAGGCGCTGCCAGTCACGGTTATGCATACTGAGCAGATCGTTATCCAACACGTTGAGCTCAGTTGCGCTTACCTTACCCGGCTTACGCACCAGACCCATTAATGCTCTGGCGGTCATAGATTTACCCGATCCCGATTCGCCTACCAGCGCCAGCCGTTCGTTACCGAGCGTGAATGAGAGATTATTCACGACCCGAGCTCCCGGGTAATCAATGTTTAATCCACTGACTTCAATACGTTTCTCAGTCATGGCCAGGCTCCAGCACGTCGCGTAATCCATCACCCAGTAAGTTAAACGCCAGGCTGCAAATCAAAATGGCGGTCCCGGGAATGGCTGCAATCCACCACTGATCGAAAATAACCTGCATACCGTCAGCGATCATCGCCCCCCATTCTGCCATCGGCGGTCTGGCGCCAAGGCCTAAGAAACCCAATCCGGCTGCGGCTAAAATAATCCCTGCTAAGTCGAGCGCCAGGCGCACAATCGCCGAAGGTAAACACAGGGGTAAAATATGGCCTGCTAAAAGGCGCGTTCCACGAATTCCCATCATTTCTGCGGCGGCGAGATAGTCGCTATGGCGCAGGCGCTGAATTTCGCTACGAGCCTGACGCGCATACGCAGGCCAGGTAGTCAGCGCCAGTGCTAGTGCGCCGTTGACAAGCCCTGGGCCAAGCATTGCGACAAAAGCAAAGGCGAGAATCAGGCGTGGCATCGACATAACTACGTCGGTAAAACGCATTAATACCCGTTCTAACCAACCCCCGTAATAGCCTGAAAGAATGCCGATCAGCAGTCCGGTGGGGAGGGTTATCACTGTGACCAGTAACACCAGACCAAGCGCCGGGCGCGAGCCATAAATCAGACGTGAGAGTAAATCGCGACCATAGCTGTCCGTTCCCAACCAGTGTTGAGCATTGGGTGCTTGCAGACGTGCTGCGGCATCTTGCCAGTTGGGATCGAACGGGGCGATGAGTGGGGCAAAAACGGCCACCAGCACCAGAAACGTAATAATCACCAGGCCACAAAGTGCCGCGGGCGAACGTAATGTGCGGCGTAAAAAGAGATAAGACGGCATTAGCGCACCCTCGGATCGGTGACACGCACCAGCACGTCAGTCAGATTGTTGATAATGACAAACGACACGCCAATCAACAGCGTGCCGCCCATAATCGCTGTGGTGTCGCCAGCAAATAGAGCGGTGGTGAGATAGCGCCCAATACCGGGCCAGGAGAAGACTGTTTCAGTCAGCACCGCACCTTCCAGCATGCCGGTATAGGCCAGCGCGATTACGGTGAACAGCGTTCCGCGAATATTGGGCAGCACGTGGCGCACCAGAATCGCCATCTCCCCGGCGCCTTTGGCGCGCGCAAGCGTGATGTACTCTTTGTTCATTTCACTCAGACAAGCGGTACGTGTAAGGCGGGTAATACTTGCCAGCGAATAATAGGCCAGCAGCAACACGGGTAATGTGAGGTGATTGATAGCATTCATGAAGGCATCACGATCGCCGGATAGCCAGGTATCAACCAACACAAAGCCTGTTTTGGCTTCCACGCTGTACTGATAAATATCGTCCAGACGCCCCGGCCCGGCGCTCCATTGAAGCCGCGCATAGAAAAACGCCAGCATCAGTAGACCCAACCAGAAGATAGGGACTGAATTGCCGAGCAGTGTGAATGTGCGCACCGCTAAATCCCAAGGTGAGCCGGCAAATCGAGCACAAAGCACACCAAAAATAACGCCCATAACGCTGCCAATAACCAGTGCGAGGGTCGCAAGTTCAAGCGTTGCCGGGAAAGCGGAAAGTAAATCCTGTAAAACGGGTTGCCCAGTGGCACTTGCAGTACCCAGATCCCCATGAGCAAGGCTTGTCAGGTAATGCCAGAACTGAACGGGAAGGGGCTGGTCCAGACCAAGCTGGTGGCGCACCTGATCGTAGGTAGCCTGGCTTGCATGATCGCCAACGATTTGTAGTACGCGATCCACTGGGGAAAGTGCCGACAGGGCAAAAGTGATAAGCAGTAAGCCGATAATCGTGAGTGCCAGGGTAAACAGCCCCTGAAGCAGCGTCAACAATGAGCGACTTAAGCGGCTCGATGCAGAATGGGTGGAGATGTCTGACATGTGGAACTCTTCTTAAACATATTTCGCGGATTGTCTCCTTCCCCCTCAGAGGAAGGAGACAAAGCAGTTATTTGCTCACTCGATCGTAATACACCATATCCGCATTCAAACCTTGCTGATAGCCCTTCACATTCTCACGTACCACGATCTGGGTTTTGCCCTGATCAACAAATACGTACGGCGAATTGTGCTGAACTTCTTCCTGTATTTTTTTATACAGTTCAAGACGTTTAGCCGGGTCAGCTTCCGCAACTGCGGCCAAAGTTTGCTTGCTCAACTCCGGGATTTGCCAGCCGTTTAAACCTGCAACGGTACTTGCTTTGCCATCGTTATACGCAAAGGCGCTGGCGTTAGAGTGGGCGTCAAAATAATCCGGGATCCACAGGCGGATCGCGGCCTGATGCTGTTTGGCACGAACGCGAGCGTAAACCTGGCTGCCCGCTGCGGGCAGAAGATCGATCTTCACGCCACCCTGCGCGAAGCTCGCCTGCATAGACTGAGCAATGGTGATAAACGGTGGTTTGTTTTCCACATCCAGCGTGAAATGCGCATCTTTGATACCTGCTTTCGCGAGGATTTCTTTAGCTTTAGCCGGGTCAAATTTGAATGGGTTGTTATCCAACGCCCCTGCAAAACCAACCGGCAGGAAGCTCTGGTGGATAAAATATTGGCCTTTCAACAGGTCTTTGGTGATGCCTTGATAATCCACCAGATAACGAGACGCTTCCCACAGGGCAGGGTTTTTCAACAGTGGATTTGCATCATTACCCGCGTTGAACACCATATAGTTCTGCTCAGCAGAAGGGATGCTCAGCACCTTCACGCCAGGTTTGCCTTCCAGCGCGCTGGTTTGATCTGCACCTAAATCACGGGCGATATCTGCATCGCCTTGCTGAATCAGCAAGCGGCGAGCAGCCGGATCGGGCACGTTCTTAATAATAATGTTTTTAACTTTAGGCGCATCGCCCGGTGATGTTGGGTTGGCGTCTAACACAATCGCCTGATGTGGCTGGTAAACGCGCATCTTGAACGGGCCGCTGCCAGCAGAGTGCATTTTCAGCCATTCATTACCGAAATCACCAGCTTTGGCGTTCGGAGAAACGGCTTTTTCATCGACGATAGAAGCAATCGGCGTGGAGAGAATGTTCAGTGCTACCGCTGGGCTAACATCCGCCGTCCAGTGTAATTCCAGCGTGTGATCGTCGATTTTCTTCAACTGGCTGGCGATGTTGTCTGGCTGCCAGCCAAGCACGTTAAGAATAAACGCCGGGGATTTATTGAGCGTAACTGCACGGGTATAAGAGAAGATAACGTCTTCCGGGCGCAGCGGGTTACCTGATGAGAATTTGGCATCCGGGCGCAGCTTAATGGTCAGTTTTTTATTCGCTGCATCGCCCTGCCAGCTTTCAGCCAGCACCGCGACCACTTTCGCTGGGTCTTCACGGTCGGCCTGCACCAGGCGCTGATAAAGACTTGGCACTGTTTGAATGCTCGACAGCTCATTAGCTTCCGCAGGATCAAGACTGACGATATCGTCCAGGCCCTGGGCAACAATTAAAGTGTTTGGCGGTGTAGCGGCAAAGCTGCTTGCGGAGATCGCAGCTAATAGCAATAACGGCAGTGCTTTTCTTTGCATATGGCACCCTGCTTAAAAAGAGAAGAATTCTTTATGAGTTGTTATTCGCGGACTGGATTACGTTAGGTGAGTTATGAGTATTCGCAAAGTCCAAAAAATACTTTGCTTATAAATTTTAGACATAACCAATTCCTTCCTGGAATGAGGATTAAAGCCCGAAATAAAAACGCCGGGCATTGGCCCGGCGTTTTTGATGCTGCTAAAAATTACTCGTTAATACGCGGGTGCTGATCCACCAGGTTGGTACGTTTCGCCTGTAATTCTTCAATCTCACGGTCGATATCTTCGATTTTTTGCTCGATGTTATCGTGGTGCTCCTGAACAATTTCGCGCGCTTCGGCAATATCAGAAGCCGCAGGTGTGGCCCCCTTCAACGGCTTATTCGCTGTCTCTTTCATCGTCAGACCCGTCACCAGGCCGATAACCGCAACCACCATCAGATAATAGGCGGGCATCATCAGGTTTTCGGTCGTCTCGACTAGCCACGCAGCAAGCGTTGGCGTAAGACCCGCGACCAATACCGAGATATTAAAGGCACTTGCCAGCGCACTGTAACGAATATGCGTTGGGAACATGGCTGGAAGAGTGGAGGCCATAACGCCGGTGAAGGAGTTAAGAACCACCGCCAGAATCAGCAGCCCGGCGAATATCAGCCCCAGCACATTACTGTTAATTAAAATAAAGGCCGGAATTGCCAGCAACAGCAATGCGATGCTGCCGCCTACAATAAACGGGCGACGGCCAAAGCGGTCACTCAACAGACCAATTACCGGTTGCACAAACAGCATCCCGATCATAATGGCGATAATGATCAGTACGCCATGTTCTTCGGAATAATGCAGGTTGTGTGAGAGATAACTTGGCATATACGTGAGCAACATGTAGTAGGTCACGTTGGTAGAAATAACGATCCCGATACAGGTCAACAGGCTGCGCCAGTGTTTAGTCGCAATCTCTTTAAAGGAGACTTTCGGCCCGTCGGTCAGGCCTTCTTTATCGCCTTGTTCCAGTTTTTCAATATGCTGCTGGAACGCCGGTGTCTCTTCAAGCGCATGACGCAGATACAGGCCGATAATCCCCAGTGGCAATGCCAGGAAGAACGGCAAACGCCAGCCCCATTCAAGGAAGTTATCTTCACCGACAATCGCGGTAATCAGCACCACGACACCCGCGCCACAGACAAAACCGGCGATGGAACCGAAGTCCAGCCAACTCCCCATAAAGCCGCGTTTACGGTCTGGCGAGTATTCGGCGACAAATATCGAAGCACCGGTGTATTCACCACCCACTGAGAACCCTTGCGCCATTTTCGCAAGTAACAACAGGATTGGCGCCCAGATACCAATAGTCGCGTACGACGGGATCAGGCCAATACAGAAGGTACTCAATGACATAATGATAATAGTGATGGACAGGATCTTCTGGCGTCCGTACTTATCGCCCAGCATGCCGAAGAACAGGCCACCCAACGGGCGAATCAGGAAGGGAACAGAGAAGGTACCCAGTGCGGCAATCATCTGCACACTAGGGCTGGCATCCGGGAAGAAAACCTTACCGAGGGCGTAAGCAACAAAGCCGTATACGCCGAAATCAAACCATTCCATCGCATTGCCAAGCGATGCGGCAGTAATTGCCTTTTTAAGACGACTATCGTCGATGATGGTGACGTCACTGACCTTGATAGGTCTGACTTTCTTTTTCCTTTTTAACATTATTATCCTCTTTTTCCTTGCGGGGGCGAAACGGCCCCGAACTAAGTGTAGTGTGCCGATTGCAAATTGAAGGTCAAAACTCCAGCACTTAGCGTCACTATGACATTTTCATTAATAACTTTATGAAATTAATGGGGAATGCGCCCTCCATCCAAAATCATTATAAAAAATATGGCTTAGTTAAAAAAGTGTGATCGCCGTCAAGTTTAACCGCTAAAGTAAAATTTTGCAGCGCCGAAATAACAATACAACTAAAAATATTAACAATCGGATAACCTGCCAAGGGAGTTGCTATGACTGCGCGCACGGCTGCTACACAGCATGAATACCTGCTTGATGACGACACGACATTGATGTCTACGACCGATCTAAAAAGCACAATCACCCATGCGAACGATGCATTTGTGAAGGTGAGTGGTTACCAGCTTCATGACCTCACAGGACAACCCCACAACCTGGTGCGCCATCCCGATATGCCAAAAGCCGCCTTTGCTGATATGTGGTTCACCCTGCAACAGGGAGAGCCGTGGACGGGGATCGTCAAAAATCAGCGTAAAAATGGTGACCACTACTGGGTGCGGGCTAACGTCGTGCCGGTGGTGCGTAACGGCAAAACTACCGGCTATATGTCGATTCGTACCAAAGCGATGCCGGAGGAAATCGCAGCCGCTGAACCGCTGTATAAAGCACTCAAAGAAGGGCGCTGCAAACGTCGCCTGTTTAAAGGTCTGGTTTTGCGTAAAGGCTGGCTGGGGAAATTACCCGCGTTACGGCTGAGGGGCCGTATTCGTATGATCATGAGCTGCGTGTTTGTGTTGATGATGGCTGCTTCAGTAACGCTTGGGCAAGGTGTGCCGTATCTTGTAATCAGTGCGTTAGCGAGCCTGCTAGCCTGTGCGTTGCTGGAGTGGCAAATTGCACGTCCGCTGGAAAATGTCGCCCGTCAGGCGCTCGAAGTGGCGACTGGAAACCAGCAGCGAGTGCAGCATCTTGCACGAACGGATGAAATAGGTATGACGCTGCGTGCCATTGGCCAACTAGGTTTGATGTGCCGCTGGCTAATTCATGATGTCAGCCATCAGGTTGAGAACGTGCGCAGCGGCAGCGAAACGCTGGCTCAGGGCAACGTGGAGCTTAATGAGCGCACGCGCCAGTCGGTGGTCAACGTGCAGCAAACCGTCACCACAATGGGCCAGATGGCGGTATCGGTGCAGAACAATTCAGAAACCGCCGCAGCTGCCGATAAGCTTTCAAGTTCTGCGAGCGAGGCCGCAGCCCACGGTGGCAAGGCGATGGAGACCGTTGTGACTACCATGGATGATATTGCCGACAGTACGCAGCGTATCGGTTCAATTACCAGCCTTATCAACGATATTGCCTTCCAGACAAACATTCTGGCGCTTAACGCCGCCGTTGAAGCCGCCCGTGCCGGAGAGCAGGGGAAAGGGTTCGCGGTGGTTGCCGGTGAAGTGCGAAACTTGGCACAACGCAGTGCAACGGCGGCGAATGATATTCGCAAGCTGATTGATGCCAGCGCCAGCAAAGTGCAGTCCGGCACGATTCAGGTTTACGAAGCGGGGCGCACAATGAATGACATTGTTGAGCAAGTACGCAACGTCACTCAACTACTTGGGCAAATCAGCCACGCCACCTCGGAACAGGCAGAAGGCTTATCTGATTTAACGCGTGCTGTGGCTGAACTTGACGCTATCACGCAAAAAAATGCGGCGTTAGTTGAGGAAAGCGCGGAAGTGTCGGCGATGGTGAAACACCGGGCAACGCGTCTGGAAGATGCCGTGACGGTGTTGCATTAACAATAAAATCCCAGAACCGCACGTTTTAACCCCTGCAACGGTTTTTTTTAGCTAGGCTGGGACAGATTGACCGTTTATTCACGACCCAAATCTATGGAGAGAATTATGACTCAGTCGTCTCAAACTAACCGCCGCTTTGTACTGGCGAAGCGCCCGCAGGGCATGCCGACCGATCAAGACATCATTCTTGAAGAAGCGCCTGTTCCACAGCCTGCCGCAGGCCAGCTACTGCTGCGAACCCTCTATTTATCTCTCGACCCGTATATGCGTGGGCGCATGGATGATGCCCAATCCTATACGCCTGGGCTTGCGATTGGTGAAGTGATTGGTGCGGGCACCGTTTGTCGCGTTGAGAAATCCGAACATGCGGATTACAAAGCCGGTGACCTTGTTCTGGCCTATACCGGCTGGCAGGATTACGCGCTGTCCAACGGCGAAGATTTGCAGAAACTCGATTCCAATATGGATCATCCATCATATGCGCTCGGTTTGCTTGGTATGCCTGGTTTCACCGGATATATGGGATTGACCGATATTGGTAATCCGCAAGTTGGAGAAACTGTGGTTGTCGCGGCGGCCAGCGGTGCCGTGGGTTCAGTTGTTGGGCAAGTGGCAAAACTGCTGGGTGCGAAAGTCGTAGGTATCGCGGGCGGTCCTGATAAATGCCGCTACGTGACAGAAACGTTGAAATTTGATGCCTGTATTGACCACAAAGCGCCAGATTTTGCCGAACAGCTGAAAAAGGCCTGTAACAGTGGCATTGATGTCTATTTTGAAAACGTTGGCGGGGCGGTATTTGACGCGGTATTGCCGCTACTTAATACCAAAGCGCGAATTCCTGTGTGCGGCGTAATCAGCCAGTACAACGGCATGAACAGCGCATTTGAACAGGACCGGTTGCCGCTGCTGATGGGCACCATCCTCAAAAAACGCCTGCGCGTGCAAGGCTTTATTATTTCACAGGATTACAGCGACAGTTACCCGGAATTCTTTAAGCAGATGAGCCAGTGGCTGGCGGAAGGGAAAATCCAGTTCCGTGAAGATATTGTTGATGGGCTGGAAAACAGCGTTGAAGCATTCCGTGGTTTGCTGGTCGGCAAGAACTTCGGCAAATTAATAGTGAAAGTCGCGAGTTGATTTTTGTTGAAACGGCGCGAATGCGCCGTTTCATTAACCTTTATATGGCCCGTCAATCACTGAATTTCTCGCTAACAAATCTGACGTGAACACATTCTCTTTCGACAAATACCCACCATCCAGCATCGATATTAAGCGGTTGATCACCTCGCTTATCATATCGCTGACCGGATCTTTAATACTGGTTAAAGCGGGTGAGAGATAAGGTGCAGTAGGTATATTATCGAAACCGATAATGGATATTTCACCGGGAACAGAAATACCCATATCGTTTAATTTTTTCATTGCGCCAACCGCCATTTCATCATTACTGGCGAGGATTGCGCTGATCTTGTTTTTGCGCGAAAGCAACGTTTCAACCGCCGCAACACCGCTGGCTGGCGTCCATTTCCCTTGGGCGATAAGTGCCTCGTTTACGCCAATATCATATTGATTTAAAGCTTCTTTATAGCCTGATAAACGCTCGATGGCGGTAGGGGAGTCCATTGAGCCGGTAATAAAGGCAATATCGCGATGCCCGCGTTCAATCAGATATTTTGTTGCCTGGAAACTGGAGCCTTTATGGTCACAAAAAACGCAGTGGCTTTGGTGTTTTCTTAATTTTCGGTTCACCACCATAATCGGTTTTTTATGCTGCTCAATAATCAAATCCATTTCATCAATGGTTAAAAAACGTGGGTAAATAATTACCGCATCGCAGCGTAAATCGAGTAGAAACTGAATAGCTTCTCTTTCTTCCTGTGCGCTGTGTTTACCATCGACCAGAATAAGCTGGCGACCATTGTCTTCTAATTTCTTGGCTGCCTGAGACAGTATTTCGCTGAAATAACTGCCGTGATAAAGGGTATTGGTTACCACTAAACCAATGCATTCTGATTTATTCGTCGCCAGATTACGCGCCAGTAAATTGGGTCGATACCCCGCCTCCTCAATGGCTTTATAGACCTGCTCTTTCGTGGCTTCGCTGACGTATCCCTTTCCGGAAAGAACACGTGAAACAGTGGCTTTTGAGACACCGGCTTTTTTTGCCACTTCTAGCATTGTCGACATTAGAGCTTCCTGGCTTTTTTGAATGCGCCCATTTTACACATTCCCGCCCGACAAAATACTGTGCGTGAAGGGTTTCAGATTGATCGAGTACCGGCTTTATGTCGATCATGATCACAAAATTAACAATATGTAAAATTAGAATTTGATCTGTTTGTTTTCTGTGGTCAATCTAATGTGGAACCGGTTACCTATTTCTCAGACCCCTACACGTCGGCGCGGTGTTACCGGATAAAACATTCATAACTACATGAATTTTAATACGAAAGAGTGGTAGCTCATGGCTAAGAATTATGCGGCAGTATCAAGGTCGATAGTCGACGCAGTTGGCGGTGCGGGTAACGTAAAGGCAGTTACACACTGCATGACACGCTTACGGTTTGTGTTAAATGACGACAGTCGCGTCGATGCCGCACAACTCAAAACAATTAGCGGTGTACTGGGTGTGGTGCGTAGTGAAAACCAGTGCCAGGTCATTATCGGTAACACGGTTTCTCAGGCTTATGCTGAAGTGTTGAAACTCCTGCCAGAAGGCATGCAGCCAGCCGAACCTCCACAAGGCAAAGGCAAAATAACCCTCAAACGTATTGGTGTCGGGATTCTGGATGCGTTGATTGGCACCATGTCACCACTGATTCCAGCCATTATTGGCGGTTCGATGGTGAAACTACTTGCCATGATTCTGGATATGACGGGGGTCTTCGAAAAAGGCTCTTCAACACTCGTTATCCTCAATGTGATTGGTGATGGCGCATTCTTCTTCCTGCCGGTAATGGTTGCTGCATCGGCGGCAGTAAAATTCAAAACCAATATGTCGCTGGCAATTGCGATAGCAGGTGTTTTGGTTCACCCAAATTTTGTTGACCTGATGGCAAAGGCTGCGCAAGGCCAACATGTTGAATTTATGGGGATGTCAGTCACAGCGGTAAAATATACCTACACCGTTATCCCTGCACTGTGCATGACCTGGATTCTCTCGTATATCGAAAGATGGGTTGATCGCATTACGCCGGCGGTAACGAAAAACTTCCTGAAACCGATGCTGATTGTGCTTATCTCCGCACCGATTGCCATCATGCTAATTGGCCCGCTGGGTATCTGGATTGGTACTGGTATTTCTTCACTGGTTTACACCATTCATAGCTATTTAGGCTGGTTGTCGGTCGCAATTATGGGCGCACTGTGGCCACTGCTGGTGATGACCGGGATGCACCGTGTATTTACGCCGTCTATTATTCAAACCATTGCCGAAACGGGTAAAGAGGGCATGGTTATGCCATCTGAAATCGGTGCCAACCTCTCACTCGGCGGTTCATCTTTGGCCGTGGCATGGAAAACGAAAAACCCAGAATTGCGCCAGACGGCACTGGCTGCGGCAGCCTCCGCGATTGTGGCGGGGATTTCTGAACCTGCACTTTACGGTGTGGCGGTTCGTCTGAAGCGCCCACTGATTGCGGCACTTATCAGTGGTTTTGTTTGCGGTGCGGTTGCCGGAATCGGTGGTCTTGCGAGTCATTCAATGGCCTCTCCAGGCTTATTCACCAGCGTACAGTTCTTTGATCCCGCAAATCCAATGAGCATCGTTTGGGTATTTGGCGTGATGATTCTGGCTGTAGTGCTCTCCTTCTTCCTGACATTGCTGCTGGGCTTTGAAGATATCCCGGTTGAACAAGAGCAACGTAACGAAAAAGAACAGGCACAGCCAAACACCGCTATTGCATCTGCAAGCGCTAATTAATTTAGAAGAGGAATCTCATGACAGCATCAACTTTTCCTGATGGTTTTTTATGGGGCGGTGCGATAGCAGCAAACCAGGCTGAAGGTGCATATCTTGAAGGCGGTAAAGGGCTAACCACGGTTGATACCATCCCGCATGGTAAAGACCGTATGTCGGTAAAACTGGGTATCGAAAAGCGTTTTAGCTTGCGTGATGACGAATACTACCCGAGCCATGTCGGTATCGATTTCTATCATCGTTACAAAGAAGACATCGCGCTCATGGCCGAAATGGGTTTCACCGTATTTCGTACTTCCATTGCCTGGAGCCGTATTTATCCGAATGGTGACGAGTTAACACCTAATGCGGAAGGTATCGCTTTTTACCGTGACATGTTTGCGGAGTGCAAAAAATATGGCATCGAACCGCTGGTCACGCTGTGCCATTTCGATGTGCCAATGCATCTGGTGAAGGAGTACGGTTCCTGGCGTAACCGCAAAATGATTGAGTTTTTCACCCGCTATGCACGCACCTGTTTTGAAGCGTTCGATGGGCTGGTGAAATACTGGCTCACCTTCAATGAAATCAATATTTTGCTGCATAGCCCATACTCTGGTGCAGGTCTGGTATTCGAAGAAGGCGATAATAAAGAACAAGTGAAATACCAGGCGACGCACCATGAACTACTGGCAAGCGCCCTGGCAACTAAAATCGCCCACGAAGTGAATCCGAACAACCAGGTAGGCTGTATGTTAGCGGGGGGGAATTTCTACCCATACTCCTGCAAGCCTGAAGATGTCTGGGCGGCGCTGGAAAAAGACCGCGAAAACCTGTTCTTTATTGATGTGCAGGCGCGTGGTGCTTACCCGGCCTATACCAAACGTCTGTTCCGCGAGAAAGGTTTTGAACTTGAAGTGCAACCGGGTGATGACGAGATTCTTAAAAATACCGTCGATTTTGTCTCATTCAGTTACTACGCTTCGCGCTGCGCTTCGGCCGATATGAACGATCAAAACAGCAATGCAGCAAACATCGTGAAATCCCTGAAAAACCCGCATATTCAAGCGAGCGAATGGGGATGGGGAATAGATCCGTTGGGTCTGCGTATCACCATGAACATGATGTACGACCGCTACCAGAAACCGCTGTTCCTGGTGGAAAACGGACTGGGTGCGAAAGACGAAATTAACGAGCAGGGCGAAATCAACGACGACTATCGCATCAGTTATTTGCGTGAGCACATCAAAGCGATGGCTGATGCCATCGATGACGGTATCCCGGTTATGGGTTACACCTCGTGGGGCTGCATTGATTTGGTGTCGGCTTCAACCGGGGAAATGAGTAAGCGCTACGGCTTTATCTACGTTGACCGTGATGATCAGGGCAACGGTACGCTCGCCCGCACACGTAAAAAATCGTTTTACTGGTACAAGAAAGTGATAGCCAGTAACGGTTCTGATTTGAGCTAACCTGTGAGTCATGCGGCCAGGCTTTGTAGCCTGGCCGCCTAAAAATGTTTAAACCCGCACCACCATCTCCAGCGCATCGCTATCCTGCAACCAGTCTCGCGTATTAATCCTCAGCATCTCCATAAAGGTATTCCCAGCCGTTGAAAGCCGGGCGATATTGGGGCACAAAATGCAGATACTGCTGGCCGGAAGGACTTCGCGTAGCACCAGTGGCCGCAGATTCGGGCTATAGCCCGGAAAGCGCAGACGCACTGAGGTCCACATGCTTACCGCATCCGTTTGTTCCATCATGCGCGCCATAATCCATGGCGATGAGCAGTGAATGATGTTTTGCGGTAACGGCAGGTTATAGCGACGAAAAACTTGCCCAAGAATGGAGTGCTCGCCGGGTTCATCCCAGTCCAGCCACGGGTAATTCATTAAATGTTTCAATGAGGTGGTGTGCGTTACGGGGTGCTTATTTCCGGCAATCACCGTGTTGCTCAAAGCGTACAACGTTTCGTAATACATACCGTTTTGCACCGCATTGCTGGCGGTGGTTATCACCGCGATATCCAGCCGTTGGTTTTCCAGCGCATCGTGAATTTGCTGCGGACGACCTTCCATTACGATGAGTTTCACGCCGGGATAACGTGCCTGGAATTGAATTAGCGTATTGGTAAATGGCCCGTAGGAGGCGGCAGAAGTAAAACCTACCCGTAACTGGCGCATTGCTTTGCCAAGCAGATTGTCGATTTCATCCCGTGCCTGATGCAGTGAGCGATCGATGTCTCGGGCATGGCGTAGCAAAACTTGCCCATACTCATTTAACGTTACGCCGCGTGATGAGCGTTGCAGAATCGGCATGCCGATTTCAGCTTCCATTTCCTGAATTGTTTTAGAAATGGCGGGTTGTGTGAGATGTAACGCTTTTGCCGCTTTGCCAATGCTGCCTTGCGCGGCAACTTCCAACAAAATATCTAACTGATTTAGTTTGATTTTCAATTTTCAGCCCCGCCAGGATCATCATCGTGGTGCAAAATTTGCTCTCTAACAATACAAATAAGATAACCAAAGGCATAACTAATTTTTATGATTGTAATGTTCTTTTTTTATGCAGATAGTTAAAACAACCCCAGTTTGTTTACATCTGAGTAACAAAGAAGGACGTATACATGAAACAGCGTGTCAGCTATGCCCAGGTGGATGCCGAGATGTCAGCCTCGCTTCCGTATGATGCGCCGTTGGTCCCGGAGCGCGCTAACGCTAAGTCGTTGGTGGCGGTTACTCTCGGCAATGGCCTCGAGATTTATGATTTTGCGGTTTACAGCTTTTTCTCGGTGATCATTGGTCATCTATTTTTCCCAAGCTCCAATGATTACACCTCATTACTGCTGGCTGTAGGGACCTTTGGGGTTGGATTCGTAATGCGCCCATTGGGCAGTATGGTGTTAGGGAGCTATGCCGATAAACATGGACGCAAATCGGCAATGACAATGATCCTCGGGCTAATGTCTTTAGGGGTAATGATGGTGGCTTTTGCGCCGACCTATAACCAGGCGGGGATCTTAGCTCCTGTCGTATTGGTGGCCGGGCGTATGCTGCAGGGTTTTTCTGCGGGCGGGGAAGTTGGGGCGGCGACCTCATGGTTGATGGAAGCGGGGGATAAATCTCGTCGCGGCGCGCGCGTCAGCTGGCAGATGACAAGTCAGGGCGGTGCGGCTCTTTTTGGTGCGGCGATGGGCGCGGGTTTAAGCCATGCCCTTAGCGAGCAACAGCTTTACGACTGGGGCTGGCGTATTCCGTTTATTGTTGGACTGGCGATTATGCCGATTGGCTTGTACATCCGCCGTCAGCTTGCTGAAACCCACACTGTGACGCCAACTGTTAGCGCAGAAAACCCGACTTTCACGCTGTGGCGTGAACATCGCCGTGCTTTGTCACTGGGCATTTTGCTGGTGATGAAAGGCACTACCACGTTTTACATCATCATCTACTACATGCCCGCTTATATGGTTAACACGCTGCATATGCCTGCCAGCACGTCGTGGTGGGTGAGTTTGACGGCGGCGGCATTAACGCTGGTGGTGCCCTTCTTCGGCGGCAAACTGGCCGATAGGTTACCTCAGCGTAAACCGATCTTGATCGCCTGCGCGTTAGGATCGTTCGCGCTAATCTGGCCGATCTTCGCCACTATTCTGCATGGGGCGCCGCTCGGCATTACCCTGGCACTGATCGCAGTGGATCAGATCCTCGCTAATATCAGTTCCGCAGCCTTTTTCTTGTTGATCCTCGAAGCTTTCCCAAAGGCGGTTCGTGCTTCTGGCATGGCTATGGTTTATGCCATTGGTGTCACGTTGTTTGGTGGATTCGCACAATTGATTGTGACGTGGCTGCTCAAAGTCACCGGGCAACCTATGGCTCCGGCCTGGTATTTGATGTTCTGCGCGGTGGTGACATTTGGCGCATTGCTGGCCTGGCATGAACGAAAAACTTTCTGTGATGAATAAAAAGGAATAACCCTATGCTGATTAAAGAAATTCTCGACCACGAAGAAGAGATGATTGCTATCCGCCGTGATTTCCACCAACACCCGGAATTAGGTTTTGAGGAGTTCCGCACCAGCGATCGCATCGCCGAGTTGCTGACAGAGTGGGGCTATGAGGTGCATCGCGGCCTGGGTGGTACAGGCGTGGTTGGGACGTTAAAGGTTGGCAGTGGTGGTAAGCGTCTGGGCATTCGTGCCGACATGGATGCCCTGCCGATGCAGGAGCAAACGGGGTTGCCGTGGGCGAGCGTAAACGAGGGGAAAATGCATGCCTGCGGTCACGACGGACACTGTGCGATTTTACTCTCTGCGGCGCGATATCTGGCAGAGCAGCGTCCGTTCAACGGCACGCTGCATCTGATTTTCCAACCGTCGGAAGAGTCCATCGGCGGCGCTAAATGCATGATTGATGATGGCTTATTTAAGCTATTCCCTTGTGATGCGGTATTTGGCTTGCACAACTTCCCATTGCTGCCTGCGGGTGAGATCGCCACCAAACCCGGTGCATTGATGGCCTCGTCAGATAGCATGACAATTACGCTTGAAGGTAAGGGTGGCCACGGATCGATGCCGGAACATTGCATTGATCCTACTGTTGCGGGTGCCTCGATCGTGATGGCGCTGCAAACCATTGTGTCGCGCAATGTGGATCCGCAGGATTCCGCTGTAGTGACGGTGGGGAGTCTGCAAAGCGGTACTACGCACAATATCATTCCCCATAGTGCGGTGCTGAAACTCAATATGCGTACTTTCAAAGCTGAAGTACGTGAGGCGGTAAAACAGCGCATTGATAAATTGGTGCACGCTCAGGCGGAAAGCTTTGGAGTGAAGGCGTCAATCGCGGTGGACTTTGGCTACCCGGTAACGGTGAATGATCCTCAACAAACACAATTCGCGTTGCAGATAGCACGCGACGTTTTCGGATCCGATAAAGTCGCCGATCCTTCGCAGGTAAAAAGTGCGATGGGCAGTGAAGACTTTTCATTCATGCTCGAAGAAGTCCCTGGCTGCTATTTGTGGCTTGGCACGGCAACCGGCAACAATGATTACTCGGTTCACCATCCTTTGTATCAGTTTAATGATGCCTGTATTTCGGGTGGTGCGACATACTGGGTCAAACTGACCGAGTCATTTTTACGTTAAATTCCCCCGCTCTCATCCTGCGTAAAGCAGGGTGAGAGTGCCAGTAAATTACAACTTTCTGCTGACGGTAAATAACCCTACATTTTCTAGACTGAAAGAAAACGTGTGTAGGGGTTTAACATGTCCTGGCAGCCTTTTCTCTCAGTGATCCCAGGCTCTGTACCTGCGGATCTGGCCATTAAACATATCTCTTACAGTGATATCAGCGATAGCTGGCCGATGAAAGATCAGGTTTTAGAGCAAATTGATGATATCAACCAGCAGCTAGTCGGTGATCCAACACTCGAAGCCCCGGAAATTTTTCTGGATGGCCAGGGAAAGCGACGGCTACGTTACCGAAACAAGCTTGCAGAACAAGCTTTTATAAATCGTCCCGCACTTGAAGAATGGCGTTGCCAGTTGGTTCCCACCGCTCTTTCACTATGGGCTGTGCAGCATCCTCTTGCCGAGCGGTTGATAAGCGGTAGGGAAATAGATAGCAACAGCCGGGCATGGTTTATACATGCCAATGATGCGCAAGGTGTTCGGTCACGAGCGAAAGTGATGTCGGCGATTGCTGATGTGTATATCAATAATAATGTTACAGGCAACTGGATAAGCCTTGCCTGTGGCGCTGCGGTACCCGTGCTCAGAGCATTGCGCGGTGCGAAATTGCGTGCGCGGAAATTCACTATATTGCTGGTTGATCACGACAGGCAGTCGCTGAAATTTGCGCGTGGCCTTGCGACACAATATGGCCTGGTGGAAGGGCACCATTTTCAGCTGTTAATGAGGAATTTATTCGACCGGATGATAGTCAGTGACAGGCTGGTTCAGGAACTGGGTGAGCAGTCAGCTGAGCTTGTTGATGCTCTGGGGATTTTCGAATATTTTTCGACATCTGAAGCGGTGAGTTTTATTCGCAATGCATTGCGTTTGGTTAAACCCGGCGGTGTGTTGGTTATTTCCAATATGCTCACTTCTAGCCCGCAGCTTGCCTTTTTATTGCGCTGTATCGGTTGGCCAACGCTCTATCCGCGCACTTTGCCTGAGCTTAGAGATATTATTATTGCAGCGGGTGTCGATTTGAAAAATGTCGCCGTTACGTTACCCAGTGATGGTGTATATGCGGTGCTGGAAATAAATGTGAAATCCTGAAACTGCCCCGGAATATCAGGGGCAGGCAATCTGATTAAGACAGGTAATTTACGCCTTGCTTCAGGACAAAATCACACGCCTGAGTTTTGACTTTTTCTGCCAGCGGTGAACTGCCGATGGTTTTCAGATCCAATTGCTGGCCTTTTCCGGTGTTAAGCAAGCCCATCAGTCCCTGAGTGTAATCTTCTGGCGGAGCTTGCTTTGTACCACTATCTAAACCTAATTTATCCATCAACTGATTTTTGATGTTTTCAGGATTGGTTGCTGATACCAGCTTGTTCTTCATGCAGTACTGCAAAATACCTGCCGCATTCGTCATGCTGTCTGAACTCAGGGCTTTAGTGCCGCCCCCAAGCAGGCTGGTCAGTGACGCCATAGAGTTGCCGGTTGTTCCAGTGCTACCGCTGCTGGTAGTGGTTTTGCTTAACTCTGTTGCCGCGCTGGACAGTTGATCCTGCCAGCTTGATGCCATCGCCTGGCCGGTAAATACGGATGTTGCCAGCGCCAGGGCGCCTATAACACGGTTGCTTGCTTTCATCTTTTATACTCTTTTTCGATAACCTGCATCGCAGGAGAATTTTCGCCGAGTATACCGCTTTCTCTGGGCCTGTTGAGCTTCAGAGAGTTCTTAAAGCAGCCAGATGACAAAGTTATTTACGGCCCGATATAGCGCAATACTACTTTTACTGCCATTTCACGGTAATGGGCTGTGCTATCAACCGGCTCCGCGCCATCTTCGAAGAAGTTTGAAAAGGTATAGCTGTTAGCAACATGGTAGAAACTAAAGCTACTAATCAGGCGGTGAACGTCTTTGGCGCAAACCTGCTTATTGAACAGCTGTTTTTCCTGCCCGCGAGTGAGAACATCTTGTAATAATTCCAACGCGCTGCGGTTAATTTCGCGCAGGTAAGCGGACTCTTTTACAAAACGCCCGCGCTGCATGTTTTCCATACAGATAATGCGAATAAAATCTGGGTGTGTCGCATGGAAATCAAACGTCCATTCCACCAGTTCCACCATTGCTTCTACCGGTGGTTGGCCGGAGAGATTGAGCTTGCGCTCACAGCTACGAATTTGGGTGTACACATACTCAAGCACCTGAACATACAGTAGTTCTTTGCTTTTGAAGTGATATACCACCATCCGTTTTGTCGTGTTGGCTTTCTCGGCAATCTGTTCCATGCGTGCGCCGTTAAGGCCAAATTCAGCGAACAAACTAATGGCGCTGAAGAAAATCTTTTCTTTCAGACTGGCGTCATCAAAACGCTCAGGAAGATAAATTTCGTGGGTTTCCACGCAAGGCTCCTTAATGTCATCAGGCCACGGGTAACAGACCTGGCCTGGTGACATTAAAACAAGTTTGCGTGGGCAAAGCACTGATGAGTTAGCGAAGCCCTGAAACACATCACACTCGCGGGCGTTTACGGTAAAGCCACAGGCCAGGAATAGATAAGCCAATCGACAATGCGCCGAGGATAAACGAGGCCTTCAGGAAATTGGTGAGCAGCTGAATCATAAGGTCTTCGGTATAACCAAAGTGGCTGAGTTTTACCGCAGAAATCATTGCGGTGTAGGCAGAAATCCCTGGGAACATGGGAATGACCGCGGCCACGGTGAACACTTTTGGATGGGCCAGGTACCAACGCGACCACTGTATGCCAATCGTGCCTACCAGAAGGGAGGCGATAAACGTACTCCATTCTATGTTCATACCTGCTGCCATCATTGCCATTCGGGAACCGTGGCCAATCGCACCGAGCAGAGCGCAGTAAGGCAAAGCACGCTGCGGGACATTAAACACCAGCGCAAAGCCGACTGCGGGAATCGCCGCAAGCACCATGTCTTGTAGCAACGCCAGTAAAAAATCGATTATTCCCATCCGCGCAGACCCCACAGTGACATAGCCATCACGACACCAATACAGGTAGCAAGCGTTAGTAGGCTCGCCATTGCCCATCTTGCAAGCCCCGTGTTGACGTGACCTTTAAACATATCGGCTACGGCGTTAATCAGCGGAAAGCCCGGTACCAACAGCAGCACACTTGCCGCCATGGCAATGTTTGATGTTGTGGCAAAGGGGCCTTTGGCAATGAGTAACCCAGAAATTGTGGTGGCAACAAATGCCGTAATGCAGAAATTAATTTGCGGGTGTAGATGGCGTGCCGTAAACACCAGCCGAACATACATCGCTACAGAGCTGGCAAGAAAGGCGACGAAGGCACCATCCCACCCGCCTTTATTTAGCTTACAGAAGCAGCCACAAGAGAGGCCAACCATCAGCACCACTAGCCAACGTGGATAGCGCAGCGGTTTTATGTGCGCAAAACGTTTCAAAACATCTTTATGATCCAGAAGCTTATGCTCGGCCATGATCACTATGTGTTGAACTTCCGTCACCACATGCATGTTGATACCGCGGTCGGTGTTTTTACGCGTGGTGGTAAGGCACTGATTGTCTTTTATGGTGCTCAGCACAATAGCATTGGCTGAAATTGAGCTTTCAACGCTATCCATACCTAAGGCAATACCTAGGCGGCAGGAAAGTTCTTCCGCCAGTGCGCTTTCAGCACCATGTTGTAGCAAAAAAAGGCCGCACTGGATGCAAAGGCGAGTCACGTCCCGCTGCGTGTTTACATCTTCCGACATACCTGTCCTATAAAAGCTCGGAGCGCCAACAGCCGCTCAAATTTTAACATCCCTCATTATTAGCATATGCCGCCACCTGCACTCAGGCGCTCCAGATCAACATTTAACGAAATAACCTATTTCGCACACTTTTTCGGCGAACTATGAACTCGCCCACACTCTTTACATGACTTTCGAAAAGTGCACGTTTTAGACCGATATTGGCCTTCTTTTTCCCCCTGATGACGTTAAAAATGCATTAACGAGCAATTGTTAAACATAAAAATAACATTTCAATAACGCACATCAGAGAATGTATCCTATGAAAACTCAGGTAGTGATTATTGGTGCTGGTCCATCGGGTTTGTTGTTGGGACAGTTACTACATAACGCAGGCATCAGCAATGTGGTGCTTGAACGACAATCACCCGAACATGTTTTAGGTCGTATTCGTGCGGGTATCCTGGAAAATGGCACCGTAGATTTATTGCGCGAGGCTGGGGTCAGTAAAAGAATGGACGCGGAAGGGCTAGTCCACGAAGGTGTTGAGTTTCTGGTCGATGGCAGGCGTATTCCTGTTCCGTTAAAAGAACTGACGGGCGGAAAAACGGTGATGGTGTATGGCCAGACGGAAGTGACCCATGATTTGATGGAAGCGCGCCGTGCAACTGCTGCTGTCTCCCTTTACGGCGTTAGCGATGTGCAATTATTTGACATCAAAAGCGATTCTCCATATGTCACTTTTGAGAAGCAGGGTGAAACCTGCCGTATTGATTGTGATTACATTGCGGGTTGCGACGGCTTCCACGGTGTTTCCCGTAAAGCTATTCCTGCGGAAGTCACTCGTGAATACGAACGTGTTTATCCATTCGGCTGGCTAGGGTTGTTGTCCGATACGCCACCTGTGAACCATGAGCTTATTTATGCACATCATGAGCGGGGATTCGTGTTGTGTAGTCAGCGCTCACTAACCAGAAGCCGCTACTATTTACAGGTCCCGCTTAGTGACAATGTTGAATCCTGGCCAGATGAACGCTTCTGGGATGAGCTAAAACAGCGCTTGCCAAAAGAGTTGGCGGAGAAGTTAGTGACTGGTCACTCACTTGAGAAAAGTATCGCCCCATTACGTAGTTTTGTGGTTGAGCCGATGCAATATGGCAACCTTTTCCTGGTGGGTGATGCGGCTCATATTGTGCCGCCGACCGGAGCAAAAGGATTAAATCTTGCCGCATCTGATGTGAATTACCTGTATCGGATTTTGAGCAAGGTGTATCACGAAGGGCGAACTGATTTACTGGAGACTTATTCACCCATGGCGTTGCGTCGAGTGTGGAAAGGGGAGCGTTTTAGCTGGTTTATGACCAATCTGCTTCATGATTTCGAAGGCATGGATGAGTTTGACCGTAAGATGCAGCAGGCCGACCGTGAATACTATCTGGCTTCGCGCGCAGGGTTGACAACAATTGCCGAAAACTATGTCGGATTACCATTCGAACTTGTTGAATAAGCCCAACCCAAAATAATTCAAGTTGTGGGAAGGTGAGCAACTAACCCATCAACAAAGTATGCTGGGTATATACTGATTCGGCATAGCATTCTGTTTATGCACAAAGAGGATGTCATGAGCCTGAACACCAGTATTCCGGTATTTAAACTTTATGGTGAAAGCCGGAACTGGCCTGCTGCGGATCTGCTGCATTGCGAGTCTATCCACAGCCGCAGTAGCCTTTATGAATGGCATATTCGTACGCATCAGCATGCTGATTTGGTTCAACTGCTTTATTTACATAAAGGTCAGGTGGAGATAGACATTGAGGGCTCTACGCACCATGTGACGCACGCCTGTATTCAAGTTGTTCCGGCCTTGTGCGTGCATGGTTTTAAATTTTCGCCAGGTGCGCAGGGCTACTCACTCTCTTTTTCAGCGCCTTTAATAACGCAGTTTGAACAACAGTTTGGTCGCCCTTTGCAGGTGCTTTCGCAAGCCACCTGTCTGCCGGTGAAAGGCTCGCGTAGGCAAATTAATACGCTGTTTAGCACCCTGCAAAGTGAGTATGAGGGCCAGGGCGAAGCGCGCGATATGATGTTGCATTCACTCATTAGCGCCTTGCTGGTTTGGCTTAATCGGCAATGTACCCCAACCCCGAGCGGTAATTCGCGTGTTGAGCGAAAACGTTCGGTGATTCATCATTTTAACCAACTCGTTGAACGACATTATCGTGAACAGCTTTCGGTAACGCATTATGCAAGTGTCGTGGGCCTATCCAGTGTGCATTTAAATAATCTGTGTCATGAGTTTTATGGCTACAGCGCACTAAACGTATTGCATCAAAGATTGTTGCTTGAAGCCCGGCGCAGCTTGCTCTACACCAGCATGACAGTCAGTCAAATCTCTGATTATCTCGGTTTTAGTGACTCAACCTACTTTTCACGTTTTTTCCGTCGCCATATGGGGACCACGCCAAAAGATTTTCGTAATCATCCAGTGCGGGCTCTTTAAGCTAACTTCCTGTTTGACAGTAATTATTTATATAAAATTAGTGCTTTCTCTTTCATCACTCTATTGGTTTTTTTCTAATAAATATAATGGCGTGAATTTTATTTTCATTGGGATTATTTGTTGTTTTTCATGTATATCTATTATCCTTTCTTTATTTATTGTTGATATATTGATCAAGGGAATGATATGAAAAACACTATCACTATAAGTAATGAGTTAAGCCAAATAATGATTGTTGTGCCTTGTGTGTTAACGACAGCAGGGATAATTCACCAGCTAAAAATAGGGCCAGGAATTAAAGAGGCAATTAATATTATCAGAAATATTGATGGCGCTTATGATGAAGTGTTAAAAACACCTGGCTCCATAGTTGTTTTAAATATCAGTAACTCATCAAAGCAATTAGCTGATGAGATAAGGTTTATTAAGTGGTATAGAAAGGAACAGCCAAATAGAAATATTGTTATTTACACTCATAATCATAAGGTTAGTATCCTTAAGTATCTTTCATCTTTGGGGGTACGAGTCATTATATCTCAATATGAATTACCCACAATATTCATGGAGCTGTTAATAAAATCACTATCTAGTAGCATAACCCTACATAGCCCCATGATTAAAAAAATACTGCAAGAACAGTTATCTTGTGAACTTACGTTGTGCGAGATTCAGGTAATCGAGCAGCTATTTTTAGGCCATAACGTCACTCAAATAGCTCAGCACTTGGGGCGTGATATCAGAACAGTAAGCTCGCATAAAAGACATGCAATGCAAAAGCTAGGATTACATTGTGATAAAGATCTCCATGTTTTGAGCTGCGAGATTACAGGGAAGTCATTGTTTTTATAAGGAGGTTAATATGTCAGAAATTAAAGAAAGTCTCTTTATGCATAACCCATATTGCCGGGTGGTAGTTATTAGTAAACGCCCTATGATGAGAGAAGGTTTACAGGTCGTTATGAAAAAAAAAGCGACAGAATCTTCGCAGATTTTATTGGCGGATTATTTAGATCTAAGTTCAGAAATCCTGGATAAAGTTGATGTTGTTATGATTGAACTGGATAGTTCTCAACAGGAAATTATAGAACAATGTGAATATCTGAACCATCTTAAAAGCAAATCTCGGCATGTAAGATGGATATTTATTGTGCCTGCGCATTTGCGGAATATCGCGGTTGAACGATTGCTGACAGCCAAAACTTCGTTGCTTTCGTTACATGAGCCGATGAGCAGTATTATCGAACATGTATTTAATAACGTTGGTGACGCTGAAAGAATCAGCAAATATCTTTTGCAGGAGCAAGTATCACAGCCATCGATTACTGATACGGTCAAAACGAACTTAACTTTTTCAGAATGCCGCGTTTTACGGCTTATTAGTAAAGGTTGGAAACTGGTGCAAATTGCGACACTACTAGAAAAAAATTACAAAACCGTTAGTGCGCAGAAAAAAAGTGCTATGCGCCGGTTGGCACTTAAAACAGATGCTGAAATGTATGCCTGGATATTCAGCGATCGTGGAAAGCGGGAGTTAAGTATTCCACCATATAATCAAGGGATATGAAAATAATGAGGTACGACTGAGGAGGTCAAATCCGTCCTCAGTCTCCTGATTATTGGCACACATCTACCCAATGAGCAGCGGTGAGTTCTGCCAAACGAACAGGGGAAATGCGCACCGCACTATGAATGGCCCCGGCTGCAGGTAAAACCTCCTCGTACTGTTTCAGCGAAATATCGCAATAAACTGTTAACGGATTTTCCAGTCCAAAAGGACACACTCCTCCCACCGGGTGGCCTGTCCAGGTCACAACCTCATCGCTACTCAGCATGCGAGCCTTTGCACCAAAAACTGTTTTAAGTTTTTTATTATCCAACCGAGCGTCACCTTTCGCGACAACCAGCACTACTTGATCCTTCACTTTCAACGACAGTGTCTTAGCAATTTGCCCAGGCTCGACGTTATGGGCGACCGCAGCTAAAGCAACGGTTGCGGTGCTTTTATTCAATTCAATGATATCGATATCGGGGGCGTTTTCGGCAAAGAATTGCCGGACGGACTGCAGGCTCATGCTTTTCTCCCATTCTGGTCAGCAAATAATTTGGCATAAGTATGTGCTATATGTAAACCAGTGGAGCCGCCCATTATTGTGTTGAATGAAAGGGTGACGTTGTGATGTGAATGACTTAAAGAAGCTAAAGTTTCAGTGATTTCTGGATCTTCTTCACATTCGCTGCAACCGGTTTCAGTAACCGGTTGCAGCGCGTGAATTAGCGATGAATACTGAAATGGTCACACACCTGTACCCAATAATAAGAGCAGCCTATGAAACCGATTTTTTTATGCTGTGCCACTGCTGTCGAATCGAAAGCTGTATCTAAAAAGGTCCCGGTTTCGGGAATGAATTCTATGAATCACGGACTGTTGCGCGGCAAGACTTTTTCCGCCGATACATCCGCGTTGATAGCCTGACTGGAGTTCCGATATGTCTACCAATCATGCAGCTTTTAATTTGATTTTCCGTTTTGTAGAAAACTACGTTAGTCCAATCGCTGGGCGAATCTCTTCACAGCGTCATGTCATGGCGATCCGTGATGGGTTTATTTCTGCGATGCCATTTATGATTGTCGGTTCGTTTTTATTGGTCTTCGCATACCCACCTTTCTCGCCAACCACTACCTGGGGATTTGCTCGCGCGTGGTTGGATATGGCGAAACAGTTTGAAGGGCAAATTCTTACGCCGTTTGATATGACGATGGGCATCATGTCTATCTACATTTGTGCGGCCATTGCCTATAACCTCGGTAAACATTACGTGAAGTCGCACGGCCTGGACCCATTCATGTGTGCGATGCTGTCATTGATGGCATTCCTGCTGGTGGCGGCTCCGAAAACCAAAGGTGTCATGCCAATGGATAGCCTGGGCGGCACGGGGATCTTTACTGCGATCCTGGTTGCGATTTACTGCGTCGAGATGATGCGCTTCCTCAAAGCACACAATATCGGGATCAAGCTTCCAGATCAGGTTCCACCGATGATCAAAAACTCCTTTGATCTCCTGATTCCAGTATTAGTTGTTGTCCTGACGCTTTACCCGCTGAGTTTGTTTATTCAATCTGAGTTCAGCATGTTGATCCCACAGGCGATTATGTCAGTGTTTAAACCTCTGGTATCTGCTGCTGACTCATTGCCTGCGATTCTGCTGGCGGTGCTGATTGGCCACCTGTTGTGGTTTGCTGGGATTCATGGCGCGGCTATCGTTTCCGGGATGCTGCAAATGTTCTGGCTGACTAACCTCGGGATGAACCAGAGTGCGCTGGCTCAAGGCGCTCCGTTACCACATATCTTTATGGAAGCGTTCTGGACGTTCTTTATCGTCGTCGGTGGTTCCGGTGCAACAATGGGTCTGGTGATTTGCTACCTGCGCAGTAAATCAGCCCACCTGCGTTCCATTGGTCGTCTGAGTATCGTTCCAACGTGTTTTAACATTAACGAACCCGTCATTTTCGGTACACCAATCGTTATGAACCCAGTGTTCTTCATTCCTTTCCTGCTGGCACCAATGGTTAACGCTGTATTGGCATGGGGCGCGATGAAGATGGATCTGATTGGTCGCGTAATTTCAGTTGTTCCGTGGACCGCTCCGGCACCAATCGGTGCGGCCTGGGCTCTGGGCTGGGATTTCCGCGCGGCGATTCTGGTGATTTTGCTGGCTGTCGTTTCCGCCATCATCTACTTCCCGTTCTTCAAAGTGTACGAGAAGCAGTTGTTGGAACAAGAAGCGGAAGAAGCACAGAAATCATCTGGAGAAGAGAGCCAACAGGCTGCTTAAAGATAGTACGAGAAGTGAAACAAAACGGTGGGGAAACCCACCGTTTTACTTTAACGTGCAGTCACCGCAGCGTTGGACATCTGGCAGTTTATAACGTTGGCAGCAGGTGCGACGTACCAGCAAACCTTCACTGAGAATGACGGTACGGAAGAGGGGATTATCCTGCCCATTCTTCAGCTGTTTTTCAAAGAAACAGAGATGACGCAACTCGGCAATTGTCGATTCATCCAGCAATTCTCTGATCTCGCCAATAAACCAGTTCAGCAGATAGCCCGTATTACTCCAGATGAGTTTTCCATTGATATCACCACTTTTTTCCAGAGCATCAACGATGGGCATTAACCCTTTAATCAGCAGCTTTTCAAAGCGTTGGGTTAACGACATTGTCGTTGCCATCTTATCTTCCTGAACGTCTAGCCAGAAAGTAGCAGCTCTACCTGTTTCATGAAACTCAACATGAATATGTTGCGGGGTTATATCCAGTGCGCGAGGTTGGGTAATCAATGCCATGACCAGCGGTGGAACCAGTAAGCCAAGATACCATTGTGCCCATAGCGATTTTAGCGGCTTCCCTTCACGCGCAAGGTTTGGCTGGTTCCGGTAAATGTGGTCACTGTAGCAGGCGAGAAGCGAGTTTAAGGTCGTAGGTTGTGTCCACTGATGCAGAGTCAGGCTGGTGTGAGGCACAGGTTCATTGAGTTTGATGATGTCGTTGAAGTACGGTCGATGCACAGCAAAATACGCACGTAGCTCATCTGCAAGCGGGGATTGCGGGCTCGTAAATGGCGGCTGCCATGACAAATCATTAATAAACTGTGAAGACTGAAACGACATCGGTAAACAAAACCACTAATACAAATGATAATGATTGCCAATCCTATCTATAGATAATGCCTTTAGCAAGGTGGTTTTGTGTTCAAGGCATTTGGCCGTTAAAAATGAGCGGTTTCTGTTTGTGCGGGAAGGAGAGTTTCGCTGACAAAGATGCTGTTACGGCCCTGTCGTTTGGCACGATAAAGAGCGCCATCAGCTTTGCGTAATGCTTCTTCAATATCGTGCTGCTCAAGTGCTGCAAGGCCAATACTTATTGTAAGGTGGGTCGCCACGCTTTTGTTAAACATGTGCTGAATATTTAAATCATAAACGCGTTTGCGAATGCGCTCTGCTGTTTGCAAGGCTTGTTCAGCATCAACATCAACCAGTAAGACCATAAACTCTTCACCGCCATAACGCGTGACGACATCACGTGAACGTACAGCGTCACGAATGGCTGCAGAGACATGGGTCAGGGCTTTATCACCCATGTTATGGCCGTAGTTATCGTTGTATGCTTTAAAGTGGTCGATATCCAGCAGCAGTATATAATGCTGGCCGCTGCCGACTGAGAGCAGAGTATCAAAACGGTTTTTGAATCCGCGGCGGTTATTCAAACCAGTAAGCGGATCTAACATGCTCAGATCGTTAAGAGTTTCTTTTTCTTCAAGTAATTTATTCATCAAACGACGCGTAAAGTTATCATGACGCTGATGAATGATATGTTGAATGGTAATCCCCACACCCGGTAGAACAATGGAATATAATAAGCGTGGCCAGTTTGCACCTTGATCAAGCCAGAATATGGTTAAGGTGACAGGCAGACATGCGGCAAGAAATGCTTGTATATTATTAATATAAGAGATTGCGCCAATAAATAATATTGCCAACAAGGCGATAATTAAAAAAGAAACATCTTTATTTGGCATAGCAGAGACTTTTATATAGATATGCCCCGCCCAGAGTAAGCCAATTATTAACGAAATGAAGTTAATGTTAATTAATTTCTTTTTATTTACCAGTTGCCAGAGCAGACAGGACAGGCTTACCACCAGCACCATAACAATGGGTACTGTAATATGTTGCGTATTAGTTGCCGGGGATATCATGCTAAATCCCGCAGAAAACGCATTCAATAATAAAAATAAACGCAAAGAGAGTTGATGTTTCCCTTTGAGTAAAGTGGACCAATTTGTTGCTGTCATATCAAAAATAGTTCTTTCGACTCATGCCCGACATTATGCTGCGAATGAAGTAGGAAAATATATCCGGAGAGTGATTACTTCATGTAGGTATAAAGATGTTAATCAGAGATTTAACATTATGGTTCAATCTATCACCTTACTGAATATATGTCATCTGATGATGCGGAAAGCTTAACATTTCTAATGTAAAACTGACGATACGCTATCGCTGACAAACGAGAAATAATATCATATGATATTGGTTATCATTACCAATTGATGAGATAGCGATGATGTTACAACGTCAGTTAGAAAGTGCATGGGGTGTGCTAATACCGGGAGGCATCGTCGCCGCGTTACTGTATCTTGATCTTTCTTTTAGTCAGTGGCGAGTGTTGATTGTATTGGGATTATTGGTGACCACGGCCATGCTGTACCATAAACGGTTACGTCATTTTGTGTTAATACCATCATGCGTTGCATTTGCCAGTGGGCTTGCGCTGGTGATGATGAATTTGGGAACGATGAGATAGCGGGACAAGCTCGAGGAAAAACAGAGTGTTGCTTAGAAGTTGATAAGAATTGGTGCGAAGAGAGGGACTTGAACCCTCACGCCCGTTAGAGCACTAACACCTGAAGCTAGCGCGTCTACCAATTCCGCCACCTTCGCAAATCAAGTCTTATCTAAGATACCGCCTTCGCATTGGTGCGAAGAGAGGGACTTGAACCCTCACGTCCGTAAGAACACTAACACCTGAAGCTAGCGCGTCTACCAATTCCGCCACCTTCGCGCAGTGCGAACGATATCTTGCGTGGTTAATGGTGCGAAGAGAGGGACTTGAACCCTCACGTCCGTAAGAACACTAACACCTGAAGCTAGCGCGTCTACCAATTCCGCCACCTTCGCATACCCACAACACCGAAGTATTGTAACCACGGAGGCGCATTCTAGATGTTTTCTGCGCGTCGTCAACAGTTAATTTGGTGCCGCTTTTCTAATCGCTGGAAAAAACGGCACTGCGTTATATTAACGCTTCTTCACGCCACGCATAACAACTGAGCGGTAAACTTTGAAACGGCCTGTCTGAGCGATCACTTCGTGGTTACCAAAGGTTTCGTCCAGTACATCCGGATACGCGAGGAAGGCGTTCGCTACGATACGCAATTCACCGCCCATATTCAGATGGCGGACTGCGCCGCGAATCAGCTGGTGAGCTGCATCAAGGCTAGTTTGCAGGCCGTCATGGAACGGCGGATTTGAGATAATCATGTCAAAACGACCATTCACTTCGGAATAGACGTTACTGGCAATAACTTCACCTTCAATCTCATTTGCAGCAAGTGTTGCACGGCTTGCCGCAACGGCAGGAGCAGAAACATCACATAAAGTCAGACGGACTTTAGGAGAGTGCTTAGCCAGTGAAACCGCCAGCACGCCAGCGCCACAACCCACATCCAGTACTTTACCTTTGGTATGTGGCGTCAGGGTGGAGAGCAGCAATTTACTGCCGGTATCCAGGCCATCGCGGCTAAATACGCCAGGCAGAGTTTTGACGGTCAGATTTTCGTGTTGGTACTCATCCCACCAGGAGTTCTCATCAAACTGCGGCTGTGTTTCCAGGCGACCGTGATAGAGGCCACAACGGCGTGCGCTATCGATTTTGTTGAGTGGGCAAAATTCAGCGAGCATCTGCTCAGCACTGCGCACACCGCTACGGTTTTCACCAACAACAAAAATATCGCTGCCAATGGGCATCAACGACAAAATATTCATCAACTGGAACTGAGCTTCTGGCTTATTCTTCGGCCAGTAGTAAATCAGGGTATTGCAGTCACCAATGATGCTGGCGTCAGCCACCAGGCCGTATTGTGCATCTTCTCCCATCTGAGCGCTTAATACCTGCCAGTGGTGAAATTGTTGGGTATGAACGCGACTTGCTGCCGTTTCGAAACGGGCTGGCAGGTCGTCTTGTAAGTCACCGGCAAACAGCACGCGGCTTTCGGTAAAATCATCGCTATGGCGCAGCAGCACTTCACTTGCCGGGGTTAACGCAGTCATCAAATTACTCCTGGAAAATCAGAACCGGGATTATAGAGCTTTAATGGCGCATATTCGATGAATTTGCTATATTTGCGCCCCAATTGGCACTCTCTATCTGGTTTCGCTATGCCTCATATACCTTTGCGACGTGACTGGTTGTTACAACAACTGGGCATTACCCAGTGGGAGTTGCGGCGCCCGGCTGTGTTGCAGGGCGAAATTGCAGTCTCACTGCATGAAAATGTCAGACTACTGATGGTCGCCGAAGTGCTTCCTGATTTAAGCGATCCGTTAGTTAACGATGTTTTGCGTAGCCTGAATCTGGATTCACAGCAGGTCATGCAACTGACACCAGAACGGGCCGCGATGCTACCAGGTGATAGCCGCTGTAATAGCTGGCGATTGGGAGTGAGTGAATCTCTTCCCATACCTGGCGCGCAATTAGCGACCCCCGAATTAAACGAGCTTTATCAAAATGGCGCCGCTCGACAGGCGTTGTGGCAGCAAATTTGTGAACATGAAAACGATTTCTTCCCTCACCACAAATGACTTAAGCGCGGCTTACACTATAGAGCAGCGCAGCCATGCTTTCCCATGGAGTGAAAAGACCTTCGCCAGTAACGTAGGCGAGCGTTATTTGAATTTTCGCCTTGATGTTGATGGCAAAATGGCGGCATTTGCGGTGACACAAGTCGTGTTGGATGAAGCGACGCTGTTCAATATTGCGGTTGACCCTGATTTTCAACGCCAGGGTTTGGGTCGCCAGTTGCTGGAGCATTTAATCAGTGAACTGGAAGCGCGAGATGTATTTACCCTGTGGCTTGAAGTGCGCGCCTCTAATCACGCGGCTATAGCACTCTACGAGAGCCTGGGCTTTAACGAGGCGACTATTCGTCGCAATTACTACCCCACAAAAGAGGGTCGGGAAGATGCCATTATCATGGCATTACCACTGAATTAATCGAAAAGGTGTGTTGATGAACTGGGACTGGATTTTATTTGATGCTGACGAAACGCTATTTACCTTTGACGCTTTCGGCGGCTTGCAGCGGATGTTTCTCGATTATAGCGTGACCTTTACCGCTGAAGACTTCCAGGATTACCAGGCGGTTAACAAACCTTTGTGGACCGATTATCAGAACGGCACCATTAGCGCGCTTCAGTTACAGCACCAGCGTTTTGAGGGATGGTCTGAAAGATTGTCAGTGCCTGCGGGCGACCTGAACGCGGCATTTCTTAACGCTATGGCCGAGATTTGCGTGCCGCTTCCAGGCGCGGTTTCCCTACTTAATGCATTAAAAGATAAAGTAAAAATCGGTATTATTACTAACGGTTTTACAGCGTTGCAGCAAATTCGCCTGGAGCGCACCGGTTTGCGTGATTATTTCGATTTGCTGGTGATTTCTGAACAGGTCGGTGTCGCGAAACCCGATCGTAAGATTTTTGATTACACCTTTGAGCAAATGGGCCAGCCGCCACGCGACCGAGTATTGATGGTTGGCGACACCGCAGAATCAGATATTTTAGGCGGCATGAACGCAGGAATTGCCACCTGCTGGCTCAATGCCCACGGACGAAGCTTACCGGAAGGCATTATGCCAACCTGGGAAGTGGCCTCACTGAGTGAACTGGAGCGACTGTTGTGTAATTCATGATTGCTTGGGTACAACGCTGATTGTTAAACCAGACCTGATGGGTAAAATAGCCGCCAGGTAACGTTCATTTGCCGCGCCGTTAACTCTGCGTGGAATACACAGAAGATTTCATTATGACTTTGTCTCCTTTTTTGCAAGAAGTGGGGAAACGCCGCACTTTTGCGATCATTTCTCACCCCGATGCCGGTAAAACGACCATCACTGAAAAAGTTTTGCTTTTCGGACAGGCCATTCAGACCGCCGGTACGGTAAAAGGCCGTGGTTCCAGCCAGCATGCTAAATCTGACTGGATGGAAATGGAAAAGCAGCGTGGTATCTCGATTACCACATCTGTCATGCAATTCCCGTATCACGACTGCCTGGTTAACCTCCTCGATACCCCAGGGCACGAAGACTTCTCCGAAGATACTTATCGTACTCTGACTGCGGTTGACTGTTGTTTGATGGTTATCGACGCCGCGAAAGGTGTAGAAGATCGTACCCGTAAATTGATGGAAGTTACCCGTCTGCGTGATACGCCAATTCTCACCTTTATGAACAAACTCGACCGCGACATCCGCGACCCGATGGAAGTGATGGATGAAGTGGAACGCGAGCTGAAAATCGCCTGTTCACCGATCACCTGGCCTATCGGCTGCGGCAAGCTGTTCAAAGGTGTTTATCACCTTTATAAAGACGAAACTTATCTTTATCAGACGGGTAAAGGTCACACCATTCAGGAAGTGCGCATCGTCAAAGGGCTAGATAACCCAGAGCTTGATGCTGCTGTTGGTGAAGATCTTGCCGCGCAGCTGCGTGACGAGCTGGAACTGGTTCAGGGTGCTTCCCACGAATTTGACCGTGAACTGTTCCTTGAAGGTGAACTGACGCCAGTCTTCTTCGGTACTGCGTTGGGTAACTTTGGTGTTGACCATATGCTCGATGGCCTGGTTGAGTGGGCTCCGGCTCCGATGCCACGCAAAACAGATACCCGTGAAGTTCAGGCTGCGGAAGAAAAGTTCACCGGCTTTGTGTTTAAAATTCAGGCCAACATGGACCCGAAACACCGCGACCGCGTTGCGTTTATGCGTGTGGTTTCCGGTAAGTACGAAAAAGGCATGAAACTGCGCCAGGTTCGCACCGGTAAAGATGTGGTGATTTCTGATGCGTTGACCTTTATGGCGGGTGACCGTTCACACGTTGAAGAGGCGTATCCAGGCGATATTATCGGTCTGCATAACCACGGCACCATTCAGATTGGTGATACCTTCACTCAAGGCGAAATGATGAAGTTCACCGGTATTCCGAACTTCGCACCTGAACTTTTCCGTCGTATTCGTCTGCGCGACCCATTAAAGCAGAAGCAGTTGCTTAAAGGTCTGGTTCAGCTTTCTGAAGAGGGCGCGGTACAGGTATTCCGTCCAATCGCCAACAACGATCTGATTGTTGGTGCGGTCGGTGTGCTGCAGTTCGACGTGGTTGTGGCGCGTCTGAAAAGTGAGTACAACGTTGAAGCGATTTACGAGTCGGTCAACGTCTCAACGGCGCGTTGGGTAGAAAGCACTGACGTTAAGAAGTTTGAAGAATTCAAACGCAAAAACGAAATGCAGTTGGCGCTTGATGGCGGTGATAACCTTGCTTATATCGCTCCAACAATGGTCAACCTGAACCTGACACAAGATCGTTATCCAGAAGTTTCGTTCCGTAAAACCCGCGAGCACTAATCGTCTCTCAGGGCGCGGCAGCCGTCGCGTCCTGCTACTTTTCCCGTCTTATTAATCCCTTACGGATTGTTCTTAATTTCCCGCATTTCCTTCATGTTCATCCACTTTCGCCATGCAATTCCGTGATTGTTGTCTATATTTAACAAACCAGTGACAAATTGGTTGGTTGAAAATGCCACGTAAATGAAGATTTCTGGCGAGTTCATTCGTACTAATTTTTCCTGGCGCTATTAAAAACTGAACTGAAAACTTTTGGACTGTAACAATTAGCCCAATTCTTAAGGAAAGCCGTTACGTTAAGGCTTACGCTCGAATTGTGAGCAAAACAATAGGAATTAATCGATGACTACGACTACGACTAAGATTTCTAAAACTCTGTTAGCTGTTGTTCTTGGCTCTGTATTGGCTGGTGGGAGTGCAATGGCGGCAGACACAGCAGGCGAAAAAATCGATAGCTCTGTAAAAGACGTCGGTAATTTCATGGATGACAGCGCAATCACGGCAAAAGTCAAAGCTGCGCTTGTCGATCACGACACTATCAAAAGCACCGATATTTCAGTGAAAACTGAAAAGAAAGTGGTGACGTTGAGTGGTTTTGTTGAAAGCCAGGCTCAGGCTGAACAAGCTGTCACGGTCGCGAAAGGCGTGGAAGGGGTTTCTTCCGTGAGCGACAAACTACATGTGCGTAACGGCTCTGATAAATCTGTCAGCGGTTATGCAGGCGATACTGCCACCACTAGCGAAATTAAAGCTAAGCTTTTAGCTGATGACATTGTCCCTTCACGTCACGTGAAAGTGGAAACCACTGAAGGTGTTGTACAGCTATCCGGTACTGTGGAATCGAATGCGCAGTCTGCTCGAGCCGAGAGTATAGCTAAAGCAGTTGATGGCGTGAAAAGCGTCAAAAACGACCTGAAAGTGAAGTAACAGGGCATATAGAAACTTTCTCCTTCGGCGTAATGCCGGGGGAGTAGGTCAGCAACATCGTTACTCAATATCGCCAATGAGTGTGTTCCAGGCACTCATCCAGAAGCGATTCGGGTTCATTATGGTTAAGGAGAAGCTTATGTTTCGTTGGGGCATTATTTTTCTGGTTATTGCGTTGATTGCAGCAGCACTGGGTTTTGGTACTCTCGCGGGTACTGCGGCAGGTGCAGCAAAAATTGTCTTCGTGGTAGGTATTATTCTGTTCCTGGTGAGTCTGTTTATGGGGCGAAAACGCCCTTAGCAATATTTCCGTGCTATAACATTTAGAGACAGACCAGAGAGCCAGTCTATTTAGACTGGCTCTCGCGTTTTTAATCGGCTAACAAATAACCAATAATAAATATCCTTTAGATTTCGAGTTGCAGCCAGGCGGGCAGGGAGAACATTCCTGACAGCTTAGTGAAGACAGTGACTGGGGTGATTGAGCGCAGCCAACGCCCCTGCGACTTAAAATGAAGGATAAAGAACCAAGGAAAGCAGGGTGGGACAAAGAATACCCGTTACGCTCGGCAATATTTCGCCGCTTGCGATCAAAACTTTTCGTCCCGGAAAACTCGCCATTGTTTGTGAAGGCGGCGGGCAGCGTGGGATATTCACAGCTGGCGTGCTGGACGAATTTATGCGCGCTAATTTCAACCCGTTTGACCTCTTCTTAGGCACTTCTGCCGGTGCGCAAAACCTCTCAGCTTACGTTTGTCACCAGCCGGGTTATGCCAGAAGAGTGATTACTCGTTTTACGACGACTCGCGAATTTTTTGATCCTCTGCGCTTTGTGCGTGGTGGGCATCTCATTGATCTCGATTGGCTTGTGGAATCCACTGCCACCAAAATCCCGCTTTCAATGACGACGGCCGAAAAGCTATTTGAATCTGGCAAAGCGTTTTATATGTGCGCCTGTCGTAGTGACGACTACACGCCGGGTTATTTTTCCCCAAATAGCGGCACCTGGCTGAATTTGCTTAAAGCATCAAGCGCGATTCCTGGTTTTTACCGTACCGGGGTGGAAATAGACGGCATCGGTTACCAGGATGGTGGGATAAGCGATGCGGTTCCAGTGAGAGAAGCTGTTCGTCTTGGAGCCGATACTCTGGTCGTCATTCGCACTGTGCCCTCACAAATGTATTACACACCTGAATGGTTTAAACGCATGGAGCGCTGGCTTGGCGACAGCAGCCTGCAACCGTTGCTAAACCTGGTGCATCACCATGAAGCCAGCTACCGCGAGATTCAGAATTTTATTGAAAAGCCGCCAGGTAAACTGCGTATCTTCGAGATTTACCCACCGAAACCGTTGATGAGCTCTGCATTGGGTAGTCGGTTACCCGCGCTAAATACCGACTATAAAACTGGGCGTTTGTGCGGGCGTTACTTCCTCGCAACCGTCGGGAAATTGCTCACGGATAAGCCACCAATAAAACGCCACCTTCCGCGTATTGTCGTTCCGCAGACCGTGGTCACTGAGCCATTGTCTAAAGCGGTGATTGAAACACCAGAAGCTAACGACTCCACTTTCAATAGCGAAGATACGGCGTGACGATGACGTTTTACGATACCCACTGTCACTTCGACTTTCCGCCGTTTAGCGATGATGAAACCAACAGCATTGCCCTCGCGGCGCAAGCGGGCGTAACAAAAATCATTGTTCCGGCCATCGAAGCAGACCGATTTAGTACCGTTCTGGCGCTGGCAGACAACTACCCTGCGTTGTATGCCGCGCTGGGTTTACATCCGATAGTGATTCACAAGCATCAGGATGCGTCTTTGGCGCTGCTCGAGCATCACCTGAAACAGCGGCCTGAAAAATTAGTGGCTATCGGTGAGATAGGGCTCGATCTTTATATGGAAAATCCGCTTTTTGATAAACAAGAAGTGATGCTGGATGCGCAGCTAAAACTGGCAAAATGTTATGATTTACCAGTCATTCTCCATTCACGCCGCACGCACGACAAACTTGCAGCGCATTTGAAGCGTCATAATTTACCGCGCACTGGTGTGGTACATGGCTTCTCGGGGAGCCTGCAACAGGCCGAGCGTTTTGTGGCGCTGGGTTACAAAATTGGTGTGGGTGGAACGATTACTTATCCACGCGCCAACAAAACGCGCGATGTTATGGCGCGCTTACCCCTTAGCGCGCTGGTTCTGGAAACGGATGCTCCTGATATGCCGCTTAACGGCTGGCAGGGACAGCCGAATCGCCCGGAACGCATTGTTGATGTTTTTCAGACACTTTCTACACTGCGTTCAGAACCTCCTGAAGTTATCGCGAATGTGATTATTAGTAACTGTAATGAATTATTTGCAATGAAATAGTAAGTAACAAAATGTGACTTAGCTCACTTAATAAGACAAACGTTTCTGTGAATGTCTATAAATACGTGATTGCCATTCCATTTGCTGGCCTCCCTGCCGTTATAATCCCGCCTCGCTGAGGTTTTTTAGCCCGCTTTCCTTTTTCATTCAATACACAGGGATTCTGTATGCAACTACTCATGGGATTGATCGGCATGATCGTTCTGCTGCTGATCGCCGTTTTACTTTCCAGTAATCGCAAAGCAATTAATCTGCGCACTGTATTAGGTGCATGGATTATTCAGGTCGGTATCGGGGCGCTAATCCTGTATGTTCCGGTCGGTCGCCAGGTTCTGCTCGCTATGTCCGAAGGGGTCGCTAACGTAATTGGTTACGGTAATGCGGGTATTTCCTTCCTGTTCGGTGGCTTAGTTTCAGACAAAATGTTCGAAGTCTTTGGCGGCGGTGGCTTTATTTTCGCACTGCGCGTTCTGCCAATTATTGTCTTCTTCTCCTCACTGATTGCTGTGCTGTATTACCTTGGCATTATGCAGCTAGTTATTCGTATTCTTGGCGGTGGCCTGCGTAAGGTTCTTAAAACCTCTCGTACAGAATCTCTTTCTGCAACAGCAAACATCTTTGTTGGTCAGACTGAAGCTCCGCTGGTTGTTCGTCCTTATATCGCCACTATGACGCGTTCAGAACTGTTCGCTGTAATGTGTGGTGGTTTGGCTTCTGTTGCAGGTTCAGTGCTGGCAGGTTACGCGCAAATGGGCGTGCCACTAGAATACCTGATTGCCGCTTCATTCATGGCAGCCCCAGGTGGGTTGCTGTTCGCCAAAATTATCTTGCCTGAGACTGAAACGCCAAACGACTCACCTGAACTGGAATCTTTGAAAAATGATCCAGACCGCCCGGCAAACGTGCTGGATGCGGCGGCATCAGGTGCAGCTTCTGGTATGCAACTGGCTCTGAACGTAGGCGCAATGCTGCTGGCGTTTGTTGCGTTGATTGCGTTGCTTAACGGCATGCTCTCTGGCATTGGTGGTTGGTTCAACTATCCGCAACTGTCTATGGAACTGATTCTGGGCTGGGTGTTCTCACCGCTGGCATGGATTATTGGTGTGCCGTGGAGTGAAGCGAACGTTGCAGGTTCATTCATCGGTCAGAAGTTGATCATCAACGAATTTGTTGCGTACCTGAACTTCGGGGAATACCTGAAAGATGACGCGACTGTAGCGGCAGCAGGCTTGCAGGTTCTCTCCTCCCACACCAAAGCAATTATCTCCTTCGCTCTGTGTGGCTTTGCTAACCTTTCTTCTATCGCTATTTTGATTGGTGGGCTTGGAAGCATGGCTCCAAACCGTCGTCATGACATTGCACAGTTAGGTCTGAAGGCTGTAGCAGCAGGTACATTGTCAAACCTGATGAGTGCCACAATTGCCGGGGTCTTCCTGTCATTATAAAAAAGGCGATGTTAAAATTATAACACCCCTGTAAAATCAATGGCTGGCGCTTGCGCCGGCCATTTTTTATTTCTGATGGCGACTTTTCCGTTATCACTCCTTGTTAAATCACATATACTGTACAAATTATGTAATTTCACCGTGGCTTTTGTGAAGCTATACACAAAACCATCAGGGTTGTGAATGTTATAATTATAACATCGCAACTGATTCTATATCTTTTGTTGGAGAATGTTATGACCGATTTAACTGCAAGCAGCCTGCGCGCTCTGAAACTGATGGACCTGACGACCCTGAATGACGATGACACGAACGAAAAAGTGATCGCACTTTGTCATCAGGCAAAAACTTCAGTGGGCAATACTGCAGCTATTTGTATCTACCCGCGTTTCATCCCAATCGCGCGTAAAACTCTGAATGCTCAGGGCACTCCTGATATTCGCATCGCTACAGTGACCAACTTCCCACACGGCAACGATGACATCGAAATCGCACTGGCTGAAACTCGTGCTGCTATTGCCTATGGCGCAGACGAGGTTGATGTGGTGTTCCCATACCGCGCGCTTATCGCCGGTAACGAACAAGTTGGTTTCGAACTGGTGAAAGCCTGTAAAGAAGCCTGTGCTGCGGCTAACGTTTTGCTGAAAGTCATCATCGAAACCGGCGAGCTGAAAGAAGAAGCACTGATTCGTAAAGCTTCTAAAATTTCCATCAAAGCAGGCGCTGATTTCATCAAAACCTCTACTGGTAAAGTGCCAGTCAACGCAACACCTGAAAGCGCACGCATCATGATGGAAGTTATTCGTGATATGGGCGTTGAAAAAACTGTTGGTTTCAAACCAGCGGGTGGCGTGCGTACTGCAGAAGATGCAGCGCTGTTCCTGTCAATTGCTGATGATCTGTTTGGTGCTGACTGGGCTGATTCCCGTCACTACCGCTTTGGCGCTTCCAGCCTGCTCGCAAGCTTGTTAAAAGCTCTGGGCCATGGCGACGGTAAAAGCGCAAGCAGCTACTAATTACTCGTCATACTTCAAGCTGCAGGTGCGTTGGCTGTGTGCTCTCACCCCAGTCACTTACTCGTGTAAGCTCCTGGGCGTCGTTCCCTTGCCACCTACCTGCAACTCGAATTATTTAGAGTAATGTTTATTCGCGGCGGTTTCCCCGCCGCATTTCACCTGATGTGCTCAGGGGGTTACCTTGTTCCTCGCTCAAGAAATTATTCGTAAAAAACGTGATGGTCATGCTCTAAGTGATGAGGAGATTCGTTTCTTCATTAATGGTATTCGAGATAACACCATCTCCGAAGGGCAGATTGCCGCGCTGGCAATGACTATCTTCTTCCACGACATGACTATGCCTGAACGCGTATCACTGACCATGGCGATGCGAGATTCAGGAACCGTACTGGACTGGAAGAGCCTTAACCTGAACGGCCCAATTGTTGATAAACATTCCACGGGTGGCGTGGGTGATGTGACATCCTTAATGCTTGGCCCAATGGTGGCGGCATGTGGTGGTTATATCCCAATGATTTCTGGCCGCGGTTTAGGCCACACTGGCGGTACGCTCGATAAACTCGAAGCGATCCCAGGCTTTGATATTTTCCCGGACGATAACCGTTTCCGCGACATCATCAAAAATGTCGGTGTGGCAATTATCGGCCAGACTAACTCGCTTGCTCCGGCTGACAAACGTTTCTACGCGACGCGTGACATTACCGCGACCGTAGACTCCATCCCGCTGATTACCGCGTCGATTCTTGCGAAGAAACTGGCCGAAGGCCTGGATGCGCTGGTGATGGACGTGAAAGTGGGCAGTGGCGCATTTATGCCGACCTATGAGCTTTCTGAATTACTCGCCGAAGCGATTGTTGGCGTGGCAAACGGCGCGGGTGTTAAAACCACGGCACTGCTGACTGATATGAACCAGGTGCTGGCATCCAGCGCGGGTAATGCTGTTGAAGTTCGTGAAGCGGTACAATTCCTGACGGGCGAACATGTTAATCCGCGTCTGCATGAAGTGACCATGGCGCTGTGCGTGGAAATGTTACTTTCCGGCAACCTTGCGAAAGACGACGCCGAAGCGCGTTCAAAACTGCAAGCAGTGCTGGATAACGGTAAAGCGGCAGAAGTCTTTGGCCGTATGGTTGCAGCTCAGAAAGGCCCGGCAGATTTCGTCGAAAACTACGCGAAATACCTACCAACTGCAGTTCTGAGCAAGCCGGTATTCGCAGACCGTGCTGGTTTCGTAAACCAGATGGACACTCGTGCATTAGGTATGGCTGTCGTTTCCATGGGCGGTGGCCGTCGTCAGGCATCTGACACCATCGACTACAGCGTTGGTTTTACCGACATGGCTCGTCTGGGCGACAGTGTGGATACCACACGTCCGTTGGCAGTGATTCATGCGGCAAGTGAAGCCCAATGGCAGGAAGCGGCCCGTGCTGTTAAAGCGGCAATTAAAGTTAACGAGACCGCACCAGCACAAACGCCAGAAGTGTATCGCCGTATTAGCTAATTGCTGGCATACTGATCTGATCACTTTTTGAAACGCCTCCGGGCGTTTCAGGCGCAACGACGCAGGAGAAATTATGAAACGTGCATTTATTATGGTGCTGGACTCTTTCGGCATCGGCGCAACAGAAGATGCAGCAAAATTTGGCGATGTTGGCTCTGATACTTTCGGGCACATTGCAGAAGCTTGTGCCAAAGGCGAAGCAGACAAAGGTCGTAAAGGGCCGCTTCATCTGCCAAACCTGACGCGTTTGGGGCTGGTAAAAGCCGCCGAAGGTTCTACCGGTAAAATTCCAGCAGGTATGGACGGTAATGCAGAAGTTATCGGTGCATATGGCTGGGCGCATGAACTTTCATCCGGTAAAGACACTCCGTCTGGTCACTGGGAAATCGCCGGTGTTCCTGTACTGTTTGACTGGGGTTATTTCTCTGATACGCAAAATAGCTTCCCGCAAGAACTGCTGGAAAAGCTGGTCAAGCGTGCAAACCTGCCTGGTTACCTCGGTAACTGCCACTCTTCCGGTACTGTGATTCTGGATGAACTGGGTGAAGAGCATATGAAAACCGGCAAGCCGATTTTCTATACCTCTGCTGACTCCGTGTTCCAGATTGCTTGCCACGAAGAAACTTACGGCCTGGACAAACTCTATGAGCTGTGCGAAATCGCGCGTGAAGAGTTGACCGAAGGTGGCTACAACATTGGCCGTGTTATTGCACGTCCGTTTGTCGGCGATAAAGCGGGTAACTTCCAGCGTACTGGTAACCGCCATGACCTGGCTGTTGAACCACCAGCACCAACCGTGTTGAAAAAACTGGTTGATGAGAAAAATGGTCAGGTTGTTTCCGTGGGCAAAATTGCGGATATCTACGCTGAAGTCGGTATCACCAAAAAAGTGAAAGCGACGGGCCTGGATGCGCTGTTTGATGCCACCATCAAAGAGATGAAAGAAGCCGGTGATGAGACTATCGTGTTCACCAACTTCGTTGATTTTGACTCATCTTATGGCCACCGCCGCGACGTTGCAGGTTATGCCGCAGCATTAGAACTGTTTGACCGCCGCCTGCCGGAACTGATGGAACTGCTGAAAGAGGACGATATTCTGATCCTCACCGCTGACCACGGTTGTGACCCGACCTGGCAAGGCACTGACCATACTCGTGAACACATTCCTGTATTGGTCTACGGCCCGAAAGTGAAAGCTGGCTCTCTCGGCCACCGTGAAACCTTCGCGGATATCGGCCAGACCGTTGCCAGCTATTTCGGCACGTCCCCAATGGACTACGGCAAAAACATGCTGTGATTTTGTCGGGCGGTTGAATTGCCGCCCGCACTGAACCTCTTACAAAAGGAATAATAAAGATGGCAACGCCTCATATTAATGCAGAAATGGGTGATTTCGCAGACGTAGTACTGATGCCTGGCGACCCGCTGCGTGCAAAGCATATTGCAGAAACTTTCCTCGAAGATGTTCGTGAAGTGAACAACGTGCGTGGCATGTTGGGCTTCACCGGTACTTACAAGGGCCGCAAAATCTCCGTAATGGGTCATGGTATGGGTATCCCGTCCTGCTCCATCTACACCAAAGAGCTGATCACTGATTTCGGCGTGAAGAAAATCATTCGTGTGGGTTCGTGCGGCGCGGTACGTGCTGATGTGAAGCTGCGTGATGTGGTTATTGGCATGGGTGCTTGCACCGACTCTAAAGTGAACCGTCTGCGTTTCAAAGACCACGACTTTGCAGCAATCGCTGACTTCGATATGGTTCGCAATGCCGTTGATGCAGCTAAAGCGCTGGGCGTAGACGCTCGCGTAGGCAACATCTTCTCCGCAGACCTGTTCTACACGCCAGACCCAACCATGTTTGACGTAATGGAAAAATACGGCATCCTGGGCGTGGAAATGGAAGCGGCCGGGATCTACGGCGTGGCAGCAGAGTTCGGTGCTAAAGCACTGACTATCTGTACTGTATCTGACCATATCCGTACCCACGAGCAGACAACTGCCGAAGAGCGCCAGACGACCTTTAACGACATGATCAAGATTGCTCTTGAATCTGTGTTACTGGGCGACAAAGAGTAAGATTTTAAAGGGTGCTTCGGCACCCTTTTATTTTTCATAGTATCTATTCAGTTTCTCTCTTTCATTCCTCACTTCTTTTACCTTTCAAATGCATAGCGCGACAGATCTATTCATAAATCTATTCACATGAGCGCTCTGACGGATTTACTACTACACGGGCTACAAACTCATTGCGGCAGCGTTTGGGTGTCAGCCAGGTGAGGTTTTCACGGCCGGTAAACACTGAAAGTGATGTCATCAAAGCGGGAGAGGCCAGAGCAACTCAAAAGTCTCTGATCAGACCGGTGCGTCAGATTAGACAGTTTCCGTTCTGGCAAATTAGATGATGCAGGGCAGGCCTGAATCAGGAGATTAGCCCGGCGTTTCTCGGGCTATGCAGGGAGAGGGCATTACAACTTGATACCGTTGAGGCAAACGTTAAGCGGCTCGCTTAGCGCACTGTCTGCGCAATCCACGCGCTCAACTCGCGTAATTCGGCTTCTTGTTCCGGGAAATCGGCAATCAGAGTTTCGCACTGTTGGTGCAACATATCGCTACGATACAGGCATCCCTGTAAACGTGCCGCCAGAGCTTCTAAAGGCGCAGGGTTCAGGCTATCGGTAAAAATTTGTGTGCGGGTGATATGCCCTTTCTCAACATCGAAATGCAGCTCAATGCCGCCCCATGTAAAACGCTGATCCAGCAAATGGCTGAACGCTGGAGCCTGGCCGAAATTCCATTCCCAGCTGCTTTGGCGGGCAAAGGTTTCCGCAAATCCGGGTAGGTCGGGCAGGGCGTCAGGCGAGATATGTTCCGCTTCAACGCGTTCGCCGTAATAAGCAAAGAATGATTCGCGCACCGCATCGCAAATTTGCTCATGGGTTAAGCCTGGTAACAGATCGCTGAGGTTTGCAACGCGTCCACGCACAGACGTTATTCCTTTGGCTTTAAGTTTTTTCTCATCTGGATTCAGGTAGTTAGCCAGACGGCTTAAATCGGCGTTGAGCAGCAGTGTGCCATGGTGGAAACCACGATCCATGGTTTCTTTATATGCAGATCCTGAAACTTTGCGTGGCCCTTCAGCAGTGGCAACTTCCAGATCGTTGCGCCCGGAAGCAGTTGCGCTAATTCCCAGTGAATTGAGTGCATTAACGACAATAGCGGTAGATACGCTTTTGTCGTATTCCGGCTTCCCGGCCATAAACGTGAAACAGGTATTCCCCAAATCGTGGAAAACAGCGCCGCCGCCACTGCTGCGTCTTGCCAGGCGCACGTTATCTTCTTCCATGCGGCGGGTGTTGCACTCTTTCCACGGGTTTTGCGCCCGCCCAATTACGACGGTATCTGCGTTACGCCATAAAAAGAGCACGCGCTGAGTTGCGGGCATTTGGCGGAAAATACACTCTTCTACGGCCAGGTTGAACCAGGGATCGTAAGAGTCAGAAATAAGCAGTCGTAAGGTCGTCATCGTAGAAATCCTTTCTTATCTATGGCTTATTGGCCGCCTGTTCTTCCTCATCTTCTTTCACTTCGGTATTTGCAGTGAGAAGGAAAGGAGACTGCTGCCAGCGGGTGCGTTTACCCTGCAAAAGCGTACGTGTCAGCACAATACCAATTGCTAACGCCAGCAACATCATCAGGCGCAGAATATTCGTGGTGTTATCCACCTGTTTGGCTTCGGTAGCGAGCGTGTGGGTATCAAGCGTGATTCGTAGATAGCCAACCGGCCCGTCTTTATCTTCAATAGCCTGGACAATTTGTTGATTGAAATAACTGCCAGCTTTTTTGCCATCCAGCGCCAGTCTGTCGCGTACGCCAATCCCTTCACCAGCTCGCGCGATTTGGTCGCCGCTATCGTCATAAACGCCCGCATCCAGAATACGGCTGTCCTGAGTCAATAACTTGAGGACGGCTGAAATCTTTTTCTCATCCGGGTTTTCGGATTTCATCAGCGGCGTCAGATTGTAACTCACCTGGCGTGCCAGGGTTTTGGCTAGCTCTTCAAGCTGAACGTTACGGGCCTGTTGATGCCCCTGGCTAAACCACGACGCTCCCTGCATCAGCGCGACTAAAAGTGCGAGGCAGATAAGCACAATCACTGCACGATGCAGCCTGAATTTCATTTTTGCCCGAGCCATAATGCACCTTAGAAAAATTGCCGGTTTTACTGCACAGTTTAATGTTGCCAGAAGCCGCACAGACAAGGTAGCCTCATGCGTTGTTTTATACCCATCATCCTTCAAGCTGCAGGGGTGTTGGCTGCAGACGCTCACTCCGGTCACTTACTCAAGTAAGATCCAGGGGGGGGTCGTGCTGGCCGCCTACCTGCAACTCGAATGTTAATCGGTATACTCTGGCCTTTATCTTTTTTCTGGAGCTGTGATGCCAAATAGTCTGACCTGGTGCGACCTGCCGACCGATGTCTCTCTCTGGCCTGGGTTGCCGCTATCGTTAAGTGGTGATGAAGTGATGCCACTCGATTACCGTGCTGGCCGCAGCGGCTGGCTTCTGTATGGTCGGAATCTGGATAAAGAGTGCCTGAATCGCTACCAACGTAAACTGGGTGCGGCGATGGTAATCGTCACCGCGTGGTGTGTTGAAGACTATCAGGTTATTCGCCTGGCAGGTTCATTAACACCCCGAGCCACCAAGCTTGCGCATGAGGCTGGGTTAGATGTTGCCCCGCTGGGTAAAATCCCTCATCTACGCACACCTGGCCTGCTGGTGATGGACATGGATTCCACCGCCATCCAAATCGAATGTATCGATGAAATCGCTAAACTGGCGGGTACCGGTGAAATGGTAGCGGAAGTCACCGAGCGCGCGATGCGTGGCGAACTGGACTTCGCGGCAAGCCTGAAGCAACGCGTTGCAACCCTCAAAGGGGCAAATGCTTCTATTTTGCGCCAGGTGCGTGATGAGCTGCCGCTGATGCCTGGGTTGACTTCTCTGGTGCTTAAGCTCGAATCGTTAGGCTGGAAAGTGGCGATTGCTTCCGGTGGCTTCACCTTCTTTGCAGAGTATCTGCGCGACAAACTGCATTTGCATGCGGTCGTGGCAAATGAGCTGGAAATTTGCGACGGCAAACTGACCGGTGAGGTCATTGGTCAAATTGTTGATGCCCAATTCAAAGCCGATACGCTCAAACGCCTTGCGGATAAATATGAAATCCCTGTCGCGCAAACTGTTGCAATTGGTGATGGCGCGAATGATTTACCGATGATTCTGTCTGCCGGGCTGGGTATCGCTTATCACGCGAAACCGAAGGTTAATGAGAAAACAGAAATCACCATCCGTCATGCTGATTTGATGGGTGTATTCTGTATTCTTTCAGGCAGTCTTATTCAGGAAGAACGCTAATGGCGAAAGCGCCGAAACGTGCATTTGTCTGCAACGAATGTGGTGCAGATTATCCTCGCTGGCAAGGGCAATGCAGCGCCTGCCAGGCGTGGAACACTATCACTGAGGTGCGTATTGCCGCCTCACCGACAGTTGCGCGTAACGAGCGTTTGTCTGGTTATGCCGGTAGTGCGGGCGTCAGCAAAGTACAAAAACTTTCCGATATCAGCCTCGAAGAGCTACCGCGTTTTTCCACCGGTTTTAAAGAGTTTGACCGCGTACTGGGCGGCGGCGTCGTGCCGGGTAGTGCCATTCTGATTGGTGGTAACCCTGGGGCCGGTAAATCCACGCTGCTACTGCAAACGCTGTGCAAACTCAGCGAACAAATGAAAACGCTGTACGTCACCGGTGAGGAGTCGCTACAACAAGTGGCGATGCGCGCCCACCGCCTGGGTTTGCCGACCAACAATCTGAATATGCTTTCGGAAACCGGCATCGAGCAAATCTGCATGATTGCCGAAGAAGAAGCGCCGAAGCTGATGGTCATCGACTCCATTCAGGTGATGCACATGGCCGACGTGCAGTCGTCGCCGGGAAGTGTAGCGCAGGTGCGTGAGTCTGCCGCTTACCTGACGCGCTTTGCCAAAACGCGTGGTGTGGCGATTATCATGGTCGGTCACGTCACTAAAGACGGTTCACTTGCCGGGCCAAAAGTCCTCGAACACTGTATCGACTGCTCGGTAATGCTTGATGGCGATGCCGATTCCCGTTTCCGCACACTGCGCAGCCACAAAAACCGTTTTGGTGCAGTAAATGAGCTGGGCGTGTTCGCCATGACGGAGCAGGGGTTGCGTGAAGTGAGTAACCCTTCCGCTATCTTCCTGAGCCGTGGTGATGAAGTCACACCCGGTAGCTCGGTAATGGTGGTGTGGGAAGGGACGCGTCCGCTGCTGGTAGAGATTCAGGCGCTGGTGGATCAATCTATGATGTCCAACCCACGCCGGGTTGCTGTTGGTCTTGAGCAAAACCGTCTGGCGATTTTGTTGGCCGTTTTACACCGCCATGGCGGGCTGCAAATGGCTGACCAGGATGTGTTTGTGAACGTGGTTGGCGGTGTGAAAGTTACCGAAACCAGTGCTGACCTCGCCTTACTACTGGCGATGGTATCTAGCCTGCGCAACCGGGCTTTGCCGCAGGATTTAGTTGTGTTTGGTGAAGTTGGGCTGGCAGGTGAAATTCGTCCGGTGCCAAGTGGGCAGGAGCGTATTTCCGAAGCGGCAAAACACGGCTTTAAACGCGCGATTGTTCCGCAGGCCAACGTGCCGAAAAAACTACCGGAAGGGATGCAGGTCTTCGGGGTGAAAAAACTTGCTGATGCGCTGGCAGTGTTTGACGACTTACAAGACTTATAATTGTATATTTGCCCAATTTTGCAGGAGGCAGGCAGCATGTCGTCATTTGAGTATTTAAAAACCGCTATTCGCCAGCAGAACGTTACCCTGCAGCAAGTTGCGGAATCCTGCGGTATGACCAAGGGCTATCTTAGCCAGCTACTTAACGCCAAAATCAAAAGCCCAAGCGCTCAAAAACTTGAAGCCCTGCACCGTTTCCTCGGGCTGGAATTTCCCCGCCGTGAGAAAAAGGTTGGTGTTGTATTCGGGAAGTTTTATCCCCTGCATACCGGCCATATCTACCTGATTCAACGCGCAGCAAGCCAGGTTGATGAGTTACATATCATCATGGGCTATGACGAAACCCGAGATCGTCTTCTGTTTGAAGACAGTGCCATGTCACAACAGCCGACAACCGGCGACCGTCTGCGCTGGTTGCTTCAAACCTTTAAGTACCAGAAAAATATTCGCATTCATTCGTTTAACGAAGAAGGGATGGAGCCATATCCACACGGTTGGGATGTCTGGAGCCGCGGCATCAAAGCTTTTATGGAAAGCAAAGGCATTAATCCTGACTGTATCTACACCTCTGAAGAGAATGATGCACCACGGTTTATCGAACAGCTCGGCATTGAGACCGTGCTTATCGACCCGAAGCGGACATTTATGAATATCAGCGGTGGGCAGATCCGCGAAAACCCATTCCGCTACTGGGAATATATTCCAACTGAAGTAAAACCGTTCTTTGTCCGAACCGTCGCGATTCTGGGCGGGGAATCGAGCGGTAAGTCGTGGATGGTGAATAAGCTCGCCAATATTTTCAACACCACCAGCGCCTGGGAATACGGGCGTGACTATGTCTTTTCTCATCTGGGTGGCGATGAGATGGCGCTGCAATATTCCGACTACGATAAAATTGCGATAGGGCATGCTCAGTACGTTGATTTTGCAGTGAAATATGCCAATAAAGTTGCTTTTATCGATACTGACTTTGTGACGACTCAGGCATTCTGTAAAAAGTATGAAGGGCGCGAACACCCATTTGTGCAGGCGCTGATTGATGAGTACCGCTTTGATCTGGTGATTTTGCTGGAGAACAACACGCCGTGGGTAGCCGATGGCTTGCGTAGTCTGGGCAGTGATACCGACAGGAAATCGTTCCAGAATCTTTTGGTGTCGATGCTTGATGAGAACAACATCAGCTATGTTCATGTAGAAGAACCTGACTATGATTCTCGCTTCTTGCGCTGTGTTGATTTGGTGAAGAACATGATTGGCGAACGCCGATAAAACAACCCTCTCCCTTGCAGGAGAGGGTTTCAGAACAATTACTTGGTTACGCGCTTGTACTTAATACGCTTAGGTTCCAGCGCATCCGCACCAAGGGTGCGTTTCTTGTACTCTTCGTACTCAGTAAAGTTACCTTCGAAGAATTCCACTTTGCCTTCATCCTGGTAGTCCAGAATGTGCGTGGCAATACGGTCAAGGAACCAACGGTCGTGCGAGATAACCATTGCACAGCCTGGGAATTCCAACAGGGCGTTTTCTAACGCGCGCAGGGTTTCGATATCCAGGTCGTTTGTTGGTTCATCGAGCAGCAGGACGTTGCCGCCAACTTGCAGCAGTTTCGCAAGATGCAGACGACCACGCTCACCACCGGACAGTTCACCAACACGTTTACCCTGGTCAACGCCTTTAAAGTTAAAGCGGCCAACGTAGGCGCGGCTTGGCATTTCGGTGTTGCCGATGCGCATGATGTCCTGCCCGCCGGAAACTTCTTCCCACACGGTTTTGCTGCTGTCCATTGCGTCACGGAACTGATCGACAGACGCCAGTTTAACGGTTTCGCCCAGTTCGATGGTGCCGCTGTCAGGCTGTTCCTGGCCGGACATCATACGGAACAGGGTAGATTTACCCGCGCCGTTCGGGCCGATGATCCCCACAATCGCGCCTTTCGGTACGGAGAAGGACAAATCGTCGATCAGCAGGCGGTCGCCGTAGGATTTACGCAGATTGGTAACCTCAACGACTTTATCGCCCAGGCGTGCGCCAGGTGGAATAAACAGTTCGTTGGTTTCGTTACGTTTCTGGTATTCGGTGTTGTTCAGTTCTTCAAAGCGAGCCAGACGGGCCTTGCCTTTAGACTGACGGCCTTTCGCGCCCTGACGAACCCACTCCAGCTCTTTCTCAATGGATTTACGGCGCGCCGCTTCCGTTGAGGCTTCCTGAGCCAGACGTGCGTCTTTCTGCTCAAGCCAGGAGGAATAGTTACCTTCCCACGGAATACCTTCACCGCGGTCAAGTTCCAGAATCCAGCCTGCAACGTTATCGAGGAAGTAACGGTCGTGGGTAATCGCCACAACAGTGCCTTCGAAGTCGTGCAGGAAGCGCTCGAGCCACGCCACGGATTCAGCATCCAGGTGGTTCGTTGGTTCGTCGAGCAGCAGCATGTCTGGTTTTTCGAGCAGCAGGCGGCACAGGGCGACACGGCGACGTTCACCACCGGACAGGTTAGCGATTTTCGCATCCCAGTCAGGCAAGCGCAGTGCGTCAGCGGCGCGTTCAAGTTGCACGTTCAGGTTGTGGCCGTCGTGTGCCTGAATGATTTCTTCAAACTTACCCTGTTGGGCAGCCAGTTTGTCGAAATCGGCGTCCGGCTCAGCGTATTTGGCATACACTTCGTCGAGGCCTTTGAGGGCATTAACCACTTCAGAAACCGCTTCTTCAACAGATTCGCGAACCGTGTGCTCCAGATTGAGCTTCGGTTCCTGCTCTAAGTAGCCAATTTTCAGGCCAGGTTGTGGACGGGCTTCACCTTCAATGTCGGTATCAATGCCGGCCATAATGCGCAGCAGCGTGGATTTACCGGCACCGTTCAGACCCAGTACGCCGATCTTGGCGCCAGGGAAGAAACTGAGCGAGATATTTTTCAGGATATGACGTTTCGGCGGAACAACTTTGCCGACACGATGCATGGTATAAACGAATTGAGCCACAGTGCGACTTCGCCTCTTTTTCGTGATTTAAGATGGTTCGTATCAAAGGCGAAGTGTAGCCGTTTTCAGCAGGTAATCCCAGCAGGGGAAGACGGATGTGTTACCCGAAACACCCTGGACAGTGTTATACCCAAAATAACGTGCTCTGGCGTGGCGAAACAGCAATGGCAGAGTTAGCATGAAGTAACTGATGGCGGCATGATGCTGCCTGTAAATATGTGAGGAGAACTTGTGGGGAAAGCCAAACAAGTCGCGGGACAATTGCTGGTGGCGATTGTAAGCCTTGCGGCATTAACTCATGCAGTTCGTGCGGATTCGCTCGATGAGCAACGCATCCGATACGCACAAATCAAACAAGCGTGGGATAGCAAGCAAATGGATGTGGTGCAGCAAATGATGCCCACGTTGCAGGATTATCCTCTCTATCCTTATCTCGAATATCGCCAGATTACAGACGACTTAATGAATGAGCCCACGCTTGTCGTTAGTCGCTTTATTGAGGCAAACCCAACGCTACCGCCAGCTCGCTCCTTGAAATCACGCTTTGTGAATGAACTCGCCCGTCGTGAAGACTGGCGTGGCTTGCTGGCATTCAGCCCTGAACAGCCGGGCACGACCGAATCTAAATGTAATTATTACTACGCGAAATGGAACACCGGTCAGGCGGATGCTGCATGGGCGGGAGCCAAAGATTTATGGTTGACGGGCAAAAATCTGCCGTCGAGCTGTGACCGTTTATTCTCGGCGTGGCGCTCTTCAGGGACACAAGATCCGTTGGCCTATCTGGAGCGTATTCGCCTGGCGATGAAAGAGGGCAATACCTCGCTGGTCAATAACCTCGCAGGTCAGATGCCTGCGGATTACCAGACCATCTCCAGCGCGCTAATAAATCTGCAAAACAACCCCAATTCGGTGCTGACATTTGCCCAGTCCGTGGGCGCAACAGACTTTACGCGCCAGGCTGCGGCGATTGCGTTTACCCGAGTGGCGCGGGATGACGTAGAAAATGCGCGCATGATGATCCCATCACTGGTGCAAGCGCAGCAACTTAATGACTCTCAGGCTCAGGAGCTCAGAGATACCGTTGCCTGGCGCTTGATGGGCAACGATGTTACGGCTGAACAGGCTGCATGGCGTGATGATGCCATTATGCGTTCAGAATCAACGACCCTCGTTGAGCGACGTGTGCGTATGGCGCTGGGAACGGGGGATCGTGTTGGTCTGAATACCTGGCTTGCGCGTTTACCAATGGAAGCCAAAGAGAAAGATGAATGGCGCTACTGGCAAGCAGATCTATTGTTGGAACGAGGCCGTGATGCGGAAGCTAATGAGATCCTCAGGGCGCTTATGCAGCAAAGAGGATTTTATCCGATGGTGGCAGCCCAGCGTTTAGGGGAAGACTACCCGTTGCGTGTCGATAAAGCAGTTGCTGTGAATCCGGCGCTGGTGCAGGGGCCAGAAATGGCGCGAGTCCGCGAGCTAATGTACTGGCAGATGGATAACACTGCGCGCAGCGAATGGGCAAACTTGATCACCAGCCGCAGCAAACCCGAGCAAGAAGGATTAGCGCGTTATGCGTTTGATCAAAACTGGTGGGATCTTAGCGTACAGGCAACGATCGCAGGGAAGCTTTGGGATCATCTCGAAGAGCGTTTCCCGCTGGCTTATAAAGAGGCGTTTTCTCGCTATGTGAGTGGTAAAGACATCTCGCAAAGCTATGCAATGGCGATTGCGCGTCAGGAAAGTGCCTGGAACCCGAAAGTTAAATCACCTGTTGGAGCCAGCGGCTTGATGCAAGTTATGCCAGCTACGGCTGCACATACCGTGAAAGTGTTCAACATTCCGGGCTACAGTAGCCCCTCTCAGTTACTCGACCCTGAAACCAATATCAATATTGGTACGACGTATTTGCAGTCCGTCTATCAACAATTCGAGAACAACAGGATCTTCTCGTCAGCTGCGTATAACGCGGGGCCTGGACGCGTCAGAACCTGGCTTGGCAACAGTGCCGGACGCATCGATGCAATTGCGTTTGTTGAGAGTATTCCATTTTCAGAAACGCGCGGATATGTGAAAAACGTGCTGGCTTATGATGCGTATTATCAGTACTTCATGGGTAAATCAGCGCCGTTGCTGACCAATGCTGAGTGGCAACGCCGTTATTGATTTTGGGGTGTCCATGTTATGCTATCGTACTAGTTAATTAGTATAAAGTAGGGTGGCATAACATGACTCAGCACTCTCAATATTCGGCAGAGCATGCCGAACAAAGCAATCAAGAGTGGCTCCGCTTTGTGGAGTTGCTACAACAATCGTTCGACAAGCAGCTACATATGCCGTTGTTGATGTTGTTACTGACACCAGACGAACGCACAGCCCTTGGGACTCGTGTCAGAATTGTCGAAGAGTTACTGCGCGGCGAGATGAGTCAGCGTGAACTTAAAAATGAGCTGGGTGCGGGCATTGCGACTATTACCCGTGGCTCAAATAGCTTGAAATCTGCTCCGCCAGCGCTGCGAGCATGGCTGGAGCAGGAGTTGTTGAGTGCGAAAGATTAACGATAAACGTCGTTATGGAATGGGCTCAGCGCCAGAATAACCGCCTGGTGGTAAACGCTACTGCGAGTCAATTTCCCGGCGGTAAATACGCCAATCGCACCCTCTTTACGACCAATTTTATCGATACCCGTATAGGCGGACATCACAGGCCCTAACGCTTCGCCTGCACGTACTTTTTCAAGAATGATGGCAGGAAGTGGGAGCGTTGCTGAACGGGCTTCGCCACGTTTATTTTGGTTTTCAATCACGACCCAGCTAAAAGTGCTGTCATCATCAATTCCCGCCTCAACCGCCA
>NZ_LXEO01000046.1 GCF_001654865.1 Buttiauxella noackiae ATCC 51607 | reverse complement strand
CTGGATTAGTTGTTGCGCAGACGACATGGTACATAATCAGTGAAACTCTCAAGAAATTGTTGCCGCAGTATAACGGAAAAAACGCATGTTACAGGTATACCTTGTTCGCCACGGCGAAACGCAGTGGAATGCGCAGCGCCGCATTCAGGGCCAGTCAGACAGTGCGCTGACTGAAAAAGGAGAACGCCAGGCCGAGCAGGTGGCCGAGCGGGTTAAAACGTTAGGTATTACGCATGTGATTGCCAGCGATCTGGGGCGTACGCGCCGCACCGCTGAGATAATCGCGCGGGCATGTGGTGTTGACGTCACGCTAGATGCGCGTTTACGTGAACTGGATATGGGTGTGCTAGAACGCCGTAATCTGGACACGCTAAGCGAGGAAGAAGAGGGCTGGCGTCGTCAGTTAGTTAATGGCACCGCAGATGGGCGTATTCCTGACGGGGAAAGCATGCTCGAGATGAGTGAGCGTATGCACGCGGCTTTAAATGCTTGCCTGGATTTACCTGCTGGCAGTCGCCCATTGCTGGTTAGCCACGGTATGGCGTTAGGGTGCCTGGTGAGTACGATTCTGGGGTTACCGGCCTGGGCTGAACGTCGCTTACGTTTAAGAAACTGTTCAATTTCCCGTGTTGATCACCAGCAAAGCCCGTGGTTGGCTTCCGGCTGGGTGGTTGAAACAGCAGGGGACATCTCGCATCTGGACGCCCCTGCGTTGGATGAACTACAACGTTAATTAACGGCGTACTGGAATCAGATACTCACATCTGATCTGCATTGGTCGGTCATGAACACGCGCTTCTTCTTGCGGGAAGAAGCGTTCAATATCCTGGCCTTTGCGACGAGTCAGATTCAGAGACGGCATGCAGGTTCCGTAAATCGTCAGGATAAACTCCTGTAAACCTGTCCCCGGCCCTTCGTAGTCGAACTGAACGTAATCCCCACCTTCCAGGCTGACCGGATGAGAATCGGGTAAGAACCCATTCGCCATTTCTGGTGTTAACGCCGTGGTGTAGAAGACTTCTTGTTCGTCATCTTTCTCGATACTTGGGCGCGGTTCATGCAAGCCGTACAATACTCGCGGCAGCGTCGGTGAATTCCCGAGGAACTGTGTCCAGAACTGGATACGCATTTCATTACGGAAATCAGAAATTTGCTCAAGCGTACAGCTGTAACTTTGCGTGACCCCTACCAGGTGGGTTTTTGGCAGCGTGACAAACTGTGCTTGGGGAAGAGTAAACTCATCTAAACGCAACGGCGGACGCATACCGAAAGCGCTCCAGTCAGGTGAGCGACGATAAAGTGCTGGTGTTTGGGCAAATTGCTTTTTGAAGGCGCGAGTAAATGTCTGTTGAGAATCAAAGCGATACTGCAGAGCAATATCAAGGATAGGCCGAGCGGTTAGACGCAAGGCCACAGCTGACTTTGATAAACGACGCGCGCGGATATATGCACCAATGGCATGACCCGTAACATCTTTGAACATCCGTTGTAGATGCCACTTGGAATAACCTGCTTTTGCCGCCACATTATCAAGCGACAGTGACTGATCCAGATGTCCTTCAAGCCAGGTTAATAGATCGCGAATGATCCCTGTCTGATCCATATAATATCCTCATCCTGACACGGCGAGTGCCGTTAATGCGGGCGATGATAGCACTTTTTGTTCTCATAACATTCAGAGTTTTTTTTTAACAAGACGTGCCAAAATCAGTTACTCATTCGAACAATTTTATTAATAACGTGATATTTAACGATTTTTTAGCCTAAGGTGTGAATAGTCGCTTAAGGCAATCTTAACTAATGGTAACAATATGAAATATAAAGTTTTAGTCGCGCTTAGTTCATTGCTGTTTATTTCACTGGGAGTTCAGGCGGAAGAAATCGGCTCAGTTGATACTGTTTTCAAGGTGTTTGGCCCTGACCATAAGATCGTTGTTGAGGCATTTGACGATCCGGATGTTAAAAACGTCACTTGTTACATTAGCCGTGCAAAAACGGGTGGCATTAAAGGTGGGTTAGGACTCGCGGAAGATACTTCAGATGCGGCGATCTCTTGCCAGCAAGTTGGGCCAGTAGAGCTAAGCGAAAAAATCAAAGCGGGTAAAACTCAGGGCGATGTTGTGTTCCAGAAACGGACATCCTTGGTGTTCAAGAAACTGCAAGTCGTGCGTTTCTATGATGCTAAACGTAACACTCTGGCCTATCTGGCGTATTCCGACAAAGTGGTCGAAGGTTCACCAAAAAATGCGCTAAGTGCGGTGCCAATTATGCCATGGAAGTAACAGGGAGCATGCGATGAACCAGGCCACTATCTGGTTAGTTGAAGATGAAACCAGTATTGCCGATACGCTGATCTACACGTTACAGCAAGAAGGGTTTTCCGTGCGTGCCTTCGATCGCGGTTTGCCTGTGCTGGACGCTGCGCATGAAGAACGCCCGGACCTGGCTATTCTGGATGTTGGCCTGCCTGATATTAACGGCTTTGAATTATGTCGCCGCCTGCTGGCGGATTACCCGGATCTGCCGCTGCTGTTTCTTACCGCGCGCAGTGAAGAAGTCGACAGGCTGATTGGCCTTGAAATTGGCGCTGATGATTACATCGCCAAACCATTTTCCCCCCGGGAAGTGTGTGCAAGGGTGCGAACGGTACTGCGCCGTTTGCAAAAGCAGCGGCAAAGCCTGGCGGGCAATACTCTGCGCATTGATCTATTTGAATTTAATGAAATGGCGGCGCAAATTTCCTGGTGCCAGCAACCATTGCAGCTGACGCGTTATGAATACTTGTTATTAAAGACTTTTTTACAGTGGCCTGGTCGCGTATTTTCCCGCCAGCAACTGATGGATCTGGTATGGAGTGCAGCCGAAGAAAGTTTTGATCGTACGGTCGACACGCATATTAAAACGTTGCGTGCCAAACTGCGGGTGATCAACCCCGATCTTTCACCGATCAACACACATCGTGGCTTAGGCTACAGTCTTGGTGTGAATTAATGCGCATTGGGATGCGCCTGCTGCTGGGCTATTTTTTGATTGTGGCGATTGCGGCCTGGTTTGTGCTGTCGATCTTTTTACAGGAAGTGAAACCAGGCGTTCGACGCGCAACGGAAGGCACGCTAATTGATACCGCTACGCTACTGGCCGAATTTGCTAAAGCCGATATGCTGGCGGGAAATGCACAAAATGGCCAGCTCGCTCAGGCGTTTTCCCGACTTAATCAACACTCCTTCAAGGCCAATATTAGTGGCATTACCAAATCAAAAAATGAATACCGTGTTTATCTGACGGATACGAAAGGCATCGTTTTATTTGATTCCAATGGCAAAGCAACTGGTGAGGATTACTCGCGCTGGAACGATGTCTGGCTGACGCTACAGGGTAAATACGGTGCACGCAGCACGCCAGTAAACGCTAATAACCCTGAAAGCACAGTGATGTATGTGGCCGCACCCGTACGCGATGGGCCAAATATCATTGGTGTATTGAGTGTCGGTAAGCCAAACAGCGCAATGGACCCGGTTATACGCCGCAGTGAGCGACGCATTCTGTGGGCGGGTGTTGCATTACTGGGCATCGCTTTGCTGATAGGTTTCGGATTTGTGCTGTGGATTAACCGAGCCATCGGGAAACTGGTTCGCTATGCAGATTCGGTCACGACTGAACATCCTTTACCGCTACCTAAACCGGCCAGTAGCGAATTGCGTAAGTTGGCGTTGGCGCTAGAAAGTATGCGGCTGAAACTCGAAGGGAAAACGTATATAGAACAGTATGTTCATGCTCTGACTCATGAGTTGAAAAGCCCGATGGCGGCGATTCGTGGTGCGGCAGAAATTTTACGAGAATGTCCGCCGCCAGAAGTTGTGGAGAAGTTCTCTGCGAACATTCTTCAGCAAAATCTGCGTATGCAGAAGCTGGTCGATAATCTATTACGCCAGGCAAAACTGGAAAGCCGGGTTGAAATTGCTGCTCAGCCGATAAATCTGCCAGCGCTATTTTCCTCATTATGCGATAGCCGTGAAGTGCTTGCCTGCAGTAAACAAATCTCGCTAAGAATCGATAAAAACGTTCCCGAAGAGCTTGTCGTGGAAGGTGATCCAGCTTTGCTTGAGCAAGCTGTTGGTAATTTGCTGGATAATGCGCTCGATTTTACTCCGCCTGATGGGGAGGTGGTTTTAAGTGTTGAACAACATATTGGGCAGACCACCATTCTGGTTTCTGATACCGGAAGCGGGATACCTGATTATGCAAAAGAACGCGTATTCGAACGTTTTTACTCATTACCTCGCAGTAACGGACAAAAAAGCAGTGGCTTAGGGCTGGCATTTGTTCATGAAGTTGCACGTTTGCATCGTGGAACGATAAGTCTGAAGAATCGTTCTGAAGGTGGTGTGCAAGCTCGATTGACACTGCCTGAAAAATAACTCCAGCACTTCACCGTCCCTTCACATAACTTCATTTAGCCCCCACAAACGCTCGCTATCCTCTGCCCATCAAAAATGGAGGGGACTATGTTTAAATCTGCGTTGTTCTGGAAAGTCATGACCTTGTTGGGATGTATGGTGGTGTTGTTGATTCCACTAAATATGCTCAGTTCGTTAGTTAATGAACGCAGCAGTTATCGGGATGATGTTGAACAGTCGCTGCGCCAAAGTGCCAGTGGCCCGCAAACCATTACGGGTCCGCTGATCGCAATCCCCATAACGGAGCTGACGACCGTTATAGAAGACGATAAAGAGATTAAAAAAGAGCGCCGGTTCATTCGTTACTACCTGCCGGAGAACTTGAGTATTGTGGGGAAGCAAACCGTTGAACCACGTCATATCGGTATTTATGAGGGGCAAATCTGGCGCACGGCTATCACGCTGAATGCTACGTTTAATCGCCAGTTGCTCTCAAACGATGTGGGTCCCGATACTCTTATTGGTACGCCATACGTGGTGCTGGCCGTCGGCGACTCACGCGGTATTGGCAAAGTGGGCGAACTGGATATCAACGGTGAGTCTTATCCGATTGAACCCGGTAGCAACCTGCCTGGAGTAGGGCAGGGTCTACATGCCGTTCTCCCTGTAAAACGTCTCCAGGATGAGAAACTTACGCTGCGCTTTAACCTGGATTTGATGGGAACGAAACAGCTTGCTGTGGTGCCTGTTGGGCGTAATAGCCAGTTCAATTTAACCAGCAACTGGCCACATCCTGGATTTATAGGCGATTTTTTGCCGCAGCAGCGCACTGTCACTGATAGTGGCTTTAGCGCCAGCTGGCAAAGTACCTGGTTTGCTAACAATTTGAACACCAGCTTCTATGACGGCCGAATCATTGATGTTGACCACCTTCCGGCTTTTAGCGTCACGGTGACGAATCCTGTAGACCAATATCAACTGACAGATCGCGCTGTAAAATATGCCATCCTTCTGATTGGTCTGACATTTATGAGCTTCTTCTTGTTGGAAACATTGACCGGACTGCGTGTACACCCGATGCAGTATTTGCTGGTCGGGCTTTCGCTCGTGATGTTCTATCTCGTTCTACTGGCCGTATCGGAGCACATTGGATTTAACGGAGCATGGCTGCTGGCGAGCCTGGTTTGTGCCGGAATTAACGGTTTTTACCTTAAGGCTGTCCTCAATAGCGGGAAAGTGAGTGCAATGTTTACCATGGGATTATTGATGCTGGATGCGGTGCTCTGGCAGCTTTTGCAATCTGAAGACAGTGCTCTGCTGCTTGGAACTGGCGTCCTTTTTGTTGCGCTCTCAGCCATTATGTTACTGACACGAAATATCGATTGGTACGGAATGACAAGGAAAGTGCAGGTACCGGCAAATGGCGAGATCCAGAAAGATCCTGAGCGGTTCCGATTGTGGAAATAGAGAGATAATCGAGACCAAAGAAAAGGGCGGATTAAAAATCCGCCCTTTCATATTCATGTTTGATTACAGGTTTATTCCTGTAAATCGCCGCAGAAGCGATAACCTTCGCCGTGAATCGTGGCGATGATTTCAGGTGTATCTGGGGTCGATTCGAAATGCTTACGAATACGACGAATTGTGACATCAACGGTACGATCGTGTGGCTTCAGTTCACGACCTGTCATCTTCTTCAGCAATTCAGCACGGGACTGAATTTTCCCAGGGTTTTCACAGAAGTGCAGCATGGCGCGGAATTCGCTACGCGGCAACTTGTACTGCTCACCATTTGGGCTGACCAATGAACGGCTATTGATATCCAATTCCCAACCATTGAACTTGTAGCTTTCAACGGAACGACGTTCTTCGCTGATTGCACCCAGGTTCATAGTACGAGACAACAAGTTGCGCGCACGGATGGTTAATTCACGTGGGTTGAATGGTTTAGTGATGTAATCATCTGCACCGATTTCAAGACCAAGGATTTTATCCACTTCGTTGTCGCGGCCAGTCAGGAACATCAATGCTACATTGGCTTGCTCACGCAATTCACGTGCGAGCAGCAGGCCATTTTTGCCAGGCAAATTGATGTCCATAATGACCAGGTTGATGTCATTATCGGAAAGGATTTGATGCATTTCAGCGCCATCTGTCGCTTCAAAAACATCATAACCTTCAGCTTCAAAAATGCTCTTTAACGTGTTGCGTGTTACTAATTCGTCTTCGACGATAAGAATATGCGGGGTCTGCATGTTTGCTACCTAAAATTGCCAACTAAATCAAAACAGGAAGTACAAAAGTCCCTGACCTGCCTAATACATGCCAAAAATTAACATGCTGGGCGTAACATGACTAAAGTACGTAATTGCGTTCTTGATGCACTTTCCATCAACGTCAACAACATCATTAGCTTGGTCGTGGGCACTTTTCCCTCTGGACCCGACGGTGTCAAAAACGGTTGTTATCCTATACCATTTTAACAGCAACATAACAGGCAGGACCGCTTTAGACATCTGATAAAACTACGCTTCGTTGACATATATCAAATTCAATTGTAGCACGTTAACAGTTTGATGAAATCATCGTAGCGTTTTGCCACCTTTCATCACAATATTTTAATAAAATATATAATTACATGAATTGATTAGTAAAGAACATAAATCAGATTGATGATAGTGCTAATGTGGATTTTTTTTCATAAAAAACAAATGGATGATGGTATTTATTGTATCGCTGCTTGCTGGTCAAACCACCAATATGTATTCGAGGTGCTTATGATTCGCATTACATTCATTTTATATATTAATGTTACTCAAATGTAAATTTTTGATGCGTATTATCATTTGAAACTTATGAATGTCCAATAACGGGCACTTTTTTTTAAAGAGAACTTTAATGCGTTTTTTAATTATTTTGGTCGCACCAGCCAGAGCTGAAAATGTTGGTGCAGCAGCCCGAGCGATGAAGACTATGGGATTTGCTGAACTGCGTGTGGTTGATAGTGAAGCCGATCGGCAACCTGAAGCGCGCTGGGTTGCACATGGTTCTGGTGATATTCTTGATAATGCACAGCATTTTAATACGCTGGCGGAAGCCTTGCATGACGTCGATTTTACGATTGCAACCACTGCTCGCAGCCGCGCTAAATTTCATTACTACGCCACACCGCAACAATTGGTTCCATTACTTGAAGAAAAGCGTACTTGGGTAGGCACTGCGGCACTGGTGTTTGGTCGTGAAGATTCGGGGCTGACCAATGAAGAACTCGAACTGGCAGATGTTCTAACCGGCGTACCGATGGTTGCGGATTATCCGTCGCTTAACCTTGGCCAGGCTGTGATGGTCTACTGTTATCAACTGTCAGCGCTTATGCAGCTCCCTGTGCCAGAACATGATGTGGTAGATGCCAAACAGCTAAATGCATTGCGTTCCCGTATCACTGTCTTGCTTGAACGTGTTGAGGTGAGCAGCGACCAAAAAATGGTGGACTGGCTGCAACAGCGTCTTGGTCTGTTAGCCCAGCGCGACACGGCAATGTTGCACCGTTTGCTCCATGATATTGAAAAAAAGTTACCAGAGAATAATGCTGGTAACGGCTCTAATGGCAGTGAGGATGGGGTGTGATACCCCCATTTTTTCAGCGTAATAAGTGCAGTTTTTGCTGCTTTTTCAGCGTTGAGAAGTTGTGTCACTAATAGCGGTAAAATTAAAAATAAATTGACTTAGGCCGTCGGATACTTTAGTCAATATAGGTAAATCATATTAAGAGCACACAACATCCATGATTCGCATCAGCCCAATGACAACAATTATTACAACCACCATTACCACAGGTAACGGTGCGGGCTGACGCATACCAGGAAAAACGAAAAAAGCCCGCACCTAAACAGTGCGGGCTTTTTTTTGGACTAAAAACTCAAGGGTAATAATAAATGCGAGTGTTGAAATTCGGTGGTACTTCAGTGGCAAATGCGGAGCGTTTTCTGCGTGTTGCCGATATCCTGGAAAGTAATGCCAAACAGGGGCAGGTTGCGACCGTGCTGTCTGCCCCGGCGAAAATTACCAATCACCTCGTTGCCATGATTGAAAAAACAATCGGCGGCCAGGATGCCTTACCGAATATCAGCGATGCCGAACGCATTTTCAGCGAACTTCTAAATGGTCTCGCAGATACACAGCCGGGTTTCCCACTGTTGCAGCTCAAGGCATTTGTTGAGAAGGAGTTTGCGCAGCTGAAGCATGTCCTGCACGGTATTAGCCTGTTGGGACAATGCCCGGACAGCATCAACGCCGCCATCATCTGCCGTGGTGAAAAGCTCTCTATCGCTATCATGGCTGAATTGCTTAAAGCTCGCGGTCACAATGTGACGGTTATCAATCCGGTAGAGAAACTTCTCGCTGTTGGGCATTACCTTGAGTCTACTGTAGATATTACTGAGTCCACTCGTCGCATTGCAGCCAGCCGTATCCCGGCTGACCATATGATCCTGATGGCGGGCTTTACTGCCGGGAATGAGAAAGGCGAATTAGTGGTGTTAGGGCGTAATGGCTCTGACTATTCTGCCGCCGTACTGGCTGCTTGTTTACGTGCAGATTGTTGTGAAATCTGGACTGATGTGGATGGTGTTTATACTTGCGACCCACGACAGGTGCCAGATGCCAGGCTTCTGAAATCGATGTCGTATCAGGAGGCCATGGAGCTTTCTTACTTCGGCGCAAAAGTTCTTCATCCACGCACTATTTCCCCTATCGCTCAGTTCCAAATCCCTTGTCTGATTAAAAATACCGGAAATCCGCAAGCGCCAGGCACTCTCATTGGGGCGAAAAACGATGAAGATGACCTGCCGGTGAAAGGCATCACTAACCTGAATAACATGGCGATGTTTAACGTTTCAGGTCCAGGAATGAAAGGCATGGTGGGTATGGCGGCACGCGTCTTTGCTGCTATGTCCCGCGCTGGAATTTCGGTGGTACTGATTACTCAGTCTTCCTCTGAATACAGCATCAGCTTCTGTGTGCCGCAGGCGGATTGTATACGTGCGCGTCGTGCGATGGATGACGAGTTTTATCTCGAACTCAAAGAAGGCCTACTTGAGCCACTGGCGATCATGGAGCATCTGGCAATTATCTCTGTTGTCGGGGATGGTATGCGTACCCTGCGCGGTATTTCTGCGAAGTTCTTCGCAGCCCTTGCCCGCGCCAATATCAACATCGTCGCTATCGCGCAGGGTTCTTCCGAGCGTTCAATTTCCGTTGTGGTTAGCAACGATGATGCGACAACAGGTGTGCGCGTGACGCACCAGATGCTATTCAATACCGACCAGGTAATCGAAGTCTTCCTGATTGGTGTGGGCGGCGTCGGTGCGGCATTAGTTGAACAAGTGAAACGCCAGCAGGCGTGGTTGAAGCAAAAGCATATCGATCTGCGTGTATGTGGTATTGCGAACTCGAAAGCGCTGTTGACCAATATTCATGGCCTGAATCTGGACAACTGGCAGGAAGAACTGACCCAGGCAAAAGAGCCGTTCAATCTTGGGCGCCTGATTCGCCTGGTGAAAGAGTATCACTTGCTGAACCCGGTCATTGTTGACTGTACTTCAAGCCAGGCGGTGGCTGACCAATATGCCGATTTCCTGGGTGAAGGTTTCCACGTGGTGACGCCGAATAAGAAGGCGAACACCTCCACCATGAATTACTACCACCAGATGCGTAATGCGGCGGCAAAATCTCGTCGTAAATTCCTTTACGACACCAACGTAGGGGCCGGTCTGCCGGTTATAGAAAATCTGCAAAATTTGCTCAATGCAGGTGATGAGTTACAACGTTTCTCCGGCGTACTTTCGGGTTCTCTGTCGTTTATTTTTGGCAAGCTCGATGAGGGGATGAGTCTTTCAGAAGCAACCAAAGTTGCCCGTGAGATGGGTTATACCGAACCCGATCCACGTGATGATCTTTCTGGCATGGATGTGGCGCGTAAGCTGCTTATTCTGGCACGTGAAACCGGTAGTAATTTTGAGCTTTCGGACATCATCATTGAACCAGTATTACCTGAATCGTTCGATTCTACAGGTGATGTTGAGTCATTTATGTCCCGTTTACCGCAGTTGGATGATGAGTTCTCTGCGCGAGTTGCAAAAGCCCGTGATGAAGGAAAAGTGCTGCGTTATGTCGGCGTGATTGAAGAAGACGGTAGCTGTAAAGTTAAAATTGATGCGGTGGATGGCAACGACCCATTGTATAAAGTTAAAAATGGCGAAAATGCGTTGGCCTTCTACAGCCATTATTACCAGCCTTTGCCGTTAGTCCTGCGTGGCTACGGAGCAGGAAATGATGTTACTGCTGCCGGTGTTTTCGCCGACTTATTGCGCACTTTGTCATGGAAGTTAGGAGTTTAAGATGGTTAAAGTATACGCCCCGGCTTCCAGTGCCAATATGAGCGTCGGGTTTGATGTTCTGGGCGCAGCCGTATCGCCGATTGATGGCTCGCTGCTTGGGGATTACGTGACTGTTGAAGCGGCAGACACGTTTAGTTTGAGCAACATTGGCCGCTTCGCCAGCAAATTGCCGGACGAGCCGCGTGAAAACATCGTTTATCAGTGCTGGGAGCGCTTCTGTCAGGAAATCGGCAAAAATATTCCTGTGAAGATGACGCTTGAAAAGAGCATGCCGATTGGTTCCGGTCTCGGTTCCAGCGCGTGTTCAGTGGTCGCAGGCCTGATGGCGATGAACGAATACTGTGGCAAGCCATTGAGCGACACGCGTTTATTGAGCTTGATGGGTGAACTGGAAGGGCGCATTTCAGGCAGCGTTCATTATGATAACGTTGCTCCATGTTTCCTCGGTGGCATGCAGCTGATGATTGAAGAAAATGGCATCATCAGCCAGTCTGTACCGGGTTTTGATGAATGGCTTTGGGTGCTGGCATATCCGGGGATTAAAGTCTCTACCGCCGAAGCTCGAGCCATTCTGCCGGCGCTTTATCGCCGCCAGGATTGCATTAGCCATGGTCGCCATCTGGCGGGCTTTATTCACGCATGCCATACCCGCCAGCCACAGCTTGCGGCAAAACTGATGCGTGATGTGATTGCCGAGCCATATCGCGCTAAATTGCTGCCGCGCTTTAACGAGGCACGCCAGGCCGCTGCAGATATCGGCGCGCTGGCGAGTGGTATTTCGGGCTCTGGCCCAACTCTATTTGCGCTGTGCGATAACACTGATACCGCACAACGCGTAGCTGACTGGCTCAGCCAACACTATTTGCAGAACCAGGAAGGTTTTGTACATATTTGCCGTCTGGATACGGCGGGCGCACGAGTTCTGGGATAACGCATGAAACTGTATAACCTTAAAGATCATAACGAGCAGGTCAATTTTGCCCAGGCGATTGTGCAGGGGTTGGGTAAACAGCAGGGGCTGTTTTTTCCACATGATTTGCCGGAATTTGAACTGACCGAAATCGACGAAATGCTGAAGATGGATTTCGTCTCCCGCAGTAGCAAAGTTTTGTCTGCTTTCCTCGGTGATGAAATTCCGCAGGAAATTCTTGAAGAGCGCGTGCGTGCGGCCTTCGCTTTCCCTGCACCTGTTAAAAGCGTTGAGCCAGACATTGGCTGTCTTGAACTGTTCCATGGCCCAACGCTGGCATTTAAAGATTTTGGCGGGCGCTTTATGGCGCAGATGCTGACGCATATCAGTGGTGATAAACCAGTTACGATCCTGACTGCGACTTCTGGTGATACGGGTGCTGCGGTTGCCCATGCATTTTATGGTCTGAAAAACGTGCGCGTCGTGATCCTGTATCCGCGCGGGAAAATCAGCCCATTGCAGGAAAAACTGTTCTGTACGCTGGGCGGCAATATTGAAACCGTTGCGATTGATGGTGATTTTGATGCCTGCCAGGCGCTGGTCAAACAAGCTTTTGATGATGAAGAGCTGAAAGTGGCGCTGGGGTTAAACTCTGCCAACTCCATCAACATCAGTCGTTTGCTGGCGCAGATTTGCTACTACTTTGAAGCGGTTGCTCAACTGCCCCAGGAAGCGCGTAACCAGCTGGTGGTTTCCGTACCAAGCGGCAACTTTGGTGATTTGACTGCGGGCCTGCTGGCAAAATCACTCGGCCTGCCAATCAAGCGCTTTATTGCGGCGACCAATGCGAACGATACCGTTCCACGCTTCTTAGCTAACGGCGAATGGACTCCGAAAACGACTGTGGCGACGCTTTCTAACGCCATGGATGTCAGTCAGCCAAACAACTGGCCGCGCGTAGAAGAGTTGTTCCGCCGTAAAACCTGGCGTTTGACCGATCTGGGTTATGCGACCGTGACTGACGAAACCACCAAAGCCACCATGCAAGAGCTGAAAGCGGTGGGTTATGTTTCTGAACCACACGCTGCTATCGCTTACCGCGCGCTGCGTGACCAGCTCCAGCCTGGCGAATATGGCCTGTTCCTCGGAACTGCACACCCAGCGAAATTTAAAGAGAGCGTAGAAGAGATCCTGGGCGAAACTTTGCCACTGCCTGCGGAACTTGCTGAGCGTGCTGACTTATCGTTGCTCTCCCATAATCTGCCAGCAGATTATGCCGCGCTGCGTGAACTGATGATGGGCAAAGCGTAAGTTTTTACGTTTTTCTAAAACCATCCCATTGAGTAATGCCGTTCGCTTAACCGCGAGCGGCATTTTTTTTGGATCGTTACTGTAGCTGGCAACCCGGTTCCACGCTTTGGCTAACCACGCGTGTGAACGTTGGCAGCGGGCAATATCCTTCAGCCGTCTGGTCGCTACAGCCAGGAATTTTTAGCTGCACACTTCCTGCGGGTTCCTTAAGGCTAAGTGGTGTTTGAGCGTGCAACTGCTCGAGTGTCTGATACACCATGCTCACGCTAACATATTGTTTGCCCGCTTTATCAGCCAGGCGCTCAAAGACCAAAGCGCCACCTGGAGGGGTGTTATCTGGTTGTCCTGGCAGCGTCCAGCTTATGTTGAGCATGCCTGAGATGTTGGCGATATTGGTATCGTGCCCGGCAATAAACAGGATCTTATTGTCCGGCGAGATATCAGGCAGCTTGCTTGCGGTGGCGTTCGGGTCCAGTGCATTGCTGATGGCCTGCAATAAAGGCGTTCCGTTATGTCTGGCGATATAAGGCGTGCGAGCCATCAAATCAAATTGGGTGTTATGCAGTTTCAGCAACGCCGCCCACTCTTGCTCTGAATGAATGTTACCCCACGCCGCTTTTGGCATCCCTTGCGCATATTCCAGCAGGAAAATCTCAGCAAGCGTAGACGAAAGGCCGATGGCCCCATCGAGGGTGATTTTGTTGCCGTTCTCTTGAATCGACAGCTTGCTCGGCATGGATTGCCCTAAATCACAGCTTTTATCCACACTATGTTTTTGACACCAGGCAGAATTTGCAAAGTTGAGGGTAGTGTTCATCAAGGCAAGGGAAGGGAGATAGTGTTGGTTCAGATTATCAATAGGGGTTTGAGCCTCCTTTTCAACGGCCTGTTGAATCTGATTTTTCTCCATTGAGCAGATACCCGCTTTCACCGGATGAAACAAAGGATCGGCCTTTTCAAGATTCTGCTGGTGGTGAATAGTCAAACCACATTGCGGGGCAAGTCCTGCCAGGAAAGCTTCGCCCGTTTTAAGCGTACGCTGATCGACGTCTGCCCAGACGTAAACTGAGTTGGGAGCAGGGCAATTTTCCTGCGATAAAATCCCCTGCTGTTGAAACTTCTCGCGATAAAACCCGCCCATCAGCTTAATCAGATGTTCACCGCGGGGCGTGATGTAACCCAGTTTTACCGGCCATTCAGGCCAGGTATTTGGGGTTACGTCACGCATGGTTTGCGTCATTTTGGTTGGGGCTCTCACTCCGTGGCGGCTGAGTATGACCACTTTTTCAACCTGATAACCTGAAGCGGGAGTTTCGCTGGCATACACCGTAGAACTTAATGAACATGCGGTGCCTATTGCGACGAGCAGACCATTGCGAAGCGTGAGTTTTTGGCGTTTAAACGCAGATATTGTCATCTACAGCCTCTTTATATTTGGTGTGTTAAAGCTGGATCTTCAGTCCGACAAATATACTCCAGACGAAAAAAAGTAACGTCGAGTTCGTCTCGTTAGAATGCACGCATATTCGTTTTTTTACGCCTGAATGATGGAGGAATTGTGCAGGAAACAAGGAGGGAAAATGTAGGAATTCCCATTAAATGCGGGCCGTTAGAGATTAGGATTGCGGAGAATAACAACCCCATGCTGTCAGGCATATGCTCTCTTCAACGACCCATTATGGGCATGAATGCAGTAAGGAGTAGCTTATGTTGAAATCAATTGTTCTCGCATTATCGATTCTGGTAGTCGCTCCGCTGGCTGCGCAGGCTTCAGAAATTACGCTAATTCCAGCGGTGAAACTGCAAATTGGCGATCAGGACCGGGGTGGTAATTATTGGGACGGCGGCCACTGGCGGGACCGTGGCTGGTGGAACGACCACTATGAATGGCGTGATAACAGATGGCATCCGCATGACCATCATGACGATCGCCATGACCACCATGATAAGGACCATCACGATAACGGTAATCACTATGGCCAATACAAGCATCACTAAGCAAAACGCCAGCATTGTGCTGGCGTTTTGTTTTACTGCTCGTGGCGCTTGAATACTAATTCATGTTTACCGGAAGCCGCTTCATCAAAGAAGTAGCCGTCAGTATTAAAACCCGTTAGTTGCTCAGGTTTAGTGAGTCGGTTTTCAATGATGTAGCGGCTCATCAGGCCGCGGGCTTTCTTGGCATAGAAACTAATGACTTTAAATTTGCCATTCTTCTCATCAAGGAACACCGGCTTGAAGATTTCTGCATTGAGTTTTTTCGGTTTTACCGATTTGTAGTACTCATCTGAAGCCAGGTTAATCACAACATTGTCACCTTGAGCTTCCAGCGCCTGGTTCAGTTTCTCGGTAATGGTGTCACCCCAGAAATGATACAGATCTTTACCCTGGGGGTTCTCAAGCTTAATGCCCATCTCCAGACGATATGGCTGCATCAGATCAAGTGGGCGCAATACGCCGTACAACCCGGATAGCATCCTTAAATGCTGCTGGGCGAAATCGAAATCTGCATCGCTAAATCCTTCAGCCTGCAACCCTGTATACACATCACCTTTAAACGCCAGAATGGCCTGACGCGCATTTTGTGGGGTGAATTCCGGGTGCCACTCGTGAAAACGTGTTTCGTTGAGTGAAGCCAGTTTGTCGCTGATATGCATCAGTGAGGAGATTTGCGGGGCGCTAAGTTTACGAGCCACGGCAATCAACTGCTGGGAATAGTCCAGAAGCTCAGGTTGCGTATAGCGATCGGTCGGAAGATCGCTTTGATAATCCAGGGTTTTTGCAGGTGAAATTAAAATTAGCATGTTTGTTCCTGGCCGAATTATTTTGGGTATGGTAGCAAATTTCCTGAAAGTATTAGCCGATGGTTGCGATTAGCGCCTGGTTTCAGGGGGCTCCGGATTGTCCCAGATGCCCGGTGCCAGTTGGCTTTTAATTTCCGGAAAACGATTCGGGTCGAAAACGGGTGTTTTACCTAACTTTAACTGCCGCAGGTAATCGATACTGAGATCGCGGGCGACAGGCGAAAGCAGCAGAATTGCCGTGAGGTTAGTGACAGCCATAAACGCCATTGCTACGTCTGCCATTTGCCAGACTAATGGCAATGGAGAAAGGGTGCCAAACATTACCATTACCAGTGCCAGGCAACGGAATAGTACAGTAGCGAAAGGACTTTTTTGTTGTAAAAACAGAAGGTTGTTTTCTGCATAGGCGTAGTTGGCGACAATCGATGTGAACGCAAATAGCATAACAATGAGTGCGATGAATCCGGTTCCCCACGACCCCACTACACTACTAAGCGCTTGTTGTACCAGCCTTATGCCGTTCAAGTCAGGGCTTGCCGTATCCAGGATGCCTGAAAACAAGATAATCCCAGCGGTGGCTGAACAGATGATTATTGTATCGATCAACACACCAAACATCTGCACCAACCCTTGTGATGCGGGATGTGGTGGCCATGTTGCAGCAGCCGCGGCAGCGTTAGGTGAAGAGCCCATGCCAGCTTCGTTAGAAAACATGCCGCGCTGAAAACCCGTGGTGATTGCCTGACTAATAGTAAACCCCAGGGCGCCTGATGCCGCTTCTTGCCAGCCAAACGCGCTTTTGAACACTAGCGAAACCACTTCGGGTAAACGCTCGATATTCAGCGCCATCACAACCAGGCTCATCAACACCCAGATAAGCGCCATAAACGGAACCAACCATTGAGATATGCGTGCAGTGCCGCGCATCCCGCCCCAAATCACGCCCGCAGTTAAGACAACGAGTGCAATGCCAACCCAGGTTTTGGGAATGCCGAAAGCGTTGTTAACGGCATTTGCGATTGAATTCGCCTGCACAGCGTTAAAAATCAAACCAAAGGCTATCATCAGGAAGATGGAGAACATCACGCCCATCCAGCGCATTCCCAGCCCACGTTCCATATACCACGCCGGGCCACCGCGATAATTGCCTTCGCTATCACGTGTTTTATAAAGCTGGGCAAGGGTGCATTCGACAAAAGAAGTTGCCATTCCGAGCATGGCTACGACCCACATCCAGAAAATAGCACCCGGACCACCGAGTGTAAGAGCCAGCGCCACGCCAGAAAGATTACCACTACCTACACGGGCAGCGAGGCTTGTGCAAAGCGCCTGAAATGAGGATATTCCGGAAGAATCTTTATTTTTATTCGCCAGAATTATGCTTCGAAACTGGGTCAAATAGCGGAATTGTACAAAACCACAGCGCCAGGTAAACCAAAGGCCTGCGCCGACTAACAAATAAATGAGGATGGAACCCCATAGTATCTCATTGATAAAAAGGAAAAAATCCGCCATTAACATCCCTCGTTTGCATGCGTTGTGAGCACAGCTAATGCGCGGTGGCCGCGCATGATCCTTTAGATTGCAGGCAAATAATACACGGTATTTATCAGTTTCGCGTTCAGTTCCTGCCGATGTGTTGCTGCGGTTGCACCTGAATTGCGTCGTGATATCATCAAGCCAGACCGGTTACATCCCCCTAACAAGTTACATCTAATGAGAAACACTATCATGACGGATAAATTGACCTCCCTGCGTCAGCTAACCACAGTAGTTGCGGACACCGGGGATATTGCGGCAATGAAGCTGTATCAACCGCAAGATGCCACCACTAACCCATCTCTGATCCTGAACGCGGCGCAAATTCCTGAATATCGCAAACTGATTGATGATGCGATTGCATGGGCGCGTGAGCAGAGCAGTGATCATGCACAACAGGTTGTGGATGCGACTGACAAGCTGGCGGTGAATATTGGTCTGGAAATCCTGAAACTGATCCCAGGTCGTATTTCTACTGAAGTTGATGCGCGTCTGTCTTATGACACCGATGCCAGCATCACTAAAGCAAAACGTCTGATCAAAATGTACAACGATGCGGGTATCAGCAATGATCGTATCCTGATCAAACTGGCTTCTACCTGGCAAGGCATCCGTGCTGCTGAGCAGCTGGAAAAAGATGGCATCAACTGTAACCTGACTCTGTTGTTCTCCTTCGCTCAGGCACGTGCTTGTGCAGAAGCCGGTGTGTTCCTGATCTCTCCATTCGTAGGTCGTATCCTCGATTGGTACAAAGCGAACACCGATAAGAAAGAGTACGCACCGCATGAAGATCCAGGTGTGGTTTCTGTTTCTGAAATCTACCAGTACTACAAACAGCATGGTTACGAGACTGTGGTTATGGGCGCAAGCTTCCGTAACCTGGGCGAAATCATCGAACTGGCTGGCTGTGACCGTCTGACCATCGCACCTGCTCTGCTCAAAGAGCTGGCTGAAAGCGAAGGCGCGGTTGAACGCAAACTGTCTTACACTGGTGATGTGAAAGCACGCCCAGAGCGTATGACTGAATCTCAGTTCCTGTGGAGCCACAACCAGGATCCAATGGCAGTTGATAAACTGGCTGATGGCATCCGTAAGTTTGCTATCGACCAGGAAAAACTGGAAAAAATGATCGGCGACCTGCTGTAATCATTATGCGTGGCTGGCTTCGTCCAGCCACGCTTTTTAGTGTTTCACCCTGTCTGCAACGCCCTCCACCGTGTATCATTCCGTTAAGTTTGATGATTTCCCGGGAATGATATGAATACCTTACGCATTGGCTTAGTTTCCATCTCTGACCGCGCCTCGAGCGGTGTATATCAAGATAAAGGCATTCCGGCGCTTGTTGACTGGCTGGAGCGCACCTTAACGACTCCATTCCAGATTGAAACGCGCTTAATCCCCGATGAGCAACCGCTTATTGAACAGGCGCTGTGTGAGCTGGTGGATGAAATGGCGTGTCATTTGGTGTTAACCACTGGCGGTACAGGCCCGGCGCGTCGTGATGTCACGCCTGATGCAACGCTTGCGGTTGCCGATCGTGTAATGCCTGGCTTTGGCGAGCAGATGCGCCAGATAAGCCTGCACTTTGTACCGACGGCCATTCTTTCACGTCAGGTTGGCGTAATTCGCAAACAGGCACTCATTCTGAATTTACCTGGGCAGCCGAAGTCTATCCAGGAAACCCTGGAAGGCGTAAAAGATGCTAATAACAAGGTTGTAGTGCCGGGGATTTTTGCAAGTGTACCGTATTGTATACAGTTATTAGATGGTCCATATATTGAAACGGATAGCTCTGTAGTAGCAGCTTTTCGCCCTAAAAGTGCCATTCGCGATACAAACTCCTAAAACCAAGTTGTTTGCGGTATAAGATGTAGTCACTCTGGCATGTGGAGTGTGGTTCGTTATAGTGAAATTGCTTTACAGCAAAATGGAAGCTAATAACCACACTCTACTCTGGAAGCAGGCTCTTATGGCACAACAACTCAATTCAACACATCGCACCAGACCTCTGAATCGTCAGGATTACAAAACCCTGACCCTTGCCGCTTTGGGTGGTGCGCTCGAATTCTACGACTTTATTATTTTCGTCTTTTTTGCCACCGTCGTTGGTGCGCTTTTCTTCCCGGCCGATATTCCTGAGTGGCTTCGTCAGTTACAAACTTTTGGCATCTTTGCCGCAGGTTATCTGGCTCGTCCGCTGGGTGGGATCATCATGGCGCACTTTGGCGACCTGGTTGGTCGTAAAAAAATGTTCACCCTGAGCATTTTACTGATGGCGCTGCCAACGCTTGCGATAGGGATGTTGCCAACCTATGAAACACTCGGTATCGCGGCACCTATATTGCTACTTCTGATGCGCGTGCTTCAGGGGGCGGCAATCGGTGGTGAAGTGCCAGGAGCATGGGTATTTGTCGCAGAACACGTTCCCTATAAACGTATTGGTATTGCATGTGGCACCTTAACTGCTGGTTTAACTGCCGGTATTTTGTTGGGTTCCGTGGTCGCGACCATTATTAATACCTCGATGACCCAGCAGGCAATCCATGATGGCGGCTGGCGTATACCGTTCTTCCTCGGTGGGATTTTCGGCCTGGTGGCGATGTATCTGCGCCGTTGGTTGCAAGAAACCCCAATTTTCCTTGAGATGCAGCAACGCAAAGCGCTGGCAGAAGAGTTGCCGTTGAAATCGGTCATCGCAAACCATAAAAAAGCGGTGGTGATTTCGATGCTGCTAACCTGGTTGTTGTCGGCGGGTATTGTGGTGGTCATTTTGATGGCACCAACCTGGTTGCAAAAACAGTTGGGTATTGCGCCAGCATTGACGCTTCAGGCGAACAGTATCGCCATCGTGATGTTGTGCATCGGTTGTATTCTGGCTGGGCTGATTATTGACCGTATAGGTGCCAGCAAGACCTTTACTTTCGGCAGCTTGTTATTGGCCGTGTGCAGTTGGATGTTCTATCACCTGACGGCAATTTATCCTGAATATCTTTTCTTATTCTATGGGCTTGCTGGTTTGAGCGTTGGTGTTGTGGGGGCAGTGCCGTTTGTGATGGTGCGAGCATTCCCGGCGGAAGTGCGTTTTAGCGGTATTTCGTTCTCTTACAATATGTCGTATGCCATTTTTGGTGGCCTGACGCCAATCTTTGTCACGATGTTATCTGCCATATCACCAATGGGACCAGCCTGGTATGTACTGGCGCTGGCAATGGTTGGGCTGGGATTGGGGATTTGGTTACGCAAAGATTTAACGCATGAAGATAAGGTGGTGGAAAGGCCGCTGCAACATTCATAAAAAAACGCGGAGGCTAGCCTCCGCGTTTTTGTTTTCTTACACGTGAGTGCAGAAATTAGTGTTTTTCACCAATTGGCAGCACGGTACGGCCAAACTGCTCATTGAGCACTTCGCCCATTGCCAGATAAATGGCGCTTGCACCACATACCAGGCCAATCCAACCCGCAACGCGAACGATGCTTTCGTTATCTACCAGGTGGCCAATAGCCAGCAGGGCAAACAGTACGGTCAGGCTACCAAACACGAACTGCAGCATACGTGGCGCAGAAGCCAGGGTGCCGAAGAACATGAACAGGGTGAAGATGCCCCACAGACCGAGATATGCACCGAGGAAGTGTGCGTTCGCAGCATCTGCAAGACCCATCTTAGGCATGATCAAAATGGCGACCAGAGTCAGCCAGAAAGAGCCATAAGAAGTGAAAGCTGTCAGGCCGAAAGTATTACCTTTCTTGAATTCCAACAGGCCGGCAAAAATTTGTGCGATACCACCGTAGAAAATGCCCATTGCAAGGATGTTGACATCAAAAGGGAAGATGCCGGTGTTATGCAGGTTGAGCAGAATGGTAGTCATGCCGAAGCCCATCAAGCCCAGGGGAGCTGGATTAGCCAACTTAGTGTTGCCCATAGTTCCTCTAAAATTCGTCTGAAAATGATTATATGTAGTCGCCACACAACTGCTAAAGGGCAGCGGGGCGCGGCATCATAATCAGGTCGAGAGCCTGAGTCCATGATCTAAACAGGTGTGAAGATGAAAATTTTTTTTGCCTTGCCCCTTGATGGCGAGCCGAGTGACCCCATCTTGTATGCAACCGCAGTTGATGGACCTGTAAAAAATCATGTTTGGGCAGTTGAAAGACTCTTGTTTGCCCGCATAACAGGTTCACGACCATATGACGAACAAATTTTAAGTGGAGACGTTTAGATGGGTAAAATTATTGGCATCGACTTGGGTACTACCAACTCTTGTGTAGCGATTATGGATGGTACTACTGCTCGCGTTCTGGAAAACGCCGAGGGCGACCGCACCACTCCTTCTATCATTGCTTATACGCAAGATGGTGAGATTCTGGTTGGTCAGCCGGCTAAACGTCAGGCAGTGACTAACCCGCAGAACACACTGTTCGCGATCAAACGCCTGATTGGCCGTCGCTTCCAGGATGAAGAAGTGCAGCGTGATGAAGCTATCATGCCGTACAAAATTATTGGCGCTGATAACGGTGATGCATGGATCGACGTTAAAGGCCAAAAAATGGCACCTCCGCAGATCTCTGCTGAAGTGCTGAAGAAAATGAAGAAAACTGCTGAAGATTACCTGGGCGAACCGGTAACTGAAGCTGTTATCACCGTTCCTGCATACTTCAACGATGCTCAGCGTCAGGCTACTAAAGATGCTGGCCGTATCGCAGGTCTGGAAGTGAAACGTATCATCAACGAACCAACCGCAGCGGCTCTGGCCTACGGTCTGGATAAAGAAGTTGGTAACCGTACTATCGCGGTATACGACTTGGGTGGTGGTACTTTCGATATCTCTATCATCGAAATTGATGAAGTTGATGGCGAGAAAACCTTCGAAGTTCTGGCAACCAATGGTGATACCCACCTGGGTGGTGAAGACTTCGATAGCCGTCTGATCAACTACTTAGTGGAAGAGTTCAAGAAAGATCAAGGTATCGATCTGCGTAACGATCCACTGGCTATGCAGCGTCTGAAAGAAGCTGCTGAAAAAGCGAAAATTGAGCTGTCTTCTGCTCAACAGACCGACGTGAACCTGCCGTACATCACAGCAGACGCGACTGGTCCAAAACACATGAACATCAAAGTGACTCGTGCGAAACTGGAATCCCTAGTCGAAGACCTGGTAAACCGTTCTATCGAGCCGCTGAAAGTTGCACTGCAAGATGCTGGCCTGTCTGTATCCGATATCCAGGACGTCATCCTGGTTGGTGGTCAGACTCGTATGCCAATGGTGCAGAAGAAAGTTACTGAGTTCTTTGGTAAAGAACCACGTAAAGACGTTAACCCGGACGAAGCTGTTGCAATCGGTGCAGCTGTTCAGGGTGGTGTGCTTGCTGGTGACGTGACTGACGTACTGCTGCTGGACGTTACCCCGCTGTCTCTGGGTATCGAAACCATGGGCGGTGTGATGACTTCACTGATCAATAAAAACACCACTATCCCGACTAAACACAGCCAGGTGTTCTCCACAGCTGAAGATAACCAGTCTGCGGTGACCATCCATGTGATTCAGGGTGAACGTAAACGTGCGGCCGATAACAAATCTCTGGGTCAGTTCAACCTGGATGGTATCAGCCCGGCACCACGTGGTATGCCACAAATCGAAGTCACTTTCGATATCGATGCTGATGGTATCCTGCACGTTTCCGCGAAAGACAAAAACAGCGGTAAAGAGCAGAAAATCACCATCAAGGCTTCTTCTGGTCTGAATGAAGAAGAAATCCAGAAAATGGTGCGCGATGCGGAAGCTAACGCCGAGGCTGACCGTAAGTTCGAAGAACTGGTACAGACTCGCAACCAGGGTGACCACCTGATGCACAGCACTCGTAAGCAGGTTGAAGAAGCAGGCGATAAACTGCCAGCTGACGACAAAACTGCAATCGAATCTGCACTGAGTGCGCTGGAATCTTCTCTGAAAGGTGAAGACAAAGCTGACATCGAAGCGAAAATGCAGGCGCTGGCGGAAGTTTCTCAGAAACTGATGGAGCTGGCTCAGGCACAGCATGCAGAACAGCAAGCAGGTAACGCTACTGACGCTGGTAACTCTGCAAGCAAAGACGACGATGTTGTTGATGCTGAGTTCGAAGAAGTTAAAGACAAAAAATAATCGCCCTTTGAGCGGTTGATTCACTGGCACGGGCGTCGAGGTTTTCCTCTGCGCCCGTGCACGCATGTTAGGGGCAGACAAAAAAGATGGCGAAGAGAGACTATTACGAGGTTTTAGGCGTTCCGAAAAACGCGGAAGAGCGTGAAATCAAGAAAGCCTACAAACGCCTGGCAATGAAGTTCCACCCGGATCGTAATCAGGGTGACAAAGAGTCCGAAGGCAAATTTAAAGAAATCAAAGAAGCCTACGAAATCCTGACCGACGAGCAAAAACGTGCGGCCTATGACCAGTATGGTCATGCAGCGTTTGAGCAAGGCGGTATGGGCGGTGGTGGTCACGGCGGATTTGGCGGTGGCGGTGCTGACTTTGGTGATATCTTTGGCGACGTATTCGGTGACATCTTCGGTGGTGGCCGTCGTCAGCGTGCATCCCGCGGTGCCGATTTACGCTACAACATGGACTTAACGCTGGAAGAAGCCGTCCGTGGCGTGACTAAAGAGATCCGCATTCCAACGCTCGAAGAGTGTGGTGTTTGCCACGGTAGCGGCGCGAAAGCGGGCTCTAAGCCACAGACTTGCCCGACTTGTCATGGACAAGGCCAGGTACAAATGCGTCAGGGCTTCTTTACCGTGCAGCAAAGCTGTCCGCACTGTCAGGGTCGCGGTTCAATTATTAAAGATCCGTGCAATACCTGTCATGGGCATGGCCGTGTAGAGAAAACTAAGACCCTGTCGGTGAAAATCCCGGCTGGCGTTGATACCGGTGACCGTATTCGTCTGGCAGGTGAAGGCGAAGCAGGTGAGCATGGTGCGCCATCAGGTGATTTATACGTCCAGGTTCAGGTTAAACAGCACCCAATCTTTGAGCGTGAAGGTAATAACCTGTATTGCGAAGTGCCTATTAACTTTGCGATGGCCGCATTGGGTGGCGAGATTGAAGTCCCTACACTGGATGGTCGTGTAAACCTGAAAGTGCCTGGTGAAACGCAAACTGGCAAATTGTTCAGAATGCGTGGTAAAGGGGTGAAATCTGTACGTGGCGGAGCTCAGGGTGACCTGTTATGCCGCGTTGTTGTAGAAACCCCGGTTAGCCTGAATGAAAAGCAAAAACAATTGCTGCGCGATCTGGCGGAAAGTTTTGGTGGGCCAAGTGGTGAAAAGAACAGTCCGCGTTCAAAGAGCTTCTTTGATGGCGTGAAGAAATTCTTTGACGATCTAACCCGCTAAACTTAACTTCCTTCTTGGTTGTAAAAAGCCTGAATCGAATATTTTTGATTCAGGCTTTTTTTATGCGCGTGTTATTCATTAGTTTTTTATTTGATTCGATTCGTTATTTCCGATCATTTGTTGCAATATAATCTACTTTTATCGATGTGTTAGACAGGCTATGCTTAATACATATTAATGCCCTAAATGATTTAAGGCAGTTTGAAAATCGGGATGAAAAGATGACAAAAAAACTAAAATACTTTTTCAATAATGATGCCTCCAGCGGCATCTTTTTAATCCTTGCCGCTGTACTGGCAATGGTTCTTGCCAACCTGAGTTCCACCAGTGAGCTGTACCAGTCGTTTTTAAATACACCGGTAGAGGTGCGTATTGGTTCGCTGGATATCAGTAAAAATCTACTGCTGTGGGTCAACGATGCATTGATGGCAATCTTCTTCCTGATGATTGGCCTTGAAGTAAAACGCGAAATGGTTAGCGGCTCGCTTGCCAGTATGCGTCAGGCGTCGTTCCCGGTTATCGCGGCATTAGGTGGCATGGTTGTCCCGGCGGCAATCTATTTGCTGTTTAACTTCCAGGACCCAATCACGCGTGAAGGTTGGGCGATTCCGGCGGCAACTGATATCGCTTTCGCGCTGGGTATTCTGGCATTGCTGGGCAACCGCGTACCTGTCGCGCTTAAAGTGTTCCTGATGGCTTTGGCCATTATTGACGACCTGGGCGCAATCGTGATTATTGCTCTGTTCTACACCAGCGATCTTTCAATCCTTTCGCTGGCTGTTGCTGCAGGTGCTATCGCTGTACTGGCATTACTGAATATCTGCAATGTGCGCCGTACTGGTTTGTATATTCTGGTTGGTGTGGTGCTGTGGACCGCAGTATTGAAATCGGGCGTACACGCAACGCTTGCTGGGGTAATCATTGGTTTCCTTATCCCATTGAAAGAAAAAGATGGGCGTTCTCCGGCGAAAGAATTGGAGCATGTGCTGCATCCCTGGGTCGCATTCTTGATCCTGCCGTTGTTTGCTTTTGCCAATGCGGGCGTTTCATTAAGCGGTGTGACTTTTTCCGGGTTGACCTCGTTGTTACCGATGGGGATTATGGCAGGTCTGTTTATCGGCAAGCCACTGGGTATTAGCCTGTTCTGCTGGGCTGCACTGAAACTGAAGCTGGCAACGTTGCCTGAAGGGACGACCTGCAAGGAAATCATGGCGGTCGGCGTGCTGTGCGGGATTGGCTTCACAATGTCTATCTTTATTGCATCGCTGGCATTTGACGGTGCAGACCCTGCGCTGATTACCTGGGCTAAGCTGGGCATTCTATTGGGGTCACTGTTCTCAGCTGTCGTCGGTTACTGCATGTTGAGAAGCCGCTTCAGCTCGCCGTTACCGCATCATTAATTTTATCTACTAACGGCTCCTCGGGAGCCGTTAGCTAATGGATTGTTTATCAGGGAGTGAAAAACATATGTCACACATAAATTACAACCATCTCTATTACTTCTGGCATGTCTGCAAAGAAGGGTCAGTGGTAGGTGCTGCTGAAGCGCTCTATTTAACACCACAAACAATCACCGGCCAGATCAAAGCGCTGGAAGAACGCCTGCAAGGTAAACTTTTCCGCCGCCAGGGGCGTGGTCTGGTTCCTTCTGAATTAGGCCAGCTTGTTTTCCGCTATGCAGACCGTATGTTTACCTTGAGCCAGGAAATGCTGGATATCGTGAACTACCGCAAAGAATCCAGCCTGTTGTTTGACGTTGGTATTGCAGACGCATTATCAAAACGTCTGGTGAGCGGCGTGCTTGATGCGGCTGTTGTTGAAGATGAGCAAATCCACCTGCGCTGTTTTGAATCGACTCACGAAATGCTGCTTGAGCAATTAAGCCAACATAAACTGGATATGATTATCTCTGACTGCCCGATAGATTCAACTCAGCAGGAAGGGCTATTCTCGGTGAAAATCGGCGAATGTGGGATTAGCTTCTGGAGCCAAAATCCGTTGCCAGATTTACCTTTCCCTGCCTGTCTTGAAACCCGACGTTTGTTGATTCCAGGCCGCCGTTCGATGTTAGGGCGTAAGATTTTGAACTGGATTAACACTCAGGGGTTGAAGGTGGAAATTCTCGGTGAGTTTGATGATGCCGCCCTGATGAAAGCCTTTGGTGCTGCACACAATGCAATTTTTGTAGCGCCAACGCTCTATGGGCAGGATATCTACAACGATGAGAACATTGTCGAGATTGGGCGCATTGAGAACGTGATGGAAGAGTACCACGCGATATTTGCAGAACGCATGATTCAACATCCGGCGGTACAGCGTGTGTGTAACCGGGATTACTCAGCGTTATTCAAAGAGGCTTAAATCTGGACTCAAATTTCAGATATAAAAAAACCGGCGTAAGCCGGTTTTTTTCAAGCTAACAACAAGTTGGTGATTAAGCCAGTTTGTTGATTTGCGCTACAAGGTTAGCCTTATGACGCGCAGCTTTGTTTTTGTGGATCAGACCTTTGCTAGCCTGACGATCCACGATTGGTTGCATTTCGTTAAATGCTTTCTGTGCAGCAGCTTTGTCGCCAGTTTCAATCGCTGCGTATACTTTCTTGATGAAAGTACGCATCATAGAGCGACGGCTTGCGTTGTGCTTACGAGCCTTTTCAGACTGTACAGCACGTTTCTTAGCTGATTTGATATTAGCCAAGGTCCAACTCCCAAATATGATCTATGTAGACAATTCAAAGGCCGAGGAATATGCCCTCTTAGCCTTCTTTTGTCAATGGATTTGTGCAAATAAGCGCCGTTAAATTTACGGAGCCTCTTACGTTGTGATGGCGCGGATTCTACCAGCATAACGGTCATGAATACAGCTTTAAGCAACAAAAATCGTCCAGTGATGCGCATCTACGTAGAAACCAGGTGCCAGTTCGATGAAATCCTTAATGCTTTATGCCAAAGGGTACAATCGCCGGTTAACCTTCACCGTGGTAATTGATATAATCCGCCGATTTCCACTGTTTTGAGCCAGCCATGAAGCTGATACGCGGCATACATAATTTACGCCAGAACCACCACGGGTGTGTCCTCACCATTGGGAATTTCGATGGCGTGCATCGAGGCCACAAGTCCCTGCTAAAAGGGTTGTGTGCACAAGGGCGTGCGCGAAATCTGCCGGTGATGGTCATGATCTTTGAACCGCAACCGCTTGAGCTGTTCGCGGGCGATAAAGCCCCAGCGCGCCTCACACGCCTGCGCGAAAAGCTGCGTTATCTGGCTGAGTGTGGTGTGGACTACGTGCTGTGTGTGCGATTTGACAGGCGCTTTGCTGCGCTCACGGCGCAAAACTTTGTCAGCGAACTTTTGGTCGACCGCCTCGGGGTAAAATTCCTCGCCGTAGGTGATGATTTCCGCTTTGGTGCTGGTCGCCAGGGGGATTTCTTGTTATTACAGAAGGCTGGCCTCGAATATGGTTTTGACGTCACCAGTACGCAGACTTTCTGCGAAGGTGGAGTACGAATCAGCAGTACGGCTGTTCGCCAGGCACTGGCTGATGACGATTTAACGCTTGCCGAAAGTTTACTGGGTCATCCGTTTATCATCTCAGGGCGTGTTGTCCATGGTGATGAACTGGGGAGAACCATTGGTTTCCCAACGGCTAACTTACCGTTGCGTCGTCAGGTTTCCCCTGTCAAAGGGGTGTTTGCGGTAGAAGTCGCAGGCCTTGGCGATAAACTGCTGCCGGGCGTTGCCAACATTGGTACACGGCCAACGGTAGCGGGCCTGCGCCAACAGCTGGAAGTCCATTTGCTGGACGTTGCAATGGACTTGTATGGGCACCATATTGATGTGGTGCTGCGTAAAAAAATACGAAATGAACAACGGTTTGCTTCGCTTGATGAACTGAAAGCGCAAATCGCCAAAGATGTGGTAACCGCCCGCGAATTTTTTGGGCCTAATACCTGAGCAAGCTAACAACGGAACCGAGAATCTAATGAGTGACTTTAAATCTACCCTGAATTTACCGGAAACAGGGTTCCCGATGCGTGGCGATCTCGCTAAACGCGAACCGGGCATGCTGGCTCGCTGGAATGATGATGACCTGTACGGCATCATCCGTAATGCAAAGAAAGGCAAAAAATCCTTCATTCTGCATGATGGCCCTCCATACGCGAACGGCAGCATTCACATTGGTCACTCAGTTAACAAGATTCTGAAAGACATTATCGTAAAGTCCAAAGGGCTTTCCGGTTTTGACTCTCCGTATGTTCCTGGCTGGGACTGTCACGGTCTGCCAATTGAGCTGAAAGTAGAACAGTTGATCGGTAAACCTGGTGAGAAAGTTTCTGCGGCTGAATTCCGTGCTGCGTGCCGTAAATATGCGGCTGAGCAGGTAGATGGGCAGCGTGCCGATTTCATCCGTCTGGGTGTGTTGGGCGACTGGTCACGTCCGTATCTGACTATGGACTTCAACACCGAAGCGAACATCATTCGTGCGCTCGGTAAAATTGTCGGTAATGGCCACCTGCATAAAGGCGCTAAACCTGTGCACTGGTGCGTCGACTGCCGTTCAGCCCTGGCTGAAGCGGAAGTTGAGTACTATGACAAAACCTCCCCATCAATCTTTGTTAGCTTCCAGGCCGTTGATGCAGATGCGGTAAAAGCTAAATTTGGTGTAGCGCAGGTTGATGGCCCAGTTTCTATGGTTATCTGGACTACGACGCCGTGGACACTGCCTGCTAACCGTGCAGTCTCCCTGAATGCTGAGTTCGAATATGTTCTGGTGCAAGTTGATGGTCAGGCGCTGATCGTTGCCAAAGATTTGCTCGAAAGCGTAATGAAAAGCGCAGCTATCGCCGAGTGGACGGTTCTGGGTACTGCCAAAGGTGCGGATCTGGAATTAACCCGTTATAAACACCCGTTCTTAGATTTCGATGTTCCTGCGATTCTGGGCGACCACGTTACGCTGGAAGCGGGTACCGGTGCGGTTCACACCGCCGGCGGCCACGGTCCTGACGACTACGTGATCAGCCAGAAATACAACCTGGAAATCGCAAACCCGGTTGGCCCGGACGGTTGCTACCTGGCTGGTACTTATGAAGGTCTGGACGGCGTTCAGGTGTTCAAAGCTAACGACCTGATCGTTAACATTCTGCGTGATAAAGGCGCTCTGCTGCACGTTGAAAAACTGCTGCACAGCTACCCGCACTGCTGGCGCCACAAAACGCCGATCATCTTCCGTGCCACGCCGCAGTGGTTTATCAGCATGGATCAAAAAGGCCTGCGTGAGCAGTCGCTGAAAGAGATCAAAGGTGTGCAGTGGATCCCGGACTGGGGCCAGGCGCGTATCGAATCCATGGTTGCTAACCGCCCGGACTGGTGTATCTCTCGTCAGCGTACCTGGGGCGTGCCAATGTCTCTGTTCGTACACAAAGACACTGAAGAGCTGCACCCGCGCACGCTGGAGCTGATGGAAGAAGTCGCTAAACGTGTTGAACAAGACGGTATCCAGGCGTGGTGGGATCTCGACCCGCGTGACATCATGGGTGACGACGCTGACAACTACACCAAAGTGCCAGACACCCTGGACGTGTGGTTCGACTCCGGCTCAACGCACTCATCGGTGGTTGATGTGCGCCCTGAATTCAACGGCCATGCGGCAGACATGTATCTGGAAGGCTCGGATCAGCACCGCGGCTGGTTCATGTCTTCACTGATGATTTCTACTGCGATGAAAGGCAAAGCGCCTTATCGCCAGGTACTGACTCACGGTTTCACCGTGGATGGTCAGGGCCGCAAAATGTCCAAATCCATCGGTAACACCGTTTCTCCGCAGGACGTGATGAACAAACTGGGCGCGGATATTCTGCGTCTTTGGGTGGCGTCAACGGATTACACCGGTGAAATCGCTGTGTCCGATGAGATCCTGAAACGCGCTGCTGACTCTTATCGTCGTATCCGTAACACCGCACGTTTCCTGTTGGCGAACCTTAACGGTTTCAATCCAGAAACCGATATGGTGAAACCGGAAGAGATGGTGGTACTGGACCGCTGGGCAGTGAGCTGTGCGCAGGATGCCCAAACCGATATCCTCGCCGCGTACGAAAACTACGACTTCCACGAAGTGGTGCAACGCCTGATGCGTTTCTGCTCCATCGAAATGGGCTCGTTCTATCTCGATATCATCAAAGACCGCCAGTACACCGCGAAATCCGATAGTGTTGCACGTCGTAGCTGCCAGACTGCTCTGTTCCACATTGCAGAAGCGCTGGTTCGCTGGATGGCGCCAATCATGTCCTTTACCGCTGACGAAATCTGGGCATTCCTGCCTGGCAACCGTGAGAAATACGTCTTCACTGGCGAGTGGTATGAAGGTCTGTTCGGCCTGGCTGACAGCGAAACGATGAACAATGAATACTGGGACACGCTGCTAACCGTGCGTGGCGAAGTGAACAAAGTTATCGAGCAAGCGCGTGCTGATAAGCGTGTGGGCGGCTCTTTGGAAGCGGATGTCACTCTGTATGCTGACAACGAATTGGCTGCGAAGCTAAACAGCCTGGGCGAGGAATTGCGATTTGTCCTGTTGACCTCCGGCGCTGAAGTTGTCGATTATGCGCAGGCAACTGAAGACGCACAGCAAAGCGAGATCCTGAAAGGATTGAAAGTTGCTCTGCGTAAAGCCGACGGTGAGAAATGCCCGCGTTGCTGGCATTACACCACCGACGTCGGTCAGGTAGCGGAACACGCAGAAATCTGTGGCCGCTGTGTAACCAACGTAGCCGGTGACGGCGAAAAGCGTAAATTTGCCTGATGAGTAAATCGATTTGTTCTACCGGACTGAGCTGGCTGTGGCTGGTGGTCGTGGTACTGATCGTCGATCTGGGCAGCAAATACCTTATCCTCCAGCATTTCATGCTGGGGGACACCGTATCGCTGTTTCCGTCGATGAATCTGCACTATGCCCGCAATTACGGTGCCGCATTTAGTTTCCTTGCGGATAAAGGCGGCTGGCAGCGCTGGTTCTTCGCTGGTATCGCTATTGGTATCTGCGTGATTCTGGCGGTGCTGATGTACCGTGCAAAAGCAAGCCAGAAGCTGCATAACATCGCCTATGCTTTAATCATTGGCGGTGCACTTGGTAACTTGTTTGACCGGTTATGGCACGGTTTTGTGGTCGACATGATTGATTTCTATGTCGGCGACTGGCACTTCGCCACGTTTAACTTAGCTGATACGGCAATCTGTATCGGTGCGGCGCTGATTGTGCTGGAGGGCTTCTTTGTCTCCTCCGACAAGCCCGCAAAGCAAAAAGGGTAACCCATGGCTGAGTCTATCCAGGCCAATAGCAGAGTATTAGTGCATTTCACGCTGAAACTCGAAGATGGCTCCACCGCCGAGTCGACCCGCAATAACGGCAAACCGGCACTCTTTACGCTGGGTGACGAAACGCTGTCACCGGGCATGGAAGATCAGCTTGTCGGCCTGAAAGCAGGGGATAAAAAAGCATTCTCTCTGGCACCTGAATCGGCGTTTGGTATTCCAAGCCCGGACATGATTCAGTATTTCTCGCGTCGTGAATTTATTGATGCGGGTGAGCCGGTGCCAGGGGCGATTATGCTGTTCACCGCAATGGATGGCAGCGAGATGCCAGGTGTAGTGCGTGAAGTCAACGGCGATTCCATCACCGTTGACTTTAACCACCCACTCGCCGGGCAAACCATTCATTTTGATATCGAAGTACTGGAAATCGACCCGGTACTGGAGGCGTTGAATGCAGATCCTGTTGGCTAACCCTCGCGGCTTTTGTGCCGGGGTAGACCGCGCTATCAGCATTGTTGAAAACGCGCTGGCCATCTACGGTGCGCCGATTTATGTCCGTCACGAAGTGGTGCACAACCGCTACGTGGTTGATAGCCTGCGGGAACGCGGGGCGATTTTCATCGAGCAAATCAGTGAAGTGCCTGATGGCGCAATCCTGATTTTTTCAGCACACGGTGTTTCCCAAGCGGTTCGCAACGAAGCTAAAGGCCGTGATTTAACGGTGTTTGATGCGACCTGTCCGCTGGTGACTAAAGTGCATATGGAAGTCGCTCGCGCCAGCCGTCGTGGTGAAGAGTCCATTCTGATTGGCCATGCTGGTCACCCGGAAGTGGAAGGCACCATGGGCCAGTACAGCAACCCGAAAGGTGGCATGTACCTGGTTGAATCACCGGAAGATGTCAGCAAACTGGATGTGAAAAACGAAGCCAAACTGTCGTTTATGACGCAGACCACGCTCTCTGTTGATGACACCTCTGACGTGATTGATGCGCTGCGTAAACGCTTCCCGAAAATCATCGGTCCACGTAAAGACGATATTTGCTATGCCACCACCAATCGCCAGGAAGCTGTGCGTGCGCTGGCTGATGAAGCAGATGTGGTGTTGGTTGTTGGCTCGAAAAATTCCTCCAACTCCAACCGTCTGGCAGAGCTTGCACAACGCATGGGCAAGGCCGCATATCTGATTGACGATGCGACTGATATCCAGGAATCATGGGTTAAAGATGCGGTTTGCGTCGGTGTTACGGCAGGGGCGTCTGCGCCAGATATTCTGGTGCAAAACGTTCTGGCTCGCCTGCGTGAATTAGGCGGCAGCGAAACCCGTGAGCTGGTGGGGCGTGAAGAAAATATTATTTTCGAAGTGCCGCGTGAATTGCGTATGGATGTGAAAGAAGTCGAGTAATCGGCATCCATCGCAAACACCAAATTCAAAAGGGGAGCTTATGCTCCCCTTTTTTGATCAAGTGTCACTCCTCACAGCTGGAAGTCAGTCAGGAAGCGATCAATGATCTGATGGTCTTCACTGGAAAGTTGCCAGCCAGGCTTGCGGCAATAGTCTGTTGCGATAATTCCACGCTTCATCAAAATCGTTTTCTCAACCTGAATGATGTATTCGCAATGCGTCATCCAGCGTTGGATATAAGGTAACAACGCCTGATGTAGTGCCTCGGCTTGTGCCGTTTCGCCCCTCTGCCAGTGCTGATAAATCCGCACATACACTTCAGTAAAAGAACAGCCCGGCATCACGCCCTTGCCGCCAGCCGCCAACATTTGCAGCATATACAATCCAGCATAGCCGTTAAGCACGCTGGCCTGTGGAGCCTTCTGGAGAAACTCGCGGGTGTAATCCACTGGCGGATTACATTCGATTTTAAATACCGCATGCGGGTAAAGAGCGGCGACCACCGCCAACTGTTCTGGAGTAATCGCCAGGCCTGTTTCACCCGGCGCGTATTGCACCATCACCGGAATATCCACCGCTTCCAGCACGGCAAAAATATGCTCCTGAATAGCCTGTGGACTCGGTTGCAGGAAAAACGGCGGCAGCAGCATCAGCGCATCCGCACCAAGGCTTGCATAGAAACGGGCGCGTTTTACCGCCACTTCCGTGCTGTGATCTGTCACCGACATCGCCCGGTACAGCGAACTGCCCGCGAGCGTTGAGACGAACATCTGCGCCAGGCGGTCACGCTCCGGATCGGTGAGTTTTGGAAACTCGCTGGCGATGCCGAACAGCGTGGTGCCTTGCGCGCCGGTATTGCCGATATGCTCAAGCAGGCGCACAAAACTCGCTTCGTCGATTTCGCCGCTGGCGGTAAACGGCATGGCGACGATCGGGTTTACGCCAACAATTTCCTGAGCTGTGAAATGCTTATTCATCAGTCATCCTCCCTGTCTGCCAGCACGGCACCTTGCGCGGCAGGCAACGCCCAGCGGCGATACAAACGCAGGAATCCGCGTGGGACTTCTTTATTAACTGGTTTCCAGTTTTCGCGGCGCGTAGCCAGTTCGGTCTCGGCTACGTGTAAAGTCAGGCTACGGGCTGGAATATCAATCGAGATTTCATCGCCGTTTTCCACCAGCCCTAACTCGCCGCCATCAACGGCTTCCGGGGAAATATGTCCAACGAACAGACCACGGTTGGAGCCGGAGAAGCGCCCGTCGGTAATCAGTGCGCAGGTGTCAGAAAGGCCCATACCTTCCAGCGATTTCATCGGCTTATACATTTCTGGCATGCCAGGGCCACCTTTCGGGCCTTCGTAGCGCAGAACCAGCACGCTGCCCGGCTGAATTTGACCGGACATAATCGCTTCCACGGATTCCTGCTCGCTGTTGAACACCACCGCCGGGCCACGGAATACCATCAGGTTTTCCGGCACCGCAGCAGGTTTCACCACGCAACCCAGCGGAGATAAATTACCGTGCAACACCGCCACACCCGCTTCATTACGCACTGGAATCGCGAGCGTATGAATGACTTCCGGGCGACAACTGCGTTTACCAACGGCGTGCAATTCAGCTTTGGTTTTACCCGCGACGGTCAGCGCATCCATATGCATCAGTTTGCTGATTTCATACTCCACCGCTTGCACGCCACCCGCTTCCCAGAAGTCGATCATATCGTGCTCGGACGCCGGATAAAGTGAGGCGACCAGCGGGACACGGTGGCTTAACTCATCGAAAGCAGACAGCGGCAGGTGACCCAACTCCGCTTCGTAGTAAATAGCCTGAAGATGCAAAATCGCGTTGGTGGAACCGCCCGTAGCCAGCAGATAAACCATCGCGTTGTGAATGGATTCGGCGGTAATAATCTGGCGCGCGTTCACGCCATTGAGCACCAGCTCCACTGCATGGCGGCCAGTTTCAACGGCGCAGTCGCGGCGTTCCTGCGACACTGCAGGTAGCGTGCTGCTACCCGGCAAACTCATACCCAACACTTCACCGATACAGCACATGGTGTTCGCGGTGCCGTACATGGTGCAGGAGCCAGGCCCTGGTTCGGCGATATTCTCGATATGAGCGAACTCTTCTTCACTGATTTCACCACGCTTTTTCCAGCCAATGGCTTCGGTAACGATATTGCCGTCCCAGTGTTTGCCTTTGTATTCAGCCGGGTACATTGGGCCGCCGTTGACCATAATCGCCGGGATGTCTAATCGCGCTGCTGCCATCAACATCGCCGGAACGATTTTGTCGCACGAACCGAGCAGAACCATGCCGTCAAAACGGTGGGCGCGCATCATCACTTCAATTGAGGCCGTAATCACTTCGCGGGCGGCGAGGATATAGCGCATCCCTAAATGCCCTTCGGCGATACCGTCGCAAGGGGCAATGGTGCCAAACACCATGCCCACGCCTCCGGCTTCTTCAATGCCTTCCAGCACTTTGGCTGTTAGCTCATTGAGATTGGCATGACCTGCCGTCGCGTTGGTGTAGCTGTTCACCACCGCAATAACAGGTTTGCGTAGTTGTTCATCGGTATGACCCATTGATTTATACAGCGCCCGTTTCAGCGCGCCGTCATCACCTTCAAGGATTGGGTTGAAATGCGTGCCACAGCTGGCACATCCGCCACATCCACTCATAGTTTTCATCTCTTCTATACGTTAGCGATCGATAGTCGCGTTGAAAGGCTGCACAGCGTCAGGCCGCTCAGTTGTCTGTTCGGGGGCAGTTATCACTTTTTTGGGGTTTGCCAGGCGAGCCGGCAGAGTCAGAATTAACGGGGCACACAGCAGCAAGAAGGCGGCCAGAATATATAAACCAGTGTCGGTGCGTCCGGTCGTGTCTTTCAGCCAGCCGAGCACTGTCGGGCCAAAGAAACCCGCCAGGTTGCCGATGGAGTTAACGAAGGCGATACCCGCAGCGGCAGCGGTACCGGAAAGCAGGGCACCAGGCAGGCTGATATAGGTTGGAATCAATGCCAGGGTGCCAGACATCGCCACGCAGATCCACGCCATCATCCAGAAGGTGGAACCGCTGCAATAAGCGCTCAGCGCAAGCCCCACGCAACCAATCATGGCTGGAATAGCAATGTGCCAACGGCGTTCTTGTTTCAGGTCAGAATGGCGACTGTTCCACACCATAAAGCAGGCACCGAAGACATACGGCAGTGCGGCGAGTAGGCCGATATGGAAATCGTCGCTGACTCCGGAAGATTTGATTATCGAGGGCAGCCAGAAATTGATGCCGTAGTAGCCGATATTGAAGCTAAAGAACACTACCGCCAGCAGCCAGACGTAGCCATTTTTCAGCATGCCTTTCAGGCTGCTGTCTACTTTCCCTTTATTGGCGCGCTCGCGGTTGGCTGCATCTTTTGCCAGATCGTTAATGACGACCTGTTTTTCAGCATCGCTCAGCCACTTCGCCGACTTCACATCGTTATCAAGATAACGCAGCACCACAAAAGCGAGCAGGAAAGAGGGAATGGCTTCAACCAGGAACAGCCACTGCCAGTTGTGCAGGCTACCTACGCCCTCGAAAAGCTTAAGGATCAGGCCGGAAAGCGGGCTGCCAATAATTGTTGAAAGCGGCGTCACCAGAATAAATAGCCCGAGGGTGCGGGCGGAGCGCCACGAAGGGAACCAAAGCGTGAGATAGAACACGATGCCAGGGAAGAAACCGGCTTCCGCCACGCCCAGTAAGAAACGCACTACATAAAACTGCGTCGGCGTGGTGACAAACATCATGCCTGCCGAAAGCACCGCCCAGGTCACCATGATGCGGGCAATCCAGAAGCGTGGCCCAAAGCGTTGCATCAGCAGGTTGCTCGGCATCTCAAACAGGAAGTAGCCGATAAAGAAGATGCCTGCGCCCAACCCGTAAACCGTATCGCTGAAGTTCAGCGCATCCTGCATATGCAGTTTGGCGAACCCGACGTTAACGCGGTCAAGATAAGCGAAGAAATAGCATACGATTAAAAACGGGATCAGGCGTCGTGTAATCTTGCTATAAACCTTTGACTCCGCTACCGAAGCTGTGGGTTTGTTGTCCAGAGTTTTGCTCATTGTTCTATCTCCAGAAAATTCAGGGTAAGAGGTTTTTTTATTGTGTAGGGAATTTAATGTTCTATTGCTTAAGCCAGGCTTGCTGATACGCCTGTGCTCGTTCACGTAATAAAACCATGCTCATACCTGCCTGATACAACCCGCCGCCCAAGCCAAAACCATTGGCTCCTGCCTGAATATAGCTACGCATTTGCGCGGCATCAGGTTGGATACCACCGACGGGTAAACAGGCCACTTCACGTGGGATAATTGCGCGGAACGCTTTGGTTATTACTGGGGTGATATGTTCAGCCGGGAATAATTTCAGAGCGCTCGCCCCGGCATCTATCGCGCTAAAAGCCTCGCTTGGTGTCATGACGCCAGGGAGACTTATCAAGCCGCGTTTCACCGAATGGCGAATCACATCGGGATTACAGTTTGGGGAGATGATCAATTGCCCGCCGCATTCAGCAACGCTATCCACCTGTTCCACATTTAACACTGTGCCCGCACCGACATAGCCACGGTTGCCTACGGTATCTCTCATCAGGTGAATTGATTTCAGTGCCGAGGGGCTATTAAGGGGCACTTCCAGATAGCGGAAGCCGCATTCCAGCAGAATTTCTGCCGCTTCAACAGCCTCGGCAGGCGTGATGCCACGCAAAATAGCGACCAGCGGTAACGGCTCTTGTTGCCATTGGGCAATGAAACTTTCCGGGCTCATGATCGGTTTCCTTGGAGTTGGGTGAAGAGGTGCCACAGGCCATGAATGAAGCAGTCATCGCCGTTGGCCGGGGAGAAATTGAGATCCATCAGACTTGCCGCAAGCTCATAGCGGGCGGTCAACGACGGGCTGCCGACTAACCATGCGTGAAGCGCTGCGGGTAGCGCCTGCAATTCATAACCGATGGTTAAACCAGACAGATAGCTATGAACGCTGGCTTCTTTTATTTCACCGGCCAGGCGGCGAGTGCGTGCTGAGAAGATCAAATGGGTGAATGGCGCACCTTGTATGGCTGTTCTCACGCCCAGAAGGAAGGCTTCGTTATCTTCCTGCTGCTCCGGCAATGCGCGGCCAAGAATGGAATGCTGGGATAACAGCGAGAAGATTTCGCCAGTCATAAACGTGGAGGAAGCCGTTATTTCGCCCAGGCGCAGTTGCGCATGTTTGCTGTGTGTGCCCGGCAGTAAAACGAAATGTTCATCGGCGGGATGTAAAGCGCTCAAGCCGAAAAGCTGCACTTCTTCACCGCGCATCACGTCTGGCTGGCCAAACTGACTGGTGCCGTTAGCGCCGGGAATCAGCCATGCCTGGCTGCCCCAGGGTGTGGTAAACGCCAGCGTGCGCGATGCCAAATCCTGCGCATTGCACGGTAGCGGCGCATAAGGTACTTCATGCCAACCCTGCTGCGAACCGACCATTCCCGCCATCACAATCGGCAAATTGCCATATTGCTCAAGCCACGTTTGCAGCAAGTTTTGCAGCGTAGGTGCAAATTGATCCTTCTCGACGGATAACAATCCGCAAGGCTGGCTAATTCTGGAAACCTGCTTTGAACCCTGCATCAAAAATGCACGGAAGTTGGTCGTTCCCCAGTCGATGGCAATCCAGTGAGTTTTCATTCAAGTAATACAAACCATTCAATCTTGTAATACAAGAATGCTAGAGCAAAAAAACATCACAGTGTGTGAGGGAGATCGAAATTACGTCAGACGAGGATCAAATAATGTGGTCGAACATTTCCGGGCGATCTTGCCAGATACGTTTTTTGGCAGCATTTAATAAGATGGTGCGCATTTGCTGGCGGGCAGTTTCGACTTGTTTCAGGCGAATAGCATCAAACAATTGAAAGTGATCATCGACGGCGGCTTTGGTTTGGCGAACATCTTTCTCAATTGTTTGTTTGAAAGAGAGTTCCATGGCTGCGGAAAGTGCATTACCGAGTGCCAGTAAGAAAGGATTATGTGTAGCACGCAGCAGCGCATGGTGAAATGCCAGATCGCCTTCTTCAAATAAGGCTCTTTGCGCTTCAACCTGGCCTTTACGCATCAACTGGAGCGCGTCTTCCATCGCTGCCAAATCATGTCCGTTGGCGTTTAATGCCGCGAGTGTTGCCACATTTGGCTCGAAAATCAGGCGTGTCACAATCAGTTGTTCAACTAGTTTTAGGTCAACTTCACCTTCAGACAGCCAGCCGAGCACATCAATATCCAACAGGCTCCACTGCTCGCGGCTATTCACCGTGCTGCGTTTTTTGGCCTGAATTGAAATAAGCCCTTTTGCGGCAAGAACCTGAAGGGCGTTGCGCACCGACGTGCGGGAAACTTCATATTCCACGGCCAGCTCGTTTTCACCTGGTAAAGAAAGCCCCGGCGCGAGATCGCCATGCATAATACGGCGTGCAAGATGCTGGGTGACAGATTCTGAAATATTTGTCTGTGGGACTTTCATTACACTTTCTCGGCCGTGTCTGAACATGGAAATGAGCTACATAGTAAGCTAAACGAGCCGTATTCGCACCGTATGTACTTAAAAGATAAGAGAGCAACGTATGAACAGAACGCCCATTATTCTCGACACCGATCCGGGCATTGACGATGCCGTAGCCATTGCCGCTGCACTTTTTGCCCCGCAACTTGATTTGAAGTTGCTGACCACAGTCGCCGGGAATGTCAGCGTCGAGAAAACTACCCGCAACGCGCTGCAACTGATGCACTTCTGGCACAAAGATATTCCTGTTGCTCAAGGGGCTGCCACGCCGCTGGTGCGTAAATTGCGCGATGCGGCCTATGTGCATGGCGAGTCGGGCATGGAAGGTTATGCATTTGTCGATCACCTACGCCAGCCGCTGGAAAAACCCGCTTTTCAGGCTATTTATGAATGCCTGAATGCAAGCCCTGAACCTATCACGCTGGTGGCTATTGGGCCGTTGACCAATATTGCGCTGCTGCTCACTCAATACCCGAAATGCAAAGCGAAGATCAAACGGCTGGTGATCATGGGCGGATCGGCGGGGCGCGGCAACTTCACGCCAAATGCCGAGTTTAATATTGCCATCGATCCAGAAGCTGCCGCACGGGTGTTCGAAAGCGGGCTGGAAATTGTGATGTGCGGCCTGGATGTCACCAACCAGGCGATGTTAAGCCCGGCGTATTTAGCGCAGCTCCCATCTCTCAACCAAACCGGAAAAATGCTACATGCGCTATTTAGTCATTACCGCAGCGGCAGCATGGTGACAGGTTTACGGATGCATGATTTATGCGCCATTGCCTGGCTGGTTAAACCGGAACTATTCCAGACTCAACCGTGTTTTGTGGCGGTTGAAACCCACGGAGAATTTACTTCTGGCACGACGGTTGTGGATATTGAAGGGCGCTATCAGCGCGAGCCAAACGCCCATGTGGCGTTGGATCTCGATGTTGCCGGTTTTCAGACATGGGTTGCCGAAGTCCTGGAACTCGCACCTTAAATATTTAACGCGACGTAGATCGAGTTTCTTCGGCCTGCCTATAGGGTTAATCGATTAACCTGCTATGCTTATTTTGCAGTTCTCCTTGGGCCGGAGAAACAACATGACTTTTCCTTTCTTTATGCCACCTGGCGTGGCGTTCACTAACGGCCATTTCACGGCTGAAAATATCATTACTAAGGTCACGCACAGCGGGGATCTGGCTGGCATATTCCACGATCAAACTGCCTGGCGAGCGATCCCTTCAGAAACGCCAATTTACCAGGTTGAAATGCTGAGTTCAGCGCAGGGTGAGGGCGAGCTTTATGTGGGTACTACGCATCTGAATCCGGGGCGTGTTGGCGATGAGTTTTATATGACTCGCGGGCATTTCCATCAGCGTCGTGAACAGGGCGAAGTCTATTTCGGCTTGCGCGGCAGCGGATTGTTATTGCTGCAAAACGAGCAGGGCGAAGCGCGGCTTGAAGAAGTCTCGCCAGGTTCAGTGCATATTATTCCAGGGTTAACCGCCCATCGTTTGATTAACACCGGAACGGAAGTTCTCTCCGCGCTTGCCGTCTGGCCGAGTATTGCCGGGCATGATTATGCCGCGCTGGCGCAGGGTTTTGCCTTACGCGTTGTTTTGCATGACGGAAAAATTCAGGCCAAAGAGGTGCAAAATGGCTGAGCCGCTCCTCAATTTTGGGTTGGATATGCAGGTCCATCAGCAGCCAATGGGTTTTAGCTACGGCGAAGAGGTGATCGGGCCTGTGCCGGAGATCCGTAAACTCGATCAGATCCGTGCATCGTTACGTGATCCGCTTTGCCAGGGGCCGGAGGATGTTTATGCGATCGTCATGGATGTTGCGCGCTTGCAGGACAGAGAAGAGCTTAAAAAACGGATGTTACTGTTTGGCGTGGTGACTTACGCTTCCGGGCGGTTGGGCGATGAACCGATCCGCAGCCAGGGGCATATTCACCGAATTAGTGCGCACAGTGGCTGGTCGCCGCCAGAGCTATACGAAATCTGGCAGGGTAAAGCGATTATTTATATGCAGGAATATGTTGCCGACGATCCTGGCCGCTGCTTTGCGATCGTGGCCGGGCCTGGTGAAAAAGTGTTGGTGCCGCCGGGCTGGGCGCATGCCACGATCTCTGCTTCCCCGGATGAACCGCTGACATTTGGTGCCTGGTGTGACCGGGAATATGGATTTGAATACGAAGCCGTGCGGGCATACAAAGGGCTGGCGTGGTATCCGTTATTGCAGGATGAGCATATTGCCTGGCAGCATAACCGCCGTTATATGCCGGGGCGTTTGCAGGTGACTTCACCACGCAGCTATACCGAATTTGGGATTACCGATGAGCCGCTATATCAACAATTTATTGATGATCCTGCGCGTTTTCAGTTTATTTCAAAACCAGGAATGGTGAGTCAGAAGTGGGTGGGTTTCCACCCTTAATCATGTTGGGTGACGCTGCGCTTACCCGACCTACGGTTAGTGTTGTAGGGGATAAGCGAAGCGTCATCCAGCGCTTTTTACGAGAACAACCCCACGGCCACACCGACTGCCGCCAATACCAGCAATAACAACATTGCTTTCACCGGTGATACACCGCGTTTCGCCATCAAATACCAGGTGCCAATCACCACTAAAAGCGGCAACAGGTTTGGGAAAATTCCATCCAGCATCTGCTGCACATGGATATTCACGCCATCTTTGGTGACAAACTCAAGTCCGGTGCCGAGCTTCACGTAGCTTGCTGCCACGCCACCCATCACGAATACGCCTAATAACGATAGCGCTTCACGAAGGCGAGTCGATTTGCTGCTCACCAGCATTTCAACGGAAGTCGATCCCATTCGGTAGCCTTTGAGGAACAGGAACCATGAGCCTGGGATGATAATCGCCAGCCACGCCACGCAGTAAAACAGTGGTCCGAGGATGTTCCCGCCCGCCGCTAGCGCCATACCGATACTGAGCAGAATCGGGATTAACATCCCCGGAATCATTGAATCGCCAATCCCAGCCACTGGCCCCATCAGGCCAACTTTGAGGGTATTGATAGTTTCGCCGTCGATTGGCTCACCGTTGGCGCGTTTCTCCTCAAGACCCAGCACCATACCGTTGACTATCGCACCCAACTGCGGCTCGGTGTTATAGAAAGATGCGTGGCGTTTGAGCATCTCTTTGCGTTGTTCATCATCGGGATAAAGCTTTTTCGCCACCGGCAGCATACTCAAACAAAAGCCGAATGACTCCAGGCGCTCAAAGCTCATTGACGAGAGGTTATACATCATCCAACTGCGCCAGCAACGGCGCAGATCCTGGCGAGTGAGTTTACGTTCTTCCATCAGAATTCATCCTCATCATCAGCGGGCTTAGAGGCTGCACGTTCAGCCTGTGGCTCAGGTTTGTAGTTGTAGTGAATCAGCGCCAGTAACGCGCCGACAATCACCAGCGCCACCATGTTTAGCTTCAGGAAAACAATGCAGATAAACCCCACCAGGAAATAAATCAACATGCTGTAATTCTTGATGATTTGTTTAAGCAGAATGGCGATACCGACAGCTGGCAGAATTCCGCCCAGCACGTTCATGGTGGAAAGAACGATGTGCGGCAGGCTATCCATAAAGGCATTGATGTACTGAGCGCCGAAATAGACCGCGATAAATGTCGGAATAAAGCGCATCAGGAAGTTAGTCGCTTGCGGCCAGATAGCGCTGTTGAGATACACGCCTCGTTCGTCGCCTTTTTCCAGCGCGACATCCGCACGGTGGTTCCACCAGGAATTGAGCACCATCATGGCGTTGAATAACACGGTGCCCGCAATGCCGATAGTAGCAGCCAGCGCCACGGCCACTTCCGGGCCTTTATTGGAAAGAATGCCCAGAGCAATGGCCGGGAAGGCCACAAAGTTGAGATCCGCAGGCATAGAACCACCGGGGGTTACCATTGCGATATACACGGCCTGAACCGCTACGCCGATGATAATCCCGGTTTGCACATCGCCGAGAATAAAACCTACCAGCATCCCTGAAACCAGTGGGCGGGTAATCAGATACCAGCCCCCGGTCAACCCCAGTAGCCATGGGCTACTAAGCGCACCGAGGTAACAGAGAATGCCGATTAGAGCTGCTTCGAAAGCCATAATGCACTCCTTTATTTGAGTTTTTGTCGAGCATCCTGCCAGCTGTAACTGCTGGCATCGGGTACCAGTTGAAATTCAATCTGGTGCCCGCGCAGCGAGAGATAGTCGAACGCTGCTATCTCTTCCGGATTCACAGATTGATTTGGGCCAATGGTGGTGGTGGTGGCTCGTGCGCTCATCGGGCCAACGTTAATTTTCTTATTGCTGTTTTGCAGGCTGATACCCGCTTCTTCAATGCATTTTAGAGTTACGGGCGATTTACCAATCACGAAATAGCGCTTCTCGCTGGCGATGATCTTCGGTAGTTTTTCAATCGCGGTGGCGGTATCAAACAACCAGACTTTGGTGTCCTGCACCGCACCTTTCATCACCGAAGACAACAACGGATCGGCGGCGACAGCATCATCAATGGCGATGATCCCATCGCACGGCAACTCTTTTGCCCAGCGGGTGATCAACTGGCCGTGGATCACCCGATCGTCAATGCGTACAAAAGAAATACTCATCGTTGCCCCTTAGAAATCATCAGATTGTGTGGTTTCAGCCAGTTGGGCCTGAACCAGCGAGTCGCGCGATTCTTCCAGTAAAACTGCCGCCGCTTGCGCGACGTCGGTCAGATCTTTTATTTCATCGCTTAGCAATAACATCGGGAAATTCACGCCTCCCAACACCGCCATTGGTGGCTGCGTTTGCGGATCGAAGGCATGATGGCAGGCGATATTCCACGGTGTGCCGCTTTGCAAATCGCACAGCACCAGCACGCCATCAGCGCCTTTGGCGGCCTGTTTCAGTACCGCGGCAAACTCATCGCCAAAACTATTGATGCCCTTGTTTTCCGTTAGCATCACCGGGAATACATGTGGTAATTCGCCATAAACCATTTTGCTACCGGCCAGTAGTGCTTCGGCAAGCGAGCCATGTGTTGCCAGAATTACGTTGATCATCTTGTTATCCTCTTACCCAGGCTTTCATGGTGGCAAGCTGATGGCCTACACCGCTGCCGTATGGAGAAATGCGATATTCGCCGACTGCCGCCGGAACAATGAAGGTTTCGGCGTAATGCACCACAAAGGGTTCGAAAGCGCCGGTCGGGCTTTCAACCAGCGCTTCACTGCCTTCCACCAGATTCAGCACGTTCACGCCACCATGAGTGTGGTGCGTGACTGGCTGCGTAAACCAGTGGCGGCGGGTTTCGATAAACTCACGTTCATGGAGACCAGTACGTTCTTCGCGCCAGCCATCACCTTCCGCGATAGGCTCAAAATGATTCACCAGATGCTCGGTAACCCATTGAGTATCACGTTGCCAGTCAATGACCTGCGCACCATGCTCCAGATGCACCGGACGCGGTAAACCATCCAGGCCGAGGCGGCCCCAGTCCCACAACTTGAAGGTGAAAATATAAGGTGTGGCGCTGATTTCCAGCACCATTGCACCTGAACCAGAGCAGTGCACGGTACCTGCCGGGATCAGGAAGTGATCGTGTTTATGTGCCGGAAAGCGGTTAACGAATTTCTCATCATCAAACGCTTTTTCGCCCCGCTGCGCACTCGCAAGATCGTCGAGCATTTCCTGTGGATCTATGCCGGTTTTGGTCCCCAGATACACTTCCGCTCCTGGCTCGGCTTCCAGCATGTAATAGCTCTCATCCTGGGTGTAATGCATACCGAAATGCTGCTGGATGTACTCGGTTATTGGGTGAACCTGGAAGCTTAAATTCTGCCCGCCGATGGTATCGAGGAAGTCGAAGCGGATCGGGAATTCCGCACCAAAACGAGCATGAACACGCTCGCCAAGCAGCGGGCGAGGGTAGAGCAAAACCAGATCCTGAGAGGGGATCTCGATCCGCACATCACCAAAACGCAGTAACAGGCTGTTCTCCTCGGGCACACAGTCAAAACACCATGCGTAATTTGGCTTTGAGGGATCGAGATCGAATTTGTCTTTCATCCATTGGCCGCCCCAGACTCCTGGGTCGAAGAATGGCACTACGCGGAATGGTTGTTGCGTGGTTTGTTGCAGCGCGCTTCGCAGCGCTTCACCACTGACCATCGCTGGCTGTTCGGCATTGGTATCGAGTAGGAAATCGGCACGTTTCAGAAGCGGCGTTTTATGGCGATCAAACACACGCCACTCAATGAAAAATGCGCGTTTGTAGCGGCGCAGAATATCTTCATCTGTGTTATTCGCGCCCCAGTTGCCGAGTTCACCACGACGAAAACGTTGCTGGATTTCCCAGCGCGCCAGATCCGCATACACCAGAACATCACCTGAATGAATAAGTGCTGCTCCTGGGCCGAAGACCACGACCAATCCTTCGGTTATTTCAGCGACCTCTTGCTGTGCGACGGCGAGTTTTTCCGGGCAGAAAAACTCATTTAATTCATGGCAAGACAGTACGCCAAACACCCGGTCATCCGTCAGGTTGCGTGCCAGCAAATCATGCAGATGTTGTTCACTTAAGCGTGCGGATTCGGCGTTAATGGTGAGAGTTGGGTTGAGTTGTGCAATGAGTTGCGCATGAAGTTCTTCGAGCTGAACGCCTGGGTAGCAATCAATAACCAACACGGTTTTTCCCGAGCGAGCAAGTTGCTTGCTGACGGCTTGTTGGATAGCGGGCCAACCCTGCCATGCGTGATGGTCAAACCCCGAAACGCTGACTTCGGGATACTTATCGTATGATGCCGAATGCATAGTCTTCTCCCTGTTCTTGATAAATTAAGATTAATCGATTAACCGACTTTGAGCAGGGTGGTAAACGCGATTAACCCACCACTTTTAGCAAGATGTCGCCTGAAGGTGTGTTATCTGTGATGGCTTTCACATGGAGATATGCAATTTTTTGGTTATTCGATTAATCTGAGAATAATTGCTAAATACCAAGGAGTGCCAATGAGCACCGTAACCCTTGCCCAAGTCGCAAAGCAGGCCGGAGTTTCCACTGCTACCGTTTCAATGGTGTTGCGTAACCGGGGCAGAATTTCTGACGCTACTCGAACCCGTGTGCTGAAAGCACTGGATGATCTGGGGTACGTGTATAACCAAACGGCAGCCAATTTACGTAATCGCACCAGTAATCAGGTCGGACTCTTGCTGCACGACATTACCAACCCTTTTTACGGTGAAATGACCGCCGGGCTTAGCCAGGAAATGGAGCGCCACGATTTGCTGCTATTTTTGGCAAACAGTGAAGAGTCCGGCGAGCGTCAGCAAAAATTTGTCGATTCTCTGATGCGTAATAATGCCTGCGGCATGGTGCTGTGCGCAGCACGCGAAACGCCGCCGCTGTTTTTTGAAACCCTGAAGCGCCGCAATATTCCGGCGATTATGGTGGTGCGCCCCATGGACGATGTGGCCTTCGATTTTGTCGGCACCGATAACTTTTTGGGCACTCAATTGGCGACACAACATCTGTTGCGTCTCGGGCATCGCAACATTGCATTTATCGGCGGCAGTGAAAATTCTATTAGCCGAGCGCAGCGTATCGGTGGCTACAGCAGCAAACTGCTAGAGCATCGTATCCAGCCGAAAAGTGAATGGGTCGTTTCGTCCCTCGCCAGCCAAAGTGATGGTGCGCGCGTGGCTGAGGAGCTATTCCGGCAGTATCCGGAAATAACAGCCGCTGTCTGTTATCAGGATATTGTGGCACTCGGCGTCATGCAGACACTGCGTAAAATGGGACGCCAGCCAGGTATCGATTTTGCGTTGGTAGGTTTTGACGATATTACCGAAGCATCGCTGGTACAGCCTGCGCTGACCACCGTTTCAGTTGCCGCCAAAGAGATTGGCCGTAAAGCCGGAGAGCTGTTGTTCACCCGCATTCAGGGCAATGATGAGCCGCCGAAGCGCATTATTCTCCCGCCCACACTGGTGGTGCGGGAGTCATGTGGGTTTGCATAATAGGTGATTTAAAACCTTTTGATTATCAGGTGAATAATGGGTTTTACTGATAACTTCAGCGTTTTGTCATAAATTTCTTATTATCGGTGTTTTCGAGTGGCGGCTTGTGAGCAGGCTGGTTAACCTGAGAATGTTATATATGCAGATTAATATAGAAAAGAGAATGAATATGGATGAGTCACAAGTCCGTGTAGCAATCGCGGGTGCGGGTGGTCGCATGGGGCGACAACTGATTCAGGCTGCATTACAGCTGGATGGCATCAAACTCGGTGCAGCACTTGAACGTACAGGGTCATCCCTGGTTGGTAGTGACGCCGGTGAATTAGCCGGTGTGGCGAAAACGGGCGTTATCGTGAGCGATAGCCTGGATGCCGTGGTCAACGATTTCGATGTGTTTATCGATTTCACTCGTCCTGAAGGCACGCTGAACCATCTGGCTTTCTGCCGCCAACATGGCAAGGGCATGGTGATTGGGACGACGGGTTTTGATGACGCGGGTAAGCAGGCGATTACAGATGCGTCGAGCGAAGTACCGATTGTTTTTGCCGCCAACTTTAGCGTCGGCGTGAATGTGATGCTCAAGCTGCTGGAGAAAGCGGCCAAAGTGATGGGTGACTATACCGATATCGAAATCATTGAAGCACATCATCGTCATAAAGTTGATGCGCCATCGGGTACCGCTCTGGCGATGGGCGAAGCCATTGCCCATGCGATGGATAAGGACTTAAAAGAGTGTGCGGTCTATTCCCGTGAAGGGTACACCGGCGAGCGCGTTCCAGGCACTATTGGTTTTGCCACGGTGCGTGCAGGTGACATTATTGGTGAACATACGGCGATGTTTGCGGACATCGGCGAGCGTATTGAAATCAGCCATAAAGCATCCAGTCGTATGACTTTTGCAAATGGCGCGGTTAAGTCTGCATTATGGTTGAGTGCTATGAAAAGTGGTCTTTATGACATGCGTGATGTCCTTGATCTTAATAATTTGTAATCATTATTACCCATCGTGATGTGGTTATTTCAATCGTAATTACTTGATTGATAGGGCAATATTTTATTGCCCTTTTTATTTAATGTTATTTTGGTTGTTTCTCTATTTATTTTGTTTGAAATTCTTATAATTTTATCTTTACCGCCATTTATCTGTTGTTTTCTTATCATTTTTGACCATTTGGTCCACTTTTTTCATGATTACCATCAGATTCCCATTCATCCAGGTCCGCAACCGATTACGCATCGTAAGTTAGCTGTTGATTTCACCGGTCAATTCCTCTTTTTTACATCAGATCGCTAAAAAACACATAAAAAGTTGCGCTTATGGTAGACTTTTCCCCGGCCTCTCACTAGAATGCCGCCGTTTGTCAAAAATCCAAATGACAGGCTGTTTTGCATTGATTCCTGAATTCGTTTTGAATTAATATGCAAATAAATTGACTGTTTATTCCCTGGAGGGCGTTTTGATTAAGTCAGCAATATTGGTTCTGGAAGACGGAACCCAATTCCACGGTCGGGCCATTGGGGCATCGGGTTCGGCCATTGGGGAAGTCGTTTTCAACACCTCTTTGACCGGTTATCAAGAAATCCTCACTGATCCTTCCTACTCCCGCCAGATTGTCACTCTTACTTATCCTCATATCGGCAATGTCGGCACCAATGCTGCTGACGAAGAATCCTCCCAGGTACATGCGCAAGGCCTCGTTATCCGTGACCTACCACTGATTGCCAGCAACTACCGCAATACCGAAGACCTTTCTTCCTACCTGAAGCGCCATAACATTGTGGCAATCGCCGATATCGATACTCGTAAGCTGACCCGAATTCTGCGTGAGAAAGGTGCACAGAATGGCTGCATTATTGCCGGTGATAACCTGGACGCCTCTCTGGCTCTTGAGAAAGCGAAAGCCTTCCCCGGCCTTAACGGCATGGATCTGGCGAAAGAAGTGACCACTCAGGAATCTTATGCCTGGCAGCAAGGCAGCTGGACGCTGGAAGGTGAATTACCTGAAGCGGCTAAAGAAGAAGACTTACCCTTCCACGTCGTGGCTTACGATTACGGCGTGAAGCGCAACATTCTGCGCATGTTGGTTGACCGCGGTTGCCGCCTGACGGTGGTTCCGGCGCAGACGCCAGCAGAAGAAGTGCTGAAGATGAACCCGGACGGGATCTTCCTTTCTAACGGCCCAGGCGACCCGGCACCGTGTGATTACGCAATCAGCGCCATCAAATCCTTCCTGGAAACCGACGTGCCGGTATTCGGTATCTGCTTAGGCCACCAGTTGCTGGCTCTGGCAAGCGGTGCGAAAACCGTGAAGATGAAGTTTGGTCACCACGGCGGTAACCATCCGGTTAAAGATTTGGATCGCGACTGCGTGATGATTACTGCCCAGAACCACGGTTTTGCTGTAGAGGAATCAACACTTCCGGCGAACCTGCGCGTGACCCATAAGTCACTGTTCGATGGCACGCTGCAAGGCATCCACCGTACAGATAAAGCGGCATTCAGCTTCCAGGGCCACCCTGAAGCAAGCCCGGGTCCACACGATGCGGCACCGCTGTTTGACCACTTTGTCGAATTGATTAAGCACTACCGCACTACTGCTAAATAATCAGGAGCTAAGAAAATGCCAAAACGTACAGATATAAAAAGCATCCTGATCCTCGGCGCAGGCCCAATTGTTATCGGCCAGGCGTGTGAGTTCGACTACTCCGGTGCTCAGGCGTGTAAAGCGCTGCGTGAAGAGGGTTACCGTGTCATTCTGGTGAACTCCAACCCGGCAACAATTATGACCGACCCGGAAATGGCCGATGCGACTTACATCGAGCCGATTCACTGGGAAGTGGTGCGCAAAATCATTGAGAAAGAGCGCCCGGATGCGGTTCTGCCAACCATGGGCGGCCAGACGGCACTGAACTGTGCACTGGAACTGGAACGCCAGGGCGTACTGGCAGAATTCGGCGTCACCATGATTGGTGCCACCGCAGACGCCATTGATAAAGCCGAAGATCGCCGCCGTTTCGACGTGGCGATGAAAAAAATCGGCCTTGATACTGCGCGTTCTGGTATTGCTCACAACATGGAAGAAGCGCTGGCTGTTGCGGCTGACGTGGGTTATCCGTGCATCATCCGCCCTTCATTCACCATGGGTGGCACCGGCGGCGGTATTGCGTACAACCGTGAAGAGTTCGAAGAAATCTGCGAGCGTGGTCTGGATCTTTCGCCAACCAAAGAGCTGCTGATTGATGAATCCCTGATCGGCTGGAAAGAGTACGAAATGGAAGTTGTGCGTGATAAAAACGACAACTGCATTATCGTCTGCTCTATCGAAAACCTTGACCCGATGGGTATTCACACCGGTGACTCCATCACTGTTGCGCCAGCGCAAACGCTGACCGACAAAGAGTACCAAATCATGCGTAACGCCTCGATGGCGGTACTGCGTGAAATCGGTGTAGAAACTGGCGGTTCCAACGTACAGTTCTCGGTTAACCCGAAAACTGGCCGTCTGATTGTTATCGAGATGAACCCGCGCGTATCGCGCTCTTCAGCCTTAGCATCAAAAGCAACCGGCTTCCCGATTGCGAAAGTGGCCGCAAAACTTGCGGTGGGTTACACCCTCGACGAGCTGATGAACGATATCACCGGCGGCAAAACGCCTGCGTCGTTCGAGCCATCCATCGACTACGTTGTGACGAAAATTCCTCGCTTCAACTTCGAAAAATTCGTCGGCGCTAACGACCGTCTGACCACACAGATGAAATCTGTGGGTGAAGTGATGGCGATTGGCCGCACACAACAGGAATCATTGCAAAAAGCCTTGCGCGGCCTGGAAGTGGGCGCGACCGGTTTTGACCCGAAAGTGAATCTGGATGACCCGGAAGCGCTGACCAAAATCCGTCGCGAGCTGAAAGATGCTGGCGCTGAGCGTATCTGGTACGTGGCTGACGCCTTCCGCGCAGGTTTGTCTGTCGATGGCGTATTCAACCTGACCAACATCGACCGCTGGTTCCTGGTGCAGATTGAAGAGCTGGTGCGCCTGGAAGAGAAAGTCGAAGAGATTGGCATCACCGGTCTGGACTATGACTTCCTGCGTATGCTCAAGCGCAAAGGTTTTGCCGATGCACGCCTGGCTAAACTGGCTGGCGTTCGCGAGTCTGAAATCCGCAAACTGCGTGAGCAATACAAACTGCATCCGGTTTATAAGCGTGTTGATACCTGTGCGGCGGAATTCTCTACCGATACTGCGTACATGTACTCCACTTATGAAGATGAGTGCGAAGCTAACCCGAACAACGACCGTGACAAAATCATGGTGCTGGGCGGTGGTCCAAACCGTATCGGCCAGGGCATCGAGTTTGACTACTGCTGCGTACACGCCTCTCTGGCGCTGCGTGAAGATGGTTATGAAACCATCATGGTTAACTGTAACCCTGAAACGGTTTCTACCGACTATGACACCTCTGACCGCCTGTACTTCGAGCCAGTAACCTTCGAAGACGTACTGGAAATTGTCCGCGTTGAGAAACCAAAAGGCGTTATCGTGCAGTACGGTGGCCAGACTCCGCTGAAACTGGCTCGTGAACTGGAAGCTGCTGGCGTACCAATTATCGGCACCAGCCCTGACGCTATTGACCGTGCAGAAGACCGCGAGCGTTTCCAGCACGCAGTTGACCGCCTGAAGCTGAAACAGCCTGCCAACGCCACCGTTACCACCATCGAAATGGCGGTAGAAAAAGCGGCACACATTGGTTACCCGCTGGTTGTACGCCCATCCTACGTACTGGGTGGCCGCGCGATGGAAATCGTGTACGACGAAGTGGATTTACGTCGTTACTTCCAGACTGCAGTAAGTGTATCTAACGATGCACCTGTGCTGCTCGACCGCTTCCTCGACGATGCGGTAGAAGTGGATGTCGATGCGATTTGCGACGGTGAAACCGTGCTGATTGGCGGCATCATGGAGCACATTGAACAAGCTGGCGTTCACTCCGGTGACTCCGCGTGTTCTCTGCCAGCTTACACGCTGAGCCAGGAAATCCAGGACGTGATGCGCCAGCAGGTGCAGAAACTGGCTTTCGAACTGCAAGTTCGCGGTTTGATGAACGTGCAGTTTGCGGTGAAAGATAACGAAGTCTACCTGATTGAAGTTAACCCACGTGCTGCGCGTACCGTACCGTTTGTCTCTAAAGCAACCGGCATGGCGCTGGCTAAAGTGGCGGCGCGTGTAATGGTTGGGCAAACGCTGGTTCAGCAGGGCATGACCAAAGAGATCATCCCACCTTACTACTCTGTGAAAGAAGTGGTATTGCCGTTCAACAAGTTCCCGGGCGTTGACCCACTGTTAGGGCCAGAAATGCGCTCTACCGGTGAAGTGATGGGCGTCGGCCGCACCTTTGCAGAAGCGTTCTCCAAAGCGATGCTGGGCAGCCAGTCCACCATGCGTAAACCAGGCCGCGCACTGCTGTCTGTTCGCGAAGGCGACAAAAAACGTGTGGTAGACCTGGCCGCTAAATTGCTGAAGCAGGGCTTCGAACTGGATGCGACTCACGGTACTGCGGTGGTGTTGGGTGAAGCAGGTATTAACCCGCGCCTGGTGAACAAGGTGCATGAAGGTCGTCCGCACATTCAGGACCGTATTAAGAATGGCGAATATACCTACATCATCAACACCACGGCGGGCCGCCAGGCGATTGAGGATTCTAAACTCATTCGCCGCAGCGCACTGCAATACAAAGTGCATTACGACACCACGCTGAACGGCGGCTTTGCCACCGCGATGGCGCTGAACTCTGACGCGACAGAAAAAGTGATTTCAGTGCAGGAAATGCACGCGCAAATTACGAAGTAGTCTCTTCGGATTCCTCCCAAAACCCGCTTCGGCGGGTTTTTTAATGCCTTTCCTACCTTTTTTGGGGGTTGTCTACGTGCGTCGTTAGTTTCATTTTACGGAAATACTTAAAAAGGAGCTCGCCGTGCAACGTTCAATTCCTCTGATAACGCTAGCCATAATGCTATCTGGCTGTGCAGAATTTTCCTCTTCAGTCACTAAAACTATTGATGCAATGGGCATGACGCCAGATTATGCAAAAGGATTAACAGACGACCTTGAGCCGCAAAAAAAGCTGACCGTGCCTGTTGTAAGTGTGACGGATAAAGTACCTGACGGTAAGCTAGTTGAAAAATACGATAACGGTGCGAAGAAGTTCGAGACGGTTGTTAAGAACCGTTGTTTCAATGAATATCTGGATATTTATTACCCAAACGGCACGCTAAGAACCCATACCCCGCTGATTAACTGTAAGGCCGAAGGACTATCACAAGGTTATACGCAGGACGGCAAGTTACGCACCACCATCACCTACAAAGATAGCGTGGCAAATGGCGAAGCGAAAACCTTTGATGCCCAGGGCAACGTCTTGCAAACCATCATTTATAAAGACGGTTTTCCGCAAAAGAGTTAAATCACTCAGGCTGGTTTACAACTGTCTGCTTTCAGAGTGTTCTGTATTTTCCAGCGAAGCCGGAAATTCCTGCTAATGTTTTTAGTCTGAAGATGAGAAATGACTACATACAGGGAGAACAACATGAAAAACAAAATTCTACTGGCGTCCTTATTCGCTACCGCAACGTTGCTGACCGTCGCGGGCTGTTCGTCTAACCAGGCGGTAAAAACCACAGATGGCAAAACCATTGTCACAGACGGTAAGCCGCAGGTTGATGACGAGACTGGCCTGGTCTCTTACAAAAATGCGGAATCTGGCAAGACTGAGCAGATCAACCGCGATCAGGTTAAATCGATGGGCGAACTTGATAATTAATTCAGGTCTTCCCACTTAGCTCGCCTGGAATTATGACTATTAGCCTGTTGAATTACTGACTACACTCTTTGAGAAAAGAATGCGGTAAAACAACAGGCTAATTGATGATTTTAATTATTTATGCACATCCTTACCCGCAACACTCCCACACAAACCGAAAAATGCTTGAGCAAGCCTCGCTTTTGCCAGATGTAGAAGTGCGCTCCCTCTATGAGTTATACCCCGATTTCAACATTGATATTGCCGCCGAGCAGGAAGCATTAAGCCGCGCAGATTTGGTTATCTGGCAGCACCCGATGCAGTGGTACAGCACTCCGCCATTGATGAAACTGTGGATCGACAAAGTACTCGCTCACGGCTGGGCCTACGGGCGTGGCGGTAAGGCACTACACGGTAAAAATGTCATGTGGGCGGTTACAACTGGCGGTGGCGATAACCATTTTAATCTGGGTGACCATCCCGGCTTTGATGTACTTGGACAACCATTGCAGGCGACCGCGCTTTACTGCGGCATGAACTGGCTGCCGCATTTCACCGTTCATTTCACTTTCGTTTGTGATGAGAACACGCTCGAAGTTCAGGCCGAGCAATATAAACAACGATTACTCGAGTGGCGGGAGGCGAACCATGGATAGTCACAGCATGATTCAGGCGCTGATTTATCTTGGCTCCGCTGCGATCATTGTGCCCATTGCCGTGCGCCTTGGATTAGGTTCGGTGCTTGGCTACCTGATTGCCGGGTGCATTATTGGCCCGTGGGGGTTACGTCTGGTTACCGATGCCGAAACTATTCTGCATTTTGCGGAAATCGGCGTGGTGTTGATGTTATTTGTGATTGGTCTGGAGCTTGACCCCCGTCGCTTGTGGACGCTACGCGCCTCTGTGTTTGGTGGCGGTGCTTTGCAAATGGTGGCGTGTGGTTTGCTGCTCGGTTTGTTTTGCATGTTCTTAGGGCTGCGTTGGCAGGTGGCGGTGTTAATCGGCTTGACGCTGGCGCTCTCTTCAACCGCGATAGCCATGCAGGCGATGAACGAACGCAATCTCACTGTTTCACAAATGGGGCGTAGTGCCTTTGCCGTGCTGTTATTCCAGGATATCGCTGCGATCCCGCTCGTGGCCATGATCCCGTTATTAGCCAGTAGCGGTGCGACTACGACCCTGGCTGCTTTTTCCATTTCGGCTCTGAAAGTGGTCGGTGCATTGGCCATCGTTGTGTTGCTAGGCCGTTATGTGACGCGCCCGTTGCTGCGGTTCGTTGCGCGTTCCGGCCTGCGTGAAGTCTTCAGCGCTATGGCACTGTTTATGGTGTTTGGCTTTGGCTTATTGCTTGAAGAGGCCGGGCTTTCGATGGCGATGGGCGCGTTTCTTGCCGGTGTGTTACTGGCAAGCTCCGAGTATCGCCATGCGCTGGAAAGTGATATTGAACCGTTCAAAGGTTTGCTGCTCGGGCTGTTCTTTATCGGTGTGGGCATGTCGATAGATTTTGGTACGTTGCTTGAAAATCCTCTGCGAATCATCGCACTGCTGTTCGGCTTCCTGGCGATTAAAATCATAACGCTTTGGATTGTGGCGAAGCCGCTGAATGTGCCACGAAAACAACGGCGCTGGTTTGCTGTTTTGCTGGGGCAAGGTAGTGAATTTGCGTTCGTGATTTTTGGTACAGCAAGAATGGCTGAGGTGTTAGATGACAGTTGGGCGAAATCGCTGACCCTTGCTGTTGCACTATCAATGGCGGCAACGCCACTGCTGCTGGTAATACTCAATCGCCTGGAGAAATCGGGTAAAGAACAGGCGCGAGAAGCGGACGAAATCGATGAAGAACAGCCGCGAGTGATTATCGCAGGCTTCGGTCGTTTCGGGCAGATTGCCGGCCGTTTGTTACTCACCAGTGGGGTAAAAATGGTGGTTCTCGATCATGACCCAGACCATATTGAAACACTGCGTAAATTTGGTACCAAAGTTTTTTACGGCGATGCAACACGCGTGGATTTACTGGAGTCCGCCGGGGCCGCAAAAGCTGAAGTGCTGATCAATGCTATCGACGATCCTGATGCCAATATGCAGCTGGCAGAGCTGGTGCAGGAACATTTCCCTCATTTGAAAGTGATTGCGCGAGCACGCGATCTTGACCACTTCATTCGCCTGCGGCAGTTGGGTGTTGAACAACCAGAGCGTGAAACATTTGAAGGCGCATTAAAAGTGGGGCGCCGGGCACTGGAAGGTCTGGGCGTTGGCAGCTATGAAGCACGTGAGCGAGCCGATCACTTCCGACGTTTTAATACGCAGATGGTTGAAGAGATGGTTCCGGCTCCAGACTGGTCAGCGCGAGCCGATGTGCTCAAACGCACCAGTGCCATGCTGACTGAGGTGATTAACGAAGATCGTATCCATCTGAATGTGATTCAGCGTCACGGCTGGCAGGGGACGGAAGAAGGGCTTCATTCGGGGAAATTGGCCGATGAGCCGCCAGTGAAACCGGAATAACGAAAAGTGGTGTCGGATGACGCTAACGCTTATCCGACCTACGGAACGCTGTTGTAGGGTGGATAAGCGCTTGCGCGCCATCCACCGATTCGTTCTCAACTCAAGGCGACTTTTATCCCCAGCGCAATCAACATGCCGCCCAGCAGTTTATCGACAATTTTCTGTGCCTTAGCCAGGCCGCGACGAACAGGCTCGCTTTGAATTAACACCACCAACAGTGGCCACCAGACCACGGACAGCATCAGGATAACTCCGGCGTACCAAAGTTTTTCCATGGTCCCTGAATTCACGCTCAATACCTGGGTGAAAACGGAAAGGAAGAACAGGGTCGCTTTGGGGTTCAGCAGGTTGCACAAATAGCCCTGTAGAAATGCTTTCTTAAGTGTCGTTTGTTGGCGCTCAACGTTGCTGACATCCATTTTACTGCTGCCGCGTGCGAGTAATGCATGGAAACCAATCCAGATCAGATATGCGGCCCCGGCATATTTCAGTAGGTCGAATAACCATGGCGTGGTGGTAATCACCACCGCTAAACCCGCAACACAATAAGTCATGTGCGTTGCCACGCCGCTGATGACACCCAGCGAAGTCATCATTGCCGCAGTACGTGAATAGCGCGCTGCGTTCTTTATCACCAGAAAGAAATCAGGCCCGGGAGATAACATCCCCAAAGTGGCAATGGTGGCGACAAAAAGTGTGGTTTCCAGCATGGTTGTATCCTGCAAAGACGTAGAAATGTGAACTATACCGCAGCTATTGTATAAACTTATAGTATATGGCGAAGAGCAGTTAAGAATCTTTTACGTTATTTCTGACGCTTTTACGCTAACTCATTGTTCCTGTTATAACAGGAAGCAATACGTTACGGGTTTACAGTCGCAGAACAAAAAAATTCTTACGGACATGCTCGCGGATAGTCGACGAAAGAATGCGCTTTCCGTATAGTGGCGGCAATTTTTTCACCACCCTTGGGTTAATAGAATGATCAGTCTGATTGCTGCATTAGCGGTAGATCGTGTAATTGGCATGGAAAACGCCATGCCCTGGGACTTACCAGCCGATCTGGCCTGGTTTAAACGTAATACACTGAATAAACCTGTCGTTATGGGCCGTTTAACCTGGGAATCTATCGGTCGCCCGCTTCCTGGACGTAAGAACATCGTCATTAGCAGTAAGCCCGGTACCGATGACCGCGTGGAGTGGGTTTCATCTGTTGAGGATGCCATTAAGGCTTGTGGCGACGCCGAAGAGATTATGGTGATTGGTGGTGGGCGTGTGTACGAACAGTTCCTGCCGAAAGCACAGCGCCTGTATCTGACGCATATCGATGCGGAAGTAGAAGGTGACACGCACTTCCCGGATTACGAACCGGACGAGTGGCAGTCTACTTTTAGCGAATTCCATGACGCGGATGAGAGTAACTCACATAGTTACTGCTTCGAAGTTCTGGAACGCCGTTAAATAAAAAACCCGGTTATTTAACCC
>NZ_LXEO01000045.1 GCF_001654865.1 Buttiauxella noackiae ATCC 51607 | reverse complement strand
CGGCATTGCGGTTATTTAACCGGGTTTTTTATTATGAAGCGATAGCCGTTTCTCCACCGCCAACATCTTGCTGGCGATTCGATGGCTGGGTGAAATATGTTTTATCTTCCCAGCGTAGGCAAGTTAGTTCACCACCCCAGCAGCACCCAGTATCCAGCCCGTAAATTCCTTCGGGCGTGCCTTTACCTTCCAGCGATGCCCAATGCCCGAATATAACGGAATATTCATCGGTAACCGGGCCTGAAATAGCAAACCAGGGTTTAAGAGGTGCAGGTGCGCTTTCTGGAGTGTCTTTGCAGTACATATCCAGTTGCCCATTCGGGAAGCAATAACGCATGCGAGTCAGTGAATTGGTAATAAAGCGCAAACGAGCAAGCCCTGAAAGTTCAGGTGACCAGTTGTTCGGCATATCGCCATACATTGCATCGAGGAATAATGGATAGCTGTCGCTTGAAAGCACGGCTTCAACATCACGCGCACAGGCCATTGCGGTATTCAAATCCCACTGCGGCGTAATCCCTGCATGTGCCATCACCAGCTTTTTCTCTTCATCAACCTGAATCAAAGGTTGGCGACGTAACCAGTTCAGCAGTTCATCGGCATCGGGTGCTTCCAGCAATTGGGAAACGCGATCTTTGGGTTTATTGCGGCTAATGCCTGCATAAACTGCCAGAAGATGCAGATCGTGATTACCGAGAACAATACGCGCACTGTCACCAAGCCCGCGCACAAACCGCAGCACTTCAAGCGAGCCAGGCCCACGTGCGACGAGATCGCCCGTTAGCCATAAAATATCTTTGCCAGGCGTAAACTCAACCTGTTGCAGCAGGGCTACCAGTTCATCGTAACAACCATGAACATCGCCAATCAGGTATGTAGACATCGTATCAGTGAATAAAGGCTGGGATAGCCAGACGGAATACGGGAATAGCGACACGGAAAGCATCGCCCTGAGAGTCGACCATTTCGTAATGGCCTTGCATGGTGCCAAGCGGTGTTTCAAGTACTGCACCGCTTGTGTAACTGTATTCGTTGCCCGGTTCAATATGCGGCTGGACGCCAATCACGCCCTCGCCCTGAACTTCAGTTTCATGGCCGTTTCCATTGGTGATAAGCCAATAACGACCAAGCAATTGCACCGGTGTTCGCCCCAGGTTGCGGATGGTTACAGTGTAAGCAAAGACGAACCGTTCGTTCTCCGGAGAGGACTGCGCTTCGATATAAACGCTTTGTACCTGAATGCATACGCGGGGCGAATTTAACATCGTTAACTCTCCTTTGGCTGCTGCTGTGGGTGCTCAGCCAAATAGTTTGCCAGTTGGCAATACTGTGCGACTGAAATGTTCTCAGCGCGTAGGGTTGCGTCGATTCCCAGCTCCGCCATCACCTCTGGGCTAAAAAGATGGCCAAGGCTGTTACGAATCGTTTTGCGACGCTTGTTAAAGGCTTCAGTAGTGATGCGGCTTAACACACGCAGCTCTTTAACTGGGTTCGGTATTATTGCATGTGGCACCAGGCGCACGACCGCAGAATCAACCTTCGGTGCAGGTGTGAAGGCCGTTGGTGGCACCTCAAGTACTGGGATCACATTGCAATAATACTGTGCCATGACTGATAAACGACCATACGCTTTACAGTTAGGGCCAGCAACTAAACGGTTTACCACCTCTTTTTGCAGCATAAAGTGCATGTCAGCAATGGCATCAGTATAGCTAAAGAGATGGAACATCAATGGCGTGGAGATGTTATACGGCAGGTTGCCAAAAACGCGCAACGGTTGACCGATTTTTTGCGATAGCTCTCCAAAATCCATCGTCATGGCATCTTGCTGATAAATAGTCAGCTTCGGTGCTAGGAATGGGTGCGTTTGCAGACGAGCAGCAAGATCGCGGTCCAGTTCGATGACGGTCATCTCATCCAGGCGTTCACCCACAGGCTCGGTTAATGCGCCGAGGCCGGGGCCGATTTCAACCATCGCCTGGCCTTTGAGTGGATTAATAGCAGAGACAATACTGTCGATAACGAACTGGTCATTAAGGAAGTTTTGTCCAAAACGTTTACGGGCTAAATGGCCCTGGTGGACACGAGTATTCATTGAGTATTAGCAATCATCTTGATGGCGAGATTAAGCGCCGTAATAAAACTGCCGACCTCGGCTTTCCCCTGACCGGCTAGATCTAGCGCGGTGCCATGGTCAACCGAAGTGCGGATAAAAGGTAAGCCTAGTGTGATATTCACTGCCCGACCAAAACCCTGATATTTGAGTACAGGTAAGCCCTGGTCGTGGTACATCGCCAGCACTGCATCGGCGTTATCGAGATACTTAGGCTGAAACAGCGTATCTGCCGGTAGTGGGCCAGAAAGTTTCATTCCAAGACCACGCATTTCATTCAGTACTGGAATGATGGTATCAATTTCTTCAGTGCCCATATGGCCACCTTCCCCGGCATGGGGGTTGAGGCCACAAACCAGAACATGAGGCTGCGCGATACCAAACTTGGTTTGTAGGTCATGATACAGGATGGAGATTATCTGGCGTAATAAATCTGGCGTGATTGCATCACTAATGGCTTTGAGAGGCAGGTGTGTGGTTGCAAGAGCTACACGTAACTCTTCAGTCGCCAGCATCATTACGACTTTTTCGCTGTGCGATCGCTCTTCGAAAAACTCGGTATGACCGATAAAGGGAATGCCAGCATCGTTAATGATGCCTTTATGTACGGGGCCTGTGATCAGTGCCGCAAATTCACCATTGATACAACCATCACATGCTCGAGCCAGCATCTCCACCACATACTCACCGTTCTTTACCTCAAGCAACCCTGGTTTGACAGGCGCTCGTAGTGCTATAGGTAGTATGGTAAGGGTGCCGGCAGCTTGCGGGCTTGCAGGAGTATCAGACGAATAAGGATTGAGCTGAAGAGGAAGACCGAGAAGAGCTGCACGTTCCAGGAGTAATTCGGGAGATGCTGCGACAACCACTTCGACAGGCCAGTCGCGCTGTGCCAGCGCGATGACCAGATCAGGACCAATCCCGGCGGGTTCGCCGGGAGTGATGACTACACGTTGGATATTAGCCATTGCTACCTATGACTTTCACATACGCAGATGCGCGTTGTTCTTGCATCCAGGTCTGTGCTTCTTCAGAGAACTTACGATTGAACAGCATACGATACGCGCGGTCTTTTTGCGCAGCATCAGTCTTATCAACGTTGCGAGTATCCATCAGTTCGATCAAGTGCCAGCCGAAGGAGGAGTGAACTGGTGCACTCAACTCACCTTTATGCATTTTCGACAGTGCATCACGGAAGGCAGGATCGTAGATATCGGTCGCAGCCCAACCCAAGTCACCGCCCTGGTTTGCTGAACCAGGATCTTCAGAGAACGATTTTGCTGCCGCAGCAAAGGTCGTTTTTCCACTCTTTATATCAGCTGCGATCTGGTTTAACTTAGCGCGCGCCTGGTCGTCACTCATGATTGGTGATGATTTCAGTAAGATATGACGAGCATGGACCTCAGTTACTGAAATGCTCTGGCTCTGACCACGCAGATCGTTCACTTTCAGGATGTGGAAACCAACACCTGAACGAATCGGGCCAATAACGTCACCTTTTTTCGCAGAGGTTAAAGCCTGAGCAAAAATAGATGGCAATTCCTGAATGCGTCCCCAACCCATTTGACCGCCTTTCAGGGCTTGCTGATCAGCAGAGTAGGTTATGGCTAGCTTGCCGAAATCAGCGCCACTTTGTGCTTGCGAAACGATGTCACGCGCTTGCTTTTCCGCATCGTCTACCTGAGTAGAAGTAGGGTTTTCCGGCAGTGGGATCAAGATGTGGCTCAGGTTCAGCTCGGTGCTGCTGTCGTTCTGGCTGCCCACTTGCTGTGCAAGAGCTTCAACTTCCTGCGGCAGAATAGATACGCGACGACGAACTTCGCTATTACGCACTTCCGAAATGGTCATCTCTTTGCGGATCTGAGCACGGTAAGTATTGTAATTAACGCCGTCATAGGCCAGACGGCTACGCATCTGGTCCATGCTCATTTTATTTTGGGCTGCGATATCAGCAATGGCTTTATCAAGCTGCTCATCCGTCACTTTAACGCCCATTTTCTGACCCATCTGCAGGAGAATTTGGTCCATGATCAGACGTTCAAGAATTTGATGACGCAAAGTGTTGTCGTCAGGAAGCTGTTGCCCGGCTTGTTGTGCACCGGTCTTCACTGACTGCATCATGCCGTCAACATCACTTTCCAATACCACACCGTTATTCACTACGGCTGCAACTTTATCGACCACTTGTGGGGCCGCGAAAGAGGTGTTCGCCACCAAGACGACACCGAGAAGCAGCGTTCTCCAATTCTTCATACTTTTTCCATTTCTTAGCCGCAAAGCGGACTGCTAATTCAAGTCAAAGTGAATTACATCGAGCTCTGATACGGCAGAATGTTTGAACGCAACATCTGCTGTGTGCCCAGGCCGTAGTTGGAACTCAGGCCACGTAACTCGATGTTAAAGCCAATTACGTTGTCGTATTTGCTTTGGTTATCTTCCCAACCGTTAATTTTGCGCTCATAACCTAAACGAATCGCATAACAGCAAGAGTTGTACTGCACGGCTAACATGGAGTCAGCTGCTTGTTGTGCCTTGGTATCGTAGTAATACGCTCCGACAACTGACCAGCGATCAACGATAGGCCAGCTCGCTGTCATCCCAACTTGTGAGATGCCATCTTTGTACTGGTCAGCAGTAATGTTGATGTTAGAAACAGTAGCGCCGATGTATTCAGGACTTGCGTAACGGTAGTTAAATTGTACCAGGCGATCGTTATCTTTACGATATTCGATAACGCCGTTACCGGTAGCAATGTTATCAAGACGTGTATCGTACTGTACGCCACCGCGTAAACCCCAACGGTCAGTCATGCGCCAATAGGTATCGCCAGCCCATACCACAGAACCTGTTTCGTCACCTTTTTCACTGTTAATCGTTTCATCACCAGTACGAGACTTGGTGAAGTAGTAGATTTGACCAACAGAAACATTAAAACGTTCAACAGCGGCGTCATCATAAACACGAGTTGTAACACCCGTGGTGACCTGGTTAGCAGATGCAATACGGTCAAGGCCGCCGTAAGTACGATCACGGAACAAGCCAGAGTAGTCAGATTGCAACAAAGCAGAATCGTAGTTGTTGATGTCACTTTGATCACGATACGGCACATAAAGATACTGTACGCGTGGCTCAAGGGTTTGCGCCCAGCCTGCTGCAGAGTCCATATCGCGGTCGAAAATCAGTTTACCGTCCATTTTGAATTGAGGCAGGGTACGGTTAACCGATTCTTCTAAGCTATTCGCACTAGCAAGTGTTTTTTGATAGTTCGCATTCTTTGGATTGGTCTTGAATTGCTTCAACGCGTAAGCCTGGTACTCTTCTACATTGGTCTGCTGATAGTGTGTTGCCATCAGCTTAGCTTCTGTATTCAGGCTCGCCCAACCATTGGATAACGGTAGGCTAATGGTTGGCTCAACATGCAAGCGTGTGGCTTCCGGCATGTTGTTATTGAAGTTTGTAAACTTAACCGCCTGACCGTAAATACGTGTATCAAACGGACCGACGTCATTTTGATAGTAGTTCACGTCCAGCTGTGGCTGCGCGCTATAGGAGTTAGCACCACTATTTTGCTGCGACTCAAATATCTGGAACTGTTTTGTCGCAAGTGTGGCGTCGAAGTTATCAACGGCATAACCAACACTAAATTTCTGCGTGGCGTAACCGTCAGTACTGGAACCATATTGCGAAGTAAAGTCGTTGAAATAGCTAGGATCGCTGACTTTGGTGTAGTCGATATTAAAACGCCACACCTGATCCATCACACCACTGTGTCTCCAGTAGAATAACCAGCGACGCTCATCCCCTTCCGGGTTCTTCGCTGTATCGTCTTTGTATTCGTCATCAGACAGCAGGTAGTCGAATTCCATCAAGCCCGCACCCGCTTCGGTCAGGTAGCGGAATTCGTTCTGCCATTGAGTACCACGTTGCTCCATATAGTGTGGAGTGATCGTGGCATCAAAGTTTGGTGCGATGTTCCAGTAATACGGTAGAGAAAACTCAAGGCCGTTATTTGTACTGTATTTCGCATTTGGGATAAGGAAACCGGAACGACGTTTATCACCAATTGGCAACTGCAAATAAGGGCTATAGAAGACCGGAACCGGGCCCAGTTTAAAACGGGCATTCCAGATTTCCGCAACTTCTTCTTCACGATCCTGAATCACTTCACTTCCCACAACACTCCAGGTATTAGAACCCGGCAAACAGGAAGTAAATGTGCCATTTTCCAGAATGGTATAGCGATTATTGCCGCGCTGTTTCATCAGATCAGCAGTACCACGGCCCTGGCGGTCTACCATTTGGTAGTCACCTTCCCAGACATTGGTATCTTTGGTATTCAGGTTTGACCAGGCTTTTGGCCCTTTAAGAATAACCTGATTATCATCGTAGTGTACGTTGCCGACAGCATCGACCGTGCGGACAGGATCCGGCTGACCTTCAACCTGTTTTTGGTGTAGCAACACTTCATCAGACTGTAGGCGGCTATTGCCTTGCTGAATATCAACGTTGCCAGTAAACACCGCATCGTCAGGATAATTTCCTTTTGCGTGATCGGCATTTATAGTGACAGGTAAGTTGTTGGTATCTCCCTTAATTAAAGGGCGATTGTAACTTGGGATACCAAGCATACACTGCGACGCAAGATCGGCAGCCATACCTTGTTGACTATACAGCGCTGCGCCAATCAAGGTGGCCAGCAAGGTGGGAATACGTTTTTTCATACGTGTTATTCGTTGTTCCATCATCAATGGCTTAGCGTCGGCAAACGGTCAGAGACTAACTTACTCATCACCACAGCGCTAGTGTTAATCCTTCCCGTTCAGCAGAGTGCCGTTAGGCACCGCTATCAATGACGGGTATGATAAAGCAAATTCTAGCCGACGGCATGACGATTTGGGGAGTATATGCAGTATTGGGGAAAAGTACTCGGTGTCGCAATAGCACTAATTATGGGTGGTGGCTTCTGGGGTGTGGTTTTAGGATTACTGATTGGCCATGCCATCGATAAGGTGCGTAGCCGTCGTCAATCCTGGTTTTCTAACCAACAACAGCGTCAGTCACTGTTTTTTAGCACCACATTTGAAGTGATGGGCCACCTGACTAAGTCGAAAGGGCGCGTCACAGAAGCGGATATTCAGATAGCCTCACTATTAATGGATCGCATGCAATTACATGGTGATGCGCGTAGTGCAGCACAACATGCGTTTCGTGTTGGCAAAGAAAATGGCTACCCGCTACGTGAAAAAATGCGTCAGTTACGCAGTGTGTGCTTTGGCCGTTTTGACCTGATTCGGATGTTTCTTGAAATTCAAATCCAGGCAGCGTTTGCTGATGGCTCTTTGCATCCTAACGAACGGGAAGTGTTGTACGTTATTGCGGAAGAACTCGGCATTTCACGCATTCAGTTCGATCAGTTCTTGCGCATGATGGAAGGCGGGCAGCAATTTGGTGGTGGATATAACCAGTCGCAAGGCGGTGGTTTCCAGCAACAACGTGGTCCGACACTCGAAGATGCGTGCAATGTACTCGGTGTCAAAAGTACGGATGATGCGACTGCCATTAAGCGTGCATATCGCAAATTAATGAGCGAGCATCACCCTGATAAGCTTGTTGCTAAAGGTTTACCGCCAGAGATGATGGAAATGGCTAAGCAGAAAGCGCAGGACATCCAGAAAGCGTACGATCTGATTAAGACGGCGAAAGGATTTAAATGACTAGTCCTGATATAC
>NZ_LXEO01000044.1 GCF_001654865.1 Buttiauxella noackiae ATCC 51607 | reverse complement strand
AAAATAATAGAAAAAGCCTCTCGATTCAATTGAGAGGCTTTTTTTTAGAAGTCTGCCGGAGCGCGGAACGTCATGGGTGTTCCATACTCGGGGTGGGTAATGGTCAGCATTTCAGCATGAAGCTGTAAACGCGGAGCCATCGCCAGCGCTTCTGGTGTAGCGTAAAAGCGGTCGCCAAGAATGGGGTGGCCCATCGCAAGCATATGAACGCGTAACTGATGTGAGCGTCCAGTAATTGGTTTTAACAGCACACGAGCCGAGTTATCCGCTGCATACTCAAGAACCTGATATTCCGTCTGTGCCGCTTTGCCGGTTTCATAACACACTTTCTGTTTTGGCCGGTTCGGCCAGTCACAAATCAGCGGTAAATCCACCAGACCTTCTTCTGGCTGAGGGTGCCCCCAAACCCGCGCCACATACTGCTTTTTCGGCTCACGCTCACGAAACTGACGCTTCAGCTCGCGCTCTGCCGCTTTTGTCAGTGCCACGGCAATTACGCCGCTGGTGGCCATGTCCAGGCGATGAACTGATTCTGCCAACGGGAAGTCGCGCTGAATGCGCGTCATCACACTGTCTTTGTGCTCATCAAGACGCCCGGGTACAGACAACAAGCCCGAAGGCTTATTGACGACCATGATGTGCTCGTCCTGGTACAAAATAACTAACCAGGGTTCGGTAGGCGGGTTATAGGGTTCCATCAACATTTACTCTACATCCTTAAAGCTGCAGCGGCGTTGGCTGCTTTCGCCCACCCCAGTTACTTACTGTTGTAAGCTCCTGGGGATGTTCTCTCTTGCCGCCTTGCTGCAACTCGAATGATTTGAGTAAAGCGGTGTGCAAACTATTGGTGTGTCACTACAATCAGGCGCAACGCATCGAGACGCCAGTTGGCTTGTGCGAGGCTTTCCAACACTTGCTGACGGTTGTTCTCGATAGCTTCGAGTTCATCATCACGAATGTTTGGATTCACCGCTTTTAGCGCTTCCAGACGGGAAAGTTCAGAGCTCAGCTTATCATCAGCTTCTTCACGAGCAGCTTTGATCAACACTTGCGCTGCAGCTTCCACTTTCTCTTCTGCCAATTGCAAAATCGCGTGAACATCTTGCTGAACTGCGTTCACCAATTTGCTGCCAGTATGGCGATTCACGGTGCTGAGCTGGCGGTTAAAGCTTTCAAACTCGACCTGAGCAGCAAGGTTGGTGCCATTTTTGTCCACCAACATACGCACTGGCGTTGGCGGCAGGAAGCGGTTGAGCTGCAATTGCTTCGGCGCTTTTGCCTCAACAACATAAATCAGCTCCAGCAATAATGTCCCAACAGGCAGTGCTTTGTTTTTCAACAAAGAGAGTGCACAGCTACCAGTATCGCCTGAGAGAATCAGATCCAGGCCATTACGAATGATTGGGTGTTCCCAGGTCACAAACTGTGCATCTTCACGCGACAGGGCCACTTCACGCTCAAAGGTAATCGTACAACCGTCTTCTGGAAGCCCTGGGAAATCAGGCACCAGCATGTGATCGCCAGGAGTCAGTACCACCATGTTGTCGCCACGGTCGTCCTGATTAATGCCGACGATGTCGAACAAGTTGAGAGCGAAACTTACCAGATTGGTATCGTTATCCTGTTCGGAAATGGACTCAGCTAACGCCTGTGATTTCTCACCGCCGTTAGAGTGAATTTCCAGCAAACGGTCACGGCCCTGCTCAAGTTGAATCTTCAATGCATCATGCTGCTCACGGCATTGCTTAATCAGCGCATCGAAACCGTCGGTATTTTCAGGTGCTGCTAAATACTCAATCAGTTGCGGATAAACGCTGTCGTAAATTGTGCGGCCGGTTGGGCAAGTGTGCTCGAACGCATCCAGACCTTCATGGAACCACTTCACCAGCACCGATTGCGCCGTTTTCTCAAGGTAAGGAACGTGAACCTGGATATCGTGCGCCTGGCCGATACGGTCCAGACGGCCAATACGCTGCTCCAGCAAGTCCGGGTTAAATGGCAGATCGAACATCACCAGTTGGCTTGCGAACTGGAAGTTACGGCCTTCGGAACCAATTTCGGAGCACAGCAGTACCTGGGCGCCAGTGTCTTCTTCGGCAAACCATGCGGCTGCGCGGTCACGCTCAATGATGGACATGCCTTCGTGGAACACGGCGGCACGAATGCCTTCGCGCTCACGCAGAACTTGCTCGAGTTGTAATGCTGTCGCGGCTTTGGCACAAATAACCAGAACCTTCTGAGAGCGGTGGCTAGTCAGGTAACCCATCAGCCATTCAACACGTGGATCGAAGTTCCACCACGTGCCGCTATCGCCTTCAAATTCCTGATAAATCTGCTCCGGGTAGAGCATGTCGCGTGCACGTTCTTCCACGGATTTACGTGCGGCCATAATGCCGGACACTTTAATCGCGGTTTGATACTGCATTGGTAGTGGCAAACGGATGGTGTGCAGTTCGCGTTTCGGGAAGCCTTTCACGCCATTACGGGTGTTACGGAACAGCACGCGGCTGGTGCCGTGGCGGTCCATCAGCATGGAAATCAGCTCCTGACGTGCCGCATCGCTACCTTCACGGTTGCTGTTCGCGGTTTGCAGCAGCGGCTCAATATCCTGCTCGCCAATCAGTTCGCTCAGCATATTGAGCTGATCGTTGGTCAGATGATTGCCAGCCAGCAGCAATGCCACGGCGTCGGCCACCGGGCGGTAGTGCTGTTGTTCTTCAACAAACTGCTCGAAATCGTGGAAGCGGCTTGGGTCAAGCAAACGCAGACGCGCGAAGTGGCTTTCCATACCCAATTGCTCAGGCGTTGCGGTTAACAGCAGGATACCTGGAATGTGTTCGGCTAGTTGCTCAATGGCCTGGTATTCACGGCTTGGGGCATTTTCGCTCCACACCAAATGGTGGGCTTCATCGACCACCATCAAATCCCACTCTGCATCGCACAGATGCTCAAGGCGTTGCTTACTGCGGCGCACGAAATCAAGCGAGCAGATAACCAGTTGTTCTGTTTCGAATGGGTTATCGCTGTCGTGCTGGGCTTCGGCATAACGCTCGTCATCAAAGAGAGCAAAACGCAGGTTAAAGCGGCGGAGCATTTCAACCAGCCACTGGTGTTGCAGGGTTTCTGGCACCACGATCAATACGCGTTCAGCGCTGCCTGCCAGCAGTTGCTGATGCAAAATCATCCCGGCTTCAATCGTTTTACCTAAACCGACTTCGTCAGCGAGCAATACGCGTGGCGCATGACGACGACCCACATCGTGGGCAATGTTCAGCTGGTGTGGAATCAGGCTGGTGCGCATGCCGCGCAGGCCGCTCCAGGGCTGGCGATACTGCTCGCTTTGGTAAACGCGGGAACGGTAACGCAGGGCGAAGCGGTCCATTCTGTCAATTTGCCCGGCAAAAAGGCGGTCTTGCGGCTTGCTGAACACCAGTTTGCTGTCGAGGAACACTTCGCGCAGCATGGTACCTGCTTCTTCTGTATCCAGACGCGTACCGATGTAGGCAAGTAAGCCATTTTCTTCTTTAACTTCATCAACTTTGAGTTGCCAGCCTTCATGGCTGGTGACGGTATCACCCGGGTTAAACATCACGCGCGTGATAGGTGAGTCATTTCTGGCGTACAGTCGATTTTCACCGGTGGCAGGGTAGAGCAGGGTTACCATGCGAGTGTCTAAAGCGACCACGGTTCCCAGTCCCAGTTCGCTTTCGGTATCGCTGATCCAACGTTGACCAAGTGTAAAAGGCATATGATTTCGGCTCTATTATCAGTTACTAAGATTTGCAGGCAATAGCATAACGACCGCGCATAAAGAGGGCGGTAGTTCAAAAGTAGATTTATGGATGGTTCAGGAGGGCGCTATGGTACTGGAAGCCGACGCATTCGTCACCTACTCGTCATACTTCAAGTTACAGGGGCGTTGGCGGCACTCACTCAGCCCAGTCACTTACTTTAGCAAGCTGCTGGGGATTTGCTCACTTGCCGCCTTCCTGTCACTCGAACTATTTAGAGTTAATCAAAATAGCCCTAATTGCCCTGTCATCAGTGTAGCAAAGTCATCTTCAAGGAAAGGTAAAATTCCTTCAGCCACCGGTTGGAGCTGGCGGGTCAGGTAATGTTCATAGTCCAGGGGGGATTCCTGGTAATCCACGGGCTCCGGGCCGTTGGTGGTGATCACATACTTAATTGTTCCCCGATTCTGGTATTGCGGGGCACGACCAAGCCGTTGATTATGCTCATCGGCGAGGCGAGCAGCACGGACATGCGGCGGCACATTTTTTTGATATTCGCTTAACGGCCTGCGCAGACGTTTACGGTAAATTAACTGCTCGTCAAGCTCACCCGCCATCAAACTGGCGATGGTTTCACGAATATAATCCTGATAGGGCTCGTTGCGGAATACGCGCAAATAAAGCGATTTCTGGAACTCTTGTGCCAGTGGTGTCCAGTCCGTTCGCACCGTTTCCAGTCCTTTGAACACCATCCGCTGTTTGTCATTTTCCTGAATCATTCCGGCGTAGCGCTTTTTGGAACCTTCAACGGTTCCGCGAATGGTTGGCATCAGGAAACGGCAAAAGTGGGACTCGTATTCCAGTTCAAGCTTACTGTCTAACTGTTGGGTTTCTTGCAGATGCGCCTTCCACCACGCATTCACATGATTCACTAACTCCTTGCCGATACGTGCCGCATCTTCTTCGGAATGGGCTTTTTTCAGCCAGACAAACGTAGAGTCTGTATCGCCGTAAATCACGTCATAGCCCTGCGATTCAATCAACTCCCTGGTTTGTAGCATGATCTGGTGCCCGCGCATGGTGATCGACGAGGCAAGGCGAGGATCAAAGAAGCGGCAGGCACTGGTGCCCAACACTCCATAAAACGCATTCATAATGATCTTCAACGCCTGGGACAATGGCTTGTTGCCATGACGTTTGGCTTCATCGCGCCCGGACCAGATTTGCCCAACGATATCGGGCAGGCAATGCGTGGTTCGGGAAAAATGCGCGCCAAGAAAACCATCAACGGAATGCTCAGGTTCCGGGTGCGCCATCCCTTCAACCAGGCCTACAGGGTCAATAAGAAATGTGCGGATAATCGACGGATAAAGACTTTTGTAATCGAGTACTAACACTGAGTCGTAAAGGCCAGGGCGCGAGTCCATGACATAACCGCCAGGGCTTGCCTGCGGAGGCACATCCCCCAGATTTGGTGCAACATAACCGGCACGGTGCATGCGTGGAATATACAGGTGACCAAATGCGGCAACAGAACCGCCGTGGCGGTCAAGCGGTAAACCGTTAACCGTCGCGCGTTCTAGTAGAAACGGCATCAGCTCCGTTTTGTGGAAAATGCGCGTTACCAGTTCGCAGTCTTTAAGATTGTACTTTGCCAGCGCTGGCTTATCTTCGGCAAAACGACGGTCAATTTCGTCCATCCGCTGCCACGGGTTATCAATCGCTTTACCTTCGCCGAGCAGTTCGCGGGACACTGTCTCAAGGGAGAACGACGAGAAATTCCAGAAGGCGGAACGTAATGCTTCGATACCATCGATAATCACGCGCCCGGCGGCCTGTGCGAAAAACACACCTTGCTTGAAACCATGTTCGCGCCATTCCAGCAGGCTATTTTCACGCCCAAGACGTAATGGCACCTGATAACGTTCCGCCATTTTTTGCAATACACGTAAATCGAACTGCACCACGTTCCAGCCAATCAACACATCGGGATCGTGCTTTGCAAACCAGCTATTGAGTTTTTCGATAAGCAACGGCCGGCTGGCGACGTATTCCAGCGTGAAATCCAGCTCGCTGGCGTCACCGTTTTCCGGTCCAAGCATGTAGACGACACGCTGCCCGCAGCCTTCCAGGCCGATGCAATACAGTTCGCCGTGGCGATTTGTTTCGATATCCAGCGATACCCAGTTTAGTGGTGGGCGGTACTGCGGTGCAGGTTTTAGCTTTGTTTCAACCAACACGTTATTTTGCGACTCGCCGCTAAACCAGACGGGAGCGGTAATAAAACGCTCCATCAAGAAACGTTCTGGCGGGCGAATATCGGCTTCATACACTCTGACACCGCCATCGCGCAGCAGTTTTTCGATGCGCATAAGCTGGCGATGCTGGCGGCAATAAAGGCCGCAAACGGGCTGACGATGGAAATCTTTGAGGGGCAGCGGTGTAAGCCGATACTGGCTTTCACGCTCAAGCAGACGTGCGGCTTCGGCTTGTTGTGACTGTGGGATAAATGCGACCGATTCCTGGCGCGGCAGGCGCACTTTTACCGGGCCATCATCTGTTGCCAGCCAAAATTCAACTTCAGTACCGAGTGGGGTATCTCGCCAGTGACGCGTGAGTAGAAACCCCTGACGAGCTTGCGACACGCTGCATTCTCATAAAGGAAAAGTGGTCTGATTATAGACCACTTCGCCTGGCTTTACTGCTTTTATATACAGTGTTTACTGGCCGTAATAGGCTTTTGCGCCATGTTTACGCAGGTAGTGTTTATCGAGCAGAGTTTGCTGCATATCTGGTAATTCTGGCTCAAGTTGGCGGCAGAAGATGCCCATATATGCCACTTCTTCCAGCACAATAGCGTTGTGTACCGCGTCGACAGCATCTTTGCCCCAGGCAAACGGGCCGTGAGAATGCACCAACACGCCAGGCATTTGCGCGGCGTCGATTCCACGTTCAGCAAAGGTTTTTACAATCACTTCGCCAGTTTGCCATTCGTAATCGCCATTGATCTCTTCATCGGTCATTTTGCGGGTGCAAGGAATGGTGCCGTAGAAGTAATCCGCATGAGTAGTGCCAGTTGCAGGAATAGATTTCCCGGCCTGTGCCCAAATTGTCGCATGGCGCGAGTGGGTGTGGACAATTCCGCCGATGTGCGGAAATTGCAGATAGAGCAGGCGGTGCGTTGGGGTATCGGAGGAGGGTTTTTTATTGCCTTCAACAACTTCGCCCGTTTCCAGGCTGACCACCACCATATCATCGGCAGTCATAATGCTGTAATCGACACCGGAAGGTTTGATAATTAACACGCCACGTTCACGATCTACCGCACTGACGTTCCCCCAGGTCAGGGTGACCAGATTATGTTTCGGCAGCGCGAGATTTGCTTCGAGTACCTGACGTTTGAGATCTTCTAACATATTAAGTCCTGCTCAAATGAGTGTCGGATGGCGCGTGCGGTCATCCGACCTACTTGAAGTGGTAGGGTGGATGAGCGCACGCGCCATCCACCGTTCTCCTGACTAACGTTTGTAGCTGTAATAAACCTCGTTCCAGCGCAGAGAGTCTTTAAACGCAGGCAGGCGGGTATCGTTATCAATAACGGCCAGTTCGATACCGTGCAGTTCGCTGAACAGGCGCATATCGTCAAGCGTCAGAGACTGGCTGAAAACGGTGTGGTGCGCACCCCCTGCCAGGATCCATGCTTCGGATGCGGTAGGCAGATCCGGCTGCGCTTTCCACAGGGCATTCGCCACAGGCAGTTTCGGCAACTGGTGCGGTGCTTCAACGGTATCAACGCAGTTCACCAGTAGACGGAAACGATCGCCAAGATCGATAAGGCTTGCGTTAAGTGCCGGGCCGGTCTGGGTGGAGAAGATCAACCGTGCAGGATCGTCCTTGCCACCGATCCCCAGGTGTTGCACATCGAGAATGGGTTTTTCAGCAAGAGCAATAGATGGGCAAACTTCCAGCATGTGGGAACCGAGCACCATATCGTTGCCGTTTTCAAAGTGATAGGTGTAGTCCTCCATGAAAGAGGTGCCGCCCGCAAGGCCCGTTGACATCACCTTCATGATGCGAAGCAGAGCGGCGGTTTTCCAGTCGCCTTCGCCAGCAAAACCATAGCCTTGCTGCATCAGACGTTGTACTGCCAGGCCAGGAAGTTGTTTCAGGCCGTGCAGGTCTTCAAATGTGGTGGTAAAGGCGCTAAATCCACCTTGTTCCAGGAACTGTTTCATCCCCAGTTCGATGCGTGCAGCATCAATTACGTTTTGGCGTTTGTCGCCATTAATTTGCGCAGCAGCAGTCAGGCGGTAGCTGCTTTCGTATTCATCAACCAGCGCATTGACGTCACCGTCGCTAACCGCATTTACAACCTGAACAAGGTCGCCCACAGCGTAAGTGTTTACGGAGAAGCCGAACTTCATCTGCGCGGCAACTTTATCGCCGTCAGTCACTGCCACTTCGCGCATGTTATCGCCGAAACGAACAACTTTGAGCTGGCGAGTATCTTGTTTCGACACGGCCTGGCGCATCCAGGAACCAATGCGTTGATGGGCTTGTGGGTCTTGCCAGTGACCGGTCACCACGGTGTGCTGCTGGCGCATACGTGCGCCGATGAAACCGAACTCACGGCCGCCGTGTGCAGTCTGGTTCAGGTTCATAAAGTCCATATCAATGCTGCCCCATGGGATCTGTGCATTGAACTGGGTATGGAACTGCAACAGTGGCTTGGTCAGAATACTCAGGCCGTTGATCCACATTTTGGCAGGCGAGAAGGTATGTAACCACACCACCATACCTGCACATTTATCGTCGTAACTGGCATCGCGGCAAATAGCGGTAATTTCATCCGGTGTGGTTCCCAAAGGTTTCAACACCAGCTTGCACGGTAGTTTGGCTTCTTTATTCAGCGCATTTACAACCTGCTCGGCGTGTTGATTCACCTGACGCAACGTTTCCGCACCGTAGAGATGCTGGCTGCCAATTACAAACCACACTTCATATTGTTCAAAAATGTTCATCGTCATTTCCTTAATGGGTCACAGTGGCCTGGGTTGCGCGAGGGGCTGCAACTGGGGCTGAAGGGAGATAATGTTGTTCCGCGCTAACAGCCCACTGCTGGTAACGGCGATAAAGCTGCTCAAAGCGCTCGGCGCGTTGGGTATCGGGTTGCAAGGTACTTTCAATTTGGCTGGCCATAGCGAGTTGGGCACGAGAAATATCCGTGTGAATACCCGCGGCAACAGCGGCAAAAATGGCAGCACCTAATGCGCAGCACTGGTCAGAAGCGACAATCTGCAATGGGCGATTGAGTACGTCAGAACAGACCTGCATGATGACGGGCGATTTACGTGCAATACCGCCAAGAGCCATCACGTTAGTGACGGGAATGCCTTGCTCGGTGAAGCATTCCATAATGGCCCGAGCACCAAAGGCGGTAGCGGCAATCAGCCCACCGAACAGCGCAGGTGCGTCTGTTGCCAGGTTCAAATCGGTGATCACACCTTTCAGACGCTGGTTGGCATTCGGGGTGCGACGTCCGTTAAACCAGTCGAGCACCACCGGAAGATGTTCAAGAGATGGGTTTTTCGCCCAGGCTTCCGTCAGCGCTGGCAACAATTGCTTCTTGCTAGCATTGATTTGTTCGCGTAGTTCCGGATGCTGCTGCGCCAATTGTTCCAGCGGCCAGCCAAGCACACGGCCAAACCAGGCGTAGATGTCGCCGAAAGCAGATTGCCCGGCTTCAAGGCCGATAAAATCAGGGACAACACTGCCGTCGACTTGCCCGCAAATGCCTTTCACCGCACGGTCGCCAACAGTAGGTTTATCGGCAATCAAAATGTCGCAAGTGGAGGTGCCGATAACTTTCACCAGCGTGTTCGGCTGCGCACCAGCCCCAACGGCACCCATATGGCAGTCAAACGCGCCACCAGAAATCACCACACTTTGTGGCAAACCAAGACGCTCAGCCCATTCGGCGGAAAGGTTGCCCACCGGAATGTCGGCAGTCCAGGTTTCAGTAAACATCGGGTAAGCGAGATTCTGGTTAATGACCGGATCTAACTCATCAAAGAAACTGACCGGAGGCAGACCCCCCCAGCTTTCATGCCACAAGGATTTATGCCCGGCGCTGCAGCGACCACGGCGAATATCCTGTGGTTTAGTGGTGCCGGAAAGCAGTGCCGGGACCCAGTCGCACAATTCAATCCACGATACCGCCGCTTGTGCCACTTTTTGATCGGCGCGGGTAACGTGCAGGATTTTTGCCCAGAACCATTCGCTGGAGTAAATGCCGCCGATATAACGGGAGTAGTCATTTTTCCCAGGCTGATGGCACAAGCGAGTAATTGCTTCGGCTTCTTCAACCGCCGTATGGTCTTTCCACAACACGAACATTGCGTTCGGGTTGTCGGCAAATTCTGGCTTCAGCGCCAGCACATTCCCTTGGGCGTCAATTGGCGCGGGGGTTGAACCGGTGCTGTCAACGCCGATGCCACAAACCCGGGTGCGTTGTTCGGCAGTCAGTTCGGCGAGAACGGTTTTGACCGCTCGTTCCATGGACTCAATATAGTCTCGTGGGTGATGGCGAAACTGGTTATTTGGGGCGTCGCAGTATTGGCCTTCTTGCCAGCGCGGATACCATTCCACACTGGTCGCAAGCTCTGCACCGTTTTCACAATCAACGGCTAAAGCGCGAACGGAATCACTACCAAAATCGAGGCCCAGCGCAATCGACATTTTTAAACTCCCTGACCTGTTATCTATGGAAATGACATTAGTTTTTATGCAGAAAAACAGTCAGGTCGTATTCGCTGTAGTTATGGAGAAATGTGCTGTGCCTTTGAGAAGTGTGACGCCCCGCAAATAATCGATGTGGATATTTCTGCTACTTTTATAAACAGTTTGGTTATCTTCTTAAAACCCCATAATTGTCAGGTAAAAAGCATAGGTGCAGGTAAATTGCGGCTTTATGATGAGAATCGGACGGTTTACGGTTCAGATAGTGTTGCCCTGGCAAGGAATAGCACGGATATGGACAAATTGTTTCTACACCCTTCTTGAATTGCGAGCTTGTAGATGGCTGAAATGCAAAATGACCCTCTGTTGCCGGGGTACTCTTTTAATGCCCATTTAGTTGCGGGATTAACGCCGATTGAAGCCGATGGGCCGCTGGATTTCTTCATCGACCGCCCATTAGGAATGAAAGGTTACATTCTGAATTTAACGGTGAAGGGTGAAGGTGTTATCAATAATCAGGGCAAAAACTACGTTTGCCGACCAGGCGATATTCTTCTGTTCCCGCCGGGTGAGGTGCATCATTATGGCCGTGCTCCAGACAGCAAAGAGTGGTATCACCAGTGGGTGTACTTCCGTCCACGTGCATACTGGCAGGAGTGGTTAAACTGGGATCCTATCTTTGCGCATACCGGGTTTTTCCGGCCGGATGATGCGCATCAGCAGAATTTTTCGCAGTTGTTTGGCCAGATTATCGAAGCCGGTCAGGCGGAAGGGCGCTACGCCGAACTACTGGCGATTAACCTATTAGAGCAACTGTTGTTGAGGCGCATGGAAGTGCTGAGCGCATCGCTTAATCCACCGCTTGATAACCGCGTTCGTGATGCCTGCCAGTACATCAGTGACCATCTGGCCGATAACCATTTTGATATTGCAGGTGTGGCGCAGCATGTCTGCTTATCGCCTTCACGTCTGTCGCATCTGTTCCGCCAGCAGCTTGGTGTCAGCGTTTTAAGCTGGCGCGAAGACCAGCGTATCTTGCAGGCCAAACTATTGCTGAGTACTACGCGTATGCCGATTGCCAGCGTCGGGCGCAATGTCGGGTTTGAAGACCAGCTCTATTTTTCGCGAGTTTTCAAGAAGTGCACCGGAGCAAGTCCGAGTGAGTTTCGTGCAGGTTGCGAATAACCGCTATCCTTACTGGATGCCCTTATGTATGTCGGAGGACGCTGCGCTTATCCGACATACGGCTGAATGGGTTTTGTAGTTAGCCTACATAATCATACAAATCATGGCTTGACGCTTGAATCCACACTCTGGAGAATCGCCCACTCGTTTCTCGACGGACGCTTTATGGAAGCTTTGCTGGAACACTTTATTACTCAGTCAGTGGCGTACTCGCTTTTTGCAGTGATGCTGGTGGCTTTTCTGGAATCTCTGGCGCTGGTGGGGCTTATCCTGCCTGGCACAGTAATGATGGCGGGGCTTGGTGCGCTGATTGGTGGCGGTCAGGTTGGGTTCTATCATGCCTGGGCTGCGGGGATTATCGGTTGTCTGCTGGGCGACTGGATTTCGTTCTGGCTAGGAGGCCGCTTTAAAGGGCCGCTGCATCGCTGGTCGTTTATGAAAAAGAACAAAGCGCTGCTGGATAAAACCGAGCATGCGCTGCATCAGCACAGCATGTTTACCATCCTGGTTGGCCGTTTTGTTGGCCCGACACGACCGCTGGTGCCGATGGTTGCAGGCATGCTTGATCTCCCGGTTTCTAAATTTATCGTCCCGAACATTATTGGCTGTATTTTCTGGCCACCAATCTATTTTTTACCGGGGATTCTGGCGGGTGCCGCGATTGATATTCCTGCGGATATGCAAAGCAGCAGCTTTAAATGGCTCTTGCTACTGGTGGCTCTGGGGCTGTGGCTGGCGGGCTGGTTGTGTTGGCGCTGGTGGCGCAGCGGTAAAGCAAGTACCGATCGTTTAACTCAGTACCTGCCACGATCTCGTTTGCATTGGTTAGCCCCAACAATAGCCGTGCTGGCGGTGGGGAGCTTTGTTGCCATTCAGATGCACCCGATGATGCCGATTTACCGCAGTATTCTTTGGAAAGTGCTCACTGGGCACCACTAATACCTAACAACGCTGATGCGCTAACTTCTCCGCTCAATAAGGTTGCCGTGTCGCCATCCCAGGCGATACGGCCATCGACCACCACAAGACTTCTTTCAGCGATTCGCGCTGCATCTTCAATACTGTGTGACACCATCAATAGCGTCAGCTGTTGTTGGCGACATAAATTATCAAGCAGTTGCAGCATCTCCTGGCGCAGTGCCGGGTCGAGTGCTGAAAATGGCTCATCGAGCAGCAAAATCGGTTGTTCGCGCACCAGGCAGCGGGCAAGGGCGACACGCTGGCGCTGGCCACCGGAAAGCTGTGATGGCAGCCTGTCGAGTAAATCGCTTATCGCCATTTGGTTGGCAATCGTGGCCAGGCGTTCGAGCTGTGCGGCATTAAGCTTCAGGCCAGGATTTAACCCGAGGCCAATGTTCTGACGCACAGTCAGGTGGTTGAATAGATTATTCTCCTGGAACAGCATCGACACCGGGCGCTGTGCTGGCGCAGTCGCCGTGTGGTCATTGCCATTTAGCATGATTTGCCCGCTGGCAGGCGTCAGAAAACCGGCAATCAAACTGAGCAGCGTACTTTTCCCCGCTCCGCTAGGTCCCAACACCGCAACGCGTTCTCCGGCGTTGATCTGCATCGAAAAACGCATCGGTAAATGGTGATAGAGCCAGGTTACATCAGTCAGCGTTAGCATTCCCTTCATCCTTCAAGTTACAGGTGCGTTGGCTGCCTTCTTTCATCCTGGTCACATAGTTTTCTATGCTCCCTGGCTTCATTCAATTACCGCCTTCCTGCAACTCGAATGATTTTGGGAAGAGCGCCCCGGAAGTTTTTCAATCAATGTGAATAAAGCAAAGCACAATATCAGCAGGATAAGCGCGGTAACGGCACCATCCTGGCTGCGATATGAACCAATTTGTTGATAGAGATAGAACGGCAGCGTACGGAAATCTTCATTACCAAACAGCGCCACTACGCCAAAATCACCAATCGACAGCACGCAGGCAAATGCCAGGGCTTGCGCCAGTGGGCGTTTCAGGGCGCGCAACTCGATATAACGCAGGCGGTTTAAGCCGTTGATATTCAGCGACTGGCACAGTTTGTTGTAGCGTTCCGCGACGTCCAGCATCGGGTTTTCCAGCACTTTTAGCGCGTAAGGGATCGCCATCAGCGCATTGGTGAAAATCACAATGCCATCGGCTGATTGTGGCAAACCCACGCTGTTATTGAGCAGCAGGAAAAAGCCGGTCGCCAGCACTATGCCCGGCATTGCGAGGATTAGCATGCCGCTGAGTTCCAGCGCCTGTCCTGCGAATGCACGATTGCGCAGGCGCAATTCCCGCGAACTCCACAGCAGCATTACCGTGATGACTACACTTATCAATCCCGCGCCAACAGCAATTCTTAATGAGGTGAACAGTGCCTGCCAGAGAATCGGCTGCGACAATACCGTGTTAAAACCACTATTAATGCCATCAATGATTACCGCCAAAAGTGGCGGCAATAACAGCAGCAATGCGAGTGAAATTAACAGCCCGTCGCACAGTTTGCGGCGCAGGTTATCTTGCGGATCGCGCCAGCCCTCCATCTGGCTGATACCAACGGGAATCGCTTTGCTCAGCCGTTGGCTCATTAGCACCAGGCCTAAACAGCAAACCATTTGCACTAATGCGAGCAATGCCGCACGAGCGGGATCGTAGTCATAACTGAGCGCCTGGAAAATGGCCAGTTCAATGGTGGTTGCCTGGGGCCCACCGCCCAGTGAAAGCACCGTGGCAAAACTTGCGAAGCAGAGCATGAAAATCAGTGCGGCGGCAGGAAGGATCTGGCGGCGTAACCACGGCCACTCTACAAAGCGGAAGAAGTTCCAACCCTGCATTCCCAACTGCGCGGCGACCTGTCGTTGTTCGCTGGGGATATTTTCCAGTGCCTGAAGAAGCAGGCGTGTCGCCATCGGCATATTGAAAAAAACGTGGGCCAGCAAAATGCCTTTCAGGCCGTAGGGTGAAAATGCCCACTCAATTCCCAGCCAGGCGCAAAATGAGGCCAGCCAGCCTTCGCGACCATACACCGTCAGAATCCCGAACACTGCCACCAACACTGGCAAAACCAGCGTCATGGCGCACAAACGCAACAGCGCGAGCCGCCCTGGGAAATGGCGTCGATAAAGTGCCCGGGCAAGAAAAATGGCTGGTAACACGGAAAGGGCGGCTGAGAGAAACGCTTGCCAGAAGGAAAAGCGCAGTACGTGCCACAAATAACTATCCTGCACCAAAGCGCGGATATCGGTTTGCGGCGCGTTCAACCACAATGCCAGAAAAGCAGCCAGGGCTACGGTGACCACGAGAGTGGCGGCGCATAGCCCTGGAATCAGCCAGCCTGGGATCAGCGGCTGACGGAGCGTTGCCATTCACTAATCCAGCTGGCGCGATGGGAAGAGACGTCTTGCGGGCTAAATTCCAGCGTAGTCTGCGGTTTGACCAGGCTATTAAAGCCTTCTGGTAATTTCACGTCTGTGACCGGGTACATCCAGTTGCCGGTTGGGATCGTGTTCTGGAACTCAGGCGTGGTGATGAATTTCATGAATTTCGCTGCCAGCTCTGGCTGCTTGCTTGAAGCCAGGCGACCCGCCACTTCCACCTGCAAATAGTGCCCTTCGCTGAAATTGGCTGCCGCGTAGTAATCTTTTTTCTCTTCAATGATGTGATACGCCGGAGATGTGGTGTAGCTCATCACCAGGTCGCCTTCGCCTTTCAGGAACAGGCCGTAGGCCTCAGACCAGCCTTTAGTGACGGTGACGGTTTTCTTCGCCAGTTTCGCCCAGGCTTCAGGCGTTTTGTCGCCGTAAACTTTCTGCATCCATAACAGCAGACCTAAACCCGGCGTGCTGGTGCGTGGATCCTGGTAAATTACCTTCCATTTTTGGTCGCTTTCGACTAATTCTTTCAGGCTTTTTGGCGGATTTTTGAGTTTGTTTTTGTCATACACAAAGGCGAAATAACCGTAGTCGAACGGCACGAACGTACTGTTATTCCAGCCGCCTGGGATTTTTAGTGAACCGGTGTCGACGTTGCTCGGGGCGAACAGTTTAGTTTGTGCAGCCGCTTCCAGCAGGTTGTTATCAAGCCCCAGAACTACGTCGGCTTTGCTGTTTTTACCTTCCATGCGCAGACGGTTAAGTAGTGAAACGCCATCTTCGAGGGCAACAAATTTCAGCTCGCAATTGCAGTCAGCTTCAAAGGCCTTTTTCACCGCAGGGCCAGGACCCCAATCGGCAGCAAAAGAGTCGTAGGTGTAAACAGTCAGCAGGGGTTTTGCAAAAACAGGGGCTGCGATGAGTGCCAGTAACGGCAGGAATTTTTTGAACACTTTGCACCTCTTGGAATTAGGGGTGGCAAAGGACTTTGAGAATTGAGCCTCAAATCCCTTCGCCGGCGTTATCCGGATCAGGTTCGACGGGTATTATCTCAGCCAGACTTTCGTCTTAGCACCCCGTTGAGAACGCGTGCATTGTAATGATTTTGTGAATCTTACGAAAGCTCTTTACCCGTATTCACGGATTGTGGTTCCGGCGGCGCAAACCATGCCGATTTAAAGTCAAACCAGCCCAGTGTGTTCATGCGTACACCACGCATACTGCGCTGCCCTTCAATACGCAGCCAGTGGTGGATTAACGGCAAAATATCATTGTTTTCAACTCGTTTTTGGCACCATTCAGGTAGCGAAAGTTCGCCGTTATGCCATTTGCGGGTATCGGTTTCCCAGTCATTTGCGATGCATTTTTGAATCAACGGCACTTCATAAAGATGAGAATAGAGGGAAAACTCCAGCGGTAGGGTGAAGTTCGCGCTGTTAAGCCAGATATCGCTTTCAGCATTGCCCTGGTGCCACTCCTCATAGCTAACCTCCTGCACCACAAGCTTAACCCCTACGCGAGCCAGCAATTCCTCCATGACTTTACTGATAACTCTGTGTTCGACGTGATCGCGATAAAACGTCAGCGTTACAGATTCCAGACCAGCAGGTTTTTCAAGCACCGGTTGTGGACGTGCGTGGTGCCAGCGCGGCAATAACCCATACGCCGGGAACCAGTACTGTTGGTTTTGAGCTCCTGCGCTATAAAGCAGATGGATGGGGGCCAATACATGGCTTAGCCAGCGGCGAACTTCATCATTACTGCCAGATTCGGATCGTCTATCAAACAAAATGTAATAGCAGCCTTCTTCCAGGCGGCTTTCTACGGCTTTTTCACTGTCAGGCATGCCCGACAGTTGCACTGCGCAACTGACATCTTCACCGATCTCCGGCAATACCCAGAAATTTACCTCGTCAATGAGTGCGCGATAGCCAAAGTAATCATCGTAAGCCTGAATCTTCAGTTGGTTAGTATTATTGCGTACGACAGAGTACGGCCCAGTACCGACTGGCTGGCGGGAAAAATTGCTCAGGGTTTGCCATTCACGCGGCAGAATCATGGCATTGACGCTACCCAGCAGCCACGGCAACCAGTTGTCCGGTTGCGAAAGCATAATATCCAGCGTCCATGCAGTTGGAGAGGTAATTTGCGTGATGTGTGAATACAGCGGCAAGCTATTAATGCGTTGCAGGGACGTCATTACATCCAGCATATCCAGCTCACGTCCATGGTGGAAATGAACGCCGGGGCGCAGATAAAAACGCCAATGTAATGGGGAAATTTGCTGCCAGTGATGGGCAATATCTGCTTCCAGTTCCCCATTTTCCTCATTTATACGGATTAATCCGCTGAAAATTTGCCGGGCAATATGGGTTTCTGAACGACGTAAAGCCGAGCCTGGTAATAGATTTAACAGCGGGCGGTAATAGAGAACGCGCAGGATATGCCGCCCCTGACGGAAGCTACGGCCAAGATGCGAAATCAACATTTGGCGTACAGCGGCTTTATCACCAACGATCTGCACCAATTGATCAATTCTGTCTTGCTCAAGAAGATCTTCAGCCCGCTGTTGTTGCAGTGCAAGGCCGGTATACAGGAATTCCAGCTGTGAACGCTTGCCGCGCCCGACCTCTGCTTTCCAACTGAGCCAGCCTTTTTCCTGCATTGCACTCAGTAGCGTACGCATATGGCGACGGGAGCAATTCAGCAGATCTGCCAGCTCATTAAGCGTGGTTTCCTGCGGCTTACCTTCAAAGTATTGCCATAAACGTATGAACTGTTGTTGTAGACGACCGCTGGACATAAAAGAGGAACTCCCGTCAGAAACTCATCAATTTAACTCTCCTCATATTACGCCAATAATTAACAACGTTGAAACGAGGAAGTGGAGATGTATATGAAACGGTCGCCAGTTATTAAGTTCTATCAACAGTATTTTACCGCAACCCAAAGTGTTTCCGCTGGATGGCTGGCTCGCCTGACAGCATCGCAACGTCTAAGGATGCTTGAGGACTTAATGCAGTGGGAGGTGACAACTTCCGTGACCGTGAAGCACTGACTCGTTGATACATGTGTGACTGAGAATTGGTGAATTTCACCTGGCCAGCAGATTGTTCCTGCTGGCTTTTTTATGCCCGTCATTAAGGTATAGTTTACGTTTTGCACACCCAGTGAGCGCTCGAACAAAAGGAATTTCTGCATGATTTGGTTTCTGACCAAAGGACGCCGCCTCAATCCGGTATATGCCGCATTTATGATTGTGGCTTTCATGATGGGGATTGCGGGGGCACTCCAGGCGCCCACTCTTAGCCTGTTTTTAAGTCGCGAAGTAGAGGTGCGCCCATTCTGGGTCGGTCTGTTTTATACCGTCAATGCGATAGCCGGGATTCTCGTCAGCCTGGCACTGGCGAAGCGTTCAGATAATCAGGGCGATCGCCGCAAACTGATTATGGTTTGTTGCATGATGGCAGTAGCAAACTGTGTGCTTTTTGCTTTTAACCGTCATTACCTGACGTTAATCACCGTTGGCGTCATGTTCGCGTCTATTGCTAATACCGCCATGCCGCAAATTTTCGCCCTTGCCCGTGAGTATGCCGATAACTCTGCGCGTGAAGTGGTGATGTTCAGCTCGATCATGCGTGCGCAGCTCTCGCTTGCCTGGGTTATTGGCCCGCCATTGTCGTTTATGCTCGCGTTAAATTACGGCTTTACCACCATGTTTCTTATCGCGGCCGGGATTTTCGTTATCTCGCTTGCGCTAATTTTCTTCGCACTTCCTTCAGTCGCAAGAATTGAACAGCCCGCTGATGTGGCGCTTACCCAGGTCAGCGGCTGGAAAGACAAAAACGTCCGTATGCTGTTTATCGCCTCGATGCTGATGTGGACCTGCAACACCATGTATATCATCGACATGCCGTTGTGGGTCAGCAGTGATTTAGGGCTGCCCGAATCGTTGGCGGGGCTTCTGATGGGAACGGCTGCGGGTCTTGAGATCCCGGCAATGATTCTTGCGGGCTATTACGTGAAGCGTTTTGGCAAGCGGCGCATGATGGTGATTGCTGTGGCGGCTGGCGTGTTGTTCTACGTCGGCTTAATTCTATTCCATAGCCGCACGGCGTTGCTATTGCTCCAGCTCTTTAACGCGGTGTTTATTGGTATTGTCGCCGGTATTGGAATGTTGTGGTTCCAGGATTTAATGCCGGGTAGGCCGGGGTCTGCAACCACATTATTCACCAATAGTATCTCGACGGGTGTGATTCTGGCAGGGGTTTTACAGGGAGCGTTGGCGGAGAGTTTTGGGCACCATTCGGTGTACTGGCTGATTGCCGGGCTGTCGGTACTGGCGTTGATTTTGACGAGCCGGGTGAAGAATATTTAAGCCGAAATTATGTCGGATGACGCTACGCTTATCCAACCTACAACTGCACTTAGTAGGGCGGATAAGCGTAGCGTCATCCGCCAAATAATTCCTGATTATTCAGCTAAAAACAGTTCCAACAGCGAATTCAAAAACAGCTTCCCATGCTCGGTAATCTGCCAATAATCCTCTGTTTCAACCAAATAATCTTTAGCAATTGCCTCGTCTAACTGCGCACGAATCACCGACTCATCAAGCCCGGTATACAGGCTAAATTCTTTACGCGGCGCGGCTTCCAGCAGACGGAAACGGTTCATAAAGAACTCGAACGGTTTGTCGCCTTGCTCCACATCGTGCTGCTTGTCGAGGTATTTACCTTCCATATAACCACGCGGATGGCGGGTTTTAGCGGTACGCAAAATACGGCCATCTGGGAATGTCACTTTGCCGTGCGCGCCGCAGCCAATCCCCAGGTAATCACCAAAGCGCCAGTAGTTCAGGTTGTGCTGGCACTGGTAACCCGGTTTTGCATAGGCAGAGGTTTCATATTGCTGGTAACCCGCAGCGGTCAGCAGCTTGTCGCCTTGCTCGAAAATATCCCACAACGCGTCGTCATCCGGCAATTTTGGCGGGCGTGAGCTAAACAGCGTGTTTGGCTCAATCGTCAGCTGATACCAGGAAAGATGCGGAGGGCTGAGCTCAATAGCCTGGCGCAAATCGTCGAGCGCTTCTTCCAAAGTTTGATCCGGCAGGCCGTGCATCAAATCCAGGTTAAAGCTGCGCAAGCCAAGCCCGCTCGCGAGGTGTGCTGCACGTTTCGCTTCACCTGAATCGTGGATACGCCCCAGACGCTTCAATTTTGGTTCGCTAAAACTCTGCACGCCGATAGAAATTCGGTTCACTCCCGCACGTTGATAGCTCACGAAGCGGTCTGCTTCCACCGTTCCGGGGTTGGCTTCCATTGTGATTTCCGCATCAGCTGCCAACGGCAGGCGAGCACGCACACCGTCGAGCAGATTTTGCATCGCCTCACCTGAAAGCAGGCTCGGCGTACCGCCACCAATAAAGATGGTCTTTATTTCACGTCCTTGTGCCATTGGCGCGTCGTTATCCAGATCGCGCAACAGATGGGCGACATACTCGTCGTGCGGTACGTCGCCTTTGAGTGCATGAGAGTTGAAGTCACAGTAGGGGCACTTCTGTACGCACCACGGGATGTGAATATAGAGACTCAGAGGTGGCAAATTAGCCATTTTTCATTGCTTCCAGTAACAGTTTTAGCGCTTGCCCACGGTGGGAAATCGCACGTTTTTCATCGCGAGTCAGTTCAGCGGCAGTTTTGCCTTCACTCGGGACAAAGAAAATGGGGTCGTAGCCAAAGCCACCCTGGCCTGCGGCTTCGCGGGTAATTTGACCTTCCCAGCTACCGTGACACACGAGTGGCGTGGGATCTTCTGCATGGCGCATATACACCAGCACGCAGTGGAAACGTGCTTTGCGTTGCTCGTCCGGCACATCTTTCAGTGTAGCGAGTAACTTTTCCAGGTTCTGTTGATCTGAAGCATCAACTCCGGCATAGCGTGCGGAGTAAATCCCCGGCGCGCCGCCGAGTACATCAACAGCCAGACCAGAGTCATCGGCAATTGCAGGCAGGCCAGTAACTTGTGATGCATGGCGTGCTTTCAGAATGGCATTCTCGATAAATGTCAGGCCAGTTTCTTCAGCAGACTCAACACCCAGTTCAGTTTGTGCCACAACATCCAGACCAAAATCGGCCAGTAAATCAGCGAGTTCACGCACTTTTCCGGCATTGCCGGTCGCGAGGACAACTTTTTGCATAGTGAGAAAATCCTGTGAAATTAGATGATTAATCGAGCAATGCCGCGACTTCCGTCGGGATTTGTTGCGGGTTGATAATCTTAATTTGCTTGTGGCGGCCCAACTCACCTTTCTCAACCAGAACCTGGCTTTTGGCAACGCGGAACAACTTAGCCAAATACTTTACCAGATGGGCGTTGGCTTTGCCGTCTATCGGTGGGGCGGTGATGGCGACTTTTAACTCGTCGCCATGCAATCCAACAATGCTATCGCGGCTGGCTTTAGGCTGAATATATAGCCGTAAAACCAGCCCATCCTCGGTTTGACTCACTGCACTCACAGCAAATACCAAAGCCCCGGGAACAAGTCCATGCCGAGGTAGTTCAGTGCGTAGAGAATCAAAATGACGACCATCGCGGAGAAATCAATTCCGCCCATCGCCGGAATCACACGGCGAATCGGTGCCATCATCGGTTCAGTCAGTTGCATCAGTACGTATTCAACTGGGCTGCGGCCCTGGCTAATCCAACTCATCAGTGAGCGAATTATAATCACCCAGAACACCAGCGTACCGGCGGATTTCAGCAGTGATAACAGGCCAACCAGTAAGTTCATCGGGTCAAGTGACAATGCGCCCACTTGAATAAGTAGCAAAATTGGATACTTCATCGTGGTGAGAATAAACGCCAGCAACAATGAAGATGTATCAATCGGGCCAATCGATGGAATTACCCGGCGCAGTGGCCCGACAATCGGTTGAGTAATCTTGACGATAAACTGTGCAAAAGGATTATAAAAATCACAACGTGACCACTGCATCCAGATGCGAATCAGCAGCACCATTACATACAGTTCAATCAGCGTTTTGACCAGGAAAGTCAACGTCAGCATGGCGTTCCTCAATAATTATAATGAATTAGCGAGCAGGGTAATCCCGCGCGCCGAAAATAGCGGTTCCAATGCGCACCATGGTGCTGCCTGCAGCAATCGCGGCGTCCATGTCATCGGTCATGCCCAGGGACAACGTATCAACCGTTGGATAACGGTTTTTGAGCGATGTGAAAGCGTCTGCCATTTTCTGGCAAACCGCTAACTGATGCTCGTAATCAGGTTCAGGGGCAGGAATTGCCATCAAACCTCGTAACACCAAACCCGGCAGAGCAGCGACATCAGCTGCCAGTGCATCAAGCTCATTGAGCGCAATGCCGGATTTGCTTTGCTCATCACTAATATTAATTTGAATCAGTACGTTAAGCGGCGGCAGCTCAGTTGGACGCTGCTCGTTCAGCCGCGTTGCAATTCGCAAACGATCGACGGTATGGCACCAGTCAAAATGTTCAGCAACCAGACGGCTTTTGTTCGACTGTAATGGGCCGATAAAGTGCCATTCCAGTGGGGTCTCACCGTTTTCGGCAAAGTAACGAATTTTGTCCACGCCTTCTTGAACGTAGTTTTCACCAAAGACTCGTTGGCCGGCAGCAATAGCTTCTGCGATGGCACTCGCAGGCTTAGTTTTACTGACTGCAAGCAGAGTAACTTCTTCTGGAGCACGGCCGCAGCGTTCAGTTGCCACCAGGATTTTGTTCTGAACCTGTGCCAGATTGTGCGCTATCTCGTTCATAGATTGAAAAGTGATATGGATATCGAAGAAATTGTGGCCCTTAGTGTAAAGCATAACGTCTCTGATCTACACCTGTGTGCACAGCTTCCTGCTCGCTGGCGTAGACGAGGGCGACTTGAACCTTTACCCGAAAACGTTCCATTACCCGCAACGTTGCTGGACACCTGGCTGACAAACGGGCAAAGAGAAGAGCTGGAAGAGCACGGACAATTGGATTTTGCTGTGACCCTCGTCAGCGGTACGCGGCTGCGTGCCAACGCCTTTCGCCAGATGCAGGGTGTCTCACTAGTATTACGGATACTTGCTTCCCACAGTCCAAAACTTGAGTCGTTAAACGTTCCTGCCATCATCCCGGAATTACTGAAATCTGCTGATGGATTGATTCTGGTGACGGGGGCCACAGGCAGTGGGAAATCCACCACGCTCGCCGCGATGGTAGACAACCTGAATCATCAGCTCGACGGGCACATTCTCACACTGGAAGACCCGATTGAATTTGTACACCACTCGAAGCGTTGTTTGATTCAACAGCGAGAGCCAGGCCAGCATTGCCGTTCATTTTCTGCCGGTTTACGCGCGGCACTTCGTGAAGATCCCGACGTTATTTTGCTCGGGGAATTACGTGACAGTGAAACTATCCGCCTTGCACTTACCGCCGCAGAAACTGGGCATCTGGTACTGGCAACCCTCCACACTCGCGGGGCGGCACAAGCCGTGGAACGGTTGGTAGATGTCTTTCCTGCAGAAGAAAAAAACATGGTGCGTAGCCAGCTTGCGGGCAGTTTAAAAGCAGTGCTGGCGCAGAAATTATTGCCTGATAGCTGCGGGGGAAGGGTGGCTGCATTCGAATTACTGGTTAATACACCCGCCGTGGCAAGCCTTATCCGCGAAGGCAAGACGCATCAGTTACCAGGGCTGATTCAAACCGGGCAGCAATACGGTATGCAGAGTTTTGCGCAGTGCGAAGCTTTGTTACATGCACAAGGAGAGCTTGCGAATGAAGTGCTTTCACCCTCTCCGAATGAAGAGGGATGGAGCTAATCAGAGGCAGGGCTTAAGGGTTATAGTCAAACCAGCTTTCAAGAATGATAACCGCCGATGCAGAGTCAATGCTGCCTTTATTGAGCGCGCGGAAACCACCGTGCTCGAATAACCCTGCGCGTGCTTCAACGGTACTCAGGCGTTCATCCTGCAAAGAGACTTTTACGCCAAACCGGCCATGCAGGCGATTAGCAAATTTACGCGCACGGGCGGTGAGTGGTTGCTCGGTGCCATCCATATTCAGTGGTAAACCCACGACAACTTCATCAGGTTGCCACTCTTTGAGGATTTTCTCGATAACGTTCCAGTCGGGGGTGCCGTCTTGTGCTTTCAGTGCAGTTAAGGGGCGTGCCGTTCTGGTAATGCGTTGGCCGATGGCGACACCAATACTTTTGGTACCGAAATCAAAGGCTAATAAAGTTCCACTGCTCATCAGGCGTGTCCCGCTTCACTTGGCATATTATGGATATCAATGCCGATTAATTTTGCGGCTTCACGCCAGCGTTCAGAAATCGGGGTGTGGAACAGAATAGAGGCATCTGCCGGAGCGGTTAGCCACGCATTGTCCAGAATCTCTTGTTCCAGTTGCCCCTTTTCCCACGATGAGTAACCGAGTGCAACAATCACATCTGCAGGTTGTTTTGATGTGCCGATAGTTTCCAGGACATCACGAGATGTGGTGATCACAGTGTCATCCGAAATACGGATGCTGGAGGCGAAACAATCTGGTGGGGTGTGCAAAATAAAACCACGGTCTTCCGCCAGCGGGCCGCCAATAAAAACAGGTTTATCAAGGCGAATAGCTGGGTCACGTGGTTCTGGTTCGATCTTGAGTTTTTGCAGAACACCGTCAACCTGGAGGTTTTCGAGGGGCTTGTTAATGATTATCCCCATAGCGCCTTCATCGTTGTATTCACAAACATAAACGACTGCTCGCTTAAACAGAGGATCCTGGAGCGCCGGCATGGCAATTAGAAAGTGATGCTGTAAATTCATTGTCAGAGGTTCTGGTTCCGGTTGAAAAAGCGACATTTGATGCGCAGACAATAGCCAGTTTATCACTGTTGAACTGCTCTGGACACTTGGCCCATCCTTGGGCCGTACCTCTTTAAAAGAGGTGCGCCGGACTATTTAGCCAGGCGTTTTTCGATTGCGTCAAACAACATGCCGGTAATAGAAACCGGGAATTCGGCTTCGATTTCGCGAATGCATGTTGGGCTGGTGACGTTAATCTCAGTCAGGCGATCGCCAATGATATCCAGGCCAACAAAAATCAGCCCTTTCGCTTTAAGAGTAGGGCCAACACGACGGGCAATTTCCCAGTCGCTTTCTGTCAAAGGACGCGGTTCGCCACGGCCACCCGCTGCCAGGTTGCCACGAGTTTCGCCGCCTTGTGGAATACGCGCCAGGCAATATGGAACAGGTTCACCATCCACCACCAGAACACGTTTGTCACCGTCAACAATCGCAGGCAGGTAATTTTGCGCCATGCAGTAACGGTTGCCGAGTTCAGTCAGTGTTTCAGCGATAACACCAATGTTAGGGTCGCCTTCTTTAACACGGAAAATTGAAGCACCACCCATGCCATCTAACGGCTTGAGGATGATGTCGCCATGTTTTTGCCAGAATGCTTTAAGCTGCGCTTTGTTGCGCGTCACCAGCGTTTCTGGAGTTAAATCTGCAAACCAGGCGGTGAACAGCTTTTCGTTACAATCGCGCAGGCTTTGCGGTTTGTTAACGATCAATGTGCCTTGTTCTTCGGCGCGCTCAAGAATGTAAGTTGCGTAGATAAATTCGGTATCAAACGGCGGGTCTTTACGCATCAATACAACGTCGAGATCGGCAAGCTGGATGTCTTGCTCACTACCAAATTCGTACCATTTATCGTAATTCTGCTCGACAGTGACCAGGCGAGTGCGTGCGTGTGCTTCGCCGTTGATCAAATACAGATCGGCCATTTCCATGTAATGCAGTTCATAACCACGGCGCTGGGCTTCCAGCAGCATGGCAAAGCTTGAGTCTTTCTTAATGTTAATGTTTGCGATGGGATCCATCACGATGCCGAGCTTGATCATTGTTTTTCTCCGTTTTAGCCCAGATCGCCAAAGCGCACTTGCAGCGCGGTAATGGCGGTGAGCGCGGTAGTCTCAGTACGCAGAACGCGAGGTCCCAACAGAATATCAGTAAACTGATGACGTGCGGTCATGGCAATTTCATCAGCCGTTAAACCGCCTTCCGGGCCGATAAGTAAGCGCACACGTTCAACAGGTTGCGGCAATGTATTAATACTGGCGCTGGCACGAGGATGCAGATTCAGTTTCAGGCTGTCATCTTGTTCCGCACACCACGCTTCCAAATCCATCGCTGGGCGAACTTCCGGCACGATATTCCGGCCGCATTGCTCGCAGGCTGCAATAGCAATTTTCTGCCATTGCCCAAGCTTCTTATTCAGGCGTTCGGCATCCAGTTTTACGCCACAGCGCTCGGAAAACAAAGGCGTAATCACATTCACACCCAGCTCGACTGCTTTCTGAATCGTGAATTCCATCTTTTCACCGCGCGACATCACCTGGCCGAGATGTAGATGAAGTGGGGACTCACGGTCATCAACGCTCGCGCTGAGGACTTTTACCCGCACGCTTTTTTTATCGGCCTGAACAATTTCAGCCTCAAAAACCTGATTGCTGCCGTCAAACAATTGCAGCGCATGGCCTGCACTCATGCGTAGTACGCGGCCAACATGATTTGCTGCGTCTTCACAAAGTGCAATGTCCTGGCCGACACAAAGGAGTTCAGGGTGATGAATGCGGGGTATGCGCATGGTTTTTTATGATCCAAAATCAGATGTATATATTCTCCCTCTCCTGCAGAGAGAGGGGACAGAAACAATTCCCGCTAGTGTAGGTTAGCTGTTTTGTGCCTGGCAAGCCCGCAGCACATAAGGGTTATGATTGCCCTGAACTTTAGCGATTCGTTCGTCGCGTTCGCACTCCCAGGTGGTGACGGGATATTGCTTATTCCACGCCTCAAACAGTTGTGTTTGCTGGCGAGAAAGGTTGAGCTGATATTGGTCACGCATATAGAAGTAAGTGCGGGCGATAGCACCCCGGGCACGCGCTGGTGGCTCGGCAATCTTTTCTTTGAAGTCCACTTTCATTGCGCATTGCCCGTACTGGCCTTCACCACCATTCCACTGGCTATACATAAAGTTGTTACGGTCAGCATTTACTTCACCTACAGCCGGTTGCAGATTATGCATATCGCTTTCCATCTTGCGATATTCCGGGTCCTTAGCGCAGTTTTTACGACCACCATCTTGCCAACACTGGCGCTGGTGGCCGAACTGCCAGGCTGGAACAACATGTTCCCATTCGATACGTGAGGCGCGGTTTTCATTTTTACGCACTTTGTAGCCGCATGACTCTAGATCGGGAACACCCTTTTTCCCTTCCCAGTTAATTTTACATCCGCAATAGAAGTCGCCTGGCGCATCGGCATTCACTTTTGCACCAGCCGCTTTAGCCTGAGAGAAATTATTGATACCGGTGCTGAACGTGGAGAAAGAGCAGAGGGCTGCAACAAGTGCAACAGCCAAAGAAATTTTGCGAGACATTTCCAGAATCCTTTTTAAAACGTGCTCGCACCGTACTTGAAGCTTTATTGGGATTCAATAAGGTAAATCAGGAAACTTTATGAATAATATTTTTAATTACAGGAGGTTGTAACGTCGGGTTTTAACAGGTCGCCACATTGCGCGCAGCGGTATTCTGATTCGCCGCGCAAGACTTTGTTATGGCGGCGCACCGTCAACTGATGCTGTTGGCAACGGCAGTGATAGGGGAAGGTGTTTTTGCGAACAGATTGCACTTCAAACTTATGTGTCCGGCGGGCAGGAACGCCAAGTACTGTTTCCATCATCCATTTCCACTCTTTGCCATGCGGCGCTACGCGACCAAAGTGTTTCCACACCAACAAATGAGCCAGTTCGTGCGGCACTACCTCATCAATAAAGGTCTGCTGGTTTTCCATTAACAACACCGGATTGAGGCGGATTTCGTAGCTATCCATCCATGCGGTGCCCGCAGCCGTGCCTCGCTGCTGATATACCAGCTTCGGTTCAGGGTAGTTACGGCCTAAGTGCAGATTTGCCTGTTGAAGCTTTTCCCGTAGGCAGCGCATAACCGCCTGCTGGATAGCGATGGGGAGTCTTGGGGATTTCATAGCGGCAAAGAATAGTGCGAGGTGGAACAGGGTGCAAGCCCCTCTCGGTTGAGGAGAGGGGCTTGTGATTGTTAGTCGTGAGCACCAATCTCACGTAACCGACGACCTTTCATCAGGTTACGTTCGATGTGTTCCAGGGAAACGTGTTTGGTTTCCGGAATCAGCCACACAGTGAGAACAATAAAGAACAGGTTCAACGCCGCGTACACCCAGAAAGTATTCGCATTACCCAGCGTATTGAGCATGGTCAGGAACGTTGCACCGACAATCATATTCGCAATCCAGTTGGTGGCGGTGGAACAGGTGATACCAAAATCGCGCCCTTTAAGCGGCTGGATTTCAGAACACAGCACCCAAATCAGCGGGCCGGCACTCATCGCAAAACCAACGATGAACATCAACAGCATGGCGATAGCAAAGTATTGCGCACCCTGGGAATGAATACCGACGTGCAGCATGGTGCCGAGAATACCCATACCTACCGCCATAACCAGGAAGCCCAGAACGAGCGTTGGTTTACGACCCCAACGGTCCACCAGACCAATAGCAATGAAGGTTGCCAGGACGTTGATAAGACCTACGATGACGGTGCCCCACATTTGCTGAGTGGTATTTGTGAAGCCTGCAATTTCGAAGATTTTCGGTGCGTAATACATGATGACGTTCATACCGGTGAACTGTTGCATCACCTGAAGCAGAACACCAAGGAACACGGCACGACGGAAGTTGCTGTTGTCCTTAAACAGTGACCAACCACTTTGTTTTACCTTCAGGCTTTCACGGATTTCTTCCAGTTCACGTTTAGCTTCTGCACTGGTATCGCGCAGGCGCATTAGCACACGTTCAGCATCATGGAAGCGACGTTTCGCGGCGAACCAGCGTGGGCTGTCTGGCAGGAAGAAGACGCCAACAAGTAAGATCAACGCAGGAATGGTGATAACACCCAACATCCAGCGCCATGAGCCGTTATAGCTAAAAGCTGTATCGGAAAGGTAAGCGCCAAGAATACCGATGGTAATCATCAACTGGTACATTGAGATCATGCTGCCACGGATTTTTTCAGGGGCAATTTCAGACAGATAAAGTGGGGCGGTATAAGACGCAACACCGACTGCCAGGCCGAGCAATACACGGGAGAGAATCAGAATTTCAGTGTTCGGTGCAAAAGCAGAGCACAGTGAACCTGCAACGAAAAGCACAGCACCAATCATCAGGCTGTATTTACGCCCGATGCGGAAGGAGAGCCAACCGCTGCCAACGGCACCGACAGCTGCACCAAACATCATCGAACTTACAACCCACTCTTGCTGATGCGCAGTTATCTGGAAATCTTTTGCGATAAACGGTAACGCACCGGCAATCACGCCAATATCCAGGCCAAATAACAAACCGGCCAGGGCTGCAAGAAAACAGACAAAAAAGGTCATGCTTTTGTTCGAGCGCCCTTGTTTTTTTATTTCAGGCATATTGCTCTCCAGTTGAATAATTTGGGGGATATCTCGCTATTAAGATTAGGTTAACGCGACGTAAAATTGTGTGATTCAACTCACGTTAGTGTAATCGGTTACACTAGTGTCAAGAATTGTATGTGCAATTTTTTTAATTAAAACAGTGAATTGAGTGTAGAAAATAAAACAAAAATTTTCCATGCGAGACTAATCTGAAATATTTTGTAACTAGCGCAGCAACAAAAAGTTGTCATGCAGAACTGTCTTAATTAATGCCTTGTTAACGCGAATGTAACCGTTTCCACTGGTGCTGTTTGTTACGAGAGATTTTTCGGAGGAGGATTTAAGTGTTGAAGGGGAGTAAAAAACAAAAAGGCCAGCGAAGCGCTGGCCTTTAAAGTTTGATGGTGAACTGGCGAGGTTTACTTCAGTCCAGCAGCATCACGCAGCAATTCTGCTTTGTCGGTTTTTTCCCATGGGAAATGCTCACGACCAAAGTGACCGTATGCTGCGGTTTCTTTGTAGATTGGGTGCAGCAGATCCAGCATCTGAATCAGGCCGTACGGACGCAGGTCGAAGAACTCACGTACCAGCAGGGTCAGTTGCTCGGTAGAGATTTTCTCAGTACCGAAGGTTTCAACCATGATAGATGTTGGCTCAGCCACGCCGATTGCGTAAGAAACCTGGATTTCACAGCGGTCAGCAAGGCCAGCTGCAACGATGTTTTTCGCTACATAACGAGCCGCATATGCTGCAGAACGGTCCACTTTAGACGGATCTTTACCAGAGAATGCACCACCGCCGTGACGAGCCATACCGCCGTAGGTATCAACGATAATTTTACGACCGGTCAGGCCGCAGTCACCCATTGGGCCACCGATAACAAAACGGCCAGTTGGGTTGATGTGGTATTTAGTGGAAGCATTTAACCATTCTGCCGGCAGAACTGGCTTGATGATCTCTTCCATAACGGCTTCTTGTAGCGTTTTAAGCGCAACATCTTCTGAATGCTGGGTAGACAATACTACCGCGTCGATGCCGACAATTTTACCGTCGTCATACTGGAAGGTGATTTGGCTTTTTGCATCCGGACGCAACCATGGCAGAGAGCCATTCTTACGAACTTCAGCCTGGCGTTGAACCAGACGGTGTGCGTAAGTGATTGGCGCTGGCATCAGCACGTCGGTTTCATTGGTCGCATAACCAAACATCAGGCCCTGGTCGCCAGCACCTTGCTCCAGCGGGTCAGTACGGTCAACGCCCTGGTTGATATCAGGGGATTGCTTACCGATAGCGCTCAGCACTGCGCAAGAGTTGGCATCAAAGCCCATATCAGAATGCACGTAGCCGATTTCACGAATCGTTTGACGAGTGATCTCTTCGATATCAACCCAGGCGCTGGTGGTGATTTCACCGCCAACCAGAACCATGCCGGTTTTTACGTAAGTTTCGCAAGCTACGCGCGCTTTTGGATCCTGTTCCAGGATCGCATCAAGCACCGCATCGGAGATTTGGTCAGCGATTTTATCGGGATGCCCTTCTGATACAGACTCGGACGTAAAGAGGTGTTTGGCCATGTTTTATTCACCCTAAGAGAATTAGGTTAGTGCAGACTGCTGTTTATCGGCGCTCGAACCAGTGCGATGTACTGGTAACTTGAGTTTTCACCACAGGTTTCATTTCAGGCAGTCTAACAGTTAATCGGTATAGATGGATTAACATCTGGACGGCTATTCTAGGTTATCCATTAATCAGATTACCAGTGATTTTTACGCCTGCAAGTCTGTGCCAATAATCTCAGGTGGCAAATTTTACTGACAGTGCCGCAATCCAGGGATTTTTACTTTGCAATTTCCTTCTGTTATCGGTATAAAGCGGCGCGCGCGGCTCATTCAACAAGCACACAGTTTTTGTGTTGCCCACTTCCAGCCGGGTTGAGCAAATTTCTTAGCTTTGGCTTGTCGCATACCCAAACCGTATGCGTGGAGGTGATACGATTGAAAAACCGCTTTAATTCGCAAACTCTGGCGACCGTCCAGGTCGTGCATATGCTCCTCGCATCCAGCCACTCTTTGCTACAGCTACATTCCTGCCGATGTTATACCCATCTTGGCGCATCGATGGATTCTCGGGCCGGTTTTTAAACCCGCAAAATTCAGAACTTGGGCTCTCTTGTCATCGATAAGAGTATTCTCGTGGTTTCGCCGCTCCGCACAACGGAGTTCGGTTACGTGTTTTACTTATGATATGAAAAAGAAACCGGTCGCACAGCTAGCCTGTCAGCGTCTTATGCTGCTTCTACGCGCTGTTAATGGGTTGTTATTGCAGGATACCCCTGCGATAGTAGTCAACTGTTTTGCACATTCGTTTAAATTTGAGGTTCGCCATGTCTGACAAAATCTCTTCTGTTTCGGGTTCGTCAGTGGGCGAGCAGGATGTACACCGCTCCATGCAGGAGGTTGCCATGAGCTCCCAGGAAGCAAGCAAGATGCTGCGTACTTACAATATTGCCTGGTGGGGCAATAACTATTACGACGTCAACGAACTCGGTCACATTACCGTGTGCCCCGATCCCGATGTCCCAGAGGCTCGTGTTGATCTCGCTGAACTCGTAAAAGCCCGTGAAGCACAGGGGCAGCGTTTACCTGCATTGTTCTGTTTCCCGCAGATTTTGCAGCACCGCCTGCGTTCTATTAATGCAGCGTTCAAACGTGCTCGCGAATCTTATGGTTATAACGGCGACTATTTCCTCGTTTACCCAATCAAAGTGAACCAGCACCGTCGCGTAATTGAATCACTGATTCATTCCGGTGAACCTCTGGGTCTGGAAGCGGGTTCTAAAGCGGAACTGATGGCGGTTCTGGCGCATGCCGGTATGACGCGTTCAGTTATTGTGTGTAACGGCTATAAAGACCGTGAATACATCCGCCTGGCGTTGATCGGCGAGAAGATGGGCCACAAGGTTTATCTGGTCATCGAGAAGATGTCAGAAATTCGTATCGTGCTGGAAGAAGCAGAGCGCTTGAATGTCGTGCCACGTCTTGGCGTGCGCGCACGTCTGGCGTCACAAGGCTCCGGCAAATGGCAGTCTTCTGGTGGCGAGAAATCCAAATTTGGCCTGGCGGCGACGCAGGTTCTGCAACTGGTTGATATGTTGCGTGAAGCGGGTCGTATCGACAGCCTGCAATTACTGCACTTCCACCTTGGTTCGCAAATGGCGAACATCCGCGATATCGCCACAGGCGTGCGTGAATCTGCGCGTTTCTATGTTGAGCTGCACAAGATGGGCGTTAACATCGAATGCTTCGACGTGGGCGGCGGTCTGGGCGTGGACTACGAAGGGACGCGTTCCCAGTCGGATTGTTCGGTCAACTATGGCCTGAACGAATATGCTAATAACATTATCTGGGCGATTGGTGATGCGTGTGAAGAACACGGTTTGCCACACCCAACGGTTATTACCGAGTCCGGTCGTGCGGTAACTGCGCACCATACCGTGTTGGTGTCTAACATCATCGGTGTTGAACGTAACGAATACACAACCCCAACCGCGCCTGCTGAAGCCGCACCGCGCGCACTGCAAAGCATGTGGGAAACCTGGGGCGAAATGCACGAGCCGAACAACCGCCGCTCGCTGCGTGAATGGCTGCACGACAGCCAGATTGATTTGCACGATATCCACACCGGCTATGCATCTGGCAGCTTCTCGCTGCAAGAACGCGCCTGGGCGGAACAACTTTACCTGAGCATGTGCCATGAAATTCAACGCTTGCTCGACCCAAGTAACCGTGCGCACCGCCCAATAATCGACGAACTGCAAGAACGTATGGCGGATAAGATTTACGTCAACTTCTCACTGTTCCAGTCGATGCCGGATGCATGGGGCATAGACCAGTTGTTCCCTGTGCTGCCGCTTGAAGGTCTGAATCAGATCCCTGAGCGCCGCGCGGTACTGCTGGATATTACTTGTGATTCCGACGGTGCAATCGATCATTACATCGATGGCGACGGTATTGCGACTACGATGCCAATGCCAGAATACGATGCGGAAAACCCGCCGCTGCTGGGCTTCTTTATGGTTGGCGCGTACCAGGAAATTCTGGGCAACATGCACAACCTGTTTGGTGATACCGAAGCGGTTGACGTGTTTGTCTTCCCTGACGGCAGCGTAGAGGTGGAGCTTTCTGATGAAGGCGATACCGTTGCGGACATGCTGGAATATGTTCAGCTTGATCCAAACACCTTGCTGAAGCATTTCCGCGATCAGGTTAAACAGACCGATCTGGATGCGGCATTACAGCAGCAGTTCCTTGAAGAGTTTGAGGCTGGGTTGTACGGCTATACTTACTTAGAAGACGAGTAAATTACTCGTCATACTTCGAGCTGCAGCCAACACTTTGCAACGCGAATTATTTAGAGTAAATAGTGTACAAATAATGCTGCATTCGGCGATAATCCGCGCCAACAAGCAGTCTGAATGAAACAGTCCCTTCCTCGTCGGGTTTAACGACGCGGAGGGGACTTTTTTTTGCTAATAATTACCATCATCGTGAGGTCAAACCATGAGCACCTTAGGCCATCAGTACGACAATTCCCTGGTATCCAATGCCTTCGGTTTTTTACGTTTTCCGCTGAACTTTATGCCATACGACAGCGATGCCGATTGGGTTATCACTGGCGTTCCTTTTGATGCGGCAACGTCTGGCCGTGCAGGTGGTCGTCATGGCCCTGCGGCAATTCGTCAGGTTTCAACTAATCTGGCATGGGAAGGCAACCGCTTCCCGTGGAACTTCGACGTGCGTGAGCGTTTGAACGTTGTTGACTGCGGCGACCTGGTTTACGCCTTCGGTGATGCGCGTGATATGAGCGAACGTCTGCAGGCTCACGCAGAAAAATTACTGGCTGCCGGCAAGCGTATGCTCTCTTTCGGTGGTGACCACTTTGTGACTCTGCCGCTGTTGCGTGCCCATGCGAAGCACTTTGGTAAAATGGCACTGGTACATTTTGATGCGCACACCGATACCTATGCAAATGGTTGCGAGTTCGACCACGGCACCATGTTCTACACTGCACCTAAAGAAGGTTTGATCGACCCGAACCACTCTGTGCAAATTGGTATCCGTACTGAGTTCGATAAAGACAATGGTTTCACCGTGCTGGATGCAGGCCAGGTGAATGACCGCACTGTTGACGATGTGCTGGCGCAGGTTAAGCAAATTGTTGGTGATATGCCGGTGTACCTGACCTTTGATATTGACTGTATCGACCCGGCTTTCGCACCAGGAACAGGAACTCCGGTTATCGGTGGTCTGACGACTGACCGTGCGCTTAAACTGGTTCGTGGTTTGAAAGACTTGAACATCGTTGGTATGGATGTTGTGGAAGTTTCTCCGGCTTACGATCAGTCCGAAATTACCGCGCTGGCGGGTGCGACTTTGGCGCTGGAGATGTTGTATATCCAGGCTGCTAAGAAAGGCGAATAAAGAATTGTTTGTGTCGGATGGCGCTATCGCGCCATCCACCGCTTTTATATTACTTCAGCCCATCCGCAGCCATACGGTCACGAATATGTTGCGCACGTTCTGCAGAAGCTGGGTGGTCATCAAGCATTGAGCTTTGGCGGCCTTCTTCTGCTTTCGCTAACTTCTCAAAACTGGTCGCCAGGCCAATTGGGTTGATTCCACGTTTTCTCAACAAATCATACGAGTAGTCATCGGCTTCAGACTCCTGACGCTGGGAGAACTGCGCGTTCACCAGTTTTTCGCCCAAATCACCAAGCTGCGACTGCGACAGACTGCCAATCACACCGCCTGCTGAGGCTGCCGCTACGCGTGCTGCGTTGGTGCCCAACGCCACTTGCATCCCTTTCTTCACATGACCCAGCGCGACGTGGCCCATTTCGTGGCCGATAACCGCTTCGACTTCATTATCGTTCATCATGTCCATCAGGCCGCTATATACGCGAATGCAGCCGTTAGCCATCGCAAAGGCATTTACATCTTTGGTGACGTACACCTTGTAGTTCACCGGCATGCCGTTGATGTTGTCGCCCAGGGCTGAGGAAATCTTGCTGAGACGTTTAGCATATTCACTGCTGGCTGGAGCGATGCTCGCCTTGCTGTCGAGCTCAGCACAAGATTTGTCACTTAACTCTTTCACCTGCGCATCACTTAATGTGTAGGCCTGGAATGCTTCCGCACCGGAAGCGAGCAGACCGTTAGAGTCCATGTTCTGGCAGCCGCTCAGTAGGGCAGCAACGCTCAGGCTTAATAAAATTGGGCGCAATTTCATGCCAATATCCTTAATTAGTGATAACTGCTCAGAGGTGATTCAGCCACAAACCATTGGCTAGTCGCTTCAGTATAAAGAAGTTAACCAAACTCGCGCAGCAACTTGCGCAACATGCGAGCAGGTTCCAGAGATTTCTTAACCGGACAAAAGGATGCTCCATGTACATGGCACACGGCTTGCGGTACATTGATGGCAATTTTTTGGGCGTAGCCCATAACGCATAGTAGTCAAGGCCTGACCTTCAACCATCCGATCTGGAGTCAAAATGTCCTCTCGTAAAGAGCTTGCCAATGCTATTCGTGCACTCAGCATGGACGCAGTACAAAAAGCCAAATCCGGTCACCCGGGCGCCCCTATGGGTATGGCAGACATTGCCGAAGTCCTGTGGCGCGATTTCCTGAACCATAACCCGCAGAACCCTGCATGGGCTGACCGTGACCGCTTTGTGCTGTCTAACGGCCACGGTTCAATGCTGATCTATAGCTTGCTGCACCTCACAGGTTATGACCTGCCGATTGAAGAACTGAAAAACTTCCGTCAGCTGCATTCCAAAACTCCGGGTCACCCGGAAGTGGGCTACACCGCTGGTGTTGAAACCACGACTGGCCCGCTGGGTCAGGGTGTTGCGAACGCAGTGGGTATGGCAATTGCTGAACGCACCATGGCAGCACAGTTCAACCGTCCTGGTCACGACATCGTGGACCACTTCACCTACACATTCCTGGGTGATGGCTGCATGATGGAAGGCATTTCCCACGAAGTTTGCTCACTGGCCGGTACGCTGGGTCTGGGTAAACTGGTTGCCTTCTATGATGACAACGGTATTTCTATCGACGGCCACGTTGAAGGCTGGTTCACTGACGATACTGCGAAACGCTTTGAAGCTTACGGCTGGCACGTTGTGCGCGGCGTTGACGGTCACGATGCAGACGCCATCAAACGCGCTGTTGAAGAAGCTAAGGCCGTTACCGACAAACCTTCACTGTTGATGTGCAAAACCATCATCGGTTTCGGTTCACCAAACAAAGCCGGTACGCACGATTCCCACGGCGCACCTTTGGGTGATGCGGAAATCGCACTGACTCGTGAGCAACTTGGCTGGAAACACGCGCCATTCGAAATCCCGTCTGAGATCTACGCTCAGTGGGATGCAAAAGAAGCAGGCCAGGCGAAAGAAGCGGCATGGAACGAGAAGTTCGCAGCCTACGCGAAAGCCTTCCCGCAGGAAGCTGCTGAATTTACCCGTCGTATGAAAGGCGACATGCCTGCTGATTTCGCAGCTAAAGCGCAAGAGTTCATCAAGAACCTGCAAGCTAACCCTGCGAAAATCGCTAGCCGTAAAGCGTCTCAGAACACCATCGAAGCATTCGGACACTTGCTGCCAGAATTCCTCGGCGGTTCCGCTGACCTGGCACCGTCTAACCTGACTATCTGGTCTGGTTCTAAAGCGATCAACGAAGATCTGGCCGGTAACTACATCCATTACGGTGTACGTGAATTCGGTATGACGGCGATTGCGAATGGTATTGCACTGCACGGTGGTTTCCTGCCGTACACCTCTACCTTCCTGATGTTCGTTGAATACGCTCGTAACGCGGTGCGTATGGCCGCGCTGATGAAGCAACGCCAGGTGATGGTCTATACCCACGACTCAATCGGTCTGGGCGAAGATGGCCCAACTCACCAGCCAGTAGAGCAGCTTGCTGCCCTGCGCGTAACGCCAAACATGAGCACATGGCGTCCATGTGACCAGGTTGAATCTGCGGTGGCGTGGAAATACGCAGTAGAACGTCACGACGGCCCGACCGCGCTGATCTTCTCTCGTCAGAACCTGGCACAGCAGGATCGTACAGAACAGCAGCTGGCGGATATCGCCCGCGGCGCATACGTTCTGAAAGATTGTGCAGGCCAGCCGGAACTGATCCTGATCGCGACCGGTTCTGAAGTTGAACTGGCTGTTGCAGCCTGGGATCAGCTGTCTGCTGAAGGTATCAAAGCACGTGTGGTTTCCATGCCGTCTACCGATGCGTTCGACAAACAAGATCCAGCGTACCGTGAAGCCGTGCTGCCGAAAGCCGTTGCTGCGCGTGTTGCTATCGAAGCCAGCATCGCTGACTACTGGTACAAATACGTTGGCCTGAACGGCGCGGTTGTGGGTATGACCACCTTCGGTGAGTCTGCTCCAGCAGAGCAGCTGTTCGAAGAGTTTGGCTTCACCGTTGAGAATGTGGTGAAACAGGCTAAAGCAGTTCTGTAATGTGAAAAAGGCCAGCAATGCTGGCCTTTTCTTTAATGCTTCAGATACGAAAATCCTCTCGTCTTAAAATCAAAATTCCCTGCCTCGACATTACATTCATCCACGGTGTGCATCTAAATATTTCTCTAAAACAAAGCATTACCGCAATCTCTAATGGCTCTTTATTTGTATTGATCATGAGAGTGAAAATCATTATCATTTGCATTACGTAAATTAATGTGAATATAAGTAAATGAATCGACATACTTTATCTGGCTACAAGAATTCGGGTTTCATTGCTTTAACCGCTGCGCTGCTGATGAGTTCCCTGTCTGTTTGTGCGAAACCGCTTCCCGAAAAAGAGTTCCTTGCCGTTCCAGCGGGTAATGGGGTTTACGAGTTGGCATATGATGCTTCTCAGAACGTTCTGTTCGCCGCCTCAGCCCCTTCATTTGATAAAGATAAAACTGATGGCCTGGTCTATAAATTGAATCCAGATACGCTGGTAGCCACCGGAAAAATTACTACTAAGCGACGCGCATTTGCCACTGTGCTGGATGAAGAAAACCATATTTTGTATATCGGTAACACCCTTGAAGGGGCCGTTACGCTTATCGATACACGCACTGATAAAGAAATTAAAACGGTTCAACTGAGTGATATCAGTAATCCTAAAGAAATCGTTCACACCCGTGAAATGGCGCTTGATAAAAAACGCCAACGCTTATATGTATCAGGTGTTACTCAGAAAGGTATTATTTGGGTTATCGACACGCAAAAACAGCAGCATATTGCGACCATTGAAAATATGGGTGAATATCCAACCGGGCTGGCTGTCGATGAAAGCAAAGGGCGAGTTTATGCTGTAAACGGCAGTGGGGAATTTATTACGCTTGATGCCAGCGATAATAAAATTATCTCAAGAGTTAAAGTTGAGCCGCAGAAAAAACACTTCTTCTTAAATATCGCGCTGGATAATAAAAAAGAGCGTGCATTTATTACCGATCCTGATTTATCCGATGTTTTGGTGGTTTCACTAGAAGACGGCAAAATCATTGATCGCATCAAGGTAATTAATTCTCTGGCAGTAATGTACAACAGTGGTCGCAACGAAGTTTATATCACTCACCGTAATGCACAGCTGATAAGCGTTGTCGACGGCGACACTTACAAAGTAAAAGCCAGCATCGCGACATCGGCCTTGCCTAATAGTCTTGCGCTTTCAGCTGATAGCCGCACTCTTTATGCCAGCGTGAAGCAGGGGGAAAAGGATATGGGCAAAAAACCGGATTACATTATTAAAGTCGATCTCGACAAAATCTAACTCAATTTTAATTAAAAGAATAATAAAGCCCTGTGGTGAAAATTCACAGGGTCGGTAGGCTTTTTTCAATATCTCAGGTAATTAAAAAATGGGAAATAATAAGCGGTTGGTGTTGGCACGAACAGTGGCAGGAATAGCGGTGCTGGCTGGAGGCTCAATGCTTACAGTGTTAGCCGAGGAAAATAGCTCTTCTCTTAACGAAAATGAAGATCAAATGGTGGTGACGGCATCGGGTTTTTCTCAACAGAAAAAAGATGCCCCAGCTACAATTTCCGTAATTGATCGAAAACAGCTCGATGAAAAACCAAACAGGAATGTTGCCGAAGCCATTCAGGATTTACCAGGCGTTAATATAGGTAGTGGTTCGAGTGATATGGCGACCGGCAGTATAATGATGCGAGGTATGGACTCAAGCTATACCGCGTTTATGGTCAACAGTGTCAAACAAAATACCGGTGAATCACGCCCCTATGGGCAAGATATTGGTGCTGAAGTTAATTTCCTGCCACCGATGGAAGCTATCGAGCGAATTGAAGTGATTCGTGGGCCGATGTCATCGTTGTATGGCTCAGATGCGATTGGTGGTGTGGTTAACGTCATCACCAAAAAGCCTTACGGTGTGGCTGACTGGACCGGGGCGTTGGCGGCTAATACGTTCATTCAGGAAGACAGTTCATTCGGTAACACCAACCAGATGAATTTGTTCGCGATGGGGCCTATTGTGCCGGATGTGCTGGGTGTGAGCATTGCCGCTGACTGGCTCAATCGCCGTGATGACAATCGTGACAACTATTTCAGCAAAAACGATCGCAAGTCTGTCGATATGACCGTAGGCCTTGCAGCTAACGAAACAAACTTATTTGACCTCAATGTTGTCTCTGGGGAACAAAAGAAGAACCGTGATAATGCGCCCTGGATGTGGAGGTTTGATCGTGATGCGCTGACACTGAGCCACAACGGTTGGTACGCTGAAGACACTATTGAAACAAAAAACTACATCAACTACGAGAAAGGGCGCTCAAAGTACAGTCTGGATGGTGATGCTCCGCAGTACATTAAGACTGAAAACTACGTTGCCAACAGCCAGACGACCTTCACGTTAGATAGCCATAAGTTAACCATCGGCGCTAATTTCACTCGCGAAGAGTTGAACGATCAATTTGCTGTTTCCAGTAAAGAAGCGCCAGGAGTGGAGCCGGTGACCAAAATCAGCCGCAATGGTTGGGCACTGTTCGCTGAAGATGGTTGGCAAATTGGCGACTTTACGCTGACTACATCCGCACGTATGGATCGCGATAACTATTTCGGCACACACGTCACGCCAAAACTTTATGGCAACTGGGCGATTACCGACGCCTGGGCTCTGAAAGGCGGTGTATCCGCAGGCTATAAAAAACCTGAATTGCGCGAAACCTCCGCTGATTTCGTGACGCCACGTGGCTCATTACCGCCATACCCGTATTTAACCGTGGGTAACGATGACCTGAAACCAGAGAAAAGCGTCAACTCTGAACTGGGTCTGTACTGGGCAGGAGAGAAGCTGGCGTTAGACGGCACCGTTTTCTATACCCAATTCAAAGATAAAATATCCGAAGAGACTATTTGTGAAACGACGGCGACTAACCAGTGCCAGATGAACGGCTATCAAGCTGACTCTATCAGTAAATACTTCAACGTCGGTAAAGCTGATGTCTATGGAGTGGAGCTTAATGCCGACTGGCAAGTGACTGAAACCGTAAAAGCCAACGCGAACTACACCTATAACCATAGCGAACAGAAAACCGGCGTTAATAAAGGTTATGCGCTTAATGACTTCCCACGTCATATGGCGAACTTGTCGCTGACCTGGTCGGCTACACAAGCGTTGGATCTGTGGAGCAAAGCGAATTATCGCAGCAGCAACCGCGATACTGGCGATCATATTGATTACGAGGCCTGGACGATGGTTGATCTCGGTGCGCGTTATCAATTGAACAAAAATACCCAGCTTATGGCAGGTGTTTACAACCTATTTGATGCTGACCCACAACGTATCAGTCCGTGGGGCGATTACGGGCTGGTCGAAGGGCGCCGCTACAATCTGGGTGCACGAATCGAATTTTAATTGAGTGCATAATTGAGTGCCTAAAGGACAAATGCTGCCCGGTGGTGGCGTTTGTCCTCTGTCGTATACATCCGGTCTCGATCCAATGCCTGTGAGTATGAGGGCCGCTTGCCAATACTGGTTACTATTCGTCCTTAGCCTTTAATTCGTTGCAGTTATTCCATCGAAAATGTGACCTGCGTCAGAAGATTAGTTGCCTGTCCTGGGGTAACGTTCCATTTATTCCCCGTTTCGCTTACCATAGCTGAAGCGTTTCAGTCGACTAAATGTTCGACAATTAAGCAAACAAATGCAGTTTCAATAGTGCGAGGATTCCCCTCAGACGATTGCTGGATTACTCTGTCAGCCACTTAGTCTCAGGGATTCTGGCAGGAGAGATATGACCGTACGCATAGCAATTAATGGCTTCGGTCGCATTGGGCGCAACGTGGTACGTGCTTTGTACGAATCCGGTCGCCGTGCGGAAATTACCGTCGTAGCAATCAATGAACTGGCTGATGCTGCGGGTATGGCGCATCTGTTGAAGTATGACACCAGCCATGGTCGCTTCGCCTGGGACGTCCGTCAGGAGCGTGACCAGTTATGGGTAGGCGACGACGCCATCCGTATTTTGCACGAACCGCAAATTGCTAATTTGCCGTGGCGTGAACTGGGCGTTGATGTGGTGCTCGATTGCACTGGTGTGTTTGGCTCCCGTGCAGACGGTGAGGCTCATCTTGCCGCTGGTGCTAAAAAAGTCCTCTTCTCTCATCCTGGCGGTAACGACCTCGACGCCACCGTTGTTTACGGTGTGAATCATGAAAGTGTGGTTGCTGAACATCGCATTGTTTCAAATGCTTCTTGCACCACAAACTGCATCATTCCAATTATCAAACTGCTTGATGATGCTTACGGTATTGAGTGGGGCACAGTGACCACCATTCATTCGGCCATGCATGATCAACAAGTTATTGACGCCTATCATCCAGACTTGCGCCGCACCCGTGCCGCCAGCCAGTCTATTATTCCCGTTGATACGCGTCTTGCTGCTGGTATCACACGTATTTTCCCGAAATTTAACGATCGTTTTGAAGCAATTGCGGTACGTGTTCCTACCATCAACGTCACAGCGATAGATTTAAGCGTGACGGTGAAAAATGCAGTTAAAGCCAATGAAGTCAACAAGTTGCTGCAAAAAGCAGCACGAGATTCATTTCATGGTATAGTTGACTATACGGAATTACCGTTGGTCTCGACTGATTTTAACCACGATCCGCATAGTGCCATTATTGATGGCACACAAACCCGGGTCAGTGGGCAACATCTGATTAAAACTTTAGTCTGGTGTGATAATGAATGGGGCTTTGCTAACCGAATGCTCGACACGACGTTAGTCATGGCCGCAAGTGGTTTCAGGTAGAGCGCATATGCGTTCGCAAAACTTTAAGAATCAACGAGAGGATTCACCATGTCTGTAATTAAGATGACCGATCTGGATCTGGCTGGTAAGCGCGTTCTGATCCGTGCAGATTTGAACGTACCAGTTAAAGAAGGGAAAGTGACATCTGACGCACGTATTCGTGCATCACTGCCAACTATCGAACTGGCCCTGAAGCAAGGCGCTAAAGTGATGGTAACTTCTCACCTGGGTCGTCCGACTGAAGGCGAGTACAACGAAGAATTCTCTCTGCTGCCGGTTGTTAACTACCTGAAAGACAAATTGTCTTCCCCGGTTCGTTTGGCTAAAGATTACCTCGACGGCGTTGAAGTTGCTGAAGGTGAACTGGTTGTTCTGGAAAACGTTCGCTTCAACAAAGGCGAAAAGAAAGACGACGAAACTCTGTCTAAAAAATACGCTGCACTGTGTGACGTATTCGTAATGGACGCTTTCGGTACTGCTCACCGCGCACAGGCTTCTACTCACGGCGTTGGCAAATTTGCAGACATCGCTTGTGCAGGCCCGCTGCTGGCTGAAGAGCTGAGCGCACTGGGTAAAGCACTGAAAGAACCAGCTCGTCCAATGGTTGCTATCGTTGGCGGTTCTAAAGTTTCTACCAAACTGACTGTTCTTGATTCCCTGTCCAAAATCGCTGACCAGCTGATTGTTGGTGGTGGCATCGCGAACACCTTCGTTGCTGCTCAAGGCCACAACGTAGGCAAATCTCTGTACGAAGCAGACCTGGTTGACGAAGCTAAACGCCTGCTGACTATCTGTGATATCCCAGTACCTGCTGACGTTCGCGTTGCAACTGAGTTCTCTGAGACTGCTACTGCAACTCTGAAATCTGTAAACGATGTGAAAGCTGACGAGCAGATTCTGGATATCGGTGATGCATCTGCAGCACAACTGGCTGAAATCCTGAAGAATGCAAAAACCATTCTGTGGAACGGCCCGGTTGGCGTGTTCGAATTCCCGAACTTCCGTAAAGGTACTGAAATCGTTGCTAATGCAATTGCAGACAGCGAAGCATTCTCTATCGCAGGCGGCGGTGACACTCTGGCAGCAATCGACCTGTTCGGTATTGCTGACAAAATCTCCTACATCTCCACTGGCGGCGGCGCATTCCTCGAATTCGTGGAAGGTAAAGTTCTGCCAGCAGTAGCGATGCTTGAAGAGCGCGCTAAGAAGTAATGATTACGGGCAGGGTTTCCTGCCCGTTGTTTTTTAGTCGTTTGCAAATGCGGGCGACTCATCGTTTTTTCTAACGGCCAACGATACAGGACAACGTAACATGTCTAAAATTTTTGATTTCGTAAAACCTGGTGTTATCACTGGTGATGACGTACAGAAAGTTTTCCAGGTAGCAAAAGAGAACAACTTTGCTCTGCCAGCAGTTAACTGCGTAGGCACCGACTCTATCAACGCTGTACTGGAAACTGCTGCGAAAGTTAAAGCTCCAGTTATCGTTCAGTTCTCTAACGGTGGCGCTGCATTCATCGCTGGTAAAGGCGTGAAAACTGACGTTCCTCAGGGCGCTGCAATCCTGGGTGCTATCTCTGGCGCACATCACGTACACCAGATGGCTGAACATTACGGCGTGCCAGTAATCCTGCACACTGACCACTGCGCGAAGAAATTGCTGCCGTGGATCGATGGCCTGTTAGACGCGGGTGAAAAACACTTCGCAGCTACCGGCAAACCACTGTTCTCTTCTCACATGATCGACCTGTCTGAAGAGTCTCTGGAAGAAAACATCGCGATCAGCTCTAAATACCTGGAGCGTATGTCCAAAATGGGCATGACTCTGGAAATTGAACTGGGTTGCACCGGCGGCGAAGAAGATGGCGTAGACAACAGCCATATGGATGCTTCTGCGCTGTACACTCAGCCAGAAGACGTTGATTACGCTTATACTGAACTGAGCAAAATCAGCCCACGTTTCACCATCGCTGCTTCTTTTGGTAACGTGCACGGTGTTTACAAACCAGGTAACGTGGTTCTGACCCCGACTATCCTGCGTGATTCTCAGGATTATGTTTCTAAGAAACACAACCTGCCGCACAACTCCCTGAACTTCGTATTCCACGGCGGTTCTGGTTCTACTGCTCAAGAAATCAAAGATTCCGTGAGCTACGGTGTTATCAAAATGAACATCGATACCGATACCCAGTGGGCAACTTGGGAAGGTATCCTGAGCTACTACAAAGCTAACGAAGCGTATCTGCAAGGTCAGTTGGGCAACCCGAAAGGCGAAGACCAGCCGAACAAGAAATACTACGATCCGCGCGTATGGCTGCGTTCTGCACAGACTTCCATGATCACCCGTCTGGAGCAAGCTTTCAAAGAACTGAACGCAGTAGACGTTCTGTAATCTTTGTAGCTTAATTGCTGTACCGAAAAACCCGCCTTGTGCGCAATGCCG
>NZ_LXEO01000043.1 GCF_001654865.1 Buttiauxella noackiae ATCC 51607 | reverse complement strand
GCGCCTTGTGCGGGTTTTTTTACGACAGTAATGAGAAAGCAATCGTTTATATCTCAATATTTAAAATGAAATATTCCGTTAAACTCACTGCTCATAATCCAATAAACCCTTTATTTAAGTTCATTAAATGCTCAAATAAACAGGTTGGGTGCATTAATTAATTTTTAAAAATAACACGATTAGTTTATATTTCACTTTAAAACCTAAGATAAATCTTCTCTTGCTATTATAAAATGCAGTATGAACAGCTGCTTATTTAAACTTATATGATTAAATTATCTCCATAACTTAATTTTATTAGGGTGCTTAAGGTTGATGTTTATCATATTAAAGGCTAATTGTTTTTTGTATCTATCTGTTTTTAAAGTATTTAATTTAGTTGATTGCTCTATATGCAATTAACTCTCAAGTATTTGTGAGTCAAGCCACATAACATCCTGTGTGCAATTCGTTATGATCTTCTGCATGGAAAGTAAATTGAGCGCAGAACTTCATGGACAATAATTCGTTACCAAAGACACAACACCTGATGGTATTCCAGGAAGTTGTCAGAAGTGGTTCATTTGGTTCTGCGGCAAAACAGCTTGGCCTCTCACAACCAGCAGTCAGTAAAGTTATTAGTGAGATGGAAGCTTATTTCGGCTTAGAGATCATCATTAGAAAAAATACCGGCGTAATATTAACCGAAGCAGGCAAAGTGTTACTGACATACTCAGAATCCATCACGCGTGAACTGAGAAATATGTGCAGCGAAATGAGTCGAATGATTGGCAATACTGTCTGTGATGTATCATTTGGCTATCCTTCCCTGATCGGTTTTACTTTTTTGCCCGGCATGATGAAAGAGTTTAAAGGGCTCTTTCCGCAATCTCAGGTATCAATGTTTGAAGCCCAGCTTTCCTCATTCTTGCCCGCAATCCGTGATGGTCGTCTGGATTTTGCTATCGGTACGTTGAGTGATGAAATGCTATTGCAGGATCTCCATATTGAGCCGCTGTTTGAGTCAGAATTCATTCTGGTCGCGAACCGAACACGGGTAGTCAAAGGAACGACTACGCTAAGTGCTCTGAGCCATGAACAATGGGTCTTGCCGCAAACGGAAATGGGATATTACAGCGAACTCCTTACTACGCTACAAAAGAACAATATTAAAAGCGAAAACATCGTTAAAACTGATTCGGTAGTGACTATTTATAATTTAGTGTTGAATGCCGACTTCCTGACGGTAATCCCTCGAGATATGATTGCCCCATTTGGTTCTAACCAATTTATAAAAATTCCAGTTGAAGATAAATTACCTATTGCTCGCTATGCTGCGGTGTGGTCTAAAAATTACCGAATTAATCATTCTGCAGCCACATTAGTTGAGCTTGCCAAAAAACACTCGTTGCGTAGCCATTTTCAATTTAATCAATTAACTGAAGTTGCTTAGCATAATTCAGTAATTGATAAATATATAACTTATTCAAGGCGATTGATTTAATAAGCAGTCACCTCCTGTATTGTTTTAGCTTTTTAATGTTGAGGTCAACATGCATATCGACTATGAACTTCCTGTAACTATTATTGATGTTCTTGAAGCAAAAAAAAGACTCGCTGGATATATATATAAAACAGGAATGCCTCGTTCTAATTACCTTAGTGAATGCTGCAAGGGCGAGATATTTTTGAAATTTGAAAATATGCAGCGTACCGGTTCATTTAAAATACGCGGTGCTTTTAATAAACTTAGCTCCTTAACTGAAGAAGAAAGAAAAAAAGGGGTAGTGGCTTGTTCTGCTGGCAACCACGCGCAAGGGGTTTCACTTTCCTGCGCCATTCTGGGCATCGATGGCAAGGTGGTGATGCCTAACGGTGCACCGAAATCTAAAGTGGCAGCAACTACTGATTACTCCGCGCAGGTAGTGATGCACGGTGATAACTTCAACGACACCATCGCTAAGGTCAGCGAAATTGTTGAGATGGAAGGGCGTATTTTCATACCGCCGTATGATGATGAACATGTTATTGCCGGGCAAGGCACCATCGGCCTCGAGATTCTTGAAGATTTATATGATGTCGATAACGTTATCGTGCCGATTGGCGGTGGTGGCTTAATCGCGGGTATAGCGCTGGCGATTAAATCAATTAACCCGACAATTAATATTATCGGTGTGCAGGCTGAAAATGTGCATGGTATGGCCGCATCATTTTATAAAGGCGAACTGATGGCACACCGTACTTCAGGTACATTAGCCGATGGCTGCGATGTTTCTCGTCCGGGCAGAATAACCTATGAAATAGTGAAGAAATTAGTTACCGACATTGTTTTAGTCAGTGAAGATGAAATTCGCAACAGTATGGTGGCGTTAATCCAACGCAATAAAGTTGTTACTGAAGGCGCTGGTGCTCTGGCCACGGCGGCTTTATTAAGTGGCAAATTGGATCACTATATTAAAGGCCGTAAAACAGTAAGTATTATCTCCGGCGGAAACATCGATCTCTCGCGTGTTTCGCAAATCACAGGATCAGCAGATATTTGATATAGCCAACTAATTCGGGTTGCACTCAGAATAATAAATGTGTAGCCCGGAATATAACGGATATTGAATTATTAAAGGAACTCTATTATGAGTAATACTGACGCAACTATTATTGGCCAAAAAGCTGTATCGCAGTGGCGTAAATCTGACACTACCTGGACATTAGGCTTATTTGGCACCGCTATCGGCGCCGGAGTTTTATTTTTCCCTATTCGTGCAGGTTACGGTGGCTTAATTCCAATATTGATTATGTTGTTCCTGGCCTATCCCATTGCATTTTATTGCCACCGCGCACTAGCACGCCTGTGTCTTTCAGGCAGCAACCCTTCTGGAAATATTACCGAAACGGTAGAAGAGCATTTTGGTAAGACTGGTGGTGTGGTCATTACCTTCCTGTACTTCTTCGCCATTTGCCCGCTGCTGTGGATTTACGGCGTTACTATTACCAACACCTTTATGACTTTCTGGGAAAACCAGTTGCAACTCATGCCGCTAAACCGCGGTGTAGTAGCGCTGTTCCTGCTGCTATTGATGGCTTTTGTTATCTATTTTGGCAAAGACCTGATGGTCAAAGTCATGAGCTATCTGGTGTTCCCGTTCATTGCCTGCCTGATCCTGATTTCTGTCTCGCTGATCCCTTACTGGAACTCTGCGGTTATCGACCAGGTGAGTCTCAGCGATATTTCCTTTACCGGCAGTGACGGCATTCTGGTGACCGTATGGCTCGGTATTTCTATCATGGTCTTCTCCTTTAACTTCTCGCCGATTGTCTCCTCGTTTGTAGTTTCTAAACGCGAAGAGTATGAGCAGGACTTCGGCAGGCAGTACACCGAAGACAAATGCTCCAAAATTATCTCCCGTGCCAGCATGTTAATGGTGGCCGTTGTGATGTTCTTCGCCTTCAGCTGCCTGTTCACGCTCTCTCCACAAAATATGGCTGAAGCTAAAGCGCAAAATATTCCGGTGCTTTCTTATCTGGCAAACCACTTCTCATCGATGTCTGGTTCTAAGTCTACCTTTGCAACCACACTTGAGTATGGCGCGTCGATTATTGCCCTGGTCGCTATCTTCAAATCCTTCTTCGGCCACTATCTTGGCACCCTCGAAGGGCTTAACGGTCTGGTTCTCAAGTTTGGCTATAAGGGCGATAAAACCAAAGTCTCTGGGGGAAAACTCAATCTTATCAGTATGGTCTTTATCATGGGGTCGACCTGGGTTGTGGCTTATGCTAACCCGAACATCCTCGATTTGATTGAAGCGATGGGCGCACCAATTATTGCCTCTCTGCTTTGCCTGCTGCCAATGTATGCCATTCGCAAAACCCCTGCTCTGGCGAAATATAAAGGCAGAACCGAAAACATTTTTGTCACAGTAATTGGTTTGCTGACCATTCTTAATATTGTTTACAAGCTTATTTAATTACTTACTCAGGATGAGTGGAATTTAAAATGAATGAATACCCGGTAGTGTTGACGATTAACTGTGGTTCTTCTTCGGTTAAGTTTTCAGTGTTAGATGCAGAAACTTGCGATGTGCTTTTATCTGGAATTTGTGAAGGTATTAATACCGAACATGCATTTTTAACGGTCAATGATGGAGAGCCAGTTATTCTGGCTCACCAGAATTATGAAGAGGCACTGGCGGCAATATCTGCTGAACTTGAGAAGCGTCATTTAATTGATAGTGTGGCCTTTGTTGGCCACCGTATTGCTCACGGTGGTTCTTTATTTAGCGAGTCTGTATTAATTACCGATGACGTTATAGACAAAATTCGCCAGGTTTCACCTTTGGCTCCGCTGCACAATTATGCCAATTTACACGGCGTGGAGTCTGCACGGCTTCGTTTTCCGGGCCTTCCTCAAGTCGCGGTATTTGATACCAGTTTCCACCAGACGCTAAAGCCCGAAGCTTATCTGTACGGTTTGCCATATCGTTACTTTGAAGAGTACGGTGTGCGCCGCTATGGGTTCCATGGAACTTCACATCGTTACGTAGCGCAGCAGGCATGTGAGTTATTAGGTCTTAGGCCAGAAGACTCGGGGTTGGTGATTGCTCACTTAGGAAATGGAGCTTCGGTTTGTGCGGTTCAGAATGGTGCGAGCGTCGACACTTCAATGGGCATGACGCCTCTCGAAGGGCTGATTATGGGCACACGTTGTGGTGACGTGGATTTTGGCGCAATGGCCTGGCTTGCTCGTCAGACAGGGCAATCGATGGATGATCTTGAGCAGGTCGCCAATAAAGAGTCAGGGCTACTGGGTCTTTCAGGTCAGTCATCTGATTTACGTACGCTGGAAAATGCCTGGCACAATGGTGATATACGGGCGCAATTAGCAATAAAAACATTTGTCCATCGTATTACCCGAACAATTGGTGCACATGTCGCTGCGTTAAAACGTTTTGATGGCGTTATTTTTACCGGCGGTATTGGTGAGAACTCAATACTTATTCGTCGCCTGGTCGCCGAGCGGTTACGCGTTTTTGGTATTGAAATGGATGTAGATAAAAATAACCAGCCTAACCGAATTGGTGAACGTGTTATTTCCTGCTCACAGTCGCCGGTCAATTTAGCTGTTATTCCCACCAATGAAGAAAAAATGATTGCGTTTGATGCTTTGCATTTAGGTAGAGAATGCCATCTCGCAGAATACGTCTGAATTAATCATCTGGTACAAAGGAATGAAGTAATGAAAGTGGATATTGATATTACCAACGATAATTATTCCCATGCCTGGCAGCAGTTTTCGGGCGAAGAATGGAAAAAGACAATTAATGTTCGGGATTTTATCCAGCAGAACTATACACCGTATGAGGGTGATGAATCATTCTTAGCGGGTGCAACTCCAGCGACAACTGCGCTGTGGGAAAAGGTCATGGACGGTATTCGTATCGAAAATGCCACCCATGCCCCGGTGGATTTCGACACCAATATTGCCACCACGATTACGGCCCATGCACCGGGTTATATTCTCAAAGAGCGTGAGAAAATTGTTGGTTTGCAAACCGATAAACCGCTGAAGCGTGCCCTCCATCCGTATGGCGGCATCAATATGATCAAAAGCTCATTCGAAGCTTATGGTCGTGAAATGGATGCAGACTTCGAATACCAGTTCACCTCACTGCGTAAAACCCATAACCAGGGGGTATTTGACGTTTATTCACCGGATATTCTGCGCTGCCGTAAATCGGGCGTGCTGACCGGCTTACCGGACGGTTATGGTCGTGGTCGTATTATCGGTGATTACCGCCGTGTGGCGCTCTACGGGATTGCGTATCTGGTACGCGAGCGGGAATTACAGTTTGCCGATCTACAGGGCCAGCTTGAGCGCGGTGAAAAACTGGAAGCAGTGATACGTCTGCGTGAAGAGTTGTCTGAACATCGCCGCGCACTGTTACAAATCCAGGAGATGGCGGCGAACTATGGCTTTGATATTTCACGTCCAGCCAACAATGCACAAGAAGCGCTGCAATGGCTCTATTTTGCTTATCTGGCCGCGGTGAAATCGCAAAATGGTGGGGCGATGTCGCTGGGCCGTACCACCACGTTTATCGATATTTATATTGAACGCGATCTGAAAGCGGGCTTGCTGACTGAGTTGCAGGCACAAGAGCTGGTCGATCATTTTATTATGAAGATCCGTATGGTGCGCTTCTTGCGTACGCCAGAGTTCGACTCGTTGTTTTCCGGCGACCCAATCTGGGCGACAGAAGTCATTGGTGGTATGGGATTGGATGGGCGCACACTGGTCACCAAAAATGCGTATCGCTACCTCAACACGCTTTACACTATGGGGCCTGCACCAGAGCCGAACCTGACGATTCTGTGGTCGGAGGCGTTGCCGAAACCATTCAAAGTGTATGCAGCAAAAGTCTCTATCGAAACCTCGTCTTTGCAATATGAAAATGACGATCTAATGCGCTGTGATTTTGACAGTGATGATTATGCGATTGCCTGCTGTGTCAGCCCAATGGTGATTGGCAAACAGATGCAGTTCTTTGGTGCACGCGCTAACCTGGCAAAAACGCTGTTGTATTGCATCAACGGCGGCATGGATGAAAAACTCAAAATCCAGGTCGGCCCGAAAATGCCGATGTTGTTGGACGATGTTCTGGATTATGAAACGGTGATGAGCAGCCTCGATCACTTTATGGACTGGCTGGCAGCGCAATACATCACGGCGCTCAATCTCATCCACTATATGCACGATAAATACAGCTACGAAGCCTCGCTGATGGCGCTGCACGACCGGGATGTTTATCGCACGATGGCATGTGGTATTGCCGGGCTCTCGGTGGCGGTGGACTCGCTTTCCGCGATCAAATACGCGACGGTGCAACCGGTGCGTGACCAAAGCGGGCTGGCAGTAGATTTCGTGATTGAAGGGGAGTACCCGCAATACGGTAATAATGACGATCGTGTTGATGCCATTGCCTGCGATCTGGTTGAGCGCTTTATGAAGAAGATCCAGGCGCTGCCAACTTATCGCAATGCGGTGCCGACTCAGTCGATCCTGACGATCACTTCAAACGTGGTGTATGGGCAAAAAACGGGTAACACACCGGATGGTCGCCGTGCCGGAATGCCATTTGCACCAGGGGCGAATCCAATGCACGGACGGGATCGGAAAGGTGCGGTGGCTTCATTAACGTCGGTAGCCAAACTGCCGTTCAGCTACGCCAAAGATGGTATCTCTTATACTTTCTCGATTGTTCCTGCGGCATTAGGGCGTGATGACGCCGTGCGCCAGTTAAACCTGGTGGGTTTGCTGGATGGTTATTTCCATCACGATGTGCGAACTGAAGGTGGGCAGCATCTGAATGTTAACGTCATGAACCGGGAAATGTTGCTTGATGCCGTTGAACACCCGGAAAACTACCCGACGCTGACCATTCGTGTTTCCGGCTACGCGGTGCGTTTTAATGCACTCACGCGTGAGCAGCAACAGGATGTGATTTCTCGCACCTTTACTCACGCTATCTGATACCTCGCTGCATTTATTCACTCTTTAAACCCGCCACGTGCGGGTTTTTTTCGGCCAAATTTGTGAGCAACTTGGCATATTCGGTTGTTTTGTTTACCCTTTAAACTCTCTGTTGTGCCTTTCAGGCGCAAAAATCAGTAATGACAAGGAACCGTGAATGGAAGATCTCAACGTAGTAGACAGTATTAATAATGCTGGAGGCTGGCTGGTGCGCAACCAGGCGTTACTGCTGAGCTATGCGGTCAACATTGTGGCGGCGATTGCGATAATCATCGTCGGGATGATCGTGGCTCGCGTGGTTTCCAATACTATTAACCGTGTGATGTTGGCGCGTGGTATTGATGCGACGGTAGCTGATTTCCTTTCCGCTCTGGTGCGTTACGGCATCATCGCATTTACATTAATTGCCGCGCTGGGGCGCGTTGGCGTACAGACTGCGTCCGTTATCGCTGTGCTCGGTGCCGCAGGTTTAGCCATTGGCCTGGCATTGCAAGGTTCGCTTTCTAACCTTGCGGCAGGCGTCTTGCTGGTTACCTTCCGCCCATTCCGCGCGGGTGAATATGTTGATCTCGGCGGTATTGCAGGCTCGGTACTGAATGTGCAGATTTTCTCCACCACTTTGCGCACTGTAGACGGCAAAATCGTTGTCGTGCCAAATGGTAAAATTATCGCCGGCAATATTATTAACTTCTCCCGCGAACCGGTGCGCCGCAACGAATTTATCATCGGCGTGGCGTACGATTCGGATATCGATAAAGTTAAGCAAATCCTGACAGATATCATCACCAGCGATGAGCGTGTGCTAAAAGACCGCGAAATCACCGTGCGCCTCAATGAGCTTGGGCCATCAACCATTAACTTTGTGGTACGTGCCTGGAGCAACAGTGGTGACCTGCAAAATGTCTATTGGGATGTGCTGGAACGCATTAAACGCGAGTTTGATGCACAGGGGATCAGCTTCCCTTATCCGCAAATGGATGTGAATTTCAAACGTGTGAAAGAAGCAGAAGCTGCATAAGAATGATTTTCTCGGCCAGCTTCGGCTGGCCTGATTATTATTAGCCATACTAATAAGCCATTAATATTATCCATTTCCTCTAATAATTATTCCTCATTACACTCTTCCTCAATCGCTAAACATTGAAGAGTGAATCACCGTGTTATCTTATTTCTTTCAAGGTCTTACATTGGGCGCTGCGTTAATCCTGCCGCTGGGGCCACAAAATGCGTTTGTGATGAACCAGGGCATTCGCCGCCAATATCATCTGATGATTGCTTCTCTTTGCGCAATTAGCGATGTAGTGCTGATTTGCGGTGGGATATTTGGCGGTAGCGCGCTGCTGATGCAATCGCCATGGCTGCTGGCTATCGTCACGTGGGGCGGTGTGGCATTCCTCTTGTGGTATGGCTGGGGCGCATTGCGTACCGCGATGAGCAGCAGCGTTGAGCTGGCGTCGGCTGAGGTGATGAAGCAAGGGCGCTGGAAAATTATCGCCACCGTACTGGCGGTGACCTGGCTTAATCCGCATGTTTATCTGGATACTTTTGTGGTGCTGGGGAGTCTCGGCGGGCAACTGGCTGATGAACCGAAACGCTGGTTTGCATTAGGTACCGTGAGTGCGTCTGTTCTGTGGTTTTATGGTCTGGCACTGCTGGCGGCATGGCTGGCACCGCGCCTGCGTACCGCGAAAGCGCAGCGTATTATTAATGGTGTGGTTGGCGTGGTGATGTGGGTTATCGCGTTGCAGCTTGCGTCTGACGGGGTTCGCCACATTGCATCGCTGATAGGTTAATTAGCCTTTATCTGATAGACAACTGACTATTCCAGGCTAAGCTTGCAGCCAGACGTCAGTGTATTTTGCAGACGTAATGACAGTGGAATGTAGCATGGAGGAATTACAGTGAAGTTTAAAACCCTGGCATTAGCCGCTTTAGTGGGATTAGGTTCGGTTCCGGCGTTGGCCGATGAGTTGCCAAATGGCCCACATGTCGTGACATCCGGCACCGCAAGCGTGGATGCTGTTCCTGACATTGCTAAGCTCGCAATCGAAGTTAATGTGTCAGCCAAAGATGCTGCATCAGCTAAAAAACAGGCTGACGATCGCGTTGCACAATACCTGACATTCTTGCAGCAAAGTGGCATTGAGAAGAAAGACATCAATGCTGCCAATCTTCGTACCCAACCAGAATATGAATACCTGAAAGATGGTAAAACGCAGCTTAAAGGCTACATTGCCGTGCGTCAGGTTGATGTCACGCTGCGTAAACTCGACAAAATGAACGAGTTGCTTGATGGCGCATTAAAAGCGGGTCTTAACGAAATTCGTTCTGTTTCTCTGGGGGTTGCAAACCCGGAAGCTTATAAAGACAAAGCACGTAAAGCCGCTATTGACGATGCCGTTCGCCAGGCAAAACTGCTGGCCGAAGGCTTTAGCAGCAAGTTGGGCCCAGTTTATAGCGTGCGTTACCACGTCTCTAACTACCAGCCCGCGCCGATGGTACGGATGATGAAAGCTGACGCGGCTGCGCCGGTTTCAGCCCAGGATACCTACGATCAGCAAACAATTCAGTTTGACGATCAGGTTGATGTGGTGTTTGAACTCGAACGCGCTAAGAGCGAGCAGTCTGCACAATAAATGGTGGATGGCGCTGCGCTTACCCACCCTACAAAATCGTAAAATGTAAGTCGGATAAGCGTTAGCGTCATCCGACAAAACAAGAAGGCCGCTAAATATTAGCGGCCTTTTTCTATTCTGCGTCCTGTCGTAGAACTTTATGTCCGTATTCAAGCAGTGCATCGGTCACATTACGCATCATGCGGCTTTCTGGCGCAAAGCGGTGCCAGTAAAGCATCCGGCGTTGCATCAGCCCCGGTGTCAGGTCAATCAGCTCACCGTTGTTAATCTCTCTTTCAATTTGCAGATGCGGAATCATGCAACATGTGGTTCCCTGGCGCGCCAGTTGTACGAAGGCTTCCGACGAGTTAACAATGTGGCACGGCACGCTGCCCGGCGACAAATCGAAATTTTGCTGTAAGAACGCTTGATGCATGTCGTCGAGATGGTCAAACGCGACGGCAGGGGCTTTTAGCAGCGCTGAACGCGTGACGCCGTTCGGGAAATAGCGCGCTGCAAAATCTTTCGAACCGACAAACAGATAATCTAGCGCACCGAGTCGGTCGACCAGGCAGCTTGGCAGCGGCTGTGGCTGAATGGACACCGCACCGACCACTTCACCGCGACGCAGGCGTTCTTGCGTTCGGGTTTCATCTTCAACCTGAAGATTAAGGCGGATAGGGGAGTCTGCCAGAACAGGCGCGAGTGCCGGCAGCAACCAGGTTGCCAGACTGTCGGCGTTCACCGCAAGCGAAAGCAGCAGTGGCGTGGAGCCCGTTTGTTCATCGCCCAACCACTCTTCTTCAAGCAGTTCGACCTGGCGTAACAACGCCAGTAACTTTTGCCCTTGTTCGGTTGGACGGGGTGGCACGGTGCGCACTAACAACGGTTGGCCGAACATATTTTCCAGTTGCTTGATACGCTGTGAAACGGCTGATTGAGTAATGCAGAGCTTTTGTGCCGCGCGCTCAAATCCTCGTTCACGAATGACTGCATCCAGCGCCTGTAGCGTTCTATAGTCCGGGCGTTTCATTGTTGTTAGCTAACTCCTGTTTTTGTTATCCCCGCACTATGACATAAATTTGCCGCTGATCCAGACCAAAACCGCAAAGTTCGCCTGAGTATTACGGCAATCGCAGGACATTTTTTTGAAGCTTGCTCTATAATGCGCGTCAGTTTTCACAGCACAGGCAAAAAACCATGACGCAGGATGAACTGAAAAAAGCAGTCGGCTGGGCAGCATTACAATATGTGCAACCAGGCACGATCGTTGGTGTGGGTACTGGCTCAACTGCCGCGCACTTTATTGATGCTCTCGGGACTATCAAGCATCAAATTGATGGCGCTGTTTCTAGCTCCGACGCTTCTACCGCCAAACTGAAAAGCCTTGGTATCACGGTTTACGATCTTAACGAAGTGGACTCACTGGGCATCTACGTAGATGGCGCAGATGAGATCAACGGCCAGATGCAAATGATCAAAGGCGGTGGTGCCGCTCTTACCCGCGAAAAAATCATCGCGTCTGTGGCGGAAAAGTTTATCTGCATTGCTGATGCGTCCAAGCAAGTGGGTATTCTTGGTAACTTCCCTCTGCCGGTTGAAGTGATTCCAATGGCACGTAGTTGTGTGGCTCGCCAACTGGTCAAACTGGGCGGCCGCCCTGAATACCGCCAGGGTGTGGTGACCGATAACGGCAACATCATTCTTGATGTTTATGGCCTGAGCATTGTCGAGCCAATTGCATTGGAAAATGCAATTAACGGCATACCTGGTGTCGTGACTGTCGGCCTGTTTGCTAACCGTGGCGCAGATGTTGCGTTGATTGGTACAGCCGATGGCGTGAAAACCATTGTGAAATGATATGACCGGGGCGCATTAGCGCCCCTTAAAATGAATAAAAAATGACAAAATAATCTAACGCCAAATTTGGTGACATATGTCACATTATTAACAACTGTCTACTTTTCATTCCTGGTTCTCTCTTCTACTTAGCATTTTCTGCTGCCAGCTATGGCTTATTCCTTTTTTGACCAGATGAGTGCGCAATCGTTTATATTGCCCCGCCCGTATTTTTTGATATTTTGGCAGAAGGGTGTCTTATCACACAGCACAACATCAGTTCTAAAAATAGGGTCGGGAAATGGCAAAAGTATCACTGGATAAAGACAAGATTAAATTCCTGCTGGTGGAAGGCGTACACCAGAAAGCCGTGGATAACCTTCGCGCAGCAGGCTATACCAACATCGAATATCACAAAGGCGCGCTGGATAGCGAAGCCCTTAAAGAGTCGATCCGTGATGCGCATTTCATTGGTCTGCGTTCCCGTACTAACTTAACTGAAGATGTTCTGTCGGCGGCTGAAAAGCTGGTGGCTGTGGGTTGTTTCTGCATCGGCACCAACCAGGTTGACCTGGATGCTGCGGCTAAACGCGGTGTACCAGTGTTTAATGCTCCGTTCTCCAACACTCGTTCTGTTGCTGAGTTGGTTATTGGCCAACTGCTGCTGCTGCTGCGTGGTGTACCGGAAGCGAACGCCAAAGCACACCGCGGCGTGTGGAATAAGCTGGCGGTTGGTTCTTTTGAGGCGCGTGGTAAAAAACTCGGCATCATCGGTTACGGCCATATCGGGACTCAGTTGGGTATTCTGGCTGAAGCGCTGGGGATGCACGTCTATTTTTACGATATTGAAAACAAGCTGACGCTGGGTAACGCGACTCAGGTTCAACATCTTTCAGACCTGCTCAATATGAGCGACGTGATTAGTCTGCATGTGCCTGAAAATGCATCTACGAAGAATATGATTGGTGCAAATGAATTAGCGCTGATGAAACCAGGTTCACTGTTGATTAACTGCGCGCGCGGTACCGTTGTTGATATCCCGGCTCTGTGTGATGCGCTGGCAAGTAAGCATCTGGCGGGGGCGGCAATCGACGTCTTCCCAACTGAGCCTGCGACCAACAGTGACCCGTTCACGTCACCACTGTGTGAGTTTGATAACGTGATCCTGACTCCGCACATTGGCGGCTCTACTCAGGAAGCGCAGGAGAATATCGGCCTGGAAGTCGCTGGCAAGCTTGCAAAATACTCTGATAACGGCTCAACGTTGTCTGCGGTGAATTTCCCAGAGGTGTCTCTGCCGCTGCACGGTGGAAGCACCAGCCGTTTGCTGCATATTCATGAAAACCGCCCGGGCATTTTGACCGCACTGAACCAGATTTTTGCCGAGCAAGGTATCAACATTGCTGCTCAATACCTGCAAACAACTCCGCAAATGGGTTATGTCGTTATTGATGTGGACGCCGAAGAAGATATTGCTGAAGCGGCACTGAAATCTATGAAGGCGATTCCGGGCACTATCCGCGCCCGTCTGCTTTACTAATCTCAAGTCTACGGGAGCCTGCACGGGCTCCCGTTTTTTCTTAAAGTCCTTTTCCTGAGTTGTTTTTTCCGCCTGTCCCACGGATAGTTAGGCTTTTAGCCAGGTGGCGAAGTAACATGACAACTACATTCTTAAAATCCGGTGCCTTTATACTTCTGCTGATTCTCATCTATACGGGATTTAGCACCGCAGACAGGCTGACCTGGCTGATGGAAGTCACTCCGGTCATTATCATTATCCCTCTGCTTTTAGCGACTCATTCGCGTTTTCCCCTCACGCCACTGCTCTATATTTTGATTTTTCTGCACGCCATTATTTTGATGGTGGGCGGTTTGTATACCTACGCCAAAGTGCCGATCGGTTTTGAAGTTCAGGAGTGGTTGGGTTTGAGCCGTAATCCTTATGACAAACTCGGACATTTTTTCCAGGGGCTGGTTCCCGCACTGGCGGCACGAGAAATTCTGATTCGGGGTGGCTATGTTCGTGGGCGTAAAATGATCGCGTTTCTGGTGTGCTGCGTCGCACTCGCCATCAGTGCGGTTTATGAACTCATTGAATGGGCGGCGGCGCTGTCATTAGGGCAGGGAGCAGATGAGTTTTTGGGGACTCAGGGCGACGTCTGGGACACACAATCAGATATGTTTTGTGCGCTTCTCGGTGCGCTGACTACGGTTTTGATACTGCAATACTGGCACACAAAACAGCTACTGAAACTGCGCGTAGCCTGATCTCACCACTGCCAAATCTTTGACGGCGTGACGACCGCAGGCAATGGGATATCCCATTCTTCTGCGGGTAACGCCGGAACGTGCTGGAAATCGTGTGCCAGCCCAACTGGCCACAAACCATGCTGCTGCCAGTTCTGCAGCGTGCGATCGTAAAAACCACCACCCATTCCCAGTCTTTGCCCTTGCTCGTCGAAAGCAACCAGCGGCGTAATCAGCACATCCAGTTTATTCAGCGGTAGCACGTCGCGGACATCAAGTTTGGGCTCAAGGATTTTCAGACGATTCATCACCAGGTGGCTATCCTGGGCATAACGCAGAAACAGCAAATTGCCCTTACTAAAAGGATGAAGCACTGGAAGATAAACGGTTTTTCCTGCTTGCCATAAAGCGCGAATTAACGGCGTGGTATCCAGTTCACCATCAAACGACAAAAACACGGCGACCGTAGCTGCTTTTGCAATAGGCCCGTATGCGAGCATCCGCACAGCGGCAAGTTCAGCAAAATGGTGTTGTTCAATTGGAGTGAGTGCACGGCGTCGTTGCCGAATATGTTGTCGGATTTCCTGGCGAAGCGATGGGATTAACTGAATTTTCGTCATGGTGATGACTGGTTGGTAGAAAGAGGGAATCTCCGAGATGCCGCCGCAGGCTGTAACCCTTGAACCCTTGGTTCAAGGTGAATGCAGCGTCAGAATCATCAGGCTTCTCGGACGGACCGAGCATGCTCACAGAATCTGGAGCGCCACATTCTTGTGGTATGAAATATCGGCTCAGGGGACTGGCCCGCATGCAAACATCTCAGAGAAATTTGGTCTTCAAAGTTACTCTACCATAGGTAACTGCGAAGTGTTATTCAAAATTTGGACCCTGTCTTTCTGTTATGCGACCTTGTTCAAGCAACGCTTGTTCGATGGTCTGCTGTAACATTCGAATACGTTCTTCCATATTGGAAGCGTAGTCGCGGGTTTTCGATTTTTCCTGAGCCAACTCGTAGCAAATGTTCAGTGCTGCGATGAAAACTAACTGCTCAGTATTTGTGACTCTAGTGCGAACTTTTAAATCTTGCAACCGTTGATTAAGCTCTTCCGCCGCAAGATTCAGTGCATCCTGTTGTTCAGGCGGACAATTCACGCGCAATGAACGACCGAAAATTTGGATATCGACTGGTTGTGCAGACATGCCACCTTCCTGCTGTTAACTCGCCTGCCTTCGTTTACCGTACCTGGTAACGAAAGGGGCGTCACTATAGCTATCCCGAAATGAAGATACAAGCCCTTTTCTGGTGCCTTGGGGTCCCTGGTGGTAGCATAACATGAACTATCCCTGCCAACGATGGCGAATGCGCATGTCTATACAGAACACTATGCCTGACTATGACTTAGTCGGCCAACTATTGAACCAACAAGGTGTGGGTCTGACGGCCTCTGAAATGCACGGCCTGATCAGCGGCATGCTATGTGGTGGCAACAAAGACACCAGCTGGCAACCGCTGTTGCACGACCTGACAAATGAAGGTCTGGCTTTTGGGCAAAACCTTGCAGATACACTTCGCCAGATGCACGGCGCAACCGGTGACTCGCTGGAAGATGATGGTTTTCTGTTTCAGCTTTATCTGCCAGATGGCGACGATGTAACGGTATTCCAGCGTGCTGATGCTCTTGCGGGTTGGGTAAACCACTTTTTACTGGGTCTGGGCGTGACTCAACCTAAGCTCGATAAAGTGACTGGCGAAACCGGCGAAGCTATCGACGATTTGCGTAACATTGCGCAACTGGGCTATGACGAAGACGAAGATCAGGAAGAGCTGGAAATGTCGCTTGAAGAGATCGTCGAGTATGTTCGAGTGGCTGCATTGCTATGCCATGACACCTTTACTCGCCCGGTTCCGACTGCGCCAGAAGTGCAAAAACCCACTCTGCATTAATAATTATAAGCTTCAGGAGGTGTGATGACTCAGCACGAATTTCTCCGGCGCCGTCAGGCGTTGTTGGCCAAAATGGCTCCGGCAAGCGCCGCGCTTATCTTTGCAGCTCCCGAGGTAACACGCAGTGCCGACAGTGAGTATCCGTATCGCCAGAACAGCGATTTCTGGTACTTCACCGGTTTCAACGAACCTGAAGCTGTACTGGTATTGATTAAAAGCGACGAGACCCATAACCACAGCGTTCTGTTTAACCGCCTGCGTGATAAAACGGCCGAAATCTGGTTTGGTCGCCGTCTTGGGCAGGAAGCTGCGCCTGAAAAGCTGGGTGTTGATCGTGCGCTGGCGTTCTCCGAAATCGGCCAGCAACTGCATCAATTGCTCAACGGGCTTGATGTGGTTTATCACGCGCAGGGCGAATACGCTTATGCCGATAACATTGTGTTTGCCGCACTGGATAAACTGCGCCATGGATCTCGTCAGAATCTCAGCGCACCGACGACACTGACTGACTGGCGCCCCTGGGTTCACGAACAGCGCCTGTTTAAGTCGGAAGAAGAAATTGTCGCTATGCGCCGCGCCGGGGAAATCACTGCGCTTGCACATACCCGTGCGATGGAAAAGTGCCAGTCGGGCATGTTTGAATACCAGCTTGAAGGTGAAATCCATCACGAATTTAATCGTCATGGCGCGCGTTTCCCCTCTTACAATACCATTGTGGGTAGCGGTGAAAACGGCTGTATTCTTCATTACACCGAAAATGAAAGCCAGATGCGTGATGGTGATTTGGTGTTAATCGACGCAGGTTGTGAATACAAAGGTTATGCCGGTGACATTACCCGCACCTTCCCGGTGAACGGTAAATTCAGCGCGCCGCAGCGTGCGATTTACGACATCGTCCTCGAATCCCTTGAAACTGCTCTACAACTCTATCGTCCAGGCACCTCGATGCAGGAAGTTACCACGCAAGTGGTGCGCATTATGGTTAATGGACTGGTGAAGCTCGGCATTCTCAAAGGTGAGGTTGAGCAACTGATTGCTGACAATGCCCATCGCCCATTCTTTATGCACGGCTTGAGCCATTGGCTGGGGCTGGATGTACATGACGTTGGCGCTTATGGTCAGGATCGCTCTCGGGTGCTTGAGCCGGGAATGGTTATCACCGTTGAACCTGGTTTATACATTGGGCCAGATGCAGATGTGCCCGCCGAGTACCGTGGCATTGGTATTCGTATTGAAGACGATATTCTTATCACCGCCGACGGTAACGAAAATCTGACCGCCAGCGTGGTGAAATCCGCGGATGATATTGAAGCCTTAATGGCGGCGGCACGTCAGTCATGAGCGTGATTATTGTCGGTGGCGGTATGGCGGGCGCGACCCTGGCACTTGCGATATCGCATTTGACCCACGGAACATTGCCGGTCCATTTGATTGAAGCAGTAGATCCTGAATCTGCGATGCACCCCGGTTTTGATGCTCGCGCTATCGCCATTGCGCAAGGGACTTGCCAGCAATTAACACGCATTGGTGTGTGGCCTGCTATTAAAGACTGCGCGACGGCAATTACCACCGTGCATGTCAGCGATCGTGGCCATGCGGGTTTTGTCACGCTGGAAGCGCAGGATTATCAAATTCCCGCGCTGGGCCAGGTGGTGGAACTGCACGACGTTGGGATACGCCTGTTTGCTCTGCTGCGTAAAACGCCGGGTGTGACTGTACATTGCCCGCAGCGTGTTTCGTCGTTTACGCGTGAAACGGATAAAGTCAGCGTCGAGCTTGATAACGGCGAGCTAATCGAAGGCCAGTTGCTGGTGGCTGCCGATGGTTCGCGTTCACCGCTTGCCGCGCAGTGCGGCATGACCTGGCAGCAACAGGATTATCAACAGGTGGCGGTTATCGCCAATATCACCACCTCTGAGCCTCATCACGGGCGCGCATTCGAACGTTTTACCGAGCATGGTCCGCTAGCGATGTTGCCGATGTCTGATGGGCGCTGCTCGTTAGTCTGGTGCCATCCGCTGGACGCTCAGGCTGAAATATCGCAGTGGAGCGACGAGCGTTTCTGCAACGAATTACAGCGTGCATTTGGCTGGCGACTTGGGCGAATTACCCATGCTGGTGCGCGAGCGCAATACCCTCTGTCGTTGACTACGACTTCGCAGTCGGTATCACACCGCGTTGCGTTGGTCGGAAATGCTGCGCAAACCTTGCATCCGATTGCCGGACAGGGATTTAACCTTGGCTTGCGGGATGTCATGTCGCTTGCTGAAAATCTGGCTGTTGCGCACGAAGCATCTCAGGATGTTGGCAGCTATGCCGTTTTGGCTCGCTACCAGCAACGTCGCAGTGAAGATAAAATTGCCACCATTGGCGTGACGGATGGCTTAGTTCAACTGTTCGCCAACCGTTGGGTTCCGCTGGTAGTGGGGCGCAATCTTGGACTAATGGCGATGGAACATTTTACCCCGGCACGTGATGTGTTGGCACGGCGTACCCTCGGTTGGGTTGCGCGTTAAAGGAGAGTCAATTTGCAAAGCGTTGATGTGGCGATTGTTGGTGGTGGCATGGTTGGACTGGCAGTTGCCTGTGGTCTACAAGGCAGTGGTTTGCGAGTCGCTGTGTTGGATAACCACCTCCCGCAACCACTAGCCCCTGAATCTGCACCGGCATTACGTGTCTCTGCCATCAATGCCGCCAGCGAAAAACTGCTGGCTCACCTTGGCGTATGGCCGAAAATTATCGCTCAACGCGCCAGTTGTTATCACGGCATGGAAGTGTGGGATCAAGACAGCTTCGGGCATATCGCTTTTGACGATAAATCCTTTGGTTTCAGTCATCTTGGACACATTATCGAAAACTCGGTAATCCATCATGCCTTGTGGCAGCGTGCCGAGCAGTGCAGCGACGTGACTCTGATGGCTCCAGCCGAATTGCAACAGGTCGCATGGGGTGAAAACGAAGCGTTTATTACCTTGAAAGATGGTGCAATGCTGACCGCGCGTTTGGTTGTCGGCGCTGATGGTGCGAACTCCTGGCTACGCAATCAGGCCGATATTCCGCTGACTTTTTGGGATTATCGCCATCATGCACTGGTTGCCACCATCCGTACCGCTGAACCACATGAAGCAGTGGCTCGTCAGGTGTTTCATGGTGAAGGGATTTTGGCCTTCCTGCCATTAAGTGACCCGCATTTATGTTCGATTGTCTGGTCATTGCCGCCGCTGGAAGCTGAACGTATGCAACAGGTAAGCGATGAAGAATTTAACCAGATGCTGTCCGTCGCATTCAATATGCGCCTTGGTTTGTGCAGTGTTGAAAGCGAACGCCAGGTATTCCCACTGACAGGCCGTTACGCCCGCAATTTTGCGGCTCACCGCCTGGCGCTGGTTGGCGATGCGGCACACACCATTCATCCGTTAGCCGGGCAGGGTGTGAATCTTGGGTTTATGGATGCCGCTGAACTGATTGATGAAGTGCGTCGTTTGCATCGCCAGGGCAAAGACATCGGGCAGTATTTGTATCTGCGTCGCTACGAGCGTAGCCGTAAACACAGCGCGGCGATGATGCTTGCCAGTATGCAGGGTTTCCGCGATCTGTTTGCTGGAAGCAACCCGGCGAAGAAACTGCTGCGCGATATTGGCCTGAAACTAGCGGATACGTTGCCGGGTGTGAAACCGCAACTTGTAAAGCAGGCGATGGGCTTACACGATCTTCCGGCCTGGTTAAGATAACTACGTCACAATTCCCTTTTCGTTTATCGGAAAGGGAAACGCCCCCTCATTTGAAAAATTCTAATCTCACCTGTTATTTCGGATTACTTTTTCTCATTCCACGTTTTTAGCGATGTAGTGAATTTGTTTCTGAAATGGTCGTAAATGTTAGCTAACGCTAAATTATGACTCAAACACTTCTTATTTATGCGCGGTGTCTCGCATTTTTCCAGTCGAATACTCTGCATGCTGCGGCTTCTGTTTTGGTCATAAGCTAATGCTATAACGATTTTAGCCTTATGGTTTACTCCCTCATTCAGTGGTAACTTCAGACAAAAGGTAACGTTTGCGTCGCCCTCGGGATCGATGGCGGTGCTGGGTTTCGTCTGAAGAAAAGAAAAGCGAAATACGCTTTTCAACCAGATGGTTAAAGAGGAAAAAATGACTCAAAAGACCCCTTTGTTTGAACAGCACAATCTCTGCGGTGCGCGCATGGTGGACTTCCATGGCTGGATGATGCCATTGCACTATGGCTCGCAGATTGATGAGCACCATGCAGTGCGCAACGATGCCGGAATGTTTGATGTCTCCCACATGACCATCGTTGATCTGAAAGGCAGCCGCACCCGCGAATTCCTGCGTTATCTCGTCGCAAACGACGTAGCGAAATTGACCCAACCGGGTAAAGCCCTCTACACCGCCATGCTCAACGCCTCCGGCGGTGTTATCGATGACCTGATTATCTATTTCCAGACCGAAGACTTCTTCCGCCTGGTGGTGAACTCCGCCACCCGCGAAAAAGATCTGGCCTGGATTAATCAACACGCTGAACCGTTCGCCGTTGAAGTCACCGTGCGTGATGACTTGTCGCTGATTGCTGTTCAGGGTCCAAATGCTCAGGCTAAAGCCGCGCAATTGTTTACTGAAGAACAACGCAAAGCAGTGGCTGGTATGAAGCCATTCTTCGGTGTTCAGGCGGGTGACCTGTTTATTGCCACCACCGGTTATACCGGTGAGGCGGGCTATGAAATTGCCATGCCAAATGAAAAAGCTGCCGAGTTTTGGGCGCAACTGGTTGAGATTGGCGTGAAACCTTGCGGCCTTGGCGCGCGTGACACGCTGCGTCTGGAATCCGGTATGAACCTGTATAGCCAGGAAATGGATGAGAGTGTTTCTCCATTAGCCGCGAATATGGGATGGACTATCGCCTGGCAACCTGAAGACCGTGATTTTATTGGTCGTGAAGTCCTGGAGAGCCAGCGTGAGAAAGGCACCGACCAGCTCGTTGGCTTGATCATGACGGAAAAAGGCGTATTACGTAATGAACTGCCTGTTCGTTTTACTGATGAATCAGGCAACATCCGTGAAGGCGTTATTACCAGCGGGACCTTCTCGCCGACGTTAGGTTACAGCATTGCTCTGGCACGTGTTCCTGCGGGCATTGGCGAAACTGCCATTGTTCAAATCCGCAACCGAGAAATGCCGGTCAAAGTAACCAAACCAATTTTTGTTCGCGGCGGTAAAGCTGTCGCGCAGTGAATTTGAAATCAGGAGAAAAACAATGAGCAATGTGCCTAACGAATTGAAATACAGCAAAGAGCATGAGTGGCTGCGTAAAGAAGCTGATGGTACTTACACCGTTGGTATCACCGAGCACGCGCAAGAGCTGCTGGGCGATATGGTGTTTGTCGACCTGCCAGATGTTGGTGCAACTGTAAGCACGGGTGATGACTGTGCTGTTGCCGAGTCTGTGAAAGCGGCTTCCGATATCTATGCACCAATCAGCGGTGAAATCATTGCCGTGAATACCGAACTGAGCGATGCGCCAGAATTGATCAACAGTGAGCCGTACGCCGCGGGTTGGATCTTCAAAATCAAAGCTAGCGACGAGTCTGAACTGGACGGTCTGCTGGACGCAACTGCGTACGAAGCTCTGTTAGAAGACGAATAAATTCCCTCATCCTTCGTGTTGCTGGGGTGTTGGCGTCGCTCAAACACCTCAGTCACGTACTTATGTACGCACCTGGCGATGTTTTCGCTTACCGCCTACCAGCAACACAAATGATTTTAGGAATTGAAATTAGTCGGGTGAGCTGTACCAGCCCGGTTTGTAGGGTGGATAAACATAGTGCCATCCACCGCTAAAGCCCCACATGTTTCAGGAATCACCGCTCATGACCCAGTCTTTACGTCAGCTTGAAAATCACGAAGCGTTTATCGACCGTCACATTGGACCAAACGCACAGCAGCAACACGAAATGCTGGAGACGGTGGGCGCTCGTTCGTTAAACGAGCTGATCGCTTCGATCGTTCCGGCTGATATCCAGCTTGCCGAGCCACCGCAGGTGGGTGAGGCTGCAACCGAATTCGCGGCTCTGGCTGAATTAAAGACCATTGCCAGCCGTAACAAGCGTTTTAAAACGTACATCGGCATGGGTTACACCGCGGTGCAAACTCCCCCGGTGATTCTGCGTAACATGTTGGAAAATCCAGGCTGGTATACCGCATACACGCCGTATCAGCCTGAAGTATCACAAGGCCGTCTTGAAGCTCTGCTTAATTTCCAGCAAGTTACGCTGGATCTTACTGGCCTTGATATCGCTTCTGCTTCTTTGCTCGACGAAGCCACTGCCGCTGCTGAAGCAATGGCAATGGCTAAGCGCGTCAGCAAACTCAAAAATGCCAACCGTTTCTTTGTTGCCGCCGACGTGCATCCGCAAACGCTGGATGTGGTGCGCACCCGTGCTGAAACCTTTGGCTTTGATGTGATTGTTGATGACGCCGCGAAAGTGCTGGATCATCAGGATGTATTCGGTGTGCTGCTGCAACAAGTGGGTACTACCGGTGAAGTGCATGATTACAGCGCGCTGATTAGCGAACTGAAACAACGTAAAGTCATCGTGAGTGTTGCCGCTGACTTTATGACGCTGGTTCTGCTGACCGCACCAGGTAAACAAGGTGCAGACATCGTGTTTGGTTCCGCACAGCGCTTCGGCGTGCCAATGGGCTACGGTGGTCCACATGCCGCGTTCTTTGCCGCGCGTGACGAATTTAAACGCTCCATGCCTGGCCGTATTATCGGTGTCTCCCGCGATGCAGCGGGCCGTACTGCGCTGCGCATGGCGATGCAAACTCGCGAGCAACATATCCGCCGCGAGAAAGCGAACTCCAACATTTGTACGTCTCAGGTTCTGCTGGCAAACATTGCGAGCCTGTATGCAGTTTTCCACGGCCCGGCTGGCCTGAAACGCATTGCATGGCGCATTCACCGTTTGACTGATGTTCTGGCCGCAGGCTTACAGCAAAAAGGCCTGGTGCTGCGTCACAAACATTGGTTTGACACTATCTGTGTTGAAGTGTCCGATAAAGCTGCTGTTCTGGCGCGCGCTGAAGCGAGTGAAATCAACCTGCGCAGCGACATTCTGAATGCAGTTGGCATCACACTTGATGAAGCCACCACGCGTGAAGATGTACAGTCGCTGTTCACCGTATTGCTGGGTGAGAACCATGGTCTGGATATCGACAAATTAGATCAAAACGTGGCAGGTGATAGCCTGTCTATTCAGAAAGGCATGTTGCGTGAAGACGCGATCCTGACGCATCCGGTATTTAACCGCTATCACAGCGAAACCGAAATGATGCGTTACATGCACTCGCTTGAACGCAAAGATCTGGCGCTCAACCAGGCGATGATCCCACTTGGCTCATGCACCATGAAGTTGAACGCTGCTGCTGAGATGATCCCAATTACCTGGCCTGAATTCTCAGAATTGCATCCATTCTGCCCGGCAAACCAGGCAGAAGGTTACCACCAGATGATTTCTCAGCTGTCTGACTGGCTGGTGAAACTGACCGGTTACGACGCGCTTTGCATGCAGCCAAACTCTGGTGCGCAAGGTGAATATGCGGGCTTACTGGCGATTCGTCGTTACCATGAAAGCCGCAACGAAGGCAGTCGTAATATCTGTCTGATCCCAAGTTCAGCACACGGTACTAACCCGGCATCTGCGCAAATGGCTGGCATGGAAGTGGTGGTGGTGGCTTGTGATAAACAGGGCAACATCGATCTTCACGATCTGCGCCTGAAAGCCGAACAGGCTGGCGATGCCCTGTCTTGTATCATGGTGACCTACCCGTCTACTCACGGCGTGTACGAAGAGACGATCCGTGAAGTCTGCCAGATCGTGCATCAGTTTGGCGGCCAGGTTTACCTCGATGGCGCAAATATGAACGCACAGGTCGGGATCACTTCACCGGGCTATATCGGCGCCGATGTTTCTCACCTTAACCTGCACAAAACCTTCTGCATTCCACACGGCGGCGGCGGCCCAGGTATGGGGCCGATCGGTGTGAAAGCGCACCTGGCTCCGTTCGTACCAGGCCATAGCGTTGTGCAAATTGAAGAGATGCTGACTCAACAGGGCGCAGTTTCCGCAGCACCGTTTGGTAGTGCATCGATTCTGCCAATCAGCTGGATGTACATCCGCATGATGGGTGCGCAGGGGCTGAAAAAGGCAAGCCAGACGGCAATCCTGAACGCTAACTATATTGCCACTCGCCTGAAATCTGCCTTCCCGATTCTTTATACAGGGCGCAGTGGCCATGTGGCGCATGAATGTATTCTCGATATTCGCCCACTGAAAGAAGAGACTGGCATCAGCGAACTGGATATTGCTAAACGACTGATTGATTTCGGTTTCCACGCGCCAACGATGTCGTTCCCGGTTGCGGGTACGTTGATGGTCGAGCCAACTGAATCAGAAAGCAAACTGGAACTGGATCGCTTTATCGATGCGATGCTGACTATCCGCACTGAAATCGACCGCGTTGCGCGTGGTGAATGGCCGCTGGAAGATAACCCACTGGTTAACGCGCCGCACACGCAGGACGAAATCGTTGCTGACTGGACACATCCATATACCCGCGAACTGGCGGTGTTCCCGGTAGGCCATAGCAATAAATACTGGCCAACGGTGAAACGTCTGGATGATGTATACGGCGACCGCAATCTGTTCTGCTCTTGTGTGCCGATGAGCGAATATCAGTAACATTTATCCCGCGATACACTCTTAAGGGCACTTCGGTGCCCTTTGTTTTATCTGTAAATCAGGAGGCAAAATGGGCGTGGTTTTGGTAACGGGCGCAAGTCGTGGCATAGGCAGGGCGACCGCTATCCTGTTGGCACAGGCTGGCTACAAAGTCGTGGTTAATTTTCTGCAAAATAAACAAGCTGCTGATGAAGTGGTGAGTATTATTCGTGCGCATAGCGGCGAGGCGCTTGCCATCAAAGCGGATATCGCCGATGAACTGCAAGTGATGGCGATGTTCGCTGAAATCGACAATGCTTTCGGGCCAGTGACCGCGCTGGTCAATAACGCCGGGATCTTGTTCCAGCAATCCACCATCGAAGAACTGACAGCAGACCGAATCAATCGAGTGATGGCGACTAACGTCACCGGTTATTTTCTCTGTTGCCGGGAAGCCGTAAAACGCATGGCGTTTCGCCACGGTGGAAAGGGGGGCGCGATTGTTAATGTTTCGTCTGCTGCGTCACGTTTAGGTGCGCCAGGCGAATATGTTGATTATGCGGCGTCAAAAGGTGCGGTGGATACGTTAACCACCGGGCTGTCAGTGGAAGTTGCAGCGCAGGGCATTCGCGTAAATGGCGTGCGCCCTGGTTTCATCTATACCGAAATGCATGCTTCTGGCGGTGAAGCCGGGCGTGTTGATCGCGTAAAAGATCTTTTGCCGATGAAACGTGGCGGCCAGCCAGAAGAGGTCGCACAGGCTATTGTCTGGTTGCTTAGCGATAACGCCTCTTACGTGACGGGGAGTTTCCTGGATTTAGCGGGTGGCAAATAGGATCAATGGCAGTCACCTGAATGCTTCGGTGAACTGCCATTATTTGGGTTATGACTTTTTACCCATCTCGTCTTTAGCCATATTGTCTTTAGACATTTTGTCCTTGGACATATGATCCTTTGACATACTGTCTTTCGACATATGGTCTTTCGACATGCACTCTTTTTTCATACTGTCTTTAGAGCAGTCATGAGACATTTTCCCCATGTTATCTTTGGCCATATTATCTTTAGCCATATTATCGGCAGCATTTGCAGCCGTTACACCAAAGAATAACGCTGAGCACATCAGAGCTGTGTAGAGTTTTTTCATTTTCTATATCCTCGTCGTTTAATTAACTACTTAGGTTTGTGAAGTCTTAATAATTCATGGGCCTACTACTTTAACTTCCACCGAACCAGTTATAACCCTGATCCTCCCAATAACCTCCGGGATAACGATTGGTTATTTCCATAACTAAAATATGTTTTGGGTTTTTATATCCTAACTTGGTTGGCATTCTTAACTTCATTGGGAAACCATATTTACGCGGCAATATTTCGCCATCGTAAGTTAATGCAATAATGGTTTGTGGATGCAGCGCCGTTGCCATATCGATGCTGGTGTAATAATCGTCAGCGCATTTGAAACTGATGTAGCGGGCATTTAAATCGGCACCAATGCCTTTGAGAAATAGCGAGAATGGCACGCCGCCCCATTTGCCAATGGCGCTCCAGCCTTCAACACAGATATGGCGTGTCACCTGACTGACCTGCGCCATTTGATGCAGTTGAGCGAGTGTCCAGGGACGTTTATCAGCCACTAAACCGGCGACTTCCAGACGGTATGAATCGCCATTAACCACAGGTGCTTCCTCTTCACTGTAAAAAGCATTGAAGGGAAAGGGGCGTGTCATCATGCTTTCCGGATAAACCGGCGCGAGGTCATTGGCATTAAATATCCAGCCCTGTACCCGGTCATTAAAGCGTGAAATACGGCTTAATGTGTTTTCTACCGATTGGTTATCACTAATATCGCAACCGGTTAGTATCATCAAACCACCCAGCGTTAAACCTTGTTTTAAAAAACGGCGGCGACCTTCCGATGATAACTGCTTATTAATTTCTTTCTTGGCGTCGTGAATAATGGCTGCTTTATCGGAGTCAGAGAAAAGCTTATTTTTATTGTTCATCTTTTTCCCTTATCGCCCACGCAGCATAGCGAGTAAAGTTTTTGGCACCAGCGCCACCATAATCAGATGAATGATGACAAATCCCACCATTCCAGACATGGCATAAAAATGGATAAAGCGCGCGTTGTCATAACCCCCTAATAATTCGCGTAAGAGTGGAAACTGTACTGACTTCCACACCACCAGGCCTGAACAAACTAAAATGATCCCGTCGATCATGACGAATAAATACGCCATTTTTTGTACCGTGTTGTAATGGCGCAGATCGTCATGAGCCAGTTTTCCACGCAGAGCTGCGAGAAAATCGTTTATTAATTCACGCGGTGATAAAGGCCAAAACTTGCGTTTCAGGCGGCCACTAAAAATATTAATCAGCAGATAAACCACGCCGTTTATACCGAATAACCACATCCCGGCAAAATGCCATTGCAACGCACCGCCTAACCAACCACCGAGGGTTAACTCTGCTGGAAAAGTAAAATTAAACAGCGGCGAGGCGTTATAAATCCGCCATCCGCTTGCCACCATGACAAGCATTGCCAGTGCATTCAACCAGTGGCAAATCCTCAACCACATCGGATGAACGATGATGGGTTTAACCTGAAACGTTGGAGTATCCATCGTTTTATTTCCGGTTATTGCGTTGAAATGAGTGTGGTCTAAATCTGTTCGCCAAAGTCTCACGAAAAGTTAAATTAAATGTGATAACTCCACGTCCGTTTGTTGTATAGACTTCCTTTAACGCAGGTATAAAAGGCGAAGTGATGAAGCCCAAAAAGTTACTAATCGTCGAGGATGACGAAAATATTGCTGAACTTCTGCAACTCCATTTGCGAGAAGAAGGCTATGAGCTTGTCCATGCGGCAGATGGCACTCAGGGATTGCAACTACTCAAGCAGGGGGGCTGGGATGCGCTGATTTTGGATCTTATGCTTCCGGGTGTTGATGGACTGGAAATCTGCCGCCACGCCCGCACCATGACGCGTTATACGCCGATTGTGATGATAAGCGCGCGATCCAGTGAAACGCACCGGGTTTTAGGGCTGGAACTCGGTGCCGATGATTACCTGGCAAAGCCATTTTCGATGCTGGAACTTGTCGCGCGCGTTAAAGCACTTTTCCGCCGCCAGGAAGCGATGAGCCAGAACCTGATGCAGGATGCAGGATCACTGACTTTTGACCGACTTACAATTGATCCGCTTGCGCGAGATGTGCGCCTCAGAGAACAACCTGTTGAACTGACGCCGCGTGAGTTTGACTTGCTGTGGTTTTTTGCCAAACACCCTGGCAAAGTCTTTTCCAGGCTGAATTTGCTCAACCAGGTTTGGGGCTATCAACACGAAGGCTATGAACATACGGTAAACACGCATATCAATCGGCTGCGCATCAAGATTGAAGATAACCCTGCAGAGCCTGAATTCATTCTGACGGTGTGGGGAAAAGGGTATAAATTCATCGCACCGCGACACGAGTAAATCATGCGAAAACTCACTCTCTCACAGCGCCTGACTCTGGTTTTTGCGTTACTGCTTATCACTTCTTGCTCGTTGTTGGGGTGGGTGCAAATTCGCACCAGCACGCAGTACAGCCAGGCGATGATTCAACAACTTTCCGGCTCACTCGCCGAACACATCAACCAAAGCTATCCACTTCTTGGACAAGATGGCCTGAATAATGATTCAGTGCGGACTTTGTTCGATCATTTGATGACGGTAAACCCGAGCGTTGAAGTTTATCTGTTAGATGAACAAGGCAATATTATTGGCGATGGTGCACCGCCGGATCATATTAAACGCCATCAAGTCGATCTGGCGCCGATCCAGTTAGCTCTTAACGATCGGCAATATCCGATCTATGGTGATGATCCACGCAGTCTTGATGGCAAAAAAGTGTTTAGCGTGGCACCTATGCGGCAAAACGGGCAGGTGAAAGGCTATCTATATGTCATTTTGCTGGGTGAAAATTACAATGCGCTTGCCAGCGACGCGCAGTCGAACACGTTGTTTAAAGTGGTTTTGCTCTCGATAAGCCTGGTTGCATTACTGGGTTTGATTGTTGGGGGGCTGGCATTTCGCTGGATTACCCGGCCACTGCGCTCGCTTTCACGCCAGGTGAATGCGCTGGAAACCGGTGGCATGGCAGAAATGCAGGCTATGGCCGCACTCCCTTGCGAAAAAGTAGAGAGCAATGATGAAATTAGCCAGTTACGCCAGGGGGTTATCATGATGGCGAGGCGGATTTCAGAACAGTGGCACCGCCTTTCGCAGCAAGACCAGCTGCGCCGTGAATTTATCGCCAATATTTCTCATGATCTGCGCACACCGTTAACCTCACTTCACGGTTATCTGGAAAGCTTATCTGTTATGTCCGCAACACTTTCCGAAGCTGAGAAAAAGCGGTATCTGGAAATCGCTTTAGCGCAGAGCCAGAAAGTACGTACCCTCGCACAATCATTGTTTGAGCTAGCTCGCCTCGAATACGGTGTGGTGAAACCACAAAAAGAGCATTTTTGCCTGAGTGAACTGTTGCAGGATGTCTTCCAGAAATTCGAACTTATGACGCAAACTCGTCAGTTGCAACTGGTGGCTGATATTCAACCTGGTTTGCCGTTGATTGATGCAGATTTGGGGATGATTGAGCGGGTGCTGACTAACTTGCTCGACAACGCAATTCGCCATACGCCAGAGCAGGGAACTGTCGCGGTTCGCCTGTGGAAAGAGGATGAAAAAGTGATGGTGCAAATAAGCGATAATGGGCCCGGGATCCCACAGGAGCTCAAAGAGGGGCTGTTTGTGCGCCCGTCTATTGTTAACCAGTCGCACATCAGAGTAGGTGGATTAGGGCTGATGATAGTGCGCCAGATGTTACAGCTACATGGTAGCGATATTGCGCTGGTGGAAGGGCCTGAAACTGGTGCCTGCTTCCGTTTTGGATTACCTACCTGAATTATAACGCCCCAAAAATGGGGCGTTATATCGAGCAAATTAATCAAAGATTTTCGCCGTTACTGGAAATCACTTCTTTGTACCAGTTAAAGCTTTTCTTACGTGAGCGTGACATATCGCCAGTACCGTCATCGTGCTTGTTCACATAGATAAAGCCGTAGCGTTTGCTGTACTGACCGGTGGTGAATGAAACGCAGTCAATGCAGCCCCATGGGGTATATCCCATCAAATCTACGCCATCATACGTGACCGCTTTCATCATTTCGGAAACGTGAGCTTTCAGATAATCAATGCGGTAATCGTCGTTGATTGAGCCATCTTCTTCCACTTTGTCGTAAGCGCCAAAACCATTCTCAACGATGAACAGTGGTTTCTGGTAGCGTTCATACAACTCACAAAGTGCATAACGCAGGCCAACCGGGTCAATTTGCCAGCCCCAATCAGATGCTTTAACGTGTGGGTTCGGTACGCTGCCCTGGAAGCCAGATAACGCATCACCACTACCGCCTTCGGCCTTCACGGCGTTAGTCATGTAATAGCTGAAGCCGAGGTAATCGCATACGCCTTCACGCAGGATTTGCTCGTCACCTGCTTCCATTTTGATATTGAATTCGCGGCGCTCCCACTCGTTCAACACATAAGACGGGTAGTAACCACGCAGTTGTACGTCGGTGAAGACATAACGTTCGCGCATGGACTCCTGTGCATACATTTGATCTTCTGGTTTGCAGGAGAAAGGATATAGCGGCACCATCGCCAGCATGCAGCCAATTTGCATCTCAGGATTGATACGGTGACCAATTTTCACCGCCATAGCACTGGCCACGAACTGGTGGTGCAGTACCTGGTACATCACTTCTTCAGGGTTATCGTGTTCGGTGTAAACCACACCAGAGCAGCAATAACCGAACAGCGGCGCGCGCCAGTTACGTTGGTTATTGATCTCGTTAAAAGTCATCCAGTATTTCACTTTGCTTTTGTAGCGCTCGAATACGACTTCAGCAAAGCGAACAAAAAAATCGACCACTTTACGATTGGTCCAGCCACCGTATTCAGTCACCAGATAGTGAGGCATTTCAAAGTGGGACAGGGTGATTACCGGCTCGATGTTGTATTTCAGCAGCTCATCGAACATATCATCGTAGAATTTCAGCCCTTCTTCATTCGGCTGCAGTTCGTCGCCTTTAGGGAAAATACGCGTCCAGGCGATTGAGGTGCGGAAGCATTTGAAGCCCATTTCTGCAAACAGTGCGATGTCTTCTTTGTAACGTCCATGAAAATCAATGGCTTCATGGTTCGGGTAATATTTGCCGGGGATAACTTCCTGAGTGATTTCACGCGGTACGCCATGCGCGCCACCGGTTAGCACATCACAAATACTTGGGCCTTTACCTTCTTTGTTCCAGCCACCTTCAACCTGGTGTGCAGCAACTGCACCGCCCCATAAAAAATCTTTAGGTAAAGTCAGTTTTTTCATATTTTGTAATCTCACAGTCAGTGCCAGAAATAATGTGGAATACATCACAAAATGGCAGTGCATTAATAAACTCTGGTCTGGAGTCTAGCAAATGAGATTTAATTGTCACGATATAACAAATCACGGTTTATGTGATTTGTTACATGAAAAAAACAGGCTGTTTTTTTATGCCATCTTCTTAGCCAATTTACGGCCGATGGTTTCTAAAATATAAATGACCGGGATTTGCGTGGTGATGTCATACACCCCACCGACGCGTGTAAGGGGAATGTGCCAGGAGATATTAAAGTCCGCAAGCTTTGCCAGCGCTGAGTTCTCGTGGCTGGTAATGGAGAGCACTTTACAGTTGTGCAGGCTAAACTGGCTGGCGAAACGCAGGATCTCTTCTGTTTCGCCAGAAACAGAAAGCACAATTGCCAGGGCATTTTTCGCCATGTCATTAGTGACTGGGAAATAAGGGTCATCAATATGGTTACTAAATTTTCCGACATTAGAAAAGAAACGTGCACCATATTTAGCTAAAGCACCAGAAGTCCCTGCTCCGACAAATATAATTCGTTCGGATGAGCAAATTATATCAACTGCCTGATCAATTAAATTATCAAATTCTTCATTGTTGGTACTTTTAAAAAAGCTGATTATTTCACTCGGGCCAAAATTAACCAGCTGCTCATCATTTTGTTCAAGATACAATTTAAAGCGCACACGAAATTCAGAATAGCCTTCGCAGTTCAGCTTACGGCAAAAACGCAGCACTGTCGTCGTGGAAACGCCCACCGCATCAGCCAACTCGCGGATTGTCATGTACATCACTTTGTCACGATTTTTGATGACAAAGTTATAGACCAGCATTTCCAGGCCATTGAGATTGGCAATTGCTGCATGAGTAAACATCTGGGTCTTCCTGAATTAAATTAACCAGCCTTTTTCTTGCGCTGAATATAAATGACCGACGACATGTTGCCATAATTCGGGCCAGCTTTCGCCCACCAGCGCGTTGCGCTTCAATACTTGTTCAAGCGAAATTCCATTCTCACGCCAGCTTTGCCCTTCGTTATGCAAATTTTGCAGGATAGGCAGGATTCTATCGAGCGCACCTGCGAAGCGAGAATCGGCTGTGGCACCAGCTTCATATTCCTGCCAGAGCTGTAAAAACAGAGTGCTCTGTGGTTTGGGTAACAAACCAAACAACCTTTCAGCTGCGACGGCTTCTTTCTCGGCAATGGCTGTGCGAGCGGCAAGGTCATAAACCAGGACATCACCGACATCAATCTCGACGATATCATGTAGTAATGCCATCTGGACGACGCGGGAAATATCAACATTCTCTGGCGCGAAGGGAGCAAGACTCATGGCTGCTACGGCAAAATGCCAGCTATGTTCAGCTGAGTTCTCGGGGCGACCATGACCGATAATCTTAGTGCGACGCTCAACAAGTTTCAGCTTGTCGATCTCCATCAGAAAGTTAATCACTTCACTCATTGCGCCAAAAGATAGCTGCGTCATCCTGTGCTCCATTAGTAAATTATTGGTGTGAATTTATTGTATCGATATCGTTATAAGCTCTGATGGATTTATTTTAGCGTACAGGTGTTAGCTGGAATCATTCTCAGTTATGCTGTTCCGGTCATACTTCAATTTGAGTGTGCTAAGCATTATCCATTTTTGTCTCACCGGGAGTTGCCATATGGTTGACAAACCATTGATAGTGAAAGGATATTCAATGGCGGAGGAAATCGCCAATAGTATTAGCCACGGTATAGGGCTGGTTTTTGGGATCGTCGGGCTGATTTTATTACTAGTACAGGCGTTTGATACCAACGCAAGCGTGACAGCGATAACCAGTTATAGCCTGTACGGTGGTAGCATGATTTTGCTGTTTCTCGCTTCAACGCTTTATCACGCGGTTCCCCATCAACGCGCTAAGCGTTGGTTGAAGACCTTTGATCACTGCGCGATCTATTTACTGATAGCAGGGACTTACACACCCTTTTTACTCGTCGGGCTGGACTCGCCTCTGGCGCGCGGGCTGATGATTGTTATCTGGGGCCTGGCACTAGTAGGTATTCTCTTTAAGCTGACCATCGCGCATCGCTTTGAGGTTTTGTCGTTAGTGACTTATCTGCTGATGGGCTGGTTATCGTTGGTGGTGATTTACCAGATGGTAATCAAACTGGCTCCGGGCAGCGTAACGCTTCTGGCCCTCGGCGGCGTGATTTACTCGTTAGGCGTTATTTTCTACGCCTGTGAACGAATTCCTTATAATCATGCTATCTGGCATGGCTTCGTGCTGGGCGGCAGTTTTTGCCACTTCCTCGCAATTTACCTGTATATCCATTAAATCTGTCGCCCCCGAACCGGGAGCGACAGTTAATCAGAATTACTCATCTTCTAATGAATAAGGCAGCCGCTCAATAACAAGCTCGCTGCCGTTATCGTCGCGAACGCGCAGTACGCTATTGGCTTCCAGATCGTTGTTCATCACAACCTGCACCAGTACGCGCCCATCATCAAGCTGACTGGCTGCAAGTACCGTACCGGTACGACGCCAGTTATCACCCATTTTCAACTCCAGGTCTTCACCGGCTTCCGGTAAACGACTGGCTTTGCCTGCGAGATACCACAGAGCACGCTTGTTAGCGCCACGGAATTTCGCCCGAGCCACCATTTCCTGGCCGGTGTAACAACCTTTTTTGAAGCTAATTCCGCCCAGCGCCTGAAGATTTGTTGCCTGCGGGATGAACTGCGCACTGTTAACAGGTTCAATTACCGGAATACCAGCTTCAATCTCCAGCGCTAGCCATTGCTGGCTGTCGTTACGCTGTGCTTCGCCCTGTAATTTTTCGGCCAGCAATTGGGCGGTAGATTCATCTGTCACCAGCATGAAACGCTCGGCAGGTAAGTTGAACCATAGGAGCGTGGTCGCACCTTCTTGTACAACCGGATTCTCTGCGTCTGGCAGAGTAGCAAATAGATTAGCTAGCGCAGCACGAGCCTGGAAACCTGCAACGCCCATCAGCACGCTTTCATCATCTGGAGCGATGGTGACTTTAGAAAATACTGCATATTTTTTTAGCTCAACAAGCTGCGCATCACGCAGGTTGCGGCGCTCAATCAAGGCATAACCCTCGCCACGATGGAACAGACGCAAGTTGCTCCACATTTTTCCTTTCGCGTCACAATGCGCGCAAAGCGTGTGCTGGTTGGCAGCCAGTTGTGCAACGTCAGCCGTGACCTGACCTTGTAGATAGGTTTCTGCATCTTTGCCTGTCACGCTTGCCAGTGCCCAATCATCAAGAGTCATGAGTGTTAGCGGCAGACGAGCTGCGGCTGTAGGCTGACGCGGAGGAAATGGAGTGAAAGCCATAGTTATGTCCCTGGGTTTTGAGCAAATGAATTGGCTCAATGGTAAAAGAGCCATCTGGCAATGCAAGCAGTTTGATTACGCGAGTTGTGCGCTTACGAGTTTTCTCGCAAGGTTAATGTCACTGCAACGCATTACAGATTTTTCTTTCGATAAAGCGCGCAAACGGTAACATTCATTTAATGCGTGCCATAAAAACACGTTACACTAACATTTGTACCTACTTTGTCAGAGAACCAGGAAAGAGCACATGGATATCAATAACAAAGCCCGAATTCATTGGGCGTGCCGCCGGGGAATGCGCGAGCTGGATATTTCGATTATGCCATTCTTCGAATATGAATATGACTCGTTAAGCACTGAGGATAAGCAGTTGTTTGTCCGTTTGCTCGAAAGCGATGATCCAGACCTGTTCAATTGGTTAATGAATCATGGCAAACCAGCAGATACAGAGCTGCAACGAATGGTGACACTGATTCAGACACGGAATAAAGAACGTGGTCCTGTGGCAATCTGATCTTCGCGTCTCCTGGCGTGCACAATGGCTGTCTCTTTTGGCTCACGGTCTGGTTGCCCTGTTAGTGCTGCTGATACCGTGGCCGATGAGCTACACGCTAATCTGGATGCTGCTACTTTCGCTGGTTGTATTTGACAGTGTGCGCAGCCAGCGGCGCATTCATGCCTGCCAGGGCGAAATGAAACTTCTGACCGATTACCATCTGCGTTGGCAAAACCAGGAGTGGGAAATCGTTGGTTCCCCTTGGGTTTTACGCAGTGGCATGATGCTGCGCTTACGTCGTGCCGGGCGCAAACGCTGCCAGCATTTATGGCTGTCTGCCGACAGCATGGATACAGGTGAGTGGCGTGATTTGCGTCGCCTGATGCTGCAACAACAGGCGAGTGGAAGTGGGGAAGCTTAATTAGCTTTCAGGCAAAATGTTCAGCCATTTCTGCAAGAATTTGCTCACACCAGGTTTCGATTCGTTCATCGCTTAAATCGTACTGATTAGTTTCATCAAGCGCCAGGCCTACGAACAGTTGCCCATCTGCAATAACCGGTTTCGGGCTAGTAAACTCGTAGCCTTCAGTTGGCCAATAGCCAATAAACTGAGCGCCGCGTGGGGCAAGTTTGTCGTGCAGCATGCCCAAAGCATCAAGGAACCATTCACCGTAGCCGAGCTGATCGCCCATGCCATAAAGTGCCACCGGTTTGCCTTCAAGATGCAGATTATCCAGTTGATCCCAGACGGCTTCCCAGTCTTCCTGTAACTCGCCGAAATCCCAGGTGGGGATACCGAGAATTAACACATCGTATTGTTCCATCATGGCGGGTGAATCATCTTTCAGATTGTGCAGTGTCACCAGTTCAGGGCCAATGATGTCACGAATTTTTTCGGCAGCCATTTCGGTGTAACAAGTGCTGGAGCCATAAAAAAGGCCAATGTTCATCGCGTTAACAACTCTTTTAAAAACGTGCAGGATTGCAAGTGTATCAGATCCCATTGTGCATCATGCATAATGGACACAATTCGCCAAATGTGAGGCTGCAGTGGAACAGGATCTGGCCCGAATCGAACAATTTCTTGATGCGCTCTGGCTTGAGCGGAATCTGGCACAAAACACGTTAGACTCCTACCGTCGGGATCTGAAGATGGTTGCGGAGTGGCTGGAACGTCACTCTCTGAGCCTGTTGAATGTGCAAACTGGCGATTTGCAGTCGCTGTTTGCTGAACGCCTTGAAGGTGGCTATAAAGCAACAAGTTCAGCGCGTATGCTGAGCGCGATTCGTCGGTTGTTTCAATATCTCTACCGCGAAAAATTACGCGAAGATGACCCGAGCGTGATGCTTTCATCGCCAAAACTACCACAACGTTTGCCGAAAGATTTAAGCGAAGCGCAGGTAGAACGTCTGCTGCAAGCTCCTTGTATTGACCAGCCAATCGAGCTGCGTGACAAGGCGATGCTCGAATTATTGTATGCTACTGGGCTGCGTGTATCGGAGTTAGTTGGGCTGACGATGAGTGATGTCAGCCTACGTCAAGGAGTTGTACGGGTCATCGGTAAAGGTAATAAAGAGCGTCTGGTTCCAATGGGTGAAGAAGCCGTTTACTGGCTGGAAAACTACCTGGAACATGGGCGACCATGGCTGCTCAATGGCGTGTCGATTGATACTGTTTTCCCTAGTAATCGAGCCCAACAAATGACGCGCCAGACATTCTGGCATCGCATTAAACACTATGCGGTGCAGGCCGGAATCGACAGCGAAAAGCTGTCACCGCACGTTCTGCGACACGCATTTGCCACGCATTTACTGAACCATGGGGCGGATTTACGAGTCGTACAGATGTTGCTTGGGCACAGTGATTTGTCCACAACCCAAATTTATACGCATGTAGCAACCGAACGTTTACGCAAGCTACATCAACAGCACCACCCACGAGCGTGAGTGGCAAAAGATAAAGGAATCATCATGAAAAAGCGTTTGTGGCTGCTGCCATTATTAGCGGTCTCTGTGTCCGGTTTTGTTCATGCTGACGACGCAGCAATCAAGCAGTCTCTTGCTAAGCTAGGCGTGCAAAATGCTGACATTCAGTCGGCACCTGTTGCGGGCATGAAAACGGTTTTAACCGATAGCGGCGTTTTGTATGTAACCGAAGATGGTAAGCACGTTATTCAGGGGCCGCTGTACGATGTGAGCGGTGCACAGCCTGTTAATGTCACCAATCAACTGCTGGTGGGTAAACTTAAAGCTCTCGAAAAAGAGATGATCGTTTATAAAGCGCCGCAAGAGAAACACGTCATTACGGTTTTCACTGACATTACCTGCGGCTACTGCCACAAGCTGCATGAAGAGATGAAAGACTACAACGCGCTGGGTATTACCGTGCGTTACCTGGCCTTCCCGCGCCAGGGTCTGCAAAGCCAGACTGAAAACGACATGAAAGCAATCTGGTGTGCAAAAGATCCTAAAAAAGCCTTCGATGCGGCGATGAAGGGCGAAGCGGTAGCGGGTGGGAGTTGCGATATGAATATCGCGAACCATTACAACCTGGGCGTGCAGTTTGGTATCCAGGGAACGCCTGCGATTGTGCTGAGTAACGGTACGGTTATTCCAGGCTACCAGGGGCCGAAAGAGATGAAGCAAATGCTGGACGCGCACCAGCAACTTACCAATGTAGGCGGGTAGTTAACGGGTGAAACAGCAAACACAACTTCGCCGCCGTACGGTCGATGAATCCGTGGTGTTACCCCAGCAATTGCACCCACTTTTAAAACGCCTTTACGCCAGCCGTGGTGTGCGCGGTGAGCAAGACCTGGAACGCAGTGTGAAGGGAATGCTCTCGTGGCAACAGCTTAATGGCATGGATAAAGCCGTTGAAATCCTGCATAACGCTTTTCGTGAAGGTTTGCGCATCATCGTGGTCGGCGATTTTGATGCCGATGGCGCAACCAGCACCGCGTTAAGCGTGCTGGGGCTGCGTAGCCTTGGGTGTCAAAACGTCAGCTATCTTGTACCTAACCGTTTCGACGACGGATATGGTTTGAGCCCGGAAGTGGTGGATCAAGCTCATGCGCGTGGCGCGCAGCTGATTTTGACCGTCGATAACGGGATCTCTTCCCATAGCGGTGTTGAACGAGCGCACGCACTGGGCATTCCTGTAGTTGTTACGGACCATCACTTGCCGGGGCCTGAACTTCCGGCGGCTGATGCCATAGTTAACCCAAATTTGGTTGATTGTGAGTTCCCGTCAAAATCACTTGCCGGTGTTGGCGTTGCCTTTTATCTGATGCTGGCAATGCGTGCTCATCTGCGTGATTGTGGTTGGTTTGAGCAGCAAGGGTTGGCGATTCCAAACATTGCAGAACTGCTGGATCTGGTGGCGTTGGGCACGGTAGCTGATGTTGTTCCGCTTGATACCAATAACCGCATTTTGACCTGGCAGGGTTTGAGCCGCATTCGCGCCGGCAAGTGTCGCCCTGGAATTAAAGCTTTGTTAGAAGTCGCTAACCGTGAGCCGCAAAAACTCGCAGCCAGCGATTTAGGCTTTGCATTAGGCCCACGCCTAAATGCGGCAGGGCGCCTGGATGATATGTCCGTTGGTGTGGCGTTATTGCTCAGTGAAAACATTTCTGAAGCACGTATGTTGGCCAATGAGCTGGATGCACTCAATCAGACACGTAAAGAGATTGAGCAGGGCATGCAGGTTGAAGCACTAACGCTGTGCCAACAACTTGAACACAGCCATGATGAGCTGCCATATGGCCTGGCGATGTACCATCCGGAATGGCATCAGGGCGTAGTCGGAATACTGGCTTCACGTATCAAAGAGCGCTTTAACCGCCCGGTAATTGCATTTGCGCCTGCCGGAGACGGCACGCTCAAAGGCTCTGGCCGCTCAGTGCAAGGCTTGCATATGCGCGATGCTCTTGAACGGCTTGATACTCTGTATCCTGGCATGATGCTGAAATTTGGCGGCCACGCGATGGCTGCAGGTTTGTCGCTGGAAGAAGCTAAATTTGAAGAGTTCCGCCAGCGTTTTGGCGATCTGATCGGCGAATGGCTTGATCCCGCATTGCTTCAGGGCGTGATTTGGTCAGACGGCGCTATTTCTGCGCAAGAGATAACGCTGGAAACCGCTGAGATGCTGCGCGATGCCGGGCCGTGGGGGCAGATGTTCCCGGAGCCATTATTTGACGGTAAATTCCGTTTGTTACAACAACGGCTGGTGGGCGAGCGCCATCTTAAAGTGATGGTTGAACCAATCGGCGGTGGCCCGTTGATTGACGGGATTGCTTTTAACGTCGATACCGCATGCTGGCCTGATAATGGCGTGCGTGAGGTTGAACTGGCCTTTAAGCTTGATGTGAATGAGTTTCGGGGTAATCGCAGCGTTCAGTTGTTAATCGATCACATCTGGCCGATTTAGCCAACCAAAACTATAAAAAGCGGCGTAATTCCGGTAAACTTTCCGGTCTACGACCGCATTTTCGTCTTCTGTCATCAACATAAGATAATACAGACCATGTTTGAAATTAACCCGGTAAAAAACCGCATCCAGGACCTCACTGAGCGCAGCGACGTTCTTAGGGGGTATCTTTGACTATGATGCCAAGAAAGAGCGCCTGGAAGAAGTAAACGCAGAGCTGGAACAGCCTGATGTGTGGAACGAACCTGAACGCGCGCAAGCGCTAGGTAAAGAGCGTTCTTCACTGGAAGCCATTGTCGACACCTTAGACCAAATGACCCAGGGGCTGGAAGATGTTAACGGCTTGCTGGAATTGGCCATCGAAGCCGACGACGAAGATACCTTCAATGAAACCATTGTTGAGATAGACCAGCTCGAAGCCAAACTGGCACAGCTGGAGTTCCGTCGTATGTTCTCCGGCGAATATGACAGCGCTGACTGTTATATCGACATTCAGGCAGGTTCTGGCGGCACCGAAGCGCAAGACTGGGCCAGCATGTTGATGCGTATGTATCTGCGTTGGGCAGAAGCTCGTGGCTTCAAAACCGAAATTATTGAAGAGTCTGAAGGTGAAGTTGCCGGTATTAAATCCGTGACTATTCGCATTCAGGGCGAATACGCCTTTGGCTGGTTGCGTACCGAAACTGGCGTCCATCGTCTGGTTCGTAAGAGCCCGTTCGATTCCGGGGGCCGTCGCCACACCTCCTTTAGCTCCGCCTTCGTTTATCCAGAAGTGGATGACGACATTGATATCGAAATCAACCCGGCAGATCTGCGTATCGATGTGTATCGTGCATCTGGCGCAGGTGGTCAGCACGTTAACCGTACAGAATCTGCGGTGCGTATTACCCACCTTCCGACCAATACAGTGACTCAGTGCCAGAACGACCGTTCGCAGCATAAGAACAAAGATCAGGCGATGAAGCAGATGAAGGCGAAGTTATACGAGCTGGAAATGCAGAAGAAGAATGCTGAGAAGCAGTCGCTGGAAGACAATAAATCGGATATCGGCTGGGGCAGCCAGATTCGTTCTTACGTACTGGATGACTCCCGTATCAAAGACTTGCGTACAGGTGTAGAAACCCGTAACACGCAGGCGGTACTGGATGGCGATCTGGACAAATTTATCGAAGCAAGTTTGAAAGCAGGGTTATGAGGAACCAACATGTCTGAACAACAAGCACAGGGTACCGAAGCGGTCGATCTTAATAATGAACTGAAAGCACGCCGCGAGAAGCTGGCAGGCCTGCGCGAGCAGGGCATTGCTTTCCCAAATGATTTCCGTCGCGATCATACCTCAGACCAATTGCACGCTGACTTCGATGCTAAAGAGAACGAAGAGCTGGAAGAACTGGGCATCGAAGTTGCCGTTGCTGGTCGTATGATGACTCGCCGAATCATGGGTAAAGCGTCTTTCGTTACTCTGCAAGATGTTGGTGGTCGCATTCAGCTTTATGTTGCGCGTGATGATTTGCCAGAAGGCATCTACAACGAGCAGTTCAAAAAATGGGACCTCGGTGACATCCTGGGTGCGCGCGGTAAGCTGTTCAAAACCAAAACCGGTGAGCTTTCTATTCACTGTACTGAACTGCGTCTGCTGACCAAAGCGCTGCGCCCGCTGCCGGACAAATTCCACGGTCTGCAGGATCAGGAAGCGCGCTACCGTCAGCGTTACCTGGATCTGATTTCTAACGACGAATCCCGCAACACCTTTAAAATTCGTTCGCAAATCATGGCTGGCGTTCGTAACTTCATGGTTGAGCGCGGCTTTATGGAAGTGGAAACGCCAATGATGCAGGTGATTCCGGGTGGTGCCTCTGCGCGTCCATTCATCACGCATCACAACGCGTTGGATATCGACATGTACCTGCGTATTGCGCCGGAACTGTATCTGAAGCGCCTGGTTGTTGGTGGCTTCGATCGCGTATTCGAGATCAACCGTAACTTCCGTAACGAAGGTATTTCTCCGCGTCACAACCCAGAGTTCACCATGATGGAACTCTATATGGCGTATGCGGATTACAAAGATCTGATCGAGTTGACCGAATCTCTGTTCCGTACTCTGGCACATGACGTGCTGGGTACTGCGCAAGTGAAATATGGCGAAGAGATCTTTGACTTCGACCAGCCGTTCGCCAAATTGACCATGCGTGAAGCCATCAAAAAATACCGCCCGGAAACTGATATTGCAGATTTGGACGATATGGGCAGAGCACTGGAAATCGCAGCAGCTATCGGCATCAAAGTTGAGAAGAGCTGGGGCCTGGGCCGTGTAGTCACCGAGATCTTTGAAGAAGTGGCTGAAAGCCATCTGATTCAGCCGACCTTCATTACTGAATACCCGGCAGAGGTGTCTCCACTGGCGCGTCGTAATGACGAAAACCCAGAAATCACTGACCGTTTCGAGTTCTTCATCGGTGGTCGTGAAATCGGTAATGGCTTCTCCGAGCTTAATGATGCAGAAGACCAGGCACAGCGCTTTGCAGACCAGGTTTCTGCAAAAGATGCAGGCGACGACGAAGCGATGTTCTTCGATGAAGACTACGTGACTGCACTGGAGCACGGTTTGCCACCAACGGCGGGTCTGGGTATTGGTATCGACCGTATGGTTATGCTGTTCACTAACAGCCACACCATCCGCGACGTTATCTTGTTCCCGGCTCTGCGCCCGGTTAAGTAAGTTGTACTGGTTCCTCCCTGCGCTGCGGGGAGGAACATCTTCTTCTCAGTTAATGTATTCCGAGGATTGGTTTGCGCAAGGAAAGCACAGTCAGAAAGTGGGCACCGAATGCCGTCATCCTGGTGCTAAGCCTGTTACTCGTCGCTTGCTCATCAAATAAAGCGGGCACCACTCAAGCCTCTTCAGGTAGCTACAGCGGTTCGGTTTATACCGTCAAACGTGGTGACACACTCTCGCGTATTTCGCGTATGACCGGCACAAGCGTCGGCCAGTTGGCTCGCCTTAATGGTATTCCTGCTCCTTATACGCTGGAGATAGGGCAAAAAATCCGTGTTAAAAGTAGCTCTGGTTCTTCATCTTCATCGAAGAAAACAGCCGTTGCGAAAACCTCAAAACCACGTTCATCTTCCACCAGTAGCGTTGCGAAAGTCGCTGCTCCTCCGGTTGGCTCAAAATGCTGGCTCTGGCCAACGTCGGGTAAAGTGATTGCGCCATTCTCCGATAGTGACGGTGGGAATAAAGGTATTGATATAGCCGGTAAACGTGGGCAACCCGTTTATGCTTCTGCGGCCGGAACCGTGGTTTACGTCGGTAACCAGCTGCGCGGTTATGGCAACTTAGTGATGATTAAGCATAACGAAGAGTACATCACGGCCTACGCTCATAACGAAACGACACTGGTAAATACCAGCCAGAAAGTTAGCGCTGGCCAGAAAATTGCTACTATGGGCAGCAGCGGTTCAGATTCGGTGAATTTGCACTTCCAGATTCGTTATCGTGCAAATGCTATCGATCCACAGCGCTACTTACCTCCTCCAGGTAGCAAGCCATCTTGCTAATTAATAGAAGCCAGATATTTTCTGGCTTCTATTAAATACCATTCCTATTGATCTTTATCACGCACCCTTATCCTTTCCTGGCTAATAATGCTGCTCACTTAAATTCATAATATGAATGGTAAATATGTTGCAGGATATTAACTAAGTTATAAAAATATAACTCACTTAATGAATTTGTAATATTTATCAACCATTCCATGTTAATGGTGAGTAGTAAATAATGACAATACGTATCAACGCAGACCAAATAATAGATACCTTTATCAGGTATACAAAAATCAACACCACTTCCGTTCCAGATAATCAACACCTTCCTAGCTGTGAAAATCAGTATAAATTAGCGCAACTTGTTGCCAGTGATTTCGCAACTGAAAATGCTGTTAAGACCACCATTAACGATAATGCTATTACCGTTCTTAGCCTTGCCGCAAATAGTCCAGCAATGCCATCCATTGTCTTCTTTGCACATCTCGACACTGCGCCAGATAACGCCAATGACACCCACGCTGTACGCGTGAAAAACTATGACGGTACAGATATCGTGCTGCCTGCGACTGGTGATGCGATTACCGTTGAAGCATTCCCGGAATTACTGGGCTACGTTGGCCAGGACATCATCACCACCGACGGCACCAGCCTGCTGGGTGCAGATGACAAAGCGGCCATTGCGGCGGCAGTTGAAGCCATTCGCTATATGATTGCCACGCCTGGCTTTAAACATGGCGATATCAAACTGGTGTTATTGCCGGATGAAGAAATTGGTATTCGTGGTGCTAAAGCGCTAAATGTCGCGCAGCTCAATGCTGATTTTGGTATTTGCCTGGACTGCTGTGGTATCGGTGAATACGTGATTGAAAACTGGTATGCCGGTAGTGCCAAAATGACCTTTAAAGGCGTGACGGCTCATCCTATGAGCGCCAAAGGTAAATTAGTCAATGCTCTGCTCATTGCTAATGAAGTTATCAATGCTTTGCCTGAAAATGAGCGTCCGGAATTAACGGAAGGCCGCGAAGGGTATTTTTGGGTAAATAAAATCTCTGGTAATACCGTTAGTGCAACGCTTGAAATTGCACTGCGTGATTTTGAAATAGAGGGTTACCAGAACAGAAAATCGACATTGCGGGCAATTACCGAACAATTGCAAAATCGCTACGGTCACGAAAATATCATTCTGGAACTATCTGATACCTACGATAATGTTAAAGCGGGTCTCGATAAAAAACCGGAAATTATTGCCAGTGTTCAGCAAGCAATGCGCAATTTGGGAATCGAGCCGAAGCCGTTAATTATGCGTGGTGGGTATGACGGCAGCGTTATCACTCCAGCTGGTTTGCCTACAGTAAATATCTTTACCGGTGCCCATAATTTCCACTCAACCAAAGAGTTCCTCCCTGCAGAATCCCTGCGCCTGGCAAGTGAAATGCTGCTGGAAATCATCACTCTGAGCGCTCAGGAGGTTTCTGCGTGAATAAGTGGATAATCGAGTTTGTTCTGTATGCGGTTTATATGGTTTTTGGTGCAGCCTGGGCGACAACCGGTGCAGTGATGCCGCAAATCATGGCCGATTTTAATATCGATGTTTCTCATGCGGCGTTGATGTCGAATGTGATTCTGTGGGCGAAAATTCTCGGTGCCTTCTGCACGTCAATTCTGACGGCACAACTGGGCGCGAAGAAATCCTATCTTTTGGGTTGTGTGCTTACCGGGTTATCGATATTCATCCCATGGACCAATAATTTCGACCTGTTGTTAGTGATTCGCTTTATGGGCGGCCTGGGCGGCGCAATTTGCCTGGTTTCATTGGTGCCGACCGTGGCACGTTTGTTTAATAACAAAACCGCCTCTGCACTCAACAGCCTGAACTGCACCTCCAATATCATCGGCACTATTATCGCGTTGACGCTGGCGGGCAGCTTATCTGTCTACTTTGGTGGCTGGAGAAACCTGCTGGCAGTATATGGCGTGATCACGCTGGTTCTGGGAGTGGTGTGGCTTATCTTCTTTACCGATGAAGAAGTTACCGTTACTACTGCAAGCAACGACGGGAGCACGGATAAACTGCGCATCATGAAAGATGCGATTTTTAACCGCGTGGTGTGGGGAATGATTGCCCAGTACGTCGGCGCGATGATCATGATGATTTTCATGTTCACCTTCCTGCCACTTTACTACGCCAAATATGCACACCTGCCGCCAGAGTCACATGCTCATCTGAGCGGTACCGTGAACCAGGTCGGTATTATGCTTGGTGCGATTGTTGGACCTTTCTTCAAAGCTCGCGGCTACCATTATAAAAACTGGTTATTTAGCACCAGCATTGTAATGGCGATAACCACCTTCATTATGCTGTTTGCAACAAACGACATTCTGATTCTGGTCTGCTCATTCCTGACGGGTTTTGTGTTTGCGACCTGGTTTGCCTTTATCTTCTCTATCCCAAAAGAGATGCTAAAAGGGGCCAATACCCAAACCGTTACCTATACAATGTCGACATTCTGGGTATGCACTTTCGTTATCGCTACCGCTAACAGTCAATTAATTGGCTGGTCGATTGATGCAACCGGTAGCTTCACAATGGGCTTTATTTGGGTGTTTGCGTTGATGGTTGTTTCACCTATCGTTGCACTGCTGGTATTCCCGAAAAAAGCGGCAGCTCACGCTTAAAAAAGAGAGGGAAACCGTGAGGTTTCCCTTTATCTCAGTTGCGTTGATTATGTTTACGCGTAAGCCAGAGTAGGGGGATTTGAGCTAACAACACCAACAGCATGCCCACCCATGGGGTCATTGCCATCTTGTTTTGCGCCACTAATCCACTGCCCAAAATTTCCCCCAAAGTGATACCCAGGTTAAAAGCCGAAATATTCAACGCTGAAGCGAAATCCACTGCGCGAGGAGCCCAACGTGATGCCGTTTCCAGCATTCCTGCCTGAAAACCTGGCGACATTCCGAATGCCAGCACACCCCAAATAAATAGCAGCGGTACAACAGCCAGTTTGTTTGAGAGGCTGAATGCCAGGAGCACAAATACCGCCATCAGAGCTGGCAGCATACGACGTAACGCAGTAGGCCAGCCGAGACTTGCAGCCCAGCGTCCTCCCGCCATATTTCCAACTAAAGTGGCTATGCCAAAAACCACTAATAATATGCTGGCAGTGTGAACTGAAAACCCACTAATACCAGTCAAAATAGGGGTGATAAAGGTGAAGGCTGCAAAACTTGCCCCAAAGCCGAGTATGGTAATACTCATCATCGCCAGAATCGTGGGCTGCTTTAATGCAGACAGCTGAACAAACGCCGATGCTGCCTTCTGTGTGGGTAATGTCGGAACCCAGCGTGCCGTTGCCACCAGAGCAATTGCGGCTAACACTGCGACCCCAAAAAAGGGCAAACGCCAGCCCAGACCGTTACCCATCAGGCTTCCCAATGGCACACCAATAATCATCGCAAGCGTCAGGCCTGCAAACATAACGGAAATTGCCCGACTTGCAGCTCCCGGTGCAGCTAATCGGGCAGCAACAGTGGCACCAATAGCAAAAAAACTGCCGTGTGCAATTGCTGTGATGATGCGACCCAGCAATAGCATGTGATAGCCGGTAGAAAATGCGGATAGCAGGTTACCAAAAAGAAAGGTCGTCACTAATGCCAGTAGCAATGGTTTACGCGGCAATCGTGCAAGCCCAAGAACGACAATTGGTGTGCCAATGGCGAGCGCAAGCGCGTAGGTTCCGACCAGGCTTCCGGCCTGCGCCAGCGACACATGTAAATCTTGTGCAATGGCGGGCAGCACACCGACGACGATAAACTCCGCCACACCAATAGCAAATGCCGTAACTGCAAGGGCCCATACACCCGCATGAATGCGATGTGTCGAGCTCATTTATGCTCTCCCGACTGCGGCCAGCGCAATGATCTGATCGGCTTCTACCGTTGCGCCAGCTATACCTACGGCTCCTGTTACGTGGTTCTGTTCATCGTAGAGCACTACGCCACCGCCAAAACTAATTAACCCACCGTTTGTGGATTCGAGAGTATAAATTGCACCGCCCGGCTGAGCATCTGCACCAAGAGTCAGGCTATCTGTGCGGAACAGTGCTGCTGTGCGTGCTTTCTTAATGGAGACATCAATGGCGCCAGGGACGGCGTTGTCCATGCGCAAAAAACCACGAAGTAGACCCGCGTCATCCACCACGCTGATATTGATAGCAAAGTTCATCTCTTGAGAGAGCTTACGGGCGCGCTCAATCACTTGCACAACGGTTGATTCACTTAAAACAGACATTGGAAAACTCCTTGATGTGATAAAGAGTTGCCAATGATTGCTGTGAGCTAATAATTTGTGAAGACAGGGAGAGTGCCTGGAGGCTGAAGTTTGATAATGCCGAACTAATCTTGGTTAAATGCGATAGCGAGCGCTTTCAAGGCTGGCTTGCTTAAACGCTTGGCTGGAGCTGCTACGCCTAATGCTGCAATAACGCATCCTTGCCGACGAAGCGGTATAGCCAGGCAATGTAGCCCCACTTCAGCTTCTTCAAGGTCGAGAGCATAACCTTGCTCGCGGATGGTATGTAATTCCTGCTCAAGTTTTGCAGGCAGTAGGTTTGCTCGTCGCAAACTGCGCACTAATCCAGGTTCATTAGCTAAAAATATCTTGCCAATAGCTGAGGTCGTTAACCCTTCACGGCGCCCGCGTGGACTGGCTATACGTAGGTTATTACACCCTTCGATAGCATCAATATAAAGATACTCACGCGTGCCACAAGGCACTGCCAGATAGCTGGTTTCGCCGCTTAGTCTCGCTATTCTCAATAAAGCTGGTGTAAATACTTCCCGTAATTGTTCATCCGCGTCTGCCAGAGGTTGCGAGATATCTCGCAAACGCAAGCCTAGTGCGTAATGCGTTCCTCTGCGGGTTACGTAACCCAGTGCCGAGAGAGTGTTAAGCAGACCATGTAATGTGCTTTTGTTTAAATCAAGTCGTGCTGATAAATCGGCTAGACGAGCGACACCACCTGCGGCAGCAATATCTTCAAGTATCGCCATCGCGCGTTCAACTGACTGTATGCGGCGGTTCTCATCAATCATTTTTAAGCTCTATGCAGTTGAAATGTTCACCATTGTAGAACTTATAGGGTGGAGGGGACAACGGGAGGGAAGTGCCAATAAGTTGATTTACCAACAAGGCTAAAATATTCGCATGCCTCTAATAAAAACAATCGCTTAATAATCCACCATGTAAAATGAAAAGGCGCTTGCCAGTGAAGGCTGAACGTCTATAATGCCTACGCACTTCTAAGCGGGTGTAGTTCAATGGTAGAACGGCAGCTTCCCAAGCTGCATACGAGGGTTCGATTCCCTTCACCCGCTCCAAACTCAAGTCTCCTGAAGTCTACCAAACTCAATTTTCCCTTGATAAATCAGCAGTTATAGCATTCTGTTAGTCTATTGAACTCAATTGTACTCCTCCAGGGTCAAGCTTAATGTGGGGTAAAATGTACCCCTGCTATGCCGTTGTGACTGGTAGGGCCGAGTAAAATCCAGCACCGTCACCCCTCATGAGAAAGAGCACTACGCTTTTTTAACTCAGGATCAATTACCAGAGTTTCTTCGGACTCTGAATACCTATCAATGGCTGATGTTGGGTCTGACCAAAATGATTAATTTCCTGAGCAGCAGAGGCGGCATTTATTGAAATAAAACCTATGACCAAAGTAATGGTAGTTAGGGTTTCAGGTTTTTATATTTATTGTTTTTTGAGTACAAGTTCAGTTCATTAATAATGCACTCAGGTTCTTCCCTGAGGGGCATATTGTCGATGTCCAAAACCCCATCATTTTTTTGTGGATCATCAATCCGCAGGTCTGCAAACAGTGGGGTAAGATCCTGCTGTGCTTCACCTTGTTCAGCCACAAGCTCAAAAGTTTTATTTTTTGCCGCATCGTTGGTCAGGGCACTGACCAGAACCTGGGCGATTTGCTCTCTGGATATCACGCCATCTTCCGGTGTTCCAGCATGGCGACGATCTCCCTGAAGCATAACGATTCTGTACTCATCATCATTGTTGTAATCAAACCAGCCGGGCCTGACGATGGTATAGGGGTGACCGCTTGCCCTGACCAGACGCTCGGCACGTCTTTTCCAGTCATGAACCTCAGTGCGTTGATTCCAGGTGCTGAGTCGTTCAGTCACGCCAATCGTGGTCATTAGTCCGATACGAACAGGCGTTTTCTTGAAGATGCGTAAAATGTTACGCACACCGCCGTAATCTATCGCTCTGGCACCAATACGACCCTGACCATCGGAACCGAGAGTAAAGATGATGGCATCAATATCTTTCGGCAATTCGGTGAGTGTTTCCGGCATTGAAACATCGCCGTAAAAAACATTCGTTCCACGAGGAAGCAATTTTACTTTGCGCTTATTTCTGACCAGCGCTACGGGCTGATGGCCCATTTTGATGGCGGTATTCAAGACATGCAGACCAATACTTCCTGTCGCGCCTGCAACGAGTATTTTCATGATAAACCTTCTGATAATTCAGACTTATATTCGATACAGTCAGACTATCAATTATCATTAATGTCAGAAATGGGGCTAAAATGATTGTGTCTATGAATACCCTTCATGAATGTGCGATGAAGGGAATGCCTCCATAAGGAAATCACCGATGCTCAAAGAAAACTTCAACGAACTGCAAATCTTTCTTGTGGTGGCAAGGGAGCGAAGTTTTACCAAAGCAGCGGGCAAACTGGGTGTTTCTCAGTCTGCACTCAGCCACGCGATGAAAGCGCTGGAGGAAAGGCTGAATATCCGCCTTCTGACCCGCACGACCCGAAGCGTTGCCCCCACAGAAGCCGGTGAGAGAATTATTGCCTGCCTTGAACCCCGTATTGCCGATCTTGAGCAGGAGCTGGAATCGCTGGTTCAACTGAACGGCACTGCCTCCGGCAATATCCGTTTATCTGCCGGGGAGCATGCCGCGCGAAGTCTGGTATGGCCGAAGTTAAAACCCTTCCTCAGGGAATACCCGGAAATTAATCTCGAACTGGTGGTGGATAACGGCTTTGTCGATATTGTTGAGGGACGTTTTGATGCCGGGATCCGTCTTGGCGAAAGTGTGGATAAGGATATGATTGCGGTAAGAATTGGGCCAGACATGACAATGGCCGTGGTGGGAGCACCGTCTTATTTTGCCGCTAACCCCATGCCCAAAACACCGCACGAGCTACAAAATCATCGGTGTATCAATATGCGCCTGCCGACTGCCGGGGGACTTTACCACTGGGAGTTTGAGAAAGAAGGAAAACCGTTACGGGTCAGAGTCGAAGGGCAGGTAACGTTTAATCTGCAGACGGAAAGGATTGATGCTGCTTTATCCGGTTTTGGCATCGCCTGTATACCTGAAGACAGGGTTCAGGATTATATAAAGTCAGGAGAGCTTATTCAGGTTCTGCAGGACTGGTGTCCATCTTTCCCCGGATATTATCTCTACTACCCGAGCCGTAAGCAGCATCCACCCGCTTTTGCACTGATGATTGATGCACTTCGCTACTCGGAATAACGGGTCCGCCATTTGCTGTGGACCCGTCCGGGTATTAACGACCTACGCGAGCCTGGTGCTCAGGAGAGTAACGTTCGCCGACGATTTTAATCGTTTCAATTGCCTGGGTTATCTGATGAGAATCATCCTGCGAAAGAATGATGTCGGCAGCTCCCAGGTTCTCCTCCAGCCGGTGCAGTTTGGTGGTGCCAGGGATGGGAACAATCCACGGCTTTTGTGCCAGTAGCCATGCCAGCGCGATTTGCGCAGAGGTCACGCCTTTCCCAGCTGCCAGTTCACCCAACAACGAGACCAGCTTTTCATTGGCTTCAATCGCCTGTTCGGCGAAACGCGGCACGGTGCTTCTGTAATCATCCTTGCCAAACGTCGTTCCAGGCTTAATCGATCCCGTCAGGAAGCCTTTGCCTAATGGGCTGAAGGGCACAAAACCAATGCCCAATTCCTCCAGCAACGGCAGGATCTCCTGCTCAGGCTCGCGCCACCACATGGAGTATTCACTTTGCAGGGCAGTGACCGGTTGTACCGCATGCGCCCGACGAATGGTTTGCGCACCCGCTTCGGACAGACCGAAATGTTTAACTTTGCCTTCAGCGATCAGGTCTTTTACGGTACCCGCAACATCTTCAATCGGCACATCCGGGTCGACACGGTGTTGATACAGCAGGTCAATGACATCAGTCTTAAGACGGCGTAATGATCCTTCCACCGCTTCACGAATATGCTCCGGACGGCTGTTTAAAATCTGCTGCTTGTTGTCGTCGCCAAAGGTAAAACCAAATTTGGTGGCGATGACCACACGGTCACGGAACGGTTTTAAGGCAATGCCTACAACCTCTTCATTAAGGAAGGGGCCATACACTTCGGCGGTATCGAAGAAGGTGACACCACGTTCGACCGCAGCGCGAATGAGCTCGATAGCCTGACGAGTATCGGTCGCCGGGCCGTAGCCGTGACTTAAGCCCATGCAGCCGAGCCCAAGCGCGGAGACTTCGAGTCCTGATTGACCAAGATAACGTTTTTGCATTGAATGAATACCTCTTTTATCGCGACTTAAACGTCAAGTTTGCGGCCAGTCAGCCATTCAACCATCGCCGGGTCGCGGTGAGAGAAGAAGGCGCTGGTTGCAGTATCAAGTGCGGCAATCTGCAGCATATCTTCAGAACTGAGTTCAAAATCGAGTATGTTGATGTTCTCTGCCATGCGCTCTTTGCGCACCGATTTCGCCAGTGAAACGATGCCGCGCTGGAAGATCCAACGCAGTACAACCTGGCCGACGCTTTTGCCATACTTCTGACCAATTGCCGTTAACACGGGATGCTGGAACAGGCCATTTTTACCTTCAGCAAACGGTGCCCAGGCTTCCGGCTGAATGCCACGGCTTTGATTCCATGGAACCGCATGCAGTTGTTGGTTGAAGGGGTTAACTTCAATCTGGTTTACCGCCGGGACGACTTTGTTGAAGGCGATAAGGTCGGCCAGTCGGTCAGGATGGAAGTTGCTTACGCCAATGGCGCGAATTTTTCCTGCCTGTTGCAGTTCTTCCATAGCACGCCATGCCCCGTGGACATCGCCGTAAGGCTGGTGAATCAAATAGAGGTCAACATAGTCCAGCTGCAGGCGATTCAGGGAGCGTTCGAACTGGGCTTTAGCGCCTTCGTAATTCGTATCCTGCAGCCACAGTTTGGTGGTGACAAAGAGTTCGTTACGGGCGATGCCGGTCTGTTTCAGCGCGTTCCCGACCTGAGTTTCATTCTGGTAAGACGCAGCGGTATCGATCAGGCGGTATCCTGTATCGATGGCATCAATAACGGCTCTTTCGCATTCAGCAGCATCCGTCATCTGGAAGACACCAAAGCCCAGCAGGGGCATTTCAATACCGTTGTTCAGTTTTACAGTTTGCATGACGTTATCCTTCAGCTGTTGTGTTGGAAAAGCATAACGCAAAGCGATTTATTTGATTAGATGGGGTAATTAGCTAGGGTTTATTAGATGTGCTCATTAATTGATAGAGCTGAGGGGCGGGTTTGTGCCCAGGCTGACCTGTTCCCATTGATTAATACGCCTTAACGGCCTGTCAGCGAAAAGCTTCTCACTCTGCTGATACAGGAACTAAAGCGATGATTCCATGACCTTCCGGGACCCAAATCTGGCTGGTTGCCGGTATCACCGATATGAGAAATGGCTTCAATGGCCTGGCTACAAAGCACAGATGGTGCTAACCAGCGGCAACAGCACTTCAGGGTAATCTGCAGGGGGAATGATGTTGAATCTCCGGGCAGAGTAGTAAATGTCAGATCAATGACCCGATATATTACTGGCGACAGTCTGATTCTTAAATATCCCTTATGGAATAAGGGATAAAATCGTGAAACTATTCCCCGATTTACGTTAAGGACGCCCTGATTTTCATAATGGGTACTTTGTCTAATGACTAAGGAAGGGCATTTGGCTACTCAAGTTAAAACACTGTCCGGCTATTCGCTAGAGATCTGGGGCGGAACGTTCCCGGCAGATGTGCTGCGTTTTCGTGGTCGGGAAGCATTAAGCGAGCCGTTTCGCTGGGTGATTGAGTTCACGTCGCCACAAGCCAACCTCCGGCCTGAACAGGCACTGATGAAGTACGCCAGTTTCAGTATGCGGGACGGCAAGGTGGTGCATGGCGTTCTTACCCGGTTGGAATGGCTTTCCACGAATGCCGATGAATCCCGCTACCGCGTCACCCTTGAATCTCGTCTTGCCTTACTGTCCCGCACCCGCCGCTGCGGTGTTTATCAGAATAACTCTGTACCCGAAGTGGTTGAACAGGTGCTGCGAGCGCACGGGCTGGAGGCGCCTGACTTTGAGTTTCGCCTGTTCCGCGAATATCCGCCGCGTGAAGTGATTACCCAGTGGCGTGAAACAGACCTGGAATTTATCCAGCGTATTCTTGCAGAGGTGGGGATCTGGTTCCGTTTTGAAATGAATGCCGCAACGGAAATGGAAATCGTCATTTTTGGTGATAGCCAGTTGCAGTATATGTTCGGTGTCAGCCTGCCTTACGGGGAGCTTTCGGGGCTGTCTGACGGTGCGCGTGAATCGGTGTGGGGTGTGCGCACCTGGCACAATGTGGTGAGTGGCGGTGTCGCCTTGCGTGATTACAACTACCGTACCGCCACCACGCCGCTGGACGCGACAGTCAGCGTGCGCAATGACGTGGTGACTACGGGAGAACATTATCACTACAGCGCCCCATACCGGGAAGCAGGGGATGACAGCGCCCCTGAGCCGGAGACTGAAAGCGGCGCATTTTACGCCCGACTCCACCACGAACGCGAGCTGAATAAATCGGCCCGTATCCACCTGTTCAGCAACGCTTCCCAGCTCAGCCCCGGCCAGGTGCTGGAGCCGCAGGGTGATGTCGTCCCGGCGCTGAAAGAAGGTGTGATAATGACGCTGGTGACGTTTATCGGCTCCCGCGATTCACGGCTGTATGTCTCTGTCTGGGGCCAGCCCTACACCGAACGGTACTGCTTCCGCCCGGTGTGCCCTGAACGCCCGGAAACCCACGGCACACTCCCGGCCAGAATCGAGAGTCGCGAGAAGGGGGATATCTACGCACACCTGGATGAGCAGGGTCGTTACCGGGTGAAACTGGACTTTGACCGTGATGACCGCGAACAGGGTTACGCATACCTGTGGCTGCGGATGGCAAAGCCGTATGCCGGTGACACATTCGGCTGGCACACGCCGCTGACTGACGGTACCGAAGTCGCTATTGCTTACGGGAATGGCGATATTGACCTGCCGTATATTTCTCATGCGCTGCATGACTCCGGGCACCCTGATATCGTCAGTCGCGATAACCGCAGCCAGAATATTTTGCGCACCGCCTCACGAAATGAGTTGCGGATGGAAGACCTGCGGGGCAAGGAGCATATCCAGCTCACCACGGAAGCGGGGAAAACCCAGCTGAACACCGGACATCTGGTGGATGCACAGGGCAAACCCCGTGGCACCGGCACCGAACTTCGCACCGACGGCTACGGCACGCTGCGCGCAGCAAAGGGGCTGTTTATCAGCGCAGACGGACAGGCGAAAGCGCAGGGGCAGGTGCTGGATATGGACGCGGCGCTGAAGACTATCGACCTGCTGCAACAGCAACTGGCCCGGCTGGCTGCCGCCGCTGAACAGGCCAAAGCACTGAAGGCAGACATCGACAGCCAGAAACAGATGTTTGAAGCGCGCCTGAAACCGCTGAATAAAATCCTGCACGTCTCGGCCCCGGAAGGGGTGGCTTTTACCAGCGGTGAGAATATGCAGCTTGCAGCAAAGAAGAACGTTGCCATCAGTGCCGGAGGCGATATCAGCGTGGGTGTGATGGGCAACATGACCGCGCTGACGGGGGAAAAGCTGGGGATGTTTGCGCGCAGCGGGCCGATGAGCCTGAAAGCGAGCGAAGGCCCGGTGGAGATGCAGGCCCAGAACGGCAATCTGCGGCTGTTTGCGGAGAAGAAACTGACGCTGACCAGCACCGAAGACATTCTGTTCGCGGGCAAGAAGCGCATCACGCTGATTGGCGGTGGCGGCAGTTATCTGAAGATAGAGGCGGGGAAGGTGGAGTACGGCACGACAACCCAGTATCTGCGCAAGATGAAGCGGACGGTGAAGGCTGGGGCGCAGGGTATGCCGATGAAAATGCCCCGCACCGGCACTGCATACATCTATTCGGCTATCTATCAGTTGCAGGACAAAAACGGCAACATTCTGGTGAATACACCCTATCGCCTCACCACCCCATCAGGCCAGACAGCAACAGGATTCAGCGATAACGAAGGCCGCTCCGTGCCGGTTTATACCCGTCAGCAGGAGGATGTGGAACTGCATGTCCTGACGAAAACACCACAGCCGGAAGAATCGATGTGGTTTGTGGGGGAAACCGATACGCAACAACTGGAAACTGAACTCAGGGAGAACCCGTCATAATGGAAATGCCCGATTTACCCGATACACCGACACCCGATATTCCCGACGGGGGGACCAACCCACCGTGGGACTGCACCACGACGGGCGTCGAAATGGTCGAGAAACAGTCACGTCTGCCGACCACCGAAAACCGTCAGTACCTGCATATCAAGGTGGAATACGCCATGCGTTTTCCGCAACTGTCGGCGCAGATCCGCCGTGAAGGCAAAACTTACCAGATGAGTCTTAAGCAGACCATGATGAGTGGTCTTATACGCGTGGATGAAATCGCGCGAAACTACTGCTGGTACTACAAGGCGGAAGTGCCGTTTGATATGCGTACCACACCGCCACGCCCTTTTCTGAGCAGTACGCTGCTGAAAAAGGACGGCCCCGGCCGTCGCCATACCACCAATCCCTTCCCGGTGCCCGGCAGGGGGATATACCGCCGTCCTGACATCATTATTGTTAAGAACAAACAGGATCGCTGGCCAGGGCTGGCCGGGCCAGATACTGAAGGCAGTATGCATGGTGACAATCTGGCCCGCTTGGTGGAGGTGAAGTTTCCGGGGGATGATTTTGGCGAAGGGCAATATGGGGACTACATGAAAATTGTAGGCGGAATTGGTCATGAAGATCGCATGACCATTCTGGAGATCCACGACTGTCGCCCGGAAGAGCACCAGTGGGCTGATCAGGTGGTCAACGCGACTCTGAAAGCCTGGCAGAGCAGCGGGGCAAAATACTGGCCGCTGGCTCTCTTCCCCCCGATATTTATACCCCGTCCGCCCTCCCGCCCTGTTGCTGCCAGAATAGAGCCCTGGACGTATGCCGGGCACGTTGTAGCCGACCTCAGTGAGGGCGCGGTGCGTGGCGTGGCTGAAGGCTGGAACGCCCTGTCAAAAGAGACGCAGCAGGTCCTGAATTCAGCGGCCAGCTGGCTTAACGACAGCGGTGAGTGGGTTTACCGGCAGGGAAGCGAGGCCTGGGTCTGGGCCAGCAAAACCGGTAAGGCAGTGAAATCCTGGACCAACGCCCAGATTAAAGCCGCATGGGCAGAAATACAGCACGCCACCGATATGACGCTCGATATGCTCAGACAGGTGGACTGGGTACAGGTTTTAACCAATGTCGCGAAAACGGTCGGCGTTATTCTGGTTGCCGTGGGTATCGGCGTTCTGGTGGTAACACTGGGTATCCCGGAAGCCATTATTGGGGCATTTTTACTGATTGTTCGTCTGGCAATAAGCGCCTGGGGAACACTGGCAGCTATTCTCGGTACGGGGACGGCAGCACTGGCGGCCGGTTAAAAAGGAGCAGGTATGGAATTGCAGGATTTTGAGCTGAACTACATCGAGAAATGGCTGCCGGAAGCCTCCGTGAAATATAAAGACGGCAGTCCGGCGGTCAATCTCAGTCTGATTATCACCGTCTTTTTTAAAGACGGGCATACACTGGAAGTCCGCCGCAGGATGGTGGAGTGTGTGGATCGTTTTTATGAGGAATTTAAGCCATATCTGAAAAAAACGTTACCAGGTAAGAAGTGGACAGCTATTACAGAGAAGAATTATGCCAAACAAAAGCAGGAACTACTTGATTCCACGCCTGAAGAGATTGTCGACTGGGTTCTAAGCAGCGCTACTGAATCTAATCTGGCACCAGATTACAGCATTCTCATTGTCGGTGAGCGTATCTACCACAATGAGAATGATCGCTCAGTCATTAAGTTAACACTCCCGTTGTCACTACTGAAAGAGCCTGACGGCAAAAAGCGCTATGAAGCCTGGCTGATGTGGCTGTGTGACACCTTCTCGGTGGAAAGTGGTTATGCGGGACTGTCGTTTGCACTTCCTTATGCCCGTGAGCGAATGTTTCCGTATGAATTTGCCTTGGCGCAGCGTTTTTCCGGCGTGATGGTGGATTCTCTTGGCACGCTGGAAGGCGGTGGCGCTGTTATGGGCCTGAAAGGTGCCTGCTGGTACACCATTCTGGGTACGCCGTGGCTGGAAAAGCTGGGCGGAGCGGAAAAATTAACGCATCGTTTGGCCAAAACGCCTGAAATAAGCCTGCTTCCCTATAGCAACGGGGTGATCCTTAAAGCCGGTAGGCTTCCTCCTCCATTAGGCGAAATGAAAATCGAAGGATTATCGCCACTTCTGGTCAAAGTTAACCAGCTCATTAAACCCGTGCGGTTTAATGAATCAAGATCCCTGCATTTCTACTCGGAATATGAAGGACTTCAGTTCGACAAAAAATCCACCATGCAGTGGTACAGGCGTTTCGATGAAGCGAGTGCTCTGCTGGATAAAGACGAAATAGGAAAATCCTACGACCCTGTGCGCATTACTCGCTGGACCGATGAAATTGCGCCCTACGCCGGGCAG
>NZ_LXEO01000042.1 GCF_001654865.1 Buttiauxella noackiae ATCC 51607 | reverse complement strand
AAAAACGGTTGGCGTTATTCTGGTCGCCGTGGGTATCGGCGTTCTGGTGGTAACGCTGGGTATTCCGGAAGCCATTATTGGCGCATTTTTACTGATTGTTCGTCTGGCAATAAGCGCCTGGGGAACACTGGCGGCTATTCTCGGTACGGGTACAGCGGCACTGGCAGCCGGTTAAAAAGGAGCAGGTATGGAATTGCAGGATTTTGATCTGAACTACATCGAGAAATGGCTGCCGGAGGCCTCTGTGAAGTACAAAGACGGTAGCCCGGCGGTCAATCTCGGTCTGATTATCACCGTCTTTTTTAAAGACGGGCATACGCCAGAAGTCCGCCGCAGGATGGTGGAGTGCGTGGATCGTTTTTATGAGGAATTTAAGCCATATCTGAAGAAAACGATCACCAAAAACTGGGTGGGGATAAGTGAAAAAAATTACGCCCAAAAGCGGCAGGAGATCCTCGACTCACCCCCGAGGAGATTTTTTCCTGGTATCTGGGTAGCGCAGAGAAGGATTTTTTGGCCCCTGATTACAGCATTTTGATTATGGGGGAAAGAATTTTTCATAATGACAGTGATCGCTCAGTCATTAAGCTAACACTCCCGTTGTCACTGCTGAAAGAACCTGATGGAAAGCAGCGTTATGAAGCCTGGCTGATGTGGCTGTGTGACACTTTCACGGTGGAAAGTGGTTATGCAGGGTTGTCGTTTGCACTTCCTTATGCCCGTGAGCGAATGTTCCCCTATGAATATGCCCTGGCGCAGCGTTTTTCCGGCGTGATGGTGGATTCTCTTGGTACGCTGGAAGGCGGGGAAGCCGTTGAGGGGCTGAAAGGTGCCTGCTGGTACACCATTCTGGGTACGCCGTGGCTGGAAAAACTGGGCGGTGCAGAGAGGCAAAAACAGCGTTTAGCCAAAACGCCCGAAATCAGCCTGCTTCCTTATAATAATGGTGTAATTCTTAAAGCCGGTGAACTTCCCCCGCCACTGGGGGAGATGAAAACAGAAGGTTTATCGCCGCTGTTGGTGAAGGTGAACCAGATTATTCGTCCCATCCGCTATGACGGACACAATGGTCTGCATTTTTACTCAGAATATGAAGGACTCCAGTTCGAAAAAGAGTCGTCAATGAAATGGTTTGCCCGTTTTGACGAAGCCAGCGCCCTGCTGGATAAGGATGAAATCGGTAAATCCTACGACCCGGTGCGTATAACCCGCTGGACAGATGAAACCGCCCCTTATGCAGGACAATGGGCGTCGATTGTTAACGGTACCACCGAGTATATCCAGACCCGTGAAGGGCAGAAAATGCCACCGTTTGAGGATAAATACGGTAAGCAGCACCGTACCTGCTGGAAGCTGCTAAAACGTGATGACAAAGGTAGCGTTTATACACTTCCTGTGCCAGGTGCGGACGTTGCTCACATCAATCCATAAGAACATCATAGAAGCGGTAGTGAATAATTTGATGGGTTTACAGTGGTGAGTGATTAGAATAAACCACGTCAACAAATCATCATTATGGAGGCTGCTTAATGAGTTGCGAACAGTGTATGGATTTATGTGTTAAATACGTTATCCGTCAACCTGAACAGTTACGTAAGGCAATCCGTATCGCAAAGCATGCGCTCAGCGAAGGGATTCTGTTCGAAATTAACTCAGCGGATAACTGGAATCAATACAGCTTTCAAGAGTGTGCTGAAAAGATGATATGGGGCGATATAGTTGATTACCATTTTGTTTGTAAGCACTGCGGTACTCAGTTTGTATTGGGTGCTGAAACCTACCATGGCAGCGGTGGTTATTGGTCGCCTGAAAATGAAAAACCATCGGAAATATTTGACTAACATCCGCTCCTCGCTCAAAGCAGCCCATCACGTTCCAATTTTTTTTGATAAAAATTGATTTTTGTATTGAGCCCTCAATAATGAAAGCTCAATACTATTTCGTCCTACTGCAGATTTTTCTCTTTCAGGAATTTACTCACCAAATCAGCAATCTGCACATTATTTAAATCAGAGAACGGGAAGTGGGTATTCCCTTTGATTCCCACTTCAGGCAGATGCGTCACCGTCACATCCCCGCCATGCTTGTTCACCACGTCACGCCACTCACGAGCCATCGCCAGACGTACGCGCCAGCTGTCCTGCGCGGGCATGGCGACAGGTTTATCCGGTATGTTATCGCCGTAAATAATCAGAATCGGGATTTTGGTCAGAGCCATAAACTGCTCCATCGGCACCGGCTCACCCTTCAGCGTGTCGAACGCGCTTGGCATAGGGGCTGGGAGTTCTTTTTCCGGGAAGACAAAGCTGCTGCCTGGCTCGAAGGCGACAATGGCTTTGACCTTGTCATTTTTCATCGCCGTGTACCAGCCTGGTCCACCGCCCTGAGAGTGGGTGAAGAGGATAGCCGGGCCGGATTTATCCACGACGGCGGACATGGCGTCAGAGATAACATTGACATCAAATGGCCCGGTATTTGGGGTCATCTGACGGAAATACTGATTTAAGGCTTCTTTATCGTGAGAGAACTGCACACCTTCAAAATACGCTGGCCAGACGCCAACGCGGAACTGATTAAACCACATCTGCTCATCAGGTTTTGGCGTAACAGTCCCTTCTACAGTCGTGCGCCCTGCGCTGCCCCGTCGTGGCTGATCGACCAGATAGGTTGAGAACCCGCGACGCAGGAATATGTTCTGGAACCCTTCACGACCATCCGGCGTGCTTTCCCAGGTACGGGAGAACTGACCCGCGCCGTGTAGCATGACGAGGGGGTATTTGTGCGGATTCTCCGGGATTTGGTAGAACACAGATGCATGATCGCCATGCCAGGTTTGGCCTGCGGAATCCAGCGGCTTTTTCGCGTCAAATGTTCCTGGTGCGGTGATGATAGTGCCACCAGCAGAAAAGCTTCCCTGTTCCTGAATGACCAGTGGCTCGGCATATACCGACTGAGCCACCAGACCACCCGCCATCACGCAGATGACCAGTGTTTTTAAGATTGTCTTCAAGATTACATCCTCTGTTATGTTTGCCGTGCAATCATATCTGAGTTGTCAGCGTTAATTATTTAGTACCCCTGATAGCCCTTATTTGGCAGGCTCATGAATGCGGATGGTTAACTGCCTATCGTCTCTAACCAACGGGTGACGGTTTCTGTGGTTCTTCGCTCCTGGTCGCATTCAATGACCAGCGGTTTTTCCCGGCGGGCAGCTGGCGCGAGACTGGCAAGGATGTCGTCACTGTCTCCTTTACCGTAGCCGCCGTGAGTAATAAAGGGGATGAGTAATTTGCCCGCAAGGTTGTGGCTGCTGAGAAATGTTTGCACTACAGGTGGTACGCTGGTCCCCCAGATGGGGAAGCCTAAATACACGGTCTCATAGCGTGAGATATCTACAACGCGATTTTTTAATGCGGGTTTTACTCCTCGTTCACGCTCATTTTTCGCATGCTCAACGGTCTGGAAATAGTCTTCCGGATAAGGCATTGCCGGTTCGATTTCAAACTGATCGGTGTTCAGGCTGCGGTGAATGACGCCTGCAATGACCCGTGTATTTCCGCTGCGGGAAAAGTACGCCACCAGAACACGGCTTTTACCCTGCACGTTTGCGGTTCCGGTGTTAGCTGTCGCAAGCGGGACGTTCGCCAGCGTCAGCCCGGCAAGTGCGGTGATTAACATTCTGCGGTTGGGATCATGCTCCATAAACAGCTCCTAATTGTTTGCGAGCGCCTGTTGCAGCGCCTTTTCAGCTCGCGTTGCTGCATCATTTTCGCCATGTTCACGCAGAACCTGTGCCAGCTGTAGACACTTGCCGCTGCACTTTACATTGCGTTTTCACGCGATATACACAGATTAACGAAGTTGCGGTTAAAGATAATTACGCTGCTTAAATAGGCGCTATGAATGGAATTCATAGACCTAATCTGGAGCTGGGAATGAAATTGATGAGCCTGATGTGTCGTGGCACACTGAATTTGGCCATCTGAACAGAAGTGATATGCTCACCTCAGAACATTACAGGTGCCTCAATGAAGAAAAGAAATTTTAAAGCAGAGTTTAAACGCGAATCAGCCCAACTTGTTGTTGATCGCTACACTTCAAGTGCCTATCTTTCTCAATCCCAAAAATAATCAAAGAACAGCTATCTGGTGCATAAACACTTTCGAACCTGCTCAATTTGTGATCCCGATATAACCATGTATACCCATATACAGCCCGACCAGCGCAATTAATACACTTGAAAAATAAGGTGCTCTTCTTGCTATGGTACTAAAACCACTCCAGCGCTTTGTTGCTTGCTGAACACTCACCGCAGCCGCAACACCGACAGTCACCAGCGTTAATGCAAGACCAATACTGAAACACACCACCATTGCTGCACCCAATGTAAATGCTTTTAACTGGATACAAATCAACAGCACGGTGATAGCTGCCGGGCAGGGAATCAAACCACCAGTGAGTCCGAAAAGCAGGATCTGCCAGTTTGTCACTTCCTGACCAGTGAAACGGCGTTTGATATCGTTAGCGTGGGCCAGTTCGTGCGCGTCCTGGTATTCTTTTGAGTTTATATCCATACCTTCAAGCACCGAGTGCTCATGGTGATGATCGTGAAACTCAATATCATAATCATGTACATGACCGCGATGACCTAATGTAAGCCGCGCATTGAAGTTGTGAGGCTCAGGAATGGGTAATACAGACTCTAAGTAATCACCTTTATCCGTGAAATTAAATACCTGTGAGAATGTTCCTGCACCACGATTTGTAACCAGTGAGACTTCATTCGCTTTCCATCTGTTACCGGACAGAGTACGTAATCGCCAGTGTGAAGGCTGGTTATCCTCAAAAATAGAGAGTTCAACATTGCCATGACCAGTAATGATAACTCTGGTTTCATCATGCGAAGGGTGTTCTATCTCTTGTTCCAGCTTCCAGAGTTGTTCGCCTTTCCACGTGCGCCAGAACATCCAGATTGAGGTGCCCAGGATAATAAACGCAGAGATAAGCTGTAGCCATGGCTCGACAGATTCAGCAGTAAACTGTTTGCTGAGATACATACCGCCAAAAGCAATTAGCCAAACGATAGCTGTGTGTGAAATTGTCGCTGCTACACCCAGCATCACAGCCTGTTTAATGCTGCCTTTAATGGCAATGATAAAAGCCGCCATCATTGTCTTTGAATGGCCAGGTTCAAGGCCATGCAAAGCGCCTAATAAAATAGCGCTGGGAATGAAAAACCAGGCGTTACCCTGCTGAATGAGTGTTGCAAAATCGTTCATGAGAATGCTTCTTAGGAATTGATGAGCGATGAGATTCTACTCCCCCCCAGTACCTAATACTACCCCCCAGTAGAATGCCGATGGTACAATTTACCGAATCTTCACTCATTGAGGCTGCTGTATGTCGCACACCATCAGGGATAAACAAAAACTTAAAGCACGTACAAATAAGATTCAGGGCCAGGTAGTCGCACTGAAAAAAATGCTCGATGAGCCGCACGAATGCGCCGCTGTGTTGCAACAGATTGCAGCTATTCGTGGTGCTGTAAACGGATTAATGCGGGAAGTGATTAAAGGTCACCTTACTGAGCACATTGTTCATGAAGGTGATGAAGTTAGACGAGAGGAAGATCTTGAAGTCGTGTTAAAAGTGCTGGATTCATATATCAAATAATGGATTTATTCGCCTCGAAGGTTCTATTCTCTGATCTCTTATTCGAAACGGCTATGGCCTGCTGGCCATAGCCGGGATACCAATGCGACTTAAAGTCCTCTATTTTAATACTGAGAATTTTTTGGTGATTTGTTTTATCTTTGACGTTTCACCATATATAGCAATGGCGATAAATTCCAAATCTTCTAGTGCTGTAGCATGCGTATCCTGGATTTGTTGCTCAGATGAATGCGCCAGCATCGTCGTGGTGAAAAAATTATAAAGAATATTTTCTTTCTGGCAATGCTGTGCTGCTACCGAAAGTTGGTTGCTGTTCTTTGCCTGTAAAATAATAACGGGATAGTTGTTTAAATAAGCTGTTAGCTCACTGTCACTGTTGGTATATGTGTGAAAGCAGGGATCGCTTGCTTTTAGCATGATACCTGAGCATAGATGGCCTGTTGCATTCATTTGGGTCGCAACATCCACATTTTTGTTCACAATGACGTAAAGTTTATAATCATTATCTTCAAACATTGATTTATTCCACTTTATCTTGACGCATTTTTAGCGCGAATTGTTGTAATAGCCCAGGTAACAATAAACATTGAGATAGTCGGTATAATCCGCCCCATGCTTTCATTATAAAATGGCAGGCATTTAATAAAATCAGGTGTCAATTCATCAGGAACGATGCTCTGTATAATGCCTAAAACAAATGAAACCAACAAAGGTGGGAAGCAGATGTTTTTGGGAGCATGTTTTGTCAGCCCAATTAGCACCAGTACGATAAAGGGTGGATAAATAGCAGTTAAGGCTGGTACTGAAAACTTGATAACTTCAGTAAGTCCGATGTTGGAAATGGCGCACGATATCCCCGCCAGAATTATGACTAACAATTTATAGTTCAGGCGTAAGATTTGATGCAAATAACCAGCGCAGGCGCTGGTAAGCCCAATTCCTGTCACCAGACAGGCGAGCGTGATGATCACAGCTAAAAAGACGGTGCCTTTATACCCAAAGGAATATGCGATAAAAGATTGAAGCACAACGGCACCATTTGTTGCGTTGGGTGCCAGGAAGTGGCTATGCGCGCCCAGATAGAAAAGACTGATGTACACGTAAACAAGCCCAAGCCCGGCAATCAGGCTGGTTATCACTGAATACCGCGTGATTAAGCTTGACCGACTGACTCCACGCTGACGAATAGCCGTTATGATAATAACTGCAAACACCAATGCCGCGAGGGTATCCATTGTGAGATAACCATTGATCATTCCCCTGGAAAAGGGCATCGCTACATACTCTGGCGTGGTGATGAGTTCGTTATTGGCAGGATTCCAGAAAGCATAAATACCCAGAATTATTAATAACACCACTTTTATCGGTGAAAGATATTTACCGACAATGGTCACAAGCTTAGAAGGATTTAATGAACAAAGCACCACAGCAATAAAAAATAGCACGCTGAATAAATGCAAGGATAATGCCCCGTGCGTTGCCGGAGCTACTCCTATTTCATAGGACACAGTTGCTGTGCGTGGGCTTCCAAACAATGGTCCCAATGCCAGATAACAGATTAATGTCAGAATCAGTCCAAATATCTTACCGGCCGGTGCCGTTAGTGCTTCCAGTGAACCATTTTTATTTGCCATAGCAATGATGGCCAGAACCGGCAACCCTACACCGGTAATTAGAAAACCACTGACTGCAAACCATAGGTTATTGCCAGCCTGCATCCCAATGAAGGGTGGGAAGATAATATTTCCGGCGCCGACAAACAAAGCAAAAGTCATTAACCCTAATGTAATAACTTCACTTTTTTTTAGCTTCATTTAATATCCGTGGTGCTGATGTTGTGTTGTGAGAAAATTATAGTTTTTATTGTGCGTAATGGCTGAGCGTATAGCTATTACTCACACCATGCTGATGGTTTCTAAAGTTAATCTAACGAATTTTTGTATAAAACAAAATTATCATATCTGTACCATTAGCCATAGGCCTATTCCGTAAACTATCAGAACCATAAAAATGGTCAGTAATACGATATTGGTGTATATATTTTTATATTTTGCCATTATTTATAAAATGAAAGTGCCTTCAATCATTAATCGTGCTGAACCGTAAAGTACTACGCGCCCATCGTTGCGAACACAACAACGCAGAGTGCCTTTACGGCTGCCCCCCTGTTGAGCCAACAGTTCGTTTTTACCTGAACGCTCTGCCCAAAAAGGCGCCAGAAAGGTATGTGCAGAACCTGTTACCGGATCTTCATTCACACCGACCTGTGGGCCAAACCAGCGGGATACAAAATCAAACTCGCCGCCGCCTGGCGCTGTAACAATGACGCCACGGGTTTTGAATACGGCCAGTTTATTAAAATCGGGATTGAGGTTCTCCAGACATGATTTGTCTTTCACCAGCACAATTATATCGTCGGACAGCCAGAACCCTTCTACGTTACCAGCCAGCCCTAACGCCGCAAGCAATCCTTCTGGTTCATCAATTGGCAATGCTTTCTTCGCCGGGAAATCCATACAGTATTCATCCGCTTCTTTACTCACAGACAGAATCCCGCTACGGGTGGAGAAGTGAATAACATTTTCTGAATAATTCAGCTTATTAAAAAGCACCCATGCAGCGGCGAGAGTGGCATGTCCACATAAGTCGACTTCCACGGTAGGAGTGAACCAACGCAGATGATAACCCTCTGTTGTAGATACAAAAAATGCAGTTTCAGAAAGGTTGTTTTCGCTGGCAATAGATTGCAAAACAGAATCATCAAGCCAGTGTGTCAATGGGCACACGCCTGCAGGATTCCCCGCAAAAGGCTGCGACGCGAAAGCATCTACCTGATAGAAAGGCAACTTGGTGAGATCACTCTTTTTCACTGATTTTCTCCAGATAGTTGTAGATGGTGTAGCGCGTCACGCCGAGGACTTTAGCCATTTGATTAACACTACCTTTAATCTTAAACATTCCCATGGCGTGCGCTTCTTTGACGGCGCGCAGCCTGAATTCTTTGGTGCTCTCTGAACCTGTTGGTCGAAGGCTGGAAAGTAACTCTTCAACGGATGCTTCCGTTAATGCGGATGGGCTCGTTTCCGGGGTCTCAGTCATTCCCGGAATAGACATTAGATAGTCCAGATCTCGTTTGAGCCGCATCGCAACTTCAGTGTCAACATTCACACAGAAGGCAACAACAGGTCTGCCATTTGCATCGTAGTAAATGGTTGATGAACTGCTCAGCTTTTTACCAGCAGCTGTGGTCGAAAAATAACCGCTGAACACCTGGTAAGATAAACCCTCTTTTGGTTCGTCGAGCAAACCTAAAAAGCCATCATCTTCTTCAGGGCCTGCCAACAGCGCGTCACCTTTTTTTCGCCCGCTGACATGGCCATTAACGATGCTGATAACCGAGGCTTCTGGCCGAGTCAGATCGTGTAATACAGCTTCGGTGTTGGCGGGTAGCGTTGCTGCAAGCGCCTCAATTGACCCTGACAGAACCGAAATCAGTTGTTCACGTTCATTATTCATGGGGCGTTCCTGTACGGCATACAGCTTGAACTTCAATTTCAACATCCAGACCAAATGCCAGTTGGCTTGTGGTTACCGAACGCGCCGGAAATCCCTGCGGGAATTCATCGCGGTAAGCGGCATTGAACTCGGCAAAATTATCCATACTGCTCAGCCAAACCTGCACACGGACCACATCTTCCATCGTTGAACCCGCACGTTGTAAAACATCGCGAATTGCCTGCATGATGCGATTAGTTTGCTCGGTTACCGTTCCATAGATTGGCTGCCCATCCGCGCTCATGGATACCTGCCCTGACAGAAAAAGAAAGCCATTGGCTTCGACCACGTCGGAGAAAGGGAAGGGCTTTGTAGTCGGGTAACGAGTGAGTGTCATAGCGGAGTCTCTTGGTTGCCGTTGATGCAAAATGAGGCATTCACGGTAGCATTGCCTCAAAGGTAGTTCAACAAAATTCAACTTATCAACAAGTGTTGATTTTTTGTTGAGAATTGGATGCTGTTCCAATCCATCAATCTGTTTATTTTGCTACATACCATTCTTTTCGGTGATTCCATGCGACCAAAAAATTAAGTACTGCAGCGCCGATAAGTGAATATAAAACTAATTGGGGTTTTAAAAAGAAAAGTGAGGATGAGAACAGAACCAGATCAAAGGCCAGCTGGAACCAGCCAGCTTTGAGCCCTGTCTTTTCCTGAATGTAGATAGCTAATATTCCAATACCCCCACAACTGGATTTGTGCCTGAATAGCCCTAATAAACCAATACCAATACATAGACCAGCCAAAACAGAACCAACAAGGGGATTAAAGTAGTTGTAGGATATAAAAGAAGGTAATAACCCTGTAAAAATAGATATTAACGTCACGGCCATCAATGTATTTATCGTGAATGCAAAGCCTAATCTCATGGCTGCCAGAAGATAAAAAGGGATATTGATCAGAAAGAAAACAATTCCGAAGCTTGTTCCAGTGGCATAGGTAATGAGAAATGCCAGTCCTGCGGTCTGACCGGTGATGAGTCCGAGGCTGTGCAAAATGGACATGCCAAAAGAAATAATAATAATTCCAAAGATCTGCCCTTGAATGTTATCAATAAGGTTATGCCTGACCGATAATGGTCTATCTCCATGGGTGTTTTGTGGTTTATTGATTTTTTTTGTTTTCTTCATTTTAATATCCAAACCAGATAAAGTATCTCAATTATAGATATATGCTACTTAGCGTTATCAGAAGATATGCTGCCAGTGTCACTATAATGGTATAAATAACGACGCGTTGTTCTTTAATCTTGCAATCGGACATTGGCATTCTCTCAATTTGTCGTTCACAGTTCTTTTCTCCGCACGTATGCCGAAAAGATGTCAGTTCATTATCACCACCGTGAAAATAAAATATCAACACGGAGTTGAAATTTCAACTCCGTGTTGATATTTTATTTGATTGTTTGTATATCTTATTGTTTGAAAACAATTTTATTGATGTGACTAGTCGAGAGCCCACGTCGTTCTGGTAGCAGTCGTAACGTTTCTGTTAGAACACCATTACGGTTTAATACTCAATGACACGTACTGATGCGATTTCCTGGCGGAAAAGTGCGAATGGGTGCAGATCGCAAGGGTTTCTGTAGGCCAGAAAAACTCTATAGCTTACAAGAAACCCTTTGAAATGTGCTTTCTGCTGCCTGATTTAAGGCTTAAGTCGTTGTCTGTAAGGTTTCGATAGGCGCAGGTTTACCAATGAAGTAGCCCTGAACATAGTCAATTCCCATTCGGAATAGAGCATTCTGAATAGCTTCTGTTTCGACAAACTCAGCCACTAAAGTCATATTTTTCATTCTTGCTAACTCACAAATAGATTCCACGATTTTGTAGTCCATTTCGCTGGAAATAATATTGTGGATAAAACTACCATCGATTTTGAGTATGTTCGCCTGCATGTTTTTCAGTCGTGCATAGCTTGCATAACCTGTTCCAAAATCATCGATAGCAATTTTACAGCCCAAACGTTGTAGCGCATCCAATGTCTTATCTGCTTGTAAGTTATTAGTAAGCTCATCGGTTTCTGTCACTTCCAGAACAATCTGTTCAGGTGCAATACCGTGCTTAATTAGCATATTTTCAATGAGATGTGCCATATCGGTTCGGCAGATCGATGCTGGAGTCAAATTAATAGCGAAGCACTGGTCTGGCCGTGAATGACGGGTTTCATCCATATATTTCATAGTGTTGTTTAGCACCCACAGATCAATGCTGGATGACATGCCAAATTCATTTGCTAATGGTAAAAAGGTATCTGGGAAAATAAGTTCATCGTTGCTACCAAGCATCCTCAGCAGGACTTCGTGGTAGCGATGACCATTTTTATTTTCAATTGGCTGAACCATCAATACAAACCGATCTAACTCAAGTGCACGTTGAAGCTGATTCATCATGTCGACTTTAGTTTTAACCTGATTTTGTACCTGGCGGCTGCTTTGCTTTCTCATATCCACGGGCAAGTTTGTCGTCAGGGAGATCTCTGCCAGCGCACGTAGTTCACCAATTAATAAATACAGATGGCCTACTGGATAATTAATGATGCAGTAACTACAACCAATCTGTGGATAAAGCTTTACGCCATCTCGGGTATAACGGAATTTTTTGGCTTTGTTATGTAGTTCAGAGATTCTTTTTTCAGCATTTAATGGGGACATACGTACGATTAAATCGTGACCAGAGCTAATACAAATCAACTCATCACTTTCCAGCACAGGCTTTAAAAACTGAGCCAGCTGTTGTTTGTATTGAACTTGCATCAGCAAACCATAGCGGCGGCCTAGTAGTTCGAGGTCAGGAACGTATAACTGGCATAAGACAGATACAGTGTGTTTGTTTAAATCTGCATCAAGTGCCAGCAAATTTGGTAGATGTAAAACTGGATCGATGCTCATTAATCGTTTGGACTTAATATTCAAGGCGCGTTGCCGTGAAATATTTATAGCCATAAGGATAATGGTTATTGAAAACGCTGCGAAGCAGGATGATGCTACTGCAAGATGTAATTTAAAATCAGCTCCTGGTGGTATGAAGCTTTGATAATAGTTACAAAGAACAATTAATATAGTCCACCATATTAGAGAAATAGCGGCATGGCCCAAACGTAGGGTTCCCCATATCATCATTGGCAGCAATAACGTCAAAGTATAAATGGAGTTCATTAGTGTTAATGTATGATGTCTTGGTGAAACCATTAATACAGTGAGTATGGTAATTGCACCAAACAAAGAAATAAGTTCCGGTGCGCGCAAATCCTCTGCAACCTGATTGCGGATTTTTTTGAAGTATTTAATTAGATATAAAGGGTTACGTATTGAACGGATAACCAAATAACACATTGGTAAGCCCGTCATGTTTCCTACTAGCATTCCCTGATAACTAATTAATGTTTGTGTTGTGAATGGATTTACATACATTTGTGCACCATTTATTCCAAAAAGTCCCAGGTAGAGCTCTGCATGGTAATAATGGAGGAATAATGTTGCATTAATGAATACAAGCCAAAAGATGCGTGGTTTGGCAAGCTGATGGTACCCAAAACTAGCAAGCCCGCGCTTACCAGTAAAATAGTAATAACCTGCACAGCTTAATGCTACAGAAGTAAAATAATGAATCAATGACATTAATGCAGGTTCTAAACCTCGCTCTGGATAAACCCGGTAAAGCAGGCATAAAATAATTCCAGGTAGAGATTTAAAGCCATAAATCATTGTAAGGGCTGTAGTTAAAGCCATGTTCAGGTAATAGAAAGATATTTCGTGACCATCAATCTGCCCATAAGAACTCATATACTGAGTTATAGGATAAAGAATGAAGGGGAGGACAAGTGGTAACGCCCACCATTTGTCTTTGTACTTATTATATAATGCAGTAAATTTCATCATCAATGTCTGCTTTTTTACTAATTCCACTGTTCGGAATGATTTACAAGCATCCATTGCTTAAAAATAAGTGTTACTCACACTCGGCTATCTTGCTCTATTAATACACTCGCTCATCATGTAGGTAATACCATTGTTACCTCATCATAAAAAATAACATTGTTTTTCCCTTTGTCTTTTATGTAATACATCGCCACATCGGCTTTTTTCAATAGCGTAGCAACGTCATGCCCATGCTCTGGATAAATTGAAATCCCTATACTGGCAGATAAGAAATCAATCGTTGTTGCTGAGAGTTCATAACTATCTGAAATTCTTGAAAGCAATCTGTTTGCCAGTTGGATTGCCGCCTCTTTTGTTTGTTCACAAACGACGATGATGAATTCATCACCCCCAATTCTTGCAACAAACCCTCCGTTACCAACAACATTCCTTAGCTTTTTAGATATCTTTACTAGCAGTTCATCACCAATGGCATGCCCCCAGACATCGTTAACACGTTTAAAACCATCAAGGTCAATAAACATAATAAACAGTGGTTGTAACTGTTTATCAAATAAAGTGTTTAAATGATTTTGTAAATAAAGGCGGTTAGGTAATTGAGTTAATGAATCATGTTGGGTCATTTGTTTTAACTGCAAGTTTTTTGAGATTAACTCTCTTTTTAGAAGCTCATTACTCAAGTGTTCTTTGAAATTAATAAACCAGATAAATATAGCCAACATAAATACCAGAGCGATGAGTATTGTCATCGTCATAGCTAATGTATTTTCGATGTGATCATCATGACTCATGGCAAGGGGTGATGAGCCCATTGGAGCCATATTCATTTTGCTTGTACCCAAAAAGTGCATGATTGCTACACCGATACAAAGAGTCACGGTGGCACCTAATCGGCAGAAGTTGGCATAGATATCGTTTTTACTCGTCATGACCAACATCAGATGAGTTAAACGCAACATGCCTAATGAAGTAATAAAAATAACGATTAGTGAAAGAGCGATATAAGCATTGCTAACATACCAATCACCCGCATTGAGGATTGCAGCCATTCCCAGATAGTGCATGGAAGCTGCGGTTGCTGAAAATATCAATGCAGGCAAGATATAATGATTTTTGCGCAATCGTTTGAATAAAAAGCAACCAAAACCAAGCGAGCAACCAATAATAGCAACAATTAAGGAGGCCAGCGTTATCTTAATGTTATAATTTATAATGTGACTATGATGATGTGCCTGCATCACCATATAGTGTAAAACCCAAATACCACAGCCCATCGTTGGGCCGCTGAATAAAGGCCAGCAGTTATGTTTTTTACGAGCGCCAGCCTTACATAGCCAAAAAGAGACATAAAAAGCCAGGCAGGCAATAATTATTGCGAGTAGGACTAATGAAATATCATAATTAAATAACATATTTAACTTAAAGTTCACTCTTAAAGGAGTACATGTTTATTATAATCTTAGTGTGCAGTGGGATAATAACGATGTGTTTATTATCTTCAAGATTTTTTTATTCTTTTCCATAAATTAAAGACAACCAAAGAGTTGATTCTCTTTTAAGTACTAAAATTTTTGTGGTTATGCTCAGGACTTGTCAAATCTATCCATGCACAGAGAGGAGTTTACGGATGAAAGTCATGCATCATCAGGTAGCATGTACTTCTGGCAGTACAAGTAAGGTATACCTTCACGAGTGATGAGATCAGCATCCTTGTTCAACGCAAAAATATCGATATCGGTCACTCCTGAGCTTTTCAAATAAAAGTCAGGAAGAAATTGCTGAACAATGCCTGCGGGGGTTGTTTCACGGTTTGAAATGATAATCTGACGAGATACCCAAACCGGGCTGCGGCCATAGTCTGCGAGGGTAAAGAGGACGGTGCGCTGGACGGTGTACTCTTCTTGTGGGGTAACGTTGATGATGCCATTAATGTGTGCAATGCCTTTACCATCCCCGGATTTGAAATCGACAATTCCACGAAATGATGCTTTATCTCTGACTATCTGCAAAGTTGCCCTGCAGGCGAGAGTATGCGGGTTTTCGTCAGAAGGGTGATGAAGATATAGCACCACACCGGAAAGTATCGCGAGACACACTACAAAAATGATGCGCGTCTGTGTTCGAAGAGAGGCAATCGCGGTGAATATCTTCATTTACTATCGTACCGAGGGTAATAGACCGACTGACAGGAATTATCATGTGATAAATCCATACCGGCAGTGCAAAGAATGACTGAGATATTTTTTGTCTCAGGATAAGCTGTAATATAGAGAAATTTATTATCACTGCACATCTCAGGATGTTCCTTGATAAAGCCCTCATGACGGGAATAGTTGCTGGCATCAGCATTAACAAAATAATGGCATTGGCCATCATATTTTTTTGAGGCAACATAGCCCGAAAAATAATTCTCGCTGGATATCTTAGGATAGAGAAGTGCGCCAACTATTAGTACGGTAAACATAATAATGAGCATTTCTGCCAGGTTTAGTTTCGGCAGTTTTTTATTTTCTATTTTATTAGGTGTTACCGAGGGAGTATCTGTAAGTTCGATCTCAACCTCAGGTACAACATGATCCCATTTTTTTTCAATGGTTATTTCTTGTTGAATGAGTAGCCCTTTGCGCGGGATCGTAGTGATTATTTGCTTCTCTACATTCATTTGTAAAAATGACTTTCGTAGAGAGAGAATACTTTGATAAAAGGCGTTAAAGCTAACCTGCCTGTGGCTTTCACCCCATGCGAAAGCGAGCAACTCGTTCTGAGTAACAATTTCAGTGTGATTTCTGAGCAACAACAGCAGGCATGATGAGGCTGTCGGCTTGAGCTTTATCTGTTCATGGCTGTCTGTATGCACCAGGCACTGTTTCTCTGGTATAAATAATATTTTATTTTCAATGAGATAACATGGATTATCTGCTTCGGACATGTTGCCAGTACTCTCGTTGACTCAGGCTGGTTTTCCACCTGCTATTATAAGCACAATGTGGCATGGAATAATCCTGCCTTTTAGCGAATTTACCCTGTAGGTACTTCCTGTCTTATCAATAAACGTATGATCAACAAGTAGTTAACTATTTTTATACAATAAAAGTCATTTAAAATCAATTCGTTATAGTTGTATGTTGTTTCTTTTTTAACTGAAAAGAGAAAGTTAACAGTGCAAAGATTAAAAAAATTACGTTTCTGGCTTTAGATAAATATACTCACAGACAGAGCAGCACGAGAGGGCAGGCGTGGTATCTCAGGTTTAGATTCTCAATAATGTAAATTTGAAAATGAAATTTAATATCTGAGTATTTCAGTCGCCTTTACTCATCGTTGACGATGTCTCACCATAACAATGGGGCTATGGCCATTGAATAAACTATTTCAATTAATAGTATGTATTTATGGGGTTTCAACCTTAGTGTTTATGCTATTCAGAGTTGTATGGCTTTGGATGCAAGTTATAAAGTATAAGCAATATGATTTTTCTTGGTTCAAAGATAAGATTGATACAGTAATTGTAGTGTCAATTATTTGGCCATTGTATTTAATATATATTATTTTTCAAGTTATTTTTAATCCTTGCTGTTTATGGAATGAAAATTGTGATTGTTTGAAAAATAACGTGCCCTGATGTGGTTTTTTTGAGTGATTATTTCATTGGTAGATAATGAAATAATAATGATGTATGCGGTTGTTCATGAATGTTGAATATTGTTTGGCAGGAAATTTATAAGGCTATTTTTTTTCAAACCGCCATCCTACAATCCTCAGTATCTGATTTATCAATCGCAGGTTTACCATAATGTTCTATATTGATATACGTTCCAGGTAGTGGGTTATCAATTTACATTAGGGTGATCTCCCTGGCTTTTTGCCTGGAGATAATCTCAATCCCATAACTAGAGTAAGAGAAGCTGATGTCCATTCTTAATTTTGATGAATCTGTAATGCTCATTGGAGACGAGATTAAAAAATCTGAAAACGCCTATTTCTCTCTGAGAAAAAAACGTCAGCGCATTGAAATGAAAAGAGATGGAAGTATTTTCTATCTTGAGAAAGGTTCTGTCTCTGTTTACCGGGTTGAAAATGACCTGGTTACGGTGAGCTTTACCGCACCTGCTATCCTTGGCCTGGCACAGATGCGTAATGATGTGATGTCTCATTACCTGCGTTGTGACACAGACTGTGAGATGTGGGTGATGAATGCGGCTAATGCTAATGAGATGCTTAGCAAGAAAAACCTATGGATACATGCATTTGATATTCTGACTAATCATCTGCAGCGTTATTTCCAGCGTGAAAATTTGCGTTCACACAAAACAATTCGCGAAATCGTGACGGAACATGTGAAGCATATCTGGTCTCTTGATCCAGAAATTCGTGATAAAACATCAGTTTATACGTTTATCCTAAGCAGGAACCATATTTCACGCAGCGCTATCCATAAAGTGCTGCAGGAGTTGGTTAATGAGGGGAAATTGACGTTGAACCGTGGGAAGTTGTCTTCGTTTAACTGTCAGTAATACAAATTTGGGTGTTATGTTTTTAACGCCAATGAGCTAACTGCATCTCACCATAAAAAAAGCCGCAACATAATCTGTTGCGGCTTTTTTATCGTTTCTATCTTTCGCGTAATGCTTCTGCTTTGGCGCGAATAATCGGTTTTAGCAGATAACTCAGAATGGATTTTTTACCGGTTATAATATCGACTGATGCGACCATACCCGGAATGATGAC
>NZ_LXEO01000041.1 GCF_001654865.1 Buttiauxella noackiae ATCC 51607 | reverse complement strand
TTTTACCGGTTATAATATCGACTGATGCGACCATACCCGGAATGATGACCATTGGATGCTCTTTTGTTCCGAGGTAGTTCTTGTCTGTTCGCAGCCGAGCGATGTAGTAACTGTGGCCTTCTTTATCGGTTATCGTGTCTGGGCTTAGCTGTACCAGCTCGCCATTCAGGCCACCGTAGGTGGTGTAGTCGTAAGCGGTAAACTTCACTACGGCATGCTGCCCAGGATGCAGGAAGGCAATGTCACGCGGCTGAATCTTCACTTCAATAAGCAGTGAGTCATCAAGGGGAACGATTTCAACCAAATCACTGCCTGGTTGAATAACTCCACCAATGGTATTAACCATAATTTGCTGGACGACACCGCGAACCGGTGAAACCACCATGGTTCGATTGACGCGGTCTTCCAGTGCTTTGCCAGTTGCTTCTGCTTTGCTCAGATTGGTGCGTGCTTCATTTAGCTGTGAAAGTGCGTCGCTCTGGAAGCGGTTACGACTTTCGCCAATCTTATTTTCAATCTCTTTCGTTTCTGATGCGGATTTAGGAATAGAAAGAGTGATGGAGTCCAGCAGCCCTTTAGTCTCCACTTCAGTGCGGCGTAAACGCAGAATTTCCACTTTAGAAATTGCACCTGATGCCAGCAGCGGCTCAGACATTTTGATCTCTTGTTGCAGTAAACCCAGGCTATGTTTGTACTGTTCCTGTTTCGACTGGAAGTCACGCAGTTCCTGTTTTTTCTGCACTAACTGTTCCTGAAGACCTTCAATTTCATTCTGGAACTGGCGACGGCGACTATTAAATAAATCGACCTCCCCGCGTGCAACTTCTGGAGCCTTCTGAGCAATCTCATCTGAAATAACGAAATCTTTGTCTTCAGCTTCCGCAGTCAGACGGTCGATTTTAGCCTGCAAGCCGAGTTTGTCGGCTTCAGTCTCACCCACATTCGATGCAAAGCGAGTATCATCCAAATGAATCAATGGTGCGCCAGCTTCAACTATCTGCCCTTCATGCACATACAGCTCGGTGACAATACCGCCTTCCAGGTTCTGTATTTTTTGCAAGCGCGATGATGGGATGGCTTTGCCTTCGCCTCGTGTAACTTCATCAAGTTTGGCAAATCCAGCCCAAACGAACGCCAGTAAGACCAATACCAGGATAGTCCAAAGAGTCAGGCGAATAACGCGCGGGGAGTCATCAATCAGAGCATGACTCACCTCGTTAATGTTATCGGCCTGGTTCTCATCACGACCTTTAAAGTAGTGGCGAATTTGCGGGCGTAAACGTGCAAATAACTCAGCGAGACGCATTGATTTGACCCTTCTTCAGCGCATCCATAACAATGGCTTTCGGGCCATCAGCAATAATGCGTCCTTTATCAACAATAATCAGTCGATCAACCAGTGTCAGCATTGACGCTTTGTGCGTCACGAGCAACAGTGTTTTATCCGCGACAAATGGCACCAGTGCTTGTTTAATCTTGTCTTCACTGGTGTTGTCCATCGCACTGGTTGGTTCATCAAGCAGCAGGACTGGTGGCTCCAGCAGGAGTGCACGAGCCAGCGCAACAGCCTGGCGTTGCCCACCGGACAGTTGCATACCACGTTCACCAACTTGCAAGTTGTAACCATCAGGGTGAACACGAGCGAATTCATTAACACCAGCAAGTTCTGCGGCGCGCAGCATCGTTTCATCGTCCACATAACGGGCACCGCAAATCAGGTTATCGCGCAGTGAACCATTAAATAGCTGAATATCCTGAGGAACATAACCAATGCTATGGCGCAAATCGTTGACGTCCAACTGACGAGCATCTACATCATCGATCAAAATATTACCGCCGGTTGGCTGGTAAAGATTGATTATCAACTTGCTGATCGAGCTCTTACCCGAGCCACTGCGCCCGATAATACCCACGCGTTCGCCGGGCTTAATAGTCAGGTTAATCTTTTGCAGTGAAGGGTTTTTTTGCTCAGGATAACTGAAGTCAACATCTTTGAATTCAATGCTGCCACGGAAGGTTTCACGCTTCAGCGGATGCTCATGCTCGCGTCTTTCCTGCGGCATCGACATCATTTGCTCGGTATTTTTGATGGTCAGACGCGCCTGGTGATAACGGGCTATCAACCCGGTCAGCTGACCCATTGGCATTAGTGCTCGGCCATTAAGCATGTAGCAGGCAATCAGGCCACCCATGCTCAATTTGCCGCCAATAATCATATACACGCCGACGATAATCATGATGACGCCAGACATTTGCTGGAACCATCCGGTCAAGTTGCTGGCGAAGCTGGATAAGGTTTTAACGCGTAATTCCAGGCGGCTTAAACTGCCCAGAGTTTGTTCCCATTGATACTGGCGTTCGCTTTGTGCGTTGTTAACTTTGATAGCGTCCAGGCCACTGAGTGTTTCAATCAGCAATGCCTGACGCTCACTTGCCAAACTCATGGTTTTGGCAACGGCAGCATTTACCGGTTTCTGCAATGCCCAGCTAATCACCAGCGCGATAGGGAAGGTGAGTAATGGAATCCATGCCAACGTGCCGCCGATAATGCCAATTACCAGCAACAGCACTAGCGTAAACGGCAAATCGATCAGCGTGGTCAACGTCAGTGAAGAAAGGAAATCACGCAGCGACTGAAATTCATGAATGTTTTGTGCAAAGCTACCCACGCGAGCAGGGCGCGCTTTCATCTCCATGCCGGTAATACGCTCAAAGAGTGTGGCTGAGATAATCAGGTCACTTTTTTTACCGGCAATATCGAGGCAGACACCGCGCAGCATTTTTAAGATCAAGTCGAAAACAAACGCCATGCAAATACCGACGGCCAAAACCCACAACGTCACCGTGGCATGATTGGGTACAACCCTGTCATACACGTTCATGGTGAACAGCGGCGTTCCCAATGCAATCAGGTTAATCAGCAAGCTTGCTAGTATCGCATCCATGTACAGATAGCGAGACAGCATCAGCGTGTCTTTGAACCAGGATTTTGTACGTGGCAGGAAAGATTCAGACTGTAAGTCAAACTCATGGCGAGGATGTGCGAAAATCACCTGGCCTGCATAGCTCTTCTCAAGTTCTGCTGCATCAATATTGATTTCACCGCCTTCGCTCTCGCTTGGCATAATGCGAGCAGTTCCATCGACGTTCCAACCCAGCAGTACGGCGGCACCACCATCGTGCAGCAAAAGAATCGCAGGCAGAGACATGGCGGCGATTTTATTGAGAGAACGTTTGATGACACGTGCTTTTAACCCTGCACGAGCGGCAGCACGAGGCAAAATAGCCAGCGTCAGGCGATCGTTCTCCAGCGGCAGCCCACTACTTAATGTTGAGCGGCTTGCTGATTTACCATGCACAGAACAAAGAACCAGCAGGCAATCGAGCAATGGATCGTCATTGCGACTGCGCGGGTCATGATAATGCGACTCCTCAACAGGAGGAGCCTCTGACATTGTATTCATGTTTTCAACTTGTGAATTCATTGATAAGAATGTTCCTGACGCAATTATTCAGCAAAAAATAAAAAGCGAGCTAATCCTGAAATAGTTCACTGGTGAACTATTTCAGTTAATTAAATGCTAATTAAGTTCAGGTAATGAGTTATCTTCTGGGGAGTCGATTGGTTGGCCAGCAGGCACTGGATTAATTTTAAGTGCTTTTAATAATTCTCCAATACGCGCACAAATACGATAACCGGTGGTAATTTCCAGGTAACGTAATTCAACCAAGCGACGTTTCGCTGAGAATACTTCATTTTCACTATCTAATAAATCCAGAAGTGTTCGTTCACCTAAACTAAATTGATCCTGATATGCGGTACGAACTTTCACGCTGCGATCGGCATAATCTGTGGCTGCGGGTATTTGGTCTCTGGCGCTTTTTAATGCTGACCATGCCAGGCCAATTTCCTGGTTCATCTGGCGCAGCGTGTTATTACGCACGTCCTGAGCTTGTTTTTCCTGATACGCGCGGGACTGCATTGCTGCTTTATCGCTGCCACCCTGGTACAGGTTGTAATGCAGTTTTACCATCGCTTGCCACTCTTCTGAATGGGCGCGAGTCGTGTCGGTGTCATTACTGATGCTGCGAGACAGTGCCACATCAACGCGTGGGTAAAACGTTGATTTAGAAGCTTCATATTGTTGGCGAGCTGCCTGAATATCAGCATTGGCAGATTTCAACAGCGGGCTGTTGTCTTCCATTATGCGTTTGGCATCTTCAAGAGATTTTGGAAGGATTGCATCAATACGCTCAGGCAGACTCAGGTTCTCGGGCGCTTCGCCGGTCACGCTCATGAATGTCGTATTGGCATCTTCGAGGTTGGTTTGCTCAGTCAACAAGTTGTTGCGCGCCTGCGCCAGACGCGCTTCAGCCTGCATTAAATCGCCCGAGCGGCCAACGCCCTGGTCGGTACGTAAACGAATCTGGTCATAGATTCGCTCATGGTTCGCGAGGTCATCTTCTGCCAGATGCACATATTCCTGGCGTTGCAATACATCAAGGTAGGCTTGAACCACCTGGAAAGCGGTGTTCTCGCTGATGTTGAGCACGCTAAAAGCCCGTGAATCAACGGTTGCTTTTTGACGTCCAACCTCACTTGATGTTGCAAAACCGTCGAATACATTCTGGTTGAGACTAAGCGTGGCGTCGTTTGGCGACAGATTCATCCCATTCTTACTACCACCCGCGCGCGTGGTAGCATCATTGATGTTTTTCTTACCTGCTTCGGCATCAACATTTAGAGAAGGAAGATACCCACCGCGAGCGGCACGCAAATCCTGTTCTGCAGAATAACGACTATTTACTGAAGCATTAACTTCCGGATGGCTGGATAAAGCTTGATTTACGGTATTTTGTAAAGTTGCTGCGTTAACTGATGGTATTGATAAACAACCAAGTATAAAAAGGGAAAACTTCTGCATTTTTATGAAGCCTTTATATTGCGCGCGTTAACGATATCCCTATATCACGCCTTATATCCATTTCAGTTTTAACACGAAACATCATATTAATTAACAAGTGCAGAGGTCTTTATCTGATTACATTAAACGCAGCTTCATTCGCAATGAAATTTAATGTTCTGTAATGTGATGTTTCACTTTTCGTCATTTTTGATTATATTTAACGCTCAGTCAAGCCTCCGATAATAGAGTTCTAATAACTGTGTTTTTTTCTACATTTATAAATACTCATCAATAAGGATATGTCCATTAATGGGCATTTTTCTATTTTTGGTTATGTATTACAAATGAAATAATAATGTTATTAATTATTTAATTTATTGCGGCTTTTATAAAAATAATGATGATTTTCAAGAGAGGGTACTGTGAGTAATTTACTCGGTGTTATTAAAGCGGTAATTGGCCAGGTTTATGTAGTAGAAGCAGATGGCTCGCAGCGTCTCTTGAAAGAAGGTGACAGAATTTACAGTGGTGAAGAGATTGTCACGGGTGCCAGCGGCGCGGTAAGCGTATCGCTGCCTGATGGTAAAACCTTGGATCTTGGTCGTAATAGCCACTGGAGTGAGCATGGCTTGAATGCAGTAAGTACTGCAGAGCATGACACTCAAGATGTCGCATCATTACAGAAAGCCATTGCTGACGGCGCTGACCCGACACAAGCATTAGAAGCAACCGCTGCGGGCAATGAAGCCCCGGTGCAAATTGAGGGCGGCGGCGGTGGCCACACTCTTGTTCAGTTAGATTTAACCGGGCAGATAATTGATCCAACCGCTGGTTTTAAAACAGCTGGCCTGGGTTCGCCGACATGGGAACTTAACTTACCCGAGAACGGTTTAGCTGATGCAGGGGCCCCTCCTGTTTTACCACCGTTAGTTAACATTGATGATTTTGCGGGTAACGATGGTTTTATTAACAAAAATGAAATAAACCATACTCCCATCAGCGGTACCAGTAATCAAAATCACATCACACTCACCTTTACCGATAGCCAAAAAAACACAATCACCATTGATGTTCCCGTCAACAACGGGCACTGGACGGCGCAACCTGATCTCACCGGCCTGGTTGAAGGTGATATTACTGTTTTGGCAACAGCCACTGACGTTTCGGGGCGCACGGCAACAAGTACCGATAATGCCGTAATCGACATTACGGACCTGCATGACAACATCACCATCGATAACGTCACGCCAGATAACGTTATCAACATCGCTGAATCTCATAATCCACTGACGTCGGTTCACGGAAAAGTGGGGGGCGACGCCAAACTCGGCGATGAGGTGACCTTGACGGTAGACGGCAAGGATTACCACACCAACGTTATCGCGATGGGTGACGGTACGCTGGGGTATACGGTTGATGTGTCAACTCAGGGACTGCTGGCTAATCCGCAGATCCACGCTGTCGTCACCTCAACGGATGAAGCCGGGAATACAACAGAAGCTCACACTGACCATACCGTAATTATTGATACTCAAGTTGATGCCACT
>NZ_LXEO01000040.1 GCF_001654865.1 Buttiauxella noackiae ATCC 51607 | reverse complement strand
GACGGTCACAGATTATGCAGGCAACACTGTTGAAGCCCATACCAACCATGGTGTGAGTGCTGACTATACCGCTTACACTTCTATCAATATTAACGATGTTACAGACGACAATGTCCTGAACCACTCAGAACTGAACGCGAAAACACAGACGATCACCGGAACCGTCGGTGGGGATGCGAAAGTGGGCGATGAAGTTGTCCTCAAAATTGGTAATAAGATTATCGGCCACGGTTACGTGGAGAATTTAGATGGTAAGGGGCATCTTGGTTATCGTATTGACGTTGCTTCTTCTGTATTCAGCGATAACAAAGGCGAAGTGGATAAGGACGTGACCTTCACCGCTACGGTTACCTCCCATGACCAGCCGGGTAACATTGCTATCGAAACCACTGAGCACACGGTTCATATCGATAACCATGCTAACAACCACGTGACGGTTGAAACGGTTGCTGGCGATAACACCATCAGCATGAATGAATCCCGCATGCCGACGCTTATCAGCGGTGAAGTTACCGGTGTGGATGCGAAAGCAGGAGATGCGGTAGTTGTTCGTGTACAGGGTGAGAACTTCAAAGGTAGCGTGGTTGTCGGTGATGACGGGAAACTTCACTATGAAGTACGCGTGCCGACCGAGAAATTCCACGAGGGCGCCAATGACGTTCGCGTTACGGTCACCAGCCATGATGGGGTGGGTAATGTCGCGAATGCGGTTGAGCATATCAATGTCACGCTGGACACCCAGGCGCACGCCACTATTTCTGTTGACTCAGTGACGACGGACAACGTTCTTAACCAGGATGAGCTGGCGAATCCGAAACAAGTGATTACCGGAACCGTGGGGGGCGATGCCAAAGCCGGTGATGACGTTGTTATCGAGATCAATGGCTATAAATATCCAGGGCATGTGATTGATTTGGGTAACCATCAGTTAGGTTACCGTGTTGAGGTAGATACCTACGCGCTGACGGATAACCGCGGCCAAATTGATACCGATGTGAAATTCACCGCCACCGTCACCTCTTTCGATGACGTGAAAAACGAAGTGATTCAGACCACCGAGCACACGGTGCATATTGATAACTTTGCTGTGGCTAACATCGACATTGGTAGCGTTACTCAGGATAACATCCTCAATCATGACGAACTGAACGCGGCGAAGCAGACGGTCACCGGTATCGTCGGTGGTGATGCGAAGGAAGGCGATAAAGTTGTCCTCGAGATCAACGGCGAGAAATTCCCGGGCGAAGTCGTTAAGTTGTCTGGTGGCCAACTTGGTTACAAGATTGATGTTGATCCGGCGGTATTCAGCCATAACCGAGGCAATGTAGATGGCGACGTGAACATCCATGCGAAAGTCACGTCACATGATGCAGCGGGTAACGAAGTTGTCGCGCATTACGATAAAACGGTACATATCGACAACCACGCTGATGCCACCATCACTATTGACGACGTGACGTCAGATAACGTCCTGAACCATGCCGAACTGGCGGCGGGCAAACAGACGATTACCGGCACAGTGGGCGTTGATGCGAAAGCTGGCGATGAAGTCGTGCTGAAGATTGGTGGCACGACGATTGGTACAGGTCAGGTTGTCGATCTGGATGGTCATGGTCATCTTGGCTACCGCATCGAAGTGAAGACGTCTGACTTTAGCGATAACAAAGGTAATGTCGATAAGGACGTGACATTCACCGCGAGCGTGACTTCCCATGACGGCGCGCATAACGAAGTGACGGTGACCACTGAGCACACGGTGCATATTGATAATCACGCTTATAACAATCAGACCATCAGCACTATAGCGGGTGATAACGTTGTTAACTTCAACGAATCCCATCGTGAAACCCTGATTACCGGCCATGTGAAAGGGGAAGATGCCAAAGCGGGCGACGCGGTGATGGTCACCGTGCAGGGTAAAAACTATCCGGGCACAGTCTATGCCGATGCGAACGGGCATCTGCACTACAAAGTGGCCGTCCCTGTCGGGGTGTTGAAAGAAGGTAATAATGACGTTCAGGTCAAAGTGACCAGTCATGATGCGGCAAACAATGAAGTAGTGTCGACCGAGCACAGAGGCGTGGTGCTGGATACCCATGCCGACGCCACAATCACCATTGCTGATGTCACTAAAGATAACATTCTCAATCATGATGAACTGGCTGCACCTAAGCAGTTTGTTCATGGAACCGTAGGTGGCGACGCCCGTGAAGGGGATGCAGTTGATGTCGAAATCGGCGGTAGACACTTCCATGGCAACGTTATCTTTATCGCTCCAGGTCAGCTTGGCTATCAGGTTGCGGTCGATCCTTCTGCCTTTAATGACAACAGCAAAGATATAGACGGGCACATCGCTATGACGGTCTCCGTCAAAGTGCATGATGCTGCGGGCAACGAACTGACGAAATCTGCGACACACACCGTCAATATTGATAACCACGCCGATCCGGTGATTCACCTGGATAAAGTGACTGGCGATGACATTATCAACTTTACGGAGTCACAGCAGGCGCATACCCGAATCACCGGTACTGTCAGCGGTGACGTGCACGAGGGCGATAAAGTTATCGTCACCGTACACGACCACAAATATGAGACGACGGTTATTAAGCTGCCATTCTCCAATGGGGCGCTGGGTTATAGCGTTGATGTCGATACCAAAGATCTGATGTCAGATAAGAAAGGCGCATCTTCTGATACCAATAACGACACTGTCGTTCAGGTAACGGCGCATGTTGTGGGTTACGACACGGCGGGTAACGAACACCCGATTGATGTGACGAAAGATCTAAAAATCGACCTGAAAGCCGAGGCTAAAATCACCATTGATAAGGTGACGGGCGACAATATGATTAACGCCCATGAATCGACAGCTTCGACCACCACTATCAGCGGAACCGTTGAAGGCGACGTTAAAGTAGGTGATTACGTTCATATCCTGGTTAACGGCCAGGAGCTGACGACAAAAGTGGTCAGTGAAAATGGCAAGTTGGTTTATCACCGTGAGGTGAGCACCCACGACTTGCTTGTCGACCCGAATGTAAAAGTTACGGTCACCGCCACAGACAACGCCAATAACACGGCAACGGCGCATGCGGAGCAGGGCATTACTATTGATACCAAAGCCCTGGCTGAGATAAAGGTCGATTCCGTCACGCCGGATAACACCCTGAACGCTGACGAACTCAAGCAAGGTTACACGGTTGTCAGTGGCACAGTGAAAGGTGAAATGCACCCAGGCGATCCGTTGACGCTAACCATAAACCATGTGGTCTATCACGGGGTTGTGGAAGACCGAGGCAACGGCCAGATGGGCTTCCATATTCCGGTGAGCACCCACGATATTCAGGCCGATCCTCATATTCTTGCCAGCATCAGTATTACTGATGTAGCGGGTAATACCGCGACGGCGAATGATAATCATAGCGTGGGTATTGACGATCACGCCGACGCCACAGTCACTATCAACGTGGTTTCAGGCGATGACGTTCTTAATGGATTGGATCAAACCCATCCGACCACCGTCATCAACGGTGTGGTAACCGGTGATGTAAAACCTGGTGACTTCGTCCATCTGACGATTAACGGTATCACGCACGATGTGAAGGTTGAGCCTCAGGCTTATCTGGGTAATAAACTAGGTTATTCCTTCGAGGCCAATACTTCCGACCTGCTCGCCAACGGGCATATTGTGGCAACGGTCGATGCGACAGATGCAGCAGGAAATACCAAAACGGCGCATGCCGACCACGATGTATCCAGGGATGATGGCGCGAGCGCGACTATTACCATCGACCCTATCGACGTGGATGATGCGATTAATCATGATGAAGCGCATCTGCCATTCACTAAAGTTACTGGCACTGTAACGGGTGACGTTCATCCTGGCGATGTGGTGGATCTCACCGTTAACGGGCAGCACTACTACGGTAACGTGATCGTGCAGGGCGGTGGCCTGGGCTACAGCATTGATGTCAGCACCGACGATTTACTTTCTGGCGGAAATAAACCACTGCTTCATGCAGAAGTGACCGGGTACGATGCAGCGGGCAATACACAGCTCGCTACGTTCGATCGTGGGGTGATTATTGATACGCAGGCTGAAGCGCAGATCGACGTGACGCCTGGCTCTGTACATATCAATTCTTCTCACGATTTCTGGCTTATCGAAGGGCATGTGGGCGGTGATGCTAAGTTGGGTGATACGGTAACGATTACCGTTGAAGGAAAATCCTATAACACCAAGGTTATCACTCTCGCAGACGGTAAATTGGGCTACAACGCTGACAATGTGACCGATCCTGTCACCGGGGGCAGAACTTCTATCGGTGCCGGGACGATGACTGCGCAATCGGATGTGGTTGTGCGCATCACCACTACTGACCCGTATGGTAATACCGAGACGGCAACGGCGCATTCAAATGACCACGGTCAGACCGGTCATGGTAACGGCGGGACCACTACCCCAACGCATACCGATCCTCATGCCACTATCACCATCAGCCCGGTGGCGGGTGACAATACGATAAATGAAGCCGAATCTCACTCAACAACCACGATGATACGCGGCACCGTCGTGGGTGACGTTCATGGTGGCGAGCCGATAGATGTCTATGTCGGTGGGGTTAAATATTCCGGTACAGTTATTGAGCGCCCAAATCTGCCGGGAGAGTACAGCTATACAATTCCTGTCGATACGCAGACTCTGATGCAGAACCCTGATATCACGGTAAAAATGCCTAATTTTACGGCTAATACTCCGCAAACCACCGTAACCATCGATACCGATGTAAGCATCGATATTCAGTTGGATAAGATTGCTGGTGACGACACAATTAATATTGTGGAATCCAAAACGGGTATGACCCCAGTGAGCGGAATCGTGACGGGTAAAGATGTACATGACGGTAGTAATGTCACCATCATGGTAAACGGTCACGCGATCACCACGCAGGTATTTACTGATGCCAACGGCGTGATGAGATTCAGCAAAGATGTCAGCATCAACGATCTGCGCCAGGATCCACATGTCACTGTTAGCGTGAGCGGTCATGATGACCACGGGAATACGCAGACTAAAACTGCTGATACTACTGTCACGATAGACACCGACATTGATGCATCAGTGTCTATCGACAGCGTGACACCAGATAACATTATTAACCTTAATGAATCACATAACCCAACGACAACCATTAAGGGCCATGTCGGAGGGGATGTTCATCCAGGGGACATAGTTACCCTTCACGTTAACGGTGTGGATTATCCAAACGTTACGGTGGATCAAAATCTGCATTACAGCGTGGATGTCTTAACCAGCGATCTGCTGAAGGGTGACACCATTACCGCCAGTGTTCACGGCTATGACGATGCGGGTAATACCCTCGATAGAACGGCGACTCAACATTACTCTACCGATTTCACCGCCGAGGCTTCTATCACCGTCAATACGGTCTCTGGCGACAACATCCTTAGCGCGAAAGATCTCGCCGCAGGCCAAACCGAGATCAGCGGTACGGTAGGTCTGGATGCTAAACCTGGCGATGATGTGACGGTGGTTCTCAACGGCGTGCCTACCACCACGACCGTAATCGAGCTTCCTTATATGAACGGGCAGCTTGGCTACACAATGAAGGTAGAGACAAGCGATTTGCAAGTTGAGCTTGAGAAGCAATCTGCAGCGCATCCTGGCACCGATCCACACATCACTGTGACGGTCACCGGCACAGACGATGCGGGTAACGCCTTCAGCAACAGCGAAGATAGAACGATCAGCATCGACGATCATGCAGATGTGACACTAACCCTGAATAATGTGTCAGGCGATAATGTTCTCAACCTCGCGGAAAGTCATAACCCAACCACAACGATTAGTGGCTCAGTCACTGGTGATGTGAAAGAGGGGGACACGATGGTGATTACCGTTAACGGTAATGATCTGACTGCGAAGCTCCAGAGCGATGGCAAAGGTGGGTTTACCTTTACACGCGAAGTGAATACCTCAGAACTCCTGCAAGATCAGCACATCACATATAAAGTGTTGGCTGTGGATGATGTGGGTAACACTCAGCCAGGCGTCGGTTTTGTGGATATCCGCATCGATCAGGATGCGCAAAACGAGATTCACTTCGATAAGACCATTGCCGGTGATAACCGCGTCAATATTGAAGAATCTCACGCGCCTACCACGATGCTGCACGGTGTAGTGACGGGGGATGCGCACGGCGGAGACCCAATCACACTGATGGTGAACGGCAAGGCGGTTACGGGTGGGGTCGTTCTTGAAGACAGCCACGGCAACAGAACTTTCGAAATTCCGGTTGCCAACAGCTTGTTAAATGAAGGTGACAACACTGTGGTAGTGACTGTCAGTGGGCACGATGAAGCGGGTAACCCAGCGACATCGACTGATACTCATATCATCACGCTGGATACACAGATTGCAGGCAGAATCGATATCGACAAGGTGGCCGGCGATAATGTAATCAATGCGAAAGAGTCCGATCACATCACCGTCAGTGGCACGGTAGGGCTGGATGCGAAGCCTGGCGATGACGTGGATCTGGAGCTTAACGGCCATAAGATCACGGTACACGTTGAAGGAACGCCAGG
>NZ_LXEO01000039.1 GCF_001654865.1 Buttiauxella noackiae ATCC 51607 | reverse complement strand
CTCTAACGATGTGAAAGTGACCCTGCATGTGTCAGATGACGCGGGTAACACCACAACGGCTTCGCACACGCAAAAAGTCGAACTGGATACCCATGCCGACGCCAAAATCACTATCGATAAAGTGACCGGTGATGACCACCTGGACTCGCAAGAAGCGCGTCATCATGTGACTCATATTACCGGCCAGATTGACAGTGCTGATGTACATGCCAACGATCACATCAACGCCACGATCAATGGCAAACATTTTGACGCGGTACTGCACGACGATAATGGGCATTTAACCTACGACATTCCGGTTGATACCCACGATCTTAATATCGGCAAGAATAACGTGGATGTTTCAGTCATTGCTAACGATAACCATGGCAACTCAGATGTGATCCATCAAAAGAGCGAATTCACGATGGATGATCCGTCTCATCGTGGAAAACATGATGTTGATGGTAGTGATAAATCACACCATGCCGCTAATGCACCTTCTCACGATAATGGATTAAGCAATCTGTTTGATGATAGCCACGATACCTTATCCTTTAATCTTGCTCATGATTCGAAAAACCATCACGGCGATGAAAGCCTGAAGGTCTTTACCGGTAAAGAAAACCACGGGCATGAGAAAGTGGATCTTAGCGATCTGGCGCACGAGCTACATGAAGGTACAGATATTACACAGATGATTAAGGGTGGAGATGCACACCACGGCAAGGGAAGTGCAAGTGCTACTGATGCACCTTCTGCTGCCCCGGCACACGGTGGTGATGCACACCATATAAGCTATGACTCAGCGGGAGGGGCGACCCATTCGCTGGACCACCTAATCCCAAAGCCTGAGCATTACCATTCATAATTGATAGTCACCGCCCTTAACCGGGCGGTGATATCACATGCAATTAAAGGTATCGACTATGTACTACGTTCAGCGTAATGAAGAAGGCCAGTTAACGCGTGTTGAGAGTGAACCGTTTACCGGAATGACGGGTGAGGTTTTCTCACAGACTCCTGAAATTGCAGCCTGGAATAACGCGCGCAATGTTGTTGATGAGAGTTTGCAGCATCGAGAGTTGCTTCAGCGAAGCGACCTGGAAATGGTCCGTGTTTTGGACGACCTGATTTTCTTGCTGATTCAAAAAGGCGTGATAACGATTACTGATTTGCCGCCAATGGCGCAAGTTAAGTTGATGAATCGTGCGCAGGCGCGCCAGGGACTGGGTGGGTTAGAGGATCTGTTAAATAGTGACGACCAGGGCATCTTCTAAATAGCCGTCATATTTCGAGCTGCTTCTGCGTTAGCTACGTCCACAAACCCCAGTTACTTACTTTTGTAAGCTCCTGGGGGTTTGTTCTCTTACTGCCTTGACGCTATGCATTCGTGAAAGCATTTAATGGTTTTTAGGGTGGATAAGCGAAGCGTCATCCACCATTTTTTGCTGCTTAAAATGGAGCGGGTTCACCCAACAACTGCCCCATCGCACCATAAATCCCCACCTCTTGCAGCACTCGCAGTTCCCCTTCGGTTTCTACTCGCTCGGCAATTAATGGCAAATCAATGTTGTTGGTCGCACCGTGCAGCACGTCAATAAACAAGCGTTTATCGTTTTCAATATCAATATGACGAATGTAGGTTGAGTCGATTTTCAGGTAAGCCAGGCCCCATTGTGACAGGTGGCCAATCATATCGAAGCGGCTACCAAAGTGTTGCAGGCCCAGGCCGCAGCCATATTGGTTCAACGACTTGATAAAGACTTCCATCTGCTCTGGTTCTGGTAGCTGGTTTTCATCCAGCTCCACAATTAAACGGCTGGCAAGCTGCGGATTATGCTTCAGTGGGCTGAGAAGCTCTTTGATATTCGCTTCATTGGCCAGTGAGTTGCCTGACAAGCTGAGTGCCAGGTAGCCCGGATAGCTTTTCAATTGCTTCAGGGTCAGGCTTAACATCACCTGGTCAAGACGTTGGCTCCAGCCAAAACGGTGTATCCATGGCAGGAAACGACCCGCAGGAATACTGTTACCTTCTTCATCAATGATGCGCGAAAGCACTTTGTAATGAATGACTTCTTGCGTGTTTTTACAGTTCACCACCGGCTGGAAGAAGAGCTGGAACTGCTCTTTACTCAGCGCATTTTCAAGACGGGTAAACCACAGGTGCTGGTCTTCTGTTGCGGCGTCAGTTTGTACCACAGGTAGCAGATTCGTCTGATGCGTAGTGTGAGTTTCAGCTTCCATCAACGCGCGGTCAGCCTGAACAATCAGCGACTGTGGAGAGTCACCATAGCTAAATGGCACCATTCCGGTATGCGCGACAGGATTAATATCGGACATACCTGTTGCGTAGAAAGCGGCTAATTGCTGATGGAGTGAATTTTGCAGATTCAGCATTTCATTATGTGATAAACCCGGGCAGAGCAGGGCGAATTCACCGCCGCGAATACGGGCAAGAATGCTGTCTGCATTGGCGTATTGGTTTTTCACAGCAGCCATCATGTCGGCAACATGCTTAAGCAAATTATCAGTATGTGGGCCGCCAAAACGTTGGTTTAAGCCGCCAAGATCCTGAATACGCAGTAACAGCAAATACCCTGATGAGGTCTCTTCATCACTTAAACGCGTTTGCATTTGTAAATCGAAAGCACGGCGGTTAGCGACTCCGGTTTGGCTGTCGAGATAAGCTTCACTGTGCAGGCGCTCACTATGCTCGGCCTGATCTTCAAACAGCGTCTTGAGCTTGGTGACCATCAGGTTCATGGCTTCAACCACGCGGCGCAGTTCTGGGGTTTTCGGTAAGTCGTTCTGAGTCAGGTATTCACGGCGAGTAATCGCTTGTGATTGTTTGACCATGTAGTTAAGGGGGCGCAATTGGCGGCGTAATAGTGCGGCGCCGGCCAGAATACACACGACGCTACAAGCCAGCATCCATAACAGGTTTGCCAGGGTACTTTGCCACAAACGCTTAATGGCAAAGACCGGGTTGCTCACGACCTCGACGCGCGCTGCCTGCTGCCAACCGCGCATAATTGTCGCTTCAGCCGCCTGCGGAGAGACATTAACCAACGCAACGAACCAGTGCGGAACCTCAGGAATAGATAAAGAGGCGGTACGCTCAAGGATGATTTTCCCGCTACTCTGATCAATAACGCGAATAGCATCGTAGTAACCACTATCAAAAATCGAACTCACCATTAGCTCGATCATTGCCGGATCGTCTACGTGTGGCGTGAGTGATAAGCCCAGTGCCGTCGCAGCATCCTGTGCGTGTGAAAGCAGTTGGTTATTGTACTGCTCTCGAGAACTTTCGAGATTAACAATAAAACTGCCGCTGAAAATAATCAGCATAAAAAGAAAGATAGCTATAAGAAGCTGTTTGAAAAGAGACACAGGCTTATCCTATTCATCAACTGGGAAACCCTCTTCCCGCATTTTTTTCAACACATCCTGCCAGCGAGAAAGGCGCTTACTATCCCCGACACGTTTATTATTCTGACTTCCTGGTAACCACAGACCGTTATCATTAAAGGAATAAACAGGTAATAAATCCGTACGCTTTGTTGCAGGCAAAATATTATCCGTCAAACTATCAAGTACTATCGGTATTGCATCGGGTGTTTCATACCAGGTTAATACCATATGCGCTTTATCAAGACGCAAGGCTTTAACGTAGGTGATACGTAGCTTTTCTCCTGAAACACCTAACTGACGTAAAGTGAAATATTTAGCGATGGCGTAGTCTTCGCAATCTGCTTCCCCTTTTCGTAGGGATTCTATCGGTGTTGCCCAGTAGTCGATTACGTGCCAGATATCAATATCTTCACGATAGTGCAGCTTCTGGTTAAAAAAATGATTCACTGCACTTAATTGTTCAGACTCACTTTTGTTTCGCTGTTCAAGAAGCAGCTGCTGCCAGTCATCAATTCGCTGCCCGGCGTCAATAGTGGCAGGGCCATAAAGCCTGTCGGTGCGTTGTTGAATGGTGGTGAAATCCCAGGCAGCTCGTAACGAGCTCCCCGCCAACAATAACAACAGCATTCCAGAAAATATGAAATGCGCAGGTAGCCTGGTCGGCAAAAATTTCCTGACTGAGTTCAATTACACGTCCACATAGAGGCGCTTAATATTGGGTTTTCTGTGTGTTTTTTGCGACCACTTTCTGCGTCAGCCATCTATTTGCTAACTGAGCATTAAGGGGAGATTCGAATATTTTTCCCAGAGTTTTGTCGACAAAATCGACAAAAATTGGATCTTCCTTTCTCATCATAAGGGCATATTTCATTTTAACACCAACAACCTCATGCGAAACGAAGAAGTTTTCAGGGTGTTCGCTTTTGTTGATATAAGGATAAACCAGAATGTCATCCAATATTAGTGCGGCTGTACGTTTTTGCGTCATCATATCGAAAGCGTCTTCCACAGTATCTGAAGTCACAATCGATAGGCTAAGGTTTTTTTCGCGATTTATCCTGTTCAGTTCTAACAGGTCTTTAGAACCGCGCGGAACAGCAATGGTTCTGCCTCTTAAATCATTAAGGGATTTAATATTATTTTTACGAAGGGACACAATGCGCATGTTTGCGACAAAGTAATCAGTAGAGAAAGAGACGCTGTTTTTGCGCTCAGGTGCAACTGTGTTAACGCTGCAATCTAAATCAATCTTGCTGGTGTTCAGTGCTGAAACACGTTCAGTAAATAAAATAGGAATATAATGAATAGCGAGCTTTTTGATACCCAGGCTTTCTCGTAATTCATCAGCAACCATATTACACAGTGCAATAGTGTAGCCTGTGACTTTGCCATCACTATCGCGGAATGAAAACGGTTCAAGCTGGCGATAGCCGATATTTAACGTGCTACTTGATTTGATATGTTCAAGAGTAACAGACGTTGGTTGTGCTGATAAATGGTGCGACACCATGATCAATGGTATTAACATCAATGCATTAAGCAAATGCTTTAGCTTGAGATTAAATAACTTTTTCATTTTAGTTCGTATCGTTCGATGTAGCTGAAATTAGCGCTTTTAGTGCAGTCGACATAGGTATGTTGAGATTTATCGCTTTCGGCGGAATAGGTGACATAAACCAATGTTGATATAAATTAGTAAAGTCCTTACTAATAAGGATTAATTTCATTGTGTCATCGACGAAGCTTTTAAAGTCTCTATCATTTAAGGGCAGCAGTAACCCAGCAGGTATTGGCTGGCTAAACACCTCATCCGAGATTTCGAACTCATCAGGATTAGGGGCCAGGGTCATCATACCTTTAAGCAATACGTAGCTTGAAATTAAAGCGGGTGATTCTCCTGATTCAATATTATGAAATGCTGCATTGTTATTATTGTCTAGCTCTATATTAAGATTGAGATCGTTCATTTTATTAAGTTGATGTAATTGCTCAACATAGATTGTGCCACTTTTGACTAACACACTGTGTCCGGCTAAATCATGGATGGTATCGGTATGATTATTTTTCCGAGTGATAAAGCGTGTGCTGGAAAAGAAGAAGGGTAGGGTAAACTCTGCTTGTTGATGGCGCGCTTCTGAATAAAATGCCGGAATGCACATCATGTCCGTTACATGGTTTTTGATTAAAACAAATTGTGAGGCGGTACTGCTTTTGACCCAGCGAACTTTGAGATCTTTAATTTTTAACTTAACTTTGAGTGCATCAACGATTTTATTACAAATATCTATGGAATAGCCCGCTGGATGCTGGGACTCAATATAAGAAAATGGAAACGCATCATCCTGATAACCGAGAGTAATGGTCTTTGTCTCGGCTATTCTTTCCAGGGTGGGCTTACTATGAATGTTATATGCCCGGCACAGCGGGCTTATCAAAAGCAATAGCGCAATGGCGAGATACGAGCTTCTATAAAACAATGGCTTATTCAGCATTGCAAACCTCACCGTCGATAACTTTATTGCCAAAGGTTGGTTCCAGATCTTTTTCTGGCAACGGTCGGCTGTAATAGTAGCCTTGTACGTTTTGACAAGAAATACGCCGTAAAATAGTTCGCTGTTGTTCGGTTTCAACGCCTTCCGCCGTCACACTCATGCCATATTTCTGAGCAAACTGAATCAACATGACTACCAGATACTGGCTGGCACTTTCTTGTTCCAGTTTCATAATGAGCGTGCGGGCAATTTTTATGCGCGTGAATGGATAAATAAGCAGGTAATCCAGGGCAGCGTACCCGGTGCCCAGGTCATCCATTGCAATGGATATTCCCATCTCGCGAATGCTGTTAAAGACGGGTAATGCGATGGACTGATCCAGTTTTTCAGATTCAGTCACTTCGATTTCAAGGCGATTGGCCGAGAGGCCGCTTTGTTTCAGTGCATCGACAATAATATCAAGCAATCCAGGGTTATGAAGTTGATAGGCCGAAATATTAACGGCAACTTTTATTGTTTCAGGCCACTTAGCTGCTGCCATACAGGACTGACGAATAATCCACTCACCAAGACGGATAATCAGCCCCGATTCTTCAGCAATATTAATGAAGTAATCAGGGTATATCAGACCTTTGGTTGGATGATTCCAGCGAATTAGCGATTCATAACCACAAACAGTTTCACTTTCCAGATCGACAATAGGCTGGTAGTGCAATACAAACTCGTTGTTATCAATACTATTAATGATTTCCTGATTAACAAACACACTGTTTGTATGTTTCATCATCATGCCATCTTCGAAGAAGTGATAGCAGCCGCGACCGCTATGTTTTGAAGCATACAAGGCGAGATCGGCGTTTATCATTAAAGTTGTCGCGCTATTTCCCTGAGAAGGGGCCGCTACAATGCCGACGCTACAGCTGATCGCAAATGAATTTGTTCCATAGGTAAATGGAATGCTTAATGCACGCACAATTTTCTGCGACAGGGCCGCTGCTTCCTGGCAATTATCTGACTTCACGCTTTGAAGAATGGCAAACTCATCGCCGCCCAGTCGGGCTGCAAAATCTGATGGCCCTAACAGCAGTGACAAACGTTGGGCAACGCCAATAAGCACTTCGTCACCTGCTGAGTGACCGAAGGTATCGTTGACCGGTTTGAAGTTATCAAGGTCAATAAGCAGAAGGTTGAATAGCTGCCCGTTCTGGTTCACTTCGCGGATGCACTTATCAAGGGCCTGGCTAAAGGAGGCGCGATTTGGGAAGCCGGTCAGGGAATCATGGTGAGCCATATATTCCATTTTTTGCGACATCTCCTGCATTCGTTGCAGGTAATCTCGTTCCACCATCGCCACGCGAAGTTTTTCAATTGCAGCAGCAAGCTTTCCGATTTCATCATCCTGGTCTAAGAACGGTGTAATAAGATCGGTTTGCTCGTGTGCAATGCGAGTTAAAGAGTTAATGAGTACAGGGACCGGACGGAATAGTCGGCGCATGAAGAGGGTAACCAGCGCGAGTGTCGCCAATAAAACCAATGCCAGAATGACAAGTGTCTTCTTCAACATGGCATCGTAAGCGGCATACAGCTGGCTTTTATCACCGATGCTACTGATTAAACTGCCAAGAATTTCACCTGATGGTGTAAGGATTGGAACGGCACTAATAAAACACTCTTTTCCGTTAATCGAGGCGAAGCCAATATAATAGTTCACCAAAACGTCGGTGGCTCTTTGCCCTTTAAAGGTTATTTTTGCTTCCGGTGAGTCTGAGTTATTGCTGATGCCCTGAAAGCCTTTTTCTGGCGTATAAAGGAAAAGCCATGTTGGGTTACGCGTTTGCACTGAAGCCAGGGCTAATACATCGACAGGGTTATAACCCGTTTGAATGACTGAGTCGGGATCACCCAGTTTATGCTCCGAGACAATACGTGTAATTTGCCCGGTTGAGCTCGTGCCTACTGCAACATTGGTGTACACGTTACGGACGATGTAAGTCATTATTTGAGCATTCGCTTCAGCCTGGTGTACCCACTGCTGATACGAGAAACTATCTATCAGGCCCCAACCAGCACATGCACCAGCCCCAAATGCAATAAGAATACCCGCCAGTAAGAATTGGGTTATTTTTCCTGCAATAGAATGGTGCCAACCTTTTACGCCTTTAAGCGAGAAAAAATTTTTAGCCACAGATTGTTCGTTTCCTAATAAATGCGAATGACTCATGAATTAAAAATTTGGTATTAACTCATTACTATATTGTCTGGTTGTTGCTTTTATGTGAGTTTTTATGAAGTGTGTCAGACGTTGCGTCAACAATTATCAACTATAATGTAGCATTGTTGATGAGATAATAAATAAAGGTAGAGCGACGCGCCGGGACTATAGTTAACACTGCTAGTCAAGTCAATCATAATAAACACACGTTAAAAACCAACTTCAGCATTGATTGATTCTCTTTAACGTCTGTATTAAATAAACACGTTAGATACTATTGTGTATTGTCCTTCATTAAACATTATAGAGCTAGTGCTTCTTAATGCTGACTCTTGTGTTTATTGTTGTTTTTCAATGAGTTGTGTTGTTTTCTTGTTTGTTTTTTCACATTTTTCTATTGTTCTTTATTGTCCATTTCTACCTATAAATGGCTGTTCTTTTTTGTTCGAAAAATGAATACAATTAAAAATGACTTGAGAATGAAAACAGTTTTAAAGCTCATTAGCCATAAAGATTATTAAAGTTAAGAGTAATTGTTAGTTATTTGTTTATACCACCAATGGCCTGGAAGGGAGTATGTCTTTTGGGCTATGGTGTGAATGTTAATTAATTACGGTATTTGTTTTAATTCATTATATCTGCTGCAAGATTTTTGTCCATTTAGCAATACACTCACCACATCACATTAATAGCATACGAAAGCATACAAGACGGGTTAAATACTTGGACTCTACAGTGAGCAATAGCACAGCGCATACCAATAAACGGTGGATTTTACCGCTGGTACTTCCATGCCTGCTGTACTTACTGGCGCAGCTACTTAGTAGCCATCGGATTTTTGATAACCATGTATTGGTCGTGTATGACCTGAGGTTAGCGGCTCTGACGGCTTTACTCGTGTTGTTTGGCTACAGAGTCATTGCCGGGACAACTCTGCTTGCGGTTTACATATTGATATTCCGCCCAGAACCTGAAATCTACGAACTGTTTTGTTATCAGCTAGCGGCCCTGATCAGTTACTTCCTTTATAAACAGAGTACCGGCTGGCGGAGTGCGGCAAGTTTTGGGCGTATCAAGCTCACGACCAAAAGAATTATCTGGTTATGCGTTTGCAATGCTTTGCTAAACACCGTGATGAATGAAGTGATTTGCTTGCTGACAAATTACCATAGCAGTTCAGAAATGGTGCTGGACCATGTTTTCAATGCTGAAGTTCTGGTCAGAATACAAGGGGTGATGAACGGATGTGTCACCGGTATTCCACTGTTTTATACAGTGTTAAGGATTATTTGCCGCCCGCAGTATTGGTTTACTTGTGTAAGGACGATGAAAGCTCAGTTTTCTACAAACGTGGGCCTTTCCCAGTATGCAGCGTGGTCGGTGCTGCTACTGATTCTGATGTACTGCCTGAATACTCCTTATCAGGGCAATGTATTATTCACGTTTTACAGCCTGATATTAATTTTCCCGCTGATGCTGTGGAGTTCTGTGCGTATCGGCTATGTTTTTACGGCGCCAGTCTGGACCGTAATGATGATCGTGCTGGCGAAGAACAACGCAAATTATATCGCGCTGAACGATGACTTCATGCTCCATCAGATGTTGGTTTCAACGGTCATTTTTATCTTTACCCTGACCATTGTCATCATGGGCGTTCTGGCCAGATTCAACATGTTACGCTTCGAGCAGTTACTGCATATGGGGCTTACAGACCCTATGACCAACATGCCTAATCTCCGGGCACTAAAGGCCGATGTAAAGGCATCCCCGAACTCAACGGTTTGCCTGATACAGGTTCCTGAAGTGGATCTGTTTGCCCGGCGTTATGGCCTGCACTTTCGCGCCAGATACCAGAAAAAGCTAGGCGAAACTCTGCGTACAAAACTCAATGCCAACGAAAAGGTTTACTACCACGCGGGCTACGGTCTGCTGCTCAAACTCGAGCAGCCAAGTTGGGGAAGACTCAGCATTCTGTACCGGTCAGCGAATACGTTTCGTTATTCCCATAATAATCAGCAACTCGGTTTTCGCAGTGGGCTTGGTTATTGCCGGGCTACACAATTTTGCGATGACGTTTACAGCCTTACAGGAAAGCTGGGCATTGTCTCTGGGTTGTCGGTGGTGAGTGGTAAGCCTGAAAATCTCGAAGCTCAGTCCAGCCGCGCAATTGAAAATCATATTGTCGGACGTACTGACATTCGCACGGTTTTACAGAAAACACTGGATAACGATGCATTTGTCTTGATGGCTCAACCTATCGTGAGCACCCGTGGTGAAGAACGGTATCACGAAATACTGCTGCGTATGCTGGACGAAGAAGGTCGTTTTATTCCACCGGATCGGTTCTTACCCGTGGCAACTGAAGCGGGCCTTGCGCCAGATATTGATTTGTGGGTCATAAAAAATACTTTAAAAACAATGCAGTTACATCCTGAGCACTGTTTTTCGATAAATCTGGCTCCGGTAACTGTGTGCCGTGCAAGTTTTGTTAATAGCGTTCAGTTGTTGCTTACGCAGTTCGGGGTCGACCCGCATCGCATCATCTTTGAAATTACCGAAGCTGATGCGCTTTCGGATACCGAACAATCTCAGAATACCGTCCGTTCACTTAAAAGCCTGGGCTGTCGGGTTGCTATTGATGACTTCGGAACGGGTTTTTCAAGCCATGCGCGCTTAAGAGATGTCAGCGCAGATATCTTGAAAATCGACGGCTCTTTCATTCGTGAAATTACGGAGAACGAGCTAAGCCACTACATCGTTGAGTCGTTCTGCCACGTGGCAAGAATGAAAAATATGCAGGTAGTCGCTGAATATGTTGAAAACGAAAAGATTCAAAGAACCCTTGAAAGAATGAACGTGGACTGGCTTCAGGGATACCACATTGGTAAGCCTGTGCCTTTACTTACGTTGGTATGAAATTGCGATGAAAACGAATCCATCTGAAATGATTTTATTTCCGGCCCTTACGCTTGCGTGTCCAGTGAGTACCACACGTAGCACGAAATTAATCAGCATTCATTTCACATTATTTAAATAACTGGAACCCCATGCATAAATTTCTAAACATGCAGAGCCACTCCGATGTGGAACAGGCTAAAGGCAAAGAAAATATTCTGGCATTCTGGCTGCATAAGTTGCAGGTGGGTGTCGCCATGAAACTGGGGCTAATGCTGGTTTCGTTTATTGGTATATTGCTGATTGGCGCTTCTTTCCTGCTCTCGAATTACTTAGCCTCGCAACTGGAAAACAACGCGCTGGAAGTCCTGCGTTCCAATACCCGAATCTTCCATAACAACATCCTGACTGAATACAGAAGGGTGATGAAGGACGCTGAGCGTTACAGCAACGTTTATATTAATAATTATCAGAATATGTCGGATGTCCCGCTGCGTTCTCTCGATTCCGATGCTCTAAAAGCGTTGTTAAACGATACGCGTATCAACGCTCATTTTACTGAGTTAACCAGTGTGTTTGCCTCTACCTTTGTGCGCGAAGGCGATCAGTTTGTTCGCGTTTCCACGACGTTGCAGGGTAAAGAAGGAAGAATAGCCACGGCTACAGTGCTTAGCCACGATAACCCCGCGCTGGCAGGTTTGATCAAAAATAAATCCTATTCTGGTGTGGTGGTGTTATACGGAAAACAGTTCATCAGTCACTATGAACCTATTTCCGATAAATACGGCCAGGTTGTGGGGGCCGTAGCGATTGGTTTTGACGTTAAACTTGCTCTGCAACCAGTCATTAAAGAGCTGTTAGCAGTACATATTGGCGAGGGTGGTTACGCTTACGTGATGGATGCTGGATTTAGTCCAGGGATGATGGTGGCACATCCAACACTGGTTAACCAACATGTTGAAAACTTGACTGACGCCCATGGCTACAAGCGCTACTCCGATATTTTAGCGCGTAAAAACGGCACTGTTTATTACGAAACTGTGAGTGGATATGGTGCAGCACCACGTAAGAGAGTCGCAGTATTTGAGCATATTGATGGTATTAACTGGATAGTTGCTACCACCAGTTTTGTTGATGATGTTGCCAAAAGTAGCAATCTTGTACGCAATAGCCTGCTAATTTTCAGCGTGCTTCTGATGCCGGTTATTTTGCTGCTTATTGCCTTTACCAGCCGAATCCTGATTTCCAAACGCTTGAAGAACGTATTGAAAATTTCTCAGTCGATTGCTCAAGGTGATCTTACTGTTGATATTCAGATCGATCATAAAGATGAAATTGGTGAGTTGCTCAATGCCAATGAAAAGATGAGAGCATCGTTACATGCGTTGGTCGGTGGGGTTGTTACTCATGCTCATCACGTACATGAAGCAGCACTAAAAATCACTGAGGCTGTTGATGGCCAGGCATCAACCAGCGTTGAAACCTCTTCTTCAGTAGCAGAAATCACCTCGACGATGGAAGAGCTGTCGGCGTCCTCTACGCAGATTGCTGAGCATTCTCGCGCAGTGGTAGACATTGCCAATGTGACTCTTGAAGACTGTAACAAGGGCTCCGATTCGATGGGTGAATTGCTCACTCGCATGTCTGATATCGACAGCGATAATCAGCAAAGCATGCGCGAAATTATGATGCTCGGTAACAAGTCTAAAGAGATAAGCCGCGTGATGGTGATCATCAACAACGTCGCGGATCAGACTAAGCTCATCGCCTTCAATGCAGCACTGGAAGCTTCAAGTGCTGGCGAGTCCGGTAAACGTTTCTCGGTAGTTGCTGCAGAAATTCGCCGCCTGGCAGATTCAGTGACTGAATCGACCTTTGAGATTGAGAACAAAATCAGCGAAATCCAAAACTCGATTAATCGCCTGGTTCTTAACGCAGAGAAAGGTAGCAATAGCATTAAAGCTGGTACCAAAGCCTGTAAAGTCAGCGCCGAACGTTTACACGACATTGTGGCAACTGCTGAGCAAACATCTACCGCGGCCATGCAGATTTCACTGTCAACTCAGCAGCAAAAAACCGCTAGTAATCAAGTTGTTATGGCTCTGCGCGAAATTGTGGTTGCCAGCAATTATACCTCTCAATCAATTAAAGACATTCTGTCCATCAGCCAGGATATGACTCAGTTATCCGAAGAGTTGAACCAGGCTTCACAGTCGTTCAAATTGGCGGACGGACCTGATGAACAGGCCTAAAATCCGGGTGCTGATCGTCGATCATGGGAGTGTGTCGCGCAACTCCCTGATTCGACAGCTTGAGATTAACAACAACATCGAGGTTGTCGGCCAGGCAGTACATCGCGAACAAGCGGCGACCCTGGTCCAAAAGATGGCTCCGCAACTTCTGTTGTTGACCTTAGGTGCGCCAGGTCCGGAAAACGTGGAAACCGTTGAAACGATTATGGCGACTTGCGCAATTCCTATCATGGTGATGCGCTATTATTCCGATGCACAGTGGGATGCCGAGTTCATCACGCGTGGAGCGTTGGCCGTGGTGAGCAACCAGGGGGACTCTGTGCTCGCGACCAAAGCCTTGCACCGTCAGGTCGAAATGTTGGTCGGGGTTAAAGTGATTCGCCACATCCAGGGTTTGCGTCATTCCCCCGAGGTTCAGCCCGATAGCGTTCAGGCTTGCGGCTTTGACGATGCGTACCACCGGGAGTGGCCTTATGTGCTGGCTATCGCCTGCTCGACGGGTGGGCCACAGGCGCTGAGCAAATTATTGCAGGCACTGCCTGGTGATTTTCCTTGCCCCATTATTATTGCCCAGCACATTGCCGACGGTTTTGCCAAAAGCATGGTGGAGTGGCTGGATAGCGTCACTGGACTGGTTGTGCAGCTCGCTCAGGAAAATGACGTCCTTTGTGCAGGTCATGTCTATATCCTGCCTCCCGAACACCATCTGGTAGTAAAGAAATACCATCGGTTAGCTGCCATTCCTCGTAAAGCGAGTGATGTCTATCACCCGAGTTGTAACTTACTGTTGGAGTCTGTCGCTGAAGTTTATGGTGAAAAATCCGTCGGGCTCATCATGACCGGTATGGGGAGTGATGGGTGCCATGGAATTGAAGCTATCTATAAAAAAGGCGGTAAAACGTTGGCTCAGGATGAAGGCTCATCTGTCGTATTCGGTATGAATAAGTTCGCCATCGATAAAAATATCATCCATAAAATTCTGCCGCTGGAAAAGCTTGCCGGGACTTTATTATCTATGGCTCGCCTTGGGGCCTCTGAGGGCAAACAGCCATGATCCCAAACATTGCGGCCTTTAAAACACTCATCAAGGACAGAGTAGGCCTGCATTTTTTTAATGGCATGGAAGGATTGCTCAATGCGGCATTGCATCAGCGTATCTCTGAGCGCGGAAAAGAGAGTTTCGAAGAATACTATGAGATCCTTTGTGTCTCGACTGTCGAGTTCGACAAGCTTCTTAGCCTGCTGACGATTAACGAAACCTACTTTTTCCGTGAGCCAGATGTGCTGGACATCATTTGCGATAAGCTGGTGCCGCGCATTCTTGAGCAACGTAGCGGCCCAGTGCGCATCTTAAGCGCAGGTTGTTCTTCGGGTGAAGAAGCCTACTCTCTGGCAATAAAACTTCATCAGAAATACCACGATAAATTTACGGATAATGTCGATATTCACGGCTGTGACATTGACACAAAGATTCTGGATAAAGCCCGAGCGGCAAATTACTCCAGCTACTCTTTCCGTGGTGTTGATCCGTTGTTGCAGCAAACCTATTTCACACGCAACGGTAACCAGTTCCAGCTTCACGATGTGATTCACAATAAAGTGAAGTTCCATCGGGCAAATATCGTCAAAGAACAGCTACTGCCCAAATTCGATATTATTTTGCTGCGTAACGTCTCCATCTACTTCGATGTCGAAACCAGGCGAATCCTGCATTTTAATCTTCTCTCGATGTTGCAACCTGATGGTGCATTGTTCTTTGGTAACGCGGAGACGTTGGCAAATAACTTTGGCATCCTGAAACTTAAGCAAGAGTTCGGCAGTTTTTACTTTTGCCAGCCCCAGGCGTCACGAACTCAGGCTCCGGCACCTGGCGTACTGCCAAGAATTATTACTCCGGTTATTCCCGCCGAAGCACCGTTTGTTGTCGCTCCTGTTCCTTCTGCACAGCAGTGTGATAGCTGGATTAAAAAGGCTCTCGCTTGCGTTGCGGATAAACGCTTTACCGAGGCGGAGGAGTGGATTGGCCAGGTGCTCGATAGCGATATCGATAATCAGGAAGCACTGGTTATCAAAGGCGCAATTGCGCTGGAAAAATGTGAGTTCGAGCAAACGGCTCTGAGTGCGAAACACGTACTTGAACTGGATGAATGGTCTGCGGAAGCGAAAATGTTGCTCGGGCTGGCAATGATGTGGCAGCAACATACCCAACAAGCCATTGCCTGGTTCAAACAGGTTGTTTATCAACAACCGGGTTATTGGCCTGCTCATTACTATCTGGCGGAAATGTACCGACAAAGTGAGTTGTACCGACCGGCTCAGCGGACCTACCGCATTACACTGCAATTACTCAACGCCGAAATGAACAATACCGGCAACGCCACCGCACTGCGGTTGCCGCTGTCATTTCCGAGTAATTCGTTTCGTTTTCTTTGTGAACATCAGCTGGCGCAGTTCACCACTCAGGATGGGCAATAGAGAACCGTATGGCTATCGATCTTAAAAAATTTGTGCTGCGCTTTATTGATGAAGCAAACGGCCATTTAAATACCGTAAAAGAGGGGGCGTTCCTGCTCTCGTCTGGCCAAAATACCGACGCACAAATCGGAGAGATGTTCCGCGCGGCACATACCCTGAAAGGGGGGGCACGAATGCTGAAATTACAAAGCATCGCCGATGTCACCCATCAACTTGAAGAGATATTAAGCGAGCTGCGGGATAAAAAACTCGAGCCTAACCAAAGTCTTGGCACCCTGGTTCTTCAGGCTTGCGACTACATCTCCAATCAACTGACTCAGCTGTCGGCGAGTGAAGGTAATAACCAGTTGCCTCCGGCGGATGTTGCATTATGCGAGCAATTAGCCCGTGCCAGTCGTGGAGAGATGGGCCCAGTAACTGATGAAGTGGTTAAATCTCCGGTAGAAAAGCCGGCCACTTTGCCATCGCTTGAAATATTAGACGGTGGGTTAAAACAGGCGGGTTCGGTACGAGTTAAACTCGAAAAACTCGATGACCTGATTAACATTCTCGGTGAAGTTGTCGCCAGCCATGACCGCCTTGAGCAGCAGGTACAGAGTTTAGTTAATCTGGGGCCGCGTATCTCTCACATGGATGTAGAGCAACTGCGCACGCAGGTTCTGCAATTTAGCCGCAAATTAAAAGAAGATTTTCAGGTTCAACATCTCCAGATGTATGAACTCTATGACGTTGCCACCACTATTCGGATGCTTCCGGTGTCAATGCTGTTTGAGCCGGTCTCTATGCAGGTACGCGAACTCGCGACTTCCCTGAATAAGCAGGTGGACTGCCGCATTTTGGGTGGTGAAGTAGAGATCGACAGACAACTCATAGACAGACTTTCTGAGCCGCTAACTCACCTGCTACGGAATGCCGTCGACCACGGTATCGGTGAAGCGGCTGAACGTGTTGCGCTTGGGAAATCAGCGCGTGGCACTATCACCTTGACCACTCAGCAAGACGGGCGCGGTATTTTGCTGCGCGTAGAGGACGATGGTCGTGGATTAGATTATCCGGCTATTCGCGCCAAAGCAGTGGCCCGAGGTTTGGTTGATGCTGCCGTCGTTGATCAGCTTTCAGAGCTGGAATGTAACGAGCTTATTTTCCACCCGGGTTTTTCAACCAGCAAGATTGTCACCGAATTATCCGGCCGTGGTGTGGGTTTGGATATTGTCCGCAAAACCATTGTTACCGACTTGCAAGGCACGCTTCAGGTTCATAGCCGCCCAGGGCAAGGCACCACCTTTATTATCAGGCTGCCCATTTCTCTGGCGATGATGCGCATTTTGCAGTTTGAGCAGCAGAACCATCTTTTTGGCCTTGCTGCTCAATATGTCGTTGAGGTTGTTAAATATTCTCGTGAAGAAATTCGTGATATTGCCGGGCGGCCGGCAATTATTCTGCACAACGAGTTTATCCCGGTTATCTCAGCGGCTGAATTACTGCGTATCAATGACAGGCCCGGAGGGCAAAGCTCACAAGCCTCCAATACGAACGACTTGTTGCTTATCATCATTCAGAACCAGTTTGGCAAGATGGCGATGCTGGTGGACCGATTGCTCGACGAACGCAGCATGATGATTAAGCCTCTGCCAAAGCATATGCAACAGCAGCCGCTAGTCTCCGGCATGGTTCTGAGCCAGGACAACCAACTGGTCAGTATTTTGCAAGTTCCGGTTCTGATGGAGATGGCACAAAAACAAGGGCAGCCGCGGACCGCTGCTCCTAAGCCGCAGGTTCGACAGAACTCGTGGCATGTGTTGATAGTCGATGACTCATTGAATACGCGTGAAATTGAGAAAAACGTTCTGGAAGCACACGGTTATCAGGTCACGCTCGCCGAAGATGGATTCTCGGGGTTACAAAAAGCGCGTCTAACACAGTTTGACGCCGTATTGACGGACGTAGAAATGCCAGTGATGGATGGGTTCTCCCTCACTAAAGCATTGCGCGCCGAAGATAATTACCAACATATTCCGATTATTATCGTGACTTCACGGGCTAAAGAAGAAGATCGCCGCCGAGGAATCCAGGTGGGCGCGGATGCATATATAGCCAAGGGTGATTTCGAACAGGACAGCCTCATAGAAACATTAAAAATGCTTTTATGCTGAAAACGTAAAATACCCAAGCGACTTCAAGATGCAGCCAGGCGGCAATCGAGTGAATCCCGATGAGCTTGCTGATGTAAGCGATTCGGGTGAATGAGAGCAGCCAACAACCCTGTGTCTTGAAGGGCGATGGGTATAAGTGAGAAAAAAGATGCGTGTTTTATTAGTTGATGATGATTTGTTTGCCGCTGAATTGGCTTCGGTATTTCTGGAAATGAGCGGCTATGAAGTGATTCTTGCTGAAAGTGCAATGACCGCATTAGCCAATATTGATTCTGATGATGGAATCGATTTGGTCATCAGCGATTTCCATATGCCGGAAATTACCGGGCTGGATCTATTAGAGGTTTTGCGTGCCAACGGTTGGAAAAAACCTTTTATTTTACTCAGCGCCAGTGAGATGACAGATATCACCATCATCCCGGATTGCTGGGTGAAGAAAGACGAGAATATGGCAGAAAGACTGGTGGCGGTAGTGAATGAATTACTTAAGCCAGATGCGGCGGTCGAGCAAATATAAATCATGATAAAACAAGAATTTATGCAGAATACGATGAATACTGCTCAGGATAAAATCGCTCGCTTGCGTCAGCGTTTTTTGCAACGTATTCCCGTGATGTTGGACCAGGCTGATGGGCTGCTGGCGAAATTAGTCGCGGAGCCGAATGAAGCAGATAGTAAGCAATTGCACCTTTTATTGCATAGCATCCACGGAACCAGCGCGTCATTTGGGTTCACGAAAATTGCCAGCCAGGCTGCTGAAGGTGAACACCTGTTAGTGAGCCATTCTGTTTCGGATACGAAGTACAGCAAGCTTGGCGAGATAATGCGGCAGTTATATGCATTGACGGAAGAGCAGATGGAGAGCGCACGTCGCGGGGCTGATTCTTTAGTTAAGTTCCCGATAGCGGCCTCTACTCAGGAAGAGGTGGCGATTAATCGCACCATTAAGCCTGTTTATCTGTGTGATGATGAATGCGATCAGGCTGAATTACTGGCAACCCAGCTTCGCTGCTTCGGCTTTATCTGTTATGTGTTTACCAACACAGCAGATTTTACCAAGGCGGTGTTATCACAGCCTCCGTCAGTGGTCATTATGGATGTCAGCTTCCCGGATAACGCTTATGGCGGCCCGCTTGCGATGTCCGATCTGAGAAAGAAAGTCGGCACACCTTTCCCGGTGCTTTATCTTTCCTGCCATAGCCATTTCCACGCCCGTATCAACGCGATTAAAGCCGGGTGTGATGGTTACTATGTGAAACCTGCATCAACCACCGATTTAGTTCAGGAACTGCACCGCTTAACGCAGCCGTCACTGAAAAAACCGTATCAGGTTTTACTGATTGATGATGAGCCTGAAGTCGCGCAATACAATGCCGAAATGCTGCGTATGGCGGGGATGGAAGTGCATGTTCTTACACAGATTCCGCACTTGCTGAATGTTCTCAATACCCATCCGATCGATATTGTTCTGATGGATTTCCACATGCCGGACTACAGTGGTGAAGAACTGACAAAACTGATTCGTCAGATCCCACAACATATCGGTTTGCCAATCGCCTATCTCTCAAGTGAAACCAATAAGAAAACCCAGTTTGGGGCGATGAGTACCGGTGCGGAAGATTTTATTATTAAGCAGGCCGATCCGCAGGAGTTAATTAATGCGGTTTCGATTCGAGCAGAAAGAATGCGTACGCTGCGTGCTCGTATGTCTCAGGATAGTTTGACGGGCCTGTATAACCACTCAACGACAACGCATTATCTGGAAAGCGCCATTACAGAGTCCAACTACAGCGGCATTCCATTTAGTCTGGTCATGGTCGATTTGGATCACTTTAAAAATATCAATGATACCTACGGCCATGTCGCGGGCGATCAGGTGATTCTGGGTATCTCACAGCTTTTCTCCCATCGTTTACGCAGTACCGATATTGTTGGGCGCTATGGCGGAGAAGAGTTTGCGATAATTATGCCAGGCACCACGCAAGAACAGGCAGCTGCAGTGGTTGAAAGACTGCGCCAGGGGTTTGAAAAAATTCACTTCTCAGTCAACCAGACTAACTTCAGCAATACCTTCAGTGCGGGAATTGCCTCCTGGCAGCCGGGAGACAAAATTGAAACTATCCGCGAACGTGCAGACCAGGCTCTGTATTCGGCAAAACAGCGTGGTCGTAACCGTTATTGCATTGCCGATGATAAGGAGGTGGCATGAGCGAGCCATTAGAGCAAATACTCAGTCTTTATCAGGACGAGCATCGGGAAATTGCCAACGTTGACGAACCGCAATGTAGCCTTGTTTTATTTAAGCAAGCTGACAAAAATTTTGCTTTTTACGGTTCGCAAATAAAAGAGATTCTGGCAGAGCGCCCTGTTTCATGGGTGCCGGGCTGCCCGCCTTCTCTTGAAGGGGTGATTAATCATCGCGGGCGCGTTGAGTCAGTGATTAACATAAATCAGTTGATTGAAACCACAGGGCAGGAAGTGCCGGGTAAGCGCACAATTCTTATTGGCCGCGGTAATAAAATGCAAAGCGGGATTCTTATCGATAAATTAATAGACGTGCTGGATGTGGCTGAAAGCCTGATTCATCCAGCTGCTGATAATTTATCTGCCGCCATGCAAAAAGTGGTGGTCGGGATTGTTCCTGTAGGCCACGAGTATTTTGCACTGCTGGATTTGAATTTAGTCTTTGAGCGTTACCTGGAAACCAGCGGCTATGACTCACTCGCTTAGTCTTTCGGCAGTGCGAATTACCCTCGGGGATACGCATTTTTATATCCCGTCATCGCAGGTTCAGCGCTGCGTGCTGGCTGGGGACAATAATCCAGATATACAGCGATTTAGCCACTGGTTAGGCTTACCGGATGAGCCAGCGCGCGGTATGCATCTGCATTTATTCGTTCCTGCGAGCAATGTCGCAACAGGGTGGCATTTCTGGGGAGAGCTGGAAAATGTGGTACTTCGGCAAAATGAAATCCTCCCCCTGCCTGTGATATTGCAGCAATGCTGCAAATTACCCGGACTACATGCTCTGGTGCAGGATGAAAGCCTGAGTCCGTTATTAAGCTGGCGGTGAATATTGCACCGCCCGCTCTCTTCGTTATCACCAAGTCGAATTTGCAGACAAATCCCTGAGCTATACACTTCTCCAGTCTTCGAAAAATGAATCCAGCCAACGGGTATCAGACTCCCAATTGTCATATTTGGCAGGGGAAGTCGTATTAAAAATATGTTAAAAACGTGCACATCTGAGGCTTACATCTGTGCGATTAATTAAAAAGGTATACCCGATTTTATGTCTGACAATCTTATCGAGCGCATTTCTACCGCGTTAGAATCTGAATACACACTTGAGGGACTTGTCCGACAGCTGCTGGAAATGCTCGAACTGGTAACCAATATGGAGTCAACCTATCTGACTCGAATCGAACCTGATGGCAGCTTCCAACATATTCTTTTTGCTCGTAATTCCCGACATATGCAGATCCCAGAGGGGCTTTGCGTACCGTGGGGCGATACGCTTTGCAAGCGCGCGCTGGACGAAGGAAAACGCTATACCTGCGATGTGGCGAATGTATGGGATGATTCGCAGGCTGCGAAGGCACTAGGTATTACCACTTACGTCAGCACGCCAGTCACGCTTGCGGATGGTTCTTTATATGGAACACTTTGCGCAGCCAGTTCTGAGCATCGCATTTTGACCGAGCGTAGCGAGCAAGTCCTGCAACTGTTTGCGCAGTTGATTGCTCAACAAATTCAAAATGAACAGCTTATGCAGCAACTTCAGCAGGCAAATGCCGCGCTCACGACCGCCAGCTATACTGATGAGCTGACCGGACTGCCTAACCGTCGAGCTGTATTTGAACAGTTACCGAAACTCTTTTCACTTGCTCGCAATGATGCGCGCTTTGTGCTCCTGGCTTTTACCGATCTGGATGATTTCAAAGAGATTAATGACGCTTATGGGCATGGCGTTGGCGACAGTTTTCTGTGCGCAGTCGGGCGGCGTTTACAAGAAGGAACGCGTCCTGGTGAAATCATTGGGCGTGTTGGTGGCGATGAGTTTGTTGTGGCAAGCGTTGGGCCTTCAGCCTCTGATGAGGCTTTGCAAGCGGCGCAGGCATTCAAAATTAGGTTGGCAAACTTGCTGACTGGCGAGTATCAGCTACATTCCAGTGTGATTAATTATGCGGGCCCCAGCATTGGTGTTGTCGCAGTCAACCCGGCAGATACCGATCACGATTTAGCTTTGCGTGAAGCGGATGCGGCGATGTATATCGAAAAAGATCGTCGCCGGGGCTTATAAACTTTCCAGAAAAGCAGTCACAACGTTGCGGAGATAATGATGAAAGATGTCGTGATCGTGGGGGCTGCACGAACGCCCATTGGCTGCTTTCAAGGGGCTCTTTCACCACGTAGCGCTTCGGAGCTGGGGAGTGCGGTGGTTAAAGCGCTACTAGAACGCAGCGGCGTAAGTGAGCAAGAAGTTGATGAAGTGATCCTGGGTCAGGTACTCACTGCGGGGGCAGGGCAAAACCCCGCACGACAAACCGCACTGAACAGTGGTTTGCCGTGGTCTGTTTCCGCTATCACCATTAATGATGTGTGTGGCTCCGGCTTAAAAGCGCTTCATCTTGCCACGCAGGCGATTCAGTGCGGTGAGGCTGACGTGGTGATTGCTGGTGGCCAGGAGAATATGAGTCGCGCTCCACACGTTTTGGCCGATAGCCGTAACGGTGCTGGCCTTGGGAATAGCCAACTTATCGACAGCCTGGTTCACGATGGATTGTGGGATGCCTTCAACGACTACCATATGGGCGTGACGGCAGAAAATCTTGCGCGTGAATATGGTATCAGCCGTGAAAGCCAGGATGCCTACGCGCTGGCATCACAACATAAAGCGCGGGCAGCGATTGATGCCGGGCGTTTTAAAGATGAAATTGTACCGGTTACTGTTGAACTCAATTCTGGGAAATCAGTTGTTGTCGATACTGACGAGCAGCCACGTACTGATGCCAGCGCCGAGGCCCTTGCGCAATTACACCCAACTTTTGATATTCAGGGAAGTGTAACTGCCGGTAATGCTTCTTCTATAAACGACGGTGCAGCGGCGGTGTTAATGATGAGCGCCAGCAAAGCCGAAGAGTTGAATTTGCCAGTTCTGGCACGTATTCGGGCATTCGCCAGCGTCGGCGTCGATCCTGCTTACATGGGGATTGCACCGGTCACCGCTACCCAGCGATGCCTTGAACGCGCGGGTTGGTCGCTTGATCAACTTGATCTCATTGAAGCCAATGAAGCCTTTGCCGCACAGGCGCTTTCGGTCGGCAAAATGCTGGAGTGGGATGAGCGCAAAGTGAATGTTAATGGTGGCGCGCTGGCCTTAGGGCACCCGATTGGCGCATCCGGCTGCCGGATTCTGGTGTCGCTGGTGCATGAAATGATCAAGCGCGATGCCAAAAAAGGGCTGGCGACGTTGTGTATTGGCGGCGGGCAGGGAGTTGCATTAGCTATCGAGAGAGATTAACTGCCATACAGTCCTGCTTATCAATGTAAAGGCACCTTCGCTATGAAGGTGCCTTTTCTTTAAGCGGTATAATATTTTTATCGGGTTTTATTTAGCATCGTTATCCTCAGATGATCCTTCAATCATTGTTAAAAGCCCCAGCTCATTGGCAATGACCATCATTTTTTGTAAATAGCTCCATTGTATTTTCCTCCGTTACTATTTGAATTCAAATAAATTAGGCGGTATTTCTTTAATTTTATTTAAGTCACGACAATGTTATATGTAAATAAATTAAAACATTATTGAAATAATGTTTTATTGATGGTTTTTGCGTTTTTTGCGTGATGGGAGTCGCTTAATTTTGATACTCATTGTTTCTTTTGTTGATACCCATCACGAAGATTGCTACGTGTGAATTTCGACATAAATATTTACGATCTCGATCACTAAAATGATGTTCATTTAAAAATAAAATTCAGTTTCATAATAATGAAACGATATTTCAATGAGGGATTTATTTATGTTGAAGAAAACTCTGGGTCTGGCAATGTTGATTGGTGCTTCTTTTGCAGCCCAGGCTGTAACTGTCGACTTACGCCATGAATTCATTGACGGTGGTAAAACGGACTCAACCAACGCCGATCGCGTCTCAGTTTCACATCGTTTTGCAAATGGCTTTGGTTTCTCTGTAGAAGCGAAATGGAAATCAGGTGGCGATAATACCGATCAGCCATTTAGTGATTTTGTAGGTAATGGTCATGAAGAAGCCATTAGTTGGCAATGGAAAGCGAATAAAAACTTCTCAGTAACTCCTGGTTTTAATATTGAAAGTAACGATAGCCGTTCTATCTATAAACCAAACTTACGTGTGCAATATAGCTTTGATAATGGTTTCTATGTTGCTGCTCGTTACCGTTATGATTACACCCGTTACCCGGCTAACGCTAAGAAAGATGATGATAAAGTCAACCGTGGTGATGCATGGGCTGGCTTCGTGATGGGTGACTGGCGTACCGAGCTAAACTATGTTTACGCACGTAGTGAAGAGGGTAATCCTCGTAATAACAACAAGCCTTATTCTCAGGAATATAACGTGAAGTTAGCTTATAAATTGGATAAAAACTGGGCTCCATATGGTGAAGTCGGTAACGTTGGGGTAAATGACCGCGATGACCGTCAGACCCGTTTACGTGTCGGTGTTGCATACTCCTTCTGATAGTTAATCCTTTAATACTCTCTTCAAGCCTCTGCTATTAGCAGAGGCTTTTTTATATTTGAGTGGGATATAAAACGGTTGGTTTTAAGTAAGCAGCCAACACCTTCAATAAATAGATATAAAAAAGCCCTCTCATAAAGAGAGGGCAAGGGCCTACACAGGGCATACTCTATTATCTATCAGGCAGAAATTAATTCTGGGTTAGCAGGCATTTTTGCAATATATAGTGCAGGCTTACCATCTTTATCAGAGCTGAATAAAATGGCACTGTCATCCGGCGTAAATGAAGGATGCGGATGCGTAACCTGGCGGCTATTAGCAAAAGTTGCCCAGGAAGTATCGTGGCGAGCTACTCGGAAATAAGCTTTTTTCGCTATATCGAAAGCATACAAATATGGGTCGTTGTCAATGGTGTAACCACTGGTATCTTTAACATCGACCGGGGTACCTGAACCATCACCCACCAGCAGTGTGCCATCGAAGTTACTCATCAGGTGTGAACATGCTGGCATTTGCATGACTTCTGTATTTTCGCCGTTATCCGGATTGTAGCTATAAATAGTACGGCCTTGCTGGCCTTTCAGGTAGGAAACGTACATTAAGGATGAACCGTTCGGCACCCAGAATTCATGCGTGCAACTTTCGCCTTCCGCGTGCTCTTTAACTTTACGCACGTTGCTACCATCTTCGTTGACCATCCACATACGTGCGTCAACCAGGTCGTGCGGGCCTTCGTGGCAGAACGCCACGGTGTTGTCATCGAATGGACGATAAATCGGGTGGCCGAGCCAATTTTTTTCCTGATGAATAACAGCGCTTTCACCGGTTTGCAGATCAACACGCAACAAACGGCAGTTTGGTCCTTTATGGAAGAAATCGTGGAAGATTTTCCAGTCGTTCAATGGAACCCAGTCGTCTTTGGAAATTTCGATACCGACAAGCTTTGTGCAATCGCTGTTAGCAACCCATGTGCCGTAACCAACCCAGTCAGCAGGCACGTTATAAACCTCACGTTCAACCAGCGTTTCAAGGTTAACTTCCAGCAACGTGCGTTCGTTCTTCACATAATAAAGAGATTTGTCATCCGGGGAGAGGAAACCACCAAAGGTGTTATCGCCAGTTCCTTCAGTTAATTGCACGGCTTCGGCAGCGGCGATATCCAATAGATAGTAATTCCAGTTGCCATCAAACTCGCCAGCAAACAGCAACTTATTGCCATCATTGGTAAAGCATTTTTGGTAGAAGTAATTCCGATGACAGGTTACTTCGGGTGGCGTTAAGCGGGTGACTTCGACGCCTGTGTCTGGGTCCTGACTCACTTCATAAACCAGCTTAACCCGCATACCTTTAGCCATGATGCTCTCCTTAAAATGACAATCTCAATTGTCGAAAATGTATGTTCAAAATTCTGGTGTTAATTTATCAAAACATTGTTTCAATATGTGTGATTGCATTCACTAAACGGCAACACCACTGGCAATACTTTCAGTAAACAGATGCATTTAAAGGGATAAGGGAAGGGGGAACGTGATCGAAATATCAAATTTGAAAAGTATTGCCCATAATTTGAAACAACGTTTCATTTATAATTGAAAAGCGGTTTCAACCAGATTACTATGAATCCATCAAAGATTACGGAACAGTGTTTTTGCCGTAAGTGATTTATGAGTTGCGCAGTTTGCGTGAACAAAATTTTCCCAGGATGCTTGCGCTAACAGCAGGCCCGTATAAAAAAAGGAAATCTACATGATTCTGGATTCGTTCTCCCTACAAGGTAAAGTTGCAGTTGTTACTGGTTGTGATACAGGTCTGGGCCAGGGTATGGCTATCGGTCTTGCAGAAGCTGGTTGTGACATCGTTGGTATCAATATCGTTGAACCTGCTGAAACCATCGAGCGTGTAAATGCTCTGGGTCGCCGCTTCCTGAGCCTGACCGCCGATCTGCGCCAGATTGATGGTATTCCATCTTTGCTGGAACGTGCGGTTGCTGAGTTCGGCAAAATCGACATTCTGGTTAACAACGCAGGTCTGATTCGTCGTGAAGATGCAATCAACTTTAGCGAAAAAGACTGGGACGACGTTATGAACCTGAACATTAAGAGTGTGTTCTTTATGTCTCAGGCTGTTGCTCGTCAGTTCATTGCTCAAGGCAAAGGCGGCAAAATCATTAACATCGCTTCAATGCTTTCTTACCAGGGGGGCATCCGCGTACCGTCTTACACTGCTTCTAAAAGTGCAGTTATGGGCGTGACTCGTCTGCTGGCGAACGAGTGGGCACAACACGGTATCAACGTGAATGCTATCGCGCCGGGCTACATGGCGACCAACAACACTCAACAACTGCGTGCCGATGAAGAGCGTAGCGCTGCAATTCTTGAGCGTATCCCTGCTGGCCGCTGGGGCCTGCCAGAAGATCTGAAAGGTCCAATCGTATTCCTGGCGTCCACTGCTTCTGACTACATCAACGGTTATACCGTGGCAGTTGATGGTGGCTGGTTAGCGCGTTAATTAACGCTCAACATCACCGTTTTATAAACCCTCAGTCCGTGTGGACTGAGGGTTTTTTTTAGATTTTAGCCAGATAAAGCGCAGGCATTCCTTCTTCATCTGACGTGTAAAGCACCCATTGATTATCAGGGCTAAATGAAGGATGCGGATGCGTCACCTGGCGGTCGCCATCCAGAACTTTCCACGATGTATTGTGGCGACAGACTGCTTTTTGTGTACCTTTCTTTAGATCAAATACCCAAATGAAGGGATCGTTGAGATCGATATTTCCGGTCTTATGCGGTGCGCCATCTCCGACGACTAACGAACCGTCGTGGTTACTCATTAAATGTGAGCAAGGCGGAATGGTGCGGAGCTGACGGTTCTCAAGTGTTTGCGGGTCGGCGCTCCATAAATAACGGTGCGCATCACCTTCTTTATGCGCCACGTAATAAAGTGCGGAACCGTCCGGCACCCAGAATTCATGAGTAAAACTTTCACCTTCTTCATGCTGGCGAACTTTACGCAGATTGCTGCCATCCTGGTTAATTAGCCACATGCGTGCATCGATTGCATCACGCGGCCCTTCGTGGCAAAACGCGACGGTTTCATCGTCGAATGGACGGTAAATCGGGTGACCCAGCCAGCGTTTTTCTTTCAGAATGACCTGCTGCTCGCCGGTGTGTAAATCGATGCGGATCAGACGGCACTCAGGGTTGGTGAAGTAAAAATCGCGGAATTTTTGCCAGTCGGTAAGCGGCGACCAGTCACTCTTTTTGATTTCAATACCCACAAGTTGGCTGCAATCGGAGTTCGCAACCCAAGTGCCGTAAGCCACCCATTCATCATCCACTTCATAAACGATGTATTCTTCGAGCGACTCCAGATCGACGCGGCGTAATTCTCGGGTATTTTTCACATACCACAATGACCGATCGTCAGCCGATAAAAAGCCGCCAAAGGTATTGTCGCCTTCGCCTTCGGTTAGCTGAGTGGCAATTTGTTTTTCTAAATCCAGCGAATAGTAATTCCAGTGCCCTTCGAACGCACCGCCGAAAATAAGCCGCTGCCCGTCGCGGCTAAAACATTTTTGATAGAAATAATTGCGGTGGCAAATAATATGCGGAGGGGTCAGACGTAATACTTCAGTTCCGGTTTCCATGTCGCGTCGGGCGCGGAAGGAGAGTTGGATTTTCTTACCTTTAGCCATAACGATATTCCTGTTAAGTTAAAAAAATACCCTGCACCGCAAGCGGGGCAGGGTATAGAACTGAAAACTTAGGCTGGTTGATTAACGCATTGCGCGTTTCAGAATACGGTTACCCTGACGTTCAAACTCAGCAGCAGTTTCTTCTACGGTTTTCTGGCCATAGTCGATGTACTGCAAAGAAGTGCCGAACAGGGAAACAATCTGCGGGTCATCAAAGTATGGAGACGTTGGCAGTTTGTTTGGCAAAGATTGCGCCAGTTTCAGACCTGCAACTGACGGATCGTTATCTTTGATCACGCCATCAGCCGTCAGTTGGGTCACAGCCGCTTTGCTCAATGGAACGCCACGCTCAAGCCCCAGTGCTTCCACACCCGCTTTTTCGTTCAATAAGAAGTTAATCAGCATGGCTGCTTCTTTCGGATGCTTGGTCGTTTTGCTGATAGAGAACATTTGTGCTGGTTTAAAGAACATACCCGCATCGGTTGCACCTGGCAGCATTGGGTAAGCACCCAGCTCGAGTTTCGCTGGTGGCTTCAGGTTGTCGGAATACTTTTTAATGGTGGAGTTCCACATATAAGTACCGGCCCACTCGCCCTCGATCCACGGCTTCATCTCGTACATATTGCTCTTACCAAATGACGCATAATATTTGGTGTCAGGCATTACGTGGCTGTCGATAAGCTTTTTGTACATGCCAAAGAACTCAACCCACTGCTCTTTGGAGTAGCCGAATTGCTTCTTCGCAGTATCGATTTCAGGGATATTGTATTTCTGCACCATGTAAGAGCGCAGCAGAGACAGCGTATCCTGGTGCTCAAGCACGACTGGGAAATATTGCTTGCCCAGTTTAGTTTCAAAAGTTTTACCCGCTGCCATCAACTCATCCCAGGTTTTCGGGTATTCAACACCCGCTTTTTTCCAGGTTTCATCGTTGAAATAGAACACGCGTGCAGTCACGGAAATTGGAATGCCGTTCAGCTTGCCGTCAACGGTGGTTGATTGCAGTTCTTTCGGGTCAAACTGTGCCAGATCCAACTCACCTTTCACGGTGTTCAGATCGTAGAAGCCAGTGCCTGTTTTGGAGAAAATTGGCAGCCAGTTCCAGTTAGTCTGCATCACATCAGGCTCGGTACCGCCCGCAATCTGCGTAGTCAGACGGGAAAGGTGGCCGTCCCAACCGGTGTATTCAGACTTCACCTTGATGTTCGGATGTTGCTTCTGGAACTCTTCAACTGCTTTGAGCGTAACCTGGTGGCGTCCATTGCCGCCCCACCAGGACATACGTAAATCAACTTCATCTGCCGCAAACGCCGAGCCGGCAGCCATTCCTAAGGTAGAGGCAATCAGGGTACTTAACAGTACTTTTTTCATTATCATAGACTCCTGTCAGAGAGAGATGTTTTGTTCTGTTTTTGCGTCGAAAATATGACATTTTTCCATGTCAAACTTGAAATACACCTTACGGTGAAGGCCTTTTTCAATCATTGGCTTAGCTTCATCGGAAGGGATGCGGCAGGTCATTTCGAAATCAGCTACTTTCAGGTAGATGAAGAATTCATGGCCCATATTCTCTACACGCACCATCTCGCCGCTGGAATGGCTTTCGGCAAACGGTTCATCAGAGATTGAAATAAACTCAGGACGGATACCGAAGAAAATGTCCTGATTTTTGTATTCAGCACAACGCTTCTGCTGGCGCTCGTTCAGCGCGAGAGTGTCATTACCGACGCTGATCTGCAGGCTGCCGTCTTTTTCAATCAGCTTGCTCGGGCGAATGTTCATTTCTGGCGCACCGATAAAGCCTGCCACAAACATGTTTTTCGGGAAGTGATAGAGGTTATCTGGTGTGTCCACCTGCATGATGTGACCCAATTTCATCACGCAGATACGGTCGCCCATGGTCATCGCTTCAGTCTGGTCGTGAGTCACGTATACGGTGGTCGCAGGTTTGCCGCTTTTCTTGAGTTGCTTATGCAAGTCGGAGATACGAATACGCATCGACGCACGCAGTTTGGCATCAAGGTTAGATAACGGTTCGTCAAACAAGAACACGTCAGGTTTTTTCACAATCGCACGGCCTACGGCCACACGCTGTGCCTGGCCGCCGGATAACTGGCGCGGCAGGCGGTCCATCAGCTCGTCCAACTCAAGGATTTTGGCCGCTTCATTAACTTGAGTGTCGATCTGCTGTTTTGGCAGTTTGCTGAGCTTCAGGCCAAAGGCCAGATTTTCACGCACGGTCATATGTGGATACAGTGCGTAGTTCTGGAACACCATCGCGATACCGCGAGATTTCGGTGCCAGGTTGTTAACGACGCGGTCGCCAATTCTGACCTCACCGCCGCTGATGGTTTCCAGACCTGCCAGCATACGCAAGGTGGTTGATTTCGCGCAGCCAGATGGGCCGACGATAACCATGAATTCACCGTCTTCAATTTTCAGGTCGATACCATGAACCGCCTGGAAGCCGTTGGAGTAAACTTTTTGCAATTTGTTGAAAATAACTTCAGCCATGATATTCCCTCACTTAACCTTTAATTCCGCTGCTGGTCACGCCTTGTACGAAGTAGCGTTGAGCCAGGAAGAAGATGATGATCGATGGCAGAATGGAGATGCTCGCCATTGCCAGAATTTCGTTCCATGGAGCGCCTTCAGTCACGTCGATAGACATTTTGAGCGCCAGTGCAATTGGGTATTTGTCTACGCTGTACACATAAATCAGCGGCCCGATAAAGTCGTTCATTGACCACATGAACTGGAACAGGGCGACAGAGATAATGGCCGGTTTGAGAATCGGCACCACCACATACCACAGCACCTGGAAGGAGTTACAGCCATCAATCTGTGCTGCTTCTTCCATATCGCGTGGAACACCACGCAGGAACTGGATCAACATGAAGACAAAGAACCCCTGGGTTGCGAACGCCATCGGTAGCCACAGCGGCAGATAACTATTCAACATGCCCATTTCACGGAACATCAGGTATTGCGGGATTAACAGCACAGTGCTTGGCAGCAACATGGTGGTAATCAATGTCGCGAACCAAAACTTCTTGAACGGGATTTCGAAACGGGCAAAGCCGTAAGCGACAATCGTTGAAGAGATAATGGTCAGCAGTACTTTTGGAATCACATACTGCATTGTGTTCCACATGTAATGGCCAAAGGTGTACTCAGTACCGGTTTTCCAGCCGTTGACGAAGCCGTCACTGGTTGGGTTTGCCGGCCATAGCCCGAGTGTGGTGAAGATCTCATGGTTCGGTTTAAATGCCGCTGAGAACATCCACACCAATGGGTAGAGCATCAACAGACCGACAATAATCAGCACGATATAACGAACGGTGCGGCTGATTTTTTCACGGCGCAAAGTACGCGCAATTTCTTCTTCTGCAATTTCCGTCGCATTTTTAGCCGCTAACTGGCTTGGTTGAATATCAGCCATTTTTGCCTCCCTTATCTGCGGAGTAGAACACCCAGTATTTCGATGACTTAAAGGCGATGGAGGCAAAGACCGCCACGACCAGGAACAATACCCACGCCAGTGCCGCGCCATAACCCATATCGAAGTATTTGAATGCGGTGTCGTAGATATACAGTGAGAACAAGTAGGTGTAGTGAGTCGGGCCGCCGCCGGTAATGATGTACGGTGCGGTAAACTCCTGGAACGCCTGCGTGGTCTGCATGATGAAGTTGAAGAAGATGACTGGCGTAATCAAAGGCACGGTCACTTTCATGAACATCTGCCATTTAGACGCACCGTCGATCATTGCCGCTTCATACTGTGATTGTGGAACGTTTTGCAATGCCGCCAGGAAGATAACCATCGCCGAGCCGAACTGCCATACACGTAAGAGCGTAACGGACATCAGTGCCAGAGATGGCTCACCCAGCCAGTTCACCGGGTCCAGACCGAACACACCAATAAAGCTATTGAGCAGGCCGTCGATGGCAAACAGCGCACGCCATAAAACGGCGATCGCAACGGAGCTGCCCAGAATAGATGGGATGTAATACGCAGTACGGAAGAAGCCGATGCCGCGCAGTTTAAAGTTCAGAACAAATGCGATACCGAGTGCGAATGCAAGTTTTAACGGGATGGTTAAAAATACATAAGCAAAAGTTACCCCCATGGATTTCCAGAAGAGTGAATCTTCGGTCAACATGTAGCGATAGTTCTCAATACCGGTGAATACCGGCGGGTTCATCAAATCGTACTCAGTAAAACTGAGGAAGAAAGATGAAACAAATGGGAAGGCAGTAAAGACTAACAACCCTATTATGTAGGGCGAAATCCATGCCATTCCCAGCATTTTGTTTTCATTCATACATACCTACCTGGCGCTCAATGGTTTAAAAATTGTTTTCTGCAAAAATCTTTCTCGAAACTCATTGCCTCACCCGTGAAGTAAAACGGTTGGGTCGGAAAGCGGTGGGGGTATCGGTCATATTCATTCCCTGATAATTGGTTGATAATTAAAGGCTTACAACACCGTTACATTTCTGACATCTCTATTGTTTTCTGGATTTCAGAAACATACGAACCATGGTTCCTGATTTGTAAAACAGCGTTTTAATTAATCTTATTACGATTTGTAACCGAGTCATTCGATTCATCATGGAAATGTGATCAACATCGAAACACTGTTTCGATAATGTGAAATGGACGAGGTTTTGTGCGGGATAAAAAAAGGAAGGAGGAAATTCTTAGTTTTTAAACTGCAATAGTTGGTGGTTGTTTTTCAGGTGATTCTTAGGAATAATGCCCATTCATTAAAGAGAGTTACGTTTCGTTACAGAGTTAAGGCTTTGTTATCAGTGCATTACCAGATTGTAGGTATGTTGTTTAAAGTCAGTTTTGATATCGACAGTGACATGCACAAGGAAAAGATAAGCAGCCTTTCTTATGGTTTAAAACCCAACCTATTTCTCAATCTTTGACGTAAGCGCTGCTTAATTTTCTGTTCCTGGAAATTAGACGGGTATTTTCTCAATAACTTAAAAACCGGCCAGTTATGTCTTCTATAGAAATGAAAACCAATCAATTAGAGAACACATCTCCATACCCGCTTATGGCTCCACGCCATGAAGAGATCGATTTACTAAGCCTGATGTCTACTCTATACGCGGCAAAAAAACAGATAATTACAATTACGTTACTATTTGCATTATGTGGATTGGCAGTCAGTTTTTTATTGCCGCAAAAATGGACTAGCGAAGCGATTATCACACCACCTGAAACAGCCAATATTATTGGTTTGCGTCGCGCGATGGTTGATATGACGGTGCTTGGGGTGGATGCGAATATTGATGCGGGTAGCCTCTATAATATGTTTTTGAAGAAATTTGACTCGCAAGAGCTTCGCGAGCAATTTCTGGCAAAATCTCCTTATGTACAGGCATTGGTGAAAAATGCTGATGTGGATAAAAGTGCGCTTTATCGCGCAATATCCAATGTTTCGGAAAAATTTAAGGCAGTCAACAATATCGATCCTAAAAAAACCGACAATGCACCTTATAGTTCCTGGACACTCAGTTTTACCGCACCAGATGCGGAGGCGGCCCAGCAGGTGCTGAAAAGCTATGTTGAGTTTATTGCTGCTGAAGTGAATAAAGACGTTATCTCTAATGTAAAAACTGCTCTTGAACTCAAAGTGGCATTTGAAAAAAACAAACTGGCACTGGACCGTACTGCGCTTGAGAACGATCACAATGTTAACCTGGAGCGTCTGGGATATTCATTGCAGGTAGCAAATGCAGCGGGCCTGAAGGACCCGGTGTATAGCAATGGACAGGCGGTAAAAGATGACCCTGATTACTCTATTGCTCTGGGCTCAAGAGGGATTTCAGAAAAGTTAAAGATTGAGCAGTCAATTAAAGATGTGGCTCAGTTGAATGCTTCGGTACAAAACCGCGATCACATTCTACGTTCCTTAGAAGCCGTAAAGCTGGGTGAGATCGATTTCAAACCTTACCAATTCCAGATGCAGCCTTCGTTACCACTGAAAAAAGATGGTCCGGGTAAATCGTTGATTATCGTATTGGCAGCACTGGTGGGTTTAATTGTCGCATCAGGTATGGTGTTAGTACGTGGTGCATTCGCATCTCGTATGGATATTGATTGAATAAATCAGTATTTCTCAAAAGCGGCGCCTTATCAGGTGCCGCTTTTTTGCAGTTTACTTCAGGAAATCTTCACGCACTGGGGTGAAGGTGTCCAGCAGGGTACCCGCTTTCAGGCACACGCAGCCATGCATCACATGCGGTTCTTTATATAACGTATCACCCGCTGTAACGCGGTGAGTTTCATCACCGATAGTGAATTCAAACTCGCCGGACAGTACATAGGTTAACTGCTCATGTGGATGGTTATGCATCGGGCCGATTGCGCCAGCTTCAAAGTTAACCTGCACACCCATCATTTTACCGTTGTGAGCCAGAATTCGGCGACTTACGCCAGCACCTAAGTCTTCCAGTTTAGTATCTTTAATAAAAGTGAACATTCGCGATCCTTTTCTATGTGAAACGTTGTTTCATTTAATTAATCGTATCCTGAAAAGTCCTTTTGCGATAGTTCACGCCAGCGTTTTGTAAGGCGGATCACGCTTTCCTGATGGGTAATCTCTCTGATATAACCAAAGTAATAAAATTAATAGGTGAAAGGTCATGAAAACAATTGGTTTACTGGGCGGGATGAGTTGGGAGTCGACCATTCCTTATTATCGGTTAATTAATGAAGGTATTAAGGATCGTTTAGGTGGGTTGCATTCCGCTAAGATCCTTCTGCACAGCGTTGATTTTCATGAGATTGAAGCTTGCCAGTCTAAAGGTGAATGGGATTTGGCGGGTGATATGCTGGCACAGGCAGCGTTAGGGCTACAGAAAGCCGGAGCGGAAGGTATTGTGTTGTGCACCAACACGATGCACAAAGTCGCTCACCACATTGAATCTCGCTGTGAGCTGCCGTTTTTGCATATTGCTGACGCAACCGGGCGCGTGATTACCGCGCAAGGTGTGAATAAAGTGGCGCTGCTTGGCACGCGTTACACTATGGAACAAGATTTCTACCGTGGCCGCCTGAGTGCTGAATTTGGTATCGAATCTCTGATCCCGGACGAACCTCAACGGTTGCGTATCAACCAGATTATCTTTGAAGAGCTCTGTCTTGGGAAAATCACCGAAGAATCGAAACGCTACTATCAGCAAGTCATTGAAGAGTTGCAGGGGCAGGGGGCACAAGGGGTGATTTTTGGCTGCACTGAAATCGGGTTGCTGTTAAACCAGCAGGATTGTCCGCTCCCGGTCTTCGATACCGCAGCGATTCACGCCGCCGACGCGGTGAATTTCATGCTGGCCGAGTAATAATTTTTTATTCTATATTTCAAATGGTTAAACGGTAAAAAAGAATATCCTTAGCGTACGCCGGGTCACCCCCGGCGTTTTTTGTGTTATTAATTTGTTAAGCAGCGCACGCTTTTCCAAACAAGCTGCACCTCTGACATCCTCGTAATCTGGCGGTCGAACACAGTTCTGCCGCCTTTTATTATTTCTGTAACCTGGAGTTATTCCATGCCTATTTCCTTACTCGCGCTGGCGATGAGTGCATTTGCCATCGGCACGACGGAGTTCGTTATTATGGGCCTGTTGCCCGATGTGGCAGGGGATCTGGCGATCTCTATTCCCACAGCCGGTTGGTTGATTAGCGGCTATGCGCTGGGTGTGGCGATTGGTGCACCCATCATGGCGTTACTCACGGCAAGATTGCCGCGCAAACTCTCACTGGTGTTACTGATGGTGATTTTTATCGTCGGTAACATCCTGTGTGCCTTAGCGCTCAATTACCATTTCCTGATGTTAGCTCGCGTGATTACAGCACTTTGCCATGGTGCATTCTTCGGTATTGGCGCCGTGGTGGCCGCAAGTCTGGTTGCTCCGAATCGTAAAGCATCAGCGGTGGCACTGATGTTCACCGGTCTGACGCTGGCCAATGTGTTGGGCGTGCCGATTGGCACCTGGTTTGGGCAATTGTACGGTTGGCGTTCGACGTTCTGGGGAGTGGCGATCATCGGTGTGGTCGCATTTATTGCGCTGATCGTCAGCCTGCCGTCGCAGAAAGAGGAAGCGCCGACTGACCTTAAACGTGAAGTCAGCGCTTTGGCTAATGGCAAACTTTGGCTTTCTTTGGCGATGACTGTCTTTTTCGCGGCTGCCATGTTTGCTCTATTTAGTTATATCGCACCGATGTTGTTACAGGTGACTGGTGTGACTCATCAAGGCGTAAGCTGGACACTGTTCTTGATTGGTGCGGGTTTAACAGTCGGTAATATTCTTGGTGGGCGCCTGGCAGACTGGAAAGTTTCCTTTAGCCTGATACTGAGTTTTAGCTTGATTGCTATCTTCTCTTTGCTGTTTCGCTGGACTAGCCACGGTATGTGGCTTGCGGAAATCACCTTATTCCTTTGGGCGATGGCAGCTTTTGCGACAGTTCCCGCGCTGCAAATCAACGTTGTGCTGCATGGTAGAGATGCGCCGAACCTGGTTTCGACGCTGAATATTGCGGCCTTTAATGTTGGCAATGCGCTCGGTGCATGGGTTGGCGGTACAGTCATTGCCCACGGTTTTGGCCTGACAGCTGTTCCGGTTGCGGCGGCAGGGCTTGCGGCTATAGGGCTTATCATTTGCCTGATTAACTTTAGTGGTGGAACGGGTCACCATCAGCCGGTAACCGAGTCGTAATTCAGGCATCGAGCAGTTGATTTAGCGGCTCGATGTAAATCTGCATGCTGTTTTGCAGATGCTCGCTGAAAGCGCTCACTAGCGCAGATGCAGGACGGTGCAGTGGGCGAATCAGGCTCACCGTAAACGGCACCGCCACGCTGAAGCGACGAGCAACCACGCCACTTGAAGCATAATCCAGAGCGGTCAACGGATTGACCACTGATACACCCACCCCAGCCCGTACCATCGCGCAAACCGAGGCTGCACTGTGTGTTTCCATCACCATACGACGCTTTACATCGTGTTCCTGAAACAGCGAGTCCAGAAGCTGACGATAACTGTCGGTGCGTGAAAGGCTAATGTAGTTTTCCCCGGCGAAATCTTGCGGCGTGAGCACTTTTTTACCGGCTAGGCGATGCCCGGCGGGTAACACGCACACTTCATTGAGCGTGAGTAAAGTTTGGCGTTCCGTTCCGGCAGGTGTTGTGGTGTTTTCGGTTAACCCTAAATCATGACGCTGAGCTGATAGCCATTCCTCCAACAGCGGTGATTCCTGCGGCACAATATTCAGACTCAATTCCGGGTAGCGAGCCAGAAATGGTTGAATCAGCATCGGTAAGAATGATTGTGAAAACACGGGTAGGCAGGCTATAGAGAGCTCACCCTGGCGGAATTCGCGCAGGCTTTCAGCAGCACTCAGTATTCTGTCCAGTCCGTACCAGGAGCGCTGTACCTCTTCAAATAGCCTTAAACCCTGCACTGTAGGATGTAAGCGCCCGCGGCTACGTTCGAACAATTGCAGGCCAATCAACTTCTCAAGTCTTGCCAGTTCGCGGCTCACTGTAGGCTGTGAAGTATGCAGTAACCCTGCGGCTTCGGTGAGGTTACCGGCAGTCATTACCGCGTGGAAAATTTCGATATGGCGCAGGGTTATTGAGGGCATGATGGTCTCCTTTATCTATATCAGTTTTGCATAGACTCTGGCTAAAGCGATATTTTTTCTTCACTTCACTCTGTGGCGTAATACAAAAAAACAAATTGTTGCCGGAGCCAACCATGCCACGCCCACTCAATAACACTGACACTGCTTTAAATGCGCAAAACCTGCTGGCATTGCCAGCTGAATTTGGCTGCCCGGTCTGGGTTTACGATGCGCAAATTATTCGCCAGCAGATTGCTCAATTGCGTCAGTTTGATGTGATCCGCTTCGCGCAAAAAGCGTGCTCCAATATTCATATTTTGCGTCTGATGCGCGAGCAGGGCGTGAAGGTTGATTCTGTTTCACAGGGTGAAATTGAGCGTGCGCTGGCGGCAGGTTACAAGCCGCTGGAAAATCACGACGATATCGTATTCACCGCCGATATGATTGACCAGCCGACGCTGCAACTGGTCGCCGAGCAACAGATTCCGGTTAATGCCGGTTCCGTAGATATGCTCCAACAGCTTGGTGAAGTCTCTCCTGGTCATCGCGTATGGTTACGTGTCAACCCGGGCTTCGGCCATGGCCACAGCCAGAAAACCAATACCGGTGGCGAAAACAGCAAGCACGGTATCTGGCACGCAGATTTACCACAGGCACTGGAAGTTATTCAGCGTTACAAACTGCATTTGGTCGGCATCCATATGCATATTGGTTCTGGTGTTGATTACGGCCACCTTGAGCGTGTTTGTGGTGCGATGGTACAGCAGGTGATTGATTTTGGTCAGGATCTGGAGGCGATTTCCGCAGGTGGTGGCTTGTCTATTCCGTATCATGAAGGTGAAGAAACAATCGACACCAACCACTATTACGGATTGTGGAATGCTGCACGTGAAAAAATTGCTCAGCGTCTGGGGCACGCGGTGAAGCTCGAAATTGAACCAGGCCGTTTCCTGGTGGCGGAGTCTGGTGTACTGGTGGCTCAGGTGCGTTCGGTTAAAAACATGGGCTCTCGACACTTTGTGCTGATTGATGCCGGGTTTAACGATCTCATGCGGCCGTCGATGTACGGCAGCTACCACCATATTTCTGCTTTGGCGGGTGATGGGCGTGAGCTGACTCAGTTCCCGTTGGTTGAAACTGTTGTCGCCGGGCCATTATGTGAATCGGGGGATGTATTTACCCAACAGGAAGGCGGAAAAGTAGAAACTCGTGCGCTGCCGCCGGTACAGGTGGGGGATTATCTGGTGCTGCATGATACCGGGGCGTATGGCGCATCGATGTCGTCTAACTACAACAGCCGCCCATTGTTACCGGAAGTGCTGTTTGATAATGGTCAGGCACGACTGATTCGCCGCCGCCAGACTATTCAGGAGTTGCTGGCGTTAGAGTTGTTCTAATTTCATAGTTTTGTCGGGTGACGCAGCACTTATCCGAGCTACAAAGAGCCATTGTAGAGTGGATAAGCACTGCTTCATCCACCCTTTTTGTCAGAGCTAACGTGGCTCGTAATACGGACCCGGACCGACTGACTCGCGTAAAACCAGCTTGCCAACAAACGGTGGGATTGCTTCAAGCGACTCGCCGTTTGCCAGTTTTATGACTTGATCGATAGCCGTGGTTATCATGCTATCGATAGGCAAATAGACACTCGATAGCGCAGGTTCCAGCCACTGAGCGCTCGGGGCATCATCGAAGCCAAACAACGAAATATCCTGTGGTATTCGCACACCTGACTGATGCAGAGCTTTCGATGCACCCAATGCCATATCATCGTTGCAGGCAAATAGCGCGGTAAATGGTACGCGACTTTCCAGCAATTCCTGGCACAGTTTATGGCCGAGCTCCATGCTTGAATCACCATATTTGACCCGCTCTTCACTAAAGGCAATACCATGCTTTTGTAGCGCTTTTCGATAACCCATCAGGCGTGCCTGGCCCGTTGGAGTGGAAATTGGCACTGTAATACATGCAATGTCGCGATGGCCTTGCTCTACGAGGTATTCAGTCGCCTTAAATGCAGCATCCTGTTGCTCGAAGAACACGCAGCGATCGCGAGCCTGACTTACATCACGGTTAATTACGACCAGTGGTACTTTGATGCTATTCATGAGCGAAAGTAATGTGCGTTCATTCATAAACCGGGTGTAAAGCACAATAGCGTCACAATGTCTGTCCACCAGCATTTGCACGGCTTCCAGCTCCTTTTGCGGCGTGTCGTGCCCATCAGTGACAATCAACTGTTTACCCCAGGCTTCAGTCTGACGTGAGGCTTGCTGTAACAGGCGTCCAAAGTAGAAGCCATCAAAAGTAGACACCACCAGACCCACGCTATTACTGCTGCGATTGGCAAGGGATCGCGCCAAAAAGTTAGGTCGGTAGCCCAGCTCTTCCATGGCGTTAAATACCTGTTCACGGGTGCTCTCTTTGACTTGCCCAATCCCGTTGAGCACGCGTGATACCGTTGCTTTAGAAACGCCAGCGCGTAGCGCGACATCCAGCATTGTTACCATCAATTCATTCCTGATTAAGACGCTTGCTGCGTGGTCGCATGATTTCGCTAGTTTAACATGCTGTGTTTATGAAACATCGGGCTTGCGGCTTCGCTATATCATTTGTCGTGCCAGATCACGCTTTTGAATGATTCAGAATATTTATATTAATTTGGCATACCAAATTAATTGAATTGGTTGGTATTGGAATCCCAATATAACAATGTGGGACATTTATCACGGAAATGTTAAGAAGTTGGTTCTATTTTTGGTATACCAAATAAACCCGTCGCTCTTCAGGATGCAGGGTTGTTGGCTGCTCTTACTCACCCGAATCGCTGACTTCAGTAAGATCATCGGGATTCGTTCGATAGCCGCCTACCTGCATATTGAAGTCTTTCGGATCTAGGTCGTCATACATCACACTACATAATAAAAAACGACAACACCGAGGTATACCCTATGGCTTTGCAGGAAAAGTTAATCGACTCTCTGGGAAGTTTTGCCACTAAATTCAATAGCTACCGCTATATTATGGCGATCAAAGCTTCCTTTATTACCCTGATGCCAGTGATCATCGTTGGGGCATTCTCAGTACTGATCTCTAATATGGTGCTGGATCCCAAAAATGGTCTTGCCAGTTTTTCCGCGCTGTCGTTTCTCGCACAGCTAAAGCCGATTACCGCGGCGATAAACTACGCCACGCTTAACTTTTTGAACATTGGCGCGGTGTTCCTGATTGGTATCGAACTGGGCAGGATAAACGGTATTAAAAGTCTGTTCCCGGGATTGCTGGCGGTGATCTGTTTTATCTGTGTTACGCCGACCACAATCGAGATGATGGTCGACGGGCAGATGCATATGGTGAAAGACATTCTGGCACGCCAGTTTTCTGATACCCGCAGCCTGTTCCTTGGCATGTTTATCGCCATTTTATCGGTTGAAATTTACTGCTGGCTGGAAAAAAGGGAAGGGCTGAAGATCAAAATGCCTGACACCGTTCCGCCGAATGTCTCTGCTTCTTTCTCCGCATTGATCCCATCGATCATTACCGTTACCGCTATAGCGACCTTTGGTTTTATTTTTCACCAAACGACGGGCATGTACCTGTATGACGCGGTCTATCAGGTGGTGCAGCAACCTTTGGAAAAAGTGGTGCAAAGCCTACCGGGCATTTTGCTGTTGATGTTTGTGGCGCAGCTTTTCTGGGTTATCGGTATTCATGGCAACCAGATGATTAAGCCTATCCGCGAGCCGCTGTTGCTTGGGGCGATTACCGTGAACATGAGCGCGTTTGAACAAGGTAAAGAGATTCCAAATATCATCACCATGCCGTTCTGGGATGTGTATATGAGTATCGGTGGTTCTGGCTTAACCATCGGCCTGCTGATTGCGGTGATGATTGCGACAAAAAGGAAAGAAATGAAAGAGATAGCCAAACTCTCTTTTGGCCCTGGGATCTTCAATATTAACGAGCCAGTTATTTTTGGTATGCCGATTATGCTTAATCCCATACTGGCTATTCCTTTCATCATTACGCCACTGGTCACCGGCAGTATTGGTTATTTCGCCACGGTAATGGGTTTTGCGGGTAAAGCCGTTGTGATGGTGCCATGGACCACGCCACCGCTCATCAACGCCTGGCTTTCTACTGCCGGTTCTATGGGAGCGGTCGTTACGCAATTGGGTTGTATTTTGGTTTCTGTGCTGATTTACCTGCCGTTTGTGAAAATCGCTTCTCGCCGTGCCGAACAGGCTCAATTGCAGGCCGAACAGCAACAAATTGCTAATAACGCGTGAGGAAGGTATGAGCATCGTAAAAATCACCATCCCAAAAGATTTTATCCTCGGTGCAGCGGCATCGGCCTGGCAAACAGAAGGCTGGAGCGGTAAGAAAGAGGGGCAGGATACGTGGCTGGATGCCTGGTATAAAAACGACAGGCATGTCTGGCATGAGGGCTACGGCCCGGCGGTCGCCACGGATTTTATTAATCGTTATCGCGAAGATGTGGCGTTGATGAAACAGGCAGGGTTGACGCATTACCGCACTTCCATCAATTGGTCGCGCTTTTTCATTGACTATGAAAATGGCGTGGTTGATGAGGAATATGCGCAGTACTACGACAATCTGATCGACGAAATGCGCAGGAGTGGCATTGAGCCGATGATCTGCCTCGAACACTACGAGCTGCCTGCCACATTGTTTGAAACTTACGGCGGATGGGCGTCGAAGAAGGTCGTCGATTTGTATCTGTTATACGCGGAGAAAGTTTTGGCTCGTTATGCCCACAAGGTGAATCGCTGGTTCACTTTTAACGAGCCGATTGTGGTGCAAACCCGCGTGTATCTTGATGCACTACGTTGGCCATATGAACAAAATACCCATAAATGGATGCAGTGGAATCACCATAAAAACCTCGCCACAGCGAAAGTGGTGAAACATTTCCGCGAGAAAGGTTATAGCGGAACCATTGGCTGCATTCTTAATCCAGAAGTGACCTATGCACGGTCCAGTGCCGCTCATGATCAGCAAGCGGCGCAAATTTACGATCTGTTCTACAACCGTGTATTCCTGGACCCTCTGGTGCATGGTGAATATCCGCAACAGCTAATGGAATTGCTGGAAAAACACAATGTGCAGTGGGATTACACTGAACAAGAACTGGCGATCATCCGCGAAAATACCGTTGATGAATTGGGGATTAATTTGTACTACCCGCACCGGGTAAAAGCACCGTCGAGAGCCTGGAACCCGGAGACCCCATTCCATCCAGCTTATTATTATGAACCGTTTGAGTTGCCTGGGCGGCGGATGAATAAGTCGCGTGGCTGGGAAATCTACCCGCGCATTGTTTATGACATGGCGATGCGCATTAAAACCGAGTACCGCAATATTCCGTGGTTTGTCGCGGAGAGCGGAATGGGTACGGAAAATGAAGCTCAGTTTCGCAATGCTGACGGTGTGATTGAAGATGATTATCGTATTGCGTTTATCAGCGAACATTTGTACCAGACGCTGCGCGCCCGTGAAGATGGCGCCAACTGTCAGGGCTATATGCTGTGGGCTTTCACCGATAATGTTTCGCCAATGAACGCATTCAAAAACCGCTACGGATTGATTGAGATTAACCTGCAAAACAACCGCGAGCGACGTGCGAAAAAATCAGCCCATTGGTATCGGACGTTGGGTGAAACTCGCACGTTACAAATCACCATTGACGATGAATGGAAATAATTATTCAGCAGCTTAATTTGATAAGCTAATGAGTATTGATCAGCGGCATAACCCTGTGCCGCTTTTTGCAAAAACGTAGGTAACGCTGTGGACAAGGTAGTGCTTTCGCCAGAAAAAAAACAATACCAGGAAATTGGTGAGGATCTGCGCGCGCAAATAATACAGGGATTGTATCCAGTCGGTTCGCGTTTGCCGCCGGAACGAAATATTGCGGAGACTTACGGTGTTAGCCGCACCATCGTCCGTGAAGCCCTACTCATGCTTGAACTGCAAGGTACGGTTGATATTCGCCAGGGTTCGGGAGTGTATGTCACCCGTGTTCCTGCAGAAAACGAAGCGGAAGAAGAAGCGTTTTTCAGTAGCGATATTGGCCCATTTGAAATGCTCCAGGCCCGCCAGTTGCTGGAAAGCAACATCGCGGCGTTCGCTGCCAAAATGGCAACCAAAGCTGATATCGACAATCTCAAACGTATTCTCGAACAAGAGCAACGTGCGATTGCGATTAACGACCTGAGCCAGGATAACTGTAAAATGTTTCATCTGGTTCTGGCAGGCGCTTCGCAAAACCAAATGCTGCTGGCGACGGTGGAAAGCATCTGGCGTCATATGGATAGCAGCCCAATGTGGCAGCAACTGCGGGCGCACATTGATACGCGCAGCTATCGCTTGAAATGGCTGGGAGATCTGCAAACCATTCTGGCAGCGCTACGCCGTCGCGATGTTATGGGGTCATGGCAGGCAATGTGGCAGCACCTGGAAAACGTAAAAAACAGCCTGCTTGAACAGTCTGATTCTGATGCTCCTGATTTTGACGGCTATCTGTTCGAGTCCGTTCCTATCTTCCAGGGAAAACTGATGTGAAAATTGTGCCACTTTACGCAGTGCCACAACATGAACAGCAAATTACCGATTGGCTGTGGCAAGCGTTTGGTACTTCCGATAGCCGGGACTTTTTCGCCTCAATTGTGGCAACACGCCAGCGAGAAGAGAAGATGCCTTTAACTTTCGCTGCGGTTGAAGGTGAGAAGCTAGTTGGAACGGTAGGGTTATGGCGCTGCGATCTGATTAGCCGCCAGGATCTTTATCCATGGCTGGCTGCACTTTACATCGATGAAAACCAGCGCGGACAAGGTTTAGGGGAAAAACTCCAACAGCACGTTATCGAATATGCCCGTGGACTCGGTTACCCGCAGCTTTATCTTTACTCAGCCTGTAAAGGTTATTACGAACGTTTTGGGTGGCAGTACATTGGTGATGGCCTTGACTACCCAAATACACCTGTTCATTTGTACCAATTTACTCTCTGAATATTACTCGCCTGAATACGCAATAACTGAATGACGGCGCACAAGCGTTGGGCTAAACATATGAGTGATTTCTGGTAGTTCACGTTTTTCAGCCAGTGCCAGTGCCAGTTCTGCAGCTTGCGCTGCCATCGTGATTATTGGATAACGTACTGTCGTCAGGCGTGGACGCACGTAGCGAGAGATGAGCACATCATCGAAGCCAATCAATGAAATCTCTTTTGGTACGTCAATTCCGTTGTCATTGAGAACGCCCATCGCACCTGCGGCCATAGAATCGTTATAACAGGCGACTGCGCTGAAGTGTTTCCCACGCCCTAATAATTCGGTCATGGCTTGTTCACCGCCACTCTCATCCGGTTCACCGTAAGTCACCAAGCGATCATTTACCGACAAGCCGTGCTCCGTAAGCGCATCGTAGTAACCCTGTAGTCGGTCATCCGCATCAGAAATCTGGTGGTTGGAACACAGATAACCAATTTTGGTATGGCCTTGCTGAATCAGATGTCGTGTCGCGAGCCACGCGCCATAGCGATCGTCAAGTGCTACACAACGCTGCTCAAAACCGGGCAAGATGCGATTAATCACTACCATCCCAGGCATCTGCTTCATTAGTGAAATCAACTCACTATCAGGAATCATCTTTGCGTGAACCACTAATGCCGCACAACGATGGCGAATGAGTTGTTCAATGGCCTGACGCTCTTTTTGTTCGTTGTGATAGCCATTGCCGATCAATAAAAAATTACCGGTTCGGTAAGCAACTTGCTCGACGGCTTTTACCATTGCGCCAAAGAAAGGGTCGGACACATCGCCAACAATGAGTCCGATAGTTTCAGTGGTTTGTTGCGCCAGCGCACGTGCATTGGCGTTAGGGTGATAATTTAGCTCTTCCATCGCGCAGGTGACTGCCTGACGTGATGCATCGCTGGCTTTTGGTGAATCATTAATGACACGAGACACAGTGGCGACAGAAACGCCTGCCAGTCTTGCTACATCCTTTATTGTCGCCATCGTCAATATTCCTGGGTGGGTAAACGCTTACACAACGTTAAGTGTTACGGAAAAGACACGCTACTTCAAGGTTGGAACTGTATTCCTTGTCGCAAACCTATGCAAAATGGGGGCGTTTTAAGTGTAATCGTTACACTTAGCGAACACGGAAATTCAAGCGCAGCGGCAGAAAGAGGCATGTTCTGGATTTTTAATGATTTCAGACTAAATTTTTGCTTACAGTTTGCAGCGTGCTGTTGCTATTTCGCCATGGCGAAAAGTATTCAGCCACTGCTACATTTGAAGTCCCAGAGGTATTGATAGGTGATGTCAGCATCTAATGCTGATCACATGAATTACACCAACCTGCGCGGATGCGCAGGTTTTTTTTGCCCAAAATTTGCCTGCCTGTAACAAGACGCGATGTTTTAAACACCTGGTTGCACTTTCCGCTAATTCTCTTGCTTTTTCTCGCTGGTGACACCGACTGTACTGAGCCACAATTCAGATCCCAGAGGTATTGATTGGTGAGAATTCTAGTTACGTTGTTAAGTACAATTCTTTTGCACCAACCTGCGCAGATGCGCAGGTTTTTTTTGTCTTTTTTTCAGAGTTGACACACATTCCTCCTCTCGCTCCCATGCACTTAGTCATGTAATCTGCCGCTACACTTAATTGCCTGCGGTTCATTAATGACAAAGGGAGTTGCTATGCTATTTGGTTTTTTCCGTACGCTTTTTCGTATTCTGTTCAGGGTGCGACTTCATGGCGATCAACAACTTCTTTCCCAATCACGCGTTCTGATTGTCCCCAATCATGTCTCTTTTATTGACGGCATTTTACTGGCGTTATTTTTACCGGGGCGCCCGGTTTTTGCGGTGTATTCATCGATTAGCCAGCAGTGGTATATGCGTTGGCTAAAATCGCTGATTGATTTTGTGCCGCTTGACCCAACAAAACCGATGTCGATTAAGCATCTGGTTCGCCTGGTTGAGCAGGGACGACCGGTTGTTATCTTCCCGGAAGGGCGTATCTCGGTGACTGGCTCACTGATGAAAATCTATGAGGGCGCAGGGTTTGTTGCCGCTAAATCTAATGCGACTGTTATCCCCATTCGCATTGATGGTGCTGAACTGACATTTTTCAGCCGTCTGAAAGGGTTGGTCAAACGCCGCTTATTCCCGCGCATTAATCTGCATATTCTGCCACCCACTTCAATTGCGATGCCTGATGCACCACGTGCCCGCGAGCGTCGTAAAATGGCTGGGGAGATGCTTCATCAAATAATGATGGAAGCGCGTATGGCAGTGCGTCCTCGGGAAACATTGTTTGAGGCTTTGCTTTGCGCACAGTACCGCTACGGCGATCGTAAAAACTGCATCGAAGACATTAATTTCAAACCCGATACCTATCGTAGCTTACTCACTAAAACACTGTTTGTTGGGCGCATTTTGAACAAATACAGTGCGCCGGGCGAAACCATCGGGCTGATGTTGCCGAATGCGGCAATAACCGCTGCGGTGATTTTTGGTGCGTCATCGCGCGGACGGATTCCTGCCATGATGAACTACACCGCTGGCGTGAAAGGGTTGACCAGTGCGATAACGGCGGCTCAGCTCAAAACGATTTTCACCTCGCGCCAGTTTCTCGATAAAGGCAAGTTATGGCACCTTCCGGAGCAGCTTACACAGGTGCGCTGGGTGTTCCTCGAAGATTTAAAAGCAGAGGTAACACTTAGCGATAAACTATGGATATTCGCTCATTTATTCGTGCCTCATCTCGCCCAGGTAAAGCAGCAGCCAGAAGATGCGGCGATGGTGCTGTTCACTTCCGGGTCTGAAGGGAATCCAAAAGGCGTAGTGCATAGCCATAAAAGCCTGTTGGCAAACGTTGAACAAATTCGCACTATTGCTGATTTTACGGCCAATGACCGCTTTATGTCAGCGTTGCCACTGTTCCACTCTTTTGGCCTGACGGTAGGTTTGTTCACACCGCTATTAACCGGTGCGGAGGTCTTCCTGTACCCAAGCCCGCTGCATTATCGCATTGTGCCGGAACTGGTTTATGACCGTAACTGTACCGTGCTGTTTGGCACATCCACATTCCTCGGCAACTATGCGCGTTTTGCAAACCCATATGATTTCTTCCGTTTACGATATGTTGTAGCAGGGGCGGAAAAACTCCAGGAAAGCACCAAACAGCTTTGGCAGGATAAATTCGGCTTGCGCATTCTTGAAGGCTACGGTGTAACCGAGTGCGCACCAGTAGTTTCTATCAACGTCCCAATGGCGGCGAAGGTCGGGACTGTGGGGCGCATTCTCCCGGCGATGGATGCCCGTCTGATGGCGGTTCCCGGTATTGAAGATGGCGGGCGGCTACAACTGAAGGGGCCGAACATCATGAAAGGTTATCTTCGTGTGGAAAACCCTGGTGTACTGGAAGCGCCGGGCGCTGAAAATGCACTGGGTGAAGTTGAACCGGGTTGGTATGACACGGGCGATATCGTTAAATTTGATGAAAATGGTTTTTGTGTAATTCAGGGGCGAGCAAAACGCTTTGCAAAAATTGCTGGTGAAATGGTTTCGCTGGAAATGGTGGAGCAACTGGCACTCGGTGTTTCTCCAGAAAAAATGCATGCAACCGTTATCAAAATGGATGCAGCAAAGGGTGAGGCATTGGTGATGTTCACCACTGATAACGAACTTAATCGCGAAAAACTGCTGCAATATGCTCGCGCAAATGGTGTGCCGGAGTTGGCTATTCCGCGCGATATTCGCTACCTGAAACAGTTGCCTGTTTTAGGTAGCGGTAAACCAGATTATGTCAGCCTGAAAGCGCTGGTAGACCAGCCGGAGACAGAGAATGCATGATAATGCCGTGAACGATACCTCTATCTGGTCCAGAGGTATGATGGCAGTTACCGGCGCACAGTTTCTATCGGCGTTTGGTGATAACGCACTGTTGTTTGCCACGCTTGCGGTGCTGAAACAACAGTTCTATCCCGACTGGAGCCAGCCTGTTTTGCAGATGGTCTTTGTCGGTGCGTACATTCTGTTTGCTCCGTTTGTCGGCCAGATAGCTGATAGCTTTGCCAAGGGGCGGGTGATGATGTTCGCCAACAGCCTCAAACTAATGGGAGCGGCGATTATCTGTTTTGGCTTCAATCCGTTTGTCGGCTATACGCTGGTGGGCGTGGGGGCTGCTGCTTATTCACCGGCTAAATATGGCATTCTCGGTGAACTCACCACCGGCGATCGTCTGGTCAAGGCTAATGGCCTGATGGAATCTTCGACCATTGCTGCAATCTTGCTTGGCTCAATGGCTGGTGGTGTGCTGGCCGACTGGCATATCCTGGCGGCACTGAGCGTGTGCGTGCTGGTGTATGCGGGCGCGGTTGTTGCCAACCTCTTCATCCCAAAACTTGCCCCTGCGCGCCCTGGTCAGTCATGGCGCTTTACACCGATGACGCGCAGTTTCTTCACGGCGTGTCGTACACTTTGGCACAACGGTGAAACTCGTTTCTCGTTAGTTGGCACCAGTTTGTTCTGGGGTGCAGGCGTAACACTGCGCTTCTTGCTGGTGTTGTGGGTGCCGGTCGCGCTGGGTATTACCGATAACGCGACGCCAACGTATCTGAATGCGATGGTGGCGGTGGGGATTGTCGTTGGGGCCGGTGCGGCGGCAAAACTGGTGACGCTTAAAACTGTCGCGCGTTGTATGCCAGCCGGTATTTTGATTGGCGTTGGCGTACTGTTCTTCGCCATGCAAACCGCATTGCTGCCGTCTTATATGCTGCTGGTGCTAATTGGTATTATGGGTGGTTTCTTCGTTGTGCCGCTGAACGCATTGCTTCAGGAACGAGGGAAGCATTCGGTGGGGGCAGGGAATGCGATTGCAGTGCAGAATCTCGGTGAAAATACCGCGATGTTACTGATGCTTGGGTTGTATTCGCTGGCGGTTAAAACTGGCGCATCGATAGTCGGCATTGGCATTGGTTTCGGCGCTGTGTTCGCGCTGGCTATTGCTGGATTGTGGATTTGGCAGGTTCGTCAGAAATAGAGAATTTCCCCTCTCCAACAGGAGAGGGGTTTATAGTTTAAGGCGCAGGATAAGTATAAACGCGGTTCACCGCTTCCAGCTCTTCAATCACCTCTTCGCTTAGGTCCAGATGTAGGCTCTCAAGGTTAGTTTTTAGCTGCTCAAGTGTGGTGGCACCTAACAGCGTGCTGGCAACAAACGGCTGACGGCGAACAAATGCGAGTGCCATTTGGGCTGGGTCAAGATTGTGTCGCTTTGCAACATCAACATAGGCTGCAACCGCATGCTGAGTCTGTTCACCGCTATAACGAGTGAAGCGGCTAAACAGCGTGTTGCGAGCGCCAGCAGGTTTAGCTCCGTTAAGATATTTACCAGTCAGTGTTCCGAACGCCAGACAGGAATAAGCCAGCAACTCCACACCTTCGCGCTGAGTAATTTCTGCAAGCCCCACTTCAAAGCTGCGGTTTACTAAGCTGTAGGGGTTCTGAACGGTGACGATACGCGGCAAATCATGCTTTTCAGCAAGTTGCAGGTAACGCATCACGCCCCATGGCGTTTCATTGGAGACACCGATATAGCGGATTTTCCCAGCACGCTGGAACTCGGTGAGTGCTTCCAGGGTTTCAAGTAGGGTGACCGGTACTGCGTTATCGGTCCATGTATATCCCAGTTTGCCAAAGCAGTTGGTGGCTCGTTGCGGCCAGTGAACTTGATAAAGATCGATATAGTCGGTTTGCAAACGTTTCAGGCTGGCGTCCAGCGCATCGCGAATGTTTCGGCGATCCAGCATTTGATTGGGGCGGATGCCTGCATCGTTGTTGCGGCTTGGGCCACTGACTTTTGTGGCGATAATTAACTTCTCACGGTTCGCGCGCTGCTTTAACCAGTTACCGACGTAGGTTTCTGTTAAGCCTTGAGTTTCCGGGCGAGGTGGCACAGGGTACATTTCCGCGACATCAATCAGGTTAACGCCCTGGCTGACAGCGTAATCAAGTTGTTCATGAGCGTCGGCTTCGCTGTTTTGCTCACCAAACGTCATGGTTCCCAGCCCTAGCGTACTTATTTCAAGAGAGCTGTGGGGGATACGGTGATAGTGCATAGCCGCTTTCCTTATTCTACTGTCTTATCCGTCAGGCAAGCGCCCGACAAAAAATGGACTATAAACATGGCAGAGGGAAGGGAAAAGCGGAAGGGGGTAAATGAAGAAAAAGTATTACAGGCCAGCGAGGCGCTGACCTTTAGTCGCTGTATTTACTAACGTTCAATGATCTGTGAAACATCATCGCGATTAATCTGCATCTCATTGCCTTGCTGATCGCGATAACTAACTAAACCGGTATCGTCATCGACTTGCGGTTTACCATCAGTCAGGATCATACGGCCATCTTTGGTTGCCATCACGTAATCGCTGCTACAACCTGAAACCGCAAATGCCAGACCGACAGCGGAAATTATAACTGCCCATTTTTTCATTGTTATTCGCCTCGTGTGGTTTGGAATGACATATACAGTCTAGTAATAACTCGGGCAACCAGGAAAAGTAAGTAGTAAATTCTTAAAAGAAACAGAGGGGAAGCGAGAATGGCCTCCCCCGAGACGATTAAAGCGGGTTCTTTTTGTTGCGAATAAGATTTAGCGTTTCTACAGCGATTGAGAAGAACATCGCAAAGTAGATGTAACCTTTCGGCACATGAATATCGAAGCCTTCCAGGATCAGCGTAAAACCGACCAGCAACAAGAATGACAGCGCCAACATTTTCACCGAAGGGTGGCGTTCTACAAAATCACCAATCGATTTTGCAGCAAACATCATTACCATGACGGCAATCACTACAGCAGCCATCATAATAAACAGATGATCGGACAGGCCAACGGCGGTAATCACGGAATCCAGACTGAAGATAATATCCAGCAGCATTATCTGCACGATTGCGCCAAAGAAGGAGTGAACGTTGGTTTTTATTCCTTCCTCTTCACCTTCAATGGACTCGTGAATCTCTTTACTCGCTTTCCAGATTAAGAACACACCACCTAATGTCAAAATGAGGTCTCGTGCCGAGAACGCATGGCCCATCACGGAAAACAGTGGGTGAATTAAGTGCGTCATCCAGGCGATTGACGCCAGTAACACCAGACGCATAATCATCGCAGCGCCCAGTCCCAGACGGCGGGCTTTGGCTTGTTGTGCTTTCGGCAGCTTCGCCACGACAAGTGAAAGGAAGATGATATTGTCGATACCCAGTACGATTTCCAAAATCGTCAGGGTGCCCAGCGCCATCCACGCATTAGGGTCGGTAATCCATGCAAACAACATTAAAAAATCCTGCCTGAAAATATAAAACGCCAATTATAAACGCCAGCCTGGAACTGGGTGCAAGTTAAATGAATCTACAACAAGAAATGACGAGCCAGCAAAGCGGCGGTGAAGTTCTTTTTCAGATAAAAACCGCGGGGGAGCGTAAGAATTGGCGCGCCATCAGCACCGAATGCATTGGTTAGCGCTTTGCTGTTGGCGGCTTTAGGGCGTAATTGCAACACTTCTCCGTGACGTGCGGTGATACGCTCAACCTGGCCGAGCACAATCAAATCCATTAACTCTTCCCAGTCCTGGCGTAACTGCTGCTCTTCCTCTTCGGAAGGAGTCCATAGCAAAGGGGTGCCGATATGCCGCTGCGCAAGAGGAATTTGCCGCTCTCCTTCAACCGGAACCCAGAGCACCCGTTTTAATTTGTGGCGCACATGGCTGGTTTCCCAGCTCACCCCTGTGTTGCCGGTGAGCGGGGCCACGCAAACAAAAGTCGTTTCCAACGGGCGGCCAAGTCTATCCACAGGGATGGTTTTCAGCTCAATCCCTAATGCTGCGAAATCTTGTTCAGGTTTGCTACCGGCACTGGCACCCAACCATACTTCGAGCAAAACACCGATCCAGCCTTTGTCGCGCTTTAGATCCTTTGGGATCGGCAATCTGGCTAAAGTTGCGAGTTCACCTAGCGTATAGCCTGCCAGTCTCTGAGCTTGAGTTAGTAAAATCTGTTCATTTTCTGGAGGGTTAAGTAAAGGGCTAAGTGTTTGCATGGTGTCTTATTACTGGTTGGTCAAAAATTAAGCGTAATTATCCCGCGATAGGAAGATAGTTTAGCGTGCCGGGGATAAGAATGGCAATTCACTGATTTTTAATCATTTTTAAGATTAAAAATTATCGTTTTGTGATTTAGAAAAAACCTTTTCCCATTCTGGTCACTGGCAATGAACAGGATCTTACACCGGGTTATCCACAGAAAAATGGGATAAGTGGTAAAAAAGCCCACTACTGGTTCGATTTACAGCCTTGACTGAGGGGGGAAACCCATTTTTTCACCAGATTGTGACTAACTTGTTGGCACAATCTGTGGATAAAAACGTCATTGGTCGATCTTTCATCAGTGAGAGATCTTCATGTGTGATGATCATCACACTACTGAGCGGTGAGTTATTCATTTTATCTTTATTGCATTGAATATATTGATTATTTTATTTCATATTTTTAACGTGTTTCAGGAGTTATCCTAAGTTGTCCCGAGTGTATAAGGTAGTTCTTCACAGTTATATCCACAGAAAAAGTGAATAAACTACGAAGACTACCGGTGTTAATGTTTATAACTCGGTCATATTTTGTGAGTTATTCAAATGTTATTCCTTCTGAGAACCGCTACACAGTGGTTTACCGTCTAGCGCTTGTATGAAACAATCGCCCTAATCTAAGTTTGTTTTGAGGTAGTCCGGTGATCGATGATGATGGCTACCGCCCGAATGTTGGTATCGTAATCTGTAATCGGCAGGGTCAAGTAATGTGGGCCAGGCGTTTTGGTCAACATTCCTGGCAGTTTCCGCAAGGTGGCATCAATCCTGGCGAATCCCCGGAACAGGCAATGTACCGGGAACTTTTCGAGGAAGTGGGTTTACAGCGAAAAGATGTCCGAATACTCGCCTCGACCCGAAACTGGTTACGTTACAAGTTACCTAAACGTTTGGTGCGTTGGGACACAAAGCCGGTTTGTATCGGCCAGAAACAAAAATGGTTTCTCTTGCAGTTGATCAGCAGCGATAACGATATCAATATGCAAACCAGTAGTACTCCAGAGTTTGATGGCTGGCGCTGGGTTAGTTATTGGTATCCGGTTCGTCAGGTCGTCTCCTTTAAACGCGATGTTTATCGTCGGGTGATGAAAGAGTTTGCAAGCGTCGTAATGCCGCTACAGGAAGTTGCGCCACCACGTAATAACGCGCCTGCATGGCGACGTAAAAGAGGTTAAGTCACGCGAAAAATGCTTACCCGTCTGCGAGAAATAGTTGAGAAGGTTGCCAGTGCCCCGCGCCTCAATGAGGCGCTGGATATTTTGGTTACGGACATCTGCCTTGCGATGGATACCGAGGTATGCTCGGTTTATCTTGCAGATCATGACAGGCGTTGCTTTTATCTGATGGCAACACGTGGCCTTAAAAAGCCGCGTGGTCGCACCATTACACTCGCATTTGATGAAGGCATTGTCGGACTGGTTGGGCGTCTTGCAGAGCCGATAAACCTTGCGGATGCGCAGAAGCACCCAAGTTTTAAATATGTTCCTGCAGTAAAAGAAGAACGTTTCCGCGCCTTCCTCGGGGTTCCTATCATCCAGCGCCGCCAGTTGCTGGGTGTGTTGGTAGTACAACAACGTGAGCACCGGCAATATGATGAAAGCGAGGAGTCTTTTCTCGTAACGCTCGCCACACAAATGGCAGCAATCCTCTCTCAATCACAGCTAGCTGCCTTATTTGGTCAATATCGCCAAACGCGTATTCGCGCGTTGCCTGCCTCTCCGGGTGTGGCGATTGCAGAAGGTTGGATGGATTCGACACTCCCGTTAATGGAGCAAGTGTCTGAGGCATCTACACTCGATACGACACTTGAGCGTGAACGTCTGACTGCAGCCCTTGAAGAGGCTTCTAACGAGTTTCGCCGCTATAGCAAACGCTTTGCCGCGGGGGCCCAGAAAGAAACTGCCGCTATCTTTGACCTCTATTCTCACCTTCTTACCGATGCCCGACTTCGTCGTGAACTATTCGAAGAGGTGGATAAAGGCTCGGTGGCAGAATGGGCAGTTAAAACAGTCATCGAAAAATTTGCGGAGCAATTCGCAAGCCTCAGCGACAGCTACCTAAAAGAACGAGCGGGCGATCTCCGCACGCTCGGTCAACGTCTTCTATTCCATCTTGATGACAACATTCAGAGCCCAAATACATGGCCTGAACGCTTTGTGCTGGTGGCTGATGAGCTTTCAGCAACCACGCTTGCTGAGTTGCCGCAAAACCGCCTGGTTGGTGTTGTGGTGCGTGATGGCGCTGCGAACTCGCATGCTGCAATTATGGTGCGGGCGTTGGGCATTCCAACCGTCATGGGGGCTGATATTCAACCCTCGGTGCTTCATCGCCGCACATTGGTTGTCGATGGCTATCGCGGTGAACTGCTGGTTGACCCTGAAACAGTGCTGCTGCAGGAATACCAGCGACTCATCACCGAAGAGAATGAGCTCAGCCGCCTGGTTGAAGATGAGGTTGATAGCCCGGCAGCGCTGAAAAGCGGTGAGCGTGTACAAGTTATGCTCAATGCAGGCTTGAGCCCGGAGCATGAGCAACAACTTGGCAGTCGTATTGATGGTATAGGGCTATATCGCACTGAAATACCATTTATGCTGCAAAGTGGCTTTCCTTCAGAAGAAGAACAAGTTGCCCAATACCAGGGCATGTTGCAGATGTTTAATGAAAAACCCGTCACGCTGCGAACGCTCGATGTCGGCGCGGATAAACAACTGCCATATATGCCTATCAGCGAAGAAAATCCATGCCTGGGCTGGCGAGGGATCCGCATCACGCTCGACCAACCAGAGATTTTCCTGGTACAAGTGCGAGCCATGCTGCGAGCTAATGCGGCAACGGGCAACCTGAGCATTCTGCTACCGATGATCACCAGCATCGACGAGATTGATGAGGCACGCCGCCTGATTGATCGCGCCGGGCGTGAAGTGGAAGAAGTACTGGGTTATGAGCTACCTAAGCCGCGCATTGGCGTGATGGTTGAGGTGCCGTCGATGGTATTTATGATGGGGCACCTTGCCAGCCGGGTTGATTTTATCTCTGTGGGCACCAACGACCTGACGCAATATTTGCTGGCCGTCGATCGCAATAACACTCGCGTTGCAAGCCTATATGACAGCCTTCATCCGGCAATGATCCGTGCGTTGAGCCACATTGCGAAAGAAGCGGAACGTAACGGTATTGACCTATGTTTATGTGGTGAAATGGCGGGTGACCCGATGTGCGTGGCACTGCTGGTTGGTATGGGTTATCGCCATTTGTCGATGAACGGCCGCTCGGTGGCTCGCGTCAAATATCTGTTGCGCCACATTAGCCTGGAAGAGACGCAACAGCTTGCACAGCGTAGCCTGGAGGCTCAATTATCGACAGAAGTGCGCCATCAGGTAGCTTCCTTCATGGAGCGTCGCGGTATGGGTGGGTTGATTCGCGGTGGGCGTTAAGGCGCTCGTTGTTTCTTCCCCACACCCGGTATTACATATCTTTTACAACTTGCCCGGCTTAACCCTTCCCCCCTTTGTGCTATGATCCGCTGCTTTCGGAGCGCATCTGCACAGATGCGTACTTGCAACCCGTCGTCGACTTTCGGTGGGGTAACAATGGTTTGTGGTGACAGATGAATAGTGGCTATCTGCATTTCCCTGAATTTGACCCGGTGATTTTTTCCGTCGGGCCAGTCTCTTTGCACTGGTACGGAGTGATGTACCTGGTTGGTTTCGTGTTTGCTATGTGGCTTGCGGGTCGTCGCGCTAATAAGCCTGGTAGCGGTTGGACGAAAGACGAAGTCGAAAACCTGCTATATGCTGGCTTCCTTGGGGTATTCCTCGGCGGACGCCTTGGTTATGTCTTCTTCTATAACCTACCATCTTTCCTTGCTGACCCGCTGTATCTGTTTAAAGTCTGGGATGGCGGTATGTCCTTCCACGGCGGGCTGGTTGGTGTTATCTGCGTGATGATTTGGTTTGCGCGCCGCACTCACCGCTCTTTCTTCCAGGTTGCTGATTTCATTGCACCTCTGATTCCATTTGGCTTGGGCGCTGGTCGCCTGGGTAACTTCATCAATGGCGAATTGTGGGGCCGTGTTGATCCTAACTTCCAGTGGGCGATGCTTTTCCCTGGCTCCCGTAGCGAAGATATTGGCCTGCTGGCGACTCACCCTGAATGGCAGTCGCTGTTTAACACCTACGGTGTCTTACCACGTCATCCTTCTCAGCTTTACGAGATGGTTCTGGAAGGTATCGTGCTGTTCATCATTCTTAACATCTTCATCCGTAAACCGCGCCCGATGGGGGCTGTATCCGGTCTGTTCCTGATTGGTTATGGTGCTTTCCGCATTATCGTTGAATTCTTCCGCCAGCCGGATGCACAGTTTACCGGTGCGTGGGTGCAGTACATCAGCATGGGGCAAATCCTCTCTATTCCGATGATTGTCGCCGGTGTGGTAATGATGGTTTGGGCGTATCGTCGTCGTCCACAGCAACAACTTTCGTGAGGGAACATGCAACAGTATCTTGATTTGATGAAACATGTGCTGGAAAACGGCACTCCAAAAGATGACCGCACTGGCACCGGTACGCTGTCGATTTTCGGTCATCAGATGCGCTTTAATTTACAAGATGGTTTCCCGCTGGTTACCACCAAACGCTGCCATTTACGCTCCATCATTCATGAACTTTTGTGGTTCCTGAACGGGGACACCAACGTTGCTTATCTGCATGAAAACAACGTCTCTATCTGGGACGAATGGGCGGATGAAAATGGTGACCTTGGCCCTGTATATGGCAAGCAGTGGCGCTCCTGGGCAACGCCTGATGGCCGCCATATTGACCAGTTAACGACTGTGATTAACCAGCTTAAAAACGATCCAGACTCACGCCGCATTATCGTTTCGGCGTGGAACGTGGGTGAGCTGGATAAAATGGCGTTGGCCCCGTGCCATGCGTTCTTCCAGTTCTACGTGGCTGACGGCAAGCTTTCCTGCCAGCTTTACCAACGTTCATGCGACATCTTCCTTGGCCTGCCATTTAATATCGCCAGCTATGCACTGCTGGTTCATATGATGGCGCAGCAGTGCGACCTGGAAGTGGGTGACTTTGTCTGGACCGGTGGCGATACCCACTTGTACAGCAACCACCTCGAGCAAACCCGTTTGCAGTTAACCCGTGAGCCACGGGCTTTGCCGAAACTGGTGATCAAACGTAAACCTGAGTCTCTGTTCGATTACCGTTTCGACGATTTCGAAATAGAAGGCTACGATCCGCATCCTGCGATCAAAGCGCCAGTCGCTATCTGACGACCGACAGCCTGCCATAACCGGTGCCATTTGTGCGCCGGTTTTTTTTGCCTGAATTTCGCCTCTGCGAGACTCTTTCCAGTACATCTGTAACCTGATGAAACCGTAAAACTATCCTTCGAGTCACCCCGAAAAATAGATCCTTGTCTGTAGCGAAGAATTTTTCGGCTGCCACACTGTCGCCATGAAAACAAAACAACAAGGCTTTAGCCTGATAGAAATGATGGTGGTAATGATCATTGTTGCGGTACTAAGTGCAGGCGGTGTGTATGGCTGGCAACAGTGGCAGCAACAACAACGACTATGGATAACCACCCAACATGTCCGCAATTTGCTTGAACAACTGCGCAGTGATGCTAACTGGCATAACCGAGACCATCTGCTAGTGGTGAAGCGAACAGAGAAAATCTGGTGCCTTACCAGCAAATTGGTGGAGGACAGTGAATGTCATTCTGACAAACGCTGGCGATTGAACCAGCCTTTTACTGATGTTGATATCACTGAGATCACGCCAGGTATCGGGTTTTATGGATTAAGAAATACTGCCTGGCCTGGCCATATCATGTTGCAAAGCATGGCTGGGAAATGGCGGGTTGTTCTATCGGCTCAGGGACGAATTCGTGTCTGCGAGGTTATAGGGAGCAACAAATGCAGCTAAATCAGCAGGGATTCACCTTACTGGAAACCCTCATCGCCATGGCATTAAGTAGTATTGTTTTGCTCGGTGCAGGGCGATTATTTCCAGCTCTGCAACAAGCAGTATTGCAGCAATACCATAAAGAAAGCCTACAAGAGTCAATCTGGCAATTGGCGTTCAGCTTGGGGAAACAGTTGCAAAGAGCAGGCTATTGTCACGGAAGTTGCCAGGGTGATGGGTTGGTGCTGCGCAAAGAGGGCGGATGCGTTTTATTGCAATGGGATAGCAATAGTAATGGGCGCTGGGAGCCCGCCAGCCATGCCGAAACTGAATTGGCAGGCTATCGACTAAATGGTAGCAATCTGGAGTTTATGCGCGGAGCTACCAGTTGTGAAGGTAGTGGCTGGGAGAAAGTATCCGATCCAGCAATAATGTCTATACAGAAATTCTCCGTCGCCCGCCAGGCCCGTCATTTAATGCCTCCGTTGTTAATCATTGAACTGGAAGCTGCTTTCAAAAAAGGCCAAAACCCGGTGTCTGTGCGTCATGCCGTTGTGGGATACAACCTTTGAGCCGGCATTCTGAGCAGGGAAATATCACCCTCGGATTTGTCCTGCTATTGTTTGCGCTGGGTATATTAATGCTTGGTGGATTACAACGGCAGTTAAGTCACCAGCGGCATTTAGTCGCCAGCGAAGTGGGTTTTCTTAAGCAATATGCTGCTGCCGTTTCTGCTCAAGCCTGGGGAAGTCAGTTAACCTGGCAACCTCAGCAAACATGGCAGTGCCAGCAAGAAATAGAAAAAGGCTGGAAAGCCTGCATCTTGCTGGTCGAGAGAAATGAGGTTGTGATGGCGGCGCGTGGAGCTTATTCAGGGGCGCCACTAACATTGTGGCAATGGGGTATTGTAGATAATTTACATTGGCTATCGACGCCTCATGGTTGGCTGGATTTTTGCCCTTTTGCTGAGGTGCCCAGATGCCAGTTACCACAGTAAAATCGTTAGAGCGCGGATTTAGTCTGATTGAAGTGTTGTGTGCTATGGCACTATTTTCAGTGGTGATGCTGGCTCTGCTGGGGTATTACCGAGTATTACAACAAGGTTTTCAGTCGCAATGGCATTCTCGTCAGTTGTGGCGTTTAGCCATAGAGATGAGCGAGCCTGATGTGCCATTGCCAACAGATGGATGGACAGTCAGTCGACAGCAGACATCAGCGGCGGGATGTGTCAGCATCGCCGTTACTATTATTAGCCCTGGTGGGCGAACCGGGCAGCTATCGCGGCTATATTGCCCGCAAAAAGAGAAAAGTCAGGAGTAGCGATTCTATGTTGCGTGTTTACCATTCCAACCGGCTGGATGTGCTGGAAGCAATTATGGAATATATAGTGGAAAGGCAACCGTTGCCGGACCCTTTCCAGCCTGAAGTGGTATTGGTGCAAAGCACCGGTATGGCGCAGTGGCTACAAATGACGTTGGCACAAAAATTTGGAATCGCAGCGAACATAAGCTTCCCGCTTCCCGCTAGTTTCATCTGGGATATGTTTGTACGTGTATTACCAAACATTCCTGAGCAAAGTGCTTTCAACAAGCAAAGCATGAGCTGGAAATTGATGACGCTCATCCCGACGATGCTGGAGCAGCCTGAATTTTCACTTTTGGGTCAGTATCTTGAAGAAGATGAAAATGGGCGAAAACTCTCACAGTTGGCCTCAAGAATTGCTGACCTCTATGACCAATATTTAGTTTATCGGCCTGCATGGTTAAGCCTGTGGGAAAAGGGGGAACTCGCAGACAATGTGGGTGAAGCCCAATCGTGGCAGGCTCCTCTCTGGGCGGCATTGGTTCGGCATACGCAAGAACTTGAACAACCGGAATGGCATCGTGCAAATCTCTATCAACGCTTCATTGATACTCTGGATAAAAGCAGTGAATGCCCGCCGGGCTTACCAGCGCGTGTGTTTATTTGTGGTATTTCGGCATTACCACCTGTTTACCTTCAGGCGTTACAGGCCCTTGGTAAGCACATTGACGTGCATCTGCTGTTTACCAACCCTTGCCGCTACTACTGGGGTGATATTAAAGACCCCGCTTATCTTGCTCGTTTGATCAGCCGTCGACGTCGCAGCCACGCGCAGCGAGACATCACGCTGCCACTGTTCAGAGATTGCGACACAGCCTCAGCATTGTTCAACGACGAGGGTGAACAAGATATTGGCAACCCACTGCTGGCCTCATGGGGGAAGTTGGGGCGTGATTACACGTACCTGTTAGCTGAATTACAACGTTTTGAAGAGATTGATGTATTTGTCGATATTGAGCCTGACAACGTGCTGCGCAATGTGCAGTACGATTTGCTGGAGCTACAAAACAATGCTGTCACCGGATTAACCGAAGAAGAGTTTGAACATAGCCATAAGAAACGCCTTCTTGCTCTTGATGATCAATCAGTGACATTCCATGAATGCCACAGCCCTCAGCGTGAAGTCGAAGTGCTGCACGATCAGCTACTGGCGATGCTTGATGCAGATCCGACGCTAACACCACGAGACATTATCGTGATGGTGGCAGATATCGATAGCTACAGCCCATTTATCCAGGCCGTATTTGGGAACGCTGTTGGTGAGCGTCGTTTACCCTTTGCGATTTCTGACCGCCGCGCCAGACAGGCTCACCCGGCTCTGCAGGCGTTTATTTCTCTACTTTCGCTTCCTGATAGCCGTTTCGTAGCACAGGATGTTCTTGCACTGCTTGAGGTTCCCGCGCTGGCTGCTCGCTTCTCAATTAACGAAGAAGGGCTGCGCTATTTGCGCCAATGGGTCAATGAATCTGGGATTCGTTGGGGAATTGATGATGACAATGTGCGCGAATTGGATCTTCCCGCAACCGGGCAGCACACGTGGCGCTTTGGTCTCACACGTATGCTGTTGGGTTATGCAATGGATAGTCAGGCGGGCGAGTGGCAATCCATTCTCCCTTACGATGAGTCGAGCGGTTTAATCGCTGAACTTGTCGGGCAATTGGCTGAATTATTAATGCAGTTGAACATCTGGCGTAGGGAGCTCTCAGTGGCTCGGCCATTAGCCGAATGGACAACAGTCTGCCGCGACATGTTATCGAGCTTCTTCTTGCCTGATACTGAAACAGAAGGTGCGCTGGCGCTCATTGAACAGCAGTGGCAAGAAATCATTAAATATGGTCTTGAGTCGCGTTACCAGGAGCAAATCTCGCTAACGTTATTACGTGACGAGTTGGCACAGCGTCTCGATCAAGAACGCATCAGTCAACGTTTTCTGGCCGGGCCAATAAACTTCTGTACCCTGATGCCGATGCGTTCCATTCCTTTCAAAGTCGTGTGCTTGCTTGGTATGAATGATGGCGTTTATCCGCGCACACTGGCGCCACTTGGTTTTGATCTTATGAGCCAGAAGCCGCAGCGTGGTGACCGTAGCCGCAGGGACGATGACCGTTACTTATTCCTTGAAGCCCTAAATTCGGCGCAATTACGTTTTTATATTAGCTATATCGGGCGGTCTATTCAGGACAACAGCCAACGCTATCCTTCAGTACTGGTTGACGAATTATTGGACTACATCGCGCAAAGTCATTGCCTGCCACAGGACACGGAACAGACCTGTGATGAAAGCAGTGAGCTTGTGAAAAAACATCTGGTTCAGCAACATTATCGTACCCCTTTCGAGGCGGGTAATTTTTTGCCGGGAGCGCTTGTACAAAGCTATGCCAACGAATGGTTACCAGCCGCAAGGGATCAGGGCCAGGCCCAGGTGGCATTTATTCAACCATTACAAGAAGAGAGTCAGGAAGTCATTACGCTCGACCAATTACAGCGTTTCTGGCGTCATCCGGTACGGGCCTTTTTCCAGATGCGTCTGGGTATCCATTTTCGACTTGAAGAGAGCGATTTACCCGATGCCGAGCCGTTCACATTAGATAGCCTGGAGCGTTTCCAGATGAATCAGGAATTGCTCAATACCCTGGTTCAGGAAGGTGACACACAGCAACTATTCCGCCGCTACCGTGCGGCAGGCTCGTTGCCGTATGGAGCTTTCGGTGAGATTTTATGGGAAACCCAGTTAACAGAAATGGCAGAACTGGCACAAAAAGTGAGAGCTGAACGGCAAAACGGTAACAGTGTGGAAGTCTCGCTAGATTTAGACGGAACAAGTCTGGAAGGTTGGCTGTCGGATGTGCAGGCTGATGGCTTGTTGCGCTGGCGTCCTTCCATCCTCAATCCGGCACACGGTATGCAGCTGTGGATCGAACATGTTGTCTGGTGTGCATTGGGGGGGAATGGCGAAAGTCGCCTGTACGGACGGGATTCAACGGAGTGGAAATTCCCTGCACTTGAGAGGGAACAGGCAAAAAGCTATCTCCAGCAACTTATTGATGGTTATCGCAAAGGATTAGTACAACCGCTCTTGTTGCTTCCTGTGAGTGGCGGCGCATGGATAAAAGCCTGTTATGAACCTGCAAATGATGCCATTTTATGGGATGAGCAAACGCAACAGAAAGCCAAAAGTAAGCTATTGGCGGCCTGGGAAGGAAATCAGAGAGTTGAAGGTGAGGGGGCTGATATGTGGCTACAACGCCTGTATCGTACGCTTGAACCTGACTACTACGAGGCGATTATAAGAGAGGCAGAGCGCTACTTACTGCCGCTGTTTCGTTTTAATAAAGCTTAAATGACTGTATAAAAATTGCACAATTCGGCGGGTTCATCTATGATGCGCTACTTGCTCAGGGTTGGCGAAAAAATAAACAACTAAAATAACAGATTGTTTTTAAAAGTTGTTAATGATGAGTGAGTTAGGAAGTTTCGTGATTATGAGGTTCGTGAATGCCTAAATGCAGCACCTGGTTAAAACCGCTTTTCTTGTTGTTAGTTGCCCTTTGGGCACCATTAAGTCAGGCAGACACGGGTTGGCAACCTATCCAGGAAACTATACGCAAAAGTGAGAAAGACAACCGTCAATATCAGGCTATACGTCTTGATAATGGTATGACAGTCCTGCTGGTTTCTGATCCGCAAGCTGTTAAGTCATTGTCTGCGTTGGTTGTTCCCGTTGGTTCTTTAGAGGATCCTAACGACCATCTTGGCTTGGCTCACTATCTTGAACATATGACGCTGATGGGCTCCAAAAAGTATCCGGAGCCGGATAGCCTGTCAGAATTTCTCAAAAAGCATGGTGGCAGCCATAACGCCAGCACTGCAACTTACCGCACTGCGTTTTATCTCGAAGTAGAAAACGATGCGCTGGAAGGGGCGGTTGACCGTTTGTCTGATGCTATCGCTGAGCCGAATCTCGCGCCAGAATATGCCGAACGTGAACGTAATGCGGTTAATGCAGAGCTGACCTTAGCTCGCGCCCGTGATGGTATGCGTATGGCGCAAGTTAGTGCTGAAACTATCAATCCTGCACATCCTGGTTCGCGTTTTTCAGGCGGTAATCTTGAAACTCTGCGCGACAAACCAGGAAGCAAGCTGCTGGATGCTCTGGTCGCTTTCCGTGATAAATATTATTCTGCGAACCTGATGAAGGCCGTTATTTACAGTAATAAACCATTGCCAGAACTGGCAAAAATTGCTGTGGAAACATATGGCCGAGTGCCGAATAAAAATATTGAACGGCCTGTTATTGATGTGCCGGTTGTCACTGATGCGCAAAAAGGAATCGTCATTCATTATGTACCCGCATTGCCTCGCAAAGTGGTGCGTGTTGAATTCCGTATCGACAATAACAGCGATAAATTCCGCAGCAAAACAGATGAATTAATTGGCTATTTGATTGGCAATCGTAGCAACAATACGCTTTCTGACTGGCTGCAAAAGCAGGGGTTGGCAGATAGCATCCGTGCCGATTCCGACCCGTTAGTTAACGGCAACAGCGGTGTGTTCGCAATCTCCGTATCGTTGACGGATAAAGGTCTTGCGCAGCGTGATGAAGTGGTTGCGGCTATTTTCAGTTACTTAAATAAACTGCGTGAGAATGGTGTCGATAAAAGTTATTTCGACGAACTTGCCCATGTTCTCGATCTCGACTTCCGTTATCCATCCATAACCCGAGATATGGATTATGTAGAATGGTTAGCAGACACCATGCTGCGCGTGCCTGTCGAGCACACACTTGATGCTGTCAATATCGCCGATCAATACGATCCAGCGGCTATTAAAGCGCGCCTGGATATGATGACGCCGCAAAATGCACGTGTCTGGTATATCAGCCCGAAAGAGCCACATAATAAAACGGCTTATTTTGTCGAAGCGCCTTATCAGGTCGATAAAATCACACCACAACTCTTCGATACCTGGCAGAAAAAAGCGGCAGCAATCAAACTGACATTGCCGCAATTGAACCCGTACATCCCGGATGACTTTACGTTAGTTAAACCAGATAAAACCTATGCTCACCCTGAGTTACTGGTAAAAGAACCAGGTTTGCGTGTGTTGTATATGCCAAGCCACTATTTTGCCAGTGAACCAAAAGCTGACGTGACTATGGTGCTGCGTAACCCGCAGGCGATGGATAGCGCGAAAAACCAGGTCTTGTTTGCTCTGAATGACTATCTGGCAGGAATCGCCCTGGACGAGTTAAGCAACCAGGCTTCCATTGGCGGTATTGGCTTCTCTACAAATGCCAATAGCGGTTTGATGGTTAATGCCAACGGTTACACCCAACGTTTGCCACAACTTTTTGAAGCACTGCTAAAAGGCTATTTCTCCTATACACCGACTCAAGAGCAGTTGGATCAGGCAAAGTCATGGTATGCCCAAATGATGGATTCGGCAGATAAAGGCAAAGCTTACGATCAGGCGATTATGCCGGTGCAGATGGTATCGCAGGTGCCGTACTTCCAGCGTGAAACACGCCGTGCGTTGTTGCCTGATCTGACGATAAAAGACGTGCTTGATTACCGGGAAGCTTTAAAAACTAATGCTAAACCTGAGTTTTTAGTGCTGGGCAATATGTCTGCTGGTCAGGCAAAAGAGCTTGCACATAATGTACAAAACCAGCTCGCTACCAAAGGTAATGAGTGGTGCCGCAATAAAGACGTGCTTGTGGATAGCAAACATTTAGCGATGTTTGAAAAAACAGGTAGTAGCACAGATTCGGCGCTGGCCGCAGTTTATGTACCGAAAGGTTTCGATGAAACGGTAAGTACAGCTTACAGCTCTATGCTGGGGCAAATCATTCAGCCTTGGTTCTACAATCAGTTGCGTACCCAGGAACAGTTGGGTTATGCCGTGTTTGCATTCCCGATGTCAGTTGGCCGCCAGTGGGGGATTGGTTTCTTACTGCAAAGTAACGATAAGCAACCAGCCTACTTGTACCAGCGTTTTAAAGCGTTTTACCCAACGGCTGAAAAGAAGTTGCGTGAGATGAGCGCTGAAGATTTTGCTCAAATGCAGCAGGGAATGATCAGTGAAATTATGCAGGCACCGCAAACCTTGTCTCAGGAGGCTTCACAACTGAGCAAAGATTTCGATCGCGGAAACCTGGATTTTGATTCGCGTGATAAAGTAGTCGCCGAAATTAAAAAACTGACGCCGCAAAAACTGGCTGATTTCTTCCATCAGGCAGTGATTGAACCACAGGGAATAGCTGTACTGTCGCAAGTTTCTGGTAGCCACAATGGCAAGTCAGATTATGCCACTCCGAAAGGCTGGAAAACCTGGAAGGAGGTCAGCTCTCTGCAGCAATCTTTGCCGCTTGTAGACGCTAAGTAATGGCGGCCACGGCACCTGCAACTTGAAAGACAATGGGTATAATAATGACCGGAATCACTCAGCCGCTTGACCCCCTAAGTTTACCTCTGACGGGGGAGCGGCTGATTGAAGCCTCTGCCGGTACCGGAAAGACATTTACCATTGCGGCACTCTATTTGCGTTTGCTACTTGGCCTGGGTGGGCAAAACGCCCATCCCCGGCCACTGTCAGTTGAAGAATTATTGGTCGTTACCTTCACTCAGGCTGCGACCGAAGAGCTCCGCGGCCGTATTCGCGCCAATATTCATGAGTTGCGCATCGCCTGTGTACGTAATCGTACTGACAACCCACTGTTCCAAAGTCTGCTGGCCGAAATTCCAGATCTTCATCAGGCTGCCCAGGTTTTGCGCCTTGCAGAACAGCAAATGGACGAAGCGGCTATTTTCACTATCCATGGTTTTTGCCAGCGAATGCTCAGCCTGAATGCCTTCGAATCAGGCATGTTGTTTGAGCAACAACTCATTGAAGATGAATCGCGGCTGCGCCGTAATGCCTGTGCTGATTTCTGGCGTCGCCATTGTTACCCGCTTCCTAAACCGGTCGCGCAGGTAATGGCTGAGGAGTGGGCTGGCCCGGAAGAACTTCTCAGAGACATAAACAGCTGGTTGCAAGGTGAACAACCGGTTCTGAAACAGCCACCAGCCGATGATGAAACGCTTCTCGCACGCCATCAGAAAATAATTAACGCTATTGAAGATGTGAAAGCACAATGGTGTGCTTGCGCGGATGAAATTGCGCAACTCCTGAGTGTGGCGAAAATAGACCGCCGTAGTTATAGCAGCAAAAATCTACCTAACTGGCTGAACATTGTTGGCACATGGGCGCAGACGGAAACCATAACTTATAAATTGCCTGACCAACTGGAGCGTTTCTCTCAGTCAATGCTTGATGAGAAAACCCAAGAAGGCCAACCGCCGCAGCATCCTGTTTTCAGAGCGATTAACGATTTATTGGGTGAGCCGCTAACACTGCGTGATTTAGTTATCGCTCGTGCTATGGCAGAAATCCGCTATACCGTTCAGCAGGAAAAGCTTCGTCGTGGCGAACTCGGGTTTGACGATATGCTGACTCGTCTTGATGAAGCTCTGCATAAGCCGGGTGGTGATGCCCTGGCAGCCGCCATTCGTGCCCGTTTCCCGGCAGCGATGATTGATGAGTTCCAGGATACCGACCCTCAGCAATATCGCATTTTTCGGCGCTTATATATCAATCAGCCCGAAACGGCGCTGTTGCTTATCGGTGACCCAAAACAAGCCATTTATGCTTTCCGCGGGGCAGATATTTTTACCTATATGAAAGCTCGTCATGAGGTAAGTGCCCACTACACGTTGGATACTAACTGGCGCTCATCGCCTGCAATGATAAGCAGCGTAAATACGCTGTTCCAACAACTGGATAATCCCTTCTTATTCGAGCAAATTCCGTTTATGGCGGTGAAAGCTGCGGAGAAGAACTGCGGCCTGCGTTTTACCATGAAAGGGAAGAACCAGGCGGCGATGTCACTCTGGGTGCCGTCGGGTGATGGTTGTGGTGTGAGTGATTACCAACAAATCATGGCCATGCAGTGTGCGCAGCAGATTCGCGACTGGCTGAGTGCCGGGCAGCGCGGTGAGGCTCTATTATGGAAAGGTGAGGTATCTCGTCCGGTACAGTCATCAGACATCACTATTTTGGTTCGTAGTCGTGGTGAAGCTTCAATTGTTCGGGAAGCTTTGAGCGCGCTAAATATCCCCTCTGTTTACCTTTCAAATCGTGACTCGGTTTTTGCAACGCCTGAAGCGCGCGAGATTTTGTGGATCTTGCAGGCTGTACTTGCTCCTGAAATTGAAACAGCACTGAGAAGTGCGGTTGCGACCAGTATGCTTGGCCTTGATGCCCAAATGATTGAGGCGCTAAATAATGATGAAAATGCCTGGGATCAGTTGGTTGAAGAGTTCTCAGAATATAGACAAATTTGGCTGCGCCGGGGCGTAATGCCTATGTTGCGGGCGCTTATTGCATATCGCCAGGTCGCTGAAAACTTGTTGGCAACGCCGGGAGGTGAACGGCGTCTTACCGACATTCTGCACATCAGCGAGTTGCTACAAGAAGAAGCCGCGCAAACAGACAGTGAACATGCTCTGGTTCGATGGTTGGCGCAACAGGTCGCTGAACCTGACAGCAACGCGTTTAGCCAACAATTACGTCTCGAAAGTGACAGGCATTTGGTTCAGGTTGTCACTATCCATAAATCAAAAGGGCTTGAGTATCCGTTGGTCTGGTTGCCATTCATTGCCAACTACCGAGCGCAAAACAGTGGCCTGTACCACGATCGTTCAACATTCTCGCCGTTGCTGGATTTAAGCGACGATGAGGAAAGCCTTAGTCTTGCGGAAGAAGAGCGTCTGGCAGAGGATTTACGTTTGCTGTACGTCGCTTTGACGCGCTCTATCTGGCATTGCAGTCTTGGTGTCGCCCCATTGTTTAAGGGGAATCGCGCTAAAAAGGGGAACAGCGATCTGCATCTCGGTGCGCTGGGCTATCTTCTGCAAAAAGGTGAAGCGAAAGATGCTGCCGGTTTACAGGCATGCTTGCAGGAACTGGTCAGTGAGTCGATTAATGTCGAAGAACCTCACTCGGAAGACTACACGCCGTGGCAGCCCGTTAGTGCCGCACTCCCGGAACTGAGTGCCAGAGTGATGAAAAGACAGGTTGCTGATAACTGGCGTGTAACCAGTTATTCCGGTTTGCAGCAGCATGGCAGTAGCCAGGTGCTGGAACTATTGCCTCGATTAGATGTGGATGCTGCAGGTGTAATGCCTGTGCAAAGTGAGCCATCACTAACTCCACACACCTTCCCGCGTGGGGCAGGGCCGGGCACATTTTTGCATAGCTTATTCGAAGGCATTGATTTTACTCAGCCGATTGACGATGCGTGGGTTGCAAAGCAACTCACAGAGCAAGGTTTTGCTGAAGAGTGGCAGCCGATTGTCAGCGAATGGTTGCAGGCAATTTTACAGGCCCCGTTGAATGATTCAGGCGTCTCACTCAACCAATTATCTTCTCAGGAAAAACAGGTCGAACTGGCGTTCTATCTACCCATTGAAAGTGATTTGCAGGCTGCACATTTGGATAGGTTGGTACGTGAACATGACTCATTATCGGCAGGTTGCCCACCGTTAAACTTCAAACAGGTGCGTGGCATGCTGAAAGGGTTTATCGACCTGGTTTTCCGCTGGCAAGGGCGTTACTACCTGCTGGATTACAAATCCAACTGGCTGGGTGAAGACAGTAGTGCCTATACCCAGGAAGCAATGATGGGTGCGATGCAATCCCATCGTTATGACCTGCAATATCAGTTATACACGTTGGCACTGCATCGCTATTTGCGCCACCGTATGCCTGATTACGATTACCAAAAGCATTTTGGTGGTGTTATTTATCTGTTTTTACGCGGTGTTGAAAGCAATGGCTCGTCACAGGGAATATTTACAACACGCCCTTCTGTGCAATTAATTGATCAGATGGACGCATTGTTTGCCGGGCAAACGGACGAGGTTATGCCATGAAAATGTCTGAGCTGTTACAGCAGGCGGTCGAGCAAAAATTGTTGCGCGCATTGGATACGCAATTCGCCATGATGATTGCCAGTGACGAGCAGCCCGCAGTCATGCTGGCAGCGGCACTTGTTAGTCACGATGCAGGTGAAGGCCATGTGTGTATCCCAGTTTCTCGCTTAAAACCGGAGTTCTGTTTTGCCGGGCGGCAACCTGATTTTGCTGAGCAACTTTTCGCTATGGTTGATACCAAAGCCAACTGGCACGAGGTGCTACTGGCGTCTGATGCGGTAAGTGAGCATGAAGGGGCGACACCGCTGAAATTAATTGGCGAGCGTTTGTACCTCAACCGGATGTGGCAAAACGAACAGTCTGTCGCGCGATTTTTTGGTGAAGAGAACTGCGCAATCCCACTTGATGAAACGCAGATTATCCGTGTACTAAATCAACTCTTTGAACCAACAGCCGATATCGACTGGCAAAAGGTTGCTGCGGCCGTGGCACTGACACGACGCATTTCAGTGATTTCTGGTGGGCCAGGAACGGGGAAGACCACTACGGTGGCTAAATTGCTCGCAGCACTTGTTCAACTGTCTGACGCAAAACCTTTGCGTATTCAACTGGCGGCTCCAACGGGTAAGGCTGCTGCACGTTTAACCGAATCCTTAGGTTCAGCTCTACGGCGTTTGCCGCTGGATGATGTGCAAAAAGCCTCGTTGCCGAGCGATGCTTGTACCCTGCACCGTTTATTGGGTGCACAACCTAACAGCCAACGTCTGCGCTATCACGCAGGGAACCCATTGCATCTTGATGTGCTGGTAGTGGATGAGGCCTCGATGGTGGATTTGCCAATGATGGCGAAGCTGATTCATGCGTTGCCAACGCATGCGCGGATCATTTTCTTAGGCGACCGTGATCAACTGGCATCGGTGGAAGCGGGGGCGGTGCTCGGGGATATTTGCCACTATGTTACACACGGATATTCTCCTGTTCGTGCGGCCGAATTAAGTCGACTGACGGGTTACTCACTGTCGACCGGTGAAGGAACCGAAGCTAGTGTGTTGCGTGATGGACTTTGTCTACTGCAAAAAAGCTACCGTTTTGATAGCCAATCAGGGATTGGGCAACTGGCCTATGCCGTCAATGCAAGCGATGTGAAACAGGCTAAAGCAGTGTTTGCTAAAGGTTTTGGCGATATCACAAAGCAGCCTTTGCGCGAAACTGAAGACTACGCATTCATGATTGCTGATGCAGTGGATGGGTATCGGCCCTATCTGGAGTTAATGCGCAATCACGCAGAGCCTGCAGCTATTATTGACGCTTTCGGGCGTTATCAGTTGTTATGTGCATTGCGTGATGGCCCGTTTGGCGTCAGCGGCCTGAACAACAGAATCGAACTTGCGCTGATTCAAAAAAGGCTCATTGAGCGGCCAAATCAGGCTGCTTCAAGATGGTACAACGGCAGACCAATTATGATTTCGCGTAACGACAGCTCGTTAGGCTTATTCAATGGTGACATTGGTATTGCGTTAGACACAGGCGAGGGGCTACGCGTCTGGTTCCCGATGCCAGATGGCACGATAAAATCAGTGCAGCCGAGCCGTTTACCAGGGCATGAAACTGCCTATGCTATGACGGTGCATAAATCTCAGGGTTCGGAATTTGATCATGCCGCACTGGTTTTGCCAAATCAGTATACCGCTGTGGTGACGCGTGAACTGGTCTATACCGCGATTACTCGTGCTCGAAGCAGGCTATCTTTGTATGCCGATGATCGGGTGCTGGAAAAGGCAATTGTGACGAAGACGGAAAGACGCAGTGGATTAATGGAGAGTTTTAGCTAGCCCTTAAAAGGGCTAGCTTATTGGTTATGCTAAATCAGCCATCAGCACTTTCGAACGGCGTTGATAGTTGTACATCTCTTTTTTACTTTCTGGCAGCAGTTCAACATCGACCGGCATAAAGCCACGTTCCTGGAACCAATGAATGCTACGAGTTGTCAGCACGAACAACTTGCTCAGACCCATTTGACGGGCCTGTGTGGCAATGCGTTGTAGCAACACCTCACCGCGTGACGAACTTCGATAGTCCGGGTGAACGGCTACGCAGGCCATCTCTCCAATCCCTTCTTCCAGGAATGGATAGAGTGCTGCACAGGCGATAGTCAGATTGTCGCGCTGGATAATAGTGAATTTGTCGATCTCCATTTCCAGTTGCTCACGCGAGCGACGCACCAGAATCCCTTGCTGTTCGAGAGGGCGAATCAACTCCAGAATACCGCCAATATCGTTAATGGTGGCGCGACGAATTTGCTCCGCGCTCTCCATAACAATTTGTGTACCGATGCCGTCGCGTGAGAATAGCTCCTGCAGTAACGCGCCATCTTCCTGATAACTGATCAAATGGCTACGACGTACACCGCTACGGCAGGCTTTCACCGCTCCACGTAAGAAACGCACGGTGCCAGAATGGTAATCGCTGGCTGCTTCCAGCTCTTCAATGCGTTTTTGCGCATCGTTCGGGAAGAGTTCGGAAACGATATTGCCGTTGTCGTCAATAACCCCCTGAGAAGAGCAGAAGCCAATCATTTTTTCGGCTTTCAGTTTGACGGCCAGCTGCGTGGCAATCTCTTCAGATGTGAGATTGAAGCTTTCACCTGTGACAGAAACCGCAACCGGCCCCATCAAAACAATCGCACCGTTATCAAGCTGACGGTGAATGGCCTCTTCGTCGATACGACGCACGCGCCCGCTGTGGCAATAATCCACGCCATCATCCACACCCAATGGTTGCGCAATAATAAAGTTGCCGCTGACCACATTGATGTGTGCGCCTTGTAATGGCGTATTCCCAAGGCTCATGGATAAACGTGCGGTAATATCCAGTTGCAGTAGACCGGCTGCCTGTTTTACCAGCTCCAGCGTTTTTGCATCGGTAACACGCGTGTGTTTGTGGTAGATAGGCTCATGATTATGCGAAGCCAAATTGGCATCAATCTGTGGGCGGGCGCCATACACCACCACCAGACGAATCCCCAGGCTGTGGAGTAGCCCAATATCATTAACGATACTGGAGAAGTTCTCGTGTTCGATGGCTTCGCCGCCAAGCATAATGACAAACGTTTTTCCCCGATGGGCATTTATATAGGGAACAGAATGGCGGAATCCCTGTACCAGTTCGGTTCTACGTTCCTTCACCACGGCCAGACCTCATTGCATGATTATTCGTAATTTATGTATTTTTATTCTTTTATTGCCTTCGGTGCAAGAGACAATTTCCACAAAGCGGATATTTCTACATTTAACCTGCCAGGTGCTTGATTGCGAATGTTTACCCTTTAATGAGTGACAGTCCGTGCCTGTTTCGTTAAAGTTTTCGGCTCAAAAAAATAAAACTGAATATTTGATTCCCGGAAATACACCGCTCAGGAGAGCTATGTCTGATTCCAGTCCATTAATAAGTCGGCGCCGCTTGCTTAAGGGAGCAGGTGCTATGTGGCTGCTAAGTGTTAGCCAGGTTGGTTTTGCTGCCTCAAGCCTGGTCGTTGCGGTGCGTGTCTGGCCCGCTTCGTCTTACACTCGTGTCACGCTGGAATCGAACAAGGAGCTTAAATATAAGCAGTTCGCTCTGAGTAACCCTGATCGTGTCGTTGTCGACATCGAAGGTGTGAATTTAAATTCAGTATTAAAAGGAATCGGTAGCCAAATTCGTGCTGACGATCCTTTCATCAAATCTGCGCGTGTCGGGCAGTTTGACCCGCAAACCGTACGTATGGTGTTTGAGCTTAAACAGAACGTCACACCACATCTGTTTGGACTTGCCCCGGTAGCTGAATTTAAAGAGCGCCTGGTGATGGATTTGTATCCGGCAAATATGAATAGCGAGCAAGATCCGCTGTTGGCATTGCTGGAGGATTACAACAACGGCAAGCTGGATAAAGACAAACCGCCGTCTCCAGAACAAGGGCCACAGCCGGGTAAAGCCGGGCGTGACCGGCCGATTGTTATCATGCTGGATCCCGGCCACGGCGGGGAAGACCCTGGTGCTATCGGGCCGAATAAGACGCGTGAGAAAGACATTGTGCTGAAAATTGCTCGCCGCCTGAAAGCGCTGATTGATAAAGAAGCGAATATGAAAGCCTACATGACACGCAACGAGGATGTGTTTATCCCGTTAAAAGTCAGGGTAGCGAAAGCGCAGAAGCAACGTGCCGATCTTTTTGTTTCTATTCATGCGGATGCATTTACCTCCGGCGCTGCGCGTGGTTCTTCTGTCTTTGCGCTCTCAACCAAAGGTGCGACCAGTACCGCCGCAAAATTCCTCGCCCAAACACAGAATGCCGCCGACTTAATCGGTGGGGTGAGTAAGAGTGGCGACAGATATCTCGACCATACGATGTTCGATATGGTGCAGTCGTTAACCATCAACGACAGTCTTAAATTTGGTAAAGAAGTGCTGACTCGCCTGGGGCAGGTGAATAAGCTGCATAAAAACAGCGTCGACCAGGCAGGGTTTGCGGTTCTGAAAGCGCCGGATATTCCATCCATTCTGGTGGAGACTGCGTTTCTTAGTAACGTTGAGGAAGAGCGCAAGTTGCGTACGGCTACTTTCCAGCAGGAAGTTGCCGAGTCTATTCTGGCGGGGATAAAAGCGTATTTTGCAGATAGTGCGCGATTGGCAAGACGCGGATAATCCCTCGTTATAATTTGAGCGCAGCTATGTTGGCTGCGTTACGCAATTTTTGAGAGGGTTGGAGAGTCATGAGTGGATTTCAGATACAAAAAAAGCACCTATAAAGGTGCTTTAATGTTGGTTGCGGGGGCCAGATTTGAACTGACGACCTTCGGGTTATGAGCCCGACGAGCTACCAGGCTGCTCCACCCCGCGTCCGTAAACTTCTTTAGTACCCAAATGATTTTCATCATTGCGCGAAAACTCAGCGACTTAGTTGGTTGCGGGGGCCAGATTTGAACTGACGACCTTCGGGTTATGAGCCCGACGAGCTACCAGGCTGCTCCACCCCGCGTCCGTATAACTAATTTACTACTAATGGCTTTCACCACCGCGCTACTTTCAGCGACTTTTTTAATTGGTTGCGGGGGCCAGATTTGAACTGACGACCTTCGGGTTATGAGCCCGACGAGCTACCAGGCTGCTCCACCCCGCGTCCGTGGAAGCGCACTATACTCTGCCCGGCTTTTGATGCAACCTTTTTTTTAATAAATGCCCGATTTGTCACATGTAGCTGATAATAATTTACTTTAAGTACAGATAGTGAACACATCTGGTCTGTGTGGGGTCCAACACGTTTAATTCTTGCATGGTGTTTGCTATCTTCCCGTGGCTGCATCTAGAAGTATCCCGGGTATAGCGCAAATTATTAACAGGGCGGGGAAGTAATGATAGGACGTTGGACGAAGTACATTGTAACTGGGGTAATGGTTGCCATTCTGGCAGGTTGTTCCTCAAAACCGACAGATAAAGGCCAGCAATATAAGGATGGGAAATTTTCTCAGCCTTTTTCGCTCGTAAACCGGCCAGATGCGGTGGGTGCACCCATTAATGGTGGCGACTTTGCGGAACAAGTTAACCAGATTCGTTCTGCGTCTCCTCGCCTCTATAATAGCAAGAGTGATGTTTACGGTGCCGTGCAGCAGTGGTTACGTGCCGGTGGAGACACCAGTAAGCTGAGCCAGTACGGCATCGATGCCTGGCAGATGGAAGGTGCAGATAACTACGGTAACGTACAGTTCACTGGTTACTACACGCCCGTGGTGCAAGCGCGTTATACCCGCCAGGGCGAGTTCCAGTATCCTATCTACCGTATGCCGCCAAAACGTGGACGTTTACCCTCTCGCGCTGAGATCTACAGTGGCGCACTAAATGACAGCTACATTATTGCTTACAGCAACTCCTTAATGGATAACTTCATTATGGACGTACAGGGCAGCGGCTATATCGATTTCGGCGATGGGCAGCCATTAACCTTCTTTGGCTATTCAGGTAAGAACGGCCATGCCTACCGCAGTATCGGCAAGGTGCTTATCGACCGGGGTGAAGTAAAGAAAGAAGATATGTCTATGCAGGCAATTCGCCACTGGGGTGAAACTCACAGCCCGGCGCAAGTGCAGGAATTGCTCGAGCAGAACCCATCTTTTGTCTTCTTCAAACCAGCAAGTTTCGCTCCAGTTAAAGGGGCGAGTGCCGTGCCGTTAATTGGCCGTGCATCTGTCGCATCTGACCGTTCTATTATTCCTGCGGGCACTACCATTCTTGCTGAAGTCCCTTTACTGGATAACAACGGTAAATTTAATGGCCAGTATGAGTTGCGTGTCATGGTTGCGCTGGATGTTGGCGGTGCGATTAAAGGGCAGCACTTTGATATCTACCAGGGGATTGGGGCTGATGCCGGTCACCGCGCGGGTTGGTACAACCACTATGGTCGCGTGTGGGTGCTGAAAAATGCTCCGGGCACGACCAACAGTGTATTCACGGGTTAATCTTCCCGCAGACGGGCTGTATAATCAGCCCGTCATCTGTATCTGCAATAACACCCGCAAAGATTTTCCGAGGATAACGTAATGTCTGTAGTTTTGACCGATGCCTGGCTGCAACGCTTTGGTGGTACTGCTCGTTTGTATGGCCGCGATGCCCTGCAACTGTTTGCTGATGCACATGTCTGCGTAATTGGCATTGGCGGTGTGGGCTCATGGGCCGCAGAAGCACTGGCTCGTACTGGAATTGGTGCAATTACGCTTATCGACATGGACGATGTTTGTGTGACGAACACTAACCGTCAGATTCACGCTTTGCGAGCTACGGTAGGGCAGTCCAAGGCTGAAGTGATGGCCGCTCGTATCCGCGAAATTAACCCGGAATGCCGTGTGACAGTGGTGGATGACTTTATTACTGCCGAAAACACCGAGCAATTGCTCAATCAGGGCTTTAACTACGTGATTGATGCTATTGACAGTGTGCGCCCTAAAGCCGCCTTGATAGCCTATTGTCGTCGCTACAAGATCCCATTGGTCACCACCGGTGGTGCGGGTGGGCAAATCGATCCAACGCAGATCCAGGTTACCGATCTGGCAAAAACGATTCAGGATCCGCTGGCAGCAAAACTGCGTGAAAGATTAAAAAGTGATTTTGGTGTAGTGAAGAACAGCAAAGGGAAGCTGGGTGTGGATTGCGTGTTTTCCACCGAAGCGCTGGTTTACCCGCAGGCTGATGGTTCCGTGTGCGCCATGAAAAGCACCGCTGATGGCCCGAAACGTATGGATTGTGCATCCGGTTTTGGTGCGGCAACCATGGTCACCGCCAGTTTTGGCTTCGTGGCGGTGTCCCATGTTTTAAAGAAAATGATGGCGAAAGCTGCGCGTAATCAGGCCTGAGCCGCAACACGTACGGCTTGCGCTAATGCCGCAAGCCCGCTGCTACGTGAAGCACTCAGCTGATTACGTAACCCTAAATCATCAAACAGGGCGAGCGGATCTTCATTGAGCAGTTGTTCCGCTGTTTTCCCTTCAACTGCGGTGAGCAACACCGCCAGCAAGCCCCGAACGATTCGCCCTTCGCTATCCCCATAGAAATGCAGAGTGCCATCTGCCTGAAGGTTGTGACCCAACCAGACGCGGTTTTCACAGCCTGCAATCTCGATATTTTCGCACTTTAAATCAGCCGGGAGTGCTGGAAGCTGTTTCCCTAGCAGGATCAGCTGGCGGTATTTATCTTCCCATTGCTGCAATGGAGCGAATGTGGCTCGTAGGTTGTCAGCGGTGATTGAGGTGCCGAAAGGGTGACCGGCCAGGAATCCACTTGTCATTTAATCCACCAAAATTTCCAGTGCATTGTCGATGGCTTTGACCAGCGCATCCACATCGCTTTGCGTATTGTATGGTGCAAAAGAGGCGCGTAGTGTCCCGCTCACCCCTAATGCGGCGAGCAGCGGCTGTGCACAATGTTGACCGGCACGCAGGGAAATACCCGCTTCAGCCAATAACGTGACCATATCGTTGTGGTGAACGCCGGTGAAATCGAACGCCAGCAGGCTTGAATCCTGGCAGCGAAAACTGCGAAAACCTGGGCGTTTAGCCAACTGCGCTTCAGCGAGAGTCGCAAGGCCTCGGCTATATGCTTCAGCCTCCTGCAAATCAACGCTTTCCAACCACTCAAGAGCAGCACTCAAGCCGATAACTCCCGCTACATTTGGCGTGCCTGCTTCAAAGCGATACGGTACCGGCTGCGTTTTAAAACCTTCAAACGAGACGTGAGTAATCATTTTGCCGCCGCCAAGCCAAGGAGACATTTCTTCCAGCAGTTCGCTTTTGCCGTAGAGCGCGCCGATGCCGGTTGGGCCGTAAAGCTTATGGGCGGAGAAAGCATAAAAATCGATATCTAATGCTTGTACGTCAGGTGGGCAATGCACTATGCCTTGCGCCCCATCGACCATTACAACCGCGCCTGCTGCATGAGCGGCAGTGATGGCTTTAACCAGATCCGGGCAGCCACCCGTAACATTAGACATCTGGCCTAATGCCAGAATTTTAGTCCGCTCGTTCAGCAATTCGGGCAGTTTGCTTAAATCAGCGAGGTAATCTTTGCCCAGCGGCAGCTTAATGACTTTTGCACCAGTTTGCTCCGCGACCATTAACCACGGCACAAAGTTAGCGTGGTGTTCGGCTTCGCTAACAATAATTTCGTCACCAGGTTGCAGGCGAGGGCGTGCATAGCACTGTGCTACCAGGTTGATTGCTTCGGTGGTGCCACGAGTCCAGACGATATCTTTGCCTGAAGGCGCGTTGAGTAGAGTCGCTACGCTGTCGCGAGCTGCCTCATAGCGTTCTGTAAGACGCTGTGCCGCTGCAAATTGGCTGCGGTGAACATTACCGGCACTGAGGCTATAAAACTGTTGAGTCGCTTCAATAACGGCGAGAGGTTTGAGTGTGGTTGCAGCGCTGTCGAGATAGACACCCGCATCTGCCAGTGCCGGAAACTGGCTGCGAAACTGGGCAGGATTAAAAGTTTTCATGATTTTCCTCGTATCCAATCCGTAGATCGTGGCGCATTTGCTTTAATCACACAAGGGATCAATGACCTTCGGAATAATCTGCAAAACTGGCAAGCTCACGAAAGAGAGTTATGCTAATTAATGTTAGGTGAGTATTTCACCTACTTTATTTTTTAGTGTTAATCAGCATTAAACGCTACTAAGGAGAAGAATATGAACAAGGCAGCCGCAGCAGTATTTGTTGGTGTTATGGCTTTTGGTCTTTCAGGATGTTCCAGCCCGAATTACGTAATGCACACCAACGATGGCCGTACCATCGTGTCCGATGGCAAACCGAAAACTGATGATGAAACCGGGATGATTTCTTATAAAGATGCCAACGGTAATAAGCAGCAGATTAACCGTACGGATGTGAAAGAGATGGTTGAACTGGATCAGTAACCTTTTTGCTCAGACTTTCGCGCAAAGTACAGGCAAAAAAAAGCACCGCAATTTGCGGTGCTACATTAATCACTATGGACAGACAGGGTAAATGTACAGGAAGTGAAAAAGGGGTAGCTTAGCTACCGGGGTCTGGAATGCCAGACCAATTGCAAACACAACAACACAACATCACAACCGTAAGCCAAAAGCCCTCCGAAACACGCATTTCAGATAACTTTTCGTTCCGGCTCAGGAAGTGACGCCACTATAGGTATTTGCTGGTGCATCCTCAACGGACAATTTATAATGGCTCAGATAAAAAAAACTAATAGGTTAACTAAGTTCACCTGTTTGTTAATAGACTTTAACATTTAAGCCAATCAACTATGTCCAAGCGTTTGCCACCTTTAAATGCCTTACGTGTATTTGACGCCGCTGCTCGCCACCTGAGTTTTACTAAAGCGGCTGATGAGTTATTCGTGACACAGGCCGCCGTGAGCCACCAGATTAAGTCTCTGGAGGATTTTCTGGGCCTGAAACTGTTCCGCCGCCGCAACCGCTCTTTGTTGCTGACTGAGGAGGGGCAGAGTTACTATCTGGACATCAAAGAGATATTTTCGCAGCTGACAGAAGCAACGCGTAAGCTTCAGGCGCGAAGCGCTAAAGGTGCATTAACGGTCAGTTTACTGCCAAGTTTTGCCATTCACTGGCTTGTGCCACGCCTAACTAGCTTTAATACAGCTTATCCGGGAATCGACGTACGAATCCAGGCTGTTGACCGCCAGGAAGATAAACTTTCTGATGATGTCGACGTCGCGATTTTTTACGGGCGTGGAAACTGGCCAGGTTTGCGAGTGGAAAAGCTTTATGCAGAATATTTGCTGCCGGTCTGCTCGCCTTTGCTGTTAACGGGCGATAAACCAATTAAAACCCCTGAAGATTTAGCCCATCATACTTTGCTGCATGATGCTTCTCGTCGAGACTGGCAGACCTATACTCGCCAATTAGGCGTAAGCCATATTAATGTGCAGCAAGGCCCCATCTTCAGCCACAGTGCGATGGTGTTACAGGCTGCAATTCACGGGCAAGGCATTGCATTGGCGAATAATGTTATGGCGCAATCCGAGCTTGAAGCGGGCCGCTTAGTTTGCCCATTTAATGATGTTCTGGTGAGTAAAAACGCGTTTTATCTTGTTTGTCATGACAGCCAGGCAGAACTGGGTAAAATAGCGGCCTTCAGGCAGTGGATTCTGGCGAAAACTGCGAGCGAACAAGAAAAATTCCGTTTTCGCTACGATCAATAAGCAAACCATCGCGTAGCCAGGCCGCTACGCCTTAATTTAGGGTTACACCATGACCAGCCGTTTCATGCTGATTTTTACCGCAATTAGCGGTTTTGTCTTTGTTGCTCTCGGAGCCTTCGGGGCTCACGTTTTGAGCAAAACGCTTGGTGTTGTGGAGATGGGCTGGATTCAAACCGGCCTTGAATATCAGGCGTTTCACACATTAGCCATTTTTGGTCTGGCGGTCGCTATGCAGCGCCGGATCAGCATTTGGTTTTACTGGAGCAGCGTATTTATGGCGCTCGGTACAGTTCTATTTAGCGGCAGCCTTTATTGTCTGGCGCTGTCTCATTTACGCCTTTGGGCGTTTGTTACCCCCGTCGGTGGAATCAGTTTTCTGGCCGGTTGGATATTGATGTTGATTGGTGCAATGCGCCTGAAACGTAGGGGCGTAAGCCATGAATAAAGTTATTTTGTATTGCCGACAAGGTTTTGAGAAAGAGTGTGCGGCAGAGATTACCGATAAGGCCAGTCAACGCGACATTTTTGGTTTTGCTCGTGTTAAAGAAAACAGCGGTTATGTTATTTACGAATGTTATCAGCAAGATGATGCCGATAAGCTTGCGCGTGAGCTGCCATTTAAAGATTTGATCTTTGCTCGTCAGATGTTTGTTGCCGGTGAACTGCTCAAAGATCTTCCAACTGACGATCGTATTACGCCAATCACCGGAATGCTGACAGGTGTCGTAGAAAAAGGCGGCGATCTTCGCGTTGAAGTTGCCGACACCAATGAAAGCAAAGAGTTGATGAAGTTCTGCCGTAAGCTGACGGTGCCACTGCGTGCAAGCCTGCGTGAAGCAGGGGTTCTTACCAATTACGAAACGCCAAAACGCCCGGTAGTGCATGTGTTTTTTATCGCGCCCGGCTGTTGCTATACCGGCTATTCCTATAGCAATAACAACTCGCCTTTCTATATGGGCATCCAACGTCTGAAATTGCCTTCTGAGGCGCCAAGCCGTTCAACGCTGAAACTGGAAGAGGCTTTCCATACTTTTATTCCGGCTGATGAGTGGGATGAGCGTCTGGCAAACGGGATGCATGCCGTTGACCTTGGAGCCTGTCCAGGCGGTTGGACTTACCAATTAACGCAACGCAACATGTGGGTTTGTTCAGTCGACAACGGCCCAATGGCGCAAAGTCTGATGGACACAGGGCAGGTGACCTGGTTGCAGGAAGACGGTTTCAAATACAAGCCAAGCCGCAATAACATCTCCTGGATGGTCTGTGACATGGTTGAGAAACCGGCGAAAGTAGCGAGTCTGATGGCAACGTGGCTGGTTAATGGCTGGTGCCGTGAAACCATTTTCAACCTTAAGCTGCCAATGAAGAAACGTTATGAAGAAGTGTCGCAAAACCTGGCATTGATTCATGAAAAACTGGCAGAACATGGTATCAGCGCTGAGATTCAGGCTCGCCAGTTATATCACGACCGTGAAGAAGTGACCGTGCATGTGCGCCGTATGTGGGCGGCTGTCGGTGGTCGTCGCGACGAAAGATAATAATTCGCCCCTCATCCCAACCCTCTCCTCATAGAGAGGGCTATGGTGAGGGTATTCCATTCGGCAAACGTAACTGCTGCAAATTCCCATCAAGCACCAAATCCGTCTGTAGCTTTGCAACCTGGCGGCTAATAAACGCAACTTCCCTATGCTGCTCTAATTTCTTGCGCCATTTTTCTGGCACTTCATCCAGCCTTTCGTACAGCGCTTCCAGTGTGGAAAATTGATTGATTAACTGCGTGGCACTTTTCGGCCCAATGCCCGGAACGCCGGAAATTTTGCTGCTGCTTATCCCTGCAAGTCCCCAGAAATCAGCCAACTGTTCAGGCTGAACGCCATATTCCTGCGCAATAAAAGGCGCATCCAACCAGCGCTTTTGAAAATAATCACGAATTTGAATAGTGGGCGCTAACAGTTGGCAAAAACCTTTATCGGTCGAAACGATGGTGGCTCGATGCCCACCGGCTGCGACTTTTACTGCAAGAGTTGCCGCCAGGTCATCTGCTTCATTTCCCTGGGAATGCCAACAAGCCACACCTCTTTTAGCGAAAGCTTCCCGTAAGAGTGGCATTTCTTGATGCAAGGTATCTGGCATTGGTGCGCGCCCCGCTTTATAGTCTGGCAAGACCTGATGTCGCCAACCTTCACGGCGGTCTTCGTCGTCAAACACGGCAACAGCATGTGTAGGTTGACTGTGTGTTATCAGCGCATCAAGGGCATGCAGACAAGTTTCAACGCAGGGGGACCCCTGGACCGCATGGATACGACGTATCAGGTTCAGGGCGTCAACGATAAGTAAATGAATCATCATGGATATTTCGCTTTCGATATTTGCTTTGTACACACTAACATTTCTGTAGAGTGACCGCGAATTCGGGACGCGTAATCAGGAAAGCGGCTCGCAATAAAAGTCGTACTTATTGATCTGAAAATACATTGCTAACTAATTAGGTTGCTATGTATATTTTAAGCGAATAGAAAAATTAGAGACAACAACATGAGTAATAGTTCACACCTCGCACATCGTATTCAGGCTCTACAACCATCAGCAATCAGAGAATTATTGAAACACAGCAAAATGCCAGGCGTGATTTCTCTTGCTGGCGGCATTCCTTCCAGCGAATTGTTTGATACCGAAGGGTTAGGTATAGCGACTCAAAAAGTGGTCGCTGAGAATTTTAACGATGCTTTTCAATATGGTTTGACTGAAGGCAATGTTGAATTACGTCATCAACTCGTTGGACTTTGCCAGGAACGTGGCATTACCACTACTGCGGATCAACTCCTGATCACTTCTGGTTCGCAGCAAGCATTGGATTTGCTGATGCGTGCGCTGGTGAATCCGGGTGATGTGTTTGTTGTTGAGCGCCCAACTTATCTGGCGACGCTGCAAATCCTCAGCCTCAATGAAGCCAATGTGAAATCAGTGGGCAGCGACGAGCACGGTATGATCGTCGATGAACTGGAAGAATTGCTGAAAACAACGCGTATTAAAGGCGTCTACATCGTTCCGACATTTGGCAACCCAAGCGGCACAACACTCAGTGCCAGTCGCCGTGAAAAACTGGTCAAGCTGGCAGAAGAGCACCATTTTGTCATCGTTGAAGACGATCCGTATGGGGCTATTAGCTTCTCTGAAGCTCGAGAAAAAACCTTGCTGCAAGTGGCTACTGAACGCGGCAGCAGAGATAACGTCGTGTATACCTCAACGTTTTCTAAGATTCTGGCACCAGGTCTGCGTGTAGGTTGGATTGTTTTGCCCGAGTGGATGAAGCAAAAAGTGGCCATCATTAAACAAGCTACAGATTTGCATGCTAATTCCTTTACGCAATCGCTGGTGTCGGCGTATCTCACACTTGAGCGCCTGAACCCGCAAATCGAGCTTATTCGTGAAGCGTATAAGAAGAAGTGTCTGAGTTTGTCTACGTTTTTACAACAGGAACTCGGTGAGCATATTACCTTCAATCAGCCGCAGGGTGGGATGTTCTTGTGGGCCGCTTTCCGCTATGAATTTGATACCACTCGTTGGTTACAACAGACCCTGGAAAAAGGAGTCGTGTATGTACCTGGTGAGTTCTTCTTTAGTGATAATGCTGATAAGAAAACGCTACGTTTCTCTTACGCAACGGCCACTGAAGAGCAGCTTTACGAGGCAGTTCAGCGACTTAAATCTGCGCTGTAAGATAAAAAAATGGAGCCGAAAGGCTCCATTTTTTATTAAAGCATTCTGAAATTAATGCGTCATTTCGACGGCTTCAGCCTTTTTAGCTTTTACGACTTTGCCGCCCATACGCCTTGAATACAGCGCGGTAATAATTGGTACCAGAATTGCTGTCACAATCACACTTGCTGCAACCAGAGCTGTTGCTGATGCGGCTACTGGCTCAAATGCCGGATTGATTTGTGCAATGATAACCGGGTTTGCTACTGCAGCCCCTGCTGCGGAAGATGCTGCAATACCCGCTGTACCGTTACCGCCACCGATGTATTTATCGGCAAGAATCAAAGGAATACCAGTCACTACGATAACCGCAACACCCAGCATGATACCCAGCAGACCGGTATCCATAATCACGCCCAGGTTGATGGTGTTACCCAACGCAAAGCCGAAGAACGGAATCAGGACAGGCGTTGCTTTACTAAAGAAAGCACGGAAATCGTGGTCAAGGTTACCCAACGCAAAACCAATCAGGAATGGCAGCACGGCACCGATAAAGTGGTGAGGTTCAAATGAAGCCAGACCTGCGGAACCCAGAATCACCATGGTCATCAGTGGGCCAGATTCCAGAGACATCAGGACAAATGCACCTGACTCTTCTTTAGTACCGTACTGGTTCATCAGGCTCGCATACAGGCCACCGTTGGTCATGTCCATCGCAGAAACGAGGGCCAGAACGGACAAACCTGCAAACATACCGGTCTGAATACCGCCTTCAGGAATAAAGGAGGCGGCAATCATTGCTACAACCCAGGCAACGGCAATTTTGGTCAGTACCAGGGTGCCAGATTTACGCAGAACCGTACCTGTAGCACGAAGATCAATTGAGGCACCAATACAGAAGAACCAGACCGCCAGAATTGGAACGGTGCCGCTTATCATCCCTTTAGTAAATGAACCAAAATAGGCACCAGTATCTGGAGCGAAAGTATTTAAAATAGCTCCAAGTATCAATGGAACCAACATCATCCCACCAGGAATGCGTTCAATAGTAGTTTTGATCTTCATGGTAATTCCTTATGATTTTTTCATTAATTACAGCGTGTTAATGAAAAAATGACTTAACAGTTAGCGGCGAAAACCGTTTGTTTTCCCTGATTAATGAGTATGTTGGGTCAGAGATGCTATTTGCTCTTAATGGCAGTTTCATAAATCTTATTGAGCTAATTACCTCGGCTAATCTGCCAGGTAACGCGTCGTGAGATAAACTATCTACCGATCGGAACTGCACTTCAATCAAATTGAAACAATATTTCAATTTGGATCACATTATTTATTTATTCTGGTGATAAACTGTCTTTGTGGTGCAGTTAAATGTAGGGTTTCTGTGAACAACTATATTTTAATTGCTAAATTATTATTAATAGTAACGGGCGTGATTTTATTTCCGCCTCTTATTCCAGTAAGGGAAAATAATGGATATTCGTCAAAGCATTCATAGTGATCATGCAAAAACGCTGGATACTGCCGGTCTGCGTAAAGAGTTTCTGATTGAAACTATTTTTACCGCCGATGAGTACACCATGACTTACAGCCACATTGACCGCATCATTGTTGGTGGTGTCATGCCAGTAACTCGCACTGTGAGCGTTGGCGGTGAAGTAGGTAAACAGTTAGGCGTGAGCTACTTCCTGGAGCGTCGTGAACTGGGTGTGATTAACATCGGCGGGCAGGGCACAATTACTGTCGATGGAACTTGCTACGAAATTGGCTCTCGTGATGGTCTGTATGTTGGTAAAGGTGCTAAAGAAGTGGTGTTTGCAAGCATTGACCCGGCAAACCCAGCGCGCTTCTACTATAACTGCGCACCGGCTCATACTGCTTACCCAACCAAGCGCGTAACGCCTGCGGATGTTTCTCCGGTTACTCTGGGCGACAGCGTTACCAGCAACCGTCGTACCATCAATAAGTACTTCGTTCCGGATGTACTGGAAACCTGCCAACTGAGCATGGGTCTGACCCAACTGGAACCTGGCAACCTGTGGAACACTATGCCTTGCCATACTCACGAACGTCGTATGGAAGTCTATTTCTACTTCGGACTTGAGCAGGATAGCTGTGTATTCCACATGATGGGCCAGCCGCAAGAAACTCGTCACATTGTGATGCAGAACGAGCAAGCTGTGATCTCACCAAGCTGGTCAATTCACTCAGGTGTGGGTACGCGTGCGTATACCTTTATCTGGGGTATGGTTGGCGAGAACCAGGTGTTTGATGATATGGACCACGTGAAAGTGGGCGATTTGCGCTAAGTAGATGGCATAAAAAAACCCGCTTTCAGCGCAATGCCG
>NZ_LXEO01000038.1 GCF_001654865.1 Buttiauxella noackiae ATCC 51607 | reverse complement strand
GCGCTTTCAGCGGGTTTTTGTTTTTAATCGCAGGACACTTTCATAGCCAGACCGCCGCGAGAAGTTTCTCGATATTTGGCGTTCATGTCTTTGCCTGTTTCGTACATGGTGTCGATAACCTTATCAAGGCAGACGCGAGGTTCGCTGGTACGGCGCAATGCCATACGTGCCGCATTCACCGCTTTCACTGCCGCAATAGCATTACGCTCAATGCATGGCACCTGAACTTGCCCGGCAACCGGGTCACATGTCAGACCAAGGTTATGTTCCATGCCGATTTCCGCAGCAATACACACCTGGCTTGGGCTGCCACCCAACAACTCAGCAAGACCTGCCGCCGCCATCGAACAGGCAACGCCGACCTCTCCCTGGCAACCGACTTCTGCACCAGAAATTGATGCGTTCATCTTATACAGAGAACCAATCGCACCGGCGGCAAGGAAATACCGCGCACAAGAATTGGTATTAACTTCGCGAATAAATTTGTCGTAATAGGCCAGAACCGCTGGAACGATGCCACATGCGCCGTTTGTTGGGGCTGTAACAACACGCCCACCGGCAGCATTTTCTTCATTCACCGCCAGGGCGAACATGTTAATCCAATCCACAACAGCCATTGGGTCGGAGTTGTTCTTATCACTGCTGACCAACATTCTGCGCAATGCTGCGGCGCGGCGCGGTACACGCATTTTACCCGGCAGCACGCCTTCGGTGGTGATACCTCTTTCGATACCGCTGCGCATGACGTTCCATACGTTGGCAAAGTGTGCATCAATTTCAGACTGAGGACGCATCGCGCGTTCATTCAGCATCATCAAGCCTGACAATGAAAGCCCGCTTTCTTTGCAATGACGCTGCAAATCTGCCGCACTCTTATATGGATATGGAACGACAGTCTGTTGAGTCTCTTCGAGGCCAAAGTGTGCTTCATCAACGATAAAACCGCCGCCGATGGAGTAATAAGTTTGGCTGTAGATAGCTTTATCACCGGCTAACGCAGTAATGCGCATTCCGTTTTCGTGCAGTGAAAGATTGTCTTCATGGAAGTTCATGCAGCTATCGACCGGGAATTCCACTTCACGCTGGCCATTTGCCAGTAACAGACGACCGTGAGTATTCACGTCCTGAATGAAGTGAGGGATAGCATCGATATCGACGGTGTCCGGCATGTTGCCAGCAAGACCCATGATAATGGCGATATCGGTATGGTGGCCTTTGCCGGTGAGGGAAAGTGAACCATATACATCAACCACTACCCGCGTGACGTTCTGCAAAATCCCTTGCGCGATTAAATCGTCTGCGAATTGCTTACCGGCTTTCATCGGGCCGACGGTATGGGAGCTGGAAGGGCCAATACCGATTTTGAAAATATCGAATACGCTAATCATGTTGCGTCCGTTGCCTGAATAACTTAATGAAAAAACCGCCAGCAGGAAGCCGGCGGTTTAGAACTGTTAGATGAACAGCGAGTATAGAGAGTAAGAGATAGCAGAAATAGCGACCAGACCCATAATTACCACAAATATATTGCTGATATGGCCGCTGTATTTGCGCATCGCCGGGACCTTCTGAATCGCATACATCGGCATCAGGAACAGAATCATCGCAATGATTGGGCCGCCGAGAGTTTCAATCATCCCCAGAATGCTTGGGTTCAGGGTGGCAACAATCCAGGTGGTCACCAGCATGAAGATTGCAGTAATACGGTTCAGCTTACTGATTTCGATGCTCTTACCTTTGCCGCGCAGGGACTTGATAACCATTCCGTTGAAGCCTTCACGAGCACCTAAATAGTGGCCGAGGAAGGATTTGGTGATAGCGACGATAGCGATAATCGGTGCCATCCACGCAATCACTGGCGCATTAAAGTGGTTAGCCAGGTAAGAGAGAATAGAGATGTTCTGTGCTTTTGCTTCCGCCAGATTTGCTGGAGAAAGGCTCAGTACGCAGCTGAATACGAAGAACATCACGGTAATGACCATCATGATGTGTGCGTAGGACAGGATGCGGGAGCATTTTTTCTCAGCTTCTTCACCGTACTCATTACGTTTCGCTACAGCGAATGCAGAGATGATTGGTGAGTGGTTAAAGGAGAACACCATGACCGGAATTGCCAGCCACAATGTCATCCACAAACCGCTACCGGTTGCCGGGCTTGCGCTAAATGACATGGTATCGAATGCAGCGCTGCTCCAGTTAGGGATCAGATACAGAGCCAAAATCATCAGAGCGGCAACAAATGGGAAGACCAAAATACTCATCGCTTTAACGATCATCTGCTCGCCGAAACGAACGATAGTCATCAGGCCGACGATCAGAATCAGGGACAAAAGCGCGCGCGGCGGAGAAACCAGACCCAACTGATGAGTAATAAAACTATCAACGGTGTTGGTAATAGCAACGCTATAAACCAGCAAAATTGGGTAGATAGCAAAGAAGTAGAGCAGGGTGATGACTTTACCTGCGCCCACACCAAAGTGCTCTTCTACAACTTCGGTGATGTCTTCACCCGGGTTTTTACCTGACAGCACGAAGCGAGTCAGGCCACGGTGGGCAAAGAAAGTCATCGGGAAGGCGAGAATTGCCATGATGAACAGCGGGATCAGGCCGCCAACACCGGCGTTAATTGGCAAGAACAAAACGCCTGCACCAATTGCGGTGCCGTATAGCCCCAGCATCCACATGGTATCGGACTTGCGCCATGAACTTTTGCTCTCGACAGAGGCAATACTGCCGGTTTGAGTGGTTTCCATCTACTACTTCTCCAAAGGAACATATGATTCGAAATCTGGTTCAATCGCGATGACTTGCCATTGACTACTGAAACTTAATGCTGTTTACGGTGGGTTTTATAGTAATTTTGGCCAGTGATAATCAGCGGGCGGAAAGATACATTCATGTCGTCAATTCATCAGTGATCGAGATCCCAAATGTAAGAATCCACTGTTTGTATGGTTTTTTGCAGTTTTTCAGTCTGTGCGTGATATTTCAGGCAGTGTTTATACCCTAAAATTGAATTTATTTTAGTTTATAAAACGCAGTTTCATTATTGTGGTGTGGTGTGGTGTGGTGTAATTGTCTGTATAAGCACGATTTTTAGAGACAATTTATATGAAAGCATAAGTTTTTATGTAGTGATAAATTCTGATACCGGTAACATTCAGGAGGGTGAATAAATCTGGAGAAGGGTGAAAAAATGGAGAAAAAAAGATGGGCGGAGTACTTCCGCCCTTGGGATTCAGGTGCAGATTTCGTAGCAAGGAATGTAAGCACTGCCAGGTAATTTCATACGGTGTTGAGCGACAAAACCCTGAAGAAGAACATCCATGCGTTTCATCATGTCTGCATCACCGTGGATCTTATAGGGGCCGAACTGTTCAATTGCACGGATCCCGCCTTCTTTAACGTTACCCGCAACAATTCCTGAAAATGCCCTACGTAAAGAGGCCGCCAGTTGTTCTGCTGGTTGGTCTGGATACAACTTGAGATTTGCCATGTTTTCATGGGTTGGCTCAAACGGCATCTGCAAATCCGGCGCGATTCGAATCGACCAGTTGAAGCTATAAGCATCACCCGTTTCACGGCGATTCTCTTTTACTTTCGGCATGGCCTTTTTCATCTGACGGGCCACTTCAGCCGGGTCGTCAATAATGATTTGATAATGACGGCGTGCTTGCTCACCCACGGTATTGACTATGAACTCGTCGAGTACACGGAAATAGTCAGCACTTTCTTTCGGCCCGGTCAGAATCAATGGCAATACTTGATCATGGTTGTGAGGATTCATCAAAATGCCGAGCAGGTAAAGCAGCTCTTCCGCAGTACCTACCCCACCTGGGAAGATAATGATGCCATGCGCAATACGAACAAACGCTTCAAGGCGCTTTTCGATATCCGGCATGATAATCAGCTCATTCACCAATGGATTCGGTGGCTCTGCTGCAATGATTGACGGTTCTGTCATGCCAATAAAACGGCTTTCTTTGTAGCGTTGTTGAGCGTGGCCTACAGCCGCCCCCTTCATTGGGGCTTCCATAGCGCCAGGGCCACAGCCGGTACAAATATTGAGCTCACGCAAGCCTAGTTGAGTGCCGACGCGACGCGCATAGAGGTATTCGTTTTCGTTGATTGAGTGCCCACCCCAGCATACGACCAGGTTTGGCGCTTCGCCGACGTGCAGTGCACGGGCATTACGTAAGATAGAGAACACCATATTGGTGATATTTGCCGGGTCTTCCAGATCGAGATTCTGGAAGCGACCTGCGCTGGATAGCTGGCCGTTGACGAATAAAATATCGCGTAATACGGCAAACAAGTTAGCTTGCAAAGCCCGGATGATACGACCATCGACGAAAGCGTCTTCAGGAGGGTTAATCAGTTCGAGTTTGACACCACGTTCGCGGCGCAAGATGTTGATATCGAAGTTTTCGTAACGCGACAACAGCTCTTTACTGCTATCGGTCTGGCTTCCTGAGTTAAGTACGGCAAGTGAACAATTGCGAAACAGTTGATAAAGGTCGCTACTGGCCGTGCGTTTAAGCATGTCCACTTCCAGTTGCGACAACATATCCATTGAGCCTAGCGGGCTAATATGTGTAATCAAGTTAACTCCTTACGAAGCGTAAAGTGCCGCTCCCAATGATTACAATAGCCTCGCTAAGCTGAATTTAACAACCTGAAAACAATAATCCCTCCGTAGGCTGCGAGGTGTTTCGCACTTATTGGCGAACCAGGCGGCCAAATGCCGGGTGGAAATCGGTATTTGTGCGCCACGGGTTGATATCTAGTCCTCCACGACGGGTATAGCGTGCGTAAACGCTCAGGCTTTCCGGGTGACAAAAATGCTGGATGTCATTGAAGATGCGCTCAACGCATTGTTCGTGGAATTCATTGTGATGACGGAAAGACACCAGGTAGCGCAGCAGCTTTTCCCGGTCAATGCGTGGGCCACGGTAGCGAATCTGCACGGAACCCCAATCTGGCTGGTGGGTGATCAGGCAATTAGATTTCAGCAGGTGGCTCACCAGTGTTTCCTCTACGATTTCGTCACCAGCTGCACCACTGAGGTAATCGGTGTTAAATTCATAGTTATCAATAGTGATATTTTGGTCGTCAATACACTCGCCGGTGAACGCCGCAATTTCCTGGCCTTCAAGTTCATGCAGGCGGAATAACACCACACTCACATCGCCCTGCGCGCAGGCGCTTAAATCACGCTTTAACGTCTCCTGAACGGTTTCCCAGTCGGCAAATTGCGTCTGGTTGAAGCTATTTAAATAAAGCTTAAAGCTTTTGGACTCAATCAGATTCACGCTGTTTGCATCAAGCTGCACATGCCCGACTGCGACCTGAGGTAAACCATTACTGTTTAGCCAGGACAGCTCGTACAAGGTCCAGATATCGCCGCCACTAAATGGCAGGTTATCAGCCTGTAAGCCAAGCGGGTCACGATTAAGACTACGTGGTACAGGCTGTAGTAAAGATGCCTGGTATTTATCCTGGTAAGCGGTTGGCTTGCCCAGCGTCAGGCCGCTCAGCGCCTGGTGTTTTTCATAAGACATGTGTCACCAATAGAATGCAGGTACAATTGGCCTTTATTGTACCGCAGCCTTGAGGGAGTGAGAAATTGGTGGATAACGACGTACGTCAGGCACTGGAAGATTTTACCAATCGCTTTTGTCATGCATGGCGTGAGCAGGTAGGTGGATGGCCTGTAAGCGAAGAATTATATGGTGTACCGTCGCCGTGTATCGTGACAACGACGGATGACGATGTGCGTTGGCAACCGCAGCCTTTTACACCGGAAAACGATCTAAGTGCGGTAGAGCGAGCAATGGACATTGCATTACAGCCTGCGGCGCATCAGTTCTACACCACGCAATTTGCCGGCGATATGCCAGCGCTTTTGGGCAAGCAGGCGTTAACGTTGTTACAGGCCTGGAGCGAAGATGATTTTCAGCGCGTTCAGGAAAACCTGATTGGCCATTTAGTTACGCAAAAACGTCTGAAAATCCCGCCGACACTGTTCCTGGCAACCACTCCGGATGAAATGGAAGTGGTGTCGCTTTGCAATTTAACGGGTGAAGTTGTGCTGGAGAAAATTGGTACTAAGCAGCGCAAAACACTCGCTCCATCGCTGATTTCATTCCTTAACAACCTTGAGCCACAGGTTATTTAAGCGAAGATCGCTGATGGGCTTGTGAGAGATCTCTTACACAAGCTGTAAGAGATCTCTAACTTTACATGCAGACTTTATTTGACGGTTAAAAATATTATTATTAATTATCATAATGTTACGTTTATTCTGATCGACTTTTGAATGAAGGTTATCTTAAGCTTCAGTTGTGAGTGCCTTGCCAGAGTGAACGAAATGGTAGATTCTATGTCCGTCGACAGGAAGTCGGGAAGTGAAGGAGATGTCAGGATGATGTCACTTCATTGAAGAAGCGGAACACACCAGGATGGTGTTGCAAGGAAGGCTTCGGGACGAAGCAAGGATCACTCAGGAAGAGTAAGGGACACCTCCAGGACGGAGAAAGAGAGCCGAATTTGGATGTTCGGTGGGTCTGGAAGACCGAAGGATATTGCATCAGGATGATGCCGGAACACCTCAGGATGATGGTAGCAGGACGCGAGTACGAAGGAATGTAGGTCAGGAGACCACAGGACATAGTTGTCACGGACGAGCAGGGAGCACCAAAAGTAGCCGGATTAGCTGCGAAACGAACCGGGAGCACTGTTTTATACAGTGCTCCCTTTTTTTATGCTTTTTTTCGCCCCTAGCAAGAAGTGGTATGATTGCCGGCTTCTTTTGACTGATGCCGGAGGTTTTCATGGAACGCCACGCGCTGGTACGCCAGCATTTACTTATCATTGAACAAGTTTTGCGTGACCATCAACTTTGGCAGGGCTGTGCACCGAACGCTGAAGCCTTTGAAAGCACGCAGCCGTTTTGCCTGGATACAATGCAGCCCCATGAATGGCTACAGTGGGTTCTGATTCCCCGAATGCACGCACTTCTTGACGCTCAACACCCTCTGCCTGCTGATTTTGCCCTCGCGCCTTATTACGAAATGGCGCTGGATGCGGCACATATCGGGCGCGATCCGCTGCTAAAAGCGTTGCAAGATCTTGATGCCTTGTTTGCGAGTGACACGAAATAATGCTGGAAATTATTTATCAGGATGAGTGGCTGGTGGCGGTTAATAAACCTTCTGGTTGGTTAGTTCACCGTAGCTGGCTTGACCGGCATGAAACCGTTTTTGTGATGCAAACCGTACGTGATCAAATCGGCAAACACGTTTTCACCGTTCATCGCCTCGATAGACCCACATCCGGCGTGTTGCTGATGGCGCTTTCCAGCGAAGTCGCGCATTTGTTATCTCAGCAGTTCGAAAATCACCAGATTCAGAAGCGCTACCATGCTGTGACGCGTGGCTGGCTTGAAGATGATGCGGTGCTTGATTACCCGCTCGTTGAAGAGCTGGATAAAATCGCCGATAAAAAAGCGACTCAGGATAAAGAGGCACAGCCTGCGGTAACGCATTATCGTGGGTTGGCAACGGTAGAAATGCCGGTTCCGGTTGGGCGTTACCCAACAGCGCGCTACAGCCTGGTTGAACTGGAACCTAAAACGGGTCGTAAACATCAGTTACGCCGTCATATGTCTCACTTACGCCACCCGATGATTGGTGACTCAAAACATGGCGATTTGCGCCAAAACCGGGCCGCTGCTGAACATTTTGGCTGCCAGCGTTTAATGCTTCATGCAAGTCAGCTTTCGCTAAATCATCCGGTTACCGGTGAACCGCTGTGTCTTCGTGCCAGCCTTGATGACACATGGATGCAGATGATGTCACAGTTTGGCTGGAGCGGATTGCTCAGTGATATCGAAAAGGTTGAGTTTGTTGCAAGCAACGGCCAGGATGAATAATACAGCCGTAACGCAAGGAGTTAACTGATGGCCGAAGTGGGAATTTTTGTAGGCACAATGTATGGAAACTCGCTGTTGGTGGCAGAAGAAGCCGCAGCGATCCTAAAAAAGAATGGTCATAAAGCAACAGTATTCGAAGATCCTGAACTCGCAGACTGGCAAAAATATCGCGATCAATATGTGTTGGTTGTGACTTCCACAACCGGCCAGGGCGATTTGCCAGACAGTATTGTTCCACTGTTTCAGGCGCTCAAAGACAAAATCGGTTACCAGCCTGAATTGCATTACGGTTTGATTGCATTAGGTGACAGCAACTACGAGCATTTTTGTGGTGGCGGGAAGCAGTTTGATGCCTTACTGCAAGAGCAGGGTGCTAAACGTGTGGGCACAGTTTTAGCCATTGATGCTAACGATCATCCCGAACCCGAATCTATCTCTAACCCATGGGTTGAGCAGTGGGCTGCATTGTTAAAGTAACAGCATGAATCCAGGGGCGGGTAACATCACACTTACCTGCCCTCCGAATAAAATTTGCACTTCGTTTCACCCCAAGTTTAATCCCTTCATTTTATCCGGTTGTTTCAAAAATCGTGAACCATCCCCCAGCACGTTGGACATACGCCATAAAGTGCTCAATAAACGCGCGATAAACTTGTGTCATTGCACGGTGAGGCGTTTTAACTCCCTTCATATACTTTCCAGCAGCCAAATAAAAACCGCAGATACAGCATCACAAAAATACTGTGGACAGGCCGAACCCTCATTCTGATGACCCTACACGTACAGAATGAACTGTAGTTATTCCCTTCATTCTTCAAGCTGGATCGTTGTTGGCTACGTTCGCTCGCCCGAACCACTTAGTTTACTAAGCTCATCGGGACTCGCTATCTTGCCGCCGTGATGCAACTCGAATTATCAAGGGCACAAAAGCTATAATTCAGGAGTGCAACATGAATACAATTAGCCAAACGGCGAGCGTTGCCGAAAAAAGGACCAACGCTCGTTATTGGATAGTAGTAATGCTCTTCATCGTCACCTCGTTTAACTATGGTGACCGCGCTACGTTATCGATTGCCGGTTCAGAAATGGCAAAAGATATCGGCCTCGATCCGATTGGCATGGGTTATGTATTTTCCGCGTTTTCATGGGCATACGTCATAGGGCAAATTCCCGGTGGCTGGTTGCTGGATAAATTTGGCTCAAAACGGGTTTATTTCTGGTCGATTTTTATCTGGTCGCTGTTTACCTTGCTGCAAGGTTTCGTCGATATCTTCAGTGGTTTTGGCATCATCATCGCACTATTTACGCTGCGCTTTTTGGTGGGTCTTGCCGAAGCGCCTTCCTTCCCCGGCAATAGCCGAATAGTCGCTGCGTGGTTCCCGGCACAGGAACGCGGCACAGCGGTTTCCATTTTTAACTCCGCACAGTATTTCGCGACGGTCATCTTCGCGCCAATCATGGGTTGGCTGACGCATGAAGTAGGCTGGTCACATGTGTTCTTCTTCATGGGCGGACTGGGCATCATCATCAGCTTTGTTTGGCTAAAAGTGATTCATGAGCCGAACAACCATCCCGGTGTAAACAAGAAAGAGCTGGAATACATCGAAGAGGGCGGCGCGCTGATCAACATGGATCAGAAGAAACCCAAAGAACATATCCCAATGGCGCAGAAGTGGGGCCAGATCAAACAGTTGATCGGATCACGCATGATGATTGGGATCTATATCGGCCAATATTGTATTAACGCTTTAACCTACTTCTTCATTACCTGGTTCCCGGTTTATCTGGTGCAGGAAAAGGGCATGTCGATTCTGAAAGCCGGCTTTGTTGCCTCAGTTCCAGCGGTCTGTGGATTCGTAGGTGGCGTGCTCGGTGGTGTGATTTCCGACTGGCTGATGCGACGTACTGGCTCACTCAATATTGCACGTAAAACGCCAATCGTACTGGGTATGTTGCTCTCGGTCAGCATGGTGTTCTGTAACTACGTTGAATCAGAAATGATGGTTGTTGGCTTTATGGCGATGGCATTCTTCGGCAAAGGTATCGGTGCGCTGGGTTGGGCTGTGATGGCCGATACCGCACCAAAGGAAATCAGCGGCCTGAGCGGTGGCCTGTTCAATATGTTCGGTAACGTCTCTGGCATCGTGACGCCAATTGCTATCGGCTACATTGTCGGTACAACCGGTTCATTTAACGGTGCACTGATTTACGTTGGGATTCACGCGGTTGTCGCGGTACTGAGCTACCTGGTCATCGTCGGCGACATCAAACGTGTTGAGCTTAAACCCGTCACTACAGGACGCTAATCATGAATACTCAGGCAAGCCCGGTTATTACTGATATGAAAGTCATTCCTGTAGCGGGAAATGACAGCATGCTGCTAAATATCGGCGGTGCTCATGGCGCATTTTTCACCCGCAACATTGTGGTTCTTACCGATAACGCCGGGCATATCGGCGTGGGTGAAGCACCGGGTGGTGAAGTGATTTACCAGACGCTGGTCGATGCAATTCCACAAGTCGTGGGCCAGGAAGTTGCGCGAATGAATCGCGTGGTACAGAACGTTCATAAAGGTAACCAGTCGGCGGACTTCGATACTTTTGGCAAAGGTGCGTGGACATTCGAACTGCGCGTTAATGCGGTGGCGGCGCTGGAAGCGGCCCTGCTCGATTTGCTCGGCAAGGCGCTCAATGTTCCAGTTTGCGAATTACTTGGGCCAGGCAAGCAGCGTGATGAAGTGACCGTTCTTGGTTATCTGTTCTATATCGGCGACCGCAGCAAAACTGATTTGCCGTATCTGGACGGACAAAATGCAAAACATGCCTGGTACGATTTGCGCCATCAGGAAGCATTGAGCAGCGATTCCATTGTGCGACTTGCCGAGGCCGCGCAAGACCGTTATGGCTTCAAAGACTTCAAGCTTAAAGGTGGCGTTTTACCGGGTGAGCAAGAACTGGACGCCGCGCGCGAGCTGAAAAAACGCTTCCCGGATGCGCGAATTACCGTTGATCCAAACGGTGCCTGGATGTTGGATGAAGCCATAACCTTGTGCAAAGGAATGGGCGATGTCCTGACCTACGCCGAAGATCCTTGCGGCGCAGAACAAGGTTACTCCGGTCGTGAAGTGATGGCTGAGTTTCGCCGCGCCACCGGCTTGCCTGTCGCAACCAATATGATTGCCACCAACTGGCGCGAAATGAATCACGCCATCATGCTTAATGCGGTGGACATTCCGTTAGCCGACCCACATTTCTGGACGCTCAGCGGAGCCGTGCGTGTCGCGCAGATGTGCGATGAATGGGGCCTGACGTGGGGTTGTCACTCTAATAACCATTTTGATATTTCACTGGCGATGTTCACACATGTTGGCGCCGCAGCACCGGGCAAACCAACGGCCATCGACACACACTGGATTTGGCAGGAAGGCGAACAGCACCTGACGAAATCCCCGCTGCAAATCGTTAACGGCAAAATCGCGGTGCCGGATGCACCAGGCTTAGGTGTTGAGCTTGACTGGGAACAGGTGCAGAAAGCCCACGAAGTGTATAAATCCCTTCCGGGTGGTTCGCGCAATGACGCGACGGCAATGCAATACCTGGTGCCAGGCTGGACATTCGACCGTAAACGCCCGGCGTTTGGCCGCAACTAATTCATCTTGATGAAAAGGAATAAGTAACATGACAACTTTTACCCCGATAGTCACAGCGATGCAGGTTATTCCCGTTGCTGGCCACGACAGTATGCTGATGAATCTGAGTGGCGCACACTCGCCGTTCTTCACCCGCAATATTGTGATTATCAAAGATAACTCCGGCCATACGGGTGTGGGTGAAATTCCAGGTGGTGAAAAGATTCGCCAGACTCTGGAAGAGGCGGCCGCGCTGGTGATTGGTAAAACGCTGGGTGAGTATAAAAACATTCTCAACCTGGTGCGTGCCGAGTTTGCCGACCGTGATTCCGGTGGCCGTGGTTTACAGACCTTTGATTTGCGCACCACAATCCACGTTGTCACGGGTATTGAGTCCGCTATGTTGGATTTGCTTGGCCAGCACCTCGGTGTGAACGTGGCGTCTTTACTGGGCGACGGGCAACAGCGTAGCGAAGTCGAAATGCTGGGCTATCTGTTCTTTGTGGGCAATCGCAAACTAACTCCGCTGCCTTATCAGAGTCAGCCCGACGAGAAATGCGATTGGTACCGTATTCGCCATGATGAAGCCATGACACCTGATTCCGTCGTGCGCCTGGCGGAAGCGGCTTACGAGAAATATGGCTTTAACGACTTCAAACTTAAAGGTGGCGTATTAGCTGGTAGCGAAGAGGCTGAAGCGGTAACGGCGTTGGCAAAACGCTTCCCGCAGGCCCGTGTAACACTCGACCCAAATGGTGCCTGGTCACTCGACGAAGCGATTAGTATCGGTAAGCAATTGCGTGGCGTTCTGGCCTATGCAGAAGATCCGTGTGGCGCGGAACAAGGTTATTCAGGTCGTGAAATTATGGCTGAATTCCGCCGTGCGACAGGCCTGCCTACTGCAACCAATATGATTGCCACCGACTGGCGTCAAATGGGCCACACATTATCGCTGCAATCTGTCGATATTCCTTTAGCTGACCCGCATTTCTGGACCATGCAAGGTTCGGTGCGCGTCGCGCAAATGTGCCATGAGTTTGGCCTGACCTGGGGTTCGCACTCCAATAACCACTTCGATATTTCTCTGGCGATGTTCACCCACGTGGCAGCAGCAGCGCCTGGCAAAGTCACCGCCATCGACACTCACTGGATCTGGCAGGAAGGCAACCAACGCTTGACTAAGCAGCCATTTGAAATCAAAGGCGGCATGGTGCAGGTGCCAACCACACCAGGTTTGGGGGTAGAGCTGGATATGGATCAAGTGATGAAAGCGCATGAGCTTTACCAGCAGCACGGTTTGGGCGCACGTGATGATGCGATGGCGATGCAGTATTTAATCCCGGAGTGGACGTTTAATAATAAGCGCCCATGCATGGTGCGTTAATTTACCCGTCATACTTCGAGCTGCAGGGGTGTTGGCTGCACTCACTTACCCCAGTCACTTACTAAAGTAAGCTCCTGGGGATAAGCTCCCTTGCCGCGTTACTCGGCAAAGCCTCGCCCCGTTGGGGCCAGCGCAAGCGCTGTTCAAAAGGCTGAAGCCTTTTGTCCTGCAACTCGAATTATTTAGGGTAAAACTATTACGCTTACATCAAATCACATCACGACGGGCGACCTATGAAAATTGTCATCGCACCAGATTCTTACAAAGAGAGCCTCAGTGCTCTTGAGGTGGCGACACATATTGAAGCCGGTTTTCGGGAGGTGTTCCCGAATGCCCATTATGTGAAATTGCCTGTCGCTGATGGAGGTGAGGGCACAGTAGAAGCGATGGTTGCCGCAACAAACGGTGAAATCATTGAAGTGAGTGTCACGGGGCCGTTGGGTGACCCGATTCAGGCGTTTTACGGAATTTCTGGCGATAAACAGCAGGCTTTTATTGAGATGGCGGCGGCGAGTGGCCTGGAACAAGTTCCTGCTGAATTGCGTAACCCACTAAAAACCACATCCTGGGGAACGGGCGAGCTGATTCGTTGCGCGCTGGACAGTGGCGTGAAAAGCATTCTGATTGGCATTGGCGGCAGTGCCACCAACGATGGCGGTATTGGCATGGTGCAGGCGCTAGGCGCGAGTTTACTTGATAGCAGCGATGAGCCGTTGGGATTGGGCGGTAGCGAAGTCGCAAGGCTTGCATCCATTGATATTTCAGGCCTGGATAAACGGCTTAAAGAGTGCCGTATTGAAGTCGCGTGTGACGTTACCAATTTACTGACTGGTAAAGAGGGCGCTACGGCGGTGTTTGGCCCACAAAAAGGTGCCACACCGGAGATGATTAGTGAACTTGACCAGGCTCTGGATCACTACGCAAAAATTATTTCCCGAGACCTTGATATTGATGTGCTGACGCTTTCTGGCGGTGGCGCAGCGGGTGGTATGGGGGCGGCACTGTATGCTTTTTGTGGCGCCGAATTAAGACAAGGCATTGAGATAGTTACCGAAGCATTGAAACTTGATGAACTGGTGCGCGATGCAGATCTGGTGATTACCGGAGAAGGGCGTATCGACAGTCAGTCAATTCACGGCAAAGTACCGATTGGTGTGGCGAAAGTCGCGAAGCGCTACAACAAGCCAGTGATTGGCATTGCCGGGAGTTTAACGGCGGATGTTGGTGTGGTGTATGACCACGGGCTGGATGCCGTATTTAGTGTCATATACAGCATCTGCACCCTGGAAGAAGCTCTGGATAACGCAGGAGATAACCTGCGGATGGCTGCGCGCAATATTGCCGCAACGCTTGCGATAGGCGGTGGATGTCGCCTGCGCTAATCCACCAACAAAAACAAAACCCTCTCAAACCGCGCAGGTCGGATTAGCGCAAGCGACATCCGACATCAACACGATATTTATCCCAACATCCGCTGTGCTTCTTTGGCGACATTATTCATTTCATCAAGAAGTTCAAAGAGTTCAGGCTCAAGATCTTCTGGTTTCACGCCGCTACGCAGCTCATGCTCAAGTGTTCGGCACAAGTTTTTCAGCCGTGGCACGCCGCTGTAGCTACAACTGCCGTGAAGTTTGTGAATGATATCCACCAGCTGTTCCGGGTTTTCTCCCACCAGTTGCTCTTCAACTTTGTTGCGCACTTCAGGCAAGAACGCCAACAGCATTTGCAGCATATCGCGTGCCAGATCGGGTTTGTTTGCAGCCTGTTGTAGCGCAAGTGCCCAATCCAGCGTCTGATTTTGATGGCTGATTTGCGGCGTAGTTTCTACATTTGCAACCAGCGTAGGAGCGGTGATTGCCCCCGGCTGATAACGCATCAGCAAACTATAAAGTTTTTTCTCTTCGATTGGTTTGGCAAGGTAGTCATTCATCCCGGCGCTTAGCAACTTCTCTTTTTGCCCCGCCATGGCGTGTGCTGTCACGGCAATTACCGGTGTTTGCTGGTGGTGCGGCATCTGGCGAATTAATTCACAGGCGCGGATACCATCCATTTCCGGCATCTGAATGTCCATCAGGATAATGTCTATCTGCATCTGTTTTGCACGTTCTATGGCCTGCACACCGCTGCCGCACAGTTCGACGTTCTGCACATGATCTTCAAGCAATGCGCCAATCAGTTTCAGGTTGGCAGGGTTATCGTCAACCGCCATTACGGTCAGTGGGAGTTTCTTGTTTTCAATACTCTCAACCGTAGTGGAACGTGCATCAAAAGTGTGTTCAGCGAGCAGTGGCAACAGACGGGTCGAAGTGACAGGTTTTAGCAGACAAGCAGTCACACCTTGTTTTTTAAGCGCCTCCGCATCGACTTGGGCATGACTTGGTAATGCGAAAATCAGGCAATCTGTCATGGCGGCCGCTTTTGCAAGCTTAGGATTTAGCATGGTTAACGTGTCGTGGAACGTAACGGGAATACCCAGCAGCATAATATCGTAGTGACCTTCAGTAAGGGTCGAAAACGACGGGCTGTAGACGACTTCAAGCGGAGTATTCGCCAGAATATTGAGCGTGCTTTGTGCCGCAGTGGCGTTTTGTTCCACATAGGCGATGCGTTTCCCGGCCAGGTTTTCGGTTGAATAACCATCCAGGACGGCATTGGAATTCAAATCCAGGTTGATATAGAACCAGAAGGTAGACCCCTGATTTGGTTGGCTGTGGAAGGATATGTCCCCTCCCATTTCGGTAACCAATTTCTGTGTAATAACCAGGCCCAGGCCGGTGCCGCCATGGCGCCGTGAAATGCTGGCATCTGCCTGACGAAATGCCTGGAAGAGACGCGATTGCTCCTGTTCGGGAATACCGATGCCGGTATCGTGGATCCGCATTTCAACTTGAACTTTATTATTGCCCTGCGAGCGCTTTTCGACCACGAGATCGATATTGCCGCTTTCGGTAAACTTAATCGCATTACCCACCAGATTTGTCACCACCTGCTGCAAGCGTAGTGGGTCCCCAATCACGTTATCCGGCACATCATTTTTGATATTAAGCGTTAACTCCAGCCCTTTATCATGAGCCGAATGGGCAAGCAGAGTGACGACTTCATCGAGCGCATTACGCAGCGGGAAAGGAATGCTTTCAAGGATCAGTTTACCCGCTTCCAGTTTAGAGAAATCAAGCACGTCGTTAATGATTGTCAGCAGGTTATTGGCCGAGCGTTCAATGGTATGCAGGTGATCGCGCTGGGTGGCATTCAAATCCGTTTTCAGCGTCAAACGGGTGAAGCCAATTACGCCATTAAGCGGTGTACGCAATTCGTGAGACATATTGGCAAGGAATTCTGACTTGATACGCGCCGCTTCCTGGGCACGTTTCTTCGCCAGGTCCAACTCCACGTTTTGGATCTCCATCTGCTCAAGAGTTTCACGCAGATCGGAAGTGGCCTGGTCAATATTGTGCTGCATCTCTTCATGATAAGCGGTGAGCGACATTGCCATCGAATTGATGCCATTTTTCAGCATATCTAATTCGCCGAGCATGAAACCTTCGACACGGCTATCGAGCTGCCCGCGTCTTATCCTGTCGACCGTATTCACCATATTACGAATTGGCCCGGTGACATCGCGCATCAGACGGTAGGCAAACAGCATCGCAATACCGACGCAGAACAACATCATCAACGTCGAGATAAAAATTTCCCGATACTGCTGCAAACGAACGGATTTGAGATCGAGCTCGATGGCGACATAACCGAGTGTGTTGCCTGCCGGTTTGGCATCGGTCACCTCAGATTCGTCCGGGGAATAGCTCTCTGAAATAATCGGGGTGCGCAGAATAATCGAATCGCCGTGCCGCGAGATGCTTAAACTGTGCGGCGGTTTTTCATTATTCGGAAGCTTCAATGCCGCAGCATTTAGCTGATAATTAGAGGTAACAAACAGTTTGTTGTTTTCGTCGAACACTGAAATTGCTCGCACGATATCGGAATGGCGGCGGTGCAACACGCTGACCAACTGGCGAATCGACTCCCGGCTGTGAAAACTCATGCCATATTCACTTGCGACCGCCAGTGGTTCGATAATATTGGCACCAGAGTCTTCTAGCTGACGCTGCAAGTCGTTGTATCGATGGACGACAAAAAAGATGCTGAGCAATAAACCGATCATTAATGTCGGCGCCAGAATCAGGATCATCATGCGCGCGCGCAGGCTGTAGTTGGTCATGGGGTTCCGATATGGGACAATTGAAGCAATAGTTAATATTTTAAGAGAGCACTCAGGCTCATGGCGCAATTCTACTCTGCAAAGCGACGGGTTACGACTCGTCAAATCATAACCGTGAATGTTAATGATCTTGACCCGTTTGGCCAGGGCGTTGCAAGGCATAACGGTAAAGCGCTTTTCATCCAGGGCGCACTGCCCGGTGAACAGGTTGAAGTTACGATTACTGAAGACAAACGTAATTTTGCTCAGGCTAAAGTTAAGCGACGCTTAAATGACAGCCCACAGCGCGTAGCGCCACGTTGCCCGCATTTTGGTGTTTGTGGTGGTTGCCAGCAGCAACATGCCAGCATTGAATTACAGCAGCAAGCAAAATCCCGTGCGCTGGCACGTATGATGGGTGGGCGTGAGAGTCCTGCACCTGTGAGCGAAATTATTTCTGGTTCGCCGTGGGGTTATCGCCGCCGTGCGCGGTTAGGGTTGAATTACCTGCCTAAAACACAGACCTTACAAATGGGGTTTCGTAAATCTCAGGACAGTGAGCTGGTGAATATTCACCATTGCCCGGTTCTGGCGCCCCAACTTGAAGCGTTACTGGAACCATTGCGCCAATGTTTGTCACAATTAAAAGCGGTCAGACGTTTAGGGCATGTTGAATTGGTCCATGCAGATAATGGCCCGCTTATGGTGCTGCGCCATTTAGATGCACTTCATGATGATGACCGACAAAAACTGGAACGCTTTTCGCATTCTCATGGCGTCACGCTATATTTAGCGCCGGACAGTGAGACACTTACGGCCCTGGGTCATGACGAACCTTGCTATCATTCAGACGGGCTACGCTTAACGTTCAGCCCACGGGATTTCATTCAGGTGAATGATGGCGTGAACCAGCAGATGGTCGCCCGAGCTATCGAGTGGCTGGATATTCAGCCAACTGACCGCGTACTGGATTTGTTCTGCGGAATGGGAAATTTTACGCTCCCTCTCGCAACGCGTGCCGAAAGTGTCGTCGGGGTGGAAGGCGTTGCTGCGCTGGTCGCGAAAGGTGAATATAATGCACAATGTAATTCACTGAAAAATGTCACATTCTTCCATGAAAACCTTGAAGATGATGTGACTCGTCAACCCTGGGCTGCTCAGGGGTTTGACAAAATATTGCTCGACCCTGCACGAGCGGGGGCACCCGGTGTCATGCAGCATGTGATTGCACTCGCACCTCACCGAGTGGTCTATGTTTCATGTAATCCGACGACACTTGCTCGTGATAGCGAGGCATTGCTGGAAGCAGGTTACCAACTGCGCCAACTCGCCATGCTGGATATGTTCCCGCACACGGGACACCTGGAGTCGATGGCGCTGTTTGAGCGAAATTAAGTGGTTAAATCAAATCGAGCTATTTGATTTTAGTACCCCACCGAAGAGGACGGACAATGGTTGCGGTAAGAAGTGCACATCTCAATAAAGCTGGCGAATTTGCGCCCGATAGATGGATTGCGAGCCTCGGGATCACCAACCAGCAGTCATGTGAACGCTTAGCCGAAACCTGGCGGTATTGCGAGCAACAGACCAAAGACCATCCTGACGCAGAATTGCTGTTATGGCGCGGCGTCGAGATGGTGGAAATCCTGTCGATGCTGAGCATGGACAATGACACACTTCGAGCTGCGCTGTTGTTCCCTCTTGCTGATGCGGGCGTGGTCACCGAAGAGGTGATGCGCGAAAGCATTGATAACCAGGTTGTGACGCTGATTCACGGTGTGCGCGATATGGCTGCGATTCGCCAGCTGAAAGCCGCACATACCGATTCAGTTTCTGCTGAGCAGGTCGATAACGTTCGTCGCATGTTGTTGGCAATGGTAGATGATTTCCGCTGCGTGGTTATCAAACTGGCAGAGCGGATTGCCCATTTGCGCGAAGTCAAAGACGCTCCGGAAGACGAACGTGTTCTGGCGGCAAAAGAGTGCACCAATATTTATGCACCGCTCGCTAACCGTCTCGGTATTGGCCAGCTCAAATGGGAGTTGGAAGATTACTGCTTCCGCTATCTGCATCCTGATGAATACAAACGAATCGCGAAATTGCTGCACGAACGTCGTATCGACCGTGAGCATTACATCGACGATTTTGTTAGCGCACTGCGCAAAGCGATGAAAGAAGAAGGCGTTAAGGCTGAAGTGTATGGCCGCCCTAAACACATCTACAGCATCTGGCGCAAGATGCAGAAGAAATCCCTCGCCTTTGATGAGCTGTTCGATGTGCGTGCCGTGCGCGTAGTGGCTGAACGTTTGCAGGATTGCTATGCGGCCCTCGGTATCGTGCACACGCATTATCGCCACATGCCTGACGAGTTCGATGACTACGTCGCTAACCCCAAACCTAACGGCTACCAGTCGATTCATACCGTAGTGTTGGGGCCAAACGGCAAAACCATTGAAATCCAGATCCGAACCAAGCAGATGCATGAAGATTCGGAACTGGGCGTTGCTGCCCACTGGAAATACAAAGAGGGTAATGCCAAAAGCGGCAGTTCCGGTCATGAAGATCGCATTGCGTGGCTGCGTAAACTGATCGCCTGGCAAGAAGAGATGGCGGATTCCGGTGAACTGCTGGATGAGGTGCGCAGTCAGGTATTTGATGACCGCGTGTATGTGTTTACGCCAAAAGGCGATGTGGTGGATTTACCGGCGGGGTCCACGCCACTCGATTTTGCTTACCACATCCACAGTGATGTTGGGCATCGTTGCATCGGAGCCAAAATTGGTGGGCGCATTGTGCCGTTTACCTACCAGTTGCAAATGGGCGATCAAATCGAAGTTATCACCCAGAAACAGCCTAACCCAAGTCGTGATTGGTTAAACCCAAACCTGGGCTACATCACTACCAGTCGCGGGCGAGCTAAAATCCACAACTGGTTCCGTAAACAAGATCGCGACAAAAATATTTTGGCTGGGCGGCAGATCCTTGATGATGAAATTGAACATCTGGGTATCAGCCTGAAAGAGGCCGAGAAATCATTACTGCCACGTTATAACTTCAACGATATCGAAGAGTTACTGGCGGCAATTGGTGGCGGTGATATTCGTCTCAACCAGATGAGTAACTACCTGCAAGCGCAGTTTAACAAACCGACCGCAGCTGAGCAGGACGAGCAAGCGCTACGCCAACTGAAGCAGAAAACGCACACGCCGCAGTCGCGCAGCAAAGATAATGGCCGCGTGGTTGTGGAAGGTGTCGGCAATCTGATGCACCACATTGCGCGTTGCTGCCAGCCGATTCCTGGTGATGAGATTGTCGGTTTTATCACTCAGGGACGCGGTATTTCGATTCACCGTGCCGACTGCGACCAGCTTGCCGAACTGCAATCCCACGCGCCGGAACGCATCGTCGATGCCGTGTGGGGCGAAAGCTACTCCAGCGGCTATTCGCTGGTGGTGCGCGTCACCGCCAACGATCGCAGCGGCCTGCTGCGTGACATCACCACCATTCTGGCGAATGAAAAGGTGAACGTGCTGGGCGTGGCCAGCCGCAGCGATACCAAACAGCAACTGGCAACCATCGACATGAATATCGAAATCTACAACCTTCAGGTGCTGGGCCGTGTGCTGGGCAAACTAAACCAGGTGCCCGATATTATTGATGCGAAGCGGTTGCACGGTTGATTTTTGGGCCTGTGATCTTATAGGTCGGATAAGCGCGAGCGCCATCCGACATTATTTGGTGGATGGCGCTTTGCTTATTCACCCTACGCAAAATGTAAAGGATCGACATTGAATCAAATTACCCGCCTTCTGGGCATTATGAAGCGCTTGCGCGACCCGGAAACTGGCTGTCCGTGGGACAAAGAGCAAACCTTCGCGACCATCGCACCCTATACGCTCGAAGAAACATACGAAGTGCTCGACGCTATCAATCGTGAAGATTTTGATGATTTACGTGGCGAACTGGGCGATTTGCTGTTCCAGGTGGTGTTTTATGCGCAAATGGCTCAGGAAGAAGGGCGTTTTAATTTCGACGACATCTGTGAAGCTATCAGCGATAAACTCGAGCGTCGTCACCCACATATTTTTGCCGACGGTATCGCAGGAAACAGCACCGAAGTGCTGGAGCGCTGGGAGCAAATCAAAAGCGATGAGCGTGCTGAAAAAGCACAACATTCTGCGCTCGACGATATCCCTCACGCGCTGCCCGCATTAATGCGAGCGCATAAAATCCAGAAACGTTGTTCAACGGTCGGTTTCGACTGGACCACGCTTGGCCCGGTATTAGACAAAGTCTATGAAGAGATTGACGAAGTGATGTTTGAAGCTAAACAAGTCGTCGTTGATGAAGCCAAACTGGAAGAGGAAGTCGGTGATTTATTGTTTGCCACCGTTAATCTTGCGCGCCATTTAGGCACCAAAGCCGAAACAGCTTTGCAAAAAGCCAACCTCAAATTCGAGCGCCGTTTCCGCCAGGTTGAAGAGATTATTGCCGCCAGAGGCCTGACAATGACCGGAGTTGACTTGGAAATCATGGAAGGAGTCTGGCAGGAAGTTAAACGCCAGGAAACTGATATCTAACACGTTTTTGTGGTCAAGCGCATTTTATGGCAATTTCGATTTAACAAGCTCTTGATTTGAGTCAAAAACATTTCTACCAGACGGGCTATTTTCAGTGCCCTGACAAAGTGCGAGGTCAGGGCTTAGCAGACAGAATGAAAGTTTGTGGCGCCGATACTGTTCGGGTATACTACTTTCCCGTCCTGGTACTCCCATCGTCTTTAAACCTAACTTCTCAGGTTCAGCATGACAACGAACTATATTTTTGTGACCGGCGGGGTCGTTTCCTCTCTGGGTAAAGGCATTGCCGCAGCCTCCCTCGCAGCTATTCTCGAAGCCCGTGGCCTCAACGTATCCATCATGAAACTCGATCCGTATATCAACGTCGATCCGGGTACCATGAGCCCTATTCAACATGGGGAAGTGTTCGTTACAGAAGACGGCGCTGAAACCGACCTGGATTTAGGTCACTACGAGCGTTTCATTCGCAACAAAATGACGCGTCGTAACAACTTCACCACTGGCCGTATCTACTCAGACGTTCTGCGTAAAGAACGCCGTGGCGACTATCTGGGCGCAACAGTCCAGGTTATTCCACACATCACTAACGCTATCAAAGAACGCATCCTTGAAGGTGGCGAAGGTTACGATGTCGTGCTGGTTGAAATCGGCGGTACTGTAGGTGATATCGAATCCCTGCCGTTCCTCGAAGCGATTCGCCAGATGGCAGTTGAAGTGGGTCGTGAGCACACGCTGTATATGCACCTGACTTTGGTGCCATACATGGCTGCTGCTGGTGAAGTGAAAACCAAACCGACTCAACACTCTGTAAAAGAGCTGCTTTCTATCGGTATTCAGCCAGATGTGCTGATTTGCCGCTCAGACCGCGTTGTTCCGGCTAACGAACGTGCAAAAATTGCATTGTTCTGTAACGTGCCGGAGAAAGCGGTTATTTCTCTAAAAGACGTTGATTCCATCTATAAAATTCCAGGCCTGTTGAAATCACAGGGGCTGGACGATTATATTTGTAAACGATTCAGCTTGAACGTTCCTGAAGCTAACTTGTCCGAATGGGAACAGGTTATTTATGAAGAAGCGAATCCGACAAGCGAAGTCACAATTGGTATGGTCGGCAAGTACATTGAACTGCCAGATGCCTACAAATCTGTGATTGAAGCGCTGAAACACGGTGGTTTAAAAAATCGTCTGACCGTTAACATCAAGCTGATTGACTCGCAGGATGTTGAAACTCGCGGTGCTGAAGAAGTGCTGAAGGGATTGGATGCTATCCTTATTCCTGGCGGTTTCGGTTACCGTGGAGTGGAAGGCAAAATTGCCACCGCGCGCTATGCTCGTGAGCAAAACATTCCGTATCTGGGCATTTGCTTAGGTATGCAGGTTGCGCTGATTGAGTTCGCACGAAACGTTGCAGGCATGGCTAACGCCAACTCAACTGAATTTGTGCCAGACTGTAAATACCCGGTGGTCGCCTTAATCACCGAGTGGCGTGACGAAGAAGGTAACGTTGAAGTTCGTACTGAAAAGAGCGACTTAGGCGGCACTATGCGTCTTGGTGGTCAGCAGTGTCAGTTGAGCGATGGTAGTCTGGTGCGCCAGATGTACGGTGAGCCGACCATTACTGAGCGCCATCGCCATCGTTATGAAGTCAACAACATGTTGTTGAAGCAAATTGAAACAGCAGGTCTGCGCGTTGCGGGCCGTTCCGGTGATGACCAACTGGTAGAAATCATCGAAGTGCCAAATCATCCTTGGTTTGTTGCTTGCCAGTTCCACCCGGAATTTACTTCTACTCCGCGTGATGGGCACCCACTGTTCGCAGGCTTTGTTAAAGCTGCCGGTGAGTACCAGAAGCGTCAGGCGAAGTAAGCAGATAGTTAGAACGACAACGCGCGAATGTTTCGCGCGTTGTTTGTCTGGAGTTTTAGTTTAACTTGTACTGAGGAAAATCTAATGTCCAAAATCGTTAAAGTCATCGGTCGTGAAATCATCGACTCCCGTGGTAACCCGACTGTTGAAGCTGAAGTTCATCTGGAAGGCGGTTTCGTAGGTATGGCTGCTGCACCATCAGGTGCTTCAACTGGTTCCCGCGAAGCGCTGGAACTGCGCGATGGCGACAAATCTCGCTTCCTGGGCAAAGGCGTTCTGAAAGCCGTTGCTGCAGTTAACGGCCCGATCGCTGCGGCTGTAACTGGTAAAGATGCGAAAGACCAGGCAAACATCGATAAGATCATGATCGACCTGGACGGTACCGAAAACAAATCCAACTTCGGCGCTAACGCAATCCTGGCTGTTTCTCTGGCTGCTGCTAAAGCTGCTGCTGCCTCTAAAGGCCTGCCGCTGTATGCACATATCGCTGAACTGAACGGCACCCCAGGCAAATTCTCTATGCCTTTGCCTATGATGAACATCATCAACGGTGGTGAGCACGCAGACAACAACGTTGATATCCAGGAGTTCATGATTCAACCAGTTGGTGCTAAAACTCTGAAAGAAGCCATCCGTATGGGTTCTGAAGTGTTCCACACCCTGGCTAAAGTTCTGAAATCTAAAGGTATGGGTACTGCTGTTGGTGACGAAGGTGGCTATGCGCCAAACCTGGGTTCCAACGCTGAAGCACTGGCTGTAATCGCTGAAGCGGTTAAAGCTGCAGGTTACGAGCTGGGTAAAGACATTACTCTGGCTATGGACTGTGCTGCTTCTGAATTCTACAAAGACGGTAAATACGTTCTGGCTGGCGAAGGCAACAAAGCTTTCACCTCTGAAGAATTCACCCACTTCCTGGAAGAGCTGACCAAACAGTACCCAATCGTTTCTATCGAAGACGGTCTGGACGAGTCTGATTGGGATGGTTTCGCATACCAGACTAAAGTTATGGGCGACAAACTTCAGCTGGTTGGTGACGACCTGTTCGTTACTAACACCAAAATCCTGAAAAGAGGTATCGACAACGGTATCGCTAACTCCATTCTGATCAAATTCAACCAGATCGGTTCTCTGACCGAAACTCTGGCTGCGATCAAAATGGCGAAAGATGCTGGCTACACTGCAGTTATCTCTCACCGTTCAGGCGAAACTGAAGACGCTACCATCGCTGACCTGGCTGTTGGTACTGCTGCAGGCCAGATCAAAACTGGTTCTATGAGCCGTTCTGACCGTGTTGCTAAGTACAACCAGCTGATTCGTATCGAAGAAGCCCTGGCTGCTGCGGGCACACCAGCTCCGTTCAACGGTCTGAAAGAAGTTAAAGGTCAGTAATTCGTTACTGCTTTAAATTCTGATTAAAAAACCCGCTTCGGCGGGTTTTTTTGTGCGCATTTTTCACGAAACCTGAGCCGCTCTCGCATAAACCGGGGATGCAGTTTGCGGTTGCTTGTGCTCTCGACCAGGATTAGTGGGTTATTTCACTCACAGGTCAGGAGACCGTCATGAAAGCTGCAGTTGTTAACAAAGACCACTCTGTCGGCATCATAGATAAGCCCGTTCGTCCACTTGAGTACGGCGAGGCATTACTGACGATGGAGTGTTGCGGTGTTTGTCACACCGATTTGCATGTGAAAAATGGAGACTTTGGTGATGTGACTGGCATTACGCTGGGTCACGAAGGTATCGGGGTAGTGAAATCTATCGGCCCAGGTGTGACTTCTCTGAAAGTGGGGGACCGTGCAAGTGTCGCCTGGTTCTTCCGTGGATGCGGAAATTGCGAATATTGTAATACTGGTAACGAAACGCTGTGTCGTAGCGTAACGAATGCCGGATATACCGCCGATGGCGGCATGGCTGAAGAGTGCATCGTTGTCGCTGACTATGCGGTAAAAGTCCCCGACGGCCTCGAATCTGCCGCAGCCAGCAGCGTAACTTGTGCGGGTGTGACAACTTACAAAGCAGTGAAAGTTTCACATATTCAACCTGGGCAGTGGATTGCGATTTATGGCTTAGGTGGACTCGGTAACCTTGCGCTGCAATACGCAAAGAATGTGTTCAATGCCAAAGTTATCGCTATTGACGTGAATGATGCACAACTCGATTTTGCCAAAGAATGTGGGGCAGATTTAGTCATCAATTCGCGTAATGAAGATGCGGCAAAAGTTATTCAGGAAAAAGTAGGTGGCGCACACGCTGCTGTGGTCACCGCTGTAGCAAAAGCGGCATTTAACTCCGCAGTAGATGCTGTTCGTGCTGGCGCTCGTATTGTTGCCGTTGGGCTACCTTCTGAGTCCATGAGCCTCAACATCCCGCGTCTGGTGCTTGATGGCATCGAAGTTGTCGGTTCGCTAGTAGGAACTCGCATGGATCTGGCCGAAGCCTTCCAGTTCGCAGCCGAAGGGAAAGTGGTTCCTAAAGTGACGATGCGCCCGCTTGAAGATATCAATGCGATCTTCAAGGAAATGGAAGAGGGTAAAATCAAAGGCCGCATGGTGATTGATTTTAAAACGAAGAAGTAAGCGTTGCCGGGCAAACTAAATATGGCCGGGTTTCCCCGGCCATTTGATTTTATAGCGACTGAATCACGCGTTTAAGCAGCCGAATTCTCGGCTCGATGCTGTCTATCTCCAGATATTCTGACGCACTGTGGAAACCTGCGCCGATCGGGCCAAACCCATCAAGCGACGGGACACCTAATGCGGCGGTATGGTTAGCATCGGAGCCACCACCCACAGATTTCCAACGCACATCGATGCCTTCGGCAGCTCCGGCCTGTTCAACAATTTGCATCAGTTTTTCAGTATCTGTCGTTGGTGACATAGCTGGTTTATGCGCTTGCTGTTGAACAACTGTTTTCACATCGCGCTCGAATTCCCGCTGGCCATAAGCCTGGATTGCAGCATGGATTCGCGCATATTCATCGTTGTCCTGGAAGCGGACATCGACAATCATCTCCGCGTGTTCAGGTACGATATTTGCCACGACACCGCCAGAAATCACACCGGCATTGATAGTTGTGCCTTTAGACATATCCGCCAGATCGCTGATTTCCAGAACGGCGCGCGCCAGCGCTTTAATCGCGGAGCGACCAGATTCCGGGTCATTACCCGCATGTGACGCTACACCCTTGAATGTTAATTTATATCCTGCAATGCCTTTGCGTGCTTTCACTAGCGAGCCATCAGCCCTGGCGGCTTCACACACCAAGACATAGCGGCTGCGTTTTGCCAGTTCACCAATCCAGTGATGGGAATGAGCAGAGCCGGTTTCTTCATCCGGGTTCATCGCCACGCCAATAGATAACCGCGCCAGCGTCGCCTTATCCATTTCACGCAACGCCCAGAGAATATTCAGCAGTCCACTTTTCATATCGGAGACGCCAGGGCCGTATGCACGGTTTCCTTCAATGCGGAAAGGGCGCTCAGCTACCGTTCCGACTGGGAATACGGTATCCATATGCCCGACGAGCAGCACGTCATACTGTTCAGCATCGGGTTTGTTGGTGGCAAATAACCCAGGCCCAACTTTTTCACCGAGTGAGACTCTGTCGCATTGCCAATTTTCGTCGTGATACCAGTGCTGAATAATTCTGCTGACTTCCTCAACGCCATCAATAGTTGCTGTTCCACAGTCGATGTTGACAACTTTCTTTAGTTCTTGAAGATACTTTTTTAAATCCATGGGTTACTCCAGAATCATAAGTCGCATAATTAACATGGCGCCAAATGCGTTCAGCACCGAAATTGCGATCATTAGAGGGATACGTTTTGCCGGGATGCCGACGACGCCAAGAATGCGCCCGGCGTATTGAACCTGTGAGCCCATCAGATAAATGGCAGGGGCGAGAATAGCCAGATGTGCGCCAGTGAGAATGCCTTTTTCAAATAAGCTGATAGCAACACCGATGGCACCTCCCATCGACATCCAGCCACCAATGAGCACTGCCGCTGCTTCACCAGGCAGGCCAAAGATTTTCATCAGTGGTCCAAATATCAAGGCCAGGCCATTGAGTGCGCCAGTAATCTGTAGAGCATAAATAATGATGAATGCCATCAGCACGTTAGGTAGTGTACTGGTGGTTGCGATATTCCAGCCTTTTCGTGCGCCCGCGACAAACACATCAGTGATCATCGGTTTGGTGGTATCAGCCATGCTGCACCTCCGTGCTTTGCTTACGCTCGGTGACATTCAGAACCAGGCGCATTACGTTCGCACCGACAATTTTCATGATAAACATCACCGCTACGCACAGGCCTATAGAGGCTGGCACCGCATGAGTTCCATCAATGGCCACTAAGGTAAACAGTACGGCGCCGGACGAGAAAAAGTTAGTGATCATGGCGCCAGCGGAAAACTGGAACATAGTGAATATGGTTTTTTCTTTATCCGTTATTTGCCCTTCATCGGCCAGCACGCGCGTTAAAGATGCCCCAACATCAGTACTTTGCAGGCTACCAATTAACGCAAGACCCGTTGAACCAGGAATGCCGAGAAGTGGACGTAATAGCGGTGTTAACAGTTTACGAGCGGCATTGAGTGCACCGTAATGCTCCAGAACATTGATCATCCCCAGCGCAAACATTACCGCCGGGATCAGGCCAAAGGCGAACAGAAACCCATCCATTGCGCCATTGCCACCTTTACCACGAAATGCACTTTTAGCTGCTTCGACTGCGTCACCCTGAAGATTCACATCCGTGACGACTTTGCCAAAGGCACCGTTTAGTGTGGTGAAGTCGAAAACGCCATACCACTCTTTGCCACCCAACAGACCGGAAAAGAACACCATCGCGAACAACAACGCGATATAAGCACCAGGCCCAACGCGCTGGTTCTCTGAATGAACCGAGTTTTCCATAGATCACTTCCTTATGTTATTGATTTGGAGAATGCATGAGCGATGCTAAAAGCGTCTGTTGAATGGGAACATGACGATGATCAAGCCGTGTGGGATAGAGGCATAGCAAGGGTGATTGTTGTGATGGTAAGCACAATAAGCTTGTTTTATAAGTATTTGTTGGCATTTTTTAAGGTTGATTCTGGAACATCTTCTGCAGCAGCCGCGTTACGCATGATCTCAGCCGTCACTTCTGCGATAATTACTCTTTACACCTATTATCTGAGAAGACTATGCAGTATCCGATTAACGAGATGTTCCAGACCCTGCAAGGGGAGGGCTATTTTACTGGTGTGCCCGCCATTTTTATTCGCCTACAAGGCTGCCCTGTGGGCTGCGCGTGGTGCGATACTAAACACACCTGGGATAAACTCGCGGATCGTGAAGTCTCTCTGTTCAGCATTCTGGCTAAAACCAAAGAAAGCGATAAATGGGGTAATGCCAGTGCCGAAGATCTGCTGGCGATTTTCCAGCGCCAGGACTACACCGCACGCCATGTTGTGATTACCGGTGGCGAACCTTGTATTCACGATCTCACGCCACTGACCTCACTCTTTGAACACCACGGCTATAGCTGCCAGATTGAAACCAGCGGTACGCACGAAGTGCGTTGTACTGCGGGAACATGGGTTACCGTTTCACCAAAAGTGAATATGCGCGGGGGATATGATGTGTTATCTCAGGCGTTAGAACGTGCCGACGAGATTAAACATCCGGTTGGCCGTATGCGTGATGTTGAAGCGTTAGATGAACTGCTGGCGACATTGGTTGATGATAAAAAACGGATTATTGCACTCCAGCCAATCAGCCAGAAAGAAGATGCGACGCGTCTGTGTATTGAAACCTGTATTGCCCGCAACTGGCGACTTTCGATGCAAACTCACAAATATTTGAATATCGCTTAAAACAAAAAAGGCACCGTAAGGTGCCTTTCTTTTAACCTTTATACACGCAACCGGCGGTACAGGTTTCTTTTACCATCACTGAGCTTAGTAGCGGCACAAGCGGCTTCATTTCATCCCAGATCCATTTCGCCAGCACTTCGCTGGTTGGGTTTTCCAGCCCAGGAATATCATTCAGATAGTAATGATCCAGTCTGTCATAAGTCGGTTTAAATGCCGCCTTCAACTCAGAAAAATCCATAATCCAGCCGGTATAAGGATCAACCTCGCCGGTGATTTCCAGACGCACCATAAAGGAGTGGCCATGCAGGCGACCGCATTTGTGGCCTTCTGGCACATGCGGCAGGTGGTGAGCGGCTTCGAAGGTAAAATCTTTAAACAGAGTGGTGGTCATTATTACTATCTCAATAGGACGAAAAACCGCCGCATAGTACCGGAATCCACTATTTTAAGCATTAACTAAAACTATCATCATTGGCTAAAGCTCCATTTTAGGTATGTTTATTAATTTAAATTTATATAAATCAAATGGTTAATTAACCACTTTTTACGTTATGGATTACCCCTAAAAGCGGTTAGTCATTTTGGTTATTTGATATTTCTATCCCTTCTTTAATTGTTATTATCCTGATGGTTACCCTTACCTTATTCCCGTTTATACCCTAAATAATTCGAGTTGTGGGTAGGCGGCAAGGGAGCTTATCCCCAGTCACTTACTTAAGTAAGTGACTGGGGTAAGTGAGTGCAGCCAACACCCCCACAACTTGAAGTATGACGGGTAGATTGATGAAAACGGACCTTTTGCTACTGGAACCCAAAAAGCATGACAACTCAGGCCCCACCGACCGCTTTGCTTCCGCTAACACCGGAGCAATTGGCACGCCTTCAGGCGGCGACAACCGATTTCTCCCAGACGCAACTGGCCTGGTTATCCGGCTATTTCTGGGGGATGATCAATCAACAACCGGGCGCTGTTACCACGGCTCAGTCACCTGCGGCAGAAGTTCCAGTTATTACGCTGATTTCTGCATCGCAAACCGGTAACGCGCGGCGCGTGAGCGAACAACTGCGCGATGATTTACTGGCAGCAAAACTGAACGTTAACCTGGTTAACGCGGGTGACTACAAATTCAAACAAATCGCCCAGGAAAAACTGCTGATTGTCGTCACTTCAACGCAAGGTGAAGGCGAACCGCCTGAAGAAGCGGTGGCGTTGCACAAATTCCTGTTCTCGAAAAAAGCGCCAAAACTACCAGCCACTGCATTTGCCGTATTCAGCCTTGGCGATACGTCCTACGAATTCTTCTGCCAGTCAGGTAAAGACTTTGATAATAAACTCGCGGAACTTGGTGGTGAGCGCCTGTTAGACCGCGTGGATTGTGATGTTGAGTTCCAGCCAGCAGCAGCCGAATGGCGGGCAAAAATTGTCGATGTCCTGAAATCTCGCGTGCCGGCCGAAACACCTGCACAAGCGGCAGTGACTGCGACGGGTGTGGTCAACGAAGTATTCTCAAGCCCCTACACTAAAGAAGCGCCGCTGACCGCAACGCTTGCGGTTAACCAGAAAATCACCGGTCGTGACTCTGAAAAAGACGTGCGCCATTTCGAAATTGATTTAGGTGATTCAGGCCTGCGTTATCAGCCTGGTGATGCGCTGGGGGTCTGGTATCAAAACGATCCTGCACTGGTGAAAGAACTGGTTGAACTGCTGTGGCTCAAAGGTGACGAGAGCGTCACTGTTGATGGTAAAACCCTTCCATTGAGCGAAGCACTGGAGTGGCATTTCGAGCTAACTATCAACACTGCCAACATTGTTGAGAAATACGCGCAGATTACCCGCAATGCAGCGCTGCTGGATTTAGCGGGTGATAAAACTAAGCTGCAACACTTTGCTCATAACACGCCGATTGTCGACATGGTGCGTTATGCGCCAGCAGAATTAACGGCTGAACAACTGATTGAACTGCTGCGCCCACTGACGCCGCGCTTGTATTCCATCGCATCGTCGCAGGCTGAAGCTGAAAACGAAGTTCACATTACTGTTGGCGTTGTGCGTTATGAGATCGAAGGCCGTGCTCGCACGGGTGGCGCTTCTGGTTTCCTGGCCGATCGCCTTGAAGAAGAGGGTGAAGTGCGTGTGTTCATCGAACACAACGATAACTTCCGGCTGCCAGCTAACCCGGAAACGCCGGTGATTATGATTGGCCCAGGCACTGGTATTGCCCCGTTCCGTTCGTTCATGCAGCAGCGTGAAAACGACGGTGCAGGTGGTAAAAACTGGTTGTTCTTCGGCAACCCACACTTTACTGATGATTTCTTGTATCAGGTTGAATGGCAGCGCTACGTCAAAGACGGCCTGCTGACCAACATTGATCTCGCCTGGTCGCGCGACCAGGAACATAAAATATACGTACAAGATAAACTGCGCGAAAAAGGCGCGGAACTGTGGAGCTGGATTAATGAAGGCGCCCACATTTACGTCTGCGGCGATGCGAATCGCATGGCAAAAGACGTTGAGCAGGCATTACTGGAAGTGGTAGCCGAGTTCGGTGGCATGGATACCGAAACGGCAGATGAATTTTTAAGTGAGCTGCGCGTTGAGCGCCGTTATCAGCGAGATGTCTACTAATGAGCGAAAAACACCCAGGACCATTAGTGGTCGAAGGCAAACTGTCTGATGCCGAGCGCCTGAAACGCGAAAGCAACTATTTACGTGGCACCATTCAGGAAGATTTGCAGGACGGACTGACCGGCGGCTTCAGAGGCGACAACTTCTTGCTGATCCGCTTCCACGGTATGTATCAGCAAGATGACCGCGATATTCGTGCTGAACGTGCGGAGCAAAAGCTTGAGCCGCGTCATGCCATGATGCTGCGTTGCCGTCTGCCTGGTGGGATTATCACCACCGAGCAATGGCGAGCCATTGATAAATTTGCTGAAGATAAAACTATTTACGGCAGCATTCGCCTGACCAACCGCCAGACTTTCCAGTTCCACGGCATTCTGAAAAAGAACGTGAAACCGGCACATGAAATGCTGCACGAAGTCGGACTGGATGCGCTGGCTACTGCCAACGACGTCAACCGTAACGTGCTTTGTACGTCTAACCCGGTTGAGTCAGAACTGCACCAGGAAGCCTACGAGTGGGCGAAGAAACTCTCTGAACATTTGCTACCACGTACTCGCGCTTATGCGGAGATCTGGTGGGATCAAGAGAAAGTCGCGACCACTGATGAAGAGCCGATCTTAGGTGAAACCTATTTGCCGCGTAAGTTTAAAACCACGGTCGTGGTGCCGCCGCAGAACGATGTCGATCTTCATGCCAACGACATGAACTTCATCGCGATTGCGAAAGACGGCAAACTGGTGGGCTTTAACCTGCTGGTAGGCGGTGGCTTGTCTATCGAGCATGGTAATAAGGCGACCTACGCACGCACTGCGAGCGAGTTTGGCTACATCCCACTGGAGCATACGCTGGCTGTCGCTGAAGCGGTCGTCACCACACAGCGTGACTGGGGCAACCGTACCGATCGTAAAAATGCCAAAACCAAATACACCCTTGAGCGCGTCGGTGTTGATGTGTTTAAAGCCGAAGTCGAACGTCGTGCCGGGATTACATTCGAGCCAACACGCCCGTATGAATTTACCGGGCGTGGCGATCGTATCGGTTGGGTAAAAGGCATCGACGACAAATGGCATCTGACGCTGTTTATCGAAAATGGCCGTATCCTGGACTACCCGGATCGCCCGCTGAAAACCGGCCTGATGGAGATCGCGAAGATTCATAAAGGCGATTTCCGCCTGACGGCAAACCAGAACCTGATCGTTGCGGGTGTTCCTGCCAGCGAAAAAGCGGCAATTGAGAAGATTGCAAAAGAAAGCGGGCTGATGAACGCGGTGAAACCACAGCGTGAAAATTCGATGGCCTGCGTCGCATTCCCTACTTGTCCACTGGCGATGGCAGAAGCTGAACGTTTCCTGCCGCAGTTTGTGACTAAAGTTGAAGAAGTACTGGAAAAACACAACGTGCCGGACGAACACATCGTCACACGTGTTACTGGCTGTCCGAATGGCTGTGGCCGCGCGTTACTGGCTGAAATTGGCCTGGTAGGCAAAGCGCCTGGGCGTTACAACCTGCACATTGGCGGTAACCGTATCGGCACGCGCATTCCGCGTATGTATCGTGAAAACATCACCGAACCGGAAATTCTGGCATCGATTGATGAACTGGTCGGGCGCTGGTCGAAAGAGCGTGAAGCTGACGAAGGCTTTGGTGATTTCACCATCCGCAGCGGGATTATTCGCCCGGTGTTGGACCCGGCTCGGGATTTGTGGGACTAGCCATTTTAATGTCGGATGACGCTCACGCTTATCCGACCTCCGAAAGGCTCTTGTAGGGTGGATAAGCCGCAGGCGCCATCCACCATGATTCAAGCAACAAGCGAGGAACTTATGGCCGCACTCGATTTAAAAGCGCTGAATGAACTGCCGAAAGTCGAGCGCATAATGGCGCTGGGCGAGGTCAACAACCAGCTCGAAAAGCTCACGGCTCAGCAGCGTGTCACTTGGTCGCTGGAAAACCTGCCGGGCGAGTTTGTGCTGTCTTCAAGTTTTGGCATTCAGGCTGCGGTGTCTTTGCATCTGGTGACTCAACAGTTCCCGGACATCCCCGTCATTCTTACTGACACCGGCTATCTGTTCCCGGAAACCTACCAGTTTATTGATGAGCTGACCGACAAGCTGAAACTGAATCTGAAAGTATTCAGCGCGAAGGAAAGTGCGGCGTGGCAGGAAGCGCGTTACGGCAAACTTTGGGAACAGGGCGTTGAAGGCATTGAGAAATACAATGACATCAACAAGGTTGAGCCAATGAACCGTGCGCTGCGCGAGCTGGACGGCCAAACGTGGTTTGCTGGTCTGCGTCGTGAGCAATCTGGCAGCCGGGCCAATTTACCGGTGCTGGCGATTCAACGTGAAGTGTTTAAAATCCTGCCGATAATCGACTGGGACAACCGCCAGGTTTACCAATACCTTACCGCTAATGGCCTGAAGTACCATCCGCTATGGGATCAGGGCTATCTTTCTGTGGGCGACACTCACACCACGCGTAAGTGGGAAGAGGGTATGGCAGAAGAAGAGACACGTTTCTTTGGTTTGAAGCGCGAGTGCGGTTTGCACGAATAAATATCTAAAAGCCCTTCGCAATCTGTCGGAGGGCTTTAATTAGTCATACTAATATACAAAAAACGGAATACTTTTTCTTTTTATCCCCGTAGTCGCCCTCAAAGTTCCTTCTCTAAATACCGATACCTATCAGCTAATTAGTGACTTCTCCTGCCTCACCTTTGTCACAATCTCGTGCCTATTACATTTGGATAACCGTAATTACGTATTCTGTTAACTTAAAAATTACGACATCGTTCACATATTAGTCATTTTATAAATACTATAGTAAGACAAATAGTGTGTTTTAACTGACCTGTCTTTTCTCTACCCTACGAGAGTCGCTATGAAGATCGAACGTATAAAAGTGCTGGTTAGCCGGCCCGGACGGAATTTTGTCACGGTAAAAATTGAAACTGACGAAGGGATCTATGGTGTGGGTGATGCCACGCTAAATGGCCGGGAAATGGCTGTGGCAGCTTATCTGGAAGAGCATGTTGCGCCGTGTCTTATTGGGAAAGATCCGCGCAACATCGAAGATATTTGGCAATACCTTTACCGGGGAGCTTACTGGCGTAAAGGCCCGGTCACTATGACCGCCATTGGTGCGATAGACATGGCACTGTGGGATATTCTCGGCAAACATGCGGGGCTTCCAGTATGGCAATTACTGGGCGGAAAAAGCCGCCATGGCGTGACGGTTTATGTTCATGCTAACGGTGAAAGCATCGGTGAAGTGCTGGATAACGCAGCGGGCTTTATTGATCAAGGTTATAAAGCTATTCGCTTGCAATGTGCAATTCCTTCGACCAAAGGGACTTATGGCACCCTGGAAGGAAAGAAAAATTACTACGAATTACAGGGAAACAGGCCATTACCCCCGGAACAGATGTGGTCGACGCGCAAGTATATGAATTTCATTCCCGAGCTGTTCAAAGCGGCACGTGAGCGCTTCGGTTATGACATTGATTTACTGCATGACGTGCATAGCCGCCTGACACCGATTGAAGCCGCGCGGCTGGGTAAGCTGCTTGAGCCTTATGATTTGTTGTTCCTTGAGGACACGGTGATCGCGGAAAACTCAGCGGGTTATGAGCAAATCCGCCAGCACACCACCACGCCACTGGCGGTTGGGGAAACTTTTAATACTATTTGGGATGCTAAAGAGTTAATAGAAAAGCAATCCATAGATTATATCCGCACTGCGGTTTCTCATGGCGGTGGCATCACGCCGATGCGCAAATTAAGTGATTTTTCCGCGCTTTATCATGTGCGTATGGCACCCCATGGCGCACCAGATTTATCACCTATTTCGACCATGGCTCATCTGCATATTAATAGTTGGGCTCCCAATTTTGGTATTCAGGAATTTGTCGGATTTGGAACGCCTGAATTAAACAGCATCTTTAAATACGAATTACCCCTCAAGGATGGAATGTTATTGGTTTCCGATAAACCGGGTCTGGGAATAGATATAGATGAAACTGCCATGGGAAATTATCCCTATGTCAGATCTTATCTTCCTGTTAGCCGCCTCGAAGACGGAACGCTCTGGAACTGGTAATCCTCTGACCTAAGGGTACAACTATGATCTATGATACCGCAGTAATTTGTGGCTATTTTATTTTGATGGTGTTGATTAGCTTTATATTTAAAAAAATGGCCAGTAAGTCCTCCAGCGACTATTTCCGTGGTGGTGGGCGAATGTTGTGGTGGATGGTCGGTGCCACCGCATTTATGACGCAGTTCAGCGCCTGGACTTTTACCGGGGCCGCGGGAAAAGCCTTCAGCGATGGTTTTATGGTTGCGGCAATATTTCTCGGCAACACCATAGCTTACGGTATCTCCTGGCTATGGTTTGCTAAACGTTTCCGTCAGGCAAGGGTTGATACGGCAACTGAGGTGATTCGTCATCGCTTTGGTTCGCAAAGTGAACATTTCTTTACCTGGGTTATTATCCCGCTGAGTATTTTAAGTGGCGCGGTAATGATGAATGCTCTGGCTATTTTTGTGAGCACAGTATTTAACTGGGATCTCTCGGTAACTATTTGGGTCACAGGTCTTGTGGTACTGCTGATCTCATTATTAAGCGGTGCCTGGGGCGTTGTGGCATCCGACTTTGTACAAACATTAATTGTTGCTGTTATTTCTATCGCTTGTGCGGTTGTGGCTTTAGTGAAGGTGGGGGGCCCGGTAAATATGGTCACCCATTTCCCTTCAGGTTTTGTTATGGGCCCCAATATGAATTACGGAGTCGTTATAGCGGGTTCCGTTATCTTCTTTATTGTGAAGCAATTACAAAATATTAATAACATGCAGGACTCTTACCGTTTCCTGAATGCTAAAGATTCAAAGAATGCGCAAAAAGCGGCTTTATTTGCCATGATATTAATGGCTATCGGCACGCTGATTTGGTTTATTCCGCCATGGGTATCCGCCAGCCTTTATCCTGATGCCACAGCGCAATATGCCGCCCTTGGGAATAAAGCTTCAGACACGATTTATTTGAGTTTTGTTGAGCGAGCAATGCCTGCGGGTACAGTGGGTTTGCTGGTTGCCGGGTTATTTGCTGCAACGATGTCGACCATGGATCCGGCACTGAACCGTAATAGTGGGATTTTCGTGCGTAGCTTCTGGGTGCCGGTTATCTGTCGCAACAAGAAAATCAGCGACCGTGCCGAATTGTTCGCCGGTAAAATGTTCTGCATTGTTAATGGGTTGCTGGTAATTATTGTGTCGCTGCTCTTTAGCCAACTCGAAGGCATGAGCCTGTTTGATTTGATGATGTCAGTTTCCACCCTTGCACAAGCACCGCTGCTGGTGCCGCTCTTCTTCGGCATGTTTATCAAGCGCACGCCACGCTGGGCCGCATGGGGAACGGTATTGTTCGGGATGTGTGTATCCTGGTTGTGCATCGACGTGCTGACGTCGAAGGCGCTAGGGCAGTGGTTGGGTATTGCTTTCACTAAGCGTGAAATGAGTGAAATCAACGTCATCATTAATATCATCGCGCACCTGGTGCTGACGGGCGGCTTCTTTATCTGCACGAAGCTCTTTTACCGTGAGACGTCCTACTCGCTTAAAGAACAGCAGCAAATTGAAACTTTCTTTGAAAACATCGAAACCGAAGTGGTTGAAGATGAACATCAGCAAGGGTTTGATCTCCAACAGCGCGAAAAAATTGGCTTTATCACCATGTTGATGAGCGCGGGAATGCTGCTTATGGTCTTGATTCCCAATCCGCTATGGGGACGGCTGTTATTCCTTGCGTGTGCGGCTATGGTCTTCCTGGTGGGGTATTTATTACGTCTGAGTTGCCGGATTGACCAGCGTTCACCTCAGCAAGCTAAACATCCGCTCTGAGTTCACAAAAGCGCCTTTAATCAGGCGCTTTTAGTTTTCATGTTTACCGTTGATTGATAGTATTTGTAATACTAAATGACAAATAGAGGTGATCCGATGTTTTCTGATTTACGAAACAAGCGTGTGCTAATCACTGGTGCTTCGGCGGGCGTGGGTCTTGCTGCTGCTAAGGCTTTTGTGCAAAGCGGTGCAAGAGTCGGAATTAATGGTCGTCGCTCTGCGCAGCAGATGGAATCGGTTCTGGCTGAACTGCGTGCGCAGGGTGGGGAAGTGAGCTATTTCCAGGCGGATTTATCGCAGTCTGGTTCGTGTCAGGCGTTGGTTGCCGCTTTTGTCGAACAGTACGGTGGCCTTGATGTGCTCATAAACAATGCCGGTGGATTGGGGGGGCGCTCCGGGCTAGAGGACATTGATGATGCCTTCTACGATCGGGTGATGGATCTCAACGCTCGCTCGGCATTAATGATGACCAAATATGCGATCCCACATCTTCGCGAATCCGCGAAACTCAGCGGTGAAACAACATCGGTCATCAGTACGGGATCTATCGCTGGACGTGAAGGTGGCGGCATTGGAGCTGGGATTTATGCTGCTTCAAAGGCGTGGCTGCATGACATTCATCGCAACTGGGTGAAAGAGTTCACCAGGGATAACATTCGCTTCAATATTGTTTCTCCTGGTACCATCGACACTGCATTTCATGAGGATAAGCCGCAGGAATTACGCGATAAAATCGCCAGTTCTATTGCGATGGGGCGTTTTGGCCGCAGTGAAGAGGTGGCACCCAGTTTCCTGTTTTTTGCCTCTCACCGTATGAGCGGCTACATAACCGGGCAAATCCTTGATGTAAACGGTGGGCAAATGGCACCATGATCCCTGCCTGTAGAGGCACTTAGTGCCTTTACAGTTTGATGGTACACTAATCACCTTCCCTTTTTCAGGTATGACAAAAGCATGCAATTCACAACCATTGCAACGACACAACGTGGGCTGGATGGACTTATTGCCAGCGACATTGCCCGCAAAATTTTATCCGGGCAGCTTCAGCCTGGTGATATTTTGCCGAGCGAAGTAGAGCTTTGTGAGCAGTTTGGTGTGAGCCGCACGGCTCTGCGTGAAGCGCTTAAACTGGTGTCATCGAAAGGGATGTTGGAATCGCGCCCTAAAGTAGGCACCCGCGTTCGCCCGCGCAACAACTGGAATATCCTTGATGTTCAGTTGCTTGAATGGATGAACGGCATGGAAGGGACGCTGGAAATGTACCATCAGTTTCTCGAGTTCCGTCGCGTTATTGAACCCCATGCCACAAGACTTGCTGCGATAAATGCGACAAGTGAGCAGCGTATTGAGCTATCTCGTGTGCATGAAGAGATGTGTGCAGTGGCGAAGGATTTCGATCCCGACCGTTGGGTGGATGTTGATACCCGCTTTCACCGTTCAATCTTCTTGGCTTCAGGCAACTGTTTTTACGCCCCATTTGGCAATGTGCTGACTACTGTATTTAAGTGGTTTATCAGCCATTCGTCAAAAGAGGGCGGCATGTGTCTTGAAGACCATCACCGCATTTATCGCGCGATTATGATTGGCGACGGTGACGCCGCCTATGAAGCATCGCTGGCATTAATGACCGCCAGCAAACATCGTTTATAACGGCTGAACGGTAAACTGCCCGTATCCAGGGCGGTTATCCACCGTGACGATTATCGTTTCCCCTTGTACGAAATACACCGCGACTTTGCTTTGTTCAGCGTTGTGCTCAAGCACTTCAACGCGGCTAACCTGCGGCCTGGCGTCGCGCGATGTTTCGCTCGCCTCATCAAAATAACCGTGGCTTTCAATTGCAGTGGCAAACAGCACGTCAGTGCCCTGTGTGCGCCATAACCAGGCAGGTTCAACACGCAAATTAAACTGCGGATCGCTGGCTCCCGTTTGCGCCACGATAAATTCACCACCTCCCGGTAACACTCCGGTAGCGCTGTAAAACGTATCGCCATCCAGCCAGGTAAATTGCGTACTTTGGCCCGCCTCAATTTTACTGCGGGCACAGTCCCACAAATGCTGATAACCGTTTTGATTGCCCAAAGAAGACCATTGTGTTGCGTAGGCCAGCGTTGAGCAGGCCTTGATCAACTGGCCACGCCCGTGAAGGCAATAATCATATTGATGAAGGTCTGTACTGTTTATGCTGAACAGATCTATTAGCAACGGTTTCTCGCACTGTGATAAATCGAGCATTAACACCGTACGTAATTGGTTTACTCCTGGCCAATAATCATTGCAGCGTGCGCTCATGCCCTGGCCGGAAGGGTGATCAGTGATAAAAAAGTGTGTCTCGCCATGATGTAATGCAGAGCAGTCTTTATCGAAATTATGCTGGCAACCTTCATCGACCACGACAGTATTGTGGGCGACAGTTTGTTTGCAGTAGCTGCTGTTTTCAGCAATGTAACGCCCGCCAAATTTAGGTTCGATATTCACCCACCGACCAAAACCATAATCACGTAGGAACTCCTTTCCTCGATTGAAAAGGCTCAGATGCAGGCCGTCAAAATGCCCATGATTTAGTGCTGAGTGCATTCCCGCGATGTTGCCATGGCCGCCCCAGTAGAGCAGCGCCATATTGTCGTCTTGTTCTTTGTCGCGAAAACGTAATACGCCGATAGCCCCACGCTCACCGTTCTGGCCATCACGAACTAACTGGCTTGGCCAGGATAAAGATTGAGCTGGCGAATTTTCCAGATGCTCGCAAAGCGATAAAGCCCCGCGACCCGGCCAGACGCATGATTGCCAGCGGGCCAACTCAGCCAGATGGGCATCGGCTCCGTAATGCTGCCAGCACAGGTTAACGGCGATAACGGCCCCTTCATCGCGTAAGTTCATCGTTTTTGACGCGTCATTTAAAGCCGGAAGCGTACCGTCGGGGAAGGCCAGCGCAAACAAGGTGTAACAAGCGCGTTGAATAATACGATGGTTATATTCCCAGATATTCAGTTCAGGCTGGCGGCGGGAGATGGCTTCGGCGAGCAGCAGGAGAGGGCGCAGTGCAAAGCGCTGGTAATAAAGCCCTTCTATATAGTAACCGTCACATGAAAAGAGTTGGTTAAGCTGCGCGAAGAAGCCGCCAGTTTTGCTATCTCGCGCCAGGCCATACAGCGAATCGAGCACCCATTCGTCATCACCTAAGACGTACCCGCAAATCGCGACTGCCGCGACCGACCACATCCCATGGTTATGCACAATATCGAAGGTTGCAGCGTGAGTATGCGTGGCGTCGTGCGCCATCAGACGCAGCAAATTGCTTTCAATATGTTGGATTTGTTCAGCGGTCGATTCAGTTTTTACACAGTGCCAGGCTTCAGCGGCATAGAGCAAAAACATATGTTCGTTAAGCGTCTGGTGGAATAAACGCCCCGGTGGATTGGTGTCGTGGCTGATGGCATCACCCAACTGCGGGTAGCGATCGGCATAGATGCAGAGAATCTGAATCACCCGTTCTTTGTAACGCGCATCCTGAGTAATGAGCCACAAACGCCCCGCAAGATTCATCATCTGGTAATTCAGTTTGTGCTGTGTGTGTTCCGGTCCGCCGCCTTCACCATGCCCGGGAACCCATAGCGGTGCATTCAGCCATTGTTCAACTTGCTGCTGCTGGAGGCGCAGGGTTTCGCCCAGCAGAGTATTGCGCGTCAAATGGATACGTAGCGCTGCGGCATCGTCGTTATCAATAAATAGCGGGGACCAGGTGGACATAGCCTTCTCTCTGAAACTTATTAGTATGACTATTTAAGTTTCGGATACCGGGTTGTGTCCAGAATGAAAGGCAAAATGAGTAGGTCAGGTCACAAAATTGTGTTTTTATTAGTCATACTAAATGGCCGGTTTTGTCGCTCCGGCCAGTTTAGACTTGCTGGGTTATTGCTTCGCTTTCGCCAGCTCTTTCACCAGTGGCAGCATCACTCGCACCACATCATGGCTGCGTTTCTCGATGCGCGTTGGTAGCCACTTATCCAGATACTGTTGGTTATCGAATAATCCATTATGCCAACTTGTCCCATCCGGGAAGGCTTTGCTTTTCGCTCGTTGCTGATAACCATCTTTCTTGCCTAGTGACCAGTTAGTTGCTTCAACAGTAAGCACGGGAATGCCAGCTTCATCAAACACGTCAGCATCGCTACAACAACCGGTTCCTTTCGGATATTTGGCATTAAGGCCCGGATTAGTCGTGGCTTTAACATTCAACTGGCGCGCCAGTTTTAGCGCACGATCGCGCGTCAGTTTACTGACCGCTGTTGGTGTTGATTTACCGCTATTGAAATAGAGTTTGTCGCCGACAATCAGGTTGTCGAGATTAATCACCAGCAATGTATTTTTCTTCTCGCTGGCACTCATACGCTTAAGAACATCTTCCGCACCGAGTTTGCCAATTTCTTCACCACTGGTGGCGATAAAACGGATGCCATACCGCGTTGGAATATCTTTCAGGCGCGTTGCAAGCTCAAGCATAACGCCTAGCCCTGAAGCGTTGTCATCAATACCTTGCAGCGTTAAACCACCAAGATTGTTATTTACATCGTTATCACTGAGTGGTGAATAGGTATCGAGGTGCGCCATGATAATGATTTGCTGCGGTTCAATTCCTTCACGTGCAGCAATGACAGAACTTGCACTGACATTATGCCAGCTCTGATGGCCATCTTTGGTGGTGTACAAATAGCGAGTGTTAAAGCGGCGAATATCGCTTTGGTAACCAAGCTGGCTAAATTGCTGCTTGATGTAGTCTGCGGCCAGCATTTCCGAGGGGCTACCGGTCATGCGTCCTGGGAATACCGTAGCAATGTGGCGTGTTTGTTGACTGGCAATTTTGCCCATTGGCGTTGTGTTGGCAACAGCGGGCAAGGTACAGCAAATGCTTAACGCCAGGCTGGTTAGCGAGTGGCGCATTGCGGAAAACATAGTGGAGGTCCTTTCAACCAGGAAAATTTTTTGCCCGCATAGTATGAAACTGTGATGGGCGTTACACAATTTCAATTGCTCTGAAAGCCACGTTAAATCGCTGGTTCAGCACATTTTGTGATTTGCATTTCTATGGCGTTATTCCTTTGTGGAACTACTCATTCCAATTCGTAATTTCATTACAAATAATCCTCAGCCGTATAGTCCCTCTAATGAATTTTTAAACGGTGGGCTAAGAACCTGTCCCATTAGGGCGATTTTATTTGCCATTTTGAACCTGGGCGATGTGTACGTTGCGGTTGCTCCGCGCTGTCCGTGTCCAGACTGGTTGCAATAATCACGCCTACTGGGAGGTTCTATGACCCTCCGTACTAAACCTCGGCTAAGGGATGTTTATGGACCAGAAACGACTTACACACTTACGGCAGTTGGAGGCGGAAAGCATCCATATCATCCGTGAGGTCGCCGCCGAATTTGCCAATCCGGTGATGATGTATTCCATCGGTAAAGACTCCTCGGTGATGTTGCATTTGGCTCGTAAAGCCTTCTATCCTGGTACGCTTCCTTTCCCGTTGCTGCATGTTGATACCGGCTGGAAATTCCGCGAGATGTACGACTTCCGTGACCGTACCGCGAAGAACTACGGGTTCGAGCTATTAGTGCATAAAAACCCGGAAGGGGTGGCGATGGGTATCAACCCATTCGTGCATGGCAGCGCAAAACATACTGACATCATGAAAACTGAGGGGCTGAAGCAGGCTCTGAGTAAATACGGCTTTGATGCCGCTTTTGGTGGCGCTCGTCGTGATGAAGAAAAGTCCCGCGCCAAAGAACGTATCTATTCCTTCCGTGACCGTTTCCATCGCTGGGACCCAAAAAACCAGCGCCCTGAGCTGTGGCACAACTACAACGGCCAGATTAATAAAGGTGAGAGCATTCGTGTGTTCCCACTTTCAAACTGGACCGAACTGGATATCTGGCAGTATATCTTCCTGGAAAATATCGAAATCGTTCCGTTGTATCTGGCAGCACCGCGTCCGGTGCTGGAACGCGATGGCATGTTGCTGATGGTTGACGATGACCGCATTGATTTACAACCTGGTGAAGTGATTGAGCAGAAAATGGTGCGCTTCCGTACCCTGGGCTGCTGGCCGCTGACCGGTGCCGTTGAATCCGACGCGCATACATTGCCGGAAATCATCGAAGAGATGCTGGTTTCGACCACCAGTGAACGTCAAGGGCGGGCAATTGACCGCGACCAGGCAGGCTCGATGGAGCTTAAAAAACGCCAGGGTTATTTCTAAGGAGCCGCCAGATGAACACCACTATTGCACAACAAATTGCGGATGAAGGCGGCGTTGAAGCCTATCTGCACGCACAACAAAATAAAAGCCTGCTGCGTTTTCTGACCTGCGGTAGCGTGGATGACGGCAAAAGTACACTCATTGGCCGCTTGCTACATGACACGCGCCAGATTTATGAAGACCAACTTTCTTCGCTGCATACTGACAGCAAACGTCACGGTACGCAGGGCGAGAAACTGGATCTGGCCTTGCTGGTGGATGGCCTGCAAGCCGAGCGCGAGCAGGGCATTACTATCGATGTGGCTTACCGTTATTTCTCCACCGAAAAACGTAAATTCATTATTGCCGATACCCCGGGGCATGAGCAGTACACCCGCAATATGGCGACCGGTGCTTCAACGTGCGATCTGGCGATCTTATTGATCGATGCGCGTAAAAGCGTACTGGATCAAACGCGTCGCCACAGTTTTATCTCCACGCTGCTTGGGATCAAACACCTGGTGGTGGCGGTGAATAAAATGGATCTGGTCGATTTCAGTGAAGAGCGTTTCGAGCAGATCAAACAAGATTACCTGACCTTTGCAGAACAACTGCCGTCCGATCTGGATATTCGCTTTGTGCCACTTTCGGCACTTGAAGGCGACAACGTTGCAACGCAAAGCGCTAACATGCCGTGGTACACCGGCCCTACGCTTCTGGAACTTCTGGAAACGGTAGAAGTGAAGCGTATCGTTGAACAACAGCCGATGCGTTTCCCTGTGCAATACGTCAACCGCCCAAATCTGGATTTCCGTGGTTATGCGGGAACGCTGGCATCAGGCACCGTGAATGTTGGGCAACGCGTCAAAGTCCTGCCATCGGGTGTTGAGTCTGCCATTGCACGAATCGTCACTTTTGATGGAGATTTGCAACAAGCTGCTGCGGGTGAAGCCATCACATTAGTGCTCAAAGATGAAATCGACATCAGCCGTGGCGACTTGCTGGTTGATGCCAGTGATACGCAGCCTGCGGTGCAGACAGCAAAAGTCGATGTGGTGTGGATGGCAGAACAACCGCTGGTGCCGGGCCAAAGCTATGACATTAAAGTGGCCGGGAAGAAAACCCGTGCTCGTGTCGACAACATTCATTATCAGGTCGAAATTAACAGCCTGACGCAGCGTGTCGTAGAAAGCCTGCCATTAAACGGCATTGGCCTGGTGGATTTAACCTTCGATGAACCACTGGTGCTGGATAAGTATCAGGAAAACCCGGTCACGGGTGGGTTGATTTTCATCGACCGTCTGACCAACGTGACCGTGGGCGCTGGCATGGTACGTGAGCCACAAGAAGAGGTTTATCAGGAGCCGTCAGCGTTTAGTGCGTTTGAGCTGGAACTGAATGCACTGGTGCGTCGTCACTTCCCACACTGGGGTGCGCGTGATTTGCTGGGAGGCAAGTAATGGCTGAGCACGACGAAAACGTCGTCTGGCATGCCCATCCGGTAACGGCTGAGCAACGTGAGAGTCTTCATCAGCACCGTGGTGCGGTGCTGTGGTTTACCGGGCTTTCCGGTTCGGGTAAATCCACTGTGGCTGGTGCCCTGGAAGAAGCGCTGCATAAACTTGGCGTGAGTACTTACTTGCTTGATGGTGACAATGTACGCCACGGTTTGTGTAGCGATTTGGGTTTCAGCGACGACGATCGTAAAGAAAATATCCGCCGTGTTGGTGAAGTTGCCAACTTAATGGTGGATGCGGGATTAGTCGTGTTGACCGCCTTTATTTCGCCACATCGGGCTGAGCGCCAGATGGTGCGCGATCGTGTCGGGGAAGGGCGGTTTATTGAAGTGTTTGTTGATACACCACTTTCTATTTGTGAAGCGCGCGATCCTAAAGGTTTGTATAAAAAAGCCCGGGCAGGTGAGTTGCGCAACTTCACCGGAATTGACTCAGTCTATGAAGCACCAGTGAATCCGGAAATACACTTAGACGGCGAACAATTAGTAACAAATTTGATAGCCCAATTATTAGACCTGTTGCGTCGTAACGTTATTATCAAAACCTAAGACATTGCCAGGCGCGTAACGTGCCTGGCTTGCAGGGTTTACGGATTCGTTATGCGCAATGGCACTAACATGGCAATTACATCGGCTGAAGCAAGCCCTGGTACCGAAGAGACAACCTGGTCATTGGCCGGTGCGTTTATCGGTTTTTTGTCATGGCTATTGGCGCTGGGTATTCCTTTCCTGATTTATGGCCCTAACACGCTGTTTTTCTTCCTCTATACCTGGCCATTTTTCCTCGCTTTGCTGCCTGTCGCGGTCGTCGTGGGAATTGCGCTGCACTCTCTTTTACAAGGCCGTTTGATCTTTAGCTGCATTGCTACGGTGCTTGCCGTAACGCTAATGTTCGGCATCCTATTCTTATGGCTGATGGGTTAATCTTAAAATATTCGCCAAACCGTAACAGACTATTTATGGCTGCATGTCCGCTAACTCACCTGCAAACGCGCATGTTGGCGCTTTCTGTGATAAATTCTGCCGCAAATACGAAGGGCCACCTTGTGCCCAGAGCGAAGCTCGATAAAATTTTGTGCGATGATTGTGCCGTTTTTCAGGGGGCAGGATGGGTAAACTAACGCTGCTATTGCTGGCCTTGTTGGTCTGGCTGCAGTATTCGCTGTGGTTTGGAAAAAACGGCGTACATGACTACACGCGAGTGAGTGACGACGTTACTGCACAGCAAGCGACGAACGCTAAGCTCAAAGCGCGTAACGATCAGTTGTTCGCGGAAATTGACGATCTTAATGGCGGGCAGGAAGCTATTGAAGAACGCGCGCGTAACGAATTAAGTATGACTAAACCAGGTGAGACCTTCTACCGCCTGGTACCCGATAGTTCTAAGCGCCTGGGCAACACTACAGGGCAGAACAACCGATAATCAAGCGTAAGTGAATCTACATGGCAGACTCCTCCCCGGACGTAATTGCCGTGGTGCCGGCAGCAGGTATCGGCAGCCGCATGCAAACGGAATGTCCTAAGCAATATCTAAAAATCGGCGATAAAACTATTCTTGAACACGCAGTGGCGAGCCTGATGGCTCACCCTCGCGTGGCTCGTGTCGTTGTTGCCATTAGCCCGACCGACCGCTGGTTTGCCTCATTACCCCTTGCCTCAAACCCTGATGTCACCGTGATAAATGGCGGTGCACAGCGTGCTGACTCGGTACTTGCCGGGCTGAATGTCGTGCAGGGTGCGCAATGGGTTCTGGTGCATGATGCTGCGCGCCCATGCTTGCATCAGGATGATTTAGCGCGTTTGTTGGCCATCACCGAGACCAGCAAAATCGGCGGCATTCTGGCAGCACCGGTACGCGACACCATGAAGCGCGGAGAGCCAGGCAAAAGCCTGATTGCTCACACCGTTGATCGCGAAGACCTTTGGCATGCTTTAACGCCACAGCTGTTCCCTCTGGAATTACTGCGAACCTGCTTGCAGCGCGCACTTGATGAACACGCCTCGATTACAGATGAAGCCTCGGCTCTTGAGTATTGTGGCTTCCATCCCGAATTAATTAGCGCCCGCGCCGATAATATTAAAGTGACTCGTCCTGAAGACCTGGCGCTGGCGGAGTTTTACCTCACGCGGTTAACCCAAACGGAGAATGAATAATGCGTATTGGACATGGTTTTGATGTACACGCTTTTGGTGGCCCAGGGCCAATTATCATTGGTGGCGTACGTGTGCCGTTCGAACAGGGGCTGCTTGCACACTCGGATGGCGATGTCGCTTTGCACGCATTAACGGATGCTTTGTTAGGTGCTGCCGCGCTGGGTGATATCGGCAAATTATTCCCGGATACCGATCCGGCATTTAAAGGTGCTGACAGCCGTGAACTGCTACGTGAAGCGTGGCGTCGTATTCAGGCGAAAGGTTACACATTGGGTAACGTCGATGTGACGATTATTGCGCAGGCTCCGAAAATGGCTCCGCACATCCCACAGATGCGCGTGTTTATTGCCGAAGATCTCGGCTGCCATATGGACGATGTGAACGTAAAAGCGACCACTACTGAGAAACTCGGTTTTACAGGTCGTGGTGAAGGCATCGCTTGCGAAGCTGTCGCTCTGCTGCATAAGGCGCGCAAATAATGGATATGCAGAACCTGACCTGGCTGCACGGCAAGCCGCAAGGCACCGGTATAATCAAAGCCAGTCCAGAGGACTTCGTGGTTATCGAAGACCTGGGTTTTGGGCCGGATGGTGACGGTGAACAACTACTATTACGCATCCTGAAAAATGGCTGTAACACCCGTTTTGTTGCTGATGCACTGGCGAAGTATCTGAAGGTTCCAGCCCGAGAAGTGAGCTTTGCCGGGCAGAAAGACAAGCATGCAGTAACAGAACAGTGGTTCTGCGTACGCCTTCCGGGTAAAGAAATGCCTGATATGAGCGGGTTTGAGCTTGAAGGCTGCCAGGTGCTGGAATATGCCCGTCACCGCCGTAAATTGCGTTTAGGGGCACTGAAAGGTAATAGCTTCACGCTGGTACTGCGTGAAGTGAGCGATCGTGCTGAGCTTGAACAGCGTCTGAATACAATTCTACATGCTGGCGTACCGAATTATTTCGGCAGCCAGCGTTTTGGTATTGCTGGAAACAACCTGCATCAGGCTGTGCGCTGGGCGCAAACTAATGCGCCTATTCGCGATCGTAATAAGCGCAGTTTTTATCTCTCCGCAGCCCGAAGCGCCATGTTTAACCAGATTGTCAGCGAAAGGCTGAAGAAACCCGACTATAACCAGGTAATCGACGGCGATGCACTGCAACTTGCTGGGCGCGGTAGCTGGTTTGTCGCAACACCTGAAGAAATGCCTGAGCTGCAAACCCGTGTTGATAATGGCGAACTACTGATTACCGCACCACTGCCGGGTGATGGTGCCTGGGGCACACAAAATGCCGCGCTGGAGTTTGAGCAAAATTGTGTTGCTGGTGAAACAGATTTGCAGGGGTTACTGGTGCGTGAACGTGTTGAAGCGGCCCGCCGCGCGATGCTGGTTATGCCTAAAGAACTGAGTTGGAACTGGTGGGATGACATCACCGTTGAGTTGAATTTCTGGCTGCCTGCCGGAAGTTTCGCCACAAGCGTCGTGCGTGAATTAATGAACGCGCCGGGCGGTTACGCGGATATTGCCGAGTAACGGTAGGGCACATTCATAGCGGGTAATGACATTACCCGTTTTTTTTTGTTTTAAACTCCGCATTCACATTACTTCTCCAAGTCCCACAACCTCTTGTTTTCGGCGCAATCCTCAGACCACAGCAGGTGATTTAGTCAACATTGGATTGTATAGTAACCTCTTGGGTTAGGCTTTGTGGTGAATGTTACAAAAACTGCAACAAATTCATGACAGGTGCACTAAAATCAGCAGAATGGGATAAAACAACACGTTGGGCCGTTTTTAGTCTAAAAAAGCGCAGAGCGTTGTGATATCAGGGGCCAACATGTGGTTTTATCTTTTTCGTATAAAAGAAGCTTTGTAAATTTAATATGAGAATACTTTTGAGTAACGATGACGGGGTTAATGCGCCGGGCATTCAAGTGTTGGCGACCCGACTAAGGGAATTTGCTGACGTGCAGGTGGTCGCCCCCGACCGTAATCGCAGTGGGGCATCAAACTCACTGACGCTCGAATCTTCATTGCGTACTTTCACTCTTGTAAACGGCGATATTTCCGTGCAGATGGGCACGCCGACTGACTGTGTCTATCTTGGCGTTAATGCGTTAATGCGTCCAGGTCCTGATGTGGTGGTTTCCGGGATTAATGCTGGCCCAAATCTGGGTGATGACGTTATCTACTCCGGCACCGTTGCTGCGGCGATGGAAGGGCGCCATTTAGGTCTTCCTGCGCTGGCTGTTTCTCTTAATGGCCATGAACATTATGAAACTGCCGCGGCGGTAACCTGTACGATTCTGCGCGCGCTGATGCGCGAGCCGCTGCGAACCGGGCGAATTTTAAATATTAATGTGCCTGATTTGCCACTTGATCAAATCAAGGGTATTCGTGTCACACGCTGTGGTAGCCGCCATCCTTCCGATAAAGTGATTCCGCAAGAAGATCCACGCGGCAACACCCTGTATTGGATCGGGCCTCCGGGTGACAAATTTGATGCAGGGCCGGATACCGATTTCGCTGCGGTTGATGAAGGCTATGTGTCTGTCACGCCGTTGCATGTCGACTTAACCGCTCACAGCGCTCGTGAGGTGGTTAGCCACTGGTTGAGCAAATCAGGAGTGGACGAGCAATGGTAAGCAAACGCGTACAAACCCTTCTCGAACAGCTACGCAATCAAGGTATCAAGGACGAAAAAGTGCTTGAGGCCATTGCACAGGTGCCGCGGGAAAAATTTGTCGATGAAGCGTTTGAGCACAAAGCCTGGGAAAACACGGCATTGCCCATTGGCTCAGGCCAAACCATCTCGCAGCCTTACATGGTTGCAAGAATGACCGAGTTACTTGAACTGACTCCTGATTGTCGTGTGCTGGAAATTGGTACGGGTTCAGGGTATCAAACTGCCATTCTGGCGCATCTGGTACATCATGTTTGTTCAGTTGAACGCATTAAAGGTTTGCAATGGCATGCAAGACGACGCTTGAAGCAACTCGATCTACACAATATCTCAACCCGTCACGGTGATGGCTGGCAGGGCTGGCATGCGCGCAGCCCATTTGACGCTATTATTGTTACGGCAGCACCGCCGGAGATTCCCAGTGAACTTTTAGCACAGCTGGATGAAGGCGGAATTTTAGTTCTCCCCGTAGGCGAAGATCGGCAATTTCTGAAGCGTATTCGTCGCCAGAGTGGGGAATTTGTCATTGATACGGTAGAAGCCGTTCGTTTTGTGCCCTTAGTGAAGGGCGAGCTGGCATAACCCGGAAATATCTTGTTTTTTTCTAAGGGTTTTGGCGTAACGTAACGCGCAGCGAATTTTGGTATCTGGTTGTATACCCATTAGTATTCGAGTTGCAGGTAGGCGGTCAGGATGAGAGTCCCAGGAGCTTACTTGAGTAAGTCACTGGGGTGAGCGTCTACAGCCAACCACCCCTGCAGCTTGAAGGATGATGGGTATAAGTGTCAGTTCTGCCGTATTTTCATAAGCATATGATTGTTTTTCTTGGGGGATAAATGAGCGCGGGAAGCCCAACTTTTACTTTACGCCGTATTGCAGCGTTGTCGCTGGTTAGCCTTTGGTTAGCTGGCTGTACCAGCAATAACAGCCAGGCGCCTATCAGTTCTGTAGGTGGTAGCAGCAATGCCGGTAGCAGTTCATCCGGTGGAATGCTGATTACCCAGCCACCGAAAATGTCCACCCAAAGCCAGACTTCGCAAATTCAGCCTGTACAACAGCAACCAATGATTCAACCGATGCAAACGCAGCCGGTAGTTTCAACGCCAGTACAGACTGAAAATGGCCACATCGTTTATAACCGCCAGTATGGGAACATTCCTAAAGGTAGCTATACCGGCGGCAGCACTTATACCGTGAAACGCGGTGATACTCTCTTCTATATTGCATGGATCACCGGCAACGATTTTCGTGATCTTGCGCAACGTAACAATGTCCCCGCCCCGTATGGCTTAGAAGTGGGTCAGAATCTGCAAGTTGGCAGTTCTACTGGAACGCCAATTACCGGTGGAAATGCTGTGACTACAGCAGATGCTAGCGCACAAGGCGTTGCGCCTATCGCTGCGCAAAATACCACCACGGTGGTTGCTTCCAAGCCGGTAATTACGTATTCTGAGGATTCAGGTGAACAAAGTGCTAACAAAATGTTGCCGAATAATAAAGGTACTGCGACTGTCGTCACAGCACCGGTTACGGCACCTGTGGTTAGCTCTACGACTACCGTACCAACTGCCAGCAGCACGTCCGATAGCGCGCCAATTTCAACCTGGCGCTGGCCGACTGAAGGCAAGATTATTGAGAACTTCTCTGCTACCGAAGGTGGCAATAAAGGGATCGATATCGCAGGCAGCAAAGGCCAGGCTGTTGTTGCTACCGCCTCCGGGCGAGTAGTGTATGCAGGTAACGCGCTGCGTGGTTACGGTAATCTGATCATCATTAAACACAATGATGATTACCTGAGTGCCTACGCCCATAACGATACAATGCTGGTCCGGGAACAACAAGAAATCACGGCGGGGCAGAAGATAGCTACCATGGGTAGCACCGGAACCAGTTCAACACGTTTACATTTTGAAATTCGTTACAAGGGGAAATCCGTCAACCCGCTGCGTTATTTACCGCAGCGATAAGCCGGCAAAGTACTTAGCTGCACAGAGTAATTTAAGTGGCATCAAGGCGGTAACGCAGATGTGACTTAAAGAATGAAGTGCCAGGTGCTTTGCCCAGGGATCACGGGTAGGAGCCACCTTATGAGTCAGAATACGCTGAAAGTTAACGAGTTAAATGAAGACGCGGAATATGATGAGAATGGAGTTGAGGTCTTTGACGAAAAAGCCCTCGTAGAAGAGGAACCCAGTGATAACGACATAGCCGAAGAGGAGTTGTTGTCACAAGGTGCCACTCAGCGTGTGCTTGACGCAACTCAGCTTTATCTTGGGGAGATTGGTTATTCCCCATTATTAACAGCCGAAGAAGAGGTGTATTTTGCCCGCCGCGCACTGCGTGGTGATATCTCTTCTCGTCGACGCATGATCGAAAGTAACTTGCGTCTGGTGGTTAAGATTGCCCGTCGTTACAGCAATCGTGGTCTGGCTTTGCTGGACCTGATTGAAGAGGGGAATCTGGGGCTGATCCGTGCTGTTGAGAAGTTTGACCCAGAGCGTGGGTTCCGTTTCTCAACATACGCAACATGGTGGATTCGTCAGACCATCGAACGGGCAATCATGAACCAAACCCGTACGATTCGTTTGCCGATTCATATCGTGAAAGAGCTGAACGTTTATCTGCGTACTGCTCGTGAGCTTTCTCACAAACTCGACCATGAGCCGAGTGCGGAAGAGATTGCTGAGCAACTGGATAAACCTGTTGATGATGTCAGCCGTATGCTGCGTCTCAACGAGCGTATTACTTCAGTAGACACCCCGCTGGGTGGTGACTCTGAAAAAGCGCTGCTGGACATTCTGGCTGACGAGAAAGACAACGGCCCGGAAGACACCACGCAAGACGATGATATGAAACAGAGCATCGTGAAGTGGTTGTTTGAACTGAACGCTAAACAGCGTGAAGTACTGGCTCGTCGTTTTGGCCTGTTAGGCTATGAAGCTGCAACACTCGAAGATGTTGGCCGCGAAATTGGTCTGACTCGTGAGCGTGTTCGCCAGATTCAGGTAGAAGGTCTGCGTCGTCTGCGTGAGATTTTGCAGACTCAAGGGCTGAATATCGAAGCGTTGTTCCGCGAATAATCGACTCTTCAAATAAAAAGCGGTGACTAAGGTCGCCGCTTTTTTTTATGCCTTTTTCAGGGCGGATGACGTCACGCTTATCCGCCCTATAACCGCTATCTCGTCGGTCGATCCGACACTTCTACACCAAACTCTTCAAACGATAAATCCACTCCAGTGCCTGTCTTGGCGACAGCGAATCAGGGTCTAACGCTTCAAGTGCTTCTACCGCAGGTGAGGTTTCCTCGGTAACTGACAGCAATGACATCTGCGTACCATCAACCTGGGTGGCTGCGGTATTGTTAGATATCGTCTCCAGTTCACGTAGTTTTTGGCGTGCACGTTTAATCACATCTTTTGGCACACCTGCCAGCGCCGCAACGGCCAGACCATAACTTTTACTCGCCGCACCGTCTTGTACGCTGTGCATAAAGGCGATGGTGTCTCCGTGTTCGATAGCATCAAGATGCACGTTTGCCACACCTTCCATTTTTTCTGGCAGCGTAGTCAGCTCAAAATAGTGCGTTGCAAACAGGGTCAGCGCTTTGATGCGATTAGCCAAGCTTTCGGCACACGCCCAGGCCAATGACAAACCATCGTATGTGGAAGTCCCACGACCAATTTCATCCATAAGCACCAGGCTGTTCTCGGTGGCGTTATGCAGAATATTAGCCGTCTCGGTCATCTCGACCATAAAGGTTGAACGCCCGGAAGCCAGATCGTCAGCCGCGCCGACGCGTGTGAAAATTCGGTCGATTGGCCCGATTTCTGCCTGCTGTGCTGGAACAAAACTGCCGATGTAGGCAAGCAGCACAATCAACGCGGACTGGCGCATATAGGTACTTTTACCACCCATATTTGGGCCAGTAATAATTAGCATTCGGCGTTGAGGTGCGAGACTTAGCGGGTTGGCAATAAACGGCTCACTAAGAACCTGCTCAACGACGGGATGACGACCATCAACAACTTTAATCCCCGGTTTATCGGTCAGTTGCGGACAGGTGTAATTCAGGCTGTAAGCACGCTCCGCAAGGTTAACCAGAACATCCAGTTCTGCCAGTGCAGTAGCGCTTTGCTGCAACGCTTCAAGATGCGGCAACAGCGCATCGAACAACTGATCGTAGAGCTGTTTTTCCAGTGCAAGAGCTTTGCCTTTCGACGTGAGAACTTTGTCTTCGTACTCTTTAAGCTCAGGAATAATATAGCGTTCGGCATTTTTCAGCGTCTGACGGCGCACGTAATGAATTGGCGCGTGATGACTCTGGCTGCGGCTAATCTGGATGTAATAACCATGCACGCCGTTAAAACCGACTTTCAGCGTATCCAGCCCCAGTTTTTCACGCTCACGGATTTCCAGCCTATCAAGATAATCCGTTGCGCCGTCAGCCAGCGCACGCCACTCATCAAGCTCTTCGTGATATCCCGGAGCAATCACGCCACCATCGCGCACCAGCACCGGTGGTGTTTCCACAACAGCGCGTTCAAGTAATTCACGTAGCTCAGTGAACTCACCCATATTTTCACGCAACGTCTGCACATACTCTGTTGGCACGTCGGCCAGCATTTCACGTAACTCAGGCAGTTGTTGGAAAGCGTGGCGCATACGCGCTAAATCGCGTGGACGCGCAGTGCGTAATGCCAGGCGTGCCAGAATACGTTCCAGATCGCCAACTTGACGCAGCACCGGCTGGATTTCAGCGGTACGCTCTTGTAAGGCTGCAATGGTCTGCTGGCGTTTTTGCAGCACGTCGATATTGCGAATCGGCATATGCAGCCAGCGTTTAAGCATGCGGCTGCCCATCGGCGTGACGGTACAATCGAGCACAGAAGCTAGCGTGTTCTCAAAACCGCCAGACAGGTTTTGGGTTATTTCCAGATTCCGGCGCGTTGCTGCATCCATAATGATGCTGTCTTGCTGGCGGTCCATGGTGACGGAGCGAATATGCGGCAGGGAAGTGCGCTGTGTATCTTTAACGTATTGCAGCAAGCAGCCCGCGGCACACAATGCGTGATGGGCATTTTCAACGCCAAAACCAATCAGGTCGCGGGTACCAAATTGCATATTCAACTGTTGGCGTGCGGTGGAGATTTCAAACTCCCATAACGGGCGACGACGCAAACCACGGCGACCTTCAATCAAACGCGTCTCAGCAAAATCTTCCGCATACAATAGTTCAGCAGGATTGGTACGCTGAAGTTCGGCGGCCATCGTTTCGATATCTTCAGGCTCGGAGAGACGAAAACGTCCGGAGCTGATATCGAGAGTGGCATAGCCAAAACCCTTACCGTCTTGCCAGATTGCCGCCAGCAGGTTGTCCTGGCGTTCCTGTAGTAACGCTTCATCGCTGATGGTGCCAGGCGTAACGATACGCACCACTTTGCGCTCGACTGGACCTTTACTGGTGGCAGGGTCACCAATCTGTTCGCAAATGGCGGCGGATTCACCCAGATTCACAAGCTTGGCTAAATAGTTTTCGATGGCGTGATGTGGAACACCCGCCATTGGAATGGGTTCGCCCGCGGATGCACCACGTTTAGTCAGCGAGATATCGAGCAGTTGCGACGCACGTTTTGCATCGTCATAAAACAACTCATAAAAGTCGCCCATGCGATAGAACAACAGGATCTCAGGATGCTGGGCTTTCAGCCGCAGATACTGCTGCATCATGGGAGTGTGGGCGTCTAAATTTTCCGTTGTACTCATAATTTTTCTTTTTTAATCCATTGAATTAAAAGTTAATTGTGATTTTTTCTTATTGTTAGTGTTCACATTATCTCATGAAGCTGATTAGTCGTGAAAAGCTTCGCTATTACACCACATAACTATGCGATCACACATTGCCAAAAGGCAGGAAAACTTCGCGCCGTCTCGCAGAGTCTGTTACTACCGCTCTGATTTTGATTTACCATAAGTAATACACATTCGTCGTTAGCTATATGGATATCCCAACACATGCGTTACTCCGTTGCGTTACTTCCGCTTATTGTTTTGCTCGCCGCCTGTAGCAGCAAACCGAAAACTGAAACTCAGCCTCAACAAACCGGCACGCCTGGCGGGGGGTTCTTGCTGCAACCGCAGCATGATGTGTTTATGCAGACGGGGGATTTTGCTAACAATCCAGAAGCTGAGAAATTCATCGATAAAATGGTGAATAAGCATGGTTTTGACCGCCAGCAATTGCACGAAGTGCTTTCTCAGGCCAAACGGCTGGATTACGTCTTGCGCTTAATGGACCAGCAGGCACCGACTACTGCACCACCAGCAGGTCCAAACGGTGCATGGTTACGCTATCGCGGCAAATTTATTACCCCAGATAATGTGCAAAATGGCGTCGCGTTCTGGAATCAATATGACGACACTTTAAAACGCGCCTTCCAGGTTTATGGTGTGCCGCCAGAAATTATTGTTGGCATTATTGGTGTTGAAACGCGCTGGGGCCGTGTAATGGGTAAAACACGGATTGTCGACGCGCTTGCTACGCTCTCGTTTGCCTACCCTCGCCGTGCACAATACTTCTCTGGTGAACTGGAAACCTTCCTGTTGATGGCGCGTAACGAAGGCGATGACCCGCTTGCATTGAAAGGTTCATTCGCTGGTGCGATGGGTTACGGCCAGTTTATGCCTTCGGCATTTAAAGAGTACGCGGTGGACTTCAACGGTGACGGGCATATAAACCTGTGGGACCCGGAAGATGCTATCGGCAGTGTGGCGAACTACTTCAAAGGCCATGGTTGGGTAAAAGGTGATTTGGTGGCGGTTCCCGCCAACGGCCAGGTGCCGGGGCTTGCGAACGGTTTTAAAACTAAATATTCCGTTTCCGCACTGGCGCAATCTGGTTTAAGCCCAACCGCTTCTCTGGGCAACCATCAGGAAGCCAGCTTGCTTCGCCTGGATATGGGTGATAGCTACCAGTACTGGTACGGTTTGCCGAACTTCTACACAATTACCCGTTATAACCACAGCACGCATTATGCGATGGCGGTCTGGCAGCTCGGGCAGGCAGTCGCGCTGGCTCGCGTCCAGTAATCTTTACCCCCGCCTTATTCTGAGGCGGGGTTTACTTCCCGTTTGTTATGAAGGTTTTTCCTGATCGTCGATCAGGAATTTACAATGCATTTAATTTGGTTTATGTTATGTTATAACAAATCAAGTTAAGTGGTTTTCCTGCAATGCTTCCTATACGGACACTATTCACAATGGCCGCGCCTGTCCGGTTTTGCGCTGTCTTAATTCTGCTGGCTGGGTTATGGCTGGCTATTCGCTGGGCGATAGCACTGCCATGATCTCGCTAAATCAGTTAGTACTGGGTTATCAGGGAAGGGCTGTGACACCGCCATTAACCGGCCATATTGTGAAAGGCAGTATGACGGCCATCATCGGTGCCAATGGCACAGGAAAATCGACCCTTCTCAAGACGATCCTGAAGTTACAGTCACCAGTATCTGGGCAATTGTCCTTTAATGAGGGGCGTCCACGTATTGCATGGCTGCCACAACTTGCTGAAATGGAAAGGCAGTTTCCTACCACGGTTTATGATGTGGTCTGCATGGGAGCATGGCCCGCCAGAGGTCTGTTTTCCTCGCTGAATCGCCAAATCCGTCTGCGAGTAGCTGATGCCATTGAGCGTGTGGGTCTTACTACATTAAGCAAGCAACCCATCGAAACGCTTTCCGGCGGCCAGTTTCAAAGAATGCTGTTTGCACGCCTGTTGGTACAAAACGCGCCATTAGTATTACTTGATGAACCTTTTACCGGCGTTGATTCGCAAACCAGTGATTTTTTGATGACGCTTATCTGCCAGATGCATCAGGCGGGCCAGACAGTTATGGCGGTGCTGCACGATAACGAGCTTGTTAGCAGTCACTTCCCGCATGTTCTGTTACTCACGCAAGACCATTTCCATTGGGGCGATACCGCTGAAGTATTGCCCCATTACTGCAAATCAAGCATCAATCTGGCGTTATCGGCATGATTTATCACTTTTTCTTTGAACCGTTTATTGCTTACGGTTTTATGCGACGCGCGCTTGTCGCCTGCCTTGCACTATCGATAAGCACAGCCCCATTAGGGATTTTTTTACTCTTGCGACGCATGAGTCTGGTGGGGGATGCGCTGTCTCACGCCATTTTGCCCGGCGTTGCTGTGGGGTATTTACTGGCCGGTATGTCGTTGGTTGCGATGGGAGTTGGCGGCTTTGTTGCAGGCGTGCTGGTGGCGCTAATTTCGGGGCTGGTGAGTTCACGTACCAATCTTAAAGAGGATGCCAGTTTTGCCGGTTTTTATCTTGGCTCGCTGGCGTTGGGGGTCACGCTGATTTCATTACGTGGTTCCAGTGTTGATCTACTTCATCTTCTGTTTGGTTCCATTCTGGCGGTGGATAGCCAGTCAACAATCTTTGTTGGCGTGATTGCCAGCGTGACGTTGCTTATTCTGGCCGGTTTATATCGTGGGCTGGTGATGGAAACTTTCGACCGCAGCTTCTTACAGGTCAATAACCGCCTGGCTCCTCATCTTATTCATGGTGTATTTCTCGCGTTGTTAGTCCTCAATTTAGTCGCCGGGTTTCAAATTCTCGGGACCCTAATGTCTGTCGGCCTGATGATGCTTCCCGCTGTTTCGGCTCGCTGCTGGGCGAAAACCCTGCCTGGGGCGATGTTTATCGCTATTGTCTGCGGTTTGCTGTCGGCCTGGATTGGACTTGCATGGTCTTTTGCTGCCGCATTGCCGGCTGGCCCAGCCATTGTTCTGACGGCGAGCGTCGGCTTTTTTATCTCGATTCTTTTTGGTTCGCGCAGCGGGCTGGTTCGTAGCCTTTGTCGAGGATTGATAACAACAAGCAAGGGGGTTAAATGAAACGTTTTGGGATGATGATGTCATTGGTGTTGGTATGCTCAAGCCAGGCTGCATTGGCGAAAAACCTCAATGTAGTTGCCAGTTTTACCGTGTTGGCGGATATGGCAAAACAAGTCGGTGGTGAGCATGTCACGGTGAAAAGTCTGGTGGGGCCAGATGGCGACCCACATAGCTTTGAACCATCACCGCAAGACAGCGTGGCGTTAAGCAAAGCCGATGTGGTTATCGTGAGCGGGCTGGGAATGGAAGGGTGGATGGACCGCCTGGTCAGCGCATCTGGTTATAAAGGCAAAGTCATTGTTGCCTCCGAAGGTATTTCTACGCGCAAGATGATCGATGACGGAAAACAAATTACCGATCCTCACGCCTGGAATAGCGCTGAAAATGGCGCAATCTACGCACAAAATATTACGAAGGCGCTGGTGGCTGCGGACCCGCAAGACGCGGCGGCAATCAATGACCGTGGCTCCGAGTATGTCACCCGCCTGAAGCTGCTCGATAGTTGGGCGAAAACGCGCTTTGAAGCTATTGCGAAATCAAAGCGTAAAGTACTTACCAGCCATGATGCATTTGGGTATTTTGGCCAGGAATATGGTGTGACCTTCCTGGCGCCAGTAGGCTTCTCGACCGAAGCGGAAGCCAACGCCAGTGACGTGGCTGGGCTTATCAAACAGCTCAAAGATCAACACATCAAAACTTACTTTATAGAAAACCAGACTGACCCACGGTTGGTAAAACAAATTGCCGCTGCCAGTGATGCCCAGCCGGGTGGTGAACTTTATCCAGAAGCGCTGTCAGCCGCAAACGGACCTGCCAGCACTTACGAAATGGCGTTCAAGCACAATGTGGATACCATCGCTAACAGCATGAAGTGATTTAATCGGCCAGCATTCGCTGGCCGTTCTTTTTTCTGGAAGTGCCTCGAGTTCTCTAATGTAATCCTCTGCAAGAGTGGTTAAGTGCTATCGTGTAGCCCTGCGTTATGTCTACAATCGGAGCCACCATGACAGATAAAACATTGCGTCAATTAAGCCACCAGGTTGGCGAAGCACTCGGGCAACTCGGTGCGACCGTTACCACGGCAGAGTCCTGCACCGGTGGCTGGATTGCTAAAGTGATTACTGATGTTTCAGGCAGTTCGGCCTGGTTTGAACGCGGTTTTGTTACCTACAGTAATGAGGCTAAACACCAAATGATTGGTGTTGATAGCGGAACGCTGGAAACTCATGGTGCAGTTAGTGAAGCCGTAGTGCGTGAAATGGCACAAGGTGCGCTTTATGCGGCCGCTGCGGATTACGCGGTTGCTGTCAGTGGTATTGCCGGGCCAAATGGCGGTAGTGAAGAAAAACCTGTCGGAACGGTGTGGTTTGGCTTCGCTTCAAAAGTTGATGGCACCATTGCCCACTGCCAGCTTTTTGCGGGTGACCGTGATGCCGTTCGACGCCAGGCTACTGAATACGCGCTGCAAACCCTGTGGGAAGAATTTCTCAAAAATAAGCTTGATACTGTATGACCATACAGTATAATTGGCACAACAAAACAGCATAGTAAGCAGCGTGGCGCATTCGTGTATCACCCTGCATGACAGGAGTAAAAATGGCTATCGACGAAAACAAACAGAAGGCGTTAGCGGCAGCACTTGGCCAAATTGAAAAACAATTTGGTAAAGGCTCCATCATGCGTCTGGGTGAAGACCGTACCATGGATGTGGAAACGATCTCTACCGGTTCACTTTCACTTGATATTGCGCTTGGGGCCGGTGGCTTACCAATGGGCCGTATCGTTGAAATTTACGGGCCAGAATCTTCTGGTAAAACGACGCTGACTTTGCAGGTTATCGCCGCCGCTCAACGTGAAGGTAAAACGTGTGCGTTTATCGATGCCGAGCACGCTCTGGACCCGATTTACGCTAAGAAACTGGGCGTAGATATCGACAACCTGCTTTGTTCACAGCCAGATACTGGCGAACAAGCATTGGAAATCTGCGATGCGCTGGCACGTTCCGGTGCAGTAGACGTACTGGTTGTTGACTCCGTTGCCGCGCTGACGCCGAAAGCTGAAATTGAAGGCGAAATCGGTGACTCTCATATGGGCCTTGCGGCACGTATGATGAGCCAGGCAATGCGTAAATTAGCGGGTAACCTGAAGCAGTCCAATACGCTCCTTATCTTCATCAACCAGATTCGTATGAAAATTGGTGTGATGTTCGGTAACCCAGAAACCACAACTGGTGGTAACGCACTGAAGTTCTACGCTTCTGTGCGTCTGGATATTCGTCGCATTGGTGCGGTGAAAGATGGCGATAACGTGGTGGGTAGTGAGACTCGCGTTAAAGTGGTGAAAAACAAAATTGCCGCACCATTTAAACAAGCTGAATTCCAGATCATGTACGGTGAAGGTATCAACTTCTACGGCGAACTGGTTGATTTAGGCGTGAAGCACAAGCTGATTGAAAAAGCAGGTGCCTGGTATAGCTACAACGGTGAGAAGATTGGCCAGGGCAAATCAAACTCCAGTAACTTCCTGAAAGAAAACAAGCCAATGGCTGCTGAAATCGAGAAGAAACTGCGTGATATGCTGCTGAATAATCCAGATGGTACACCAGACTTTGTTGCTGATGACCATGACAACGATGTTGCTGAATCCAAAGAAGACTTCTAAATCCCATAAGGGCTGCTACGGCAGCCCTTATTTGTTTCTGTCTTACTACATTTTCTTTTAAACAGGTTATCCGCTATGCCTGCCGAATCGACTTCCCGCCGCAGCCCTTATTCTCGCTTACTAGACAAAGCCACTCGCATCCTGGCGATGCGCGATCACAGTGAACAAGAACTTCGCCGTAAACTTGCAGCACAGCCCACGTTTCCCGGAAAACCACGAGCTGAAGAAGATCCATTCACGCCTGAAGATATCGAAAAAGTCATCGCCTGGTGTTATGAACACCGCTGGTTGGACGATGCTCACTTTGCTTCACGTTTTATCGCAAGCCGCAGCCGCAAAGGTTATGGCCCACAACGTATCCGCCAGGAATTGCAGGGCAAAGGTATCGCGCGTGATCTGAGCGACGCCGCAATGGAAAATTGTGAAATAGACTGGCAAGAGATGGCTCGAGACATTGCCGAGCGAAAATTTGGCGAGCAGCTTCCGACAGAATGGAAAGAGCGAGCTAAAGTGCAGCGTTATCTTCAGTATCGCGGCTTCTATATGGAAGATATCCAGAGCCTCTATTCGGCATAAATAGCGAAATTTTGCCGAATAGCCGCAAGAGAGATTTTACTTCCCTGATAAGAAAACTTATCTTATTCCCACTTTTTCCAGGTAAACAGGTCACGGCCAAGCATAATAATGGGCTATGTCCGGTTTACAACTCCTCGTTAGCTTGATTTCAGGATAATTATGAGCAAGAGCACCGCTGAGATCCGTCAGGCGTTTCTCGATTTTTTCCATAGTAAAGGTCACCAGGTTGTAGCGAGTAGCTCCCTGGTTCCGAATAACGATCCTACTTTGCTGTTTACCAATGCCGGGATGAATCAGTTCAAGGATGTATTCCTTGGTCTCGACAAACGTAATTATTCCCGTGCCACAACGTCTCAGCGTTGTGTCCGCGCTGGTGGTAAGCACAATGATCTGGAAAACGTCGGTTACACTGCCCGTCACCATACTTTCTTTGAAATGCTGGGTAACTTCAGCTTCGGTGATTACTTCAAACATGATGCCATTAACTTCGCATGGGAATTATTGACAGGCGAACAGTGGTTTAATCTGCCAAAAGATCGTCTGTGGGTCACGGTTTACGAGACTGACGACGAAGCGTTTGAAATCTGGGAAAAAGAAGTTGGCGTGCCGCGCGAGCGTATTATTCGTATTGGCGATAATAAAGGTGCTGCATATGCATCTGACAACTTCTGGCAAATGGGTGATACCGGCCCATGCGGCCCATGTACCGAAATCTTCTTTGACCACGGTGACCATATTTGGGGCGGCCCTCCGGGCAGCGCTGAAGAAGATGGTGACCGCTATATCGAAATCTGGAACATCGTGTTCATGCAGTTCAACCGTCAGCAGGATGGCACTATGCTGCCACTGCCTAAGCCGTCTGTTGATACTGGTATGGGGCTGGAACGTATTGCAGCAGTCCTGCAACACGTTAATTCTAACTATGAAATCGATCTGTTCAGTAAGCTGATCCAGTCTGTTGCTAAAGTGACAGGTGCAACCGATCTGACTAGCAAATCGCTGCGTGTTATCGCTGACCATATTCGCTCTTGCGCATTCCTTGTTTCTGATGGCGTGACTCCGTCGAACGAAGGCCGTGGCTACGTGCTGCGCCGTATCATTCGTCGTGCAATCCGCCATGGCAACATGCTGGGCGCGAAAGAAACCTTCTTCTACAAGCTGGTTGGCCCATTAGTTGAAGTCATGGGTGCTGCGGGTGAAGAACTGCATCGTCAGCAAGCGCTGGTTGAACAAGTTCTGAAAACCGAAGAAGAGCAGTTTGCTCGCACGCTTGAGCGTGGCCTGGCATTGCTGGATGAAGAACTGGCTAATCTGAAGGGTGATACTCTGGATGGCGAAACGGCTTTCCGTCTGTATGACACCTACGGTTTCCCGGTTGATCTGACGGCGGATGTTTGCCGTGAGCGTAACCTGAAAGTTGATGAAGCAGGTTTTGAAGCTGCGATGGAAGAACAACGCCGTCGTGCGCGTGAGTCCAGCGGTTTTGGTGCTGACTACAATAGTATGATCCGCGTTGATTCAGCCACAGCGTTTAAAGGTTACGATCACACTGATTTAACTGCTAAAGTCACCGCGCTATTTGTTGATGGTAAACCTGTTGAACAAATTACTGCCGGGCAAGACGCTGTTGTGGTGCTCAATGAGACTCCATTCTATGCCGAGTCTGGCGGCCAGGTCGGTGATAAAGGCGCGATTAAGGGTAACGGCATAGACTTTGCTGTTAACGATACGCAGAAATATGGTCAGGCGATCGGTCATCTGGGCAAGCTCGTATCTGGTGTTGTGAAAGTTGGCGATAGCGTAAAAGCTGAAGTTGATGAAGAGCGCCGTTCGCGTATTCGTCTGAACCACTCTGCGACTCACTTGCTGCACGCTGCACTGCGTCAGGTACTTGGTACGCATGTCGCGCAGAAAGGTTCTTTGGTTAACGATAAAGGTCTGCGTTTTGACTTCTCTCATTTTGAGGGCATGAAACCTGCAGAAGTGCGTGCGGTAGAAGATATCGTCAATGCGCAGATTCGTCGCAACCTGCCAATAGAAACCAACGTCATGGATCTGGAAGCTGCTAAGGCTAAAGGTGCAATGGCGCTGTTTGGTGAGAAATATGATGACCATGTGCGCGTGCTGAGCATGGGTGATTTCTCAACTGAATTGTGTGGTGGTATTCACGCAAATCGCACTGGTGATATTGGCCTGTTCCGTATTGTTGCGGAATCCGGTACTGCTGCGGGCGTACGTCGTATCGAAGCTGTCACAGGTGAAGGTGCGCTGGCAAACCTGCATGCGCAAAGCGAACAACTACAGGATATTGCTCAACTGCTTAAAGGTGACAGCCAGAACCTGAACGAGAAAGTGCGTTCGGTACTGGAGCGTACCCGTCAGCTTGAGAAAGAGTTGCAGCAGTTGAAAGAACAGCAGGCTGTGCAGGAGAGTGCAAACCTTTCCAGCAAAGCTGTCGATGTAAAAGGCGTGAAACTCCTCGTGAGTGAGCTCGCCAACGTTGAACCGAAGATGTTGCGTACTATGGTTGATGATCTGAAAAATCAGCTGGGTTCGGCAATCATCGTTCTGGCGACAGTATCAGAAGGTAAAGTTTCTCTGATTGTGGGTGTCTCTAAAGATGTGACCGACCGTGTGAAAGCGGGGGAGCTGATTGGAGTTATCGCTCAGCAAGTCGGAGGCAAAGGGGGCGGTCGTCCAGATATGGCTCAGGCAGGTGGTACAGACACGGCAGCATTGCCTGGTGCTCTGGCCGGTGTTGAAGCCTGGGTTGCGGCTAAGCTCTAAGTAAAAAAATAAAGTGCAGACAGACGCCATAACTCATTCAGGTTATGGCGTCTTCTTAATCTGCACACACTCAATAATGATAAAGTCAGGTTAAAGTTGCGTATATCGGCTAGACTTAGTCATAACAGAAGGTAATCTCGTGGTCATTGACAGTTTATGTGTTTGTCACCACTTACTTTTTGGCGTATATGATGGAGAATGCCGGGATACAGAGAGACCCGACTCTTTTAATCTTTCAAGGAGCAAAGAATGCTGATTCTAACTCGTCGAGTTGGTGAGACCCTCATGATTGGGGATGAGGTAACCGTGACAGTGCTTGGGGTAAAAGGTAACCAGGTTCGTATTGGTGTTAATGCCCCTAAGGAAGTTTCTGTTCACCGTGAAGAGATCTACCAACGTATCCAGGCTGAAAAATCGCAACAAACGAGTTACTAAAGTTACTGCGTCTCGCTAATCACTAGCGAGACGCTTCCTTTAGCGTACTATTTTCTTCGCTTTATCTCGCAATACTTCCTTCATTTCTCGTTATCACCATAATTTCTTATTCATCCCGAACGCTTTCTTTTAGCTATTACCCTTATCCTGTCTGTTGATAAAACACTCTTTTTGCTGTCAATTCGGCCTGATTGTGTGTGAAGTGTGCAATTGATTATTAGTTGGGAAAAATTGTTTGACTTATAAGTGCAGGAAAGTAATATGTGCGCCACGCAGTGCCGATGAGCAGAAACAAGTTCAGCGGTACACCTCGAAAGAGGCGTGTGGTGAGGTGGCCGAGAGGCTGAAGGCGCTCCCCTGCTAAGGGAGTATGCGGTCAAAAGCTGCATCCGGGGTTCGAATCCCCGCCTCACCGCCATTTTGCACCCATAGCTCAGCTGGATAGAGTACTCGGCTACGAACCGAGCGGTCGGAAGTTCGAATCTTCCTGGGTGCACCATTCTTCCTACTACCACTTTGCGCCGGTAGTGTTCCAAAGAAAGTTAATTTCTTTGCGAGCAACAGGGAGAAAAACGTTGCTTTAGTAACGGCCCGTTAGGGCAAGCACCGCGAGTAACTCTCCGGATGCACCATCTAGTTTGATGTTGTTTAGAACAACAAACAGCATTAAGTCAGCAGTAAAAGAAGTAATCCTGTGCACCCATAGCTCAGCTGGATAGAGTACTCGGCTACGAACCGAGCGGTCGGAAGTTCGAATCTTCCTGGGTGCACCATTCTTCTTCAATATTACGGCAAGTTCAGTAATATTTAGTCAGCAGTAAAAGCAGTAACCCGATGCACCCATAGCTCAGCTGGATAGAGTACTCGGCTACGAACCGAGCGGTCGGAAGTTCGAATCTTCCTGGGTGCACCATTCTTCTTCGATATTACGGTAAGTTCAGTAATATTGAGTCAGAAGTCAAAAGCAGTAACCCGATGCACCCATAGCTCAGCTGGATAGAGTACTCGGCTACGAACCGAGCGGTCGGAAGTTCGAATCTTCCTGGGTGCACCATATTTTCCTCAACTATCAGTAATGATAACGCTTCAGAGAAATTCGATTTCTCAGCAAGCACCGAGGAAGATAACGTTGCTTTAGCAACGGCCCTTTAGGGCGAGCCCACGGCGAGTAATCTTCCTGGGTGCACCATATTTTCCCCTTCAAGTTTTACCTCCTGAATTTTAAAAATAAAATCCCCAGTAACCCCATATTTACCCATTAGTTACCTTCTGAACTATCTCAATTACAAATAAGCGACAATATTATTGGTTTACGATAAAGTAACGCCTCAATATTGAGTGATGTGAGGGATGAGATGTACGAACGTTACGAAGGTCTAATTTTCGATATGGACGGAACCATCCTCGATACCGAACCTACACATCGCAAAGCGTGGCGTGAAACGCTGGCAGGCTATGGTATGCAGTTCGACGAACAAGCAATGGTTGCGTTGAATGGTTCACCGACCTGGCGTATTGCACAGGCAATTATCGAACTCAATCGTGCAGATCTTGACCCTTATCGCCTGGCGCAAGAAAAGACGCAGGCCGTGAGAGCTATGCTTCTTGATACGGTGCGCCCACTTCCCCTCATTGATGTTGTCAAATCCTGGCATGGGCGTCGCCCAATGGCTGTAGGGACGGGCAGTGAAAGCGATATCGCCGAAGCGCTGCTCAACCATTTGGGCTTACGGCAGTATTTTTCTGCCGTTGTCGCCGCAGACCATGTCAAAAATCACAAACCCGCCCCCGATACTTTTTTGCTGTGCGCCGAATTAATGGGTGTCGCACCAAATAAATGTGTGGTGTTTGAAGATGCAGATTTTGGCCTGGAAGCCGCAAGAGCGGCTGGAATGGATGGCGTGGACGTCCGTTTGCTGTGAGTGAAGCACTCTCACTTTTTTCATTATTTACCAGTAGCTTTCTAAGCGCTACGTTATTGCCAGGTAGTTCCGAAGTGGTGCTGGTTGCGCTATTGGTTGCAGGCTCCGGGCCGACCTGGTTACTCATCTTAATAGCAACAATGGGTAATAGCCTTGGCGGCTTAACTAACGTTATTCTGGGGCGTTTTTTTCCATTGCGGGAACAATCGCGCTGGCATGGGAAAGCAACTGGCTGGCTGGTACGTTTCGGCCCGGCAACATTATTACTCAGTTGGATGCCTTTAGTCGGCGATCTGCTGTGCCTGTTAGCTGGCTTATTACGAATGAGCTGGGGACCGGTAATCTTTTTTTTATGCCTTGGTAAAGCGCTTCGCTATATCGTTGTAGCGGCTGCAACGGTACAGGGCATTGTGTGGTGGCACTAATTGGGTGACCTGAAATACCCGTTATCTTTCAAGCTGCATGTTTGTTGGCTGCACTCGCAAACCCCTGGGGATTTGCTCTCTTGCCGCCTTCCTGCAACTTGAAATCTAAAGGGTATAATTATCATCGCCATTTAAAACAATTATGCTTAATAAAAATGAATTCGACAGGCGGGAGGTCAATTTGATCCCGAACGTATCACAGGCGCTGGCCTGGCTGGAACAGCATCCTCAGGCAGTTAAAGGTATTTGTCGTGGTCTTGAGCGTGAAACGCTGCGAGTCACGCCAGATGGTCAGTTGGCAACAACGGGTCATCCGGAAAGCCTTGGTTCAGCGTTGACACACAAATGGATCACGACTGATTTTGCGGAAGCGCTACTGGAGTTTATTACTCCAGTTGATGGTGATATCGACCATATGCTGACATTCATGCGCGACCTACATCGCCACACAGCCCGTGAGTTGGGTGATGAGCGTATGTGGCCGCTGAGCATGCCGTGTTATATCAACGATGGTCAGAATATTGAGTTGGCGCAGTATGGCTCTTCCAACAACGGGCGTTTAAAAACGTTATATCGTGAGGGTTTGAAGAACCGCTACGGTGCGTTGATGCAGACTATTTCGGGCGTGCACTACAACTTTTCGCTGCCGCTTGAGTTCTGGCAGGCGCGTCTGGGTGTCGAAGATGCTGAAAGCGGCAAAGAAGCGATTTCCGCCGGATACTTCCGCCTGATTCGCAACTATTACCGTTTTGGTTGGGTTATTCCATATTTGTTCGGGGCATCGCCGGCGATTTGTTCTTCCTTCCTGCAAGGGAAAGAAAGCGCACTGCCATTTGAAAAAACCGAATGTGGCATGAATTACCTGCCGTATGCGACTTCATTGCGACTGAGCGACCTGGGCTATACCAATAAATCCCAGAGTAACCTTGGTATTACGTTCAACGATCTGGAGACTTATGTCGCCGGGTTGAAGCGCGCGATTAAAACGCCATCGGAAGAGTACGTGAAGATGGGCGTTGAGAAAGATGGCAAGCGCCTTCAAATCAACACCAATGTGCTGCAAATTGAGAATGAACTCTATGCACCTATTCGTCCTAAACGCGTTACAGGGCCTGGTGAGTCGCCTTCTGATGCATTGATGCGCGGTGGGATTGAATATATTGAAGTGCGTTCGCTTGATATCAATCCATTCTCACCAATTGGTGTTGATGAGCAGCAGGTTCGTTTCCTCGATTTGTTCATGATTTGGTGTGTGTTGGCTGACGCGCCGGAAATGAGCAGTGACGAATTGCTTTGCACCCGCACAAACTGGAATCGTGTGATTCTGGAAGGACGCAAACCGGGCCTGACACTGGGGATCGGTTGTGAAACTGCACAGCATCCGCTGGCTAAAGTGGGCAAAGATTTGTTCACAGATTTACGTCGTGTTGCCGAAACGCTCGATGGCATCGCCGGGAATAGTGAATATCAGGATGTGTGTGACCAACTGGTTGCATGCTTCGACGATCCGGAATTAACGTACTCAGCACGTATTCTGCGGTCTATGATTGATAATGGTATTGGCGGCACAGGTCTTGCCCTGGCTGAGCAGTATCGCCAGATTTTGGTACAAGAGCCGCTGGAGATTTTGACTGAAGACGTGTTGCAGAAAGAGCATGATGCTTCATGGCAACGCCAGCGTGATATCGAAGCGAGTGATACCGAGCCGTTTGACGTGTGGCTTGCGAAACACGCTTAGTACAAAAGAAAAAGGCCACAATCAATGTGGCCAAAATATACATCTCTGAATCAGGGATGATGATAACAAATGCGCGTCTTTCATATACTCAGAGTAGTGTGAGAAAGAATGGTTCATTTTATTTTTAAAAAAAATCACTTATCGGAGGTGATCAGATGCCGTTGTTGGATAGCTTCACAGTTGACCATACCCGCATGGGCGCACCAGCAGTGCGTGTAGCGAAAACGATGCATACGCCTCATGGCGATACTATCACTGTATTTGATCTGCGTTTTTGCATCCCGAACAAGGAAGTGATGCCAGAAAAAGGGATTCATACTCTTGAACACCTGTTTGCTGGTTTTATGCGTGACCACCTGAATGGGAATGGCGTTGAGATTATTGATATTTCACCAATGGGCTGCCGTACAGGCTTCTATATGAGCCTGATTGGTGTGCCGGAAGAGACTCGTGTTGCTGATGCATGGAAAGCGGCAATGGAAGATGTGCTGAAGGTGAAAGAGCAAAACCAGATCCCTGAGCTGAACGTGTACCAATGTGGCACTTACCACATGCACTCGCTGCAAGAAGCACAGGATATCGCACGTCATATCCTTGAGCATGGTGTGAGCGTAAACAGCAATGAAGAGTTGGCTCTGCCGAAAGAGACACTTAAAGAGCTGCATATCTAGTTCTGATTGGGCGCACACGCCAATAGCAAAAAGGGGCCAATCGGCCCCTTTTGTATTTCTGACATTCTTAGTAACTTAGTGTGCTCCACCGCCTCCGCCACCGGCACCAAATGGTGGTCTGGCGAACCATATCAGACCCAGCAACAGAATAAATATCCCCGCCGAAACCCAGAAAATCTCGTTGGCTGACATAATCAGTCCCTGATTGGTAATCTGCTGCGCAATGTAGCCAGAGGCTTGTTGCGTCGTCATACCCAGACTTTCCAGCTGTGAATACATCTGCTGTGCATTCGGGTTAAATGGCGAAACAGACTCCGTTAACTGCGCATGGTGCATTGCCTCGCGGTTAGTCCACAGCGTCGTGGTTATCGATGTACCAATTGAACCGGCAAGCGTTCGGGTAAAGTTCGACAAACTCGATGCGGCGGCCATACGCTCAGGCGGCAAGCCGGAAAGCGTAATCGTCGTCAGTGGCATAAAGAAGCAGGCCACGGCGAAACCCTGAATAAACTGCGGCCAGGCCGAGGCGCCAAAATCCATCCCCGGTTCGAAGGTATAGGCGCGCCAGTAGAAACAGACGGCATACATAATAAAGCTGAACGTCACCAGCTTGCGCATATCGAGCTTATGAGCGAAACGCCCGATAATCGGCGACAGCAATACCGGCAGCAGCCCGACCGGTGCCGACGCTAAACCCGCCCAGGTTGCCGTGTAGCCATATACCTCCTGCAACAGCTGCGGCAGCAAAACAATCGCGCCGAAGTAGAGCATATAGGCGAGGCTGATACACAAACAGCCAATGGTAAAGTTTCGCGACTTAAACAACGACAGGTCAACGATCGGGTTATCGTCCGTCAGCTCCCAGACAATCAAGAAGCTTATCGCCACCACCGCGACGATTGTCAGAACGACCACTTCGGTTGAGTTAAACCAATCCAGCTCTTTACCGCGGTCGAGCATGATTTGTAGGCTACCAATCCCCACCACCAACAGCGCAAGGCCGATGGCGTCAATCCGACGATGCTCGGTTCTGGTTTCACGCCCACGCAATGTTTGCAGCGTCAGCAGGACCACCAGCGCGCCGATAGGCACGTTGATAAAGAAGATCCAGCCCCAGTGGTAGTTATCACTGATAAAACCACCGAGAATTGGCCCGCAGATCGGTGCCACGATAACCGTCATCGACCACAGCGCCAGCGCGATACTTCGCTTGGCTGGCGGATAGTTATTGAGCAGCAAACTTTGCGACAGCGGAATAAGCGGCCCGGCAACAATCCCCTGGATCACGCGGAAGAAGATCAGCATCTCCAGGCTGTTGGACACCCCGCACGCCCACGACGCCAGCACGAACAGAATCGTTGACCACAGGAACAACTTCACTTCACCGAGACGCTTAGCAAGCCACCCGGTAATAGGAATGGAAATCGCGTTCGCCACCCCAAATGAAGTGATAACCCAGGTCCCCTGGCTCAGTGACGAGCCAAGGTTGCCGGCAATGGTCGGAATAGCCACGTTGGCGATGGTGGAGTCCAGCACCTGCATAAAGGTCGCAAGCGACAAAGCGATGGTCATTATGACCAGCGGAGCGCCTTCTAGCGGTTTTTGCGGCATTTGCTGTTTCATACAAGCTCCGCTTTGTTAACCCGCATTGGCCTGGATGATGTGATTAATCAACTCATTAGCTGGTGCCAGGTTGAGTTCGCGCGCGTTACTTTCATATACCGGAGAGTTACGCGTCTCGTTAGCCAGAATACTGCCTTCACGATTGCTGGTATCCACGGTAACTAAAGTAGACAGGCCGATACGTAGCGGGTGTTCTTGAAGTTGTTTCGCATCCAGCTCAATACGTACAGGCAGGCGCTGAACGACTTTGATCCAGTTGCCGGTAGCATTTTGTGCCGGTAGCAGTGAAAACGCGCTGCCGGTGCCCATGTCGAGGCCTACGACCTTGCCGGTGTATTCAACTTTATCGCCGTAAATATCACTGACAACCGTTGCAGGTTGGCCAATACGTATATGCGCAAGCTGCGTCTCTTTAAAGTTTGCATCTACCCACAAACCACTGGCAGGCACGATAGCCATCAGAGGTGTTGTTGGGCTAATTTGCGCACCAACCTGAACCACGCGGCGTGAAACATAGCCGGTCATTGGGCTGATAATTTTGGTACGTTGCAGTGCCATCCATGCGTTACGCAACTCGGCAGCCGCTTGTTTAACACTTGGTTGCTCTTCGAGTTTGCTTCCAAGGATCATGGCCTGGTTGGCGTTGTATTGTTGAATGGCAACATCCAGCTGCGCTTGAGCCGTCGCGACGGCATCTCGGGCGTGTTGCAATTCTTCTCGGCCAATCAGGTTTGCGTTACCCAAAGGTACGCGACGATTCAGGTCGCTTTGAGCTTGAGCAAGCGAAGTCTTTTGCAGCTCAATATTGGCCTGCAACTGCTTACTGTTAATCATTAATTGACGTGTCTGGCGCACGCTTGAAGCCAGCACGGTTTGTGCCTGCTCAAAAGCTTGCTCTGCGTCAGCCTGGTCTAACGTCACCAGAACATCGCCCTGTTTAACGAAGTCGGTATTGTCAGCCCAAACTTTGGTTACGCTTCCGGAAACCTGGGACATTATCTGTACCTGATTACCGGCCACATACGCATCATCCGTATTTTCGTAGTGACGTAACACCAAAAACCAATAAATCCCATATGCCACAGCAATAATTACAAACAACAGGGTCAACACAAGTAAGGCACCTTTACGTTTGCCTTTCTTGTTACCCGGCTGTTGCGGGGTTTGAGTCTCCGCATGTGCGCTCATGCTTATCTCCACACTTTTTTATTATAGTGATCGGCTGAGCCGACCTGTTAGACCCAACAGGCCAGCAAGGTGAGTTGCTGGCCTGTCAGTATTCATCTTTTTTGGGTTACTACGATTTCACGCGATGACGGCACTTAGCGCACAGCTTCAAGTACAGTCTGGTTTTCATCCATTTCATCAAGGCGGGTGAGCAATTTGCGGGTAATTTGTTCCAGTTGCTCTTTTTCCGAACCACTCAGTGCAGACCACAGTTCATGTAAGCAGTGGTGCTGAGGTGGTAACACCTGACGCAAGAATTCCTGACCTTTTTCGGTCAAATGCAGATGCAGGCAGCGGCGATCGTTATCGCTTTCACGACGTTCAATCCAGCCACGTTTTTCCAGTTCATCGGCAATTCGGGTCGCGTTGGTACGAGAAGAACCTAAAGCACAGCTTAGTTCAGAAGGCTGAATGCTATGGCTTTCCTGAGATTCAAGAGTAATTAACGCCATAAATAGCGTCTCGTTAATCCCCTGAGCCTTCAGCATTTTATTGCGGTTTTCCAAAAGCTTGCCCTGCATGTGCATGCACAGGCGCGTCAGCAGAACTTCCTGATAAGGGAATTCGTCGTAGCGTTTGGCGCGAAATTTTAGCATTTGTTCAATGGGCGTAAACGAACTATCCATTTTGGCATAACCTCATTAGTTTCGGTCGATATAATAACGATGGTGACAAATAAAGTAAATGTATTGTTGATACGTTTTTTAATCGTCAGACGAATATCACCATCATGAGTTTCCAGGTTAATCCATAACCCAGAGCACTTAATAACGTCGGGATAATAATGCTGCGAGTTTTATAAAAGCTCAGTCCAAGAATGATAAAGCCCATAAGCGTTGGGACCAGACGCTGCGCATCATGCATGATCTCAGGCACACTTGAGACCACCAGCAGGGCGCAAATTGATGCAATGCCAATACTATCTAGCAGCACGCCTGTCGCACCGCGTTTGGCTGGGCGCGACGAATTTGCCCTGATACGCAGCGGCAAATAGCGAAACAGATAGTTTGCAAGCCCGACCAGCAGACCCAGAAAAAGTACTTGTGTACTCATCCTGGCTCTCCTTGATAAAACGCCTGAATCAGTGCTGCCAGACATCCACAGACAATACCTGCGAGGATGGCTGCTGGAATCGATACAAGCGTGACACCCAATAGCGCGCCAGCAAGCGATGCAGTAACGGTCCAGGATTGCTTACGCTGGAATGACGCCAGCAAGAAGCTCAGGAATAGGGCTGGCAGCATAAAACCCAGCGCAGCCTCTACTGCCGGGAGGTTATCCAGCAAGCCATTTCCGGACCAGGAACCCAGCGCCGTACCCAGCACCCATGAAAACCAGGAGCAGAAAGCGATACCGATCATCCAGTTTTCGCTCCAGCGACGATTATCGCGGACAAGCTTCGCAGTTGCGGCAGCAAACACTTCATCGGTCAGGCCAAAGGCCCAAATTGCGGTTTTAGGTTTACTTAACTGGCGAGTGATTCGTTGGCGCAGGGAGGGGCCATATAAGACGTGGCGCACATCCATTGCCATTACTGTTAATGCTGCAACCCAGAGCGAGCTACCCGCGGCCAGTAATGCGGTAATAACAAACTGGCTAGCGCCTGCATAAATAATGCATGAGAAAAATAGACTTTCGAATGGGGTAAATCCTAGCTTTGTGGCATTCAACCCAAACGCAAATGCTACCGGGATATAACTGATGACAATCGGTAAACTGTCTTTCAGCCCTTCAGCCCAGGTAGCATCGTTTTGATTATTATTTAATGGAACTTCTGCAGGACTATCCATATTAACTATTTATCTATTTCTGACGTTAATGTCACTCGAATGAACAAACAGGGATAACCTTAACAGACTGGTACGACCCTTAATACCCCAAATTATTCAAGGGGAATGTAAAGGATTAGTGCCATCACGGCTGACGGTGATAGCCACGCCACCACACTACTAAATTTAGTAGGGCAATGATGGCACCTGCTGCACAAACACCATTCCATCCAGCATGTTGATAAGCACTGGCAGAAATGACGGAACCTGCGGCCCCACCAATAAAGTAGCTGGTCATGTAACCGGCGGTCAGGCGATTTCTTGCATCTGGCATCATGCGATAGATAACGGTTTGGTTAGTGATGTGCACACCCTGAACCGTTAAATCCAGTACCAGGATGCCAATGATTAGCGCGATGACCGAATATTGCCCCATTGCGGTCGCTATCCATGACAGTAGCAACAGCGCCAGCCCAATTGTAGTGGTGAGGTGCGCTTTCCCTTTATCTGCAAATCCACCTGCCGGACGTGCGCCAAGAGCACCCGCGGCACCCGCGAGGCCAAACAGGCCAATCATCCCATCGGAGAAGTTAAAAGGTGGCGATGCCAGCAGAAATGCCATCGATGTCCAGAGGATACTGAAGTTGGCAAACGTCATACAGCCCAGTAATGCGCGAGTACGCAATAGCGGGTTTTTGATAAACAAGCCAAATACGGATGAAAGTAACTGCGGATAATTCAGATGCGTTTCAGATTTCACCTTTGGCAAGCCGCGCCACAGAGCTAAAGCCATCAACACCATGAGCACGCTGGCAACCCAGTAAACGGTGCGCCAGCCACCGAGACTTGCCAGTAACCCGGCAACGGTTCGCGCCAGCAAAATACCGAGCAGCAGACCACTCATAATCGTGCCCACGACTTTGCCGCGCTTTGCAGGCTCAGCAAGCGTTGCCGCAAGTGGCACCAGAATCTGTGCCACGACCGAGAACAAGCCGGTGAGTGCGGTGCCAAGAATCATCATCCACAGAGTCTGGCTTAAGGCGACAATCACCATGCCGCCTGCGGCAAGCAGCGTCATAAAGACAATCAGACCACGGCGCTCGAACATATCGCCTAGTGGCACCAGCAACAACAAACCGGCCGCATAACCCAGCTGTGCGGCGGTGACAATAAATCCGGCCTGGTTAATCGAAAGGGAAAATGCATTCGCGATGGTGTCGAGTAGCGGTTGCGCGTAGTAGTTACTGGCAACGGCCAAACCCGTGGCAATTGACATCAGGACGATAAGCGCGGGGCTAAGTCCAGGGGCGGTATTTTTCATTCTTATTCTTCAACTTGCGATGATGGTGCGGGAATAATAACGAAAATTAACGTAAGCAGGAGTCGGATTGTGCGATTTGTTTGTAATGATCCCACCCCTGCCATCCCCTTGTTAGGGGCTGTTTCTTAGTCACATCTTTGGGTGCAGAGATTGGTGGCATTTACTCTGCCAGTATCGTGAAGGTTACGTTCACCGTTAGCAGTGATTACATGGAAAGCCGAACGCTTGGGTGAACGGAAAATAGCGTAACTTACAGATCTCACCCTAGAAAATTGCCAGCGTGAGATCTGTATAAGAGACAGTGTCAGAGGTGGGGGCAGTTAGCTCTTCCCCCAAGTAAGGGGGAAGCAGGGTGGGGGTCATCCAGAATCAACTACTTAGCTGCTAAAGCCTCTTTCACCCAGCCATCAAACTCGACCTGGTGGGCTTTAATCCAGCCATCAGCATGGCCCTGAATATCTGCTTCTGACGATTTGCCGTTATGCATCATTGCATTCTCGGCATTGATATCCGCCAGTGGCAGTTTCATCAGGCTAAACAGTTTCGCCGCTTGTGGATTTTTCTCGGCCCAGGCTTTGTTTGCCACTATATGCATGGTGTTCACCGGGAAACCATAGTTCGCACCGTTCGGTAGTTTGGTATCTACATCTTTCTGCGCACCTGGCATGGAAGAGAATGGAACCTGCAACCACACCACATCTTTGCCTGGTACCATAACATCACTTACCCAATATGGGGTCCAGGTGTAGTACAGAATCGGTTTGCCTTCTTTGTGACGCGTAATGGTGTCGGCAATCATCGCCGAGTAGTTACCCTGGTTATGTTCCACGGTATTGCTCAGGCCAAACGCACCAATCTGGTGGTTGATAACCGCTTCGCAACCCCAGCCCGGCGTACAACCGGTCAGGTCAGCTTTGCCGTCGCCATTGGTATCAAACAGCCTGGCTATTTTCGGATCTTTAAACTGTTCAATATTGGTAATTTTGTACTGCTCGGCAGTTTTCTTATCGATCAAATAGCCCTGAGCGGCACCCTGAACGAAGGTCCCTTCACGGTAAAATTTCTTATCACCGCCAGCAGCTTCATACATATCGTCGTGCAATGGCTTCCAGTTGGTGGCGATAAACGTAATGTCACCTGCGGCCATTGAGGTATACGCTACGTTGTAATCCACTTCACTTGGCTTGCTGACGGTATAACCCAGCTTTTCAAGGGCTCGGCCAACTAATAATGTCTGAAATGATTCTTCTGAAATGGTGCTTTGCGCGGGCTGAACGGTAATGCCTTTACCCGGTAGATCAGCGGCGAAAGCGCTGGTGGTGACCAGTGTGGCAAGAGTTGCGGCGAGAATAGTTGTGTGTCGCATCATGCTTCCTTATTGGTGATGGGGCGTGAGGCGGCACGAATGCCGCCATCATGTTTATTTGATGAAGGGACGGGTCAAAAGACCAATTGGGCCGGTATTGAACCAGCGGCGGTTGCCACGGCTGCGCGAATCGCGGCCAATGGACTGAGTTAAACGGTCAAGAATAATAGCAAGAATCACAATGCCGACGCCGCCGACGGTCGCAAGACCCATATCGAGGCGACCAATACCACGCAGAACCATCTGGCCCAGACCACCAACGGCAATCATCGAGGCGATAACCACCATCGAAAGCGCCAGCATCAGTGTCTGGTTAACGCCCGCCATAATGGTCGGCATTGCCAGCGGCAGTTGAACTTTGAACAGCATCTGACGTGGGCTTGCGCCAAACGACCGTGATGCTTCAATCAGATCTTCCGGTACCTGCTTAATCCCCAGAATCGTCAGACGCACAATCGGCGGCAGGGCAAAGATAATCGTCACGACTACCCCCGGTACGTTACCGATACCAAACAACATCACGATTGGCACCAGGTAAACAAACGCCGGAGTGGTTTGCATCGCATCGAGCAGCGGGCGAATTATCTTCGCGGCACGTTCACTGCGGGCGAGCCAAATGCCGAGCGGTAAACCGATTATCATGCAGAACAGCAGGGCGGTCAGAACCAGTGCCAGAGTCACCATAGCTTGTGACCAGGCACCAATCGCGCCAATCGCCACCAGTGAAATCAGCGTTGCAACGCCCATACCGAAGCTCGACATCTGCCAGGCAATCAGTGCGAACAAAATGATCGCAACCGGCGCTGGCATTCCCAACAAGAAATGCTGGAAGCCACTGAGGATATAATCCACCGGCACGCGAATCCCCTGGAACACCGGGCGAAAGTGCGTCACCACCCAGTCGATACCGTGAGTTACCCAGCTATCAAGTGGGATCAGTGTCTTATGGAAAGGATCAAGAATATTAAAATGTTCAACCTGTGGCGCAGGTGCTGAATTCAGCCAGTCTGCACTGCCACTTGACGCTGGTGTGGATGCCGCCTGGCTTCCCCAGGCATCAGCAGTTGTTGCGGCCTGATTGGTTGTGGCGTCGGCAGCCGCACTGCCGGTATCCCATGGATTTGATGCACTCATTGACTTACCCCCTCACGATCTAACGCCTGAAGCAGCACCCCTTTTGAGATGATGCCCACGTACTGACTCTCTTCACCTATGACCGGAACCGCGCACGGTGCCTGGCCTACATGGGTGAGCAGATCGCTCAGTGACGTCTCAGCGGAAACTGCCGCTGGAGATTCGAGGTAAGCGGTGTCCAGACCCTCGCCTGCAGCCAGAGCTGCTTTCAGGGAGTCTGTCGAGACAATACCGAGGAATTTTTGCCCGCGTTCGATGACATAACCAAATTCACGGTCTTCATCTTGCAGCAGCTTAAGTGCGGATCTTGGGCCAAAACCGGCGGTTTTACGCAGTAGGCCAGCAGGGCTTCGGCGAGCAATATCTTTGGCGCTAAATACCTGACTAATGTCCACACCGCGGAAGAAGGTGCGTACATAATCATTCGCCGGATTATTGAGAATTTCGTCCGGTGTGCCTACCTGTATTACTTCACCACCTTGCATAATGGCAATTCGATCGCCAATACGCATTGCTTCATCTAAATCGTGGGAAATAAATACAATGGTGCGCTGGTGTTTAGCCTGCAATTTAATTAATTCGTCCTGCATTTCAGTACGAATTAATGGATCGAGTGCGGAGAAGGCTTCATCCATCAATAATATATCGGGATTAATTGCCAATGCGCGGGCTAAACCAACACGTTGACGCATACCACCAGAAAGCTCATCAGGATAAGCGTGAGAATAATTTTCAAGCCCAACCTGACGCAATGCATCAAGTGCTTTCTCCTGACGTTCTTTTAATGGAATTCCTGCTAACTCCATACCGAAGGCAGTGTTATTTAACACCGTCATATGGGGCATCAGAGCAAATGACTGGAATACCATTGAGATCTTATTTTTACGCACTTCACGCAGTTGTGCGTCTGATATTTTGGCGATGTCAACACCATCAATCAGTACCTGCCCACGGGTTGGTTCAATCAGGCGATTGAGAAGGCGAACCATGGTAGATTTACCCGAACCGGATAGCCCCATGATGACAAAAATCTCGCCTTCTTCAATTGCCAGACTGGCGTCTTTCACGCCAAGCGACAGCCCTGTTTTTTCCAGTAATTCAGCTTTCGAAATACCCTTTTCAATATATTTAAATGCGCGCTGTGGGTGCTCACCAAATACCTTATATAAATTCTTTACTTCTAGTTTAATTGCCATGCAATAAAGTTATTCCTGTGTTTATATATTTATACACAATTCCTGATGGAAATATTCACTGCATATACCCTAACATACTCAGAATCTGAGACAACCCTCGATTTCCGATATATCCAATATCAGTGGGGTGAGGATGGCCGGAATTTCCCATGAGTAAAGGGCTGAGAGCAAATCAGAGAAAGATGATATTTTTGTAAAGGTAAGTTCAAATTTGCCTGAACAGGGTAATATTCAGGCAATAATGTAAGCAGCTATTTTGTCTGATTTACGGGAAATATCACCGAAAAAAATGGGTGAAATATTTGGATTAATTTACGGTTTAATAGTGGATTAGAAATCCCAATCTTCATCCTGCGTTTCCACCGCTTTCCCCATCACATACGATGAGCCAGAACCCGAGAAAAAGTCATGGTTTTCATCCGCGTTAGGCGACAGTGCGGCCAGTATCGCCGGGTTCACCTCTGCCATTTCTGGCGGGAATAGCGCGTTGTAACCAAGGTTCATCAGCGCTTTATTCGCGTTATAGCAAAGGAAGGCTTTCACCTCTTCTTGCCAGCCAACGCCGGCGTACAGCGCTTCGGTATAAGCCACTTCGTTATCGTACAAATCCATCAGCAAATCGAAGGCAAAGTTTTGCAGCTCACTTTGTTTCTCCGGGGATTGCTGGGCCAGGGCTTTCTGGAATTTGTAACCGATGTAATAACCGTGAACGGCTTCATCACGAATAATCAGGCGAATCAGATCTGCAGTATTGGTTAACTTGCCGCGGCTCGACCAATACATCGGTAAATAAAAGCCGGAATAGAAAAGGAAAGACTCCAGAAATACGCTGGCGATTTTCTTCTTCAACGGATCATTAGCGTGGTAATGAGCGAGGATAATTTGCGCCTTACGTTGTAGTGGCGGGTTTTCTTCGCTCCACGCATAGGCCGCATCCACATCTTTGCTCTGGCAAAGCGTTGAGAAAATCGAGCTATAAGAGCGGGCGTGCACCGCTTCCATAAAGCTCACGTTCGACAAAACGGCTTCTTCATGCGGCGTAATCGCATCATTCATTAATACCGGTGCGCCCACCGTATTCTGAATGGTGTCCAGTAGCGTCAATCCGGTAAACACGCGGATAGTCAGTTGCTGTTCTTCGTCGCTAAGCGATTGCCAGGCCGGAATATCGTTCGACAGTGGGATTTTCTCGGGCAACCAGAAGTTGCTGGTCAGGCGATTCCACACTTCGAGATCTTTCTCATCCTCGATATTGTTCCAGTTGATGGCACTTACGCGGGTTAACTGAGTCATATTTTCTCCTTATAAAGCACAGGACACACAGCCCTGCACCTCCGTTCCATCCAGTGCCATCTGGCGCAAGCGAATGTAGTACAAAGTTTTAATGCCTTTTTTCCAGGCATAAATCTGCGCTTTATTAATGTCACGAGTAGTGGCTGTGTCGCGGAAAAATAGCGTCAGCGATAAACCTTGATCAACGTGGCGAGTGGCTTGCGCATAAGTGTCGATAATTTTTTCAGGGCCGATATCGTAGGCATCCTCGTAATACTCCAGATTGTCGTTAGTCATAAACGGAGCCGGATAATAAACACGCCCGATTTTGCCTTCTTTGCGAATCTCAATACGTGACACAATCGGGTGGATGCTTGATGTTGCATGGTTGATATAAGAGATTGAACCTGTCGGCGGGATAGCCTGCAAATTCTGGTTATATAGCCCGTATTCCATTACGTCGTCACGCAACTGTTGCCACTGTTCACGGGTGGGAATAGCGACGCCAGCTTTGGCAAATAACGCGCGCACTTTCTCGGTTTTTGGCTGCCAGCTTTCTTCCAGATATTGGCGGAAATATTCGCCATTCGCATAACGTGATTGCTCGAAACCTGCGAAGCGCTGTTTACGTTCTCGTGCCAGTAAGTTTGACGTGCGTATTGCATGCCAGGTCACGGTATAAAAATAGAAATTGGTAAAATCCAGACCTTCTGGCGAGCCATAGGCAATGCCTTCGCGGGCCAGATAACCATGTAAATTCATCTGGCCAAGCCCGATGGCGTGTGACGCGGCGTTTCCTGCTTCAATCGACGGCACTGAGCGAATGTGGCTCATATCGGAAACTGCCGTCAGACCGCGAATTGCAACTTCGATAGTCTGGCCAAAATGGGGGGAATCCATGGTATGGGCGATATTCAGTGAGCCGAGATTGCAGGAAATATCTTTACCTGTTTGCTGGTAATCGAGGTTTTCGTCATAAGTCGAGGCGCTGTTAACCTGCAAGATCTCTGAACACAGGTTGCTCATATTAATACGCCCGGCAATTGGGTTTGCGCGATTTACCGTATCTTCAAACATGATATACGGGTAACCGGACTCAAACTGGATCTCGGCCAACGTCTGAAAGAAATCACGCGCATTAATAAAGGTTTTGCGAATACGCGCATCCGCCAGCATTTCTTCGTAAAGTTCGCTGACGGCAATATCACCAAACGGCTTGCCGTATATACGCTCGACATCATAAGGCGAGAACAACGCCATCGGCTGGTTATCTTTCGCCAACTGGAACGTGATATCCGGGATCACCACGCCAAGGGAAAGTGACTTAATACGGATCTTCTCATCGGCATTTTCGCGTTTGGTATCGAGGAAACGCAAAATATCGGGATGGTGCGCGTGCAGATAAACCGCGCCAGCACCCTGGCGTGCGCCAAGCTGGTTGGCGTAAGAAAATGCATCTTCCAGCATTTTCATAACAGGTATTACGCCAGATGACTGGTTTTCGATGCGTTTAATCGGTGCGCCAACTTCACGCAAATTGGAGAGCAGGAAAGCTACGCCACCGCCACGCTTAGAAAGCTGTAGCGCTGAATTTACCGCGCGGCCAATCGACTCCATATTGTCTTCAATACGCAGCAAGAAGCAGGACACCAGTTCACCGCGCTGCATTTTGCCGCAGTTCAGGAAAGTGGGGGTGGCAGGCTGGAATCGGCCGCTGAGCATCTCATCCATCAATTGCATGGCGAGGTTTTCGTCACCCTGCGCCAGCGTTAACGCCACCATGCACACACGGTCCGGGAAATGTTCCAGGTACTCTTTACCGTCGTAAGATTTCAACGTGTAGCTGGTGTAATACTTCCATGCGCCGAGAAATGTCTTGAACTGGAAACCGCTGTTGAGAGCCTTTTCAAACAATGCGACGACAAAACGGTTGTCATAGCGTTGCAGGACGGCATTGTCGTAATAACCTTCGGCCACCAGGTAGTCGAGGCGGGCTTGCTGGTGGGGAAACTGGCGTGAGCGGGGTAGCACATGTTGTTGATGGAATTGCTCTACCGCCAGCTTATCTTTCTCAAACTGGATACGGCCTTCGGAATCATAAAGATTCAACATGGCGTTGAGTGCGTGATAATCCGCGCTTTCCGTCGCCATTACGCTGATAGCTTCTGTCGTTGCCAAAATTCTTTGACTCCCTTACGCACGTTTTCAATGTCTTGCCCGGTGCCGAGTAACTCAAAACGATAGAGATACGGCACCTGGCATTTCTGGGCTATCACGTCGCCCGCCCGGCAAAACCCTTCGCCGAAGTTACGATTCCCGCTGGCGATCACGCCGCGTAGCAGCCCCCGGTTAACCGGGTTATTTAAAAAACGAATCACCTGCGCGGGAACGGCCCCGGCAATTCCGCCACCGCCGTAGCTTGGCACAATCAAAATGTAGGGTTCCGTCACTTCAATCCGCTGTTTGAAATCCAGTGGAATACGCAGCGCGGGCAATGCCAGGCGTTCGACAAAACGCAGGGTATTTTCCGAGGTGCTGGAGAAGTAGACGAGGTTGCTCATGCACTGGCTCGTATGTGCAGGCGATTAATCATATCCGGGCGGAATCCGCTCCAGCTTTCTTGTTCTGTAACCACAACGGGCAACTGGCGATAACCCAGCGCGCGTAATTCGTCGGCGGCTTCCGGGTTTGAATCAAGATTAATCAGGTCGAAAGCAAACCCGCGGCTTTCAATTGCGCGTTTGGTTGCGTGGCATTGGACACAGTCATTTCGAGTGTATATGGTAATGCGCATGATTCTTATTCTCTCTGTGGTTGAGAATATGAATACTAGATGTGGGCAGTAAAATAATCAACCATACAAGATATAGTATTTTTCGATATGGGGGGGATGAGTTGATCACCATGGCCCAGGTAATCTTATTAGGGCGATATATGTAAGATGAGATGTTTTTCCGTTCACCCGAATGCCTGCTTATCTCTGTAACCGCTGTTAACGGCGAACGTGCCAAGCAGAGAACGTCCTCTCCTTGGTAATCCTGGCGCCCGGTCATTAAATTGCCGCTGCGCGGTAAACCCCAGCTTATCCCCAATGTTCAGGGTCGTTCGCGATTCGTTCCTGACGATCGCTCTCTTTCACGGCGGACGGCAGCTCAACCCTGACTTATGGGTAACGCCGGGGCAATTTATACCGGGAACAAGGTCAAAACCGGTTCGGCTTTTGACCTTAGCTTTTGACGTTGACCTTTGAGTCCGGCATAAATCGCCTCCGTTTTGACTGTAAGGCCGGGTCGAGCCGTCGGGAACGGCGAGAGGTTGTGATCGCCGGGAGCGAGTCACAACCGACCCTGGGACTGAAAGGAAAAACGGAGGTTTACCGCGAAGCGGCGATTTAAACGCCGGGAGCCGGGATTGCCAAGGGTGCTGCGGTAGCACCCTTGGCACGTTCACAGTTTCGGTAAATTCAGGGAACACCGAACGTTTAGTGAACGGAGCCTTCTCCGGACTAGCAATCTGTATAAGAGCCTACCCGGCGAAAAACTACATACGCATACTGATCGCCAGGCGGTTGAACGCATTCATCAGACTTGCGGTGAACGTCAGATCGCTAATCTCTTGCGCGGTGAAAAATTGCAGCAACGGTTGGTAGACCGCATTTTCTGCACCACCTTCGGTAATTAAGGTTATTGCTTCAGCCCAGGCTAGCGCGGCTCGCTCTTTGTCACTGAAGTGATTACTCACTTTCCAGCCTGCTAATGCATCAAGCTTGGTCTGGTCTACGCCATCTTTGCGCAGTGCTTTTGAGTGCATCTCGAGGCAATAGGCGCAGCCGTTAATTTGCGAAACGCGCAGGAAAACAAGTTCAATCAGTGTCGAACCGAGCGAGCTTGACTCCAGACCTTTTAGCGCCTGAAGCATAGGTTTAAAGACTGCTGGAGAGAGGTCAAAGTAAGGTTGGCGTATTTCGATCATGGTGTAATCCTCGTATTGGTGTGAGGGCAATTTAGCACTATGATGGACTACTAAAGAGAGCCATAAATTAACTAATAAAGCAGGCCATAATGGCAAGGTCAATTGAACCCGTAGTAAGTGCTCACCATTCAATACCGCGTTATCAGCAAATCGCAAGGCAACTTAAACAAGCCATCAGCGACGGCGAACTAAGCGCCGGGAGCCGATTGCCATCGAGCCGTACCATGGCGCTTGAGTTGGGTGTGGCGAGGGCGACGGTGGAAAACGCTTATGGAGAATTGGTCGCCCAGGGCTGGCTGGAGAGGCGTGGGCAGGCGGGAACTTTTGTCAGTCCGTCAGTCACCACCGGGGCAAATAACCCAACGTTTTCGAGTAGCCAACCGCAAGGCGTGCCGTTGCCTTTTCAGGCGGGGTTACCCGCGCTGGATGCTTTCCCACGCGCATTGTGGGCGCGGATTATGGGGCGGCGTCTTCGTCTGCAAACACGTTATGATTTAGTGCTACCGGAAGCCAACGGCGAATCCACATTGCGCCAGGCAATTGCCGACTATCTGCGCTTTTCACGCAGCATCGACTGCCAGCCGGAGCAGGTTTTTATCACTGCCGGTTTTCAGGCTGCGATGCGCCTGGTGACGCACACGCTGGCGAAATCCGGCGATGGCATCTGGCTGGAAGACCCTGGTTATCGTTATGTTCGCCCGGTTTTTGCTGAAGCCGGAATGGTGCTGCACCCAGTACCGGTCGATAACGAGGGGATGCAAATTGATTACGGTATCAATCATTTCCCTGACGCGCGTTTTGCGCTACTGACTCCGGCACACCAAAGCCCGCTTGGCGTGGCGTTATCACTCAATCGCCGCCGCCAGTTGCTGGACTGGGCGGCCACTAATGAAAGCTGGGTTATTGAAGATGATTATGACAGCGAATTTCGCTACCACGGGAAACCACTGCCGCCGATAAAAAGTCTTGATGGCCCGCAGCGCGTTATCTACGCCGGAACATTCAGTAAATCACTCTTTCCAGCGTTGCGCGTTGCCTGGCTAGTGGTTCCACAACAGCACGTTAAAGATTTCGCTCAGCATACGCATTACTTACCATGCACCGCCCCGTTACTGATTCAGCAAACCATCGCCGATTTCCTTCGCGAAGGGCATTTCTGGCGGCATCTGAAAAAGATGCGCCTGTGCTATAGCGAGCGGCGGTTATGGCTGGAACAGGCGTTGCAACAGCAGGGTTTTGATGTTGTACCGCAGGCGGGGGGGATTCAGCTGGTGATGCGCGTGAGTGGTGATGACCGCGCGCTGGTGGCGAAGGCTCGCAATGCCGGGCTTGCCGTGCAGGCATTAAGTGACTGGCGCATGGTTTCACAAGGGGAAGGGGGGATTTTGATGTGTTTTACAAATTTAACTTCCCAGGCGATGGCCCATCAGGCCGTGAAACAATTACGGGAGGCTATTTCCTGAAATAAAAAACCCCGGAAGTGGCTCCGGGGTTAGACGCATATTTATTATCACTACACCTTCGGAATTATCGACGGGAAGCTAATAAAGCCCCGATGAAAATACCTACAGCAGCGCTGATACCCACGCTCTGCCATGGTTTATCGCGCACATAGGTATCGGCACAACCTACCGCATCACAAGCGGCCTGTTTTACACGGGTGCGACCATGAAGGCGGGCTCTTGTCTCTTTAAGCAGAGATTCCGCTTTTTTGCGGGCAGCTTCCCCTTCTTCTTTAACATCGCTACCGAACGATTTAAGAACCTCTTCCAGCGTGTCAGCCAGTTGGTTCACGTCACGGTTAATATCATCAACGCCTTCGTCTACATCATTTCGATTTACGCGGTTAAACATTTGTTTCTCCCTTTTTGCGATGTACTACTCAGTGTAGACCATAATTTTTAGTAATGAGTCAGTTCACTCTCTTTCACCGTCTTTATGGACTAATCTGAAAGCGTTGCTAATGCTGGTTATTGTAAGGTTGCGCTGCAATAGAAGATGACGAGGAAAAAATATGTATTTACGACCTGATGAGGTGGCCCGCGTTCTTGAAAAAGCCGGTTTTACCATGGATATAGTGACACCGAAAACCTACGGATACCGACGTGGGGAAAACTACGTTTATGTGAATCGTGAGGCGCGAATGGGGCGAACAGCCTTGATCATTCACCCCACGTTAAAAGAACGAAGCCAGACTCTGGCAGAGCCTGCGACAGATGTAAAAACCTGCGATCATTATCAGCAATTTCCACTTTATCTGGCTGGTGAAACTCATCAGCATTACGGTATTCCGCATGGATTTAGTTCACGCATTGCCCTGGAACGTTACTTGTCTGGCTTATTTGGCGAGCACTAATTCGAATGAGGCGTTGTTAGGTTAATGCCTCAACGCTATCACACCTCTGCTTTTGCGTTTCGATAACCGCTGATACGGAATAAACGACGGCAATAATCAAGAAAATAGCCATACGCAGCCCCCATAAGCATCGAGACGATGATATTTGAACTTACCGCAGCAACTATTTGATTCCAGTCTGCTCCAACCGACCACAGAATCGCGACGTATACAGGTGACTGGAAAGTCACGTAAGCCAGTATATCGGCGAGATTTTTCGCCCAACTGGCCTGGCTGTAGCGTTTGGTAAACCGCATAAACGCATCACGGTAAAAACCGTATGGCCAGGCAATCAGGATGTTTACGGGAATGGCGACCAGGCGCGAAGAGAGTGACTGCTCAAAGCTCATGCCTGAGAGAAAAACTTCAATCATCATGTTCACAACCGAGCAATACACTACCATCGCAAAAGTATCTGCGACTGCATGGCGCAGGCGTGACTCAGGAGAAAACATTATTCCAACTCCACATGATAATTAGCGATATACACTACTCTTAAGGGGTAATAGTAGTGCTAATAGATGACTTGTTTGTGAGTGATAGATTATATGCCTGCGTTAAATTGGACAATTAGTGATAAATTTTTATTTAAAGGCATTTCCTCAATAAAATCCGCTAAATGAGACATATCAGGCAGAGTTTCCTGATTTTGTCGTTCGGTTATAGATTTTCTATTTAAAATCATATGGTTAATTTTTTCATTCATTGCCTCAGTTTTAAGGCTACCCAGTGCTGGAAAAAACGTTATATGATTTGTTATATAGCGATTTAATCAACAGGAGCATTCACGTGGATAATCATTTTGGGAAGGGATTGATGGCAGGGCTGAAAGCCCGTGAAGCTGACAGTGTCACCAGGGTGACTCGCTTTTGCTCGGACTATAAACGTGGGTTTGTGCTGGGGTTTAGTCATCGTATTTCAGAACAAACTGGCGACCGCCAACGGGCAGCATGGGAAGCAGGGGTATTAACTCGTCGCTACAACCTCGACAAAGAACTCGTGGCTGATTTTTTCAAAGAAGTGAATGCAGATACCGCAGTGAGATGTTTTTTTGCGGGTTATGAAAGAGGTTACTGAGAACAATCGTTTGGCGGGCAAAACAAGACCCGCCTGAGATAAACCTTAGCACACGCCAAAATCGTCATCTTCTTTATATAGCACAACGTCTTCTGCCTTTAAGGTGACGGTTTCACCGGTCAAAATGCTTCTGGGCGTACAGAACAGAGTATCCCCCTGAACATCCAGAACTTCATATTTTGGGCCGCCTTTTTTGGGCTGCACCAGATCGCCTGGTTTGAACATAATTAGCCTCATTCATTGAAGATAAATCAACAACGTCTAATGTTAACCATAGCCCAAAGCGGCAGAATACATGTCGATTTAACCTAAGGTTTATTCCACGGCATTTTTTCGAGTAGGCGCGCCATGCCACAGAAACCGCTTATGCCTGCAAAGAGCAATCCTGCCCCTACAAAACCGGAGAGTAAGAAGAACCCTGGATGTACCATGTAGCCCAGCACTACACCTGCAAGCACCAGCGTTCCAACTGCAATTTGTACCTGACGCATCAAAGGTAATGGTTGTGATTTATCAGTAAGAATTTCCAGCCCCTCTTTCTTCCAGGCATTTAATCCACCTTCAAGCAGCAATACTTTTGCCGGTGCTACAGCATCCGCCAACTTTTGCGCATTTTGCGCAGTACGCATACCTGACTGGCAATGAAAAATCACCGTATCGAAAGGATCAAATGGGCCAAGTCGATCACCATTTTCGATGGACGAAAGTGACAGCAAGTGCGCTTCGGCAATATTTTCCCGGGCGTACTCGTCACGCTCGCGGATATCAATTAGCGCAGCGCCTTGCGCGACCAGAATTTTGGCTTGAGCGGGGGAAATAGTCTCGATAGTCATGTTGTTCCTATTGGCAATAGCGTGCTTTTACTCAACTAAGGAGACGATAAAAGAAAGAGGAATGCACGAGATTTTTGGCAGGTTTTTTTTCCGGTAAATTTAAGAATTTCAGTTCATGAGTCGTTTTGTTCTGATGAAGTGTGAAGATCTGGCGTTAAGGCATCAGCATCACGTTATGACATTGTTAAATGGATTTCAGACATGGAAGTGAGTAAAAAGTCAGGCACAGTTAATCGTTTATTGACGGTATTATTCGTAGTGATGCTAATTCCTTTTATGATGGTTTCGATCTGGTCATTTGACAATATTCACAAAGATAATATACAGGCTTTTAATAAAAATCTGACGCGATTTACACATAATACTGCAATGGAAAGTGTAAATCGACAGTTGGAAGAGATTGATATTGTTTTCCAGATTCTGAATAGCCGCATGACATATCATGGAACTCGTTTTTTTATTAATGAAGAGAAGGGGATTCTTCATTCAATTATAGCCTCTATTGTCAATACATTATCTTTTTTTGATGCCGCGATTATTTCTAATATTGAGGATAATTATCGTACATATCCAGAAGTTAGACGAGATGATTATATACCCAGCAAACGCCCCTGGTATCCAAATGTTAAAAATCAGAAAGGAATACATTATTCTGAACCTTATTCAGATCTTCTTTCAGAGAATAATGACCCTGAGGATCGTACTATTACCGTGAGTATGAATCTCTTCGATGAAGAGCTGCAAAAATATGGCAACATAGGTTTTGACCTGGATTTGGATACCATGAGCGCGGCCTTAAAAAATATAGTTGTGCCTTTTGAGGGGAAATTTTTAGTCGCCGCAAACGATGGCAGTGTCGTTATGAATGCAAATATTAAAGATATTTTCCATCAAAAGGTTCCATTAAGATGGATTGAAAACTCTGTTGATTTAGAAGGGCACTTCTACGACAAAGAAACAAAAAAACATATTTTCTATCGCTCGTTTTCCGAACCATATTGGGTCGCGTTTACTATTGTTGATGATGAAAAATATAATGATTTTATTAATGATGCTCCGCAAGCGCTGATCTACATCATTGTAGTCTGCTTAATCATTTATATTATTTTGATTTGCTTATGTCGTGTATATATCAGAGAGATAATTAGTCGTCTTTATATGGGTGTCAATGGTATTAGCTATGATGGTCAAACGCAGGATCTGGAAAAAATTTATACTAAAATAAAAAATAGCCAGATTGAACTTAAAGAAGTGCGCCGTGTTAATTGTGAAGATGCATTGACGGGAATTGGCACCCGGCGAAAATTTGATGACCGAATGGCTGAGCTAATTGATAGCAATACACCATTCTATCTGGCAATACTGGATCTCGATAATTTTAAAAACATCAACGATACGTTTGGTCATGCGGTAGGTGACTCAGTACTGAAATATGTCAGTAAAGTTGGTAAAGCGATTATTGAACCTGATTATGGTGTTTATCGTTTTGGTGGTGAAGAGTTGGTCGTGTTATTTCATGGTGGTGAATATGATCTCTATTTTGAATTGATGGAAACCTGGCGCATGACTATATGTCAACGTCAATGGCGAGAAACGGCATTACATGTATCCTTTAGCTGTGGTATTGCATGCTGGAAACCAGGTGAAAGTGCGCAGGATATTATAACCAAAGCAGATAAAGCACTATATAAGGCAAAACACTCAGGGAAAAATGCGATTCACTCTGCAAATGATTAAATAATGAGGTGAATTATTCTGAAGCAGACCACAATTTATTTTGTTTTTATCGTGAAAGGAAAGTCATATGACGGTTGATAATGATGATATTAGAAAAATACTTACCAATATCTCAGAGGGAAATCCTGAGCAGTCCCTCACCGTTTATTTACAGCCGATTATTAATATGGTCGATGGCCGTTGTCTGGGAGCTGAAGCATTAGTTCGAGGACGAGTTGATAGCAAGCTTGTGTTCCCGGACCGCTTCATTAGCCTGCTGGAGAAAAATAAAGATATTCGTAAGCTGGGTGTTTTTGTACTGCAGCATGCAATTGAGTTCAGCAAAGAATATGGTCTTCATCGGCAGAATGACTTTAATCTTAGCAGCAATTTTTCCCCTATTGAAATCAATGACCGTAGTGTTGTTGAAAAAATTAAACGTATAACGGATGCCGCAGACTTCCCAACCCATAAAGTGACAATTGAAATTACCGAAACAAATATCTCACTCAGCCCACAAGGAAGGCAGAATGCCAAATGGCTGCAGCAGCAAGGTTTTGTCATTGCCTGGGATGATATTAGTCATCTCGATGATTTGAGTAAAAATAGCCGTGAATTTTGTAGCAATGTGATTAAACTTGATCGCAGCCTTTTGAATGAAGAGTGTTTGCCATTAGCTCGTGAAATCATCTTGTTATGTAAGATGAAAAAATTACAGCTGGTTGCCGAAGGTGTGGAATATGCCTGGCAGCGAGACTGGTTGCTTGAACAAGGCGTTACTGCTTGCCAGGGATACTATTATTCCCCTCCCGTAAATACTCAGGTTTTTGCACAGAAATATATCTGTGCGTAAACCCATTTTGTTAGTGCGAGTCCACCTGCGTAGTGTATCTCCACTCCATATTATAAAGAGGTCATAACATGAGCGATATTGGCTCAAATTTCATTATTAAAAAAATATCCCATAGTGATTTTTCTAATGTGGTGGATTTTTACGTCCAACCAATTTTTAATTTATCATCTTTTCAGTGTGTCGGTGCCGAAGTATTATTACGTGGTATGCACCGTCAAAATATTGTCCAGCCTGCAAAATTTCTACAGCAACTTGAAGAAAATGACGGCATTATTAATGTTGGAAAATATATCATTAGTAAAGCTTTTGAGTTTCTACAACAATCGGTTTTACCGCAGAAACCTGATTTCTTTCTCAGTATCAATCTGGCACCGCATCAACTCAATGATGAAGGCTTTGCTGAAAGCATTATTTCGCTACAGGCTGAGTATGCTATATCGCCAAAATCAGTGATTTTTGAGATAACGCAGTCCACAGAAGAATTAGCAGAAAGCGGCGAGGAAAATATTCAGCGATTGCAAAATGCTGGGTTTGCTTTTGCCTGGGATGATGTAGGCAGTATTGATGACGTTCAAAACAAGCTCGCTCAGTCGGCGTGTGATTATATTAAACTGGATCGCGACTGCCTTAAGAATGGTCATAGTGAGAAAACCCCTGAACTCATTATGGAGGCACATAAAAATAATGCCTCCATTATTGCTGAAGGGGTAGAAACAATGGCGCAAACGTCAATGTTGTTAAAACATGATGTTGAACTGGCTCAGGGGTATCTATTTTCCCGTCCATTGAAAAAAATAGATTTTGTCACTACTTATATTCGCAAATCATAAATAGCCCAACGCCTTGTTATCTATAGCGCTGGGCTATTCATTAGGCCAGCGTCCCCACAATATTCAGATCTGCTTCATCAGGTACTTCGTTGTAAGACAACACATGCAGGCCGGATGCAAACAGGCGACCATAGCGAGAAATGAGTGGGCGTAATTGCGGTGTTACCAGCAGCAATGGCGCCATTCCCTGCGCTTTCATATGTTCCTGAATCATTGGCATCGTATTTTGTAACTGCGTCAGAATATTCGGGTCAACCGGGAAGTTATCCAGCCCAACTTTTCCACTTTGCTGCGCGTGGTTGAGCGCGTTGAGCAGAATGTTTTCCAGTTCATTATCCAACGTATAAGCCTGAAGGGTGCGCTTATCGCCATTGATATTATGGATAATGGCGCGGCGCAGCGCGAAGCGCACATCGGAGGTTAATAGCACTGGATCTTTCGTTAATGCAGCACTTTCAAGCAGCGTAGCGGCAATCGTATTAATGTCTTTTAGTGAAATCTGCTCCAGCAACAACTGGCGATAAACGCGTAGCAGCAGGCTGTAGTTAAGTTGGGTAATTAAATCCTCTGCCAGTTTTGGCGCCTGCTGGCTCAAACGATGATGCAGGTGAGTGATATCGTCATAGTTAAACAATTCAGGTAAATAATTACGCGCAATTTTATTAACGTGAGTTGCGACGACACTCGCGCAATCCACCACCTGATAACCTAAATTCAACGCTTTCGCTTTTTGCTCGGGTAAAATCCAGGTAATCGCCATTCCATAAGCAGGATCGGTATCCAGCACCCCATCGATTTCCCCGTACAGTTCAGCCCCTGGAATTGCCATTAATTTGTCGGCATGGACTTCTCCGGTCGCAATGCGAATACCGTTGATATGAACGGCGTATTGAGAAGGCTTCAGGCGGAAGTTTTCCCGAATCCGTATTTCAGGCAACAGTACGCCGCATGTTTCAGAAATCACCTGACGCACACCGCGAATTCGTTGAGACAGTGGGCTTCCCCGCGTGGTATCCACCAAAGTCACCAGCTTATATCCCAGATTCAGGCCAATCGGCTCTACCTGTGGAATGCTGTCCCAATCAATAACGGGCGGATTGTCGTGGGAAATAGCCTCATTGATGGCTTCAATTTCTATCACCGGCTGTGGTGCAGCCACTCGCTTGCTCTGTTTCCACGCAGCAAAAATCAGTAGCGCGGTAAAACTCAGGAAGGCGATGTGTGGCATACCTGGCACAATAGCCAGTACGAACATGACAAGTGCAGCTGTATAGAGGATAGAAGGGCGCGCCAGTAACTGCGTATTAATTTCGGTGCTGATGTCGTTACCATCACCAACGCGGGTCACGATAATTGCCGCAGCAGTAGAAAGCAGCAGAGAAGGTATTTGCGCGACCAGGCCATCACCGATGGACAACAAAACATATTGCTGGAAAGAGTGACCCACATCGAGATTATGGGCAAATACACCAATACAGATACCGCCGATAATGTTGATTATCAGGATCATAATCCCGGCAATGGCATCGCCGCGCACAAACTTCGATGCGCCATCCATTGCACCGAAGAAATCTGCTTCACCGGAGACATCCTGACGGCGCAGCCGTGCCTGTTCCTGATTAATCAACCCCGCATTCAGGTCGGCATCAATCGCCATTTGCTTGCCTGGAAGCGCATCAAGCGTAAATCGTGCCGAGACTTCGGAAATACGCTCCGCACCTTTGGTGACCACCACAAAGTTGATGATCATCAGGATCACAAACACCACAAAGCCGACGACAAAATTACCGCCAATAACGACCTGGCCAAAGGCTTCAATGACTTTACCGGCGGCACCTTCGCCCTCGTGGCCATGCAATAACACCACGCGGGTCGATGCGACGTTCAGGGTCAGACGCATTAACGTGGTTATCAGCAAAATGGTCGGGAAAATCGCAAAATCGAGCGGGCGTTTACTGTTAACCGAAACCAGCAACACAATGACGGCCAGCACGATATTGAAGGTAAACAAAATATCGAGGATTAACGGCGACAGCGGCAGCATGATCATTGCCAGCACGCAGAGTATCAGGAGAGGAATCCCCAGATTACTTTGCCGAATCAGGTTGAAGTAACCTGTAAATTTACCGTTTGCCATCTGTTTTCATTACCTCTTTTGGGATATCCATATGCTTGTTCAATTGCGGCTTTATATCACTGCGTCCATTGCGCCACTCTTTAATTTGCATCACGTAAGTCAGTACATGTGCGATGGCGCGAAATAGCTGGGAAGGAATTTGTTGATTCACGCGCGTGCTGTAGTAAATGGCACGAGCGAGCGGCGGAAACTCAACGATTTCAACCTGGTTCTGAGTGGCGACTTCGCGAATATACAGAGCGATATCGTCCATTCCTTTGGCGAGAATATAGGGAGCTTGTGCTTTATTTGGGTCGTATTTCAACGCGACGGCATAGTGAGTCGGGTTGGTTAAAATCACGTCAGCCGTCGGAACGACTTTGTTAATCTGCCCCTGTGCCATTTGCCGTTGCAACTGGCGGATTCGCCCTTTTACTTGTGGGTTTCCATCATTATTTTTATGTTCATCGCGCACTTCTTGCTTGGTCATGCGCATCTTTTTCATAAACATAAAAATGGATAACGGCACATCAATGAAGGCGAAGATGATAATCACGCCAAGTAACCACCAGAATGACTGACGTAAAATCAGCAAACCTTCCTCAATGCCCTGGCGTAACCATATGCGCTGCAAGCCGAGTAATTCCGGCAAATTATCCTGAATCAAAGACCATAAGACGGCCATTAGCACGCTGCATTTCAGCAGCATTTTCAGGACGTCAACATAGTGGCTTGCAGAAAACATACGTTTCAGGCCACTGATAGGGCTTATTTTTTTGAAGTCAGGAAGCAGCTTGTTAGGTGTAAAAATCCATCCGCCGGGGATGAGCGTAGATATCACGCAAACAAATGGAATCGGCACCAGCGTCAGGACGAATTTCAGCAGCAACCAGACATGATGCATCAGGAACTGTTCGAGGGCCGCATCGTCGTTTAGCTTACCTGCCATGGTCGCCACGGAAAAAAAGGAGTCCTGAACCAACTGGCGGTAGAACGGGAAAAAGATCATCAAAGTGATCAGCGATGTGACCAGGCCTGCGGCCATAGTGAGATCTTTTGAACGCGCAATATCCCCTTTTTCGCGCGCTTTACGAAGCTTGCCGTGGGTGGCCTTTTCGCTTTTATCTCCCGAGCCTGACATCAGTAAACCCGTATCGAATCAAGTTTGCCCAGTATGTAATTCGTCAGACTGAGATAGTGTTCAGGAATGTTACTGACCATCAATGCAAGGCACAGCAGGCCAAACAGCATGCTGATAGGAAAACCTAACGAAAACAGGTTCAGCGTGGGTGAGATACGGTTCAGTAAACCGAACGAGCCTTGCACCATTAACATCACAAAACCGGTAGGTAGCGCGATTAACACGGCTGACGAAATCAGCCAGCCAAGGCTTTGTACAAAGGTTTGTAGCGAAAGCGAAGTAATTGCCTGTCCCGGTGGCCAATAGGTAAAGCTTTTATAGATGATGGTCACAAGTAGCAGATGTCCGTCCATGGTGAAAAAAAGCAGCACGCTGTAAACAAAGATAATCTGGGATATCACCGTGGTGGAGTTGCCGTTACTGGGGTCATTCATGACTGCCATACCGAGGCCCATATTCATTGAAAGAATATGTCCCGCGGTCTGGAGAACCACAAAAACCAACTGCAACATGGCACCAAATAGAAAACCCCACAGGATCTGCTCGCCAATCAGCACAATACTGCGCATTGACAGCAATTCTGTTAGCACCACAGCCTGGTGCAGCATCGGGGAGATGACCGCCGTGAGCGCAATGGCGAGGCCAATTTTGATGCGCCGAGAAATAGAGCGTTGATCAAATACTGGGCTGAAATGGATAAACGACAGTATGCGCACGAACGGCAGAAAAGCAGCCATCAATGGGGCGATCAGTGTCTGGATGTCAAAGCCCATAATGATTTAGCCAACCAACCGTGCAGCCTGGTGGAAAATTTCAATGGTGAAATCAGACAGTTTAATCAGCATCCATTTTCCAGCCACCACCAGAACCAGTAACGTAACGACAAGGCGCGGCAAAAAGCTGAGTGTTTGTTCGTTAATTTGCGTCGTTGCCTGGAAGATACTGACCACCAGGCCGACGAGCAGGCTTGGAACAATTGCGACCACAGAAATAATCAGAACCAGCATGATGGCGCCGGACATAATCTCTCCGGCGGTGTCCATGGTCATCATCCCGAGACCCCTTGTACGCTGGTGGTCAGGGTACTGACAATCAGATTCCAGCCATCGCAAAGTACAAACAGCATTAGCTTAAATGGCAAAGAAACAATCAGCGGTGACAGCATCATCATCCCCATTGCCATCAAAATACTGGCGACAATCAGGTCAATAATCAGGAACGGGATGTAAATCATAAAGCCAATCTGGAACGCCGTTTTCAGCTCACTGAGCACAAAAGCCGGTACCACGATACTCAGATCCATTTCCATCGGATCGCCTTTCTCACCCGCGATAGACATGATTTGCGCCATCGAGGTTTTACTGGTTTGCGCCAGCATGTACTTCTTAAGCGGTTGCTCAGCGGTCGTCAGGGCTTGCTTAAGCGAAATAGCATCATTCTGATAGGGAACAATGGCCTGGTCATAAACCGTGGTCCATACCGGGCGCATAACCAGCATGGTCAATGCGAGCGCAATTCCCGTCAGGATTTTATTCGGTGGACTTTGCTGTAAGCCAAGTGCCTGGCGCAAAATAGCCAGCACAATAATGAAGCGCGTGAAGCAGGTCATCATCAGCACCATGATCGGCAAAATGCCGAGCAGGGTCATCAGAATCAGAATCTCAACCTTAACGCTGTAATCCTGGCCGCTGCCGTTGCTGGTGGTGCTGAGTAGGGTAATATCCCCGTTCGCAGCCAGCAAGTGAGGCGAAATAAGCAGCCCTGTTAGCAGCAATAACCCCAGACCAGTGCTGCGAAAATTGCGACTCATTGCGTCAGTTTGCCTAAATCGTGGTTGCTAAATTCGATGATACGCAGGCCATACTTTTCGTTAAGCACTACCACTTCAGCTTTACCGAACTGAATGCCATTCACCTTTAAATCCAGCGGTTCACCCGCCATTTTGTCCAGCTCAATCACGCTGTCGTTGCTAATAGTCATCAGCTCAGCCAAAGAAATGCTTACCGAAGCAACTTCCAGCGTCAGGTTTACCGGAATGCGGCTAAACAGGGCCATTTTGCGCAATTGTTCACTACGGCTTTCAGTTGCACTCTTCTCCACAGATTTAGCGGCGGAAATGTCAGCTTCATGCCCGGCAGTTTCCGGCAGGTCTATTTCGTCCAGATTAAAATCAATGGACAGGTCATTTTGATCACTCATACTTCATCTCTGGAGTTTTATCATTAAATTCAGAAAGATATAACCGTCCTCGTTCTTCAGCGACGACTGAGCTAAAAATCTGTTCATTTTCAATAAAAACCGGTAACGGTTCATTCAACGAAACGGGAATGATGTCACCTGGTCCAATATTTAATAGTTGGGCGACGGTGAGATTAATGGATACCAGACGGCCTGTGAGAGTCAGCGGCATATTGTTAAACATATGCTCAATTTGTTCAGAAGAGAGATTTTTAGCTTTTGGCTCGTCGCTCTCGCTATCGACACGTGAAGTGGCCAGAAGCAAATCAACATGATGCGCATCCAGCAAAATAGAAAAGCAATATTCATCATAACCTTCGAGCCAGAACCGAACAGAATAAGGCCATTGATGAATAATAGAGGTGTAATCATTCTTCAGTTCAAGCGTTTCATTTAATACTTCCTTGACCATAGTCAGCTGTAAAAGCTCCTGGCCAAGTTTTATTTTTAACCGGTCTTCAGTTTTTGTTACCGATTGGGTGAGATCTAAAGAGACGGTATTCCCTTCTTTGCTCAGTCCATAATAGGTATGCAAAATACTCAGTAAAAACTTTCGATTAATATCGAAGCCAATACTTCCATAAGGTGTGGAGAATATTTGTGCATTCTTGCAATGATAATCAATATCAAATGTCAGATTGCTCAATAGAGCATTGAGACGGTATTTCTTTAAAAAGAAAATACCTAACCTGGCTTCAATACTGTCAAATTTAGTGCTGATTATTTTGGGTATCTTGTGATAAGCCCTGCCTAGTTTACTGACATCCAGTCGCGTGAGTTCAGGACAATCAGAAGCCTGATAAACACGAATTCTATGCGATGCATTCTGCATGATGTGTCCATTATCATTCAGTGTGCTTACGTAAGCGCTTCTTTAAGATGCGACTTTATGCTGACGAGAAATAAGTAATCCTAATACAGTATGATTACTTTGTTTTGACGTGTTGCAGGTTACGTATGCAGCATTATGTTACAGGCGTAAAGTATGTCTTTTGGTTATGTTTAGTTCAAGTATTGGTGGCTCATTAATGTATTAATTATTTAAGTTTTTGGTTAATTAATCTGCATTAATTTATTGTTAATTCATTGATTTATATGGTTTTAATTGTGTTTTTTGTTAATTGTTCTTTAAAGGGGATTAATGAGAGGACAAGTATAATCACTTAGGTATACTTCTCTTGGGAAAATTCCTATTAGGGTTTGAAACCCAATTTTATTGATAGCCTAAGCATTATTGACCGGGATGGTCAGTTAGTCATTTAGACGCCCATTAATGCGACGAGATACTTGTGGATTTAGATATGGATAGTTTAACTCAGGATTGCATTTCAACCAGCCACGGATTTATTGCTCACGCAGCTGCTAGTGTGAATGCTTTCAATCTGGCCAGAAGAGTAGCCGAATTTAATGTCGCTACTATTATTACGGGTGAAACAGGAACCGGTAAAGAGTGTATTGCACGTACCATCCATCATTATAGTGTGGGTGAGAATGCTCCGTATGTTGCGGTAAACTGTGCAGCAATTCCTGAAACTATGCTTGAATCCATTTTATTTGGTCACGTCAAAGGTGCTTTTACGGGGGCACTTAGTAGCATGCCGGGGAAATTTGAGCTGGCAAATAATGGTGTTTTATTGCTTGATGAAATCGGTGATATGCCATTAAGTTTACAAGCTAAATTATTACGAGTTTTACAGGAGCAGGAAGTTGAGCGCCTGGGAAGCCATAAAAAAATCCCTCTCGATATTCGTGTTATCGCTTCTACCAATAAAGATTTACCTACTGAAATTGCAGAAGGACGCTTTCGCCAGGATTTATATTATCGTCTGGCTGTGGTTCCTATTCATGTTGCCCCTCTGCGTGAAAGACCAGAAGATATCATTCCATTAGCATTGAATTTCATAAAGAAATATCAATCGAAACATCTACAAAATAAAAAGCTCAGTGATGATGCACGTTTTGCATTATTAAAATATTCATGGCCAGGGAATATTCGAGAATTAGAAAATGTTATTCAACGTGGATTGATTCTGAGCAGCAGTGACGTGATTCAGGCGCAGGATTTGTCATTGCCTGTTGCTCACGAAAACGTCAGTGCAAATAGCACATGGGGTAGTGGTATCCAGACTCTGGTCACTCCAGTGTGTGATGCGATTCGTGGAGTGAAAGTCCACGGACGACTGGCGGAATATCAGTACATCATTGATTTACTTAAACAACACAACGGTAATAAATCGCGAACAGCGCAGTCACTAGGTATTACTCCGCGTGCATTACGTTATCGCCTGGCAACCATGCGTGGCGACGGTATTTACGCCTGACAGTGCTCAGTACGCTCACGTTCTGATTTGTACGCACTGCCCGTGACCCATCTGGCTGCCTCAATAGCACCGACTGGAACAGGCTCTAAGTTTCACAGGAAGAAATAATAAATGGATAAAATTCAGTTGGTTGCTTTCTCTTCCGCGCAGCATGCAATGCTGCAACGGATGCAGCAAAACATGCTCACTTCTTCACAAAGCATTATTGCCCCAGCACAGCAAATCGGCGGTGAAATTTCTGCCTCTTCCCTTTCAGGCTCATCCGCGGGCTCGTTCAGCCAGATGATGAATGAAGCCGTGCATCGCGTAGATGCCATGCAGCACAGTGCGGCAGCTAAACAGACCGCCGTGGAAACAGGGATCAGCGATGATTTGACGGGGGCAATGGTGGAAAGTCAGAAAGCCAGTGTCGCGTTTTCGGCGATGGTACAGGTGCGCAACAAGCTCACTTCTGCCCTCGACGAAGTCATGAATATGGCTGTGTAAGGTTTTGATGTGATTGATAAAATAAAACAACGATTCCCTATGACCTTTGAGCATGGGTTAACGGGAAACAAGAAAAATATGTTGCTGGGCGCTGCAGGCCTGGTACTTGCCAGCGCTATCGTCACGTCTTTGTGGATGACCAATCACAATTATGTGGCGCTGTTTGGCTCCCAGGAAAATGTACCCGTGAAGCAGGTTGTTGATGTTCTGGGTAGCCAGGCCATTGATTACCGTATCGATCCTGCCAGCGGCATCATCATGGTCGACAGCAGTAAATTGCCGAAAGCACGCATGGCGCTGGCGGAACAAGGTGTCACGGCCATTATGCCTGGCGGCTACGAATTAATGGATAAAGACGAATTGCTCGGCAGCAGCCAGTTTATTCAGAATGTCCGTTATAAGCGCAGTATCGAAGGTGAACTGGCGCAAAGCATAATGGGGCTTGATCCTGTGGAAGCCGCCCGAGTACATCTGGGGCTTATGGAGTCCAGTTCGTTTGTACTCACTAACCAACCAGAAAGCAGTGCTTCTGTAATGGTGCGCTTACGGGCAGGGCAGCATCTCAACGACCAGCAGGTGGCATCAATTGTGCAACTGGTGGCTGGCAGCGTTCCTGGTTTGAATGCAGGCCAGGTGCGGGTTGTTGATCAAACCGGCAATCTTCTTTCTGAAGGTATCGAAACAGATAACGGCCAGATGGCGGGTATCACCAAAGTTCGCGACATCAGCCAGCAGATCAAAAGCGAAACCGAAAAGAACATCGCTAACTTGCTAAATTCTATCGTTGGACAGGGTAATTTCCGTACCAGCGTCGTACCGCAAGTGGATTTCAGCGCTGTTGAAGAGACGCAAGAACGTTATGCGGGTGACCCGCGCGTCAGCGACGAAAGCGTTAACCAGGAAAACTCCACCGATGAGTTAGCGATGGGCATTCCTGGTTCGTTGAGTAACCGCGCACCAACGGCGGCTCCGGCCCAACCAGCAGCTACTCCTGCGGCAACCACAACTCCTGGAGCGCCTTCGACCACACCGCAAGCGCTCTCCAGCCGTAGTCAGACTCAGCGTAAATATGCCTATGACCGAGATGTACGGCATATCAAGCATCCGCTCTATAAGCTCGAAAAAATGTCTATTGCCGTGGTGTTGAACCAGTCGGCACCGGCACTGGAGAAGTGGACACCGGAACAATTCACCGCTCTGAATAAGTTGATAGAAGATGCGGCTGGTGTGGACAAGCAACGAGGAGATTCACTGACTCTCGATCGCCTGGTCTTTACACCTGCGGATTCTCTGGATATCCCATCAATGAAATGGTGGCAGGACCCGGATATTCGCGATTGGGGGCAGATGGGCGGTATTGGCTTCCTGGCTTTGCTGCTCCTGCTGCTTGGGGTTCGCCCACTGGCACGTCGCTTCACGACAAATTCGCCGCAACAGATTGCCAACTTGCAGGATGAAAACAGCGGTGTGCTGTTGGAAGGCGAAACCTCAAGCGAAGAAGATTCACTGGTACAGGCTTTGCCTAAGTCCTCCTTCCAGGTTGAGGATAATCTGCCGCCGCAAAGTTCAGGGCTTGAGACGAAAGTGGAATTCTTACAGACGCTGGCGCAGGGTGAAACCGAGCGCGTGGCTGAAGTGTTAAAACAATGGATAAATAGCAATGAGCGAACTAGCGCAGCCGCAACCGCAAGCAAACAAGACTAACCGCACTGCGGCAAGCGCTGCCAATAATGGGCGCAGCCGACTGGAGCAAGCAGCAATTTTGCTGCTTAGCATTGGCGAAGAAGCCGCCGCGACAGTCATGGCTAAATTGAGCCGTGAAGAAGTGGTGCGCGTGAGTGAAACAATGGCGCGTTTGCACGGCATCAAAGTCACCCATGCCCGAAATGCGATGAATAATTTCTTCCAGGATTACCGGGAGCAGAGCGGCATTAATGGCGCTTCCCGTACCTATCTGAAGAATATTCTTGATAAAGCGCTGGGCAGTGAGATTTCTCGCAGCGTGATTAATGGCATCTACGGTGATGAAATGCGTTACCGCATGGCGCGGTTGCAATGGGTTGATACCCCGCAGCTTGCAAGCCTTATTGATCAGGAACACTTACAACTTCAGGCCGTTTTCCTCGCATTCTTGCCACCGGATGTGGCGGCTAACGTATTGAGCTGCCTTGAAGAATCGCGCCGTGATGAAATTATCTATCGTATTGCTCGGCTCGATGACATAAACCGTGATGTGATTGACGAGCTGGATCGCATTATCGAACGCGGTGTGGCGGTGTTGTCTGAACACGGTTCAAAACTGGTGGGGATTAAACATGCGGCCGACATCGTCAATCGCATTCCATCTAACCAGCAGGAACTGTTAGAACAACTGCGTATACGTGACGAGGATGTGGTTAACGAGCTCAAAGATCAGATGTATGAATTCTTTATTCTCAGCCGCCAGACCCCTGCGGTGCTGCAACGCCTGATGGATGAAATCCCGATTGAAGAGTGGGCTGTGGCGCTCAAAGGCACCGAGCCGGTTCTGCGTCAGGCGATTTATAGTGCGATGCCAAAACGTCAGGTTCAACTATTACAAAGTACCGGTACCCGTTTAGGGCCGGTTCCGGCAAGCCGTGTTGAACAGGTACGCAAAGAGATTATGGCGACCGTACGTGAACTGGCAGAAGAAGGCGAGATTCAGGTTCGTCTCTTCTCTGAAGTGACGATGGAGTAACGGATGAGCCAGGAGACGAAATCGCGATTTGCCAAACCTCTTGCCCAACCGGCAACTGCAAGGCCAAGAGTGCATAAATTCCCGCCGCTGCATCGCAGCCGCCAACTGTTGGATGGCGCGATGGGTGATGCCGGGTTTAATGCACCGTTTCTGGATAACGCCAGCCTACAACAACAGCTTGCGGATGGTTTTCAGGAAGGCATGAAGCAAGGGTTTGAACAGGGTCTGGAAGAGGGGCGTGGTGAAGGTTACCAGGAAGGTGTGCGTCTGGGCTTTGACGAAGGCATGCGTAAAGGTCATGACGAAGGTAAAGCTGCCGGGCACCAACTGTTTATTGATGCATCGCAACCACTCGATGGCGTAACCGAGCAGCTTAAGCAGTATCTGGCCGATTATGAAACCCGGCGGCGCAATGAGTTGCTGCAACTGGTGGAAAAAGTCACCCGCCAAGTGATCCGCTGTGAACTGACTTTGCATCCAACGCAACTGCTTACGCTGGTGGAAGAAGCTATCGGTAGTCTCGCGAAAACGCCGGAACAGCTGAAAGTTTGCCTGAATGCGGAAGAGTATCGCCGCATTAGCGAAGCGGAACCTGAACGCTCGAAAGAGTGGGGGCTGTGTGCCGATCCGCAAATGCAGCCGGGGGAATGCCGGGTAGTAACCGAAACCACTGAAATGGACATCGGTTGTGAGCATCGCCTGGAACAATGCATGGACGTGCTAAAAGATACCCTCCTGCCGGAGGCGCAGGATGCATAAGATTGATTTCGAACAGGCGCTCAAATCGATCGAGAATATTAACCTCGCCCGTGTAGCGGGGCGCCTTGTTCGAGTCAATGGCATGCTGCTGGAGTGCGTCGGCTGTGTGCTGGCTATTGGTCAGCATTGTCGTATTGAAAGCGTTGATGGCAACATGATGGATGCTCAGGTCGTGGGTTTTGACCGAGAAATCACTCACCTGATGCCGTTTAAGCACCCGGTCGGGCTGATTGCTGGCGCTAAAGTTTACCCAGCCGAAAAAGAAGAATCAGTGATGGTGGGGATGCAATGGCTCGGGCGCGTAGTCAACGGCCTGGGTGAACCTCTGGATCAAAAAGGTAAATTGCAGGGGGAAACCCCGTTACCCCGCCATATCGCGCAAATTCACCCGCTTACCCGCCGCTCGGTTGATGAACCGCTGGATGTGGGCGTTCGCGCTATCAACGGGCTGCTGACCATTGGTAAAGGGCAGCGTGTTGGCCTGATGGCTGGCAGCGGCGTTGGCAAAAGTGTGCTGCTGGGCATGATCACCCGCTATACCCGCGCAGATGTGGTGGTGGTGGGGTTGATTGGCGAGCGTGGCCGCGAAGTTAAAGAGTTTATCGAACATTCGCTAGGCGAAACCGGGCTGGCAAAGTCAGTGATTGTCGCCGCACCGGCGGATGAATCCCCGCTGATGCGCCTGAAAGCAACGGAACTGTGCCACGCCATTGCCACCTACTATCGCGATCGTGGTCTGGATGTTTTATTGCTGGTCGATTCTCTGACTCGTTATGCGATGGCGCAGCGTGAAATTGCGCTCTCCCTTGGTGAACCTCCGGCAACAAAAGGCTACCCGCCGTCTGCTTTTGGCCTGATCCCAAAACTGGTGGAAAGTGCCGGAAACAGCGAGGGGCAGGGCACGATGACGGCAATCTATACCGTACTGGCTGAAGGTGACGATCAACAAGATCCGATAGTCGACTGCGCTCGTGCGGTACTGGATGGGCACATTGTGCTTTCAAGGCACCTGGCGGAAGCCGGGCACTACCCGGCAATCGACATCTCTCAGTCGATCAGCCGCTGCATGTCGCAGATCGTCACAACCGACCATCAGCGCGCCGCGCGGACTTTAAAGCAACTGTATGGCGAATACATGAATATCAAACCCATGCTGCCGCTTGGGGGCTACGTAGCCGGTAGCGATCCGCTGGTGGATCGTGCGGTGGGGATGGCTCCTGCTATCCACCATTATTTACAACAGGAAGTTGGCTTTGGTGCGACGCTTGAAAATACCATCGAGGACTTACAGTCGTTGGTTCAGCGTTAAACCGACTGATAAAGAGGTAAAGGATGCCAAGAACCATCAGAACGCTTGAACACCTGGTTCAAATGCGTGCCCGGACGGTGAAAGATCTCAGCGGAAAATTATCGTCCCAACAGCAGCTGTGCCAGCGTTATGAAAACAATATACAGGCGTTGAATAACCTGGCGGTTTCGCCTGCGGGTGCAGGAAATACCCATGCCGCCATGATGACTAATCAGGCGCATTATAAGAAAAACATCCAGCGAATTATTAACTGGCAAAAGCAAGAACAGGTGCTTGCGGATATGAAAATGCAGGAGATCCAACAGAATTTACTGCATGAAGCGCGCCGTGAGCGCGGGTATCAGCTGGTGCTTGAGCAACGGCAGGACAAGTTTGCCAGTGAAGAAACGCGTAAAGATCAGAAAACCACCGATGCGATGTCTACTCAGAGCTGGATGCGGCGCATACGTCAGGGATAACGAATGAAGACGACAAAAAATAGACCTAATTTGATGGGGTCTTTGCTGAATAAACAATTATTAAAACAGACTCAGGAACGAAAACCATTTGTAAGTGTTATTTCTCCAAGTTTCAACCGGAGAGAGTTTTTGCCATATTTGATTTATCAATTTCATTACCAGGACTATCCAGCAGACCGCCGTGAACTGATTATTCTGGATGATTCTGCTGAAAGTAATGAAGATCTGGTCAATATGCTTGCAATGAATAATGACACCAATGTGCGTTATATTCATAGCCCACGCCGCTTACAGTTGGGTGAAAAAAGAAATATGCTCAACGATCTGGCTACGGGTGAATATATCATTTGTTTTGACGATGATGATTACTATCCTGCCAATAAAGTCAGCTATCAGGTCGAGCAAATGATTCATCATAAAGCGGTCTTTTCAGGTTGTGATCAAATTTATATCTGGTATAGCCATTTGGATAAAATTTATCGCACGACCTCTTTAGGTAAGAATCATGCTTTAAATGGCACTTTTGGCTACCACAGGAACTATCTAAAAAAACATCGCTACCGTGATTCCGATATGCTGGCAGAGGAAGGGCCATTCTTGAACGGATTTACAGCACCCGTGCTGCAAGTTGAACCAAGAAATGCGATTCTTTGTGTTTCCCATAGTGCGAATACTTACGATAAAGACTTTGTTCTCGGGACTTGCGAATCTGTCGATTTAACGCTTGAGGATTTTGTCACTGACTCAAATTTGCTCACTCATTATCGCCGCTTGAGTCATGCACCTGTTACTCAACCGGTTAACTGGCCAGTATTTGAGAAGATAATTGTTCTGGAAAATAGCGTTGAGATGAACACTGAAATCACCACACGTAGCCTGGTGGATTTTGGTATGGCACCGCAGCAATTAATTTTTCAAAATAAGAATGAAGATGAGTTAGATACTCATCTTACGGTACTGGAACTTGCTAAAGAACAAAGGTGGAAAAGTGTTCTTATTATTGACTCCACCATTCAATTTGTAAAAAAAGAAAATTTTGTTAAGAATGTCAATGGCCTATTAAATAATATTGAGTCAATTGACTGGAAAGTCATCTTGCTGGGGGCACAGCATGATTCTATACGAACAATGCAAACACTACCGGGGGTGGCTCGTATTTTAGGCGCGG
>NZ_LXEO01000037.1 GCF_001654865.1 Buttiauxella noackiae ATCC 51607 | reverse complement strand
TCTGATAGATCTTTATCGCATGACAAGAGATGAAAAGACATCCCTGAATGCCGCCTGGCAGATAAAAATGAAACAAGATCTGTGGCTAGGTTTTTATCCAAGCTTTGCGTATATGTCGGATCAGGATACTTATACAGATGGTGTCAGTACGGACATCACCCATACTTTTTTCAGAAAAAAGCATAATTAAGAAAACAAATTTACACGTTATATAGGAGATAATATAAATGGAACTTATTGACAATTACCAGCCTGAATATGTAAAAAGATTTAAAGAGAATAATAAGAAATGCCAATGCCAGAATTGCCTGAAAGAAGGTGAGGGTTACCCATATGTAACTTTAACCTGGAAAAATCAACAGCGGGAAAGTCTCTCTTTATCGTGTCAAACTGCGGCAAAAGAAATATTATTAAATCCGCAAGCTTTTATTTTACATGAAAGTAAGATTGCTAGTGAATCGTCTTTATTATTCAACCCTAGTTTAGAAGTTATTAACCAGTTGTGTATTAATTTTGCAACTCACCCTGCTATCTCATTAGAACAAAAAATCTATCTAATTGGTGTTTTATTGAGCAAGGTACATAGCGACAATAATGAAGTTGTTTCTGATATCAGTATGCTTGATGATCTTTTTCGCAATCTATTGTCACTGGCAGATAATAATCAGCTCCAGAAACAGATGAACCAGTTGCCAGAAATAATTCAAATTCGGTTAACAGCGCTTAAAGAAATTGGCAAAATTAAGTTAAATATTAATCGTCCTCTCGAACATAAAATGGCATTTATATTGAAGTTAAGTGAGTTGACTATCTTAAATGATGAACGACTCGCTGAACGACTACAACAGATCCAGTTTGGGTGGCAACAGGGTGAAGGATTTTTCAATCGGCACCAAGAGATCTTAACTAATCTATTAGTTTATATTATTTATAATAATACATTTCCTGATACTAATGAAAACTATGGCACATCTTTCTTCCAGTTGTCCGAACATATTTTTCGTTTGAAAATGATTATCTCTATTTACTGCCAAGAAATAGCAGGGTATGACAGGGAACAAATTGTGACTCTGATTAGTGCTTATTTTGAATGGGATGATAAAGTAAAGAATATGAAAGTTAATACAAAGCAGGATTCTGAGCGTTTTTTACTCAGCGGCTTCGCTTTATTATAATTATCATGCGGGAATAATATTCCCGCTAATATTTGTGAGTTCAACTGATGGATGCAACACATCTTATTAAAAAATTCTGCGTATGATTCATAGTTTAGCATTCTCTCGTTCCCTCATTAAGTTATTTGGCGACGCTATTTAATCGTTGTTGGCTGCGAACTGATAAGTCAGTTCCTCTTGGGAAATACTGTGTTAGTAACCTTTTGTATTTTCATTAGATCCAAGTTGTCTGGGAAATTGAGGATCACAAAAATAGACCTGAATATCTATCGTTATGGTAAAAAGGGTGTGATTAGTCATTTCTACCCCTCGATCCCAAGTTAATGATTTATACAGTTCAACAGGTAAATATTGGGTTTCTTAAATGAGTACGGATATGACTTTGGCTGTCTTGTTGTCACTCATTTTGGCAACATAACAAAGCTGGAATTGCGTTTTACCACCGTGACAATATATGAGTTTTTAGAACCTTATACCAGATCTCCCTCCCAGTGATCTAGTATGGCTCTGTCTGTAACATCAGATGATGGGTATCGCATCCGAGATTGAACCTGATCTCTACCCTTTAAGTGATGCCGCTCTAGATTTACGTACTGTTCTTTCATTTCTGAGGCACTGCTGCAGCTCTTTTTATAAAGCTCCCCGCGTTGTATAAAAAGCGCTTTAAAAGTCTTTTCGTGACATATGCATTTTCTGGTTGTCGGGATAACAGAGTTTAAGCCAACCGTCGATTGGTTCTGGCGACCAGCCATAATGCATTTTCTCTGCAACGGCTATACATAATGCGGGGCATTCAATTAAGTTACAGGGTTTAGGCGACAGGGCATTTTCCCATGCTGTTTGTCAGCATGTGCTGCGCGATATTGTTTTAAACTGCCGTGTCTGTGGATCTCGCGGTTAATAGTCGAGAACGCTCTTGATAATTTTCTGACTATCTCCCTGTTGCTGATTTTTGCTGCCAGCCCTCTGGATATATCTTCCCTTTCGTCAGGCGAAAGAGACAGCCTGCGCCATATTCGGGTGGGAGGATTATATCCACCTGACTAGTGAGTGGGCATAACTAAAAAGTTATATCTGTCGAACATTCTGGCTATGTCATTCAGGAAATCACCTTCCTTATATCTGTCCCAAATAATCGCTTTCTGTTCCGACGTGTAGTTAATGCGCACTCTTCGTTTCATGGCAACAACCTCCTCGTTTTAGGTTAGCGTTGCATCGACCATTTCAACACGCACTGTAACGGCGGAGATTGTAATCACGCTAAACACTGTTGTGCGCATTATATCTCTGCTGGCAAAGTGTTCTCCGTGAATGCATTCTACCTAGGGGGAGTGAAAGAAGCTTTCCACGCAGGCATTGTTAAAGCAGCAACCTTTAGCACTTATACTGCCGAGCAGTTTATGGCGTTTCAGTAAGCTCTGATAAACAGTATTGCCAGCCACGGTCCGCGTGAATAATGACATTTTTTTGAGTGTTTACGCCGCCAGAGTCCTATTTGCAGTATGTCGCAGGCAAATTGTGCCGTTATACAAGGCGACATCGACCAGCCAATGACGGTACTCGACCACAGGTAGATACAACCAAACCCTTAATTGGGTTAATTAAGCTTCACGAACTCGGGATAGTTACGAGAGGAAGAAGCTTTTCCGCCTATCCGTATAACCTAATGATAATTTAGGTTAAAAATACTGGCACGATATTTGCATATATTGTTTTTTAACACGTGGAGTCAACTATGGGTCCTTTAGTTAGCATCGTTATAACAAGCTACAATCACAGCAAATATATTGGCGAAGCACTGGATAGCGTTTTTGCACAATCGTATAAAAATATCGAAGTTATTGTCGTTGATGATGCTTCTACCGACGGCTCACAATACATCATAAAAAAATATCAAAAGAAATATAATTTTAATTTTATTGAGAGAAAAACCAATTATTACTCCATGAAAGTAAAGAACGATAGCAAACCCATTATCGAAGCGATGCTGACAGCACAAGGAAAATATATCGCAGTAGTAGATTCTGATGACTATATTTTTCCAGATAAAATTGCGAACCAAGTTAAACTGTTAGAAAGAAATCCTGATGCTTCGCTTTGCTATGGCGGAATACAATTACTACTCGAAAATAACTGCCGCCGAAATTACATCACACATTTCGTAAATGGCGATCATTTCGATTTTTTACTTATCAATGGTAATCCACTTCTTTATATCGGTTGCTTAATTCGAACCTCTGCATTTCGCACAATATCACGCTCTGATCCTGACTTGATACAGGAAGACTGGGATATGTTTCTGAAGTTGGCAAAATGTGGCCCATTTGTTTCGGATAAGAAAAACGTTGCATGCTATCGACGCCATGGGAATAACACCTGGTTCAGAAACGACAGAGAACAGCTTATGTATCTGAATCGTATGAAAATAATGGATGAATGGCAGCAAGAGCAGTCCTGGCCACGAGCGATGGATCTACGCTGGAAACAATATACCAGGAATATGCTGCTGAACAGACAAGATGTGGATATTCTTCTTCAAAAAAGGCCTTATGACCCATTACTACATTTTTTAAAATTTAAATTTTTAATTGATGATGGCATAACTGCAGAAACACTCTTGCATTTATCAATAGCTATTTTACATTGTGATACTCGCCTTAATATCCTGATTGAGCTCTATAAAATAAAGCTTCAGAACAGTCATCATGACAAAGAGAAACTTACCGTTATGAGAGAAATGAAACTCCGATTAGAGAATCTTTAATCCTACTATGGCTCCTATAATATTGGATACAGTAATGAAACCTAATGTCGTTTTTATTCATATGGAAAGCCTAAACCAACAGATTTTTGCTAACAGGCAATGGTTTCCTGCTATCAACACAATATATCAAAAATCAATTCGTCTTAATCGTTTCTTTTCAAGTGCGACGTCAACATTCATGGCTATGAGCGACTTACTGCACGGTGATGATATGTTGCTTGAGCATAACCGGGTGTTTGGAGATGAGATGACGGTAAACAAAACATGCCGCAATATTTTCAATATTCTCAAAACTGAGGGTTATGAGACTCTGGGAACAGAGTCTCCTACAGGATGGGATAAGTTGAGCGAGGTCTGGCGCGAACATAACAATGAACAGTATATCTGGGAAGATATTTGCCAAGATATGATTTCTAAAGTTGAAGCCCATCTGCAATCTCCAACATCTCCACTGGCGCTCTACTTCTGGAACCCAACTAGCCATATTTGCTGTTTTGACAGAAAAAAAATGGGACAACATGGCATTGATTACTGGCATCGCGGCTGGGCCAATCTCGATCGATCGACCGGAGAGCTATTTCGTTTGTTAATGAAATATAATCAGCTGAATAATACTATTGTAATTGCGTATGGCGATCATGGTGATGATTTCTGGACCCACGGTGCTAACGGCGGTTATACTCATGCCATCGAACCATACACATCACTTATTCATACCCCAGCTTTTATTTATCATCCTGGAATGTCTAGCACAGATATTAATCACCTAATCAGTATGGTAGATATTAAGAAAATTGTGCTTAGTCTGGTAAATATTCCCGATACCGATCTGGTATCAGCCCCGACGTTTGATTTAAATGGCGGTAGAAAATACTGTTTCAGCCGAAACTTATCCGCAGCCCAACCAGAAAGTAAAAAGAATCAAGCGTTGCGCAAAGGTTATAGTGTCACTTCTGATTACTTTCATCTGATGAAAACTGTGAATGGCTATGAAATGTATTCATGGACAATGGATCCAGGAAATCATTTTAATTTGCTCAATTTGTTTACCGAGGATAAAGTGGGAAATTTGCGTTACAATCCTGACAGGATTATGAAAAAAACACACGATAAGTGTCATCCTCATTATAAAAGCATCATCTATCCGGCCACATTGGATGCCATAACGAAAAGTTACCCGGAGATGAAAGGGGTTCTGGATACTTTTATCAATAATAAACATCACCATATTCAATCTTATGCTGCGAAGGGAAATTAACTATGATTGAGGATGCTAATTGTAAAAAACATTGCATTGGGTTTTTGATGGAAACTTCATTTCATTATGAGGTTTATCGTAATATTATCCTCGCCTTGCTGAATGATAATTCCGAGTGCCAGGTAATCATCAATGACTTAATAGAAGATGGGTTCGTGAACAATATGTTGAGTTTTCTCAGCACAATAGAGATTCCTGAACTGGGATTTATTTTACTTTCCTCTGTATTAAAAAATGGAAAGATATATGATGCACTAATTACACCATATTATCTATCTTATGCCGAGGATATTGCGAAAGTTCATGTGCGTGCAGTGTATGGTTTAGCTAAAAACGAATGGAACCATGCGGCATGGAATAAAAAATACCACCGTATTTTATGCTATAGCAAATATACATATGACGCGCTTGCTCTGCCCGAACATACTAAAATTGTCGGTAATCCGCGTTTCGATGACTGGCATAAAAGAAACTATTCCAAAGTAGAGTTGGACTATCTTAAAATGGATCCTGCAAAACCAACCATACTCTATGCCCCAACTTACGGTGAACTCAGTTCGTTACCTCATTGGGCTAAAAAACTGAGTAGGCTTAGAAATGAATACAATATCATTACCAAATTACATCACGGGACGTTATATAAAATGAGTGAAAGACAGGCACTTAAAATAGCCAAACGTTTTCTCAGGGATATTGTGCAAGAGAAAACATCGATCTTTCAACTGCTGGAAATCGCTGACTATGTTATCAGTGATAATAGTGGTTTCATTTTTGATGCGATCAATGCGGACAAGAGCATCATCCTGCTGGATTGGGCGGAAATGCCTGATCTTTTGAAAAATAACAGGACATTCAGCACCTGCGATAGCCCGGAGCAACTGGTTCGTCAGTATTTACCCGTAGCAATGGAGATGGACGACATTCGTCGCTATTTGTCAGGTGACTATCCGAGGGATAATAATACTAGGGAAATTTCTCGTATAAAAATAGAATATTGCGATGCATTTAACGACGGGAATGCTGGCGTTCGCTCGGCTCAAGTAATTATTGATGCAATAACTAACGCCCCTTAGCAGAAAATCATCAGCCCCACTGCGGGGCTGATGATAATTAACACTTTTTAATCACCTCAATAATTGAGGTTGTTGAGACGGTAGGCGTACGTTCTAGGTAAATTATTTTTGCAAAACTAGAAAAATGATCGAATTTACCTTTCCAGTCATCGCCCATAACCAAAATATCGGCATTGTATTTCTGAATATAGCTGACTTTCAGATCCAATGACTCTTCGAGGAATACTACATCAACGTATTTAATGCCTGAAATAATCGACATTCTGTCATATTCTTCATAGACAGGATAACGGCCTTTTTTCTGAAAGTTTAATGCATCAGAGGACACGCCAACAAACAATCTATTGCCCAAGCTTTTTGCTCGTTTTAATATATTTAAATGGCCGACGTGAAAAACATCAAACGTACCAAATGTAATAATATTACTCATTGATTAATAACTCGACCATACTTGTATCAAACACAGGAATACCGGTGCGTTGATGTACTTCACTGCGTTCTGCAAAACTGTCATCTATGAATATGCTGCTGTAATGAGTAATAAACTGTGATTTTTTCTCATCACTCGTTAAATGAATTACCTGATCAAAAAGAGAACCAATTCGCCACTTTTCTAATTCGGCATGCAGATCGCCTTTGTGTCTGGAAATTAGTGTGATGGTCTGTTTCGCATTTACTGCCTGATATAGGAACTGTATTAGCGAGAGGTTTAAATTGCCGTTGATAATAATTGTATCATCAAAATCAACATAGACGTGTTGCCAGATGATATCCGTACGATATCGGTTGATAAGCCCACGGCTTATTTTCACGTTGCCAGGTAAGGCATAAAGTCCAACATCAGTAAGCTGACTTTCATAAATCGTCAACAGCGGGAAGTTAATTCCGCGGGCACGATTGAGCGCCATCGTCCCTGCAATACGTGGTGCAATTTCAAGCAATACCAGTTCACCTGAAGCAGAACGTTTAACCTGGAAAAACCAAGCGCCGCGCAGAGAAAGCTTGGCAGATATTTTCTGAGCAATATCCCCAATGCCTTCAAGTTCGACGATTGTGGAGCTCATGGCAATGCCATTACGAATTCTTTCCCGCGTTCTGGGCTGACAGAAAAGCAAGCCTTTTTTCCGGTCAGAAAAACAGTCGACGGTGAATTCTTCTCCAGGAAGGTATTCGCAAATAATATTTTCTGGAGTTTTTTTTAGTAGAATCGCAAGCTGCTCACTTGTTTCCACACGCATCGCCCCCTGCGAACCTTGTCCTCTATCCGGCTTAACAAAAACCGGCCAGTAACTGATTTCATCAGTCTCAGAAAATATTTTAGGCACACGAATAACATCTTCAAATAAGCGATAAGTAGACGTTTTAGAACGTGTGATATTGCACACGTCAACTTCGGGGCTAAGTACAACCGCGTTGATGTTTTCACGCTGGTTTACCAGCGCAACAATGGCATCATCATGAGCTGGAAAAATGTAATCAATTTTATTTTCTGCGATGCATTTTTGCAGCTCACTCAACCAATTGGATTCATTTACTGAAGGAAGGACAAAGTATTCCTGATTGTAATAGAGCGCATGATTTTCATAATGCGCTCCACCAAGAAAAAGATTCATCTCTTTAACATAGCGCAACGACAGCCAGATCTCACGACCAATTTCGGTTCCCGCCGGAAATATGAGTACATTCATCTTACTTCACCAGCCCAACGATTTTTAAAACTTCGCTAAAGGATAAGTCAGGGTACAGAGGAAGACACAGCACTTGAGAAGCCATGGCATTCGCAACAGGTAAGTCCCGCTCCTTAGCTCCTGAGCACTTGCTGTACATAGGCATGTTTGAAATCAGTGGGTAAAAGTAGCGACGCGCATGAACACCTGCGGCTTTTAATTTGTCGTACAGTGCATCGCGAGAGAGTGGATATTCACCACCAACAAAGATCGGGAAATAGCTGTAGTTATGGGATTCAGAATCCCATTCTTGCGGCAGGGCAATTCCTGACGTCCCCGTTAAAAGCTCGCGATACATATGATCGATACTTTTACGTCGGGAAATAGCCTCATCAATATAATTAAGTTGCAGCAGCCCAAAAGCCGCCTGAAGCTCATTCATTTTGCCATTAATACCCGATGCAACCACTTTAGTTTCACTGGCAAAACCAAAATTCTTAAGATAATCAATACGTTTTTTCAGGTTCAAATCGTTACAAGCGATAGCGCCACCTTCAAATGTGTTAAAGACCTTTGTGGCATGAAAGCTCAGAATTGATAAATCGCCATGACGCAATATCGAGCCGCCCTCATCTTTGACGCCAAACGCATGAGCAGCATCATAGATACAACGCAGACCATAATTATTCGCGATTTCTCCAATGGCTGAGGTGTTGCAGGTACGACCATAAACATGTACTGGCAGAATCAAGCTGGTTTTTGAGGTAATGGCCTGTTCGATTTTCGTAGGATCCATACAGCACGTATCAGGTTCGATATCGACAAAGACAGGTGTTAGGTGGTTCCAGATAACGCTATGCGCCGTTGCTACAAAAGAATAGGGCGTAGTGATTACTTCTCCTTGTACACGCAACGCCTGCATAGCAACAATTAATGCCATCGTCGCGTTATTGAACAGGCTTATATACGGCACATTCAGATACTCAGCTAGCGCAGCCTCAAACTGCTGGTGAAAGGGTCCACCGTTAGTGAGATTTTTTGATTCCCATATCACCTCTAATGATTTTATATATTCTTCTAACGGCGGCATGAAAGGTTTCGTAACTGTAATCTGATTCATCATTCTTGTATGGTTGACCATCTTTAATAAAAGACAAGGTAGCTTTTAAATTATAAAAGCAATATTCGTGCCATTATTTTATTTTATTAAATTTCAATATGATATGAATGATTTTGTGTTTAGTGGGAAGGTTGGCTTCCGTTTCATAAGGAAGTAGAAAGTGCAGGCAAGCCCGTCAATCTGAAAACTATAGCAAAGGGAAGTTCGGCAAGAGCAATGTATTTGATCCAGAGACACAGCCAATACAATGTGGTGCGGTTGTCAAACTTCAGGCGCTGAAGGAAGCAGGTTATGTCCAGATTTAGCGGATGTAGGTCGTGTATCCTAGCCACGCAATGTGGGCCTAGCCCTAAGAGAAATCCTGGTTTTCAAATTGTTCCGGACTGAGACCACCAAACGCACTGTGGCGACGCCAGAGATTGTAATCACGCTAGATATAATTAAACACTGTTGAGCGCATTATAACCTTGCTGGCAAAGTGTTCTCCGTGAATACAATCCATCACTCAGGGAGTGAAGAAGCTTTCCACGTAGACATTGTCATAGCCGTAACCTTTAGCATTCATACAAACTGAGTTCCCTGGCTTCGGCAGTAACATCTATGCGCGCTGCAAGCTTCAGGGTTTTGTTGCGGAGTTCAGATGTATTTTGTTTGCGGGACTTCTTGCTGGCTGATACTGGTTTTGCCATGAGTCATCTTCGGTTGAGAGTTTACTCACTTTGTCGCATGTCCACTATTGGAGGGTAAGATCATTGTCGGGTAATTCGTTTAATTCGCTTGATAAATCCCACAGTCAACTTCAGAATTATTAATGATATTAGCGAAGGTATCCATTTGCATCTGCAAAACCATGCCATTTCTTTCATTCAGTAACTGACATGTTTTAGCCTGCTGATGGATGTCATTAAGTAAAACAGATATCTTATTTTTTTTCTCTACATCTAAGTGGCTAAATAATTTATTAACCCCCTCGATTGATGCTGTTACACCTAAAGAAACTAAAGTTGTAGCCCTGCGTTCAGCGCTCTCAGATAATAAATTATATATTTCAAGCAATTGCTCACTCATTTTTTCTAGCTTTTCGCTATTGCGCTCAAGCAAAAGTGTGCGTTGCTCTTCCAGTAAATTCTTTAGCGAGATATAGCGCTGTCTGTCCTGCACCATATCCTGCAACAAAGCGGTCATCCGTTGGCCTGTTGTTGTCATGTTCGTTACCGTTGAAAGTATTTCTGAATAGAAAGCGTCAAGTCATCAAGATTGACGTGCAATTGCCCACTGCTGATGGCTTGCTTCATTTCCGTTACGCGGGCCATGTCTACTTCTGGCAGGTTTTGCAGTGCTTTCTGAGCATCACCCAAAACAGGGTCAACGGCTGCAATCGGTGTACTGCGAAGAGGTGCTGACGCTTTCGTTTCACTTAATTCTTTGGTGGCCTGGCTGTTTTGCGTCGGCTGGATTTGCGAGTAGTGGTTTTGGTTAATTTTCATTTTTCTCTCCCGAGGTATACCAGGTTCATCTGCAAAGATTTTCTTCTGTCAGTATAAAGCGACGGAAATTACCGAAAACTTTAATCCTTCAATAAATAATGACGATTATCGAGTAGCGACAAGAATATGCACCACACCAGGCGATACCACTACTGCATCAACGGTGCGCTGGCTGCTGGTGTTCTTCACTCGAATCACATCCCCTTTACGCCCCTGTTTCATAGCTTCTCCCGAAGTACTGGCTTCGATGTCGTTCTGGCGAGCCACCATCAACACACTTTGTCCACGCTCAACCATGACGGGTTGTTCTAACTGCGCGGAATTTACAATCTGCGCGGATGTAATACGGCGCTTCACCGTTTGGCCAATAGCTTCATCTGTCGTGGTAAAGAACTGGGCATTGAGTGGGGCAATATCCTGAACCTTAAGAGCCACATCCTTTGTATCAATTACACGTCCGCGTTCCAGCGTTTCCATGGCAATAACGATAGGCAGATTGACCACTGTTTTTACTGCTACCGTCTGCGTCCAGCCTTGTGCGTCTGGGCAGGTGACATCATAGCGAAGCCGGTACAACGTGCGTCTGGCAGTCGGCGTTGCTACAGGATTTTTTTTGCATACTGGCAATGTTGAAGCTTCGGTAGGAAGAACCGTTTCAAGCTGTAAGTCATATTTTCCCCAGCCTTGATTATGCGCCATCTCTTTGATTTCCGCCTGGGCGCTTTTTCTGGAGATTTTATCCAACTGATGAGTCGCATCTGCGGCATGCGATGCACTGCATACGAGGCTCAGCCCGATAAAAAGCAGGCGGAAGATGTTTTTCCTCATTGGTGAGGGGGATGAAGTTATCCGTTTGAAAATCATGTTGTTATAAACCTGGCATGTTAATTGCTTTAAATGTCATTGATTGCAAGATTCCTCTGAGAGAAATCTGCGCCAGGAGTACAGAGGACGCAAGACTGTAAGGAGTGACAGTGAGCATTAGTTTTGACAAGGCATTAGGCGTACATCCACAGGCATTGCAGCTCAGACTGACCAGGGCAGAGCTGTTATCCACCAATCTTGCCAACGTGGATACCCCTAATTTCAAGGCTAAAGATATTGATTTTGCCGCGCAGATGCAACGTTCAAAACAGTCGTTGTTTCCGGGAGCGCAAACCGAGGTGAAATATCGTCTGCCTTATCAACCGTCTGCGGATGGGAATACGGTGGCACTGGATGTAGAGCAGGCTGCATTCGCGAAGAACAGCATGGACTACCAAATGAGCCTGACGTTTCTGAAAATGAAATTTTCGGGATTGCGGGCTGCCATCGAAGGCAAATAATTCGTTCAGGAAGAAAGTATGGCTTTTACGGACATTTATCGAATCTCTAGTTCTGCGATGACGGCGCAAACCGTCAGGTTGAACACCATCGCCAGTAACATGGCTAACGCCGATGCCGCGTCGGCAAGTGCTGACACGGTGTATAAAGCACGCCGCCCCGTTTTTGCGTCTATCTACCAGAATAGCCAACTCGCCGGAAATAACGCCTTTGCAGGTGCCCGTGTGCAGATTATGGATGTGGTAGAAACCGGCCAGGCTGTTTCACGCTACGAGCCGCATCACCCGATGGCGAACAACGAAGGTTACGTTTATTACCCGGATATCAACGTGGTGGAAGAGATGGCAGACATGATGTCGGCATCTCGCGGTTTTGAAACCAGTGCTGAAGTTCTCAGTAATGTCAAAAGCATGCAGCAAAGCGTGCTGCGTCTGGGCGAGGTGTAATTGATGAATGTAACGGATACCTCAACTTACGCGACTGATACCAGCGGAAGTTCTATTTCCCCTAATGGGCAATCGGCATCAGGTATGAATGACATGTTCCTGAAATTGCTGGTAGCTCAGGTGCAAAACCAGGACCCGCTCAATCCAACCGATGGTACGGAATATGTCGGACAACTTGCACAGCTTTCTCAGGTGCAGTCGATGGAGAAGGTCGCCAGTCTGATGCAAAACAGCAGCATCATGATGGACAACTTGCAGACGCTGACTACGGCCAATCTGGTCGGTCAAAACGTGATGGTGCAAACCGACCGTGTGGAATTGCAGGGCGACTCGGTACTCAATGGCCGTCTGACGCTGGAACACCCGGCATCGTCGGTAACGGTGCATGTTAAAGACGCCAGCGGCAACGAACACAAGATTGATTTGGGCCGCCAACAGGCCGGACTAGTGGATTTCACACTCGATGCTAAAAAACTGGGTCTGCCGGAAGGCAAATACACTCTGAGTGCTGTGACCGATACCGCCGAAAAATCCATTCCTATGGAAATTGGCGGCACAGTCAGCAACGTGCGTATCCCATTAAAAGGCGGCGTCACGATGCTGAAAATCGCCGGACTTGGAGAAGTCCCGTACAGCAGTATCAGTCAGTTTGGTGGACAGGCTTCCGGCACACGTCGGACGTAACAACTTTTGTAATCAGGATGAAATCATGAGTTTTAGTATCGCAACGTCAGGTCTTAACGCTATTAGCCAGCAGCTTGGGGCCATCAGTAATAATATCGCCAACACCGGAACGGTGGGATACAAGTCCGGGCGTGCGGAGTTTTCCGCTCTTTATGCACAGTCTCAGCCTTTGGGCGTGGGCGTGACTGGCGTCACGCAAAGTATTACCCGCGGCGGCAATATCATTAGTTCCAGCAACTCGCTGGATTTGGCGATTTCTGGTAACGGCTTCTTTGTGGTGCGCGATACCACCGGCACCACCTCTTACACCCGTGCTGGTTATTTTGGTACTGACAAAGACGGCAACCTGGTCAATAACCTCGGTATGAACATGCAGGGTTATCCTGTCGATGCTAACGGTAATTTGCAGGTGGGTACGGTCAGTAATCTGAGCATTATGAGCGGTTCTATTCCGGCGAAAGCGACCTCAAATGTAGGCTTTACTGCGAACTTTGATGCCAATGCAAAAGCGCCGGGTAAAAAATTCTCCCCAACAGATGACACCTCTTTTAACAACACCTATACCACACAGATCTTTGATTCTCTGGGCCGCGAGCATACCTTAACGCAATACTTCGTTAAGAGTGATACCGTTGAAAACCAATGGAAAGTCCACTATTACATGGATGGCAACAGCATTGGTGAGAACGATATTAAATTCGGCACTAACGGAAATATGGCGAACTTTGCTGATGGGTCTACTTCGAGAGATTTGGCGTTTGCACCTACCGGTGCGTCACCAATCCAAATCAAACTAAATTACGCCGGCACCACCCAATATGGCTCTGATTTCTCCGTAAGCCGCAATCAGGGTGATGGTTACGCATCGGGTGAGCGTACCGGGCAGCAGGTCGATGAAAAAGGCAACGTTTATGCCACCTTCTCCAACGGAGAGCGCATGTTGCAGGGGCAGCTCATCATTGCCAACTTTGCGAACCCGAATGGCCTGCAATCCCAAGATGGCACGACATGGGCACAAACCGGTTCCTCTGGTTCACCGTTAATTGGTGCGCCAGGCAGCGGTCTTCTGGGTTACATCAAATCCAATGCGCTGGAGGAGTCCAACGTCGATTTGACCTCTGAACTGGTTGGTTTAATGAGCGCTCAGCGTAACTACCAGGCTAATACCAAAGTGATTAGCACCAATGACAACATGATGAACGCTCTAATGCAGGCTGTGTAATGGATCATCTCATTTATACCGCGATGAGTGGTGCCAGCCGCAGCCTGATGCAGCAGCAGGTACACGCCAATAACCTCTCCAACGTGAATACCAGTGGCTTTCGTGGCGACCTGGATAAAGCAATGTCCTCGAAGGTTTCAGGCAGTGGTTATGATTCCCGTTATATGGTGCAAAACGCCAGCGGCGGCGTAGATATGGCATCAGGGTCGCTTGAAGAAACCGGCCGTGATTTGGATGTCGGTATTGTGGGTAATGGGCTGATTGCCCTCCAAATGGGCGGCAAAGAGGTCTATACCCGTAACGGGCATATCAACGTCAGCGAAGATGGCGATCTGACCATAAGCGGCCAGCCGGTGATGGGCGAGGGCGGGCCAATTGTTCTGCCACCGTTTGCACAAGTCTCTATTGCTGACGACGGCACAATTTCCATCGTTCCTCAGGACGGGGATATTAACGCGTTGATGGATGTTGACCGTATCAAGTTGGTTGATGTGGCAACTAACCAGCTAAGCAAAGATAACAACGGTTTTTTGATAAGCAGCAACCGCACTGAACCACGCAGTGAAACCGTTTCGCTTGCCAGCAAACATCTGGAAAGCAGCAACGTTTCTGCCATCAGCGAAATGATCTCCAATATGTCCCTCAATCGTAGTTTTGAAGCGCAGATCAAAATGATGAAAGTGGCAGAGGATCTTGCACAAGCTGGAAATCGCGTACTCCGTAATACCTGATTTGACTATTAAGGGAATAAAGAATGAATCCAGCATTATGGATCAGTAAAACCGGTCTTGCGGCGCAGGACGCCAAAATGAATGCGGTTTCCAATAACCTCGCTAACGTGAATACCACCGGGTTTAAACGCGACCGCGTCGTTTTTGAAGACTTGTTTTATCAGAACATGCGTGCGCCTGGCGTGCAGGCAAATCAAGACACTGCGACACCGGGCGGCATGCAATATGGCAGCGGGGTAAAAGTGGTCGGGACGCAGAAGTCCTTTACCGTGGGCAGTATGCAAGTCACCAACCAAAAAATGGATGTGGCGATTGCCGGTCAAGGCTTCTTCCAGATTGAAATGTCAGATGGCACCGTGGGCTATACCCGTTCGGGCAATCTGCAAGTGAACAGTGAAGGTGTTGTCACGACAGCACAAGGGCAACCACTGATCCCACAGATCGAACTGCCAGTGAACACCAAAGAGGTGAACATCGCTAAAGACGGTACCGTTTCTGTGCTGGTGGCTGATGAAGTGGATCCGGTGGAACTTGGGCAAATCACGCTGGTTAACTTTGTGAACCCGGCCGGTCTTTCAGCAATTGGCGGCAATATGTATCGTGAAACCGCTGCCAGTGGTGCACCCGTTGAAGGTGTTCCTGGTGAAGAAGCATTAGGGCAACTTGAGCAGGGAACACTGGAAGGTTCCAACGTGCAAGTGGTGGAAGAGATGGTCGATATGATCACCGTTCAGCGTGCCTACGAAATGAACGCCAAAATGGTTTCCGCGGCTGATGACATGCTGAAGTTCGTCACACAAACGCTATAAAACGCAGGGATTGCGATTAAGAAGTGAATGGAAATGAAAAAGAAAATGCTTGTTGGGCTGTTGGCCCTGGTTTTGGCGGGGTGTGAAAGCCCGGCTCTTTTCGTTAAGAAAGACGATGCGGCCTACGCACCACCGGAGGAACTGGCGGCAGTAACGCCTGCTGTTTCAGGCGGCGGCTTGTATAACAGCGGTTACAGTTGGTCCTTAGTTCAGGATCGCCGCGCCTATCGTGTGGGGGATATTCTGACCGTCAACCTGGATGAGTCCACCCAGTCCAGCAAGCAGGCCACCACCAATTTTGGTAAAGAAAACGACGTGACGATAGGCGTGCCGGAAGTGTTCGGTAAAACGCTGGATAAAGCCAGCGCCTCTATCAGTGGCGATCGTAACTTCAAAGGTGCGGCTAATTCTGCACAGCAAAACATGTTGCGCGGCGCCATTACCGTTGCGGTGCATAAAGTCTTACCCAATGGCGTGATGGAAGTACGTGGTGAAAAATGGCTGACGCTCAACCAGGGCGACGAATACATGAGAGTGTCTGGCCTGGTCAGGCCAGAAGATGTGTCCCAGGCCAACACGGTTTCGTCCCAACGTATTGCTAACGCACGTATTTCGTATGCCGGGCGTGGTGCGCTCAGTGATGCGAATGCGGCAGGATGGCTGACGCGCTTCTTTAACCACCCACTGTTCCCGATTTAACAGGAGAAAAGCATGCGTAACGCGGTATCAGGCTTTTTGCTCCTGCTCGTTTTTATCGGACAGGTTCATGCCGAACGGTTGGGGAATATCGTTGATATTCAGGGTGTTCGTGGCAACCAGTTGGTGGGATACAGCCTCGTGGTCGGGTTGGATGGGACGGGGGATAAAAACCAGGTCAAATTCACCAGCCAGTCGGTAACCAACATGCTGCGCCAGTTTGGCGTCCAGATGCCGGCCAAAATTGACCCGAAAGTGAAAAACGTGGCGGCGGTGGCAATCAGTGCGACGCTGCCGCCGATGTACGCCCGTGGGCAATCAATTGATATTACAGTCTCCTCGATTGGCGATGCGAAAAGCCTGCGCGGAGGCACACTCTTATTGACTCAGTTACGCGGTGCAGATGGCGAAGTTTACGCATTGGCGCAAGGCAACGTTGTGGTTGGCGGCTTTAAGGCTGAAGGTGATAGCGGTTCAAGCATCACCATGAATACCCCAACCGTAGGCCGCGTGCCTAACGGAGCGAGCGTCGAGCGGGAAATTCCTACCGATTTTCAAGCCAACAGCCAGGTTGTGCTCAACCTGAAGCGGCCAAGTTTTAAAACCGCCAACAATGTCGCGATGGCAATTAACCAGGCATTTGGCTCCATTGCGACTGCGCAAAGCGCCACTAACGTGATGGTACGAGCGCCAGATCAACCTGGTGCGCGAGTGGCCTTTATGTCGAACCTCGAAGATTTGCAAATCAGCACTGGCAAACAGCAACCGCGCGTGGTGTTTAACGCAAGAACCGGCACGATTGTGATTGGCGATGGCGTGGTGGTTCGTGCAGCAGCCGTGTCTCATGGCAACCTCACGGTCTCCATTCAGGAAACCCCTCAAGTCAGCCAACCTGCGCCGTTCGGGCAGGGAAACACGACCGTAACACCTAATTCAAATATTAGCGTGAACCGCGAACGTGGGCAGATGGTGATGGTGCCTGCCGGAACCAGCCTGAGAAATATTGTCAACACGCTAAACAGCCTTGGTGCATCCCCTGATGACACGATGGCGATTTTGCAAGCGCTGAGCGAAGCCGGTGCAATGGATGCAGAACTGGTAGTGATTTAAGGAAAGATAATGATCGATTCGCTGACCACAAGAACTCATACCATTCCGGGAGATTTTACCGGAACGCAGAAAGCTCAGAACCTTGAGCAGGCGGCGGAACAGTTCGAAGCGCTTTTTTTACGTTCCATGCTCAGCCAGATGCGCAAAGCTTCGGATGTGTTATCGGAAGGGGACAATCCTTTTTCCAGCAAGCAGCAAACGATGATGCGCGATTTTTATGATGACAAGCTCGCTTCTTTGCTGGCTTCACAACGTAGTAGCGGTATTGCATCGTTGATCATAAAGCAGTTGGGGCCGCAGACCGAAGGCATGGACCGCGCGCTTAAGTTAACCGGGCAACAGGTCGCTTTACCTGTTAAAGAGAAGGAATTGACTCCGCCCATGACGCGCTCAGAGCAAGGATCATAATGAACATTATCAATATCGCTTTTTCGGGGGCGCAGGCTGCGCGGCAGGGCATGAGTACCACGTCAATGAACGTGGCAAACTACCTTACGCCTGGTTATAGCCGTCAGGGCATTATTCAAAGTTCCATTGGCACCAATGGCGACAGTTTTTCCGCAGGTAATGGTGTTCGTGTAGACAGCATTCGCCGTATTTCCGATCAGTATCTGGTAAATCAGGTCTGGCACAGCAACACGCGTGCGGAATATTACGATGCCGGACAGAAATATTTAGGGGCGCTGGAAAGCGTCATTGGCACCGACAGCACGAGTCTTGGTGGCGGGCTGGACAAATTTTTCGCAGCACTCAATGCGTTGACCACGCAACCAGATTCACCGGCGCTGCGCCAGCAACTGCTCAATGAAGGCCAATCTCTGGCGACCCGTTTTAACAACGTTGACAGCTTTATCAGTAGCCAGAAAGTTTCAATTAATACGCAGCGTGATGCACTGGTGGGTAACGTTAATGTGCTCAGTAAAAATATCGCCAGTTACAACCAGCAAATCGCCGACCAGGAAGCGACAGGCGGCAATGCCAGTGTATTGCGTGACCAGCGCGATGAGCTGGTAAAAGAGTTGAGCAGCATGGTCAGCGTTAAAGTTTCAGAGGATGCATCTGGCCGCTATAACGTTTCCTTAAACGACGGCCAACCGCTGGTCAATGGCCGCCATTTCGGGCAGCTCAAATCCACCATGAACCAGCAAGGTGAGCAGGAAGTTTCGCTGGAATTCCTCAATACCACTTTTGGTGTGTCATCAGCGATTGGTGGGCAGTTAGGTGCACTCAATGATTATGAGCAGGGCACGCTAAAAACGATGCAAAGCGCGGTGCGGGATATGGCCGAGCAATTTGCCAAAGAGTTTAACGCGCAACTGGCCAGTGGTTTTGATCTGAACGGGCAGCCGGGTAAACCATTGTTTGTCTTTGATCTCACTAGCGGCAAAGGGATGCTGCAAATCAGCGACCTGAAAGCAGATGAACTGGCGCTTTCGGATAAAGCAGATGAAAGCGGCAACGGCACCAACCTTAAAGCCCTTATTGATCTGAAAAACAAAGATATTTCCATTGGTAATATGGGCAATATGAGCGTGAATGAAGCCGCTGCCGCGATTATCAGCACCGTGGGAATTGCCAGCCGCCAGAATAAAACTGAGCTGGATGCAGCCACCGCCGTCTCATATCAGGCGCAAACACAGCGCGATAACCTGAGTGCGGTGAACCAGGATGAAGAGGCCATGAACCTCCAGGTTTATATGCAGGCGTATCAGTCCAACTTGAAAGTGATCGCCACCGGCAACCAGATTTTCAGCGATTTACTGATGCTGTTCTGATAACAGAAAAAGGAATTTATCATGCGTATCAGCAGTCTTTACCACTCGTCCGCCATGTTGCACCAGATGAACCAGAACGGAGCGCAACTGAGTAAATTGATGGAACAAATGGCGACGCAAAAACGCGTCAATGTGCCTTCAGACGATCCCGTTGCCAGTAGCCGCCTGGTGCAATTAAACCGTGAGCAGTCGGCAATCGAACAGTATCAAAGTAACATCACGCGTTTGTCTGGCAACCTGTCCATTCAGGAATCCCACGTGACCGCAATGAGTGACCAATTGTTGGCGCTGAGCGACAAATTACTGGCGGCTAGCAATGACACGCACAGCGACAAAGATATGGCCGGGTTTTCAAATGAAATTGCCCAAATGCTGGAATCGCTGGTGTCCTCGATGAATGCTAAAAATGAAGATGGGCATTACATTTTTGCAGGCACCAAAACCAACGCCCAAGCGGTTGTTTTTGATGAAAAGACAGGAACCTACAGTTATGCCGGGAATGATGCGACGCGTTCCACGACTGTAGCAAATGGCATTGAGATTGCGGAAAACACTAACATCAGCAAAGCTTTTTCTGGCAGCGACAACGATCTTAGCATGCTGAATTTGCTTAAAAGTGTGAGCGACAAAATGGCGACCCCTGGCGGAGATTATCGGGATGATTTAAAGCTCTTGTTGGGGGAGACTAAAACTGCCAGCGACAAAATGGCGGGGGTCTATACCGAGCTGGGTGGAAAGCAAAACCGCCTGTCGCTTATCGATGATGCTCATTCTGATATCAAAATTTCCCATGAGCAGGTCATTCAGGAACTGTCATCACTTGATGCCGCCACCAGTTACGTCAATATCCAGCTCTATACGCAGGCGGTTCAGGCGTCGAACAAGTCGTTCATGATGATAAGCCAACTTTCTCTCTTTAATCAGATGTAATCATTATGCAGGTTGGATTAAACCAGGCAGGACTTCCTTTAAGCACTCCCTCGAACCTCGGGGGAGTGAAACATACCGCGGCGGTGTCAAAGCAGACACAACCGCGTGCGCAAAATACTGAGAACCGTTTCCCTGAATCACCGCTGATTTCTACGCGCCCGCTGCGTTATAACGTGCAGCTTAATCAGCAGCTGACTTCAGTCCAGCAGGCGGATAATTATTTATCGCAGGTTGAAAACCAGCTCTTACAGCTGCGTTATGCGGTTGGCCACGGCTCACTGCGTGGCGATGCTGCTCATGAGGCTGCCCGTTCCCTTTCTGTACTCCTGGATAACCGTCCGGATTTAACGGCGGGTACTGTTGACAGGCATCTGGATGTAGACCCGGAGCAGAGCGCTCAGGTGCATTTTACGCTGCCAGCGGCTGGGCGAATTTTGCAGAATGATGAAAGCGAAACGTTGATTTTTTCTCTTGCCGGACAGCGGCGTGAAATGGTGGCGGTATCGCTCGAAGCAGGTGCCACACCTCGTCAGAATGTTATGCGTTTAAATCAGGGGTTGGGGCGATTTGGTATTCATGCCAGTGTTGATAAGCAGCAGTCACTGGCATTTAGCGTGGATGAAAAAAGCTGGCCACAGGTCAGTAGCCAGTTAAGCGTTCGTGGGGAAGGAAAGCGTTTTTCCGCTAATGAATTCACCGCATTGCTGGCACGCCCTGAACCGGCAGTGACAGACACGCTGAGCCAGTTGGCGCAGCAACCCGCGCTGATGCGTGAATATCAAGGGGAAGTACAGCAGGCGTTGGAGCAAGTGACTCAACAGCGCGGCCAGTTGTACAACCACCAGGACAATGTGCGCCGAAGAATCAATGAGATGGCGACGCAATACCGCCCTACGGAGGCACTGAAACATGCCCGCGCACTACGAGAGCATTTACAAAACAGCCACCAGGATTATGCCGCAACTGCCAGAGCGTTAGGCGCACAGGCAAATTTGCGACAGGGTACGGTGAGTAATTTACTGCGTTAACGGGCCATCACTGACTCAGGGGAAACAAAAGCATCATCCCACTTTGCCCAATGACTAACGGTTTTTTGTTCACGGTCATTGGGTAAACCCACACTGTGTTATGGCGCAGGAAATCGATAAAACTGAAAATCAGTTTGTGGTTTCCTGGATTGCTATAACGAATGGGGACGTAGTCATAAAACACGCGTCCACGCTTACGGATAACTTCATCAAGCTTGCCGCGAAGTACAAACATCACATCATCTTTGCGCGTTAATGTGAACAGCAGTGCTTCATCCATATCCATGATCTGCGCCTGATACACTTCGCGCTGATCGGACATTAAATCGTAAAAACCTATCTCCATTGTCCCTTTTATCGGGCTACTTTTAGCTTTCGCAGAGCTGGCATGCAGATGTGATATGCCACCAAAAAGTAGAGCAATCAGGATTGCGGCCAGCGTGAGATTAAGGTTTCGTACAAACGGCCATTTCATTTAATTTTCTCTCGGTCTCGCCAAAAATGGTGTTAGTGAGTTTCAGGTTATCAATCCGCCAGTGATAAAGCGTCATTGCCAGTTGCTGGTTAGCACAGGTGGTTTCAATGGAGAAGGTGTAATTCAGCACCTGTTCATCGGTTCTGTAATAAACCGTCATCCAGGCATCATGGGCGATAAGCTCTTGATTCAATGCTTTAAGCGTGGGTTTTAATTTAACGATGTCCTCATCGTTCATCTCATCTACGGCGGCGGCTATGCGGAAAACCCGGATGTTGCTGTACTGATTTTTTTGTTGCTCTTGAGCGACCATTTCGTCGCAATTCTTGTGGAAAAATATTAACCAGGCGCTGAGTGTTATCACGCAAATCAATAATAACAATGACAGGACTGACCAGGGAGGCAAGGAATAACGTATGCGCTTAGCAGCCAAAGGCACCGTAATCTCGTCATTCACAGAAACAGTATTCGTTGTGACTGTTTCTGCCATCTCCGGCTGTATTAAGTATTTTCCTTCAGGCACTTTTGTTGGATTTGAAACAGGTGCAGGCGAAGAAACAATGTCTGCTTCTGGTTCGATCAACTGGCAAAATTCAGGATCAAGCAGATAGCCTTTCTTTGGAATCGTTTTGATTACCCGCTGTTGCTTACCGTCATCCTCGAGTGCTGCACGCAGGGCGTGAATGGCATTTGACAAACTGTTATCACCAATCACTCTGCGTTCCCATACCAGGCCCGTCAATTCATTGCGTGATAAAGTTTGCCCGGCATGCTCAATAAGACAATCTAATAACTTAAGCTGATATTCACCGAGCCGACGGATTTCTCCGGACTGACGATGGACAATGGCGCCTGATGTGAAATCCAGCAACCAGTTATTAACAGAATAGCGAGGTTTACTCATAAATTTTAAAGTTTTAGGTGTGCTATATCAATTACAAATAGATAGGAAAAACAGGTTTACATGCTCGTTTTTCGGGGGCTTTCATAGTGGTTTTAGCTAATGTTTATGATTTGCTGATAGTAAAAATCTTCAGTTATTAAGTATGCGGTTGTTTTTGTGTGGCTATTATATTTGATGTATTTTAAATATGCATTAAAATAAAAAAATCATTAAAATACAGTTGGTTAAATGTATTTTTTGAAGTAAATTTCATCTGTTAAATAAAATGATGGGATTTATATAAATTTATGCATTTTTTATTGGTTGGGGTTTAAGTCTGAAGATAAATTTGTCGCATTGTAATATCTAATGCACTCACTTTAACAATGTCCATTTTTGTGGAAATTATTCTTTCCGGTTTCACTTATTTGCCGGTCAGATGAAATGAAATAAACTTCATATGAATATTTTTTTCATAGGCATTTAATTTCTACATCAAGCGTGTCGTTTTCTCTTAGTACACAGGCAAACACTGCCTAAAAGCATAATCCTCAAGGAGAGAACAACATGGCACTTTCAATTTTCACCAGCGGCGCGGCAATGTCTTCCACCAACGCTCTGAACAAATCTAACAGCATCCTGTCTACGGCGATGGAACGCCTGGGTACCGGTAAACGTATTAACTCTGCGGCTGATGATGCGGCTGGCCTGCAAATTGCCACCCGTTTACAGGGCCAGGTTAACGGCATGAGTGTTGCTCAGCGTAACATTTCTGACGCCACTGCGATGCTGCAGACTGGTGAAGGCGCGTTCGAAGAAGTCACCAACATTATGTACCGTATGAAAGACCTGGCGACACAGTCAGCGAACGACACAAACAACGATAAAGATCGTGTCGCTATGCAGGCTGAATTCTCCGCATTGGTATCTGAGCTCGATAACATCTGGGGAAGTACTGATTTTGCTGGAACCAAGCTGTTTGGAACAAGTGGACTGGCAAAAGCTGGTGGTTTGAACTTCCAGATTGGTACCGCAAGCGGCGGTACTCAACTGAATACTAAAGATCTTAGTTCTAAGATTAAGGATTTGGGCGCGACGCTTACTACAGATATTAGTGGGTTAAGTGTATCAGGTTCTTCTGCAAACGCTGCGCAAGTGATTGGCAAAATAGAAACGGCAATCAACAGCGTAGCCGAAGTTCGTTCCGGAATGGGGGCATTAATCAACCGTTTAGGCCACACCGCCGCCAACCTATCCAATATGCAGGATAATACGACGCTGGCATTGGGTAATATTCGGGATGCAGACTTCGCAACCGAAGCCACTAATATGACTCGAAACCAGATGCTGGCACAAACCAGTATGTCGATGCTGAAACAAGCAAACAGCATGTCCGGTATGGTGATGTCCCTGCTGGGCTAATCCCTCCTTGTATAAAAACACCGCTTCGGCGGTGTTTTACATTGCTGACAAATGGCACTAAACAGATGTTGTAGGTGGATAAGCAAAGCGCCATCCGCCATTTACGCCTTGGCGTCGGATGACGCTGCGCTTATCCGACCTACGAAGATGCTTGTCATGAGTCTCAATACCGCTTCCGCTATGCGGAAGATGTATTTCCCACCTCGATTTAACTCATTGAATTAACATAAATTAAAAGTTGGCATAACTATTGCTACAAATAGCTTCAGGACATAGCACTATGCCAGGGAGGAAGCATGACCGATATCAGCAGCATTGACCCGCAGACAATGGCAAAACAGCTTGCAGGCTTTGACGTACAAACGCTGCAAAGCCAGCTTAAAACGCAAAAAGCGCGCCTAACCGCGCAGCAAAATGCACTTAAATCCCTGAAAAGTAACCTGACCGATTTCCGTACCTCGCTGACGAACCTTAATAAAAGCAGCAGCGGGATGCTGAAAACCAGCGCCAGTATGAGCGTTGAGAATATGGCCAAAGCGACCACAACCTCCGATGCACTCAAAGGCACCTATAACCTGTTTATTGAACAGTTGGCTTCTTCACATCAACTGGCCTATGACGGCCTGAACGATGATGGCGTTAAAAATGCGACAGGTACCATGACCATTGGTCTGGGTAGTGGTGCTGATGCTAAGTCTATCGATATTGATATGGATGGTATTGATAGTCTGGCGGGTCTTGCAAAAGCGATTAACGGCATGGATGACAATCCCGGTGTGACCGCATCTCTGGTACGCACCGGCGGCGAAGTGCGTCTAATGCTCAGCAGTGATAAAAGCGGTGCCGAAAATGCCATCACCTTAAGTGGTGATGTACCTGCATCAATGACCGGCAGTGGTGAGCGCACTATTTCAAAGGCTCAGGACTCTATTGTTTATCTTGGTGACCCGCAGAACGGTGGCATGCAGATAACCAACAGCACTAATACGCTGACCAACTTGATTGACGGCGTGACCCTCGAATTGAATCAAACACATAAAACGGGTGACGCGCCACTGCGTATTAATGTTGGTGTTGATACCACGGAAACCCAGAACCAGGTTAATAGCTTTGTCGAGGCGTACAACAAACTTGTCGGAACACTCAGCTCGTTAACCGCTTCGGGTTCCAGCAGTACAGATCGTGGGGCATTTGCTGGTGATGCCAGCATCAGTGGATTGCGCCGCGAATTAAACGAAATGTTACGTACCTCTATTGGTGGACTCGATATTACCCAGTTTGGCCTGTCCGCTGATAAAGACGGCAAGCTCACGCTCGATAGCGACAAGCTCAAAGAAAAGCTAACGGATGACCCGGGCAAGCTTAATGCGCTATTTAACGGTAGCGACGGCTTACTGAGAAAAATGGACAAATCTCTCGACAAATTACTGAGCTCTTCCAAAGGCGAAATCAAAAGCCGCGAAGAAACCAACCGCCGTCGGGAAAACGAATTAACCGATCGCAGCGACAAAATTAGTACGCGTTATGACAATGCCTATAACCGCTATTTGCAGCAGTTCACCCGCATGCAGAGCGTGTTACAGCAGATGAACAACACCGCCAGTATGTTTGGCTTAGTCTAAGGAAGGAGACGGAAATGTACGGAAACAGTGAAGAAGGCTACGGCGAGTATTACCAGTCCGATATGGCAGCACAGGTCGCTGCGGCAACGCCACATCAATTGGTGCTTATGCTCTTTAACGGTTTAACCGATGAGCTGGTGCGGGCGAAAAGCCATATCGAAGCAAAACGTTACGAACGCAAAGCCCAAAGCATCAATAAATGCATCGATATTCTCAATGCATTGACCAGTGCGCTGGACTACGAGAAAGGTGGTGAGCTGGCAAAAAATCTCGCGAATTTATACGACTACTGTGTTTATCGCTTATACGACGGCAGCAATAACCTCTCTGTTTCTGCCATTGAAGAAGTTGAAACCATCCTCGGTGAACTGCGCGAAGGCTGGGATGAAATGGGTAAACGCCATGGATGATTTGCAGCTACTTGACTGGCAGATGCGTGTGCTGGCAGCGGCAGGCAAGCGCCAGGACTGGGAAAAAATCCAGCAACTGGATAGCGATATCTCTGCATTGCTTATCAGCCTGCATGGCTGCGAAATTAGCGAACAAAAGCGCGAAGCGCTAAACAAACTCCAGAAAGTCCATCAGCAGGTGCATCAGCAAGTACGCCAGAAACGCGATGAGCTGAGTAAAGAAATGACTCAACAGCGCAATCAGCGTGAAGGGGCACTTTCTTACGCTCAGTTTATGGATAGAGAACTGGATGAGGGAAGGGTCGTCAATGAGTGATTTTCTCTCATACACGACATCGGACTCGGGGAGTTTACTTCAGCAGTCTGCATACCCACAGACGTTGCCGCCTCTGGCAACAACGTCTGTGCTGGAAGTCGATGAAACGCAGCATGTAAATGCTGGCGAGATGTTATTTGAAGAACTGCTGTTAGCCACAAGCTCGGTTTCAATCGCCACGGACGAAGAGGTTGTTGAAGGGCAAGAAGATGTCGCACTGGATGCACTTCTGCCAGAACTGCCGGATGAGCAAGTTGAGCAAATGGCCCAGCAATTTTTGGCGACTTTGGTAAACCGTGATGTGCCGATGCTCATGACTGCGCCAGTCGTGTTGCCAGCAGCAGAACAGCTGGTCGCTCGCCCGCTCAATGTGCAAGTTCAGGCAGATAAAACCGAGCCTGCCTCAATGGACATGCAGACTACGGCGCACGCGCCTGATGCACATCTGCGCCATGTTCGGGTTGCTTCGACGGAACCCGCAGAAGTTGTGGTGCCTAAAAAATCCTTCACCCCGGTAACGGCAGAAACACTACGCCTGGCGGGACTGAACACGGCACCGGCGGCCAATATTCCTGTTATCTCCGCCGGGCAACCACAGGCGCAGGTTAACGCCCCGATGCGTGTCGATGGCAGCGGCCAGCCATTATCAACGCAGCTGCAACATGCGTTAGGCGAGCGTTTGAATCTGCAAATTAATAACCAGATTCAGCATGCAACAATCCGCCTCGATCCGCCTGATATGGGGCGCATCGAGATTGTTGTGCAGATAGAGGCCGGGAGAATTCAGGTGCAAATAAACGCCGGGCAAAGCGACGTTTATCGGGCACTACAGCAAGTGAGTAACGAACTACGCCAGGCGCTGACGGAACAGCATTTTGTTGATGTTGACGTCCGTTTGTCGAACCAGAATCAGCAGCAACAACCAGGTCAGCGTCAGCACCATGCTGGCCGTGAAAATGAGCTCATTCTGGCAAATGAACAACCGGATAACACGCACGAGACTCGCTCTCGGGACGATAAATCTATTTTGATGACAGTATAAGAAGTTGACTAACACTATGACGATTAAAACCTTTTCGATGGCTCTGGCAATCGCCCTTATCTCTTCTGTGCTGGCCGTGATGGGAACGATGCACTTTGCAAAGCCGACGGGAGCCGCCGCTGAACCTGATGCGGTACCCGCACCGTCATCCTGGCAAAAAGTCAAAGAGATGTTTTCTTCGTCCGAAGAAGAGACTCAGGTCCTGTTTGTTGAAATTAACAACATCATGATCACCCTGAAGAATGACGGTGGCAAAGAGCGCTACATGTTGCTTGAGCTGGCCTTAACGGCAGCCACCGAAGACGCGGTTAAACAAACCGAGATGATGATCCCTGCGATTCGTGGGGCTACCGTCGCATTGTTGACCGAAAAGGATTACGCCCTGGTTCGCACCCTGAGCGTGACTGATTTACACGATGAATTGATGAATGCCTATCGCGAGCGTTTTAAACAGCTCAAAAACGAGATGCCATTTAACGATGTGATCATTAGCAAAATGTTGTTGCAGTAACGATCGGAAAGGAACGCACAATGGAATGCAGCACCTTTATCTCCAGTGAAACGCTAACGCCCGCGGAAGAGTCGCGTTACGTTTCCCAATATCTGCCTTTGGTAAAGCGAGTTGTAAAACAGCTTTCATGGCAGGCCCAGAGCGTTATCGACAGCGAAGATATGCAGCAAATTGCCCTGATGGGTTTGCTCAGTTCGCTGCGCCGATACGGCAGACCTGATGAGCAGTTTGCCGCTTTTGCGGCTCAACGAGTACGCGGCGCCATACTTGATGAGTTACGCGTGCTGGACTGGCGGCCTCGTCGGTTGCGCCAGAAAGCGCACAAGCTCAATGACGCTATCAGAGAACTCAGCCGCAAGCTTGGTAAAGAAGTTGAATTTGAAGAGATAAAGCAACATCTGGAGATCACTCCTGAAGAGTATCAGGAGTATTTATTGCTCGATAGCGCCAGTGCTATCCATAGCCTTGATGACATGCTCACCACGGATTCTGACCTCAGCTTTAACAGCCGTAATCTGGAAGATGAAATCATTATCAGCGATTCATTGCGTGCGGCTCTGGCCGGGCTTGATGAGCGGGAACAGCTGATCCTGAGTCTGTATTACCAACATGAAATGAGCCTGAAAGAAATCGCGCTGGTTCTGGATCTCACCGAGGCCAGGATTTGCCAGCTGAATAAGAAAATCACGCAAAAAATTAAAGACGCCGTAGCGCAGTGAGACAGCAATGCAAAAATTACTAGGACTATTGATCATTTTTGGCTGTGTAGTGGGCGGCTTTCTTGAATCAGGTGGACGACTGGCCGCATTTTGGGTGCCGGGCGAACTGTTGATTATTATTGGTGCCGGGATCGGGGCTTTAGTGCTGGCTAACCCGAAACCGGTGTTGATCGAGATGTGGCGGCAGGTCAAAAGCGCTATGCGCAAAAATAGCTATACCGCTGAATATCAACGCCAATTGCTGATGCTGCTCTATGAACTGCTGGAACTGGTTCAGGACGGCGGGCTGAAAGTGTTGGATGAACACATTGAAGTACCTGAAAAGAGTGAGTTATTTCTCAAGTACCCGCTAGTGCTTGAAGATCACGCGTTGATCACCTTTATCTCCGATAACTTCCGTTTGATGGCGATGGGTAAAATTAACGAGCATGAGTTAGAGGGCATTCTTGAGCAGGAACTGGGCGCGATGGAGGAAGAACTTCTCAGACCCTCTCGCTCAATGCAGCGTACAGCAGAAGCCATGCCTGGCTTTGGGATTTGCGCAGCGGTACTGGGTATTATCATCACCATGCAATCCATCGACGGTTCTATTGCAATTATCGGCGTGAAAGTGGCGGCGGCTCTGGTGGGAACCTTCCTCGGCGTATTCATCTGTTACTGCCTGCTTGACCCATTAGCTAACGCTATGGAACAGCAGACTAAAAAACAGATGGCTGGTCTTGAATGTGTGCGTACGGTGCTGGTGAACCAGGTAGCCGGGAAACCGACGCTGCTGGCCGTGGACGCCGGGCGTAAAATGCTGCCAATGGATACTAAACCCACGTTTGCCACCCTTGATGGTTGGGTTAATGAACTGATTGGTGAAGGTTGATGCGTAGCAAGAAACAGGCGCACACCACGATCATAAAACGCGCTTCACGCCGTGAACATCACGCACCGCACGGTGGCGCGTGGAAAGTGGCGTTTGCAGACTTTACTCTCGCCATGATGGCCCTGTTTATGGTGCTGTGGATCATGAGTTCGGTGACCGAAGAAGAGCGTAAAGAGGTGGTTGCAAGACTTACAGGCGAATCTATTTTTGATGGCATGGTGGTGTCGCCGCTCTCTTCCGGTGGGAAAGCGATTAATGGCCCGAATATGATCATGCCCGGCATGCAGGGCGGAGCACAGTCCACAGAAGAGCTGACCCATCAGCTTGAACAACTGGCTCAGGCGAGCAAATCAGCGGAGTCGCTGGAAGATGTGAACAAACGCTCACAACAGGAAATGATCGAGTTGGCGCGCGTCATTACGGAAATCACGAAAGCTTTTGACGCGCAATCAAACCTTGAGATGGAAATTATTCCCCAGGGGTTACGTATTTTGATTCAGGACGATCAAAAACGGGAAATGTTCCAGCGTAGTAGTGCGATCCTGACACCCTTCTTCCAGCGTTTATTGACTCAGCTAGCACCGGTATTTAATAAAATTGATAACAAAGTGATCATCACCGGCCATACGGACTCTTCCATGTATCGGGATCAGACGCGTTATAACAACTGGAATTTGTCTGGTGACCGCGCCCTGGCTGCGCGAATAGCGTTAGAGCAAGGCGGAATGGCGGGAGACAAAGTGATTCAGGTGAATGCGATGGCAGACAAAATGCTGCTTAAACCGGATCAACCACTTAGTGCGGCGAATCGCCGCATTGAGATCATGGTGTTAACCCACGCGGCTGCGGACTCGCTATATCAATTCTTTGGTACACATGGTGTGGATGTGGTGCAACCTGTGAGTGGTTCTAAAACTGCGCACTAATTTGCTTTCCGGTGGTATCAGGGATCCCGCCGGCGTATTTTGAGAGGAACTCATGTCGGTTATTGCCCAGTATTATTACCGCCAACAAGCAAAAAATACCCCTTTGCCAGTGGAAAAGCCGGTTGTTGCAGCCTCTGCGGCAAATACTGAGCCTGCTAAAAGCGTAAGCACGGCGTCTGCCAGTACGGCATCTTTTCAGCAGGCGCTTTCCGCCTTACAAAAACAACAAGTGGAAAATGTGAAAGCTGCGGCTCCACCACCACGCTCTGAAACGGCTCGTCCTGTTTCGACAGCCAGCACAACGCCAACGCTTGAACAATTGGTGAAATTTGCCAAAAGCCAGGGGTGGAGCGAAAAGCAAATCTCCCTCATGAAACGGTTATCGCTGCGTAAAAACAGCCGCACTGGCAAACCCTGGAATGAAAGCGGGCAAACCGTTTCACGCACAGCAACGCGTGAAGTCCGTGAGAACGGCCTAACGGCGCGTGCCGCGGACGCGGGGAATATTCGCGGCATTCGTAACAATAATCCCGGCAATCTCGAAGCCAGTGAGCTCTTTGAATGGCAGGGGCAAACGGGTAATGACGGGCGCTTTGCTAAGTTTTCATCCCCGGAACACGGTATACGTGCACTGGGGATGAACCTGCTTTCTTACCATCGTCGCGGGCTGGATACCATTAGCAAGGTGATTTCTCGTTGGGCCCCAGCTTCAGACAACAACGACACTTCCAGCTATATCAGCAAAGTAAGCCAGGCTCTGGGGGTTTCTCCTCATCAACGGCTGGATCTTACTGCTCCCTCGGTATTGAGTGCGTTAAGCAAAGCGATTATTCGCCATGAAAACGGCACCATCCCGTTTGATGAAAACGTGATTAGCAGTGGGATATTTTCAGCCCTGGGGCTTGAGAACCTTCCCGGAACCAAACAGACGCCTCAAACCATCGCCCAGGCGATACCCGGCAAATCAGTGTTCCCTATGCAGGCAAGTTTAATGAGCCCGACGGAATTAAAAGCGTTACGTCAGTCATTAAGTCAACGGCTGCAAGCAGCAAAAATTGTTCTTCAGGCGGGTGGCGAAGCAACAAACATTCCTGGTAAAGCTGAGCTTGTGGCTGCGTGGGGATATACGGAAGGCTCCCGTCGCTTTGAAGAGCTAAAAATAGCTACTGTGACATCAGTAAAATCACGCAAAGTTGGTGTTTAAAAAGTTTCCTCACGGTATTAATTTGTTCAAGAATTGTGTCGCATTTCTTAGTAGCCACTTATTAATTTCCAGGAGGTTACATAATGAAGATAGACAGTTCCCTTTATCATTATGGTTCTGGCTTCAATGTTGACGGTTCTCAGGAGGGCGAGAGCCGGAAGCCATTAGGCTATACCCAGTACAGCGGAACAATCTGCCAACAAAGCGGTGTGTGGAGTGCTGCTATCAATGCGATGACGGAGGTCGTCAGTGTTGAGAAAGGAAGTGTTATGCCTTATCACTCGGGGCAAACTCTTAACTGGCATTTATTGGATTACAGCGTCAGCGAAAACCTCATACCTAAATCAGTTTAACCTTTTATATTTCTTACTCTGCACATTCATGCCCTCTCAATTATGACAAATATATACCCAAAATAATTCGAGTTATGGGCAGGCGGCAAGCGCTGTCCTGAAGGGTGAGCCTCATGGAAGAGGCTCATAGTGCAATGAGCATAGTAAATCTGGTGACTGGAGCGAAGAGGAGTAGCCAACGCATCAACAACGTGAAATATGACGGCTATAAACTGCGTAAATAACCGTTTCGATATCCAATATTTGTTATTTTGCCACGCCAGCCACTTTTAACCCCATCACTCGTACTGCTGGTCGCGTTCTTTGGCTGCCCGCTGACGATCGTAATACTCATCCTCTGCGGTAATGATTTCATCAATCAATGAATCCATATCCACGTCATGAATTTCTTCAACGAAAAGACCGGTGAGCGGTGTTTCCGGGGTTAATTTCCCATCTTCATATAACGCCCAGATCTCTTTTGCATACCGTGTCTGCAGCAGATGCGGTGCGAACTGGCCGTAGTATTCAGTGATGTTATTCACATCACGTTCAAACATAGATTCAGCATGGTTGTTTGCGGCGGCATCGACGGCTTGCGGCAAATCGATAATAACTGGCCCTTGCGCATCAAGCAGCACGTTAAACTCTGACAAATCGCCATGCACAATGCCTGCACACAACATGCGCACGATATTGCGGATCATGGTATTGAAATCAGCGACAGCGCTCTCTTCATCCAGAGTGACATCACTCAGACGTGGAGCCACAGCGCCTTCAGCATCTGTGACCAGCTCCATCAATAGAACGCCGTCAATACACATATATGGCTGTGGGACGCGCACCCCGGCGTTAGCAAGGCGGAACAATGCCTCGACCTCGGCTGTCTGCCAGGTTTCTTCCTGCTGCTTGCGCCCGAATTTTGAGCCTTTTTGCATCGCACGGGCATTACGCGTATTACGGACTTTTCGCCCTTCCTGATACTGCACAGCCTGTTTAAAGCTACGTTGTGTAGCTTCTTTGTACACTTTGGCACATTGGATCTTGTCACCGCATAAAACGGTGTAAACGTCAGCTTCCTTGCCGCTTTTCAGCCGCTGAAGCACATCGTCGATCAGGCCATCATCAACCAGCGGTTGGATTCTATTTGGGATTTTCATGCCGCTTTATACCTTATTTCAGCCGCTTTTCGTACCAATAACACCGTTGATGATACGTGAAAATGTGGGTGATTTTCTGGCGAAATCGGTAGGGATAACGTAACTATATGTATTTTATTGCTTGTCTGCAGACGAACATTTTACTGAACACATACCATACAGCGAGCCTGGCCGATAATTGTGATTCCCAGGTGCTCTATCATTTGGGCTAGCTGATAATTATCCCGTTTAACACCTTGTAAATCGAGACCCCGCACATCCAGGTTACCCAGTTCGACCAATCTTTTCGCCATTTAAAGTCAGATCATAGCAATTAAACTGTTCATTCATACAGTGATTAATTGATTGTAACCCGAATTAAGAGGGTGGGGAAATCGGTTTACAGCCCGTTTTTGTGTAGGGCGTAACATAGCGTTAAGAGTGTGACAGAGCCCACAATTCAGTCATTGTAGGGTGGGATTTGGTCCGTTGTCGTTTCTGAATTTATGGTAGTGGGACGTCGCCATAAGTCAGGATTGAAGGGTTGTAAATTCTAGCGCCAGGCCAATGAGCGTCATGTTTTGCACCGACGGTTCCGTCGTTGCAGCAATCAGAGTGCCCTGGAATTTTAGCTTCTTGAACGGCCCGTTAATGATGAGCCTTGCGCGCAGACTGGGAAGTGCCAGAGAACTAACAGGGTAAACAATGCGCCCATTGATAGGGACAGGGATTTTACGTAAATCAATGCGCTGCAAGACGCCGATATCGGCGTAGAGCACAGCAACCGGGGTGACAGAAGCGAGCGGTTGCGCCGAGACGCTAATAAAATCCAGTAGCAATTCAGGTTGCAGATAATGCAGCCCGCCATGCGTCACGGTAACGCCCGGGATTTCTGGCATAGGGAAAGAATGTGGAAGGAGTGATGACTGATTCATTAATTCCTTCTCCATAAACAAGGGGGCCGTATCAGCAGCTTGCACCAGTCAATAATGATAAATTTTGCGGTACATGATAAAGATAGACCATCCTATATCAGCTGACTCTTCTTATTACGGATGTAGTCATTACCATGAATGATTATCTCCTTCTGGTAGATAGGAGTTATTCAGCGATTCGGTAGCAGTTTCTTCCATTTTCCTTTGCCTCATAAAGAGCCTTATCTGCATCATTGATAATATCATTTACACTCTTGATATTATTGCAAATAGCCGCACCTTGAGTGACTGAAATGCACCTTTCCCCTATCAATTTTAAGCTACTTTCATTAATGGATTTTTTGATATCATGACAAATCATCTCGACCTTTGCAGAGGTTGCATCATTGATGATGATAATAAATTCATCTCCGCCATAGCGAGAAACACTGGATGCGTAAAATTTAATACAGCTTTTGATTTTATCAGCAACCGTAATAAGACAGTCATCGCCAGCAATATGACCAAAAGTGTCATTTATCTTCTTAAAGAAATCGATATCAACAAGTATGATTGCAAAGGGTTTTTGTTGAATCAAACAATTAGAAACTGTTTTTTTAAACTCGTTCTCAAAACCGCGCCGATTAAAAACACCTGTCAGATAATCTGTTTGGGCATAATGGTGTGCATTATATGCTTTTTTTTCTAAAATTAATGAAGTCGCAATCTCCTTATTTATCCTTTTTTTAATTAAAGAATCGCTGGTTTTGATAATGAACCAAACCCCTGAGAGTATAATAGACATATACATGGTTTGAAGTAATCCATTTTTTAAAAATGTCGCCAGCAATAATGAACTAAAAATAGGTAAGCAGTAAACAGTAATAAGTTTTAATGTATAACCAGATACAACACCACAAAATAATACAATTAAGCAAAGAAAAACTGGCCCGAGAAGACGGTTTTCCATGATATAACAAAAAACGACGCCTCCCCATATCATTCCATTAATAAAAATGAGTATTGATGCGTTTCTCATCCAGTTTTTATCGAGATAAGAAGGGTTTAATGTGCGAACAACCCATAATGTGGATATAAATAATACATAAATAAATGCAAAATTCTTACTGTAAATATTTGCTGTTATATATTTGTTGTCATCCAGGAAATAGGCATAAAACAAAACAAAGGCAGACAATGTTAATGTCACAACAATAAACCATGCGCCACTGAGAGAGATCATTTTGCGTCTCTCTTCACCAATGGCATCATCATAATTCATAATATAATTACTCTTTTTTTTCATTTGCTTGTGTTTGTTAACATTTGGTTTTTTTATACAAAAACATTCTTATAATATCACAAGTTCTTTATAGGGTAATGATTCTGGCGGTGTTATATGCATTATTCTGATCATCGTTCAGAATACACCTGTAATATTTTCATTTCTTCTTCTGAAATCATTCAAGCTAATCATAGCGTCACCTACGCAGAGATTCTGGTAAATGACGCTAATCGTTTATTTCGGATGACGTGTGCGCATTAGCCTGACGATCGGCTCGTTGGTTTGGGGATTAAAGTAGCGGCTCGGCCAGATGGTTTCGACGGGTACGCCAATGGCTTTGCTTATTATCAGTTCCCCTTTCGCCCATGGGCGTATCAGCGCATTGGCAAGAGTTGAGGAACTTAATCCTGCTGCGCGGGATTCGGCAGCCAGTGAAGTGCCTTTTTTATGCAGTGCGGCGATGATATCGGCTTTGTGCCAGTCTGATTGAAAAGGTAGGAAGGTGGGGCTGTGTGAAAGTGTCATTTACATCTCCTTGTAGTGATAACGACTACCACCGGAGCTGCGAAACTCTTTTGGTGGTAGCCCAGACAGGGTTCGCAGTACCGGCCTACAAGGACACCGGCCAGCCCGAAGGCTGCCCTGCCTGAGCCACCATTGAAGTTGTGTGTACAGTTTTTGAACTGTGCATCCAACAGGTGCGCGGAGACATTGACACTCAATGCATAACATCAAGTGAATCCTTATAGTTTTTCCAGGCTGCGAAACCCGGCTGCGGATTTTGCCGCAGCGGCGCTGACTATAACGTAAATCGGAAATGTTAACCAACCCACTAACAGACGGAATGCGAGCTGTTTTCCAAAGAATTTTATGGGTTGCATAAGTTGCAGACTATTCACGCACTCCTTCTAACCCTTGTTGATTTTCTTACGGCAGAGTTCTCTGTACTGAACGGCAATTTCAGTCTTAAAGACGCAGACATATAACAAAAAGTTTAATTTTATTATGTGTGTAGGTTCATATAATCCGTTAACAAATTCACAACAGGTTAACGCAATGAAAATCTTAGCAGCTTCAATTCTCTCCCTGATTAGCTTCAGTGCACTTGCAGCACCAGAAGGAACACTGAGTGTTCACATTCTCAATCAACAGACTGGTTTGCCTTCCCAGGGCGTAGTCGTGGAACTGGACAAACAAGAGAGTTCTTACTGGAAGCATTTTGCGACTTCAAAAACGGATACCGGCGGCAGAATCAAATCACTTTTCCCGGCCAATGGTGATATGGAACCAGGCATCTATAAAGTGACCTTTAAAGTGGGGGATTATTTCAAGGCAAATAATCAGGAAACATTCTTCCCATCAGTTCCTGTGATTTTCAACGTCACCAGTACGAATCAAAAGCTCCATATCCCTTTGCTGTTGAGTCAATACGGTTACTCAACTTACCGGGGTAGTTAAGAGCAATTATCGTTAATTGTTTCTGAGTTTATAGATGGCCACTGGCATTTGCTGGTGGCAAGTCCGGAAATCAATTATTCGGCTAAAAATAGCAACATTTTAACGTCCATCGGATTCTGGCCTGATGCGGCTTCAAGAGTAGATAATCACCAGAAATATACCTCGGTACAGATCTGTGTTTATGCGCATCGGCAGGCAGAACTGAGACAGTAAAACCCCGTATTTTTTACACTTCGTCACCCCAGAGCTGGCGCGGCTCAGGGGGGGCATGCACCTGCATTAAAACCCACCCATGAAGTGGGTAGGCGTGGCGGGGATAGCATTGCGCGCTGACGGATTTTTTTTAAGTGGGAAGGGCGAGTAATTAATCAGGTAAAACGTACTATCCGGATGGAATACTTCTCATATAGAATGAATCTACTAACGTACTTTAAAATGGTTAATTATATGGACAGTAAATTTGCTATAGAGACATTTTACGAATTGTTTGATAAAGATGAAAGTGAACTATCCCTCGTTATAAAAGGACATTTTGCTATAGATAGTATTATAGATGAAGTGTTGCATATGGCGTTAGATAACTCTAATTCATTAGAGCTTAAAAGAATAAGTTTTATTCTAAAAGTGGATATCCTTATTAGTCTTGGTCTGCTAAATGCTGATTGCAAGCCATTGTTTAACAATATAAATAAAGTAAGAAATAAATT
>NZ_LXEO01000036.1 GCF_001654865.1 Buttiauxella noackiae ATCC 51607 | reverse complement strand
AATTAGAGATGTGTTTGAAAAGTATCACATAAAGCCAGATGAAGAAAAAGATAAAGAATTTACTTTGAAAGTTGAAAGTGAATTAAAACATCTATACCCTAATCTTTTTGATAATTGAAGGAGGCATAAAGGCCTATAATTACAGGCCCTTATTTGATTTATTTCTTTGAGTCTATAGTACAATCTACTCCGTCATAATTAATTGTTCTTTTACATTGTAATTTTATAAATGAGCCAGTATTTTCACCCGTATTCTTTTTCGCCGAATCTGGCGTGTCAACAAATGCTAGTATGATGGCTGATATAAGTAATATCCAAAACACCCCTAAGTAAAATAGTTTAGCCTTATCTTTACTGTGAAGATCCTTTGTGAAGTAAGTCCAGTTGAATATTTTAAAATTAATTTTTTTAGGGCTTTCCTTACCTATTGCTTGCGTTAAGTCAATAACACTTTCAAGACCGTGCCCTATGGATTGTTCGATAGCAATCCCTTTTTTAACTGCCCCAATTAATAAAGGGTGGTACCAATACACATCAACAAAAAAGAATAGTAGCCATATTATTGCTGCGCCAAAAGATAAGATGGTTGAAACAGAGGTGGAGTGCCCAAAAAAAGGCAGGGCAAAACCTGATTTAAAACTTATTCCAATTGCACCGATGAAAGCCGATAAGATTAAAATCGCGAAATTTCTTATCTTCATTGCAAGGTCATTGAAATGTTGCTGTGTGTTAATGACTTGCTTCCAAATGTCGACTTTAATTTTAAGCAATTCTAGATCTGGCTTTTTTTGTTCAGTATCGTCACTCATTTTTTCTTATATTCCATAAAACTAAAAATATCCAATATTTCAGAGAATTTGTCTACTGTATAATTGGCATGTGTATTTTTATTTTCATCTTTAATTTTTTTTTCACGCTCGACATCATCATTCGTCCAATGTGTTACATCTCTTAACAGATTGTACCCTTCAAGGTTATCGATGAAGTGAGTTGTACCATATCGAGCAAATACGTCATCTACTCCTGCTTCTTGCGCCATAGCAATATCTTTCATCTCACTATCACCAATATACACACAGTTCTCAGGAAGCGTGTTGACAGATTGAATGATATCTTTAAGGATTCTAGGGTTAGGCTTTATCTCTCCTTTTGGCGTATGCTCATTTTTGGTGATTTTAAGATCATATTTCTGTTGTGTAATTACACCATGTGGAACTTCATGATCTTCAGGCGAAAAGAGTATGTCGATTATTCCATCTAAACCCAGTTTTGATATTCTATAGTTAGAGTAAAATTCCTTGGATTCAGTGTATCCTATAATTAGAACACCTTTTTCTTTGAGTGTTGTTAATGTATCCATTACGGTAGGGTACAAAGTCAGGTGTTTTTTTCTAGCACTACGATAAGCGTGTATTGCCTCATCAAGTGCACTATTTATGGTATCACGATTTCCATATTTAGATATAAGGGATGGTATTTCCTCTAAAACAAATGCGTACTCTGCAGTGCCGTGTTTTTGGTGTATTTTTCTTATTTCTGCTTTTAATTTTTCGACGGGTACTCCACTTATTTCCGAAGTCTCATTTAACATGGCATTGAAGCTCTCATACCAAACGGTAAACCAATCGAATAATGTATTGTCAAGATCTGTTATTAATACGCTCTTCATATAATCTCCTATTAATTTATTATTATTTCATCAAGTAATTTGTTTTACAAGCCAAGCCCCACCATTCCATTAATTTTATTCTATGCTCTAAATAATTTGATCTATTATATGCTCTTCTAACTTCATTTATATCTGAGCGCGCTAAGGCCGCTTCAATAACATCAGAATTGAAATCAGCTTCATTCATTGCAGTACTTGCTATTGAACGGAGTCCATGCGCTACTAATTTGTTCCCATATCCAATCCGTTTTAAAGCTGCATTAGCAGTTTGGCTATTCATAGGTTGTTTTGGATCATTTCTGCTTGGAAAAACATATTCTCTATGAGCACTTATAGGTTTCATAATGCCAAGGATGTCTAACGCCTGGGTAGACAAAGGAACAATATGCTCACGTTTTGCTTTCATCCGCTCTGCCGGGATTGTCAATAGTTTCGCATCGAGATCGATCTCTTCCCACCGAGTACCAGAAGCCTCAGAAGGGCGAACAAGTGTCAGGAGCTGCCATTCGATTAGGCAGCGAGTCGAAACTGAAAGATTAGACATGACAAGTGAACGCATTAGCTTTGGCAGTTCTTCTGGTCGTAAGGTTGGCATGTTTTGCTTTTTAGGCCGCTCAAAAGCCATACCAACACCAGATGCTGGGTTTGAATCAATCAAACCGGTGTTAACTGCGTAAGTCATGATTTCGTTTATGCGTTGTACCAGACGGCGAACTGTCTCAAGTGCTCCACGTGCTTTGATAGGTTCAAGTGCTTCAACTAACGTTCTAGCTTTGATTTCCTGAACAGGGATATCCCCAATGGCGGGGAACACGTCTTTATCCAGAGAACGCCAAATATCTTTTGCGTAATCCGGGGTAACGCTTTTGCTTTTGAGCTGAATCCAGTTAGCGGCCACGGTGGAGAAAATACTGTCGAGGGCAATTTGCTGCTGTTCCTCTGTGACCTCTGCTTGAACCTGTGGGTCGATGCCTTTGGCTAACAATGAAAGATAGTCAGCCCGTAATGCTCGGGCATCGGCAAGCGAAAGGGCAGGGAAGGAACCTAAACCAACCATCGTTCTTTTTTTGGTGGCCGGTCGTTGATACCGAAAGCGCCAGAGCTTTTTTCCGGTCGTCTTTACGATGAGGAATAAACCTTCAATATGATGAAGCGACAGTACTTCCTCGCTTAGAACATCGGTGTGTGCAAAAGGGCAAGTTGTTAGCGTCATACGGCCGCACCTTCGTGAATTGGTATACGTTTTTAGGCTTGCACCTTGCCGTGTACCAAAATGTATACCAATTAACACCGAATTCAGCGGGTTCTTCTAAGGCCGCTATGCACAAATATAGATACAAAAAAGCCCGCAAGGCTTACGCTGTGCGGGCTTTCAGGACTTCATATCAGGCTCTGGTGACCATCAACAAAGAATTTTGGTGGAGCTGGGGGGAGTTGAACCCCCGTCCGAAATTACTACGCCGTCGGTACTACATGCTTAGTCTATCTTTACATTCGCCGGGCAACTGCGGGTAGACACGCCATTACCAAACTATCCTGATTAGTTTTAGTGCTTCAACCCCAGGCAAGGTTTACACACGATCTCTTTTGGGTTTGACTTCTCTTGATCCCCGTCTTAAGAGCGGAAGCTAGGGAGAGAAGGCTCTAAGCAGGGTATTAAGCTGCTAGTGCGTAGTTTTCGTCGTTTGCGACTATTTTTTTGCGGCTTTTTACGAGGCAAACCGCCCCTCGGCATGCACCTTGGGTTTCGCGAATCCCGTCGAATCCAGAATCAGCCCCACAAGTGTTTTGTAAGTATAACAGAGTTGTAGCTCCACTGACTACCCCTCATCCCTGTTAACGCTCGCGCAGCGCTTCGCGGGCGCGGTTAAACGGTTTAATCAGGTAATCGACGATGGTTTTTTGCCCGGTTTTGATGTCGACGGTGGCGACCATACCTGGCGAAATTGAAAAATGGTGTCCAGCTTTGTTCAGCAGGTAGTCCTGTTGGGTGCGTATAAATACCCGGTAGTAGACGATTTCAGGTTTAACTTTGTCCTGAATGGTATCCGGGGAGATAGTTTCCACTTCACCTTCTAACCCGCCGTAAATGGCGTAATCGTAGGCGGTGACTTTCACCAGCGCGCGCTGCCCTGGGTGGATAAACGCGATGTCGCGCGGCGAGAGGCGCGCCTCAATCAGTAGATGGTCATCAATCGGGACGATTTCCATCATTTCACCGTTGGGGGGGATAACGCCGCCGATGGTGGTCACCTGGATATTTTTTACGATGCCACGCATGGGGGCGCGCACTGTCATGCGGCTCACCGAATCCTCGCGGCCTTTGATAATTGCGGAAAGCATGTCTACTTCGGCGTTTGCTTTGGAAAGCTCTTCACGTGCCTGCACATAATATTGCGAGCGCAGGTCGGTGATTTTGAGTTGCAGGTCGCTTTTTTGCCGCTGGAGGCGCAGCACTTCAACGTTACTGGCGGCACCGCTTTTTGCCAGGCGCTGAGTTATCGCCAGCTCTTTGTTAACCGATACCAGCGCATCTTGTATATCCGCTGTAGAGTCATTGAGTTGTGCGCGGCGGCTTTTATACAGGCGCATTTCGGAAGCGGTGAGATCCGGCCAGGCTTTGAGTGAATCAGGGAAGACCAGCGGGAGATCGCTTACTTCCGCATTAAGCCGCACGCTGGAGGCAAGCGATGCGCGGTAACGTGCGGCACTTTCGCCAACGTTTGATTCTGAGCGTGTTGGGTCAAGCCGGGCAACAATTTGCCCTGCCTGAACTTTGTCGCCTTCATGCACTAATACTTCAGTGACAATACCGCCGTCGAGGGACTGGAGTATTTGTTCACGTGAACTAGGCACGACTTTCCCGGTACCAGTCGAAACCTCATCAAGAGTGCCAAACCACGCCCAGACGCCGAGCAAAATAAACAGTAAAACGCTGAGGATGATAATGCGGCTTGCCCCGGAAAACTCGCTTTCTCGCTGAATATCCGGATCATCAATGGCGGCATCACGCTGACTGGTTTTCATTTTTCCACTCCCGTCCGTTTGCTTGCGCGGCGGCGCGGCTATTACTCAGAGCCTGCGCTTTTGGTGCATCCATCACCAGTTGTCCTTCCTTAAGTACCAGCACACGTTCCACCAGCTCCAGCATCGGTACACGGTGTGTGGCGACTATCAAAGTGCGATTACCGAGCCATTGCCCCAGGCGCTGAATAAATTCGCGTTCGGTATGGTCGTCAAGCGAAGCTGTGGGCTCATCGAGCAGCACAATATTGGGTGAGCGTAATAACATGCGGGCCAACAGGATGGACTGACGCTGGCCGCCTGAAAGCCCGGTTCCGCCTTCCATAATGGCGTGGTCGAGCCCTTTTGGCAGATGCTTAACAAAGTTGCCTGCGCCGCTAATTTCAAGCACTTCGAAGATGGCTTCATCGCTGGCATGCGGTGCGCCCAGGGTAAGGTTTTCACGCAGCGTGCCGTAAAACAGTCGAGCGTTCTGGCTCAGGAAACCGATATTGCGCCTCAAATCAGCCATATCAATTTGCGTCATGCTCAGATTGTCGAGGCGCACGTCACCGCTGACTAAATCGACCCCGCCAGCTAAAGCCTGCAAGAGTGTGGATTTGCCCGCGCCGTTGCGCCCCAGCACTGCCACTCTTTCACCTTGCTGGATCTCTAAACGAGAGATGCGTAAAGGAATGCGTTGGTCGTCGCTGTGGTAGCGAAACTGCGCGTTTTCAAACAGATAATGGCCGTGAAAGATGTCCTGGTGCACGAGGCTTTCGTCGCGCTGAGTTTCCACAGGCAACTGCATAATACTGTCCAGCCCTTGCTTCGCTGCTTTGACTTGTTGCCAGCGGGCCAGCACGCCACACAGGTTTGCCATTGGCGCAATCATGCGCGATGCAAGCATAGAGGCGGCAACCATTGCGCCGGTTGTCATATCACCTTCAATGACCAGTGGTGCCCCAAACAAAATTACTGCCGCATACACCAGGCTTTGAATGGTTATTCCCCAGCTAATCAATCCTTGTGACAGTTGGCGGGTGCGCAGACCGGATTCCGCCGTAATGCGGATGTAGCTGTTCCACTGCTGCAAAAAGCGGTTTTCCGCCTGCATGAGCTTAATATCTTCCAGCCCTTGCACGCTCTCGACCAACACCGCATTGCGTAAGGTCGATTCATGCGCCGACTGGTTGGCAAGCATCGCCAACTTTTTTTGCAGCAGAATGCCTGGCAGCACCATCAAGACCGCAGCGACAGGTGCTATCCATGCCAGTTGTGGCGCGATGATCGCAAGAACGATGATAAACATGAAAAAGAACGGTAAGTCGACGATCGTTGAGATCGTCGATGATGTGATCATTTCGCGGATCTGTTCTAGCTCGCGAAGCTGAGAAATAAAGCTGCCGGTAGAGCGGGGAACCGCGCTGTTACGCAGGCGCAGCGCATGGCTGAAGACGCGGTCGGAAATGCGCATATCTGCACGCTTGCCGAGGACATCCATAATATGGCCACGCGCCACGCGCAGCAAAAAACCAAATACCACCGCCAGCATCACGCCGGACGCAAGCACATAAAGGGTGGGATATGATTGCGCCGGGATCACCCGATCGTAGACTTGCATCGAGAAAATAATGCCGGAAAGTGACAACACATTGACGAGGAACGCCGCGAACATCACCGGGCCGTAGGGCCGCCAATCCTGCATCACCAGCTGTTTTAGCCAGTCCGGGCTAAAGCGCGAGATATACGCATCTACACGGCTATCTTTAAGCGCTGAAAGTGGGCGCAGAGCAGCAACAAAGCGGATTTCTGGCAGGAGTTCACTGAGTGCTACACGGTTGGTCTGGCGTTCATTATCAATCACGCAGATATCAACGGTATCCTCACCGTCAAAATGTTCGATAACCGCCAGTTGCCCATTTTTTAAGTCGACAATAACGGGCAGTCGCCATTGTGCAATTGCGAGTTCAGGAGCGCTCAATAGGTGAAATGAAAGCCCGGCCTGGCGTGATAACTGTGTCAGGGCTGAAAGCAGGCCCTTATCTTTAAACCACGGCGCGTTAGCCTGAATAGTGCCTGGCGAACATACGACGCGATAGTGTGCAGCAACATGGCTGATAGCATGCGCCCAGTTGCTCAGTGCTTGTTCGGTAAGTCGTTCATCAACCGGTGGGGGTATGTTGCTCATGGCTGGATCTCCAGTGACTGGATGGTGCGATGTTCCAGACCAAATGCATTGCGCAACCGGCCGCTGTTATACAGGCAGTTGAGCTGCAATTGATGAAGTTGACTGAGTGTTTGCTGCTGAGCGAAACGCGCCTGGAAGACTTCCTGTTCGGCGTTGAGCACATCTAGCAGTGGGCGTGAGCCTAAACCGAGATATTGCTGTTGGTACAACTCGCGCGTCTGCGCACTTAACTCTTCCTGGCGTTGTAAAACCTGAATTGCCCCCATCAGGCCAAGAGCCTGGCTACGCGACTCCATGAGCTTCTGGCGAATATCAAGGCGTGTACGCTCAACGCCGGATTGCGCCGCTTCAACCGCATGGCTTGCGGCATTGCGGCGCGCGGTCAAACCGCCACCCTGATAAAGCGGCATTTCGACTTTGATAAATGCAGAGTATTGGGTGCGATCCAACACTTCATGGCTGGCGTATTTATCGTTCAGATAGTGCTGAACCTGAGGCTCCAGCGAGATAGTCGGTGTCATCTGCGCATTGGCGTAATCGAGGTTAGCCTGTGCAACACTTGCCTGTGCCCAGGACGCCAGAACGGCGGGCACCAGGCGGTCGTCCGGTTTGGCAACATCACAGCTTTTGCCGAGTTTGTCGGGGAATTCGTTGCTGATACCGTTGAGATTATTCCACCCCAGCCAACTCATTAATGTGGCCTGAGAGCTGTCGAGGTTGGCCTGATATTGAATCAGCTGTGAACGTGCGGACTCAATACGTGCATTGGTTTGCACCACATCGGACATTGATGTGGCGCCTTCATCATTACGCTGCTGGGTCAAATGGCCGATCGCACTCAAGGCATCTAACTGTTCTTTAGCAATGTCCACCATCTGCTGCCACATCTGCACCTGAACCATGGCGACAGAGGTATCGTGGCCGACGTTATCAATACTGACCAGTACGTTGGCTTGTTCCTGGGCAACACCTGCGCTTTCAGCGCGCACCTGGCTTGAAACTTTACCGAAGTCATAGAGCATCTGGGAAATGGACAACACTAACGACGGGCTAAAGCCGCTGTCTGTGTAACTGTTGCTATAGCCATTGTTCATACCCGCGCTGATTTGTGGATAGTATTTCGATTTTGCGACGTTGACTTGTTCAGACTGGCCAGCGAGTTTGCCGATGGCTTCGTGAATACTCGGGTGCCAGGTAACAGCGCGGTTTACCGCATCGTTGAGGGTGAGAGTGCCGGGCGCGGGGGCGTTTAGCGGCAGTGAAGAAGAGCCGTCAAGTGCAGGGAGTTCTTGTTGTTCGGCAAGTCCCTGCGTGGAAATGAACTGTGGAGTGTCATCGGCATACGTCTGGGCTACACACAGGCTGCATGCCAGCCATAACGCGACAGGCTGTAATCTTCCCATATTTTATCCCTATAAAATGTTTAATGTCGGGTGGCGGCTTGCGCCTATCCGACCACCTAATCGGTGTTGTTGGGGGGATAAGCGCCAGCGCCATCCACCGATTATGTTTTTGTTTCCCCGGGCATCTTTGCGCCCGGGGATTTTGTGCTGACTATCAGGTAACAATATGGTTTTGCTGTACCAGTTCATCGAGCGTGGTATGCGTGTTCTCCAGGGTGACAAGTGTGGTGGCGTGGTAGGTTGCGCCGGTGCCGTCGCGGTCAATGGAAATAACGGTGTTATTACCGCTGGTGGTGACGGTCAGATAGTTGGCGATGTTTGATGTTGCAGGGTTCCAGCCCACCAGCAGGTCGTGGATGTTTATCTGGTCGCCCTGCGCCAGCGTGAAGTTGCTCCAGGTATCTGCGCCGTTGCCGCCTGTGGCATCCGCGCTGTTTAGCAGGTGATAAACCAGCGTGTCGCCGTCGGCCGAGCCGTTAATCACATCGCTTTGCGCGGTGCTGACAAACTGCGGGTTCATGTTGATGGTCAATGTGGCGCTGTCGGTATGGCCGTTCTGGTCGTTCAGGGAGTAATTAAATGTCTCCTTCGATGTAATTGCCGCAGGCGAAATCCCAGCGTTCAGCGTGTAGGTGTACGAGCCGTCAATGCCCATCACCAGCGTGCCGTAATGCCCCTGAATCGTAGCGGTAGAGCTGCTGTTGGTCAGCGGATCAAGTGTGGTGGTGACGCCGTTGTAGCCGGTAATGCTCATCAGCGTGTGAACGCTGCCCAACTGATCTACTGCACCAGAGGCATCAGTACCGTCGTAGATATTGCCGTGAACGGTGCTGCCAGCCAGCGTTGAGTAGCTGTCCAGATCGAGAGCGGTGCCGGTGATCGTTGGTGTGACGGTGATGCCGCCAGCCGCCAGTGGTCCCATGTTGCCGGTGTAGCTCAACGTGTAGGTGCCGGAGTGGAGATCCAACCCGCTGAGATCGATGTTCGCCGTGCCTCCCAACAGGATGCTGCCGTTAAACGAACCGGATCTCACCACCGTGCCTGAACCATCTGTGATAGACCAGTTGACCGACAGCCCGCCCAGCGCCAACAGCGAGGCGACGGCAAAGTGCAGCACCGGGTTGTGCAGGACGGTATTGGTATCCACCACAAAAGTACCGCTGCCGTTGCCATGCGTAGTTGCCAGCAGCGCCGCATTCCACTGCGCCTGGCCGAGGGTGGTATCCGAATAAACCGCCGTATTTTGCGCCGTATTCACCGCCATTAACGCGCTGGTATCGTTAACCGCATCTACCGCGTGTGGCGTTGCGGTGATATTCAGCGATGCGGTGCCGGTATCGCCGTTTGGCGCGGTCACGGTATAAACGAAGCTGTCCGGCGTTTTGATGCTATCCGCGCCCACACCCGCATTCAGCTTATAGGTGTAGTTGCCGTTGGCATCGATGGTCAGCACGCCGTATTCGCCGTTGATGGTTGTCGTCCCTGTGGCGGCGACGGAAACGCCGTTTACCTGGGTGATGTGGCTATTTACTGGAACGACATCATCCAGCATGACGTTACCTGTCGTCGTGGCGCTCTCGCTTTCAACGGTATAGGTATGATCTTGCAGGATATTGAGCGTATAGCCCGTCAGCACCGACACGCCGCTGGCGTTATTGAGCAGGAACAGATATTCGCCGCCCGGTAGCGTTAACGTTAATTGCCCTGAAGTCCCGCCCAGCAACGGCGCGGTAAGCCAGGTTTTTTGTACCTTATACTGCTCAAACTGCTGGGTTATATCGTTGAACTTATAAATGTAGAGATCGAAAGTGGACAGTAGCGCCACCCCGCCAACACTCGCCTGTAGTGTCATGGTGCGTGTCGAGCCTTCATCGACATTAAAGATTATCGGGTTGGACATGTTGGCGAGCAGATTCGCGCTCAACACATTGCCCACGCCAACGCTAAGCACGGACAAACCACTTTGCGACGAAGCGCCGTGGTTCACCGCTTCAACATCTGTGCTGTAGGCCAACGACGCCGTGTTATCCGTGGCGGTCACCGTGCTGGCTGGCGTTGGATTACCCAGCGTTACAACCAGTTGAGCCGAAGCGGTCGTGCCGTTGTAAGTGATGGTGTAGGTGAAGTTTTCGGTGTGCCCAATCACCGAGGCCGACGTGTTGGTTAAGGTGTAGGTATAGCTACCGTTCTGATTAATATGCAGCGTGCCGTATTGCCCCTGGATATCCGCGCCGCCTGCTCCAACCGCCGTAATTGCGCCCTGTGCGTTAGTCACTGAGGTGACGACTGTTCCGACAGGCGCGGTGTCCTGGCCGCTGTTCGGGTCGACATCGGTAATCACGTTACCTGGATGCGTCGTCCCGCCAGTGATTGTTCCCCCGCTGACTTGCTCGACGCTCACATCAAGATTGGTCAGTGAACCGGTTGCCAGCAAGCTGGTGTTGTAACTCACCACGCGGTAGGTGCCTTCTCCCAGACCGGTGATGTTCATCGTCACGCCGCTGGCCCCCAGCGTGAGCAGGTTCGCAAACTGCGGTGACGATGAGTCAATAACCGTACTCCAGCTATTTGTTCCAGCATCATATTTCTGAACGGCGACTTCCAGCGTGTTGAGCAGAGTAAGCACAATGCCCGTCGCTGCGGCTTCAATCGTGATATTCCCGGTTCCGCCAGCGGCAATTGTAAACCCAACCTGTGCGGTGTCGTTGCCGAGGACGGACAACGTGTTGCCCAATGCGCCGACCAATAGAGTGCCGTAGTCACTGTAATGAACCGGTGGCGTAACGGTTGCGGTGCTGGTGAGCGCCAGATTGATGACGTTGTCGTCTGCGGCAAGCGGCAGAATCGGTGCGGTTGCGTTGACGGATGGCGAGACGTTGCCCGCCGCATCGGTGGCTTTAACGGTGAGCACTTCGCCGCCAATTTCGCGAGTGGGCAGGGTTGCGCTGTAGGTTCCGCTGCCGTTGGCGGTTACTGTTACCGTTGCGCCGCCAGGCAGAGTAATTGTCACCGTGCTGTTGGCTTCGGCTGAGCCGCTGATGGTGAAGCCATCGGCGCTGATCGTTGCCGTTGGAGTGAGTGGCGCAATGGTATCAACGATGACCGTCGCCACAGCTGACGGGCTGCCGGTGCCATTCACGTTGGTGGCGGTTGCGGTAAAGTTGTGCGTGCCTTCGGTGAGTGCGGTTGGGGTATAAGCCCAGATACCGCCCGCTCCCGCGATCGTCGTGCCCATCAGTACGCCGTTGTTATAGACGTTGACGGTCGCGCCGATATCCGCGGTGCCGTTAATCGTTGGCGTGTTGTCGTTGGTGCTTAGCCCGTTCGCCACGGTTCCGGTTACAGGAGCCGTATCATCCACAACGCTGGTGATGACCGGAACTCCCGGCAGTGCGGTGGATGGCGCGGTAAATCCTGCTGAAAGCCCCTGGTTACCTGCGCTGTCCGTGGCGTAGGCGAGCAGCGCCTGGGCGTTGGTTTGTGCAGGTGTTATCGCCACGCTGAAACTGCCCGTGCCGTCTGCTGTTGCGGTGCCGAGAACTGTTCCGGTGCTGGTGGTAATCGTCACGGTACTGCCCGCTTCGGCTGTCCCCGTGACGGTTGTCCCTGTTGCGTTTACCGTCATTCCGGTCGGTAATGCTGGCGGTGTGGTGTCCACCAAAATAGCCGCAGCCAGAGAAGGGGCGCTGATGTTGCCCGCCAGATCTGTTGCGGTCACGGTAAAGGAGTGGCTGCCCTCGGGCAGTGGCGCTGTTGGGGTGTAAGTCCAGGCACCTGTGCCGCTGGCGGTAACGTTGGTCACAAATGTGCCGTTGTCATAAATAGCCACGGTCGAGCCAGCTTCTGCCGTGCCGTTAAGCGTTGGCAGGGTATCGTTAGTCGCCTGGTTATTGGCGACCGGGCCAGTGACGGTTCCAGTATCGTCAACAATCGACGTGATAACCGGCTGCGTTGGCGCGGTGGTATCTACCGTAATGGCAAAGCCGGTGGATGCGGTGCTGGCGTTACCCGCTGCGTCCGTTGCAGTAATGGTGAACGTATGCAGGCCAGTGGTAAGTGGGGTGGTTGGCGTGAATGTCCAGTTGCCGCCCGCAGGAACTGTCACGGTGCCAATTTGTGTCGCCCCGTCAAAGATGGCGACGGTGCTGCCCGCTTCGGCAGTGCCGTTCAGCGTTGGGCGGGCATCGTTGGTGACCTGTCCGTTGGTCAGCGGGTTGTTAAATACCCCGCCGGCAACGTCGTCAACCACTGACGTCAGCACTGGCGTGTTTGGCGTTCCAGTGTCGATAGTCAGTGTGAAACTGCCTGATACAGCCCCAAGGTTGCCTGCCGCATCGGTAGAGGTGGCAGTGAAAACATGAACGAGATCCGGCAGTGGATTCGTCGGTGTAAAGCTCCATGTGCCGGTTGCTGTGGCGGTTGTGGTGCCAAGGAAGATTCCGTTATCGTAAATCTTGACCGTGGAATTAGCTTCCGCCGTTCCGCTCAATGTCGGTTTGTTGTCGTTAGTGGATTGCCCACTGACCAATGGCCCAGTGACCGGGCCAACATCATCAAAAGCCTGAATAACGATCGGTGCCGTAGGAGCCGCTGTATCAATAACGATATTGAATGCAGGCGTTGAAAGCGCGCTGACGTTGCCCGCCGCATCGGTTGCGGTCACCGTAAATGCATGGTTGCCGTTGCCAAGTGGTGCCCCGACAGGTGGCGTAAAATTCCATACTCCGCCCGTTGCGGTTGCGGTGCCGATGACCGTGCCGTTATCGTAAATCGTGACTGTGGAACCCGCTTCGGCGGTGCCGCTAATGGCCGGGCGCGTGTCGTCGGTAGTCTGGCCGCTCGTTAAATTACCGGTGATCGTACCCACATCGTCAGCAACTGCGGTGATGGCTGGCGCGAAAGGCGTAGAGGTATCGACCAGCACGTTAAAGCCAGCAGATGGCGCACTAATATTCCCTGCTGCATCCGTGGCTGTGACGGTCAGATTATGCGGGCCGCTACCCAGTGCAGTCGGCGGTGTAAAGCTCCAGTTTCCACCGGCACCAACAGTTGCCGTGCCAAGTGCCGTGTTGCCATCGTAAACGGTGATGGTAGAACCGACTTCGCCTGAACCCGTTATCGCTGGTCGCGTTTCATTAGTCGGCTGCCCACTAGTGATTGGCCCAATATTCGGTGCGGTGTTGTCAGTCACGGTCAAAATGACTGGCGCGATTGGTGCGACAGAATCCACCTGTACAACGAATGGCGACGACGGGTTACTGACGTTGCCCGCCGCGTCCGTCGCGGTAACCGTCAAAGTATTACTGCCCTGAAGCAGCGGTGCATTAGGGATTAATGACCATGCGCCAGTGCCATCTGCCTGGACGGTGCCAATTGCGGTTGTGCCATCGTAAAGGGTGATAGTGGCATTGGCCTCGCTGGTGCCGCTGATGGTGGGGAGGGTATCTTTGGTCAATTGACCGTTGGTTAATGTCAGGTCAGTGCCCGGCTGCGTTTGATCATCCACAACCAGCGTAATGGCTGGGACGACGGGCGCGATAGTATCGACAACGGCATTAAATGTGGTGGCCGTGCTGACGTTACCCGCCGGATCGGTGGCGGTAAGGGTCAGGTTGTGGCTGCCATTCGTTAGCGGCGGATTCGGGGTGTAAGTCCAGTTACCCGTGCCATCAACCGTGGCTGTGCCGATGACCGTGCCGTTGTCGCGGATGGTTACGGTGGAATTTGCCTCCGCCGTGCCGGTAAAGGTCGGCGTGCTGTCATTGGTCGGTACGCCGGACACCACCGGGCCTGGTGTGCCTGCGTCATCTGTCACCGTCGTGATGACTGGCGCAGTTGTGACGGTATCAACATTGACTGTGAAACCGGCAGAAGAGGCACTTACGTTTCCGGCGGCATCTGTTGAGGTGACGGTTATTGGATGCAAGCCGTTAGCCAGATCGTTTGACGGCGTAAACGTCCATGTGCCGCCAGCACCGACTACAGCGGTGCCGATTGAAGCGCCGTTATCAAGGATCGTGATAGTTGAACCGGCTTCGCCCGATCCGGTGATAGTTGGGCGCGGATCGTTAGTCGCCTGGCCGCTGGTGACGTTGCCCGTTATTGGGGCCACATCGTCAGTGACGGCGGTGATTTCCGGGATCGTCGGCGCGGCTGTGTCGATGTTAAGCGTAAAACCTGGCGACCGACCGCTGGTCTGATCGTCCGTGGTTGTCTGGATCACTTCGAAGGTATGTGGCCCGTCGCTCAATGCCTCGTTGGGGGTAAAGCTCCAGTTCCCGGTGGCATCAGCGATAGCTTCACTAAACTCTTCTCCATCCAGGTAGATAGTCACCAGGGCACCGTTCGCCGCCGTTCCGTGGATCGTCGGCTGGTTATCGTTGGTGCTTTGCCCTGACAACAGATCGCTTGTTCCTGGTTGTACATCGTCCACCACTTGGGTAATAACCGGTGGCTGCGGCAGGCCAGAGTTGGAAGCGGTAAAGTCGGTTTCCAGGCTTTGGTTACCCGCTGGATCCTGCGCAATGGCGGAGAGCTGCAGGCCGCTGGTTTGTGCCGGAGAAACGGTTACGGTAAATGCTCCTGTTGTGCCATCGGCAAGTCCTCTGCCGATTTCGACACCACCCGCATCTCTGATAATCACCGTGCAGCCAGGTTCGGCAGTCCCGCTCACCAGCGTACCCGTTGGATCTGGCGCATTAACCTGCGGCGGATTTGGCGCAACCGTATCAATATGTAAAAGAATGGGATTCGGTGATGCCACCGTGTTCCCGACAGCATCGGTAGCGCTAAAGGTAAACGTGTGATCGCTGGTGCCTGTTGGGAGCGCGGTCGTTGGCGTGAAGCTCCAGGTGCCATCCGCCTTGACGATTGCAGTACCAATCGGCGTAGTTCCGCCGTTGTCGTAAATAGAAACGGTGCTGCCAGCGGTGCCCGTGCCGTTGATTGTCGGCGTGATGTCATCGGTGTAGCTGCCGTTCACCAACGGCGTTTGAATAACGCCGACGTTATCAACGATTTCCGTTACAACTGGGGTGGCGAGCGGTGTGGTGTAAACCGTCAGAGTAAAGTCGGCTGAAGCATCGCTGATGTTACCCGCAGCATCGGTGGCTTTTGCCGTAATTGTCTGCGCGCCGTCAAGCAGTGGCGTTGTGGTGATCGTCCATGTTCCACCAGTTACCGTTCCAGTCCCGATAACTGTGCTGCCGCTATACAACGTAATGGTATCGCCATTTACGCCAGTGCCATGAAATGTCGGCGTGTTGTCATCGGTGGTACTTCCCGTTCCCAGCGGCAACTGCACTGCGCCGACGTTATCATCTGCTGATGTAATGGTTGGCGCATTGGGTGGCGTGGTGTCAAGAGTGAAAGCCACCGCGCCGGATTTCGGACTGGTGTTACCGGCCAGGTCGGTTTCAGTCACGCTAATAGAATGAGCTGGCCCGCTGATTGGCGTAGTGGGTGTAAAGCTCCAGCTCCCATCTGCTCTCACAACGGTGGTGCCGATTGGCGAGTTATTATCCAGTATTGTAATGGTATCGCCAGCCGTGCCGCCTGTTCCGGAGATGGTCGGCGTGGTGTCGTTGGTGCTGCCGTTATTGCTGATTGCGCCCAGCACCGGAGCCTGGTCATCGGTGACTGTTGGGATGCCAGGTGCGGTTGGAGCAAGAGAATCAACGGTCAGGACAAATCCGGCAGACGGCAGGCCGACGTTACCCGCTGGATCTGTCGCCACTGCAGTTAGCGTATGGGTGCCTTCGCTAAGCGTTGGGGTAAATGTCCAGGTTCCACCCGCGGGAACCTTCACCGTGCCAATCGGCGTGGTACCGCCGTTATCATAAATAGTGATTGTGGCCCCGACCTCGCCAGTACCGGTGAGTGTTGGGCTGCCGCTTTGTGTGCTGCCGCCGCTGGTTAGTGTGGCGGTATTTCCACCGACTTCACCTTCTGCGGAAAGGATAAACGGCGCGTCAGGCGGTGTTGTATCCACCGTCAGATTATAAGTGGCGGCGGTGCTGGCGTTACCTGCGGCATCAGTGGCGATCGCATTAAGCGTATGCGGCCCTTCGCTCAATGGCTGCGTGGGGGTGATGCTCCACGTGCCATCGCTTCCCACAACGACGCTACCGACGGGCGTTGTGCCATCGTACAGGGTGACCGTTGAACCCACATCTGCGGTGCCGTTAACCTGGGGTTGAGTATCATCGGTGGCGGTATTTTGTGCCACAGGGACGGTAACCGTGCCGATGTTGTCCTGAACTGAAGTAATGACTGGTGTGGCGGGTGGCGTTATATCCACGGTGAGGGTGAATCCGGCGGAAGGAGCCGTGATATTACCCGCCGCATCTTCGGCAACGACAGTGAAAGTGTGACCACCAACGGGCAGCGGACTTGTTGGGGTAAAACTCCAGGTGCCGGACGAGTCTATCGTCAGCGTGGTGAGTGTTGCTGTGCCATCCAATAGCGTGAGGACGGAACCGGGTTCGCCAGTGCCGTGAATGGTCGGGGTTTGATCGTTTGTCGAGCCGTTGTTCTGGACTGGGCCGGTAATCGGGCTTGCGTCGTCGTTAACCAGTGTGATGGCTGGAGCCTGCGGTGCAATCGTGTCAACGACAACACTGAACGAGGCGGACGGGCTGGTGTTATTGGCGGCGTCGGTCGCGGTAGCCGTCAGGTTGTGCAAACCCTGACCAAGAGCCGTTGTTGGAGTATAGCTCCAGACCCCGCCAGCCCCCGCAATTGTGCTGCCCAGGAATACGCCGTTGTCATAGATTTTTACCGTCGAGCCTTCTTCGGAAGTGCCCTGAATTTCTGGCTTGCCGTCGTTGGTGGTCTGGCCGTTGGTCAAATCGCCCGTATAAGCGGTAACATCATCAATGACATGAGTGATAACAGGTACTAATGGTGCTGTTGTGTCCGGGGCGTCAACAGGTGCTTTAGGCCCGAGGTTACCCGCGTTATCTGTTGCTGAAACGCCGAGTATTTCACCGTTGGTTTGTGGTGGAGTAATAGATACGGTAAACGTACCGTCACCTCCCGCAGTACCACTTCCCAATTCAACATTGTTAGCATCGGTAACCTTAACGGTACTGCCTGGTTCGGCACTCCCGGTAACGACTGTCCCTTCTTCATTTACATGTAAATTTGTTGGGGCATCAGGTGCGGTGTGGTCTTGTGCCACGACGGTAGCACTTGGGCTGGTGTTATGAGCGGCATCAGCAGCAGTAACCAGCAGCGGTTGGCCGTTGAGTTGTGCAGGTGCGAGCGGAGTAACATCAAAGTCTCCGTTGACATCAGCCGTGCCCGTACCCAAAACCACGCCTTTACTGTTTGTGACGGTGACCGTGCTGCCTGGTTCAGCATTACCTGTGACATGTTCGCCATCGGCTGAAACCAATAAATTGGTTGGTGCGAGTGGAGCGGTGTGATCTTCTGCAACAACCGTGGCATTAGGACTTTTATTTCCAGCCGCGTCGGTTGCGGTAGCACCGAGCGTTTCTCCGTTAAGCTGCGGCGGATCGATGGTAACGCTAAATTTGCCATCATTGCCGGCTGTAGCACTACCAATAGGGTCACCGTTACTGTCAGTTATGGTGACTGTACTGCCAGCTTCTGCGCTACCGGTGACGATAGTGCCATCAGCCGAGACATCCAGACCATTTGGTGCTAGTGGCGCCTGGGTATCTACGACGACGGTAAACGCAGGGGATACGCCGCTGGTACCGCTGCTATTTGTCGCGGTTAAAGTAAAGACGTGTTGGCCATCGAGTATTGCTGGGGGTGTGTAATTCCAGTGGCCAGTTCCGTCAACTGTAGCGGTTCCGGAGAGAATGCCATTGTCATATATAGTTACGGTACTTCCTATTTCAGCGAAACCGCTTAACGTCGGGGTTTTATCATCGGTTGATTGTCCGTTGTTTAGCGTGCCAGTTATTGTTCCCGCATCGTCGGTAACGGTGTCCAGTTCAGGCACAGTTGGGAATTGAGAGTTAGAAGCAGTAAAAGGCGTATTAGGGCCGGCGTTACCTGCAGCGTCCTGAATATGTGCGCTTAGTGATTCAGCGTGTGTCTGAGCAGGCGAAATATTGACAGTAAATTTGCCATCAGCGCCGACCAAAGCCGTACCCAGTAACTTATTACTGGCATCAAAAATAGTGATTGTGCTGCCCGATTCGGCATGCCCGCTAACCGTTGTCCCGTTCAGGCTAATGCTGTCGATAACTGCGGCTGTTGGTGGTGTGAGGTCAACCGTAAACGTTGGGCCGATGACGAGGGGGCTTTTATTGCCCGCAGCATCGCTTTGCTGCACTGTCAGTACATGCTCGCTTTCTGTCAGTGGCGTATCTGGGGTGAAACTCCATTTACCATCATTGCCAACCGTAACCTGACCAATCGGTGTTCCTTTGTCGAAGATCGTAATGGTGTCGCCCGCTTCCCCCGTACCGGTAAGCATGGGTTGGGCATCATTAGTCACGCCATTATTGGCGATGGGCCCCGTAATTGTGCCCACATCATCCAATAGCTCGGTAATGATCGGGATGCTCGGCGGGGTGTGATCGGGTGCTATGACGGAGCTTTGCCCACTGGTGTTGCCCGCAGGATCGGTAGCCGTCGCTTCCAGTGTTTCACCGTTGACCTGTGGTGGGTTGATGGTGACATTAAATTTGCCATCAGCACCGGTTATAGCACTGCCAATAGGATCTCCATTGCTATCGGTTATGGTGACGGTACTGCCAGCTTCGGCACTACCAGTGACATGCGAACCGTCGTCTGAAACAACCAGACCTGTTGGAGCTGTGGGGGCTGCTGTATCAACTGCAACGGTGAACCCAGACGAGGTTCCGCTGGTGCCACTGCTGTTGGTCGTGGTTAAGGTAAAGACGTGTTGGCCGTCAGGCAACGCAGTAGGAGTGAATGTCCAGTGCCCCGTGCCGTCAGCCGTTACACTTCCTATCGATATACCTTTGTCATAGATAGTCACTGTCGTTCCAGCTTCAGCCGTTCCGCTTAGCGTCGGAGTTTTATCGTCTGTAACCTGGCCGTTTGTTAGGTTGCCGGTAATTGTTCCAGCATTGTCAGCCACGGCAGCAAGTACCGGTACGGTTGGAAAATTAGAGTTAGATGCATCAAAGTTGGTATCTGGCCCGACATTACCAGCGCGATCGTGAATGTTTGCGGTTAATGATTCACCGTGCGTCTGAGCAGGGGTGAGGATAATAGTAAAGCTGCCATTGGCACCCACTACTGAGGTTCCAAGCACAACGTTATTGGCACCTGTGATAGTAACTGTTGTTCCTGGCTCGGCAGTTCCCGTCACTTTGGTGCCATCCTCGCTCACATTAGTGATTTTGGCAGCATCAGGAGGGGTGTGGTCGACGATAAATGTCGGACTGGTCGTTGTTTTACTTACGTTACCTGCAGCATCGGTTTGAATCAGAGTGATGGTGTGACTGCCGTCAGCGAGCGGTTGGGAAGGTGTGAAACTCCATTTTCCATCTCTGCCAACCATGATCTGAGCGATCTGAATACCGTTATCAAAGATGGTGACTTTGTCACCTGCCTCTCCGGTGCCGTGGATTACTGGGGCTGTTTCATCGGTATATGTACCGCTAACGATGGATCCTTTGATGCTACCGACATCATCTTGTAGCTGATTGATTGCGGGAGCCTCGGGTGCAACAGTGTCGATGGTAACCGTGTAACTTGCCGAGTGAGTACTTTCACCTTTGGCATTGGTTGCCGTAACACTAAATGAATGAGAGCCATCAGATAGCGCGGTAGTTGGGGTATAGCTCCAGTTGCCGCTAACATCAACGACTGCGGTGCCAATTTCTTTGTCGCCATCATAAATATGAACGGTTGTTCCGGCCTGGCCAGTGCCCTGAAGCGTTGGGGTATTATCGTTAGTGGGTTGAGTTTTCGGGACGGTGCCGAGTACTGGTGCGACGTCATCCACTACATTGGTGAGTGTAGGTGCATCCGGTAATGGAATATTAGGTGCAATGACCGTGGCATCAGGGCCAGTGTTTCCGGAGGGATCGGTAGCATGAGCTGTCAGATCTTCACCGCTGATTTGTGGGTTCTTTAGCGGGATAGTGAAAGTGCCATCGCTGCCAGCGGTCCCTTTTCCGATAATTTGACCATTGGGATCTGTGATTGTCACCGTGCTGCCGGGTTCCGCTTTGCCGGTGATCGTTTTACCGTCTGCTGAAACATTCAAATTTGTCGGCGCCGTAGGAGGCGTGGTATCACCTGTTGGAGGTGGTGGATTCGGTGTACCTGCTGAATTACCACCATTGTTCGAGTTATCACTGCCACCGCCGCCGCCGCCACCACCTGCGGCTAGCGCAATGCCCCCGGCAATGGCTACGCCACCTAAAACCCACGGCCAAATAGCTGCGCCGCCGTGGTTTTCTGCTCCAGTGGCAACCATCAGATCATCAATATTGTTGATATGCTCGAAGTGAAAAACTGAATCTGTATCCTGCACCCACCACAATGCGCCTTTGCTGTCTTCGAGCACCAGTTGGTTGCCACCTTGATCGGCATAAGCATAGAAATTTTTAACGGTAATGACTTCGCCGTCACGAAGAGTGATAACCATATCCTGGTTAGTTCGAGCGATGCTGGCGATATCAGAGCGTTCGGCTTTAAGTTCGACAATAGAAGGAGCTGTTAGCGTAATTTCAGAGGCTTCAACATTGTTCGTTACGCCAGTAAGTTTTGAGATGATTGATATTGAACGCATTGTTATCACTCCAGTCGGTGTGAACAGGGGTAGTCTTTAGAAATGCTTAATCTTGCGAATAATTTCCCCGGAACAAATTGTTATAGCAATCTCACGCATTTATAAAATTTAAAGCGAACGAATCCGGACATCAGAATATTGACGACTAACATTATTGGTATGTGTTTACTTTCTACCGGGGTGTCACTTTATTTAAATGTAAAATTCATACTTTTGTATCATTTCTTTTCGGGGATAATGAAGATATAGACAGGAAAACATGAAAGCGCAAATTAAGGGACCCTAAGTAAATGTTTTAGAATCGGTTAATAAGAGAGTTTTTTAACGAGATGCCAATAATCCATGAGTTTTTGTTATAGTTAAAAATAGATGGTTACCGTGTTATCTGTTTGATTTTTATGTATTTATTCAAGTTATTGAAGGTTTTTCTGTCTATTTTTGAATGTCCCGTCATCAATAATATAATATCCATTGTATTTGGGTGGTTATTCTGGCGAGGGTAATTAATTGTTTTCTTTGGTGAAGTAAAAGATGTTAATGGGAATGGGTTTTTTATAATTTATATATAAAACAGAAAGGGAGAATATGAAATATATAATGAGGTTTTTTACTGAGTAGCACATTTCTAATAAGATGAAGAAATCTATTTTTAAAGATAATTACTTAACGAAACTAATTTAGCATTAAGAAGATGTATTTCAGATGAACTATTAATGAAGCATTAGCAAGGTTTAACAGTGCTGGCCCTTTGCAGCAAGGGCCAGTAAAGATTTCAGGAAGTTATAGACGTGCTTATCGACCTGCATGTTTCATAATGCGCGCTTTATCCACCGCCCATTCTTTGTCTTTCAGGTCATTACGCTTGTCGTGTTGTTTCTTACCTTTTGCAACGCCGATTTTCACTTTGCACCAGGCATTTTTCCAGTACATCGACAGCGCCACGACGGTATAACCATCTCGGTTAATACGGCCGTAAAGATTATCCAGTTCACGTTGGTTAAGCAGGAGTTTACGGGTACGCGTAGGGTCACAGACCACATGGCTTGATGCCACGTTTAACGGGGTAAAGTTTGCGCCAAACAGGAAGGCTTCGCCATCGATCAAAATGACGTAGCTGTCACCGATGTTGGCTTTCCCTGCACGTAGCGATTTTACTTCCCAGCCTTGTAGCACGAGACCCGCTTCAAACTCATCTTCGATAAAGTATTCATGGCGGGCGCGTTTGTTTTGCGCAATGGTGGCTGAACCTGGTTTGAATGCTTTTTTCTTTGTCATAGTGCTGCTCAGTATAAGTAATCCAGGAGTTCAAATACACCCCGCTTCGCTGCGAGGATGAAGGCATATCTTAGCACGGCTCTGGCCTAAGAGTTTTTCTTTGCGTGATGATAAATGTTATTATTTGCCCGTTTTGTGACTCTCAGGAAATGCTATGCCTCAGATTACCCGTACTGCGCTAGTGCCTTACAGCGCGGAGCAGATGTATCAATTAGTGAACGATGTGAAATCTTACCCAGATTTTTTACCGGGTTGCACTGGCAGCCGGGTGATTGATGCGTCGCATGATCAGATGACGGCGGCGGTCGATGTTTCTAAGGCTGGTATCAGCAAGACCTTTACTACGCGCAATACGCTTACCAGCAATCAAAGTATTCTGATGCATCTTGTCGATGGGCCATTCAAGTCATTGATGGGGGGCTGGAAGTTTACGCCACTGAGCGCCGAAGCATGCCGCATCGAGTTTCAGCTTGATTTTGAATTTACTAACAAACTGATCGAACTGGCGTTTGGCCGTATCTTCAAGGAACTTGCGGGGAATATGGTTCAGGCGTTTACCGTTCGCGCCAAAGAGGTCTACAGTGTCGCCTGAAATTAAGGTCGAAGTGGTTTACGCGCTACCGGAAAAGCAGTACTTGCTCAAGGTTCGACTGGCACAAGACAGCACTGTTGAACAGGCAATTGCCGCGTCGGGCATTCTCGAACTGCGCACCGATATCGATTTGGCAAAGAACAAAGTAGGAGTTTTTAGCCGACCGGTAAAACTCACCGATACGGTTAATGATGGTGACAGGGTGGAAATTTATCGACCTCTGATCGCTGATCCGAAAGAACTCAGACGCCAGAGAGCTGAAAAAGCTGCTCAGAAGTAGCCAAAAAAAAGGTGCCGATTGGCACCTTTTTTATTGGTTATTCTTTTTCCAGCTTTGGCTTGTTGTCGATGTTAGTCAACACACCGCTGCTGTTGAAGGTCAGCGTCAGCGTTTGCTGAGTGACATTTTCATGCCCCGGCTGCTGGCGGAAAACATAGAACCAGGTACTTGTACCGAATGGATCGGTCATCATTGGCGTACCCAGAGCATACGCAACTTGCTGTTGAGTCATGCCAGTACGAATCTTTGACACATCGTTTTGTGTCAGGTAGTTCCCCTGGTTAATGTCGGGGCGGTAAACCACTCGCTCCAGAGTGGAACAGCCTGCGGTCAGCATAAGAAGAACCGCTGCGGCAGCAGTCAGCGTTTTACAGCGCATAGTGATTTGATTCCTTTTCGGGCCCGAGCAGCACATGGCTCATTCATAATATGCCGATGATAATAAACCTTTACGCAGTTTAAAACATTAAGGCGCTTAACTCTGACCCTGGTTCGGCAAAAAAGTTGGCTTAAAACCTGCTCAATTAACAATATGCTAGCGGAATGCTTGTTTTTTGAACGATGCATATCATGCACTGCATAATGTGTATCGACAAGAGCCGTTAAGCTGCCAGTAACTCTTTTGCGTTCGCAAGTGTATTGCGTGTGACTTCGCTGCCACCGAGTAAACGAGCCAGCTCTTGCAGGCGTGAGCGCTTATCCAAAGGCTGCATATGGGTTTCCGTCATTTCACCATCGGTTTCTTTGCTGACAAAGAAGTGATGATGTCCGCAGCCAGCAACTTGTGGCAGGTGGGTTACGCACATGACTTGCGTGGACTCACCCAACTGGCGGAGTAATTTGCCTACCACTGCTGCGGTTGGGCCGCTGATACCGACATCGACTTCATCGAAGATTAAGGCCGGAGTTTCCATTTTACGCGCGGTGATGACCTGAATGGCCAGAGCAATACGTGAAAGTTCACCACCGGAGGCTACTTTTGCCAGTGGTTGTAATGGTTGGCCAGGGTTAGTCGTTACACGGAAATCAATGCGGTCTGCACCTTCGGCGGTTAGGTGATTTTCATTAAACTCTACGTCGATAGCCAGTTTGCCGTGTGGCATTGATAGCGAATGCATGCTCTCGGTAATCAATTCGCAAAGTTCGGCTGCGTAATGTGCACGGCGTTGATGCAATTCATGCGCGATACTCAGTGCTTGCTGATGATGGAGAGTGACAGCTTGCATCAGTTCATCCTGAGAGCTGGCCTGCTCATCGAGTTGCTGCAACTCTTCTAGCAGTTGTTGGTGGAAAACCGGCAATTCTTCAGGTGCAATATGGTGCTTGCGCGCCAGAGATATTTGCCTGGAGATCCGCTGCTCCAGCTCATACAAACGGTTTGGGTCCAGATCCAGTCGGTCGCAGTAGTGGCGTAACTCATCGCTGGCTTCTGAAATCTGAATGTTGGCCTCTTCAAGCATATTCAATACGCCAGATAGTTTTGGATCCATTCCGGCTAATTCTTCCATCAGATGGCGCACGGTATACAGTTGGCTTTGCAGATTGTTGTCTTCCCCATCTGCAAGAATTGCCAGCGCTTGTTGGCTAGTGGAAATCAGTTGCCCACTGTTTGCCAACCTTTTGTACTCTTCATCGATTTGTTCGAATTCACCGGCGACAGGTGAGAATTCATTGAGTTCTTTTAGCTGGTAATTAAGCAGTTCAGTACGTGATGCGCGTTCCTGGGCAAGCTGCTGATACTGTGCAAGAGTTCGGCAGCTTTGATGCCATTCGCGGTAGCGCTCTGCCATTTGCCGCAAGAGGGCAGTTTCCCCGGCATAACCATCGAGCAGATTTTTTTGATGCTCAGGTTTCAACAAAAGTTGGTGCGCGTGCTGTCCGTGAATTTGAATCAGCATCTGGCCGAGATCACGCAGCTGTGAAAGGGGAACGGCAGTGCCATTAATAAAGCCGCGTGAACGACCATCACTGCTGATAACTCGACGCAATAAGCATTCACGTCCATCATCAAGTTGGTTTTCTTCCAGCCAGCGCAAAGCTGCGGGGGTATCTTTCAGGGAGAAGCGGGCACAGAGGTCGGCACGGCTGGCACCTCGGCGCACCATGTCTGCTTCAGCGCGGCCGCCGAGACACAACCCCAGGGCATCAATCGCAATAGATTTACCGGCACCTGTCTCACCGGTAATGGCGGTCATGCCGTGGTGAAAATCAATTTCCAGTTCACGAACTATTGCGAAGTTACTGATGGTGAGTTGTGCCAGCATAATAGCTTTCCTGTATGAAAAGACATGACTGTGTTTTCATACAGTATAAACTGGTTTTATATACAGTAAAGAGCCTGAGTGATTTTTTAGAACAATTTTTTCGACCAGCCGAGCTTTGAGCTTAATGTGTTGAAATAATTGTAATCTTTAGGGTGTATCAGATTGAGGTGGTAATCGCAGCGGCGAATCAATACGTCCTCGCCTTCCTGTATAGGAAGAGCAATCTGGCTATCGCAGCTGATTTCCAGGTCACTACCCATATGTGAAAAACGCAGGCGAATAGTGCTGCTACTGTTGATGACCAGCGGGCGAGCAGACAGCGTGTGTGGGAACATTGGCACAAGCGTAATGGCATCAAGCGATGGAGTCAGAATTGGGCCGCCAGCAGAGAGCGAATAGGCCGTTGAACCTGTTGGCGTAGAGATGATTAGCCCGTCAGAACGTTGTGAGAAAGCAAAGATCTCATCGATATAGACTTCGAATTCAATCATGTGCGCCACTTTGCCGGGATGTAGAACGACTTCGTTGATGGCTGTGCTCAGGCGCGTTGGAGTATCTTGTTGGCAAACCTGGGCTTCAAGCAAGAAACGACGTTCTGCGATGTAATGCCCCTCAAGAACATCCGCCAGTTGTTGCTGAGCATTATCCGGATCAAGGTCGGTTAGAAAACCCAGGTTGCCACGGTTGATGCCAATAACTTTAATATCATAGCGAGCAAGAACGCGAGCTGCGCCAAGCATATTGCCATCACCACCAACCACAACGGCGAGATCGGCCTGCTGACCAATTTCTGCCAATGTGCCGGTTTTCACGTTTTTAAGGTTAAGTTCCTGGGCAATTTGCGACTCGACAATGACATCGTAGCCTTTGGTGCATAGCCAGCGATACAGCATTTCATGCGTGGTGAGGGCAGTGGGGTGACGAGGGTGCCCGACAATACCAATGCAGTTGAAATGTTTGTTCATTATGCCGATGGTCCTTATACGCAAAGATGCAGTCATTTATGACAATATGTCACGTTCCCTTGAATCCAGGAAACTGATCCCCATAATAAGCGAACCAGCGAGATGAATGCTAAAAACGCGGAGAAATTCATGAGTAGTAAAGATCAAAAAACACCAGACGAGCAAGTCTCGGACGAAATTGCAATGGAAAGCCACGAAGAAGTCGAGGCCGTAGAGGGTGCCGAAGTGGTTGATCCGCGCGATGAACAAATTGCCGATTTAACAGCGCAACTGGAAGAAGTTCAGCAGCGCGAGCGTGACCTTGCGTTACGCAACAAAGCGGAAATGGAAAACCTCCGTCGCCGCACCGAGCTCGATATTGAAAAGGCGCACAAGTTCGCTTTAGACAAATTCGTCAACGAACTGCTACCTGTTATCGACAGCCTTGACCGTGCTCTGGAAGTGGCTGACAAGTCCAACACTGATTTGGCCGCTATGATTGAAGGCATCGAATTAACTCAGAAATCGATGCTGGATGTGGTGCGTAAATTTGGTGTGGATGTGGTTGGCGAAACCAACGTGCCGTTCAACCCGGATGTGCATCAGGCAATTGCGATGGTTGAATCTGAAGATGTGGCACCAAACCATGTGCTAATGGTGATGCAGAAGGGTTATACCCTGAATGGTCGCACACTGCGTGCAGCAATGGTTTCTGTTGCGAAAGCAAAAGCGTAATTCGCCTAATTGCTTTAAATAAAAAGCCAGCCTTCGAGGCTGGCTTTTTTGTTTCTACT
>NZ_LXEO01000035.1 GCF_001654865.1 Buttiauxella noackiae ATCC 51607 | reverse complement strand
GTATATCAGGACTAGTCATACTTTTGTTCAACACTTTGTCGCAGCGGCGTCACCGGGGTCACCCGCACTTGCTTAATCATGTTGTCTTGCACATCAAGAATATCAATATCGTAGTTGCTTAAGCGCACGCGAGTGTCGATAGCCGGTATCTCCTGCAGCTCTTCAAGTAGCATACCGTTTACGGTGCGGGCTTCGTCTTCTGGCAGCGTCCAGTTGAAGGCTTTGTTGATTTCACGAACGTTAGCACCGCCTTCAATAATCACGGAACCATCATTTTGCGGCGTCACTTCTTCAGCAAGCGTTGGTGACATGGAAGTAGTGAAATCACCGACAATCTCTTCAAGAATGTCTTCCACTGTGACCAGACCCTGAATATCACCGTATTCGTCGACGACCAGACCGACTTTCTTTTTATTGCGCTGGAATTTAACCAGCTGCACGCTGAGCGGTGTCCCTTCGGGAACGAAATAAATCTCGTCAGAGGCACGTAGCAGAGTTTCTTTGGTGAACTCCTGCTTTTCTGTCATCAAACGGTAGGCTTCACGCACACGCAGCATACTGATGGCATCATCCAGTGTGTCGCGGTACAGCACGATGCGCCCGTGTGGGGAGTGTGTCAGTTGGCGAACAATAGATTTCCAGTCGTCGTTGATGTTGATACCAACAATTTCATTTCGCGGCACCATGATGTCATCGACACTGATTTTTTCCAGATCGAGCACGGAAAGCAGCATGTCCTGGTTGCGGCGGGAAATTTTCGAATGCGACTCATGTACCAGAGTACGTAATTCGTCTTTGTTAAGGGCGCTACTTACGGTGCTGACGTTTTTGATCCCCATAAGACGCATTAGCATGCGAGTGATGACGTTAAGTAACCAAACCAACGGCATCATCAGTATTTGCAATGGCCCTAGTAGGAAACTACTTGGGAAAGCCACTTTTTCCGGATACAGAGCAGCAATGGTTTTCGGCAATACTTCGGCGAAAACCAACACCACAAAGGTGAGAATGCCGGTGGCGATAGCAACACCGGCATCACCGTATAAACGCATACCCACAATGGTGCCGATGGCTGAGGCGAGGATATTGACGAGGTTATTACCAATTAACACCAGACTGATCAGGCGGTCTGGTTTACGAAGAAGTTTTTCCACCCGTTTAGCTGCACGATTGCCTTGTTTGGCAAGATGACGCAACTTATAACGGTTAAGCGTCATCATGCCGGTTTCAGAGCCGGAGAAGTACGCTGAAACGACTACCATGATGATCAATGTGACAATCAACGTAGTCGTTGAGATCTGTTCCAAAAGGGTGTTCCTTTAAAAAGATAACATTAGCCGACAAATTGTTGCAGGACGCGGCTACCAAAATAGGCGAGTGTCAAAATTGCAGCACCAGCGACGTTAAACCAGACTACACGACGGCCTCTCCAACCTTCATGGTAGTGCCCCCAAAGTAAAACGATGTAGACAAACCACGCGAGAATCGACAATACCGCCTTGTCGACATTTTCCAGACTGAAAAGATTTTTTAGATAAAACAGACCGGTACATAGGGTTAACGTCAGCAGTACAACGCCGACTTGAGTGATGTGAAACATTTTGCGCTCAATACTCATCAACGGCGGCATTTCAGCACGGAAGGCGAGTTTTTTGTTCTTGAGCTGATAATCAATCCAGGCGAGTTGCAACGCGTAAAGAGCGGCGATAATCAGCGTGGCATAGGCAAAGAGTGACAAACCAATATGCACCATCATACCTGGTGTAGCTTCAAGGCGTGTGATGAATTCGTTAGGCATAAAGGTGGCAAGTGCCAGATTGATTAAGGCGAAAGCGTAAACAATCGGTAACAGCAGCCAGCCGCGATTGCGTGATGCCACAATGGTCATCACGGTACATATCATCAAACTGACAAGCGAACCGACGTTGAGCAAGCTGAGGTTCTGACCTCCATCGGCATTAAAAATACGTGCTTCAAGGGCCACGCCATGGCTTACCAGCGCTATGACGGCCGATATAATGGCGAAACGGCGCCACCCACTGTTTTTTGTCAGCAGGCCCGGGATGATCAGCGCGAGGCTGCAGGAATAGGCTACAAGCGCAAGGATTGCGAAAACAGGCATATAAAGTGTCGGTCAATTAGCCAGAGAAGAAAAAAAACAGTATAACGTTACCTGCCGCCTGCTCCAACTCTAACCGTTGCATCACACCAAACGCGGCTTCATGGTATAATCCGCCAAATTCTGTTTTGTGTCGCGTACCGCGGCCCTAAGTTACCACGTTAGGCAAAAGACAATGTTTGATAATTTAACTGACCGTCTGTCGCGCACACTGCGCAATATCAGCGGCCGCGGGCGGCTGACTGAAGAGAATGTAAAAGAAACACTGCGCGAAGTGCGCATGGCATTGCTGGAAGCGGACGTTGCGCTGCCGGTTGTGCGTGACTTTATCAGCCGCGTAAAAGAAAAAGCGGTTGGTCATGAAGTTAACAAAAGCCTGACTCCGGGTCAGGAGTTCGTCAAAATCGTTCGCGCCGAACTTGTTGCAGCGATGGGCGAAGAGAATGCGAGCCTGAATCTTGCAGCACAGCCGCCAGCCGTTGTGCTGATGGCGGGTTTGCAAGGTGCGGGTAAAACCACAAGCGTAGGTAAGTTAGGTAAATTCCTACGTGAGAAGCACAAGAAAAAAGTGCTGGTGGTTTCTGCCGACGTTTATCGCCCTGCGGCGATCAAACAGTTGGAAACGCTGGCTGAACAAGTCGGTGTCGATTTCTTCCCGTCCGATGTCGGGCAAAAGCCAGTTGATATCGTAAATGCGGCGCTGAAAGAAGCGAAGCTGAAATTCTTCGACGTACTGCTGGTGGATACCGCCGGTCGCTTACACGTCGATGAAGCGATGATGGACGAAATCAAACAGGTTCATGCTGCGATTAACCCAGTTGAAACCCTGTTTGTTGTTGACGCAATGACCGGCCAGGATGCGGCAAATACAGCTAAAGCCTTTAACGAAGCATTACCGCTGACCGGCGTCGTACTGACGAAAGTCGATGGTGATGCGCGTGGCGGTGCGGCACTGTCTATCCGACATATCACCGGCAAGCCGATTAAATTCCTCGGTGTGGGTGAGAAAACGGAAGCGCTGGAGCCTTTCCACCCGGATCGTATTGCTTCCCGTATTCTGGGGATGGGCGATGTTCTGTCGCTTATCGAAGATATTGAGAGCAAAGTTGACCGTGCTCAGGCTGAGAAATTAGCCAGCAAGCTGAAAAAGGGCGATGGGTTTGATCTCAACGATTTCCTTGAGCAGCTCAAGCAGATGAAAAACATGGGTGGCATGGCGAGTATGATGAGCAAATTGCCAGGAATGGGGCAATTGCCGGATAACGTTAAGTCGCAAATGGATGACAAAGTCCTGGTGCGAATGGAAGCCATTATTAATTCCATGACGCTCAAAGAGCGTGCGCAGCCAGAGATTATCAAAGGTTCACGTAAACGTCGTATCGCGATGGGTGCGGGTATGCAGGTGCAAGATGTCAACCGTCTACTCAAGCAGTTTGACGACATGCAACGCATGATGAAAAAGATGAAGAAAGGCGGAATGGCGAAAATGATGCGTGGCATGAAAGGTATGATGCCACCAGGTTTCCCAGGTCGTTAAGCTCATTTAGATTGCATTTTGCGCCGAAATGAGTAAAATTTTCGGGCTTTTAATATGACACCGGGCTCCATCCCTCGATGGGGCCCGATGTTTTATTCACTAAAGAGGATGTTATGGTAACTATTCGTTTAGCACGTCACGGCGCTAAAAAGCGTCCGTTCTACCAGGTTGTTGTTACTGACAGCCGTAATGCACGTAACGGTCGTTTCATCGAGCGTGTTGGTTTCTTCAACCCTATCGCTGGTGAAAAAGACGAGGCAACTCGCCTGGATCTGGATCGTATCGAGCATTGGGTTGGCCAAGGCGCAACCGTTTCTGATCGCGTATCTGCGCTGATCAAAGCAGCAAAAAAAGCAGCTTAATCTGTCACGGTGGTCATGATGAGCAATCAACTCGCTGCAAAGGCTCCTGTTAACCCAATCGTGTTGGGCAAGATGGGTTCCTGCTATGGGATTCGTGGTTGGCTCAGAGTGTTTTCCTCCACCGAAGACGCCGATAGCATTTTTGACTATCAGCCCTGGTTTATCCAGAAGGCGGGTCAGTGGCAGCAAGTACAGCTGGAAAGCTGGAAGCACCACAATCAGGATCTGGTCATCAAACTGAAAGGTATTGATGATCGGGATGCTGCGAATCTTCTGACTAATTGCGAAATTGTCGTCGATTCAACGCAATTGCCTCATCTCGAAGAGGGTGACTACTACTGGAAAGACCTTATGGGTTGCCAGGTTGTCACTACTGAAGGATATCAGCTCGGTAAAGTCATCGACATGATGGAAACCGGCTCAAATGACGTTCTCGTCATTAAGGCAAACCTGAAAGATGCGTTCGGTATCAAGGAGCGGCTGGTTCCGTTCCTCGATGGGCAGGTTATCAAGAAAGTCGATCTCGCTACTCAAACGATTGAAGTAGATTGGGATCCTGGTTTTTAAAACCTCCGGATAAACGGTAAAAGACGGCGTAATGGGGATTGGCTTGTGTTTATTGGTGTAGTTAGCCTGTTTCCAGAGATGTTTCGCGCAATTACCGACTTCGGGGTAACTGGCCGGGCTGTAAAAAATGGCCTGCTGAGCATCCAGAGTTGGAGTCCACGTGACTTCACTTATGACCGGCACCGTACCGTGGACGATCGTCCTTACGGCGGCGGACCGGGTATGCTCATGATGGTAAATCCTTTGCGGGAAGCCATCCACGCAGCGAAAGCAGCGGCAGGGGAAGGTGCTAAGGTTATCTATCTGTCACCTCAGGGACGCAAGCTTGATCAAGAAGGCGTCAGTGAACTGGCAACAAATGAGAAGTTAATTCTGGTTTGTGGTCGTTACGAAGGGATAGATGAGCGCGTAATCCAAACCGAAATTGATGAAGAATGGTCAATCGGCGATTACGTTCTCAGTGGTGGTGAATTACCAGCAATGGTACTGATTGACTCAGTTTCTCGGTTTATTCCGGGAGTCCTGGGGCATCAGTCATCAGCAATCGAAGATTCGTTTGCCGATGGATTGTTGGACTGCCCACACTATACCCGTCCTGAAGTGTTAGAAGGCATGGAGGTTCCGCCAGTTTTACTGTCGGGAAACCATGAACAGATTCGCCGGTGGCGCCTGAAACAGTCGCTGGGCCGTACCTGGCTTAGAAGACCTGAACTTCTGGAAAACCTGGCTCTGACTGAAGAGCAAGCAAGGTTGCTGGCGGAGTTCCAACGGGAACACGCAAATACAGCAACATAAACATGATGGGATGGCGTAAGCCCCCGATTATCAGTTTACCCAGGATAAGAGACAAAATTATGAGCAACATTATTAAGCAAATTGAACAAGAACAGATGAAACAGGATGTACCTTCATTCCGTCCGGGTGATTCCGTGGAAGTGAAAGTATGGGTCGTTGAAGGTTCTAAAAAACGTCTGCAGGCATTTGAGGGCGTGGTTATCGCTATCCGTAACCGCGGTCTGCACTCTGCATTCACTGTTCGTAAAATTTCCAACGGCGAAGGTGTTGAGCGTGTATTCCAGACTCACTCCCCAGTAATCGACAGCATTACTGTTAAACGTCGTGGTGCCGTTCGTAAAGCTAAACTGTACTACCTGCGTGAGCGTACTGGTAAGTCTGCTCGTATTAAAGAGCGTCTGACTAAGTAAGATTTCGCTAGCGCGACATCCATATCAAGGGCTGCCATCTGGCAGCCCTTTTTTTGCTTAATGCATGAAGGATTCCTGAAAGCCTTTACGACTCGCTTTTTCCCATTGCGCTTGCCGCTCGGCTACATCTGGAAGTGTTTCGCAGCTGGCTGGGAACGACTTTCCACTTTCTCCAAGGATCTCTAAGAATTTAGGATCACAAATCCGCTCCTGGCCACCGGCATAACCTTTTAACCATTCTTCACGGTCAACATTTTCATCGTTATGCAAATGCGCAATGACAGTATTACTTCTTATGGGTTGTCCCGACATCGCATCATCCCAGCCAGCCTGATACCAGTCGGTGGGGGCAGGCGTTGGGGCATGGGTATAGGGATCGACATAACAGCCAGTTAATAACAATACAGGAATCAAAGCTAAGTAACGCATTGCGGCGATATCCATTTCAAAGGGTATTCTCTGAGCATAGAGTGGTTATGGTTCCCCATGACGTTATTTTTTAAAGAATGCATGAATGTGCAGGAAACTGGCTTGCTTATGCGTTGTGTATATTTTTGTTTACGATTGTTATGTGTTGACGTGCCTTAAACGGCAATTATTTTGTATGTGTAACGTATTGTTTACGTAATATGGATTGCAATCTTTACTAAAGCTGGTAATGTAGTGCCATCCTCACTGAGGAAACGACTATCGCAAACGAGCTAACAGGATCGCCATCATGCAAAAAGACGCGCTGAACAACGTTCATATTTCTGACGAACAGGTATTAATCACTCCGGATCAACTGAAAGCGGAATTCCCGCTGACCGCCGCTCAGGAAGCGCAGATCGAACAGTCCCGTCAGACGATTTCCAACATTATCGCTGGCCGCGATCCTCGTCTGTTAGTGGTGTGTGGACCTTGCTCAATCCACGACCCGGAAACCGCGATTGAATATGCTCGTCGTTTTAAAACCTTGTCTGAACAAGTTAGCGATAGTCTGTACCTCGTGATGCGCGTCTATTTTGAAAAGCCACGTACGACTGTGGGCTGGAAAGGGCTTATCAACGATCCACATATGGATGGCTCGTTTGATGTCGAAGGCGGCTTGAAAATTGCTCGTCAATTGCTTGTAGAGTTGGTGAGCATGGGGCTGCCGCTGGCAACCGAAGCGCTTGATCCTAATAGCCCGCAATACTTGGGCGATCTGTTCAGCTGGTCTGCAATCGGTGCGCGCACCACTGAGTCCCAGACTCACCGTGAAATGGCTTCTGGCCTTTCAATGCCAGTTGGTTTTAAAAATGGTACCGATGGCAGCCTGGGCACCGCAATTAATGCAATGCGTGCGGCTTCGATGCCACACCGTTTTGTCGGTATCAACCAGGCAGGCCAGGTCTGCCTGTTGCAGACGCAAGGTAACCCTGATGGCCACGTGATTTTACGTGGTGGCAAAGCACCTAACTACAGCCCGGCAGATGTCGCGCAGTGTGAAAAAGAGATGGAACAGGCAGGACTCCGCCCGGCCTTGATGATAGATTGCAGCCATGGCAATTCAAACAAAGATTACCGCCGCCAGCCGGGTGTAGCTGAATCAGCTGTCGCTCAAATTAAAGATGGTAACCGTTCGATTATTGGCCTGATGATTGAAAGTAATATCCATGAGGGTAATCAATCTTCAGAACAACCTCGCAGCGAAATGAAGTATGGCGTATCTGTAACTGATGCTTGCATCGATTGGGAAACGACAGAGACTTTACTGCGTGAGATTCATCAGGATTTGAACGGTACGCTTGCGGCGCGTCAGGCATAAGAGGTTTTACTATGGTGGCTGAATTGACCGCGCTGCGCGATCAAATCGATGAAGTGGATAAGGCGTTGCTGGGACTACTGGCACGTCGCCTGGAACTTGTAGCGGAAGTTGGCGAAGTCAAAAGCCAGTATGGGTTACCGATTTATGTTCCGGAACGTGAAGCGGCGATGCTGGCTTCTCGCCGCAAAGAAGCTGAAGCGTTAGGTGTTCCACCAGATCTGATTGAAGACGTACTGCGCCGCGTAATGCGAGAGTCTTACTCAAGCGAGAATGACAAAGGCTTTAAAACGCTATTTCCTGCATTGCGCCCGGTTGTAATCGTCGGTGGTGGTGGGCAAATGGGGCGCTTGTTTGAAAAAATGCTTACGCTGTCTGGCTATCAGGTTCGAATTCTTGAAAAAGAAGACTGGGCTAAAGCACCAGAGTTGATGGCTGATGCGGGCATGGTGATTGTCAGCGTCCCGATTCATATCACCGAACAGGTGATTGCGCAGCTCCCGCCATTGCCAAATGACTGTATTTTGGTCGATCTGGCTTCGGTAAAAAACGGTCCATTGCAAGCTATGCTGGCAGCACATCAGGGCCCGGTTCTCGGGTTGCACCCAATGTTTGGGCCTGATAGTGGGAGCCTTGCGAAGCAAGTTGTGGTGTATTGCGATGGTCGCCAGCCGGAAGCCTATCAGTGGTTTCTGGAGCAGATTCAGGTTTGGGGCGCGCGTTTGCATCGCTCCACGGCGGTTGAACACGACCAGAATATGGCGTTCATTCAGGCGTTGCGCCACTTTGCAACTTTTGCATATGGTCTTCACCTGGCCGAAGAAAATGTTCAGCTTGAGCAGTTGCTGGCGCTTTCTTCACCGATTTATCGCCTGGAGCTGGCAATGGTCGGGCGCTTATTCGCTCAGGACCCACAGCTTTACGCTGACATTATTATGTCCTCCGAAAGCAATCTGGAGCTGATCAAGCGCTACTACAAGCGATTCGGTGAGGCAATTGGCTTGCTTGAGCATGGTGATAAACAAGCGTTCATCGACAGCTTCCGTAAAGTCGAACATTGGTTTGGTGATTACGCGCAGCGCTTCCAGAGTGAAAGCCGCACTTTATTACGCCAGGCGAATGATAGCCGACCGTAATTGCAAAATAGTCTTATAATCTAAAGCCATCAGGGAAACCTAATGGCTTTTTTTATTGGCAATGAAGGATAGAAAAATGGCTCAGCCGCAAGTTCTGTTCGATTACACCGGTCACTTACCTGAATGCCCCACCTGGAGTGCTGAGGAAAACTGCCTCTACTGGACGGATATTCTCGAAAATGAAATGCATCGCTACAACATCGAAAGCAAAAAACACGATGTGATTCAGTTTTCCGAAGAGGTTGGATGTTTTGCATTGTGCGAAACTGGCGGTTTTATTGTCGCGCTGCGAAGCGGAATTTATCTGACTAACCGCACTGGGCTTATTACTCGCAAAGTCTGTGACAACCCTAATAACCCGGCATTAGCTCGTTTTAATGATGGGGGAACTGACCGGGATGGGCGTTTTTATGCCGGAACATTTTGGGGACCGGGTGATTACAACGGGGCATTATTGTGCCGCGTGGATAACGATTTGACGCCGCACGTCATTCAGCATGATATCCATGGCGCCAATGGCCTGGCGTTTAGTGCAGATAAAAAATGGATGTTCACATCAGACACACCTAACCGTGTGATTTACAGAACTCCGTTAGATGAACATGGTGAACCGGGCAAGCGTGAAGTGTTTAAACGTTTTGAGTTGGGGGAGGGGATTCCTGACGGTGCTGCAATTGACGAAGAAGGTTGTTACTGGACAGCGTTATTTGATGGCTACCGTATTGCACGCTTGTCACCAACGGGAAATGTACTGGAAGAGTATCAGCTGCCTGTACGTTGCCCTACGATGGTCTGTTTTGGTGGCGATGATATGAGAACGTTATTCATCACGACTACGCGAGAAAATATGGAAGATGCGGAAGTCGCGGAAAGGCCACTGTCCGGCGCGATTTTTACGATTAAAGTCGCAGTGGCGGGAATGCCAAAACTGAAGTTTAAAGAAATCAGTAAGCCAGCATAACGCTGGCTTACTGCCAGTGTTACACCTGATCGACAGGCACCACGTTCTCACTCGGATAACAGCCAAGTACTTTCATTGAGCGGGTGATTTCGCCCAGCTCGCGAAGGGCTTTATGCATTGCTTCATCGTTCTGGTTTGCCTGAACATCCAGATAAAACATCTCTTCCCACGGGTTACCGTTAATCGGCCTCGATTCCAGTTTTGTCATGATCAGGTTGTGGTTTCGCAGCACCAGCAGGGCTTCAACCAGCGCACCGGCTTGTTGGCCTGTCGCCATCAGCAGAGTGGTTTTCGCCGGAACCTGGTCTGTTACTTCAATGGCTTTGCGAGCCAGTACGATGAAGCGAGTAATGTTTTGCGTCTGATTTGCCAGGTTTCGTTCCAGAACTTGTAAGCCATACAGCGCGCCACCTGCTTCGCTACCTAATGCCGCGACATGAGGTGAGTTCGCCTGAGCAACCTTCTCCATCGCTGCAGAAGTACTCTCACAATATTCAATTTTCCAGTTTGGGTAGCGATTGATGAACTGGCTACATTGCTGGAAAGGCTGCGGATGGCTATACACCGTGTGGATAGTGTCTAAATCCGTCGTACCTTTAACCAACACACAGTGATCTATGGGCACAGTCATCTCGGCAACGATGGATAAACTGGTGTGCTGCAACAAATCATAGACATCGTTAATTGCACCAGAACTGGTGTTCTCTAGTGGCACGACTGCGTAATCGGCTTGACCGGTTTCGACCTGATTAAAGATGTCATGAAATTTTGCACAGCCGCTTTCAATAAATTGTTCAAAATGTCTGGCGGCATACTGACGAGCAGCGAGATGAGAATAAGAGCCTTTAGGGCCAAGGAAAGCAATTCGGGCAGATTGCGGATTGGTTTTATTCAGATGCTGCTGAAGTAGCGTTTGCTGAGTCAGAACCGAATCTTCAATGATCAACTGGAACAAGCGAGTAATGTAATGAGCGTCCAGATTATGCGTTTTGCCAAGAGTAATCAGGCGCTCCAGTAAATCACGCTCGCGGTCAATATCTCGTACCGGGCGGTGAGTGGCAAGTTTAGCTTTTCCGACTTCTACAGCTAATAAGCGACGCTCCGCCAGCAATGCCAGCAGTTTTACATCCAGGGCGCTAATTTTGTCGCGCAGTGCCAGCAATGGGTTTGTCTCACTCATATCGCTACCTTTTCGAATTCCATAAAAAAAGCCTCCCGGGTTTCGGGAGGCTTGTTTGTTCGTCTTCGCATTCTTTATCACACGACGAATTGCCTCCCATTCAGGGGAAGGTAAAAAAGAATGCGAAGAAAAACGGAAATAGTTTCATGGGTGATTCCTGATAAGTCAGACAAGTAAGGTACTCGGTCTGTTTTCGCTCTGTCAATAAAAAACGCGCCCGGAGGCGCGTTGAGTTTGATAAAGCGAACTGATTACTCTTCTTCAATTTCCGCGATAGCAACGTCTTTCACTGAACCTGCTGTGCGACGCGCTTCACCCTTGTGTTGCACTTTATTCAACTGCCGCTCCAGTTTGTTGATCAAATCGTTGATAGCCGTATACATATCATCGTGTTTGGCGCTCGCTACGAGCTGGCCATTTGGCGTATTAATGGTGGCATCAGCCACGAAACCTTTCGGTTCTTTGGACAAAACAATGTGTGGATTAATTAGATGAGTTTGCCACTTGTCCAGTTTTGTTAGACGGTCTGCGACGTGCTGACGAATAGCTGGGGTGATTTCCATTTGTTTGCTGGTAATGTTCATTGTCATAAAGTTACCTCTTGTCATTCCCGTCTTGGTAACTCCAGCATACCTTTCTGAATGTCAAAATGTGTGATGCAAATCACATTATTTTGTCACTTTTTGTCAGTAAACCCTTTTTGTGAGGCAGGACAGGATCTCTGTTTTTAAAGCTTGTGGAAGTGAGAAATAGCGTCCATATTTGATTGGATGACTTGACGCTAAACCGTTTCAGTTTACGTATTTCAGGCAATAAAAATGGCAGCCATAGGGCTGCCATTTTGTTTTGATAAATTGGTGAATCAGGTGTTGTTGCTATTAGCCGCGATAATTTTTGCAACTTTGTCAGCCTGGGCTGGCATTTGCATTTCACGGTAAGCATTTTCCATCAGCTTCAGAGCATCACGAGTGGCCTGAGTATCAGGGAAATCACGCAACATTCCTTCGACACGGTTAACTACTGCAACCCACGCGCCGCGTTTAGTGTAGTATTGCGCCACTGAAAGCTCATATTTCGCTAAACGATCTTTCAGGAACACCAGACGCTTGGTGGCATCGGTGACATACTGGCTGTTCGGATAACCACGAACCAGCTTAGAGAAATCGTTGAAAGCATCACGTGCATGAGCTGGATCTCGGTCTGAACGATCGACGCCAAAGAAGCCTTGTAATGCGCTATCATCCAACGCCATGTCCGTCAGACCACGCATGTAAAGTACGTAGTCAATGTTTGGATGGGTAGGATTAAGGCGCATAAAGCGGTCAATCGCTGCCTGAGCCAGTGGCAAATCAGCGTTCTTATAATAAGCGTAAATAAGATCTAACTGCACTTGCTGCGAGTAAGGCCCGAACGGATAACGGTTATCCAGCGCTTCCAGTTGCGTTATCGCCGCTTTAAAGTTACCGTCCTGCAACTTTTGCTGCGCAGTCGCATAGATCTCAGAAGGTGGATTATCAGGAACCTCATCCTTGGAACTGGAGCAACCAGCCAATGCCAGGCTCAACGTGGCTGCTGCCACCAGATATTTCATACGCGTCATGACGTTTTGACTTTCCTCAGAATGTTATCCGGGAGGCTCGCAGTACCAGCTCCCGATAAAGACCAGCTACAATAGCACACTATATTAAACGGCATTGCCGTAAAACCCAACGTTAACGAAGAAGCTGTCTATGGCACAACTAGTACAACTCACCGCAACTGTCTCCGAATCTCAACTCGGTCAACGCTTAGATCAAGCTTTGGCCGAATTGTTCCCGGATTATTCACGTTCGCGTATAAAAGAATGGATTATTGATCAGCGTGTGCTGGTCAATGGCACTATCAGCGACAAGCCGAAAGAGAAAGTATTGGGTGGCGAAAGCGTCACTATCAATGCTGAAATCGAAGAGGAAGCGCGCTGGGAACCACAAGATATCCCGCTCAATATCGTCTATGAAGATGACGATATTCTGGTGATTAACAAACCGCGTGATTTCGTTGTGCATCCTGGTGCGGGTAACCCTGACGGGACCGTCCTGAATGCACTATTGCATTACTACCCACCGATTGCTGATGTACCGCGTGCGGGTATCGTGCATCGTCTGGATAAAGACACGACTGGTTTGATGGTCGTTGCGAAAACTGTTCCTGCGCAAACTCACTTGGTTGAGGCTTTGCAATTACGTGAAATCACGCGTGAGTATGAAGCAGTTGCGATTGGTCATATGACCGCCGGGGGAACGGTAGACGAGCCAATCAGCCGCCATTCTACCAAGCGCACCCATATGGCTGTGCATCCGATGGGTAAGCCAGCGGTCACGCATTACCGAATCATGGAACATTTCCGTGTGCACACTCGTCTACGTTTGCGTCTGGAAACAGGTCGTACTCACCAGATTCGTGTGCACATGGCGCATATCACTCATCCATTAGTTGGCGATCAGCTTTATGGTGGACGTCCACGCCCGCCAAAAGGTGCGTCGGAAGAGTTTGTTAGGGTGCTGCGTAAGTTTGACCGTCAGGCTCTTCATGCAACTATGCTGCGTCTTCACCATCCGATCAGCGGTATGTTGATGGAGTGGCATGCGCCGATTCCTCAGGATATGGTTGAGCTGATTGAAGCATTACGTGCTGATACAGAAATTCATAAGGATCAACTGGACTGGCTATGAGCAAATTGATCGTCCCGCATTGGCCGCTTCCTGAAGGAGTGGCTGCTTGCAGTTCGACACGTATTGGCGGTGTGAGTCAACCGCCTTACGATTCGCTTAATCTGGGAGCCCACTGCGGTGATAACCTGGATGATGTCGAAGAAAATCGCCGTCTTTTTTACGCTGCTGCCTCGTTGCCCTCGAAACCTGTTTGGTTAGAGCAAGTACACGGCAAAGAAGTGTTGAAACTCACGGGCGGGCCATATTTGTCTAAGCGCGCTGATGCTTCTTATAGCTCAACGCCGGGCACCGTTTGTGCAGTAATGACTGCAGATTGCTTGCCAGTGCTATTCTGTAATAAGGCAGGAACTGAGGTTGCTGCTGCTCATGCGGGATGGCGTGGTTTGTGTGAAGGTGTGCTTGAAGAAACCATCGCCTGCTTTAAAGATGCACCAGAAAATATCTTCGCGTGGCTTGGCCCGGCTATCGGCCCTGAAGCATTTGAAGTTGGCCTGGAAGTGCGTGAAGCGTTTATGGCTAAAGATCTTCAGGCTGATAGCGCATTTCGTCCGTCAGGGGAAAAATACCTCGCTGACATCTACACGTTGGCACGCCAACGCTTGTCTGCCGCGGGCATTAACCATATTTATGGTGGTGACCGTTGCACTTACAGCGAAGCGGGTGATTTTTTCTCATATCGACGCGACAGAACCACAGGCCGTATGGCAAGTTTCATTTGGCTGATATAACCTATCGAATCAAGACGATCCAGTGCGGGTAACTAACGCTCCAAATATTTCAGGTCATTAACCTTGAATAATTGAGGGATGACCTCATTTAATCTCCAGTAGCAAATTTGACCTGTATATGGGAGGAGTTATGCGTCTGGATCGTCTTACTAATAAATTCCAGCTTGCTCTCGCTGATGCCCAATCCTTAGCTCTCGGGCAAGACAACCAATTTATCGAACCCCTTCACTTGATGAGCGCACTGCTTAATCAGGAAGGCGGATCTGTGCGTCCGTTACTGACCTCTGCCGGCGTTAATGCTGGCAAGCTACGTACGGATATCGAGCAAGCTTTAAGCCGTTTACCACAAGTTGAAGGAACGGGCGGTGACGTCCAGCCTTCGCAGGATTTAGTCCGTGCATTAAACCTGTGTGACAAACTGGCGCAAAAACGAAATGACAACTTCATTTCGTCTGAGTTATTTGTTCTGGCAGCACTTGAATCGCGCGGAACATTAACTGATTTATTGAAATCAGCAGGTGCTACCACGGCAAATGTGACAGCAGCAATTGAACAAATGCGTGGAGGCGAAAACGTGAATGACCAGGGTGCTGAAGACCAACGTCAGGCATTGAAAAAATATACCGTCGATCTGACTGAGCGTGCAGAACAGGGCAAGCTTGATCCAGTGATTGGCCGTGATGAAGAAATTCGCCGCACTATTCAAGTATTGCAACGGCGTACCAAAAACAACCCGGTACTCATCGGTGAACCAGGTGTTGGTAAAACAGCCATTGTTGAAGGCCTGGCGCAACGCATTATTAACGGTGAAGTGCCTGAAGGGTTGAAAGGGCGTCGCGTACTGGCGCTTGATATGGGTTCGCTGGTGGCGGGCGCAAAATATCGTGGTGAATTTGAAGAGCGTCTTAAAGGTGTGCTGAACGACCTTTCTAAGCAGGAAGGTAACGTCATTCTATTTATTGACGAGCTGCACACTATGGTGGGCGCAGGTAAAGCCGATGGTGCCATGGATGCTGGTAACATGCTTAAGCCTGCACTGGCACGCGGTGAGTTGCACTGCGTTGGCGCCACAACGCTTGATGAATATCGTCAATATATAGAGAAGGATGCCGCGCTTGAGCGACGCTTCCAGAAAGTGTTTGTTGCCGAGCCTTCAGTCGAAGACACCATCGCAATTTTGCGTGGGCTGAAAGAGCGTTACGAATTGCATCACCATGTGCAGATTACTGACCCGGCTATTGTTGCGGCTGCGACTTTATCGCATCGATATATTGCCGATCGTCAGTTGCCGGATAAAGCCATCGACCTTATAGATGAAGCTGCTTCCAGCATTCGTATGCAGATTGACTCGAAGCCAGAAGAGTTAGACCGTCTTGATCGCCGAATCATCCAGCTAAAACTGGAACAGCAGGCATTGAAGAAAGAGTCTGACGAAGCGAGCCAAAAACGTTTGAGTATGCTTGAGGAAGAATTAGGGCAGAAAGAACGTGAGTATTCAGCACTAGAAGAAGAGTGGAAAGCTGAGAAAGCGTCCCTTTCTGGTGAGCAGACCATTAAAGCAGAACTGGAACAGGCAAAAATTGCCATTGAGCAGGCTCGTCGCGTAGGCGATCTGGCACGTATGTCTGAATTGCAGTATGGGAAGATTCCAGAGCTTGAGAAACAGCTCGCGGCGGCAATCCAGAGTGAAGGCAAAACCATGCGGCTGCTGCGTAACAAAGTAACTGAGGCAGAAATTGCGGAAGTGCTGGCACGCTGGACTGGGATCCCTGTGGCTCGAATGCTGGAAGGTGAACGAGACAAACTGCTGAGAATGGAGCAACAACTTCATACTCGTGTTATCGGGCAGAATGAAGCTGTGGAAGCAGTATCAAACGCAATTCGTCGTAGCCGTGCCGGTTTGTCTGACCCAAATCGTCCGATTGGTTCGTTCCTGTTCCTTGGGCCAACCGGTGTGGGTAAAACTGAACTGTGCAAAACGCTGGCAAACTTTATGTTTGATAGCGATGACGCAATGGTGCGTATCGATATGTCCGAGTTTATGGAAAAACACTCGGTCTCTCGTTTGGTCGGTGCGCCTCCAGGATATGTTGGTTACGAAGAGGGTGGTTATCTGACAGAAGCTGTTCGTCGTCGCCCTTACTCTGTCATTCTGTTGGATGAAGTTGAGAAGGCACACCCGGATGTGTTCAACATCTTATTACAAGTGCTGGACGACGGACGTCTGACTGATGGACAGGGGAGAACGGTCGACTTCCGTAATACGGTTGTGATTATGACGTCTAACCTGGGTTCTGACTTAATTCAGGAGCGCTTCGGCGAGCTGGACTACGGTCATATGAAGGATCTGATTCTTGGTGTTGTTAGCCAGAACTTCCGACCGGAGTTCGTCAACCGTATAGATGAAGTCGTGGTGTTCCACCCATTAGGTGAGAAACACATTGCTTCTATTGCGCAGATTCAGTTGCAGCGTTTGTATAAACGCCTTGAAGAGCGTGGCTATGAAGTCACTATCTCTGAAGATGCGTTGAAGCTGCTTAGCGAGAATGGTTACGATCCGGTATATGGTGCAAGACCGTTGAAACGCGCTATCCAGCAGCAAATAGAGAACCCGCTGGCTCAGCAAATCCTCTCTGGAGAGCTGATTCCTGGGAAAACGGTACACCTTGAAGTAAAAGATAATCATATTGTGGCAGTGCAGTAAGTCACAGAAAAGACAAAAACGGGCCCTGAGGGGCTCGTTTTTGTTTAAAAACCAGGCGATAGTGAGTCCTTGATATATATTTTGAATGAAAAATAGTCAATCAATAAGTTTTTTGAATTTTATACTTGTCACCTT
>NZ_LXEO01000034.1 GCF_001654865.1 Buttiauxella noackiae ATCC 51607 | reverse complement strand
TTTGATTTTCAGCTTGAACCGAGATTTTAGTTGATGGTTATGTGGATAACATGACGGTCGATGAAACAGAATATGCCTGGCGGCACTAGCGCGGTGGTCCCACCTGACCCCATGCCGAACTCAGAAGTGAAACGCCGTAGCGCCGATGGTAGTGTGGGGTCTCCCCATGCGAGAGTAGGGAACTGCCAGGCTCCAAATAAGTGGAAAGCCCTGTACTGACGTACAGGGCTTTTTGCTGTCTGCGATTTATGAAATGTCTACATTATACTTTCGAAAAGATTAGCTCGCTCACAATTTTTTACGCAACTACATTGAAACAGATAACTCTGTGTAGCATCAACTTTATCACCTGCTTTACTGAATCTCTGGGCTTTACGCTTATTCAGGAAGACAGGAGATTAAAAAATGACAGAAGCTGCAACAACACATCAGGATAATGGAACTCTGACAGGTTCAGATACACGCCGTCGTATTTGGGCTATTGTGGGAGCATCATCGGGGAATCTGGTTGAGTGGTTTGATTTCTATGTCTACTCATTTTGTTCTCTCTATTTTGCACATATCTTTTTCCCTTCAGGCAATAGCACAACACAACTTCTACAAACTTCCGGCGTGTTTGCCGCAGGTTTTTTAATGCGCCCGATTGGTGGTTGGTTGTTTGGTTATATTGCCGATAAGCATGGACGTAAAAACTCGATGCTCATCTCTGTTTGTATGATGTGTTTCGGCTCTCTGGTAATAGCTTGTTTACCCGGTTATTCCACGATTGGTACATGGGCCCCTGTGCTTCTGTTATTAGCTCGTTTATTTCAAGGGTTATCGGTTGGAGGTGAATACGGTACCAGTGCGACATATATGAGTGAAGTTGCCGTTGAAGGACGGAAAGGTTTTTATGCATCTTTTCAATACGTAACGCTTATTGGGGGGCAACTGTTAGCATTGCTTGTTGTGGTTGTGCTTCAACAAGTTCTCAGTGATGGAGAGCTTCGTGAATGGGGCTGGAGAATACCTTTTGCACTGGGGGCCATTCTTGCCGTTGTTGCCCTCTACTTACGTCGATCGCTGGATGAAACCTCAGAGAAATCGACACGGGAACACAAAGATGCAGGGACTCTGAGTGGGCTTTGGAAAAACCGTCGTGCCTTTATTATGGTACTCGGGTTTACGGCCGGTGGGTCGCTAAGCTTTTATACTTTCACAACCTATATGCAGAAATATCTGGTGAATACTGCAGGTATGCATGCCAATACAGCCAGTGCATTGATGACATTTGCATTGTTCATTTTTATGTTGGTGCAGCCCTTCTTTGGTGCGTTATCAGACAAAATTGGCCGCCGAAATTCTATGCTTTGCTTTGGTGGACTTGCGACCGTGATGACAGTACCGATTCTGACTGCTTTACAAAATGTGAGTTCGCCTTATGCGGCATTTGGGCTGGTCATCATCGCGATGCTAATTGTCAGCTTTTACACCTCAATAAGTGGGATTTTGAAAGCTGAAATGTTCCCACCTGAAGTTCGTGCATTAGGTGTTGGTTTGTCCTACGCAGTCGCAAATGCTCTCTTCGGCGGGTCAGCCGAATATGTAGCTCTTTCGCTGAAATCGATAGGGATGGAAACGGCATTTTTCTGGTATGTCTCCGGGATGGGGGCTCTCGCCTTTTTTGTGTCGTTATTGCTGCACCGTAAAGGGAAGGGAATCAAACTCTAATAGCTGGCTAATTGCCATATCGTATAGCCGGTGGCTGCACCGGCTATATCCCATGTGAAATCTTTCCAGCTCCACCCGCTTCCGGCCTGGCGGCTATCCCAAAGTTCTTTTGTGGCTCCGAGGCTTACAGAAAATAAAAAACCGAAATTCGCGCTACGGGAATCATTCCAGCCCTGGCGTTGACCATACTCATTGCCTGCAGCCGATAAGATAGCTGATGCAATAAAGTGCTGTGCTTTATCCTGGCCTGACCATTGATCTTGAGCCATATGACTGCAACCGCTAAGAAGTAACACTGAAGGGAGTAAAAGACGTAGCATTCATGATCCTCTGGCTACAAAAAAACCCTGCAAGCAGGGCTTTTCAGTATAGCGATGAACTACAAAATACGACTTATTAAACGGTCTATACGTATACGGCGCAGGCGGCGAATAAGCTTGCGCACCTTAACGGGGTATTCCGCAATACTCTGTAGGTCACGATAATGTTGAACGACTGTAGTGTGTGTGCGGATCAACTCTAATTCATGGTCTCGCTGGACGGTGAGTTCCTGTTTAGGGTCATGAATCAGAATTGCATTCTCCAGATCCAGCCGCCATGCTCTTGGGTTGAGGTTATTACCCGTCAGAAGCATCCACTCGTCATCGACCCACATGCCTTTCAGATGGTAACTGTTATCGTCGTCTTTCCACAGACGAACAATCAACTGCCCGCTGTTAACGTAGTATTGTAAGCGGCTCAGGAAGCGACGAAGATTGATTTCATAAAGGTAAGGTAGCGCACCGATAATCTTAAAGGGTTGATCTTCTGGAATATAAAAATCATTTGCAGTTTTATCACCGACGATAATCTCAACCTGTTTCCCTTCACGTAAGAGCTGAATAATATTACGTACCAGCACAGCAGGCAGGTTGAAATAAGGCGTACAGATAACCAGTTTTTGCTCGGTACACGGCATCAAATGGTAGATGGTTTTATTGAGCAGGCTGGTTTTACCCAATCCGACTAAAGGCGTAACGGCAAGCTGTTCGTTATCGGCATTGCCCTGGAAATGGAAACTGGCATCTCGTAGTTCCTGGCGGAACAGACGGATATCGTTTTTAATCTCCGGGCTTTTTGGCCTGTGTTGCTTATCCAGGCGATGAACCGCACGACCGCGCACCAGATTTTCCTGCATCCAGTTATACATAATGTCGGAAAGATGTGGGTTACAGATTACCTGATAGCGGTCATAACGATATTTATCATGTTGATGCAGATAAACGTCATTCACACTAGCACCGCTGTAAATCACGCAATCATCAACAATAAAACCTTTGAAATGCAGAACACCCAGTGCTTCACGCGTATTGACTGGCACACCGTACACTGGAATATCTACGCCGGGATATTCCTCAGTCATACGATGATACCAGTCAGCATTGGTATTGGTAGCGGCAGCTCCTATACGGCCTCGCTGTGCGCGATGCCAGTCCACCAGAACGGTCACTTCAATTTCCGGGCGTTGCTGTTTTGCCTGATAGAGTCCAGTTAACACGGCTTTACCTGCATCGTCTTGCTCAAGATACAATGCGACAATACAGATGCGGCGAGTTGCGCTCGCAATTTTTTGCAGCAGAACTTCACGGAAATCCGCTGGGGAGAAAAGGGTCTTTACATCATCAACTGACTGAGAAAGCTTCGGCAATTGGGCAAGGTGTTGTTGATGTTTATTACGTTTAAATTTAGACAACATCACAGTGCGTATCTTCTCTATTCATTGGATGGCCTTCTGCAAAATCCAGACGTCAGAACCTGCTGATAATACCACTACTAACCCGCAAAGTGAGTAAGTTTTCCAGTACCTTACTCACGAATCTATGCTTTTTATCAATGGAAGAGTCAGACTTACGATGCCATCTTCCAGTTGTATATCGACATCAAATCCTAGTTTTCGAGCTAAAGAGACCATGCCACGATTGTTCGGCATAGTAATGCCGTTTAACCTCTGTAGCCCATGCTCTCCCGTGTAGGCAATCAGTTTTTCCAGCAGCCGGCGACCCAATCCCAAACCCTTCAAATCAGAACGCACAAGAACTGCAAATTCGGCATCAATATTATCGGGGTCGGAGATGGCGCGCGTGACGCCGATGATCTCACTTTGGCCATTTTGTTGGCGGACAGCGACGAAAGCCATTTCTCGATCGTAGTCGATCTGGGTCATATTGGCTAAATCTTCATGGGTAAATTCGTTGATCTCACTGAAATAGCGATAGTAGAGATCCTCTTTGGTAACCCGCGAAATAAACTGTTGAAGTAATGGCTCATCTTCCGGAAGGATTGGGCGGAAGAGACACTTTTCACCATTCTTAAGGATGACATCTTCTTCCAACTGGTAGGGATAGGGGCGGATTGCCAGACGAGTTTCTGCGTCGCCTTCAAATTTCTCGAGCTGCAAAGTGACATCTAACAATGTGAACTCATTACCTGAAGCCAGCAGCGGATGAATATCCAGACGACGAATTTCAGGGCAATCAACAATCAGGTTGGAAACCTGCACCAGAACCTGGCTAATGCCGGGTACATCCAGAGGGCGTAATGCGCTGCGGCCACGAATTTTCCCGCTCTTAATGGCCTGAATCACCAGATAGCGAGCCAGATTCATATTAAGTGGCGGTAATGCCACAACAGCTTGTTGATCGGGCCGCCATTCAACCCCGCCTTCACCCAGCATGATCAGCGGCCCGAAAACGGGATCGTGTTCAACAACTATTCTTAACTCCTGAGCGCCCGCACGGTTAGCCATGTTTTGTACCAACAACCCGTGAATACGAGCTTGCGGCCAGGTCATTTTAACTCGATCAATTATGGCATCAGTTGCTTGTTGAACCTCAGTGGCGGTTCTCAGGTACAACATCACACCCTGAACTTCAGATTTATGCGGGATATCAGGGGAACGTAATTTCAGAGCGACCGGATACCCAATCTGCTCGGCAATATGCACGGCTTCTGCACTGTCACCGGCAATCCAGGTTGGCAATGTATTAAGCCCATAAGCCTGCAATATAGGGCGTACTTCATGAGTATCGAGTGAAGTGGCTCCTTCGTTTAATGCATGTTGTAGCAGGTTATGAGCTTCACTGGCATTGGCTTTTAAATTGGCGGGCAGGGCAGGTGTTTCACGCAGTTGCTTCTGATTTCGACGGTATTCCACCATATGCATAAATGCGGTTACCGCGCCCTCTGGTGTGCGGTATGTAGGAATGCCTGCATCACTGAATAACCGCCTGGCTTCCTGAGAGGAAAATTCACCACACCAGTTGGTTATTAATGCGATGTATTTGCCGCGAGGATGTTTGTGGATTAAGTCGATTAACCGGGTGGCGCTTACCGTTCCGGGGGCTGCGGCACTTGGGGCATGGATGATCATCAGGGCATCGTAATCCTGGCTATCCAGTAGTATTTCTATGGCGCGCAGGTAACGTTCAGGAGTCGCATCATCGCGAAGATCCAGTGGATTGCCACTTTCAACACTGACGGGCAAAGTGCTCTTTAGCTTATTGAGGACTTCATCACTCAGCGTTGCTAGCTTACCGTTACGTAGCCATAGCTCATCCAGTGCCAGCGCCGCAGGGGCAGCGCCATTGCTGACAATCATTAAACGCTCGCCACGCAGTGGCCGCATGTGGCTCAGGGTTTCTACCGCCGAGAACAGCTCATGAGTATCCTGAACGCGTAAAAGACCTGCACGTTGAATGGCGGCGTCCCACGCGGCATCGAGCCCCAGATGGGTTTTAAGCAACTGTTGTGCTTTGGCACTGCGACCGCTTTTAATCACCAGAATCGGTTTGTTACGTGAAGCACTTCGCGCTGCTGAAACAAAACGTCGGGCATCGCTGAGGTGTTCGAGATAAAGCAAAATAGCGCTGGTTTTGGTATCGCGAGCCAGATAATCCAGTAGCTCATCGACGTCAATATCCAGACTGTCACCGAGCGCGATAAACCATGAGAAGCCCATCTCACGCTGCTGAGCCCAATCCAGAATCGTGTTGGAAACCGCCGCTGATTGCGAAATAAAAGCCAGTTTGCCTTTCTGAATTGGGACGGGGGAGAAACTCGCATTAAGCCCTTGCCACGGAGCAAGCAAACCAAGGCTGTTTGGCCCCAGCAAACGCATTTGCCATTGAGTGGCACAAGCTAATAATTCAGGTAGTTGCTCAGGTGGGGCGGAGAGAATAATGCAGGCTTTACAGCCTTTTTCACCCAAGGCTTGCAGTAATTCAAGGTTGCGTTTTGAGTGGGTACAAATGACGGCAAGATCGGGCGGGAACGGAAGGCTTGCGATATCAGGCCAGGCAAGAACGCCGCAAACCGCTTTATGGCTTGGCGTTACAGGCATTACCGGGCCGTTAAAGTCTCCAGCCAGGAGATTGCGCATCATTAAGTAGCCTGCGCGATCTATTTTTGCAGAAGCCCCGATCACAGCGATTGATTTGGGACGCAGTAGCGCCTCCAGCCCACGTTGACTCATAGCTCTCTCCCCTGAGAATTAACTCAGTGAGTTTAAACGCTTTCTGTCTCCGCTGCTGTGATGCTGGACTGATGATGGGGTTTACCTGCCAGATATCGTTCGCGAAATAGCGTGAAATGTTCTGTCAGGCCAACAGCTGCATGCTCGTCGTCTGCAAGTGCGAGCAATGCTGCTGCAACTTCTGCTGTGCAATATTGTCCGTCGGCATGAGCTTCGCGAAGCCGATAGGCAGAGACAATGCTTAAATCCACCGAAATAACCGGTAATTGATCAAGATAAGGGCTCTTGCGGAACATCTTACGCGCTTCAGTCCAGGTGCCATCAAGCATGATAAACAACGGTGGCTTGCCAGTTTTGGGTGGTGTCGTCAGCACTTCTCGCCCAGCGTTTGCATAAGATGCAGGGAATACGACCATCGGTTGGTAATCCGGGGAGCTGACTAAATCGAGCAAAGCCTGCGGGGGTTCTGTTCGTGACCACTGGAACGCTTCGGTATCAGGTAAAATATCTGCAATGAGTCGTCCTGTATTACTCGGCTTCATTGGCTCAGTGTCGAACATAACCAGGCAGAAGCGACTCCGTGCGTTCTGTGGTTGTAATGTTTCGCACAGGCATTGTTTTAGCGGCAGCAGGCAACGCTGGCAACGGCGGATGCGGTTACCACGAGCAAGGAAGGGGCGAGTTGCGCGCGCCAGGCGTTCGGCACGAAGACGTAGGACGGCGTTTTCAGTCATCAGATAAACAAGTTTAAAAACGCCATTCTAACGTAGATGAAGCATTCGGGCACAAGAAACGTGCCCGTGAAATTAGATGTTTTCGTTCAGCCAGCTATCAAACGGTGCTTTAGGCATTGCGCCGTTTAGCATGTCGACCATTTCACCTTTTTTGAACACCATAATGGTGGGAATGCTGCGGATGCGGAAACGTGCGCTAAGTGCCGGTTCTGCTTCTGTATTCACTTTCACAAAACGTACTTTTCCACTGCGTTCTTCTGCCACATCTTCGAAGATTGGCGCAAAGTTCACACATGGCCCACACCATGGAGCCCAAAAATCTACCACCACGGGTAAGTCATCTTGCAGCAGTTTATCCAGCGTTTCACTGGTGGCATTAATCACTTCACCATCAAATAGCTCATGGCCACAACGACCACATTTCGCACCGTCGTCAATACGCTCATCGGGGATGCGATTAATCGCCTGGCAGGCGGCACAAACGGTATTCATAGCTAACCTCTAAAGGATACGTTGTCTGAAAACAGTACAAATCGTCAGTAATGTTTCTTATATGTTAAATATTATCAGCGATTAATAGAGTACCAGCCAAGTGATTTATTCGATGGATATAATAGTTATTGGCTTTTGACCAAAGTTAATGGCTAAGCCGTGCCACATCGGGTAATCTGCGCGCCACGCGCTCAGCCAGGTGGAGAGAAGAATGAACGACGAATTTAAAGGTAAAAGCGGCAAAGTCAAAGTGATGTATGTCCGCGGTGACGATGACAGCGAAAAACGCAGCCAAAACCCGCGCACAGGTAAAGGTGGTGGGCGTCCTGCAGCACCGTCACGGGGTGAGGGCCGTCGTGGTCCACGTCGCGATGATAAACCTGGAGCCGGGCGCGAGCGGAGTCGTAATGACGATCGCGGTGATAATCCGTGGCGTACCGTTTCACGACCGCCAAGAGAAGAAGTAGTTGAAGCAGGTGAGCAAATGGGTGCCAATGGCAGACCAATTGTTGACCCTGAAGTGATTCGCCGCCAGCGTGCGGAAGAAACGCGAGTTTACGGTGAAAATGCTTGTCAGGCTCTGTTCCTGAGCCGTCCTGATTGCATCGTACGTGCCTGGTTTGTCCAGAGCGTAACTCCGCGTTTCAAAGAAGCACTGCGTTGGATGGCAGCAAACCGTAAAGCTTACCATGTGGTAGACGATGCTGAGCTGGTTAAAGCATCCGGTACTGAGCATCACGGTGGCGTTTGCTTCATCATCAAAAAACGTCGTGGTATCACTGTTCAAAGCTGGCTTTCTAAAGCGGGTGAAGAAGATTGTGTACTGGCCCTGGAAAACGTTGCTAACCCGCACAACCTCGGCGGTATCATGCGCAGCTGTGCACACTTCGGTGTGAAAGGTCTGCTGGTGGAAGATGCGGCAATGCTGGAGTCTGGCGCAGCTGTTCGTACTGCTGAAGGCGGCGCGGAGCATGTTGAAGCTATCAGCGGCGAGACCTTCGAAGATGGTCTGGAACAGTTCCGTAAAGCTGGTTATGCGATTGTCACGACATCAAGCCACAAAGGGACTCCGCTTTTCAAAGCTGAGTTGCCGAAGAAAATGGTTCTGGTGTTAGGTCAGGAACGCGAAGGTGTTTCCGATGCAACATTCGAAAATGCTGATATGAGCGTGGCGATTACCGGTACTGGTAATGTTGAAAGCCTGAACGTATCAGTAGCAACCGGTGTGTTGCTGTCAGAATGGTGGCGTCAAAACAAAGCGTAATGCTTTGGTCATGATGACTAGTCCTGATATAA
>NZ_LXEO01000033.1 GCF_001654865.1 Buttiauxella noackiae ATCC 51607 | reverse complement strand
ATGATTGCTTTAAAAAGCCAGCGAAAGCTGGCTTTTTTGTCTCTTTAATCTGGCAATACAGGCGTCCAGTTAATCGCTGGCTGGTTGCGCTCAGTCAGATACTGGTTGGTTTTAGAGAAGTGGCCGCAACCCATGAATCCCCGATGCGCTGATAACGGTGAAGGGTGGGGCGCTTGTAAAACATAATGGCGCTGCCTGTCGATAATGCTGCCTTTCTTCTGCGCGTGTGAACCCCATAGTAAAAAGACGACGCCTTCACAGTGTTCGTTAATCAGCGCTATCACTTTATCCGTGAATGTTTCCCAGCCTAATTTCGCATGAGAATGCGCATTGCCTGCTTCAACAGTTAATACGGTATTGAGCAACAATACCCCCTGACGCGCCCAGCTTTCCAAATAGCCGTGGTTTGGCCGTGAAAAATCAGCAATATCGTTTTGCAACTCTTTATACATATTGGCTAGTGAAGGTGGTACTGCAATACCAGGAAGCACAGAAAACGCGAGTCCATGGGCTTGCCCTGGACCGTGGTAAGGGTCTTGCCCAAGGATCACCACTTTTACATCACCCAGTTCCGTAAATCTGAAAGCGTTGAATACATCTTTCTGCGGCGGGTAAACCGTTACGCCGGCGGCACGCCGTTCTGCAACGGTTGCCAGAGTGTTTGTGAAATAGGGTTGCTGCTTCTCTTGCGCCAGCACGTCGTGCCAAGTGAGGGGAATGGCCATCTCGCTCTCCTGCGATTCTGAATGATGTTAGCTTAACCACTTCTTTCTACTAAGCAAAATGGTTGAGCATCTATAAAGGCAGGAACCTAAAAAAAGTTGAAAATTTACATAATTTTTAATTTAAGCGAGGTGAGCTAAGTTGATGTAAAACAAATAAATGATATCATAGCCACATTACAGGCATGGTTTTAATTGATTTAAATCAAAGTTTGAAGCGACTTTGGCTAGTATAAAGATCAGTAACGCAACAATGGTTTTACCAATGAGCCAGCTTATGGCCCGAAATAGAATCACAAAATTAGCCCATAGGGAGAAATAAAATGATTACTGGTATCCAAATTACTAAAGCTGCAAATGATTCCTTCCTGAACTCAATCTGGCTGCTGGACAGCGAGAAAGGCGAAGCACGTTGTGTTTGTGCTAAAGCTGACTTTGCAGAAGACGAAGTTGTAGAAGTGAGCAAATTGGGTGAGTTCGAATATCGCGAAATCCCAGTTGAAGCAAAACCTGAAGTTCGTGTGGAAGGTGGTCAGCACCTGAATGTGAACGTTTTGCGTCGTGAAACTCTGGAAGATGCAGTTAAGCACCCAGAAAAATACCCACAGCTGACCATTCGTGTGTCTGGTTATGCGGTGCGTTTCAATTCACTGACTGCAGAACAGCAGCGTGACGTTATTGCTCGTACTTTCACTGCCAGCCTGTAATTTCTAAAGTATCTAAAAAGCCGGTGCTCATGCGCCGGCTTTTTTTATGGGGTT
>NZ_LXEO01000032.1 GCF_001654865.1 Buttiauxella noackiae ATCC 51607 | reverse complement strand
TTATATCAGGACTAGTCAGGTTGGCTCAATAACTGTTATTAAACGGTTAAAACCCTGACTCAGATCGTAAAAAAACCGCCTCAATTGAGACGGTTTCTATATTCACTGACGATTTATTCAGCTGATTCGGTTTTAGCACTGCTTGGTTTGCGGCGCTTACCGACATTCTTTTTATCGCGTAGACGAACTTTCACACGCGGTTTTTCTTTCTCGTCTTTTTTCTTCTCTTCGCGCTTAGCGAGCACTTTCTTCGACGGCTTACCGGTGAGTTTTTCACTCGGCGCACGGGTCGTTGGGCGCAGCTCATCAATGACACGCGATTTCATTGGTTCTTTCATGTAACGCGTGACTTTGCCCAGTAGCAAATGGTCATGCGCTTCAACCAGAGAAATTGCGGTACCTTTGAGGCCAGCGCGGCCGGTGCGCCCGATACGGTGCAGATAGGTATCAGCAGTACGCGGCATGTCGAAGTTGAACACGTGGCTGACTTCTGGAATATCAATACCACGTGCGGCAACGTCGGTCGCAATTAATACGTTCACGCGGCCATCAGTCAAACGCTTGATAGCTTCGGTACGCTTCATCTGCACCATTTCGCCTTCGAGATAGCAGGTGTTAATTCCCGCTTCGCGAAGCCACGCTACCAGCTCATGCACACGGTCACGTTTACGTACAAAGACGATCGAACGTGTGGTATCAGGCTGTTTTAGCAAATGCACCAGTAATGCAGTTTTGTGCTCAACGTTGTCAGCACGGTAATACCACTGGTGGATTTTCTTGCGTTCACGTGTTGATGACGTTGCAGAAACTTCTACCGGATCTTCTAACAAACGCTCTGCGAAGTTCTTGATCGCATCGCCTTCAAGCGTTGCGGAGAACAGCATGGTTTGCTTGCGCCAACGTGTTTCAGCAGCAATGGTTTCGATATCCTGCGCAAAGCCCAGATCCAGCATGCGATCGGCTTCATCAAGAATCAGTGTCTCTACCGCACGGCAATCAAAGTTTTCTTCTTTGATGTATTGCAGCAGGCGACCCGTCGTTGCAACTACAATATCCTGGTTTTCGCTGAACACTTCCGCGTGGTTCATATAAGCCACGCCACCGGTGATGGTTGCGATATCAAGATGAGTATGTTTTGCCAGTTCACGAGCGTGATCGGCCACTTGCATTGCCAGTTCACGCGTTGGCGTGACGATCAAAATACGTGGTGGGCCAGATTTCTTACGCGGGAAATCGACCAAATGCTGTAACACAGGCAGCAAATAAGCGGCTGTTTTACCGGTACCGGTTGGTGCGGAACCGAGGACATCACGCCCTTCAAGTGCAGGTGGAATGGCGGCAGCCTGAATAGCTGTCGGGCGGGTAAAGCCCTTGTCCTGGAGCGCGAGCAACAAGCTCTCGTCAAGTTCCAGTTCGGAAAAAGTGGTTACAGTCATGGTCTTCCTCTATGTAGGGCGCCGATTATAGACGTTATGGCTGCGATCTTCATCTGTTTGTGTGGGTAACTGGCGCTTTTCCTGGCAACGAGTTTCCCCTATGCTACACCCGTTTCTCTACAGGGTAGCTAAGATGTGCAGTCAAAAAGCAGTATTACGTCGTGATGGATTCACCTTTAAACAGTTCTTCGTAGCGCACGATCGATGTGCAATGAAAGTCGGTACTGATGGTACGTTGCTGGGCGCGTGGGTGCCTGTTGCTAACGTGACGAGTGTGTTGGATATCGGCACCGGGAGTGGTTTGTTGGCGCTAATGCTCGCGCAACGTACACCTGATAATGTCACGATTGATGCCGTCGAACTGGACCCGATTGCCGCTGAGCAAGCTGCGGAAAACGCAAAGGGCTGCCAGTGGGCGTCGCGGATAACGGTGCATTGTGCAGATATTCGCGAATGGGCACAGCAAGCGACACAGCGTTACTCGCTGATTGTCAGCAACCCTCCGTTCTTTGAGCAAGGTAGCAATTGTGCTTCTCCTGAACGTGCTCAGGCTCGATATACCACTACGTTGGATCATAGCGCGTTGTTGAATAGCGCAACGCAGTTAATTACTGAGGATGGTTTTTTCTGCGTCATCATGCCTGAAACGGCGGGAACGGCATTCACGGAACTGGCGAAGACACAAGGCTGGCATGTTCGCTATCGTACCGATGTTGCCGATAACGAAACGCGTTTGCCACATCGTGTGATGCTGGCGCTGTCGCCAACAGATGGTGAGTATTTTACCGAGCGATTAACCATTCGTGGGCCAGACCAACAATATTCAGAAGGTTACTGCGGCCTGACCCAAGATTTCTATTTATTTATGTAGAGTGGTGAAAGAATGCTTGGCCCGGAGTTTTCGGCCAAATCCGGGTAGTCCAGCGTATAGTGCAGGCCCCGGCTTTCTTTACGCATCATGGCGCAACGCACAATCAATTCTGCAACCTGCACCAGGTTGCGCAGTTCCAGCAAATTGTTAGAGACGCGGAAGTTGGCATAATACTCGTCGATTTCTTGCTGCAGCATAGTAATTCGACGCAATGCGCGTTCCAGGCGACGTGTTGAACGCACAATACCGACGTAATCCCACATAAACAGACGAAGCTCATGCCAGTTGTGCTGGATAACAACTTGTTCATCAGGGTTATCTACACGGCTGTCATCCCAGTCAGGCAAAGCGCGAGAAATGCGTGCGTATGGCATACGTTTGATAATATCTTCGGCTGCTGACCAGCCATAAACCAGGCATTCAAGCAATGAGTTTGATGCCATGCGGTTTGCGCCATGTAAGCCGGTATATGTCACTTCGCCGATAGCATAAAGCCCGTCAACATCAGTACGACCATTCTCATCCACCATCACGCCACCGCAGGTGTAGTGCGCAGCGGGTACCACCGGCACGGGTTCTTTGGTGAGATCGATACCCAGGCCCAACAGTTTTTCATAGATAGTTGGGAAATGGTGGCGCACGAACTCTTCCGGCTTGTGGCTGATATCAAGGTACATGCAATCCGCGCCAAGGCGTTTCATCTCATGATCAATGGCGCGTGCGACGATGTCGCGCGGGGCAAGTTCGCCACGCTCATCAAAATCAGGCATAAAACGAGTGCCATCCGGGCGCTTGAGATAAGCACCTTCACCGCGCAACGCTTCGGTAAGCAAGAAATTACGTGCTTGCGGATGGAAGAGAGCGGTCGGGTGGAACTGATTAAATTCCAGGTTTGCGACACGGCAACCCGCACGCCAGGCCATGGCAATACCGTCACCCGAAGAAATATCAGGGTTTGTTGTGTACTGATAAACTTTTGATGCGCCACCGGTAGCCAGAACCACCGCTTTCGCGCGGCAGGTTTCTACTTTTTCGCGGTTACGGTTCCAGATCCATGCACCGACAACTCGGCGCGTGCCGGGCAGGCCGATTTTGTCCGAGACAATAAGATCGACGGCGTTACTGCGTTCAATAACGCGAATATTAGGATGGCTCAGCGCTTTACCGACTAGCGTGGTTTCAACTTCTTTACCCGTGGCATCAGCAGCGTGAAGAATTCGGCGATGGCTGTGCCCACCTTCGCGGGTCAAATGGTAGCTTTCCGCACCATTTGCCTGGACCTCTGTGTCAAACAGTACGCCCTGGTCGATTAGCCATTGCACACAGTGGCGTGCGTTACTGGCGACAAACTCCACCGCATCACGATCACAAATTCCAGCACCTGCGATGAGAGTATCTTCTACATGTGAATCGATACTATCCGTTTCATCGAACACAGCAGCGATTCCACCCTGAGCATATAAAGTTGAGCCTTCATTAATTGGGCCCTTACTCAGAACAATAACTTTGCTGTTTTCAGCAAGCCGTAAAGCAAGAGAGAGGCCAGCAGCTCCGCTACCGACGATTAATACATCACAAGCGAGTTCGGAATTTGCGTTCATCGTGTTTAATTTACTAAACAAAGGTTGGGCCAGCATATCACCCGATGTGGGCTCTAACACGCTTTTTTTAATCCAGTGTTATATGAACTAAACAAAAGAACTGAAGATCTGAGTTTCATCTGAATTATGTGCTGGATAAGCCATATTTGTTAAAGGTCGGCTGTTAGTGGCAGATTTTCTGATGAAAAATCATGATTCATGCGATACTCTGCAAGCAGTTTAGCGATCGCCTTTTAGGATAAAAAAGGTGTTACGGTTTGTGCCACGAAACTTATAATCAAGAAGAGATAATTCGTGGAACAGATCAGGAAAACAAAGGCGTAAGGGAACTTTGCTCAGATCGAGCGCTCCAACCGTGAACTTGCTCAGATATGCAGAGTTCGGATGGCTTTTCAATTACGCGTGGAAATAGGTTTGGGGAGACATTACCTCGGATGAGCGAGCAGTTAACGGATCAAGTCCTCGTCGAACGGGTCCAGAAGGGAGATCAGAAGTCATTCAATTTACTGGTAATTCGTTATCAGCATAAAGTGGCGAGTTTGGTTTCCCGCTATGTGCCTTCAGGAGATGTTCCTGATGTGGTGCAGGAGTCTTTCATTAAAGCTTATCGTGCGCTGGATTCATTCCGTGGCGATAGCGCCTTTTATACATGGTTGTACCGTATAGCGGTCAACACGGCAAAAAATTATCTGGTTGCTCAGGGGCGTCGTCCTCCATCTAGCGATGTGGACGCAATTGATGCTGAAAACTACGAAAGTGGCAGCGCATTGAAAGAAATTTCGAACCCTGAGAACTTAATGTTGTCTGAAGAACTGAGACAAATAGTTTTCCGTACTATTGAGTCACTTCCGGAAGATTTACGTATGGCAATTACGTTGCGGGAGTTGGATGGTTTGAGCTATGAAGAAATAGCCGTCATCATGGATTGCCCGGTAGGGACTGTACGTTCTCGTATTTTCCGTGCACGGGAAGCTATTGATAATAAAGTTCAACCGCTTATCAGGCGTTGACGATAGCGGGTTACTGGAAGGGTAATTAGGCATGCAGAAAGAACAGCTTTCCGCTTTAATGGATGGGGAAACTCTGGATAGCGAACTGCTCGGTACTTTGTCGAAAGACAAAACATTGCAGAACAGCTGGGAGAGCTACCACCTAATCCGCGATACTATGCGCGGCGATACCAGTGAATTACTTCATTTTGATATTGCAGCCAATGTCATGGCCGCGATTGAAAATGAGCCAGTGCGTAATGTCACGCCACTCATTACTGAACAGCAGCCCGAACCTCATCAATGGCAGAAAATGTCATTCTGGAATAAGGTTCGTCCGTGGGCAAGCCAACTCACCCAAATGGGCGTTGCAGCATGCGTATCGCTTGCGGTAATCGTCGGGGTGCAGCACTATAATGGCCAGTCTGACAACCCTGCTCAGCCCGAGGCTCCGGTGTTTAACACCTTGCCGATGATGGGTAAAGCGAGTCCGGTAAGTTTGGGTGTGCCATCTGAAAGCACAGCCAACACAGGTCAGCTGCAGGTACAGGAACAGCGTCGACGTATCAATGCCATGTTGCAAGATTACGAATTGCAGCGTCGTTTACACGCCGAGCAACTCCAGTTTGAACAGGCACAAACCCAGCAAGCTGCGGTACAAGTGCCAGGAAACCAAACTTTAGGAACTCAATCGCAGTAATGAAGCAACTTTGGTATGCCCTGTCTCTTATGACAAGCAGCCTGTTGTTCACCTCAAATGCCTCGGCGGACACTGTTTCGTCCGGGGCATTGTTGCAGCAGATGAACCAGGCGAGTCAGTCACTCAATTATGAGTTGGCGTTTATCAGCATCAACAAGCAAGGGATAGAGTCTTTACGCTATCGCCATGCAAGGCTTGATAATCGTCCGCTTGCTCAATTGCTCCAGATGGATGGTCCGCGTCGGGAAGTTGTTCAGCGTGGCAGTGAAATCAGCTATTTTGAACCGGGACTTGAGCCCTTTACGCTCACCGGCGACTATATCGTTGATTCACTTCCATCAATTGTCTATACCGATTTCAAACGCCTGACGCCTTATTACGACTTCATCTCTGTCGGACGGACGCGTATTGCCGACCGCCTGTGCGAAGTGATACGTGTCGTGGCCCGAGACGGCACACGATACAGCTATATGGTATGGATGGACTCTGAAACCAAATTACCACTACGTGTTGATTTGCTGGATCGAGATGGTGAAACGCTGGAACAATTCCGGGTTATTTCTTTCAACGTTAGCAAAGAAGCCAATAGCATGATGCAAGGCCTGGCAAAGGCGAGTTTACCACCGTTGTTGTCAGTGCCTGGTGCTGAGAAAGTTAATTTCTCCTGGACACCGACTTGGTTGCCACAAGGTTTTAGCGAGGTATCCAGCAGCCGTCGTCCGTTGCCCACTGTCGATGTTCCGATTGAATCACGTCTCTATTCTGATGGCTTGTTTAGCTTCTCGGTCAACATTAGCCGCGCTGTAAGTAACAGTAGCGATCAGCTATTACGTACTGGTCGCCGTACGGTCAGTTCTGAAGTTCGTGATAAAACAGAGATCACTATTGTGGGTGAACTACCTCCACAAACAGCAAAGCGCATTGCTGACAGTATCAAATTCAGGGCTGCACAATGATCAAAGAGTGGGCAACCGTTGTTTCCTGGCAAAACGGTGAAGCGCAACTTAACTGCGACGTCAAAACCTCATGTAATAGCTGTGCTTCACGTGCAGGTTGTGGCAGTCGCATACTCAACAAGCTTGGCCCACAAACTAGCCACACCTTATCAGTTGCATGCGATACACCGCTGGTGGTGGGGCAAAAAGTTGAATTAGGCATTGCTGAAGGCAGCCTGATTGGCTCTGCTTTACTGGTTTACATGTCTCCGCTGGTGGGTTTATTTCTGGTTTCAGCCCTTTTCCAGGCTCTGTTTGGGACAAACCTTGCAGCGATTTGTGGGGCGTTACTGGGTGGGGTTGGTGGTTTTCTTATCGCGCGGGGCTTCTCTTTGAAGCTCAGCCGTCGTGAAAGCTGGCAGCCTGTTATTCTCAGCGTTGCTCTGCCGCCAGATGTACTGAGAGTCGAAACTGTTACTTCTGCCGACGATCGGTGAAGTCTCTTCTGCCCACTATCTATTTGACACTCATTCCACCGGCTTTTCATCACTTAGCTACGCTTGCATGATGACCTGTTTCCTCGCTTTCTCGTTGTAGTGTAGAATGCGGCGTTTCAGGCAAAAGACAGCCATTGACATCATGCTCTGTACAGCGCATTGCGCCGAGCTTTCCCGGATTTGTAAGGCATAAAACCTCTAACTATGAAGAATATACGTAACTTTTCTATTATTGCCCACATCGACCACGGCAAATCGACGCTGTCTGACCGTATTATCCAAATTTGTGGCGGCTTGTCTGACCGTGAAATGGAAGCCCAGGTTCTTGACTCAATGGATCTGGAGCGTGAACGTGGTATTACCATCAAAGCGCAAAGCGTTACGTTGGATTACAAAGCATCTGATGGTGAAACTTATCACCTGAATTTCATCGACACCCCAGGCCACGTCGACTTCTCTTATGAAGTTTCCCGCTCTCTTGCCGCCTGTGAAGGTGCGTTGTTGGTGGTGGATGCCGGGCAGGGCGTAGAAGCCCAGACTCTGGCAAACTGCTACACCGCGATGGAAATGGATCTGGAAGTCGTTCCAGTTCTGAACAAAATTGACCTGCCAGCAGCCGATCCTGAACGTGCCGCGCAAGAAATTGAAGATATCGTCGGTATCGATGCAACTGATGCAGTGCGCTGCTCGGCAAAAACTGGTTTTGGCGTAACGGATGTTCTTGAACGTCTGGTGCGTGATATTCCAGGCCCGGAAGGGGACCCGGAAGCGCCACTGCAGGCACTGATCATCGACTCCTGGTTCGATAACTATCTTGGCGTTGTTTCGCTGGTCCGTATTAAAAACGGCACCATGAAAAAAGGCGACAAAATCAAGGTCATGAGTACCGGCCAGGTTTATAACGCAGACCGTCTGGGTATCTTCACTCCAAAACGTGTTGATCGCGACGTGTTGGGTTGTGGTGAAGTTGGCTGGTTGGTCTGTGCGATTAAAGATATCCTGGGTGCGCCAGTTGGCGATACCTTGACTCTTGCGCGCAACCCGGCAGACAAAGCGCTGCCAGGCTTTAAAAAAGTGAAGCCACAGGTTTACGCCGGTTTGTTCCCGGTAAGCTCTGATGATTATGAAAACTTCCGTGATGCGCTCGGCAAACTGAGCCTGAATGATGCTTCTCTGTTCTATGAACCAGAAAGCTCCACCGCATTGGGCTTCGGCTTCCGCTGTGGCTTCCTCGGTCTGTTGCATATGGAAATCATTCAGGAGCGTCTGGAGCGTGAATACGATCTTGACCTGATTACCACAGCACCAACTGTAGTTTACGAAGTCGAAACCACCAGTGGCGAAACCATCTACGTTGATAGCCCATCCAAGCTGCCAGCACTGAACAACATCGCAGAACTGCGTGAGCCAATCGCTGAATGTCATATGCTGATGCCGCAGGAATATCTGGGCAGCGTTATCACTCTGTGTATCGAAAAACGCGGCGTGCAGACCAACATGGTTTACCACGGTAACCAGGTTGCGCTGACCTATGAAATCCCGATGGCTGAAGTGGTACTCGACTTCTTTGATCGTCTGAAATCAACATCCCGTGGCTACGCCTCATTGGATTACAACTTCAAACGCTTCCAGGCTTCTGACATGGTGCGTGTAGATGTTCTAATCAACGGCGATCGTGTTGATGCCCTGGCATTGATCACGCACCGTGGCAACTCGCAGTTCCGTGGCCGTCAGTTGGTTGAGAAGATGCAAGAGCTAATCCCACGTCAGCAATTTGATATTGCGATTCAGGCGGCTATCGGCGCACATATCATCGCGCGTTCTACTGTGAAACAGTTACGTAAAAACGTCCTAGCGAAATGCTACGGCGGTGACGTTAGCCGTAAGAAAAAGCTGTTGCAGAAACAGAAAGACGGTAAGAAGCGTATGAAGCAAGTCGGTAACGTCGAATTGCCTCAGGAAGCGTTCCTCGCCATTCTGCACGTCGGCAAAGACAGCAAATAAATTAAGGAGTTGGCATGGCGAATATGTTTGCGCTAATCCTCGTGATAGCGACGCTGGTAACAGGGCTTTTATGGTGTATTGATAAGTTTATCTTTGCCCCAAAGCGCCATGAAAAACAGGCGGCAGCGCAAGCTGCCACTGGTGATGCACTTGATAGCAAAACGCTAAAAAAAGTCGCACCTAAGCCAGGTTGGTTAGAAACGGGGGCATCCGTATTCCCGGTGCTCGCTATTGTTTTGATTGTGCGTTCATTTATTTATGAGCCGTTCCAGATTCCATCAGGATCAATGATGCCAACGTTATTAATTGGCGACTTTATCCTGGTGGAGAAATTTGCTTACGGTATTAAAGATCCAATTTACCAGAAAACGCTCATTGAAACGGGTCACCCAAAACGCGGTGATATTGTGGTGTTCAAATATCCACAAGATCCACGTCTGGATTACATCAAGCGTGCCGTTGGTTTGCCGGGGGATCGCGTCAGTTACGATCCGGTGGCAAAAGAAGTCACTATTCAGCCAAACTGCAGTTCGGGCCAGGCATGTGATAACGCTCTGCCAATCACCTACAGCAATGTAGAGCCAAGTGATTTTGTGCAGACTTTTGCGCGCCGTAATGGCAGTGAAGCTAATTCTGGTTTCTTCCAGTTGCCGCTGAACCAGACCAAAGAAGATGGCATTCGCTTGTCTGAGCGCAAAGAAACACTGGGTGATGTAACTCACCGCATTTTGACTGTGCCAATCGCCCAGGATCAACTGGGTATGTATTACCAGCAACCGGGCCAGCAACTTGCTACGTGGATTGTGCCACCGGGTCACTATTTCATGATGGGTGATAACCGCGATAACAGCGCTGATAGCCGTTATTGGGGCTTTGTTCCTGAGGCAAATCTGGTAGGTAAAGCAACCACTATCTGGATGAGTTTCGAGAAACAAGAGGGTGAATGGCCAACGGGTGTGCGCTTAAGTCGTATTGGCGGAATTCATTGATCAATTAAATCTATTCAGATAACGACTTTCTATGTCGTTATCTATAGAATATCCCCCCGTATTAAGGTTGGCTCCCACAAGGGAGCCACGGCAAACGAAACAGCGTTGGTTCTCTTTTTCAGGTCTGTTCCGTGTGCTGAATAATTGACGCATTCATTAATTGGTATCGCATGAACCCCATCGTAATTAATAGGCTGCAGCGTAAGCTGGGCTACACTTTTGTACATCAGGATCTGTTGCAGCAGGCATTAACGCATCGCAGTGCCAGCAGCAAGCACAATGAGCGTCTGGAATTTCTGGGTGACTCCATTCTTAGCTACGTTATTGCAAACGCGCTTTACCATCGTTTCCCTCGTGTAGACGAAGGTGATATGAGCCGTATGCGTGCAACGCTTGTGCGCGGAAATACACTGGCAGAAATTGCCCGCGAATTTGAATTGGGCGAATGTCTGCGCCTTGGGCCGGGTGAGTTGAAAAGTGGTGGTTTCCGCCGCGAATCTATTCTGGCCGATACCGTCGAAGCCTTAATTGGTGGTGTTTTCCTCGACAGCGATATCCAGAATGTTGAGCGTTTAATTCTTTCCTGGTATCAATCTCGTCTGGATGAAATTAGCCCAGGCGATAAGCAAAAAGACCCTAAGACGCGTCTGCAAGAGTATTTGCAGGGTCGCCACTTGCCGCTGCCATCTTATTTGGTAGTACAGGTTCGTGGTGAAGCGCACGATCAGGAATTTACCATTCACTGTCAGGTGAGTGGCCTGCCTGAGCCGGTCATTGGTACTGGTTCAAGCCGCCGTAAAGCGGAACAGGCTGCAGCTGAGCAGGCGCTTATCAAGCTGGAGCTGGAATAATGAGCGAAGAACAAACCTTTTGCGGATTCGTGGCCATCGTTGGTCGCCCGAATGTCGGCAAATCCACGCTGCTAAACCAGTTGCTTGGGCAAAAAATCTCTATCACTTCCCGTAAAGCGCAGACGACACGTCACCGCATTATGGGCATCCATACCGAAGGCCCGTATCAGGCGATTTACGTCGATACCCCAGGGCTGCATATGGAAGAAAAGCGCGCCATCAACCGTCTGATGAACAAAGCTGCCAGCAGCTCCATCGGTGACGTTGAGCTGGTTATCTTCGTCGTTGAAGGCACGAAGTGGACCGCCGACGATGAGATGGTGCTTAACAAACTGCGTGACGCGCGCGCGCCGGTAATTCTTGCTGTGAACAAAGTCGACAACGTTCAGGATAAAGGCGTTCTGCTGCCGCATCTGCAATTCCTCGGCAGCCAGATGAACTTCCTCGATATCGTGCCTATCTCTGCGGAAAACGGCATGAACGTGGACACCATCGCCAGCATCGTTCGCAAACGTCTACCAGAAGCGATTCATCACTTCCCGGAAGAGTACATCACTGACCGTTCACAGCGTTTCATGGCTTCTGAAATCATCCGTGAAAAACTGATGCGTTTCCTGGGGGCGGAGCTTCCATATTCTGTCACCGTTGAGATTGAACAGTTTGTGACTAACGCCCGTGGTGGTTTCGACATCAATGGTCTGATTCTGGTTGAACGTGAAGGCCAGAAGAAGATGGTTATTGGCAATAAAGGCGCCAAAATCAAAACCATCGGTATCGAAGCGCGTAAAGACATGGAAGAGATGTTTGAAGCCAAAATCCACCTTGAGCTTTGGGTGAAGGTGAAATCCGGTTGGGCAGACGACGAGCGCGCGCTGCGTAGCCTGGGTTATACCGACGATCTGAAATAAGAAAATGGAAGGCTGGCAACGGGCTTTTGTCCTGCATAGTCGTCCCTGGAGCGAAACCAGCCTTCTACTTGATCTTTTTTCTGAAGAGTCCGGGCGAGTTCGTTTAATTGCGAAAGGCGCTCGTTCTCGCCGCTCTAATCTTAAAGGGACTCTACAACCCTTTACCCCCTTGCTGGTTCGCTGGGGCGGGCGTGGTGAAGTTAAAACGCTACGTAGCGCCGAAGCTGTCTCGCTTGCACTTCCCCTGAGTGGTATCACGCTTTACAGCGGCCTGTATGTCAATGAACTGATTTCACGCGTACTGGAAGACGAAACCCGTTTCTCCGAATTATTCTTCGATTACCTCCACTGTATTCAGGCTCTCGCTGGAACCAGCGGCTCACCCGAACCCGCTTTACGCCGTTTTGAATTAGCTCTGCTTGGGCATCTGGGTTATGGCGTGGATTTTCTGCATTGCGCAGGAAGCGGCGAAGAAGTCAGTGACACCATGACCTATCGATACCGTGAAGAAAAAGGCTTTATCGCAAGCCTTGTCGTCGATCATTACAGCTTCACCGGCCATGAATTAAGAGCGCTTGCTAATCGTGAGTTCCCTGACGTAGCCACGTTGCGCGCTGCTAAACGTTTTACGCGTATGGCATTAAAACCCTATCTTGGTGGCAAGCCTCTCAAAAGCCGCGAATTGTTCCGCCAGTTTGTGCCCAAAATTCGACCACTCAAATCAACTCAAGACCCGCAATAACGCAAGGCCCGTAGCCACGCTTTCCTTACCCGGTGTAAACTGCCTCAACTAAAACCGTTCTGACCCCGAGGAAAGGCATGTCTGAATTACTGTTAGGCGTCAATATCGATCACATCGCAACTTTGCGTAACGCGCGCGGCACGGCATATCCTGATCCAGTGCAAGCCGCATTTATCTGCGAGCAGGCCGGGGCCGATGGTATTACGGTTCACTTGCGTGAAGATCGCCGCCATATCACTGACCGTGATGTTCGTATCCTGCGTCAGACTCTTGATACACGTATGAATCTTGAAATGGCTGTAACCGAAGAGATGATTGGCATTGCTTGCGAAACCAAACCTCATTTCTGCTGCCTTGTGCCGGAAAAGCGTCAGGAAGTGACCACTGAAGGTGGTCTGGATGTTGCGGGTCAACTGGATAAAATGCGTGATGCCTGCAAACGCCTGGCTGATGCCGGTATCCTGGTTTCTCTGTTTATCGATGCTGACCACGCGCAAATTGATGCCGCAGTGGCCGTTGGTGCGCCATATATCGAAATTCATACTGGTTGCTATGCGGATGCTGAAGACGACGCGACTCAGGCCAAAGAATTGGCTCGTATCGCTGAAGCCGCGACCTACGCTGCTGGAAAAGGCCTGAAAGTGAATGCCGGGCACGGCCTGACTTATCACAATGTAAAAGCCATTGCCCGCCTGCCGGAAATGCACGAACTAAATATCGGCCACGCTATTATTGGCCGTGCGGTAATGAGCGGTTTGAAAGAAGCCGTGGCTGAAATGAAACGCCTGATGCAGGAAGCGCGTAGCTAATGGCTATTCTTGGCCTGGGCACCGATATTGTGGAGATTGCGCGTATTGAGGGCGTTATCTCGCGTTCCGGCGATCGGCTGGCAAAGCGTGTGCTCAGTGCCAACGAATGGTTGCAATACCAGGCGCACCAGCAACCGGTGCGCTTTCTTGCAAAACGTTTTGCGGTAAAAGAAGCGGCGGCTAAAGCATTTGGCACCGGCATTCGTAACGGCCTGGCGTTTAACCAATTCGAAGTGTTTAACGATCCACTTGGTAAACCGCAGCTACGCTTTTGGGAAGAGGCGGAGCGAGTCGCTGAAAGAATGGGCGTGCGTTCTGTACACGTGACGCTTGCCGATGAGCGGCATTACGCCTGCGCAACGGTTATTATCGAAGATTAAAGCTTATCGGCGTGGTGCAACTGGACGAACTTATCCCAAAGTTGCTCTTCGTTTTCAGTATGCGCTGGATCTTTGATAATGGTATTTGGGATCGGGCAAACCTTCTGACAGGTTGGCGTTTCATAATGCCCAATGCACTCGGTGCAACGGTCGGTATTGATTTCGTAAATGCTGTCACCCATGGAAATTGCCTCATTCGGGCACTCCGGTTCGCACATATCGCAGTTGATACATTTTTTAGTGATAAGTAGCGCCATGGGAAGATCTCGATAACATCAGAAACAGGGCGGGCATTATACGCCCAATCCCCGATCAAACCAGTTTTTTTACCAGTGCTTCGCTGTGGCGAATGCGCTTCGGTGCGTGCTCCAGATCCCTTTGTACCAGCGCCATAAAGAGCAGGTCGGTCAACATCATTTGTGCGCTGGTTGAGGAAATTGCCGCACTGCGTGTCGCTTGTTCTTCGGCGATGGTATACAGGCACAAGGTTGCACGTTGCTGTAGTGCGTTTGGCGTAAAGCCTGTGATGGCGAGGATCTTCGCGCCAGTGCGCAGGGTTTCATCGGCGGCGAGATTTATCTCACGCCGTTCACCAGAATAGGAAATCGCCAGTAATACATCGTCACTGCTTGAGGCTTGCGCAGTCGCAAGTAACGCATGCATGTCTTGCTCTGCTACCGCGTTAATCCCGATTTTCATCAGCTTCCAGGCAAAGTTTTTGGCAACCAACCCGGATGCACCGATGCCAACCAGCAGCACACGCCGCGCATTGCGTAGCATATTCACACTTGCCAGCAGCTTTTCTTCGCTGTTGACATCAAGTGTTGCGTGCATCGCCGCCATATTATCCTTGATCAGTTTCTCGCCTACCAGCCGCAGCGGATCGTCTCCAAGAATAAGGTTATGCACCGCGACTGATTGCGGTTCCTGGCCGCTGGCGAGAGCTTCACTGATGGCAAGTTTGAGAGCAGGGAAGCCTTTGAAACCTAATTTTTGGGAAAATTTCACTACGCTGGACTGACTCACTCCGGCTTCAGCCGCAAGCTGCTGCGAACTCAAATGGCGAGCATAGTCGGGTTTTTCCAACAGAAAGTCGGCCAGTTTACGGTCACTCTGTGCAAGCGTTGAGTAGCGGCTTCGAATACGCAGTAAACAGTTCATGTCCTCTCCAGTCTGCCGGGTCAATAATGTGAGCCGCTCCATAATAACGTAAATTACGCTCGCCTGAATGAATTTTATATTCCATTATGTGGAAACTGTAAGGAATTAAATATTCAAAGGTGCATGATGAATCTCGGCTCTCTCGTTTCTGAAACTCGTAATCCACAAACAATGGATCTTGATTGCCTCTCAACACTCGAAATGGTTGAGCGTTTTAATCAACAAGACGCGCTGGTGGCTGGGGCAGTTGAAAAAACATTGCCGGAAGTTGCCCTTGCCGTCGATGCCGCAAGTGAATCACTCAAGGCAGGCGGACGTTTGATTTATATGGGGGCAGGCACCAGCGGGCGGCTTGGTGTTCTGGATGCCTCTGAATGCCCACCAACGTTCGGTGTTCCGCATGGTTTGGTCATTGGCTTAATTGCGGGTGGCCCTGGTGCATTGCTGAAAGCCGTTGAAGGTGCCGAAGACAACCAGCAATTGGGTGAAGACGATCTGAAGGCATTAGACCTGACGGCTAACGATATGGTCGTTGGGCTTGCAGCGTCCGGTCGCACGCCATATGTGATTGGTGGCCTGCGTTATGCGCGTAACCTCGGATGCCGTACTGCCGCCATTTCCTGCAACCCAGGATCAGCTATTGCGCAGGAGGCTGAAATTGCAATCTCTCCCGTCGTTGGCCCGGAAGCGTTGACCGGTTCCACTCGTCTGAAATCAGGCACTGCACAGAAGCTCGTACTGAATATGATTTCCACGGGTGCGATGGTCAAGCTGGGCAAGGTGTACCAAAACCTTATGGTGGACATGAAAGCGACCAATATCAAACTTGTGGACCGTGCATGCCGTATCGTTGTTGAAGCTACCGGTGCTGCTCGTATCGATGCCGAAAATGCACTCAAACAAACTGATTACGAAGTAAAACCCGCCATTCTTATGATACTCACCGGTGTGGATGCGCAGACAGCTTTTGCACGTCTGGCAGTCAGCGATGGCTATCTCCGTACCGCTTTAAAAAACTAAAAGCAGGCACTGAATCATGGATAAGACAGCGACTTTGGCCCGTGAAATTTTGCCTGGCATCGGCGGGCAGGAAAATATCATCCGTCTTGAAAACTGCATGACCCGCGTGCGTGTTGAGCTTAAGGACGATAGCCTGCTTGATATTGCTCGCCTGAAAAAACTGCCGGGCGTCAGCGGTTATGTGAAGCAAGGTTCGCAGCATCAGCTGATTGTCGGCCCAGGGCGTGCAGCCCAGGTGGTTGACGCGATGCGCGAACTGCTGCAAAGCAGCGGCCAGACTATCTCAAGTGAAGATGATATCGCGCACAATAAGGCTCAAGCTAAAGCGCGTTATCAGGCTCCGATGAGTGAAGCGCTACGCAAACTGGCGAATGTCTTTATTCCATTGATTCCTGCTTTTATTGCATCGGGTCTGATTACTGGAATTATCAACATTCTGAAGCGCCCGGATATTGTTGGCGATATGGCCACCCAGTACCCGAACATTCTCGGTTTACTCGCCATCTTTGGCAGCGCAGTGTTTGCTATCATGAATATTCTGGTGGGTGTGAACGCTGCGAAAGTCTTCGGTGGTTCGATGGCGATGGGTGGCGTGATGGCGGGGATTCTTTCCAGTCCGCAACTGGCGCAAATCCACCTGTTTGGTGAAAACCTCCAGCCTGGCCGCGGTGGGGTTATCGCCGTATTGCTGGTGGTGGCGTTGATGTGCTGGATTGAAAAACGGTTACGTAAGCTGTTACCTGGTTCAATTGAACTTATCCTTAACCCATTGCTGACGACATTGATTACCGCTTCGATTGCTATTGTTGCTTTGCAACCGTTGGGTGGCCTGATTTCCGATGCCATTGCCCATGGCGCAACAATGGCTATCGACAAAGGTGGTCTGGTGGTTGGCGCGGTGCTTTCCGGTGCGTTCTTGCCATTGGTGCTTTCTGGTTTGCATCAGGGGCTGGTGCCGATTCATGTTGAGCTTATTCAGACTCATGGGCAGAACGCATTATTGCCAATTCTGGCGATGGCGGGCGTCGGGCAAGTTGGCGCTGCACTTGCGGTCTTTATTAAAACACGCAATCAGCGCCTGAAAAAACTTATCAAAGGTGCATTACCCGTTGGGCTGCTTGGTATTGGTGAACCGCTGATTTTCGGCGTGACGTTGCCGCTTGGTAAACCATTTATTGGTGCATGTTTAGGTGGCGCGGTTGGCGGGGCATTAATCAGCTACTGGAAAGTCGCGACGGTTATTACATTTGGCATTTCAGGTTTACCGCTGGCTTTAACCATTGTTACCGGAAAAGTGATGCTCTATCTGTTAGGCTTTCTGATAGCGGTTATCGCAGGGTTCTTATTTACATGGTTTATGGGCTTTAACGATCCAGAGGAGTAACGTTTGACAACTCAGAGTGAGCGTCGGGTAGTATTTTTCGATTTAGATGGCACGCTTCATCAGCAGGATATGTTTGGCAGTTTCTTGCGCTTCCTGCTGCGCCATCAACCTCTCAATCTGTTACTTGTCATTCCGCTTTTGCCGGTGATAGGTGGCGCGTTGCTGATTAAAGGACGTGCTGCTCGCTGGCCGATGAGTCTATTACTGTGGGGCGCGACATTTGGACATAGTGAAACGCGCCTCAAGCAGCTGGAAGCAAATTTCGTCACCTGGTTTCGTGGGCAAGTTACAGCTTTTCCGGTGGTGCAGCAGCGTCTTACCGATTACCTGACAAGTTCAGATGCTGATGTCTGGCTTATCACCGGTTCACCGCAACCTTTGGTACAGCAGGTTTATTTCGACACGCCATGGCTACCGAAAGTGAAGCTGATTGCCAGCCAAATCAAGCGTTCTCACGGTGGGTGGGTGCTCACATTACGCTGTCTTGGGCATGAAAAAGTCTCACAACTGGAACAGCAAATCGGCACACCTTTGCAGCTCTACAGCGGTTACAGCGACAGCAACCAGGACAACCCGCTGCTCTATTTTTGCCAGCATCGCTGGCGGGTTACGCCGCAAGGTCAATTACAGCAGCTCGAATAATTTTGGGTACAAAAAGGAGCTGTGTATAATGCGCGCCCGAAACGTGCCCGGAGAGACCTCTCTTGTCAGAAAGTGAATTTACCCACGAACACTGGATGCGCCATGCGCTGACCCTTGCGCGCCGCGCGTGGGAAGAAGGTGAAGTTCCGGTCGGTGCAGTGCTGGTCCATAACAACCAGGTGATTGGTGAAGGTTGGAACCGTTCTATCGGGCGACACGATCCGACAGCACATGCTGAAATTATGGCGTTGCGTCAGGGCGGTTTGGTGCTGCAAAACTACCGTCTATTGGATAGCACGTTGTATGTCACCCTCGAACCGTGCGTTATGTGTGCAGGTGCGATGGTGCATGGACGTATCGGAAACCTGGTGTTTGGTGCACGTGATGCTAAGACCGGGGCAATTGGATCTTTGATGGACGTGGTGGGGCACCCAGGAATGAATCATCAGATTAATGTGATTGAGGGTGTACTGGCAGAAGAGTGCTCGGCAATGTTAAGTGATTTTTTTCGAGCCCGTCGTCTTGAGAAAAAGGCCCTAAAGGAAAAGGTCCGAAATGGTAATAACCCCAATAAGTTGGACAGTTAAACACCTGGCTCGTAGGTGAGGGTACGATTTATTTAACAATATTCTCTCATAAAAAAGCGAGCCGCCTTTTCAAGCAACCCGCCTCATAAATTAACCCACTATTTTAACTACTCCCAGGCCCGCTCAGCCTTAGCAGCATTGAACTGTGGCGGTGGCTTTCGGAAGCTACGTGTGAGATAGGTAAGATATCCCAGACCTACCGCTGCCCATATCAGGCCGAGCGTCAGAGATGTTGTTTCCAGGTTGATCCACAACACTGCCACAGTAATCGCTCCAGTCAGCGGCAGTATCAGATAGTGAAACTTATCCTTCCAGGTTTTGTTTCGTCCTTCACGGCGCCAAAAGTGGTTGATGACTGAGATATTCACGAAGGTAAATGCGACCAGCGCACCGAAGTTTATCAGTGCTGTTGCGGTCACCAGGTCGAAGAACAGTGCGGAAAGCGATACGATGCCGACCATCAGTACATTCAGTGCTGGGGTACGCCATTTTGGGTGCACGTAGCCGAAATATTTCTCCGGGAAGACGTTATCGCGCCCCATAACGTACAGCAGTCGTGAGACGCTGGCATGGGATGCCAGGCCTGAAGCCAGCGTGTTAACGAAGGTCGTACACAGGAAGATGGACTGGAATAGTTTCCCTCCCACATACAGGGCAATTTCCGGCAGTGCCGCATCCGGATCCTTGAAGCGGATGTTGTCCGGGAAGAATAACTGCATAAAGAATGATGCCGCGATAAAGATGATTCCGCCGTAGACCGCTGTGAGGAATATGGCTTTAGGAATGGTGCGCGCTGCATTCGGCGTTTCTTCTGAAAGCGTTGTTACCGCGTCGAAACCAAGAAACGAGAAACAGACTATTGTTGCGCCAGTGATGATGGGGAGGAGATGTGCGTTCTGGCTGATGAAAGGTTGTAGCGACCAGACTGTGCCAACGCCTTCTCCTTTATGCAGCCCCTGAACAACCAGAATAATAAACACCACCATGATGCAAATCTGTACCAACACAAACAAAGTGTTGAAGTTAGCCACCAGGTTCACGCTTTTCAGGTTGATAACGGTGAGGATAGTCACAAAACCGATGACCCAAATCCAGGGTGGAACGTCGGGAAACAGGGCCGATAGATAGATTTTCGCCAGCAAGACATTAATCATCGGCAGGAACAGATAATCCAGCAGCGACGACCAGCCCACCATAAAACCAACATGGGGGCTAATAGCCTTTTGCGCATAGGTATAAGCAGAGCCAGCCTGCGGGAACTGGCGTACCAGCTTACCGTAGCTGATGGCGGTAAAAAGTACGCCCGCCAGTGCAAGAAGATAGGATGCCGGTACGTGACCTTCGCTGACGCCAGAAACAATCCCGAAGGTATCAAACACCGTCATGGGTGTGAGATAGGCCAGCCCCATCATCACCACTTGCCAGAGTTTTAAAGATTTACGCAGTTGCGGTTTTCCCGCCGGCGAAAGGTTTTCAATAGAAGTGTTAGTCGCCATGGCCTGGCCCCCCCATGCATGTGGAGGTTTGCGATAATATCGTCGTTATAGCAAACCTGCTCAGGCTGGGGGTTAAACGTGGAACCAGAGGCGTAAATATCGGGCTATGACCATTAACAGGTCCGTCGTAATCAATATGGCAGCAGCATTCGCCTTCGCCGTGCGGGTATTTGAACATCTGCATCATCTCATTTCCTCGTCATACAATCTGTCGTTTAACTGAAGACCCGTTGCCGCGTGCTCCGTTGTGCGACTCAGGGAAATGGCAGGTTAGCCCTGCAACGTTTCCGGTCCGGCTCCGATCAGACCTTATGATGCTGCTTAATTTTTCTGCCGGGCAGCATAACGCTACCCCGGCATGGCTACACTCAGGCGTTTTTCAACATCCACTCAATTTCCGTTTCTGTGATCATTCGTTCAAATTGGATCAGCTCATCGTTCTTACAGGCATGGAAGACATGAACAAATCGTTCGCCTAACAGCTCGCGCAGATGATCGTTCTGGGTAAATTCCCATAGCGCATCGCTCTGGCGAATAGGGAAAGGCAGTCCTTCCTGCTCCAAGCCGTTCCCTTCAACTTCTTCCTGCAATGGCAGATCGTTATCCAGGCCATACAGGATGCCTGCAAGAATTGTTGCCATCACCAGATAAGGGTTGGCATCTGCCCCCGCTACACGGTACTCAATACGATGGTTATCGCGATCGCCACAAGGGATACGCAGTGCGACGGTACGGTTGTTATGCCCCCACGAAGCCTGTGTCGGCACATACATACCGGGCTGGAAACGACGGTAGGAGTTGACGTTCGGAGCAAGCATCGCAATAGATGCCGGCATCAGGTCAATCATGCCCGCAAGTGCACGTTTAAGAAGTGCGGAGTCTTCGCCATCGGCGTCCGCCAATACATTCTCACCTTTGCCGTTCAGGACGCTGATATGAATATGCATCCCGCTTCCTGCGTGCTCTTCATACGGTTTCGCCATAAAAGTGGCGTGCATCTTATGTTTTTCTGCCACTGAACGGACCAGACGTTTTAGTGCCAGCGCATCATCGCAGGCATCCAGTACGTTATCGGTATGGTGCAGGTTAATCTCGAACTGGCCTGGGGAGGCTTCGGCGACAGCACCATCTGCTGGAATCAATTGCAGGCGGCCCAACTCATCAATATCGCTGAGCACATCGGCAAAGTGATTGAGGTTATCGACAGAGTAAACCTGGTTTTGGGTATTACGATCTTCAGTACCCGGCGCGCAAGGAGGTTGCAGATAGCCGTCTGCATCACGCTGGCGATCGAGTAAATAGAACTCCAGCTCTACCGCTACCACGGGGTGCAAACCACGCTGGCGTAACTTCTGCCAGAGTCGGTTAAGCACGTTGCGCGGCTCAACGTCAAAGGGAGCGCCATCTTCATCCAGCATGGTCAGCATCATCTGCCCGATAAGTTCCGGGTCCGCCGCTGACGGGGTTAATGTTCCAGGAATCGGTACACAATTGCGATCTGGCTCACCTAATTCCTGGCCAAGACCGGCTTCTTCCACCACGTTGCCCAGGATATCCATCGCAAAGACGGATGCCGGGAAGTAACAGCCTTTTTCTATCTTACGTAGGCTGGAAACCGGGATGCGTTTGCCACGGAAGCCTCCGTTCAGGTCTGTAATAAGGACATCAACATATTGGGTACTGGGGTAACGCTCGAGGTAGGTTTTTACTTCACGTGCAAACGCGCTACTTCGTCTCTCTTCGGAATGCTGAACGAAATTCTCAACTTCTACGATATTGGTATCCATGATTGACCACCGTTGCATTGGATGCGTTTTTTTGCTGTTAAATATAATGTCCACCATTCGACATTGGTGCCAATTTAAATGTTTGTCAAATGTTAAATGAACTTTGCAAATAGGTTATACCGCTGCTAGATTGATAAAATATTGAACGGAATAGAGCGGAATGGAATCTTTTGGCAATAATTTAGTCCAGAATGTGAGGTCGATCATGGGCAATATATTTGACAGGCCAGTTATTGGCGTCGTCATGTGCAGAAACAGGCTTAAGGGTCATGAGACCCAGACGTTGCAAGAAAAGTATCTGAATGCGGTTTTAAATGCTGGTGGGTTGCCTGTTGCCCTCCCTCATGCGCTGGCGGAGCCAGAATTGCTGAACGCATTTCTTCCTAAGCTTGATGGCATTTTTCTGCCGGGGAGCCCCAGCAATGTACAGCCGCACCTCTATGGTGAAAACGGCGATGAGCCTGACGCCGATCCCGGGCGTGATGAATTGAGCCTGGCGCTGATCAATGCCGGGCTTGAAAGGCGCATTCCCATTTTCGCCATCTGCCGGGGTTTGCAGGAAATGGTGGTTGCTACGGGTGGGACGTTATATCGTCGCCTACACGAGCAGCCCGAATTTCTCGAGCACCGGGAAGATCACGAACTGCCGATGGAGCAGCAGTACGCCCCATCCCACGAAGTCCAGGTTCAACAGGGAGGATTACTTTCTTCTTTAATACCAGGTTGCAACTCGTTTTGGGTTAATTCACTCCATGGACAAGGCGCGAAATCGCTGGGTCGTCTGTTACGTGTGGAAGCACGTTCACCGGATGGCCTGGTGGAAGCCGTCAGCGTACACGATCACCCATTCGCCCTTGGTGTACAATGGCATCCAGAATGGAACAGTAGCGAATACGCGCTGTCGCGTTTATTGCTAGAAGGTTTTATCAACGCTTGTCAGAACTATATCGCTGAAAAACAGCGGCTCTGACCACTACTGTTAAGGAAATACCAATATGAGCGATGACGGCCTGGCGCCGGGAAAACGTTTGTCAGCGATCCGCCAGCAATTGGGTCTTTCACAACGTCGTGCCGCCGAACTGTCTGGATTAACGCATAGTGCCATCAGCACCATAGAGCAGGATAAAGTCAGTCCTGCAATCAGTACGCTACAGAAGTTACTGAAAGTTTATGGGCTGTCGCTCTCCGAGTTCTTCGCGGACCCGGAAAAACCTGATGAACCACAAGTGGTTATCAATCAGGATGACCTGATTGAAATCGGTAGTCAGGGCGTTTCAATGAAGCTAGTACACAACGGAAATCCGAACCGTACACTGGCGATGATCTTCGAGACTTATCAACCCGGTACGACGACAGGAGAGAGGATCAAGCACCAGGGTGAAGAGATAGGCACGATACTGGAAGGTGAAGTGATACTGACCATCAACGGTCAGACATATCACCTGGTTGCAGGGCAAAGTTATGCCATCAACACCGGCATACCTCATAGCTTCAGCAACACCTCGGCAGGCATCTGCCGCATTATCAGCGCCCACACTCCCACCACGTTCTGAAGTCCATTCGGCCTGAGTTATTCAGGCCGCTTTTTTAAAAAACTTTTTACGGGATTTATTTCCTGGGGCAACTTGCAGCCAGATTTTGCCGACAACAGCGAAGAAAGACATTTTATCTTATTGAATCTAAGGAGTAATTATGGACTTTCAGTATCTGAATTACTGGCAGGAAAAAGCAAAAAATATCACGCTTGAAAGCCGTCTGTTTATTAACGGTCAATATTGCCAGGCTCAGGATAATGACACTTTTGACATTGTCGATCCTGCCGCGCAGCGCACGCTTACCCAGGTTTCCCGCGGCAAAAAAGCCGATGTTGATATTGCTGTACGTGCCGCCAGGGATGTTTTTGAGCGCGGTGACTGGTCGCAGGCCTCGCCTGCAAAACGCAAAGCCGTACTGAGCAAACTTGCTGATTTAATGGAGCTGCATCACGAGGAGCTGGCGCTGCTGGAGACACTTGATACCGGTAAGCCTATTCGCCATAGCCTGCGTGATGATATTCCAGGTGCCGCCCGCGCCATTCGCTGGTACGCGGAAGCGATTGATAAAGTTTACGGTGAGGTCGCCTCCACCGGTGTGAATGAGTTGGCGATGATCGTACGTGAGCCGATCGGCGTTGTTGCCGCTGTGGTGCCGTGGAACTTTCCTCTGCTGCTTGCCTGTTGGAAGCTCGGCCCGGCGCTGGCGACAGGTAACAGCGTGATCCTCAAACCTTCTGAAAAATCCCCGCTGACAGCAATTCGTCTGGCGCAGTTTGCGAAAGAAGCGGGTCTGCCTGACGGTGTGTTTAACGTTATCCCAGGTTTCGGTCATGAAGCCGGCCAGGCGCTGTCACAGCATCCGGACGTGGACGTTATCACTTTCACCGGTTCAACCCGTACGGGTAAACAGCTGCTGAGAGATTCGGGTGATAGCAACATGAAGCGTGTCTGGCTGGAGGCGGGTGGTAAAAGTGCCAACATCGTGTTCGCCGACTGCCCGGATCTGCAAAATGCCGCAGCCAATACCGCCGCAGGGATTTTCTACAATCAGGGTCAGGTATGTATCGCTGGAGCTCGTCTACTGCTGGAAGATAGCATCGCCGACGAGTTTATCGCTCTGCTAAAAGAGCAGGCCAATAACTGGTTGCCAGGCAATCCACTTGATCCGAATACCACAATGGGCACGCTGATTGATAACGCCCACGCCGACAACGTACACAATTTTATCCGCGATGGTGAAAGCCTGGGCAAGCTGGTGTTAGACGGCCGTGATGGTAAACATCCTGCTGCCATTGGCCCAACCATTTTTGTCGACATCGATCCGAATACTCGCCCGGGCCGAGATGAAATCTTCGGACCCGTTCTGGTTATTACCCGGTTCACCACCGAAGCGCAGGCGCTGGAATTAGCCAACGACAGCGACTACGGCCTGGGTGCTGCAGTGTGGACCCGCGATCTTTCCCGTGCTCATCGCATGAGCCGACGCCTTAAAGCTGGCTCAGTCTTCATCAACAACTACAACGATGGCGATATGACCGTACCGTTCGGTGGCTACAAACAGAGTGGTAATGGCCGCGATAAATCCCTGCATGCGCTGGAAAAATTTAGCGAACTAAAAACAATCTGGATCTCCCTGGAGTCTTAATCATGTCTGAACATACCACCAGCTATTACGCCGCCAGCGCTAATCAGTATGAGCCGTTTCCACAGCTTGAAGAATCCGTTTCCTGCGATGTGTGTATCGTCGGAGGAGGTTACACCGGACTTTCCTCAGCACTTCATCTGTCGGAAATGGGTTATGACGTAGTGCTGCTTGAGTCGGCACGCATCGGCTTTGGCGCAAGCGGGCGTAACGGCGGCCAGCTCGTTAACTCCTACAGCCGTGACATCGACGTCATCGAACGCACTTACGGCCCGGACGCTGCAAGAATGCTTGGCGGCATGATGTTTGAAGGCGGGGAGATCATTCGCGAACGCATCAAACGCTACCAGATTGACTGTGACTACCGTCCCGGCGGATTGTTTGTCGCCATGAACCGCAAGCAGATGGAAACCCTGGAAGAACAAAAAGCTAACTGGGAGCGTTACGGCAACACCCATCTGGAGCTGCTGGATACCGATGAGCTACGCCGTGAAGTGGACAGCGACCGTTATGTTGGCGCCTTGCTCGACCATAGCGGCGGCCATATTCACCCGCTGAATCTGGCTATCGGCGAAGCCAATGCCATTCGCCTTAACGGCGGCCGCGTCTATGAACTGTCACCGGTAACTAACATCCAGCACACCAGCCCGGCAGTTGTCAGCACCGCAAAAGGCCAGGTCACGGCACGTTATGTCATTGTGGCGGGTAACGCTTATCTCGGCGATAAGCTCGAGCCGGAACTGGCAAAACGCAGTATGCCGTGTGGTACCCAGGTGCTGACCACCGAACCACTGGGTGAAGACGTAGCCCGCTCACTGATTCCGAAAAATTACTGTGTGGAAGACTGTAACTACTTGCTGGACTACTACCGTCTGACTGGCGATAACCGTCTGCTCTATGGCGGCGGGGTGGTATACGGCGCTCGAGACCCTGCGGATATTGAACGTCTGGTAATGCCCAACCTACTGAAAACTTTCCCGCAACTAAAGGGCGTGAAAATCGATTACAGCTGGACCGGCAACTTCCTGTTGACTCTTTCACGGATGCCACAGTTTGGCCGCCTGGATAACAACATCTATTATATGCAGGGCTACAGCGGACACGGCGTGACCTGTACGCATCTGGCGGGGCGTTTGATCTCCGAACTTCTGCGCGGTGATGCTGAGCGTTTCGATGCGTTTGCCAACCTGCCGCATTACCCATTCCCTGGTGGTCGCAGCCTGCGTATCCCGTTCACCGCGATGGGGGCGGCCTACTACAAACTGCGCGATCGTCTTGGTGTGTGATTAACTCTCTAATCGACCGATGCCTGATATAAGGCATCGTGTCTGAGAGCATATTTCATTTGTATTACTATGACTTATGATGGAAAGCTCTCATCAGAAATAAAATGGACAACTCCGTTTAGGGTTGTCCATTTTTTCTTTACTTGTGCCTCGATGGGCACTGCATCAGTAGAATATGATTGCTTCGCTAATGGATGTTTCGGGCCATCCTGGGATGAGTCACAAGGTTACGGTGACTGAGGACGTACTGGCAGAAGAGTGCTCGGCAATGTTAAGTGATTTTTTTCGAGCCCGCCGTCTTGAGAAAAAGGCCCTAAAGGAAAAGGCCCGTAGCCTGGAGTAGCAAGCTCTACAGGAGCTACAGCTGGGTAAGCTTCGGCATATTTTTCTTCTTGCGCCGCCTGCTTCTCTTTTTCAAGTAAATATCCCGCAAGGCTAATGTGATACTTACGGATATTTTCTACATAGGCATAAGCCTCATGGCCACGGGCGTAACCATAAGTGGTTTTGCTGTAATACTGTTTTTGACTCAGCAAAGGTAGCCGAGTTTTTACATCTGCCCAACTGTCCGGATTACCTTTCTGTTTCGCTGTAAGCTGACGGGCATCAAGCATATGGGCATACCCCATGTTATAGGCCGTCAGAGCAAACCAAATACGCTCATCCTCTGGCACGCTCTCAGGGACTTTTGACATCATATCTTTCAGATAACGACTCCCCCCTTCAATGCTTTGCTCTGGGTCTAACCGGTCAGAAACACCGAGACTTTGCGCGGTATTTTTGGTCAGCATCATGAGCCCGCGAACGCCAGTGGGTGAAGTGGCCTGATCATCCCAGTGCGATTCCTGATACGAAATCGCCGCCAGCAAACGCCAGTCTATTTCAGTGGCATATTTTTCGAATAACGGCTGAAGCGTTGGTAGCACGGTATCAACCGCTTTCAGGAAGGTACGGGTATCTACGTAGTCAAAATCCCCAACGTGGCCGAGATATTTTTCTTCAAGACGCGCAAAGGTGCCATCGCTGTTAAGGCGGTTATAGAAATCGAGAAGAGCCGCGGAAAGGCTATCATCGTTATCCAACGCGCTAAACCACGTAACAGGCTGTTCGTCGGTCACATCCAGAGCGACAGCAAGCTGCGGATGAACGCGTTGGAAGGTGCTGATGGCAACAGAGTCCGCAATAGTAAAGGCAATCTCTCCATCAACCACTTTTTGCATCAGTTCAGTGCTGCTGTGTTGCTCATCAACTTGCCAGCTTAAATCCGGGAATTTTTCTGCTTTCAGCTTGTTCAACGCATTAAGTGACGTAACGCCGGGTGAGAGAACTAGCTGATTTTCTTTAACGTCCGCCAAAGAGCGCGGACGGAAACTCCCGATGCGATAAACCATCTGCTGGGAAACGGAGTAGTAGCTCGGTCCGGCCTGGTAACGTTGGCTACGTTGCGTGTTGTAAACCAGGCCTGCTGCAATCACATCGGCATTATCATTATCAATGTCATCAAACAGCTCCTGGATATTGGGGCGAACGGTCACTTCCAGCTTTACGCCAAGATAATCAGCAAACTGCTGGGCCAGTTCGTAATCCAGGCCGATCTTCTTTCCCTGATATAGGGTGTAGGTCAAAGGCGACTGAATCGTACTGACGCGTAAAACCCCCCGCGATTGAATAGCGGCGATACGGTTTTCGGTTTGTCCGAACCAGGGTATGGAGGGCCAGAGCGCCACTGCCAGCAACACGGTTACGGCACCGATGAGCAGATAATTAATCTTAAATCTTTTCAAATAGTTAATCTTCTGCGGTGCGTCGAGTCTTCGCTAACAACAGGCTTCAAAAGTTGAGGTTGCACAAAAAGGTGTGGCGCATTTTGCTTAACAAAACGCCACTGCGCAACTTATTCAACATTTCTGGCTGAATTTTAAACAATAAAAAGTAATCCACTTATTTATACGCAAACGGTTTCGTCACGGCGATGGATTATCTATAATGGCGCCCGTTTTCCCCTTGCGCCCACTGAAGCGTCCCCCTGGCGTTTCGAAGACGAGAGATCTTTGATGATGGAAATTCTGCGTGGTTCGCCCGCTTTATCGGCATTTCGTATTAACAAATTACTGGCCCGCTTTAATGACGCCAACCTTCCGGTCAGCGACATTTATGCCGAGTATGTTCACTTTGCCGATCTCGACGCGCAGCTCGACTCTGATGAGCACGCCCGTCTGCAACGGTTGTTGAAATATGGTCCAACCCTTGCCGACCACGCCCCGACAGGCCACCTGATTCTGGTCACGCCGCGTCCTGGTACCATCTCCCCCTGGTCCTCTAAAGCTACCGATATTGCCCATAACTGCGATCTGGCCAAAGTTAAGCGCCTGGAACGTGGTGTGGCGTATTACGTGACGGCAAGCCAACTGACTGACGCACAACGCCACGAAGTTGCCACATTGCTACATGACCGCATGATGGAAAGCGTATTTGGTGCGCTTGATGATGCACAGCAGTTGTTCTCTCATCACACGCCGGCTCCGGTGCAAAGTGTTGACCTGCTCACGCAAGGTCGCGAAGCGCTGGTTGAAGCCAACATCCGTTTAGGACTGGCTTTGGCAGAAGATGAAATCGACTACTTGCAGGATGCGTTCACTAAACTGGGGCGCAACCCGAACGATATTGAGCTGTATATGTTCGCGCAGGCGAACTCCGAACATTGCCGCCACAAAATTTTTAATGCCGACTGGATTATCGACGGCGTAGAGCAGCCTAAATCGCTGTTCAAAATGATTAAAAACACCTTCGAGAAAACGCCTGATTACGTGTTATCTGCTTATAAAGATAATGCCGCTGTGATGGAAGGCTCCTCGGTAGGACGCTTCTTTGCTGACCATGAAGCAGGTCGCTACGACTATCACCAGGAGGAAGCGCATATCCTGATGAAAGTTGAAACTCACAACCACCCAACTGCTATTTCCCCATGGCCGGGGGCTGCAACCGGCTCTGGCGGTGAAATCCGTGATGAAGGTGCGACGGGCCGTGGTGCCAAACCGAAAGCAGGCCTGGTTGGTTTCTCGGTTTCAAACCTGCGCATCCCTGGTTTTGAACAGCCGTGGGAAGAAGATTTCGGCAAACCCGATCGTATCGTAACCGCCCTCGACATCATGACCGATGGCCCTCTGGGTGGTGCGGCGTTTAACAACGAATTCGGTCGCCCGGCGTTGACTGGTTACTTCCGTACATACGAAGAGAAAGTGAATAGCCATAACGGCGAAGAGTTACGCGGTTACCACAAGCCAATCATGCTGGCCGGTGGCATTGGTAACATTCGTGCCGACCACGTTCAAAAAGGCGAAATTACCGTGGGCGCGAAACTTATCGTGCTCGGTGGCCCATCAATGAATATTGGTCTGGGTGGCGGTGCGGCATCTTCCATGGCATCCGGTCAGTCTGACGCAGATCTGGACTTTGCTTCCGTACAGCGTGATAACCCAGAAATGGAACGCCGTTGCCAGGAAGTTATCGACCGCTGCTGGGAACTGGGCGATGCCAACCCGATTTTGTTTATTCACGATGTGGGCGCAGGCGGTCTTTCCAACGCCATGCCTGAGCTGGTGAGCGACGGCGGCCGCGGTGGCCGTTTCGAACTACGTGATATTCTGAATGATGAACCGGGTATGAGCCCGTTAGAAGTGTGGTGTAACGAATCCCAGGAACGTTATGTTCTGGCCGTTGCTCCAGACCAGTTGCCGCTATTTGACGAACTGTGCCGCCGTGAACGTGCGCCATATGCCGTTATCGGTGAAGCCACCGAAGAAAAACACCTGACGCTTAACGACAGCCATTTCGACAACCAGCCGATTGATATGCCGCTGGACGTGCTGCTCGGCAAAACGCCGAAAATGGAACGTAACGTTGAAACCCTGAAAGCGAAGGGCGATGCGCTGGATTGCCGCAATATCACGATTGCTGATGCGGTAAACCGTGTGCTGCATTTGCCAACGGTTGCAGAAAAAACCTTCCTTGTGACCATTGGTGACCGTTCGGTTACCGGCATGGTTGCCCGTGACCAGATGGTTGGCCCATGGCAGATCCCGGTTGCCAACTGTGCGGTCACCACCGCAAGCCTTGATAGCTACTACGGTGAAGCGATGTCGCTTGGCGAACGCGCACCAGTCGCCTTGCTGGACTTCGCGGCATCAGGTCGCCTGGCGGTCGGTGAAGCATTGACCAATATTGCGGCTACGCAAATTGGCGCACTCAACCGTATTAAACTCTCGGCAAACTGGATGTCCGCCGCAGGCCACCCTGGTGAAGACGCAGGTCTTTATGAAGCGGTAAAAGCTGTCGGTGAAGAACTTTGCCCAACGCTAGGCCTGACCATTCCGGTCGGCAAAGACTCCATGTCGATGAAAACCCGCTGGCAGGAGGGCACCGAGCAGCGCGAGATGACCTCTCCGTTATCGCTGGTTATCACCGCATTTGCCCGTGTTGAAGATGTTCGCCGCACCGTTACGCCACAGCTGCAAACTGAAGATAACGCCCTGTTGCTTATCGATTTAGGCGCAGGCCACAACGCGCTGGGCGCCACGGCGCTGTCTCAGGTTTACCGCCAACTGGGAGACAAGCCTGCGGACGTTCGTAGTGCCGAACAACTGAAAGGCTTCTTTAACGCGATTCAGGCGCTGGTGGCCGAGCAGAAACTGCTGGCTTACCACGACCGTTCTGACGGTGGTCTGTTGGTCATGCTGGCAGAGATGGCGTTCGCCGGTCACTGTGGCGTGGAAGCGGATATCGCAACGTTAGGTCGCGACCACCTGGCGGCACTCTTTAATGAAGAGTTAGGTGCTGTAATCCAGGTGAAAGCGGCAGATCGCGAAGCGGTTGAGAAAACGCTGGCAGATCACGGCCTGGCAGATTGCGTTCACTTCCTCGGTAAAGCTGTTGTGGGTGACCGTTTCACGCTGACCGCTGATAAGCACGCTGTGTTTAGCGAAAGTCGCACCACGCTTCGCATGTGGTGGGCAGAAACCACATGGCAGATGCAGCGCCTGCGTGATAACCCGGAATGTGCAGATCAAGAGCATGATGCGAAAGCCAATGACAACGATCCTGGCCTGAACGTTAAGCTCAGCTTCGACATCAAAGAAGATATCGCGGCACCGTTTATCGCCAAAGGTGCGCGTCCTAAAGTGGCTGTACTGCGCGAGCAGGGTGTTAACTCCCACGTGGAAATGGCGGCCGCCTTCCACCGTGCTGGCTTTGATGCCATCGACGTGCATATGAGTGATTTACTGGCAGGTCGCCGTGGTCTGGAAGATTTCCAGGCGCTGGTGGCGTGTGGCGGCTTCTCTTATGGCGATGTGCTGGGTGCTGGTGAAGGTTGGGCGAAGTCCATTCTCTTTAACTCACGCGTACGTGACGAGTTCGAAACCTTCTTCCACCGTCCGCAAACCCTGGCATTAGGTGTGTGTAACGGTTGCCAGATGATGTCGAACCTGCGTGAACTGATTCCGGGCAGCGACCTGTGGCCGCGGTTTGTGCGCAACCATTCTGATCGCTTTGAAGCACGTTTCAGCCTGGTTGAAGTCACTTCAAGCCCATCGCTGCTGTTGCAAGGCATGGTCGGCTCGCATATGCCAATCGCGGTTTCGCACGGCGAAGGGCATGTGGAAGTGCGTGACGCGGCGCATCTGGCGGCGCTGGAAAGCAAAGGCCTGGTGGCACTGCGCTTTATCGATAACTTCGGTAAAGTCACACAGAATTACCCGGCGAACCCGAACGGTTCACCAAACGGTATCACTGCGGTCACCAACGAAAGCGGGCGTGTCACCATTATGATGCCGCACCCTGAGCGTGTTTTCCGTACTGTCAGTAACTCCTGGCACCCAGCCGAGTGGGGCGAAGATAGCCCGTGGATGCGTATTTTCCGCAATGCGCGTAAGCAACTTGGCTAAGCCTTAATAGAATCCCTGCTCCGGCAGGGATTTTTTTGTCACTAAAACCCGACATCCACACTTTTTTACTGTCTCCAAATGGAGACATTTAACCTATTGATTTTAAAGGTGCAAGAAATGATACTCTTGTGATGTTGCTAAAAGGCGACAGTGTGTATAAAAAACAGTCTGCGTTATTCACGTGTGTTATTGCAAATAAACATAATGGAAACATTGCTGTGTGTAATTTGTAGCAAATATGGCACATATAATGCATAATACTGCGCAGTGGCTCATTCACCTTCTTATGTCAGCCCCCGCAAGGGTTGTGCTACATAAACCATCGAATGATGCACTCAAGGTGCCTGCCGTCCGACTTTTGATTATTGCCAGTCTTGTACTGCTTTATCATGCTCCGGGCGAAACGTTGAGTAAGGCACCGCCTGATTCCAGAACAAAGGCAGAGATTATTCTCTGCCTTTGTTGTTTTTATATCCGTCCCCCTCAAGTCCTTGAGTAAGTTTATCGGGATTTGCTCAATTGCCGCCTACCTGCATCATGAAGTAACTTGGGTATAAATGTTCTTTGTGAGTTCAATACTTTAAACTCCCGCCATTCCCCGCTAGCATCAAATTATCCAGAATCCCAATGAGATAAGTCTATTGAACCAGTGGCATTTTTTCCCGCGATCCTTACGTCAGCTCGTCATGATGGCCTTTTTGTTGGTGCTGGTTCCGTTATTGGTTCTGGCATGGCAAGCCTGGCAAAGCCTGAATGCACTTAGCGATCAGGCTGCGTTAACGAATCGCACCACGCTGGTTGATGCTCGCCGCAGCGAAGCCATGACAAACGTTGCTCTGGAAATGGAACGTAGCTATCGCCAATATTGTGTGCTGGATGATGCAACGCTTGAAACGGTCTACCAGGGGCAGCGTAAGCGTTACATGCAAATGCTCGAAGCACATTCCGGTGTTTTGCCTGATAACCATCTTTATAAAGATCTCCGCCAGTCGTTAAACGACCTTGCCACCATACAATGCAAAAATAGCGGCCCGGACACCGCTGCCGCTGCATATCTTGAAAACTTCGCTGCCAAAAATGCTGAGATGGTACAAGCAACCCGCGCGGTGGTGTTTTCCCGTGGTCAGCAACTTCAACAAGAGATTGCCGAGCGCGGGCAGTTCTTTGGCTGGCAGGCGCTGGTATTATTCCTGTTGAGTTTTGCATTGGTGATTATCTTTACTCGCATGATTATCGGCCCGGTGAAAGGTATCGAGAAGATGATTAATTTACTCGGCGAAGGGCGTTCATTGTGCAATTCGGTGTTGTTTAAAGGGCCGCGTGAACTACGTTCTGTTGGGCAGCGCATTGTCTGGCTTAGCGAGCGCCTTTCCTGGCTTGAATCCCAGCGTCACGAATTTTTACGCCATATTTCCCATGAGTTAAAAACACCGCTTGCCAGTATGCGTGAAGGTACCGAACTGCTTGCCGATCAGGTTGTTGGGCCGCTGACCAACGACCAAAAAGAGGTGGTGGAAATCCTTGATAACAGTAGCCGCCACTTACAAAAATTGATTGAGCAGTTACTGGATTACAACCGTAAACTGGCGGATGTGCCACTCGAAATGGGTAAAGTTGAATTGGCACCGCTGGTGGATGTCATTATCGCCTCTCACAGTTTGCCTGCACGGGCTAAAATGATGCGTACCGAGTGTGATATTAGCCCGGTTGCTTGCCTGGCGGAACCGATGTTGTTAATGAGCGTGCTGGATAATCTCTATTCCAATGCGGTGCACTATGGGTCTGAATCCGGTACCATTTATCTACGAAGCTTGCAGGTCGACCACTTGCTTTATATTGATGTGGGTAATACAGGCGACCCTATTCCGTCCGCGGAGCGAGAGATGATCTTTGAACCTTTTTATCAGGGAAGTCACCAGCGTAAAGGTGCGGTTAAAGGTAGCGGCCTGGGATTAAGTATCGCCCAGGATTGTATACGTCGTATGTATGGCGAATTACACCTGATTGATGATGAAACGGCAGATGTCTGCTTCCGTATCGAGTTACCTGTCTTTCCCGAGAACAAATAAAAAATGAAAGCGACTATTTTTCACGTGTTGCGTAACGGCTTAATTCCATGCCTACGTAGCCCAGTTTCAATTCGCCCGCTGTCCGCATTACTTGTGCCATTACTACTGGCGAGCTGTGTTCAGAATACTGTGCCGAAAGATGTTAAACACCCACAACGAGCAGAAGAACCGGAACAGCAACTGGCCGATTACTTGTCTACGGATTGTGAGGATATCTGGCAAAACCAGAGCCACGACTCAATGAGTAACCCTCTGTATTGGCTTCGGGCGATGGACTGCGCAGAACGTTTAGCGCCTATTCAGGCGCGAGCTGAAGCACGCCGCTGGCCATCTGATAGTTGGCGCGACACCTTCAAAAGAGGAATTTTGTTGGCGAACGCCAAAATTAGCCCAACCGAGCGCCGCCGTTACATGGTTAAGCTGGATGCGATGACGACAGAAGTACCTTCACAGGTGCGCTCGTTATTTCAGGTCTGGCGTGATGGGCAAGCGTCGTTGCTGGCTTTGTCAGATGAACGTACCCGCTACAGCAAATTACAACAGTCGTCAGACAACGAACTGGATACGTTGCGTGAACAACAGCAACGTCTCAGAGGCCAGCTCAGTCTGACGACTCGCAAACTAGAAAACCTGACGGACATTGAGCGCCAGCTTTCCAGCCGCAAACCTGCCGGTGCAGAGTTGCCGGACAATACAAAACCCGCGCAGGAGGCGAAACCATGACGCAACGTAAGCCTGCAAGACTCCTGCTGGTTGATGACGATCCGGGCTTGCTTAAACTTCTCGGTATGCGCCTGACCAGTGAAGGTTATACCGTTTCCACCGCGGAAAGTGGTGCTGAAGGGTTGCGTCTCTTGGGGCGAGAAAAAATCGACTTAGTGATTAGCGATCTGCGGATGGATGAGATGGATGGCATGGCGTTGTTTGCCGAAATCCAGAAAGCACAACCGGGAATGCCGGTTATCATTCTGACCGCTCACGGTTCTATTCCGGATGCCGTGGCCGCAACACAGCAAGGCGTGTTTAGTTTCCTGACTAAACCAGTTGATAAAGACGCGCTCTACAAGGCGATTGACGATGCTCTCGAGCATACGGTCACTGCCGGCGATGATATGTGGCGCGACACTATTGTTACCCGCAGCCCAACGATGCTGCGCTTGTTGGATCAGGCGCGCATGGTGGCTCAGTCGGATGTTAGCGTGCTGATTAACGGGCAAAGCGGGACCGGCAAAGAGATCCTCGCGCAGGCTATTCACAACGCCAGTCCGCGCAGTAAGAAGGCATTTATCGCCATTAACTGTGGTGCGCTGCCGGAGCAGTTGCTGGAGTCAGAACTGTTTGGCCATTCGCGTGGCGCGTTTACCGGTGCAGTCAGCAGCAGAGAAGGGCTGTTCCAGGCCGCAGAAGGCGGAACGTTATTCCTTGATGAAATTGGCGATATGCCGATTCCTTTGCAGGTCAAATTACTGCGCGTATTGCAGGAGCGCAAAGTGCGTCCGCTAGGCAGTAACCGCGATCTCGATATCGATGTGCGTATTCTTTCCGCCACCCACCGTGATTTACCCAAAGCGATGGAGCGCGGCGAGTTCCGCGAAGATCTGTTTTACCGCCTCAATGTGGTGAGCCTGAAGATCCCGGCTCTGCATGAACGGGCAGAAGATGTGCCTTTGTTGGCGAATCATTTATTACGCCAGTCAGCCGATCGCCATAAGCCATTTGTTCGCAGCTTTTCCACCGATGCAATGAAACGCCTGATGGCGGCAAGTTGGCCGGGCAACGTACGCCAGTTGGTTAACGTGATTGAACAGTGCGTAGCTTTGACATCAGCTCCCGTTATCAGCGAAGCGCTGGTCCAACAGGCTCTCGAGGGTGAGAATACTGCGCTGCCTACTTTCGTTGAAGCACGCAACCAGTTCGAGCTGAACTATCTGCGCAAATTGCTGCAAATGACCAAAGGTAATGTCACCCAGGCCGCGCGCGTCGCGGGGCGTAACCGTACTGAATTCTACAAATTACTCTCAAGGCATGAACTCGATGCCAATGACTTTAAAGAGTAGTTTGTGGTAATTTGAAACCACGATTACTGTAACCAGGCAGCACACTAGAGTTGTGCGGGAACCGGAAATACCATGAAAAAAATTGATGCGATTATTAAACCGTTCAAACTGGATGACGTGCGCGAAGCGCTGGCAGAAGTTGGTATCACCGGCATGACGGTAACTGAAGTTAAAGGTTTTGGTCGTCAGAAAGGGCACACCGAATTGTACCGTGGTGCTGAGTACATGGTGGATTTCCTGCCAAAAGTAAAAATTGAAATTGTCGTCACCGACGACATCGTTGATACCTGCGTGGACACCATTATCCGCACTGCGCAAACCGGTAAAATCGGCGATGGTAAAATCTTTGTCTTTGACGTAGCGCGTGTGGTGCGTATTCGTACAGGCGAAGAAGACGACGCGGCGATTTAAGTGTTTTTAATGTCGGATGTCGTTTTTGCTCATCCGACTTATGAACACTGAAGTAGGGTGGATGAGCGAAAGCGACATCCACCGTGTTTTTTGATCACATCACTTTATGCGGGCCAAAGCATTCGTAATTAATTCGCTCCTGCCCAACGCCTAGCTTCACTAACTGCTCCGCCGCAAAACGCATAAAGCTCACCGGCCCACACAAATAAAACTGCATCTCTGGCGCACTGATTTTGCTTTCCAGAGTCAGTAAATCCATCAAACCTTCGCTATCAAATTTCGCCTGTGCACGGCAGCTTTCGGATGGTGCGCGATACCATACGTGGCGCTCAAAGCGTGGCAACTGTTCGCCCAAGTGATTCACTTCATCCGCAAATGCATGCACGTCACCATGTTCTGCCGCATGGAACCAGTTCACCTGTGCGTTATGGGCATTTTTCGCCAGCGTATCGAGCATTGCTAGCATCGGCGTTTGGCCAACACCTGCTGAAATCAACGTAACCGGCGTTTGCGCGTTCACTTCCATAAAGAAATCACCGGCAGGCGCAGCCAGATGCACTTCATCGCCCACTTGTGCGTGATTGTGTAACCAGCTTGAAACCTGGCCCAAATCTTCGCGTTTAACCGCAATGCGATAAGTTTTGCCATCAGGCTTGCGGGTCAGTGAGTACTGGCGAATTTCCTGATGCGGGAAGCCTTCAGGTTTCAGCCACACGCCAATGTATTGGCCTGGCTGATAATCAGCGACTGGTTTACCGTCAACCGGAGCAAATTCAAAACTGGTGATGAGTGCGCTCTGCGGCTCTTTTGCCACAATACGGAAAGCGCGTGTCCCTTCCCAGCCGCCATTTTTCGCCGCGTTATCCTGGTAAATTTCTGCCTCACGGTTGATAAACACGCCCGCCAGAACGCCGTACGCTTTGCCCCACGCATCCAGCACTTCCTGGCCTGGGCTGAACATTTCATCAAGCGTCGCTAACAGATGGCCACCGACAATGTCGTACTGATCAGGTTTAATCTGGAAACTGGTGTGCTTCTGCGCGATTTTCTCAACCGCAGGCAACAGCACTGCCAGATTTTCGATATTGGTGGCGTATGCGCAGATAGCGTTGAACAGCGCTTCACGTTGATCGCCGTTGCGCTGGTTGCTCATATTGAAAATCTCTTTCAGCTCAGGATTATGGCTGAACATGCGATCGTAAAAGTGTGCGGTAAGTTTCGGGCCGGTTGCTGCAAGCAGGGGAATGGTGGATTTCACAACGGCGATGGTTTGTGCATCAAGCATGAGATAGCTCCATTTTTAACGTTTAAAGTTAATGTTGTATTTTAAATGCATCTTATAAAATAATCAGAATAAAAAAAAGCACTACTGTGTAAATGGATACTGACTGAGTCGATTCGGCTCACATAACGTGAAATTTCTGCATGTTGATGATGAATTAATATCCGTTGAAACAGCTTGCCACTTTTCCCTTCAAACCCTTGCAGGACGCCAAGCCAATCGTTTGCGTAAAAACCTATGTCAAGACCTATCACACGATAACGTTTCGGTTTACACTGTTGCCCGTTGTATTTATTGCGGCCGTAAAGCTGTGCAAATATTTGCTGTTAGCTGAGTGAAGGAGAAGCGAATGTTAAAACGTGAAATGAACATTGCCGATTATGATGCCGATTTATGGCAGGCTATGGAGCAAGAAAAAGTACGTCAGGAAGAGCACATTGAACTGATCGCCTCCGAAAACTACACCAGCCCGCGCGTGATGCAGGCGCAGGGTTCTCAGTTAACCAACAAGTACGCTGAAGGTTATCCTGGCAAACGTTACTACGGCGGCTGCGAATACGTTGACGTGGTTGAGCAACTGGCTATCGACCGTGCAAAAGAGCTGTTTGGCGCTGATTACGCTAACGTGCAGCCGCACTCCGGTTCCCAGGCTAACTTCGCGGTATACACCACGCTGCTGGAACCAGGCGACACTGTTCTGGGTATGAACCTGGCACACGGCGGCCACCTGACTCACGGCTCCCCGGTAAACTTCTCCGGTAAGCTGTACAACATCGTTCCTTACGGTATCGATGAATCTGGTCATATCGACTATGCAGATCTGGAAAAACAAGCTAAAGCTCATAAGCCGAAAATGATCATCGGCGGCTTCTCTGCTTATTCCGGCGTGGTTGACTGGGCGAAAATGCGTGAAATCGCAGACATGGTTGATGCGAAACTGTTCGTGGACATGGCACACGTTGCGGGCCTGATTGCCGCGGGCGTTTACCCGAACCCGGTCCCACATGCGCATGTTGTTACAACCACTACGCATAAAACGCTGGCAGGCCCACGCGGTGGTTTAATCCTCGCAAAAGGCGGCAGCGAAGAGCTGTACAAAAAACTGAACTCCGCTGTATTCCCGGGCGCGCAGGGCGGCCCACTGATGCATGTCATCGCGGGCAAAGCTGTTGCACTGAAAGAAGCAATGGAACCTGAGTTCAAAACTTATCAGCAGCAAGTTGCTAAGAATGCAAAAGCAATGGTTTCTGTGTTCCTGGACCGCGGTTACAAAGTGGTTTCTGGCGGTACTGACAACCATCTGTTCCTGCTGGATCTGGTTGATAAAAACCTGACGGGTAAAGAAGCTGATGCAGCCCTCGGTCGCGCAAACATCACCGTGAACAAAAACAGCGTGCCAAACGATCCGAAGAGCCCGTTTGTGACTTCTGGTATCCGTATCGGTACGCCAGCGGTAACTCGTCGTGGCTTCAACGAAGCTGATGTTCGTGAACTGGCTGGCTGGATGTGTGATGTACTCGATAGCATCAACGACGAAGCGGTCATTGAACGCACTAAGCAAAAAGTTTTGGATATTTGCGCGCGCTTACCTGTTTACGCGTAATACCCGTCATGCTGCAGGGGGCTCACTTACCGCCTACCTGCAACTCGAATGCTAACGAGTATAAAGTCTGACTCAACCCCGGCTTGCCGGGGTTTTTTATGCCTGCACGTTATTACATCTCGTTTAACGCAACTTCTGCGTACAGATACCCAATCCCCATGACCTGCTGTGGCCTGCTTAATTGCCCAAAACTAATCTGTGTGGCGTTCATCTTCAGTGAGTCGCCGTGATCAAATGGATTAAATCCAATCTGCTTGTCGATAGTTGCAAGCCAGCTTTCACCAAATGCACAGCTTCTGCCATAAAACAAAATCTGATTGATATTCAGGATATTGAGGAAGTTGTACAGACTCAGCCCAATGGCGTTTGCGGCACTTTCGACCCAACGGCACACCTGTTCATCGCCTTCGTGCCAGGCAGCAATAAGCTGTGCTGAGGTTATTGATTCAGGGTCGAGCTTAGGCGTTCCTGGCTGTGATTTTAACCATATGCGTGCCTGCTTTTTTAACGCGCTCAACGAAGCTACTGTTTCCAGGCAACCATAGCGCCCGCAGTCACAAGCCATGCCGTCTGGGTTCACAATGGTATGGCCGATTTGCCCACTGCCATACAAACTGCCGCGATAAATCTGCCCGTTGATTACAAACGATGAACCAATCCCGTAATCGACATTTATCACGCAGAAATCCTGGCGATTTGCTGGATTCTGCCATTTTTCTGCCAGTGCTAGCATCACACAGTCGTTATCGACTCTTACCGTTACACCAAGCTTTTCCTCGAGCAGATATTTAATTTCCACCGGCTCACGCCACGGAGCCTGCGGCATGGTTTGCGAAACGCCTGTCACAGGATCGACTTGTCCATGAATAGCTAAAGCGAGATTGATGACTTTTTTGGGCCAGATTTTGCGTTGGTTACGCCAGATGTTCTCAATAGTGGCCAGTAATGCCTGCGGTGTGGTGGCATTCACATGGATGTGTACAAATTCCCCTTGCGGTGAAAGCTGTGCATCGCACAGTTGGCTTTCAATACTTGTGGGCGAGACATTCATGCATAGAATGAAATCGCCATCAGGTGGAATTTGATAACTGCCGCTGTTAATGCCTCGGTTACTGAGATTTTCACTGGAATGGCTCAATTTCCCATCGCTCACCAACTCCTCAAGGATCTTACTCACCGCTGGAATGGACAGCCCGGTGTACTGCGCAAACTGTGATTTGCTTAGGCGCTTATGCTGCCAAACCAGTTTCATAATCGTCTGGCGATTGAGTTGGCGCACGCGTTGATTATTCAGCCCTGAATCATGCATTTCACTAAACTCCGTTAACTTTATTGTGTGAGCATTAAGCGCTCTAAGCCGTAATGAGTTCTCTACACTGCAAACATAACGTATTTCACTGTTGTTTGTTTACTGGAGAAGCGAAATGTACGGAGCCGTTAGCGTCTGGCAAGAGACGATTGCTTTACCCACCTGGACTACCGGTGCGGAAGATCCGAATCCGATGTTTCTGGAAAACCGTGTCTATCAGGGGTCTTCCGGTGCGGTTTATCCTTACGGAGTTATCGACACACTTACTGGTATTCGCGAGATGCGTGATTACAACGCGGTGTGGATTGAGAACGACTTTATCCGCGTAATGTTATTGCCTGAGTTGGGTGGCCGAATTCATCGTGCGTACGACAAAGTGATGGAGCGTGACTTTGTTTACTACAACGAAGTGGTGAAACCCGCTTTGGTTGGATTGGTTGGGCCGTGGATTTCCGGTGGTATCGAATTTAACTGGCCGCAGCATCATCGGCCAACCACCTTCATGCCGGTGGATGTGACTTTCCAGAAACATGACAACGGCGCGCAAACCGTATGGCTCGGTGAAGTTGAGCCAATGCGTGGCCTACAAGTGATGACAGGTTTTACGCTCTATCCAGAAAAAGCGCTGATTGAAATCACCGGAAAAGTATTCAATGGCAACGCCACGCCGCGTCATTTCCTGTGGTGGGCAAACCCGGCGGTAAAAGGTGGTGATGATCACCAAAGCGTATTCCCGCCAGATGTCACGGCGGTATTCGATCATGGTAAACGCGATGTTTCTGCCTTCCCGATTGCTCACGGTACTTACTACAAAGTTGATTATTCCGCTGGTGTGGATATCTCACGCTACAAAAACATCCCGGTGCCGACTTCGTATATGGCGGATAAATCAGATTACGATTTTGTGGGTGCCTACCATCATGGCGAGCAGGGCGGTCTATTACATATTGCGGACCACCATGTTTCACCGGGTAAGAAACAATGGTCATGGGGAAACTGTGATTTCGGCCAGGCCTGGGACCGCAATCTAACCGATGAAAATGGCCCGTATATTGAACTGATGACCGGTGTGTTTACCGATAATCAGCCAGATTTCACCTGGATTGCTCCTTACGAAGAAAAAGTCTTCGTGCAGAACTTCCTGCCATATAGCCAGCTTGGCACTTTGCAAAACGCCAACACTCAGGCGGCAATTAAACTGGAACGCCACAACGGCGAGCTGCACCTTGGTGTATACGCTATTGCGCCTCTGCCTGATTTTACACTCGACATTGAAGCCGCAGGCCAAACACTCTGGAAATCAGCTCTTTCATTACAACCCGCGCAGGCGTGGCAGGAAAAATTCGGCAACCACTGGCCACAACGTCTGACGTTAAATTTGCGCGATCCGCAGGGCAATATCATTCTCAGCTATTGCGAACATGTCCCTGAAGATTTACCTCTGCCGCAGCCAGCCAGCGTGCCCGCTAAACCACATGACCTCACCAATTGCGATGAGCTGTATTTTATCGGGCAACATCTGGAGCAATATCTCCACGCCAGCCGCTCAGCACTCGATTATTACCAGCGAGCGCTGGCATTAGATCCCGAGGATTACCGCTGCAACGTAGCACTCGGCCAGCTTGAATTTAACCGGGGCAACTGGGAGCTTGCTGAACAGTACGCGGATGCGGCATTGAAACGCGCACATCGTCTGAATAAGAACCCGCAAAATGGCGATGCCAGCATGTTGCGTGGAGCGGCAAAAGAACGGCAGGGCCATTTCGAGGGCGCGTTTGATGATTACTTCAAAGCAAGCTGGAGCGGTAACTGCCGCGATGCTGCATTCTACGCGCTGGCACGTCTGGCACTGCGTAAAGGTGATGTTGTTCAATCACTGGCGTTTGTGAACCAAAGCCTCAAGTTTAACGCCAGCAATAATCTGGCGATGGGGCTAAAAGCACTGGTTTTACATCGAACAGGGGCAACACAAAATGCGCTGACCTGGATTGCGCAGCAACTAGAGGAATACCCGCTTAGTTACGTGTTGTACTACGCCCGCTGTGCAATTACGCAAAGTGAAACCGATCGTGCTGAACTGGTGCGAGTCACCGGAAAACGAGGTGTTAATGCCAGTGTACTGGCCGGTTGGTTGGTGAGCCTTGGCAAGGATTCGGCGGCGAAAGAGATGCTGAGTATTCTTGACTCACAAGAAGCGATGCCGCTTTTATGGCATGCGGCGTTAACCACTGACCGTACTGAGCAACACGTTTTCATTCAGCAGGCGCAGGAGAATTTTGCTCGTAAAGTTCGCTTCCCAAATACTCTGGATGAAGTGCAAATGTTACAGCGATTGCCGCACGATGGCTTCGCGCAATATCTGCTTGGTTGTTTCTGGTACAGCAAGCGCCGATATAACGAAGCTGTTTCCTGCTGGCAATTTGCAGCACAACAACTCCCGGAATTCGCTGCAGTACAACGTGTGTTGGGGATTCATGCCTGGAATAAAACACATGATGTAAGCCTTGCCGAAAGTTATCTGCAACGTGCGGTTGAACTTGAGCCTGATAACGCCCGCTTCTTGTTTGAACTCGATTACCTGCAAAAACTTAACGGGCGCGCTATCGGGCAACGTTTGGCGAATCTTGCAGCTCGTCGTGATGTGGTGCTTAAACGCGACGACCTCACCGCTGAATTGTTGAGTTTGTGGAATATTCACGGTGAAACCGATGCGGCGGCACAAGTCCTGGCACTGCGAAAATTCCACCCGTGGGAAGGTGGAGAAGGCAAAGTCACCGGACAGTATCTGATCAACCTGCAATACCGTGCGCTGGAGTGCATTGCCAATAACCAGTTTGGTGAAGCAGAAGAGTTGCTACAGCAGGCGCTAAATTACCCGGAAAACTTGGGTGAGGGGCGTTTAGTCGGCCAGAGCGATAACGATATTTGGTATCTGCTCGGCTGGTGTGCACAACAACTCCAGCAGCCGGAACGTGCTCAGCTCTATTTCGAACGTGCGCTGAAAGGGGGCTCCACTCTGGAAGCCGGGCGTTATTACAACGACCAACCTGTCGATTACTTATTCTACCAGGCCATGGCGCTGGTACGCATTGGTGATAAAGAGCGGGCGCAACAGCAATTCCGTAGCTTTATTCACTGGGCCGATGCCCACTTTAATGACCCATCTGAACCTGATTTCTTTGCCGTATCGCTGCCAGATTTGGTCGCGCTGGATGCCGACCGTCAGGCTGCACACCAGCAACACTGCCTGTTTGTCGCAGCCCTTGGGCATCTGGGATTGGGGGAACACTCCGAGTACGAAGCAGCATTGAAAGCTTTACTGTCACAAAATCCGGCTCACGACAAAGCGCACTTGCTGCATCTGGCAATGCAGCGCGGCGTGTTTGCCTGAGTGCCGAAATAACAATAAACGGCGGGAAATAAATCCCGCCTCCTCTGTATCTCTACAAAGCGAGGAATAACAATGAAAACTGTGCAGACACAACTACGCATGGGGTATGTATGGACTATCTGTCTGGTGGCCGCCTGTGGTGGTTTGCTATTCGGATATGACTGGGTGGTTATTGGCGGCGCCAAACCCTTCTACGAAGCTTACTTTTCAATTACCGATCCCGCTCAGTCCGGCTGGGCGATGAGTTCCGCATTGGTGGGTTGTATTTTTGGTGCGCTGATTTCCGGCTGGTGTGCTGACCGGTTTGGACGCAAAACACCGCTTATCATGTCGGCGATACTGTTTACCGCATCGGCCTGGGGTACGGCGATGGCCAGTAACTTCGATATGTTTGTGGTTTATCGCATCGTCGGTGGCGTGGGGATTGGTCTCGCATCAGCGTTAAGCCCGATGTATATCGCTGAAGTGAGTCCGGCAGAAAAACGCGGCAAGTTTGTTGCTATCAACCAATTAACTATTGTTATTGGCGTGCTGGCAGCACAGCTTATTAACCTGTTGATTGCCGAACCGGTTGGCACCGCAGCGACCATGCAGCAAATTACTGAAAGCTGGAACGGGCAGGTCGGCTGGCGCTGGATGTTCGGTGCAGAACTGGTTCCGGCGCTGGCATTTTTAGTGCTGATGTTTTTTGTGCCTGAATCGCCACGGTGGCTGGCGCGTGCCGGGAAAAATGAACGCGCTCACCAGATGCTTAAACGCATCGGTAACCAGAAATATGCCGACGACACCCTGAATGACATTTTGCAAACGCTGAATAATGACACGCAAAAAGTCTCCTGGGGCGCGTTATGGCAGCCACAGGTTAAGCCAATCATTATCATTGGTATGGTGCTGGCGGTATTCCAGCAGTGGTGTGGGATTAACGTGATATTCAACTATGCGCAGGAGATTTTTGCCTCCGCCGGGTTTGATATCAACAGCACCCTGAAATCTATTGTCGCCACCGGTTTGATTAACCTTATCTTCACCCTCGCCGCGCTGCCGCTGGTGGATAAAATTGGCCGTCGTAAGCTGATGTTGTTTGGTGCTGCGGGGCTGACCATTATCTATGCATTAATTGGTGCGGCATATGGTCTCGGCATTATGGGGCTGCCGGTGTTAATTCTGGTTCTGGCGGCGATTGCGATTTATGCCCTGACGTTGGCACCTGTTACCTGGGTTCTGCTGTCAGAAATTTTCCCTAACCGTGTGCGTGGCCTGGCGATGTCTTTAGGCACTCTGGCGTTATGGATTGCCTGTTTCCTGTTGACCTACACCTTCCCGTTATTGAACGCCAGTCTTGGGGCTGCGGGGAGCTTCCTGTTGTATGGCGTGATTTGTGCGGCAGGCTTTGTCTATGTGCGCCGTTACGTTCCAGAAACTAAAGGCGTGAGCCTGGAAGCGCTGGAAAAACGTATGGCAGAGCAACATGGTGCAGCGGCAAAAGCCCGCGCAGAAAGAACGGCGCACTAAGTTATGGAAAGTCTGAAACTCGAAAATGAACACTTACGTTTAACCGTCGCCCCGCAAGGGGCGGCAATCCTCAGCCTGGATTCGTTAAAGCACCAGCAACCGATTCTTTACGCAGGTGAAAAAGCACTATTCCCGATGCTACCACTGGCAAACCGCGTCGCCGGGAATTGCTTTCGGCTACACGGAGAAATGGTCACGTTGCCGAAAAGTCCTGTCGATGAACAGTTTTTTCTCCATGGCGACGGCTGGCTTAAAAGCTGGCAGGTAGAAATCCAGGATGGTAAGCAGGTGGTTTTGACACTGGATAGTCGCCATGAGTGCGGGTTTGATTATCACGCGCGGCTGATTTACCGGCTGGAAGGTAAGCGTTTTATTGCTGAGCTTCAGCTCACTCACCGGGGGAGTCAGTCGATGGTTTATGGGCTGGGTTTTCATCCCTTTTTCCATCTCACACCCGCGACACGCGTGCAGTTTGGAGCAACGGGTTTCTGGCCTGAAGGAGAGAATCACTTACCTCTTGAGTGGAGTGACCAACTGACGGCGCAAACCAATTTCATCACGGCGAAAATCCCGGACAACCAATGGCTGAATGTTGGCTATTCCGGTTGGAACGGTTTGGCTTTGATTGAAACTGGTGGCCTGCTGGTGCAGCTAAAATGTTCCACGCCGTACTTGATGGTGTTCCGTATGGCGGGCGAACCCTTTATTTGCCTTGAGCCACAAAGCCACCCGGTGAATGCCCACAACATGCCTGGGCAGCCGGGGTTGGTATTGCTGCAGGGAGGGGAAACGACACGGCTAGCAATGGAAATCATGGTTTTGTAGGTCGGATAAGCGTGAGTGCCATCCGTGAATGCCGTTGGATGGCGCTGCCGCTTATCAATCCAGGTAAATCAATAAAGCCGTTTAATTATTGCGTGTTATTAGTCTGTTAATGAATGCTTGCAAGCACGCCAGCGCTCGGACACACTAGCGCCTCCAAAACGGGAGGGATCATGGTTTTGCATTCAACGCGCTGGCTGGCGCTCAGTTATTTTACCTACTTCTTTAGCTACGGGATTTTCCTGCCATTCTGGAGTGTCTGGCTTGCCGGAGTTGGTCTACCACCTGAAACCATAGGACTGTTGTTAGGGGCTGGATTAATCGCCCGTTTCCTTGGTAGTTTGCTTCTTGCACCTCGAGTTACCGACCCTTCCCGACTTGTCTTTGCTCTGCGTTTACTTGCCTTACTCACTTTGCTATTTGCCGTTGCTTTCTGGTTTGGGCAAACCGCCACCTGGCTTTTGATTGTGATGGTCGGTTTTAACCTGTTCTTCTCACCGCTGGTGCCGCTTACCGATGCGTTGGCTGGAACCTGGCAGCGTCAAATCACCATGGATTATGGCCGTGTACGCTTGTGGGGATCGCTGGCGTTTGTGATAGGTTCCGCCATGACGGGCAAACTGGTGAGCATGTTTAGCTATCAGGCGATTCTGGTGCTGTTGAGCATTGGTGTCGCATCAATGCTTATCGGCATGATGCTGCGCCCATCCGTGATGCCGCAAGGTGAAACTCGCCATCAAGAGGGTGCGGGCTGGCCTGCCTGGAAAAAACTGGTGCTCGGTTCATGGCGTTTTCTTGCCTGTGTAACGTTATTACAAGGTGCCCACGCGGCTTACTACGGGTTCAGTGCGATTTACTGGCAGGGCGCAGGGTATTCTGCTTCGGTTGTCGGGTATCTATGGTCGCTGGGTGTTGTCGCGGAAATTGTGATTTTTGCGCTCAGCAACAAGTTGTTCCGCAACTGGAGTGCGCGGGACTTACTGCTGCTTTCTGGTGTGACAGGAATACTGCGTTGGAGCCTGATGGCCTGGACCACCGATTTGCCGTGGCTGATTGCCGCGCAAATCCTGCACTGCGGTAGTTTCACTGTTTGCCACCTGGCGGCGATGCGTTATATCTCCGCGCGCGAAGGTAATGAAGTGATCCGTTTGCAGGCTGTCTATTCAGCCGTAGCAATGGGCGGTGGGATTGCCATTATGACCATGTTCTCCGGCTATCTGTATCAGCACATGCAGGGCAATGTGTTCTGGGTTATGGCGCTGGTGGCCGTTCCTGCATTGTTCATTCGGCCACGCCCCGTTTCATATTGCGTTAACACTCAATAATCTTACGGATCTGCTGCTGCTGGTGATCACCCAGCGGCAGCGTGACGTGAATCAGTGGCGGTGAGTACAGTGGCAATGTGGTGGAGTAGGGTGTAATCACCAACACGACTTCTTTCGGCGCCCCCTCTTTTTGGTAACTGTGAATCGTCAGGTGTTTAATATTGAGCGGCAGTAACGTGAGCTCGCGAAGCTGCTGTTCAACACTCTGTTCAAGTTCAATATTATTGCCAGTGAGCAGCAAAACCTGCTTTTCATGCAGATCATTTTCCTGCATCAGCCATGCTCCGAATATCACAGCCACCAGTCCCACTTCTTCATCTGAAAAACGCATTTCAAAATGGTTTTCAAAATCATTGAACGCTTCACGTGTGGTGCGCATTAAGCGTGGGTAAAGGCGGGTTATTTCTTCCGGTAGGCTGTTATCAATCCCAATACCGAACTGGCAACGATCCAGTGCCTGAGCAAGATGAATGTAGAGTTGGTCACTCAGGCCTTGTTCATCGCTAAAGGACATACCCGCCAGCTCGCGAAAGCGAGCAATCATTCCGCAAATAGCCGAGCGTAAGCGTAAATCTTGCTCATGATTGTCGTGAATCGGGTCGGGAGTGCGTAGTAACTGGAATAATAGCGCCAGGAATAATTGCTCGTTTTCGTTGGCTGATTGCAACATGCGACGCTTCCAGTGGCGGGCAATCTCAAGCGCTGCCACAAACTCCGGGCGTATTTGCGTCCACGCGCGTTGCTGCTCAGTGAATTCTGGTGTGATCCCAGCATGATGCTGGTGCAAACAGTACTGCAAAAACAGCGTTAAAAATTGTACGTCGCGGCTATCAAATTGCCGTTGTAATCGTCGTGCGCAAAGACCGATCAGCGCCTGGAGGTTTTTCTCGTCATATAACGCAGTCAGGATCCCTTGCTGTTTAAGCTGGGTTTTAAGCGCAGGGGTAAACTGCTGCTGCACAAAGTGTGGGCATAGACGCAACGCACGGCGTAACCAGTGCAATAAGCACAGACGGCGGTCTAAAGATGTGCCCTCAATCCGATAGCTACCATCCTGCTGTGTGATAAGCCTCAGCCGGTGATAGCGCTGGATTTCATCGCCGGTGTCGGCTATATCTTGCAGGGCTTTGGTGTCATCGACCCCGTTGAGCCTTGCGAGGATCTCGGGAGTGACGGTTTGGCCCGGTAAGTAAAGCAACAAAAGCAGGTGGCAGCGGCGCTGCGGACTGGAGAGTACAGATGGTGGTGGGGAGAGCAGTGTCATCATCCGCGTAACCAAGTCAAAGTTATTAATGCTAAGAGTAGCTAAACCTTTTGTCGTAGAGAGCCACATATGAGCTTTTTAATTACGTAATTCTGACTGGCTCACAGAATTTTAAGCTTGAGAGAATAATGAGCAGGAAAATGTGTAACAGAATTGCGTTTTTCGCCTTGAGTAGCGTGCTTTTTAGTCCGGTGGCTTTGGCACACCCACATAGTTTTATCACCCTTGTGACGACGGTGATGACCGAAAACGACCAGCTTACTGGCCTTAAAATGCAGTGGACGATGGATGAAATCACTTCAGCAGATCTACTGTATGACGCGGGTAATGCCAAACCTGACTCACCGGTGTGGAAGAAATTGGCAGCCGAAGTCATGGCCAATGTTTTGGGCCAGCATTACTTCACTGAGTTTTGGCATAACGGTAAAAAAGTGACCTTTAATAACCTGCCGCCTGAGTATGGCCTTGCTCGAGTAGGACATCAGGCCGTGTTGACCTTTGTTTTGCCGCTTGCACATCCGCAACCATTGAAGGGGCAGACGTATCAGTTTGCGACGTTCGACCCGACCTATTTTGTCGATATGAGTTATGACAACGCCAGTGATGCCAAATTGCCGAAAACATTAGACTCACTTTGCAAAATCGCGGTGAAAACCCCGCAGCCAAACGAAGATACGCTGGCTTTCGCGCAATCGCTGGATAAAGCCGATGCCCCTCCCGAGGATATGGAACTGGGTAAACAGTTTGCTCAACAGGTGATATTGCAATGTCAGTAATGCCTTCAGCTAAACCCCATTCACGCCGTTGGCTTCACCTGTGGCCACTGGCATTCTTCCTGCTGGTTTGTGCAGGAGCACTTTACAGCTTGTGGTATTACTGGCCGCAAATCCTCATCGACAGTGCGATGTGGCAGAAATCGATTAACCAGCAAATGAGCACACTTCTGCGTGAGGTTGCCGAGAACCCTGCGCGTGCAGGTTGGTCGTTGCTGTCATTTAGTTTTGTTTATGGTGTGCTTCACGCATTAGGGCCCGGCCATGGGAAAATAGTTATTACGACCTGGCTTGCGACACATCCATCACGCCTGAAAAGCAGCCTTAAATTGACGTTTGCAGCATCTTTATTGCAAGGGTTGGTGGCGATTGGGTTGGTAACGATAGTGCTGGGTATTCTGGCGTTGCCGTCGCGCCAATTGCACATGAGTAGTTTTTGGCTTGAGAAGGGAAGCTATTTGCTGGTGGGGGTTTTAGGTGTGATGTTGTGCGGTCGAGCCCTACGTAAATTGCAACGTGTGCTGCGAAAACCGAAGCGTTTCACTTCATTCACGCCTCATCATGTACATGATGAAAAATGTGGCTGTGGTCATCAGCATTTACCCACGCAGCAACAGCTTGCAGCAGGAGAAGACTGGCGTGCCCGAATGATGATTGTTTTATCCATGGGGATGCGCCCATGCTCCGGGGCAATTATGGTGCTGCTGTTTAGCAAAGTGATTGGTGTGTATAGCTGGGGAGTGATGTCGACGCTTGCGATGGCTGCCGGCACATCAATTACCATTTCTGGCCTGGCCTTTTTAGTCCACGGGTTCCGTCAGCTTGCGGTACGCATTAGTGGTAACAAAGCACCCGTTTTATGGCGGCAAGTTGCCTGGGCAACACTGGCATTTGCAGGCGGTGGCATTTTAGTATTAGCAGCAGTGGTGATGTGGCTGAGTGCTCAACCGGTAATGCGCGGGATTCGACCTTTTTAATTGAATGCCTTCCCGACGGGAAGGCATTTTCTGAGATTAACGCTTCAGCGCTTCGCTCAGTTCATCACGCATGGTTGCCAGCATCGCTTTAACAACACGTGGGTTACCTGCAACGATGTTGCCGCTGGTCAGGTGGTTATGGCCGCCGGTGAAATCACATACCAGGCTACCAGATTCGCGAGCAATCAGTTCACCAGCTGCGAAATCCCAAGGCTTCAGGCCAATCTCGAAGAAACCATCAACACGGCCAGCCGCAACGTATGCCAGATCCAGTGCAGCAGAACCGGTACGACGGAAGTCAGCACACTGAGTGAACAGTTTAGCAACGATGTTGATATATGGAGTGGCGTGTTGCTTGAGCTTGAATGGGAAGCCCGTTGCCAGAATGGTGCCATCGAGGTCACGTGCATTGCTGCCGCGCAGACGGTAACCGTTCAGCTGTGCGCCTTGACCACGAACGGCTGTGAACAGCTCATTACGCATTGGGTCATAAACGACGGCAACCTCGGTGCGGCCTTTAACACGAACAGCGATAGATACAGAGAAGTGCGGCAAACGTTTGATGAAGTTTGAAGTGCCATCCAGAGGATCGATAACCCATTGCACATCCTGCTCGGTACCCGCCAGTTCGCCTGATTCTTCAGCGACAATGGTGTGTTGCGGGTAGGATTTGCGGATAATTTCGATAATCAGGCGCTCAGCCTCTTTATCTACGTTAGTCACAAAATCGTTGCTCCCTTTTTGACTCGCTTCTACAGCGTCAGGGGTTTCGTAGTTCTTGGCAATTAAATTGCCCGCCTTGCGCGCAGCGCGCACGGCGATGGTGAGCATCGGATGCATCGGTCTCTCTCTGGATGTTAAAGAACGGGAAAACGCGGCGGAGTATAGCAGAGCGTTCGGAATATGTCCCAGGGTTATGATAGGATATCGCGATAATCTTTTCAGGCTATGAGTCAACGATGCTGCAAAACGTACGTATAGTGCTGGTTGAAACCTCCCACACCGGCAACATGGGCTCTGTAGCTCGTGCAATGAAAACCATGGGGCTGACAAATCTGTGGCTGGTTAATCCACTGGTAAAACCTGACTCTCAGGCAATCGCACTCGCGGCGGGCGCCAGTGATGTTATTGGTGAAGCGAAAATTGTCGATACGCTGGATGAAGCGTTAGCCGGTTGCAGTCTGGTGGTCGGCACTAGTGCGCGTTCACGCACGCTGCCTTGGCCGATGCTCGATCCGCGCGAATGTGGTCTAAAGAGTATTTCTGAAGCGCAACATGCACCCGTGGCAATTGTGTTTGGCCGCGAACGTGTTGGTTTAACCAATGACGAATTGCAGAAATGCCATTACCACGTCGCGATCCAGGCAAATCCAGAATACAGCTCGCTGAACCTGGCAATGGCCGTGCAAATCCTTGCCTATGAAGTACGTATCGCCTGGCTTGCTACTCAAGAAGAGGGCAAAGAAGTTGCCGTTGTTGAAGATCAGACTCAGTATCCATCGGCTGACGATCTTGAGCGTTTTTACGTTCACCTGGAACAAGTATTGCTGAAAACCGGCTTTATTCGCACCAGCCATCCGGGACAGATTATGAGCAAATTACGCCGCTTGTATAACCGTGCACGCCCGGAAACTCAAGAGCTTAACATTCTGCGCGGCATGCTTTCTTCTATTGATAACGAGAAAAAATCCGGCAAATAATACTTGAGTAAATTACTGGGTTAAATAGTTGACCAATTTACTCGGGAATGTCAGACTTGCGACCTGCTATGTGACAATCACATTTATAAAAAACCCCCGGTTCGAGGGGCGATTTGAGGTTAAGTAAGACATGAGACTGACATCGAAAGGACGTTATGCTGTGACCGCAATGCTTGACGTTGCGTTGAACTCCGAATCAGGTCCAGTACCGTTGGCTGATATTTCTGAACGTCAGGGAATCTCACTCTCCTACCTGGAGCAGTTATTCTCCCGCCTGCGTAAAAATGGCCTGGTTGCCAGCGTTCGTGGTCCTGGTGGCGGTTATCTGCTGGGTAAAGAAGCAAACAGCATCGCAGTCGGCGAAGTTATTAGTGCCGTAGATGAATCTGTCGATGCAACGCGTTGCGCGGGCAAAGGTGGCGACGGTAAAGGTGGTTGTCAGGGCGGCGATAAGTGCCTGACTCACGCACTGTGGCGCGACCTGAGTGACCGTTTGACTGGTTTTCTGAATAACATCACTTTGGGTGAACTGGTGAATAACCAGGAAGTGTTGGACGTCTCTGGCCGTCAGCACAGTGAAAACCATCGCAGCACGCGCGCTCAAGACGCAATCGACGTTAAACTGCGCGCATAATTTACCCGTCATATTTCGGGTTGCAACTGCGTTGGCCGCACTTGTTCGCCCCAGTCACTTACCTGATGTAAGCTCCTGGGGACTCTCAAGTTTGCCGCCTTGCTGCAACACGCACTATTTAGGGTAAAAATAAAATAGATTTCAGAATTAGGCCGGGGTGTCATGCTCCGTCAACAAGGTCGTTCATTCAGCCTGTTGCCTGATTCATTGCATTGAGTGATGTACGGAGTTTAAGAGCAATGAAATTACCGATTTATCTCGATTACTCTGCGACTACGCCGGTTGACCCGCGTGTTGCGCAGAAAATGATGCAGTTTTTGACTATGGACGGAACCTTCGGTAACCCGGCTTCTCGTTCTCACCGTTTCGGTTGGCAGGCAGAAGAAGCTGTTGATATCGCCCGTAACCAAATCGCTGAACTGGTTGGTGCAGACCCGCGTGAAATCGTCTTTACTTCCGGTGCAACTGAATCTGATAACCTCGCTATCAAAGGTGCGGCTAACTTCTATCAGAAGAAAGGCAAGCACATCATCACCGTTAAAACCGAACACAAAGCTGTGCTGGACACCTGTCGCCAGCTTGAGCGTGAAGGTTTTGAAGTGACTTATCTGGCACCACAGAGCAACGGTATTGTTGACCTGAACGTGCTGGAAGCAGCGATGCGTGACGACACCATTCTGGTTTCTATCATGCACGTGAATAACGAAATCGGCGTGGTGCAAGATATCGCGAAAATCGGCGAAATGTGCCGTGCGCGTGGCATTATCTATCACGTTGATGCAACTCAGAGCGTGGGCAAACTGCCTATCGACTTGAGCACCCTTAAAGTTGACCTGATGTCTTTCTCTGGTCACAAAATCTATGGCCCGAAAGGGATCGGCGCGCTGTATGTTCGCCGCAAGCCACGTATTCGTATCGAAGCTCAGGTACACGGTGGCGGTCACGAGCGCGGCATGCGTTCGGGTACTCTGCCTGTTCACCAGATTGCAGGTATGGGAGAAGCTTACCGTATCGCTAAAGAAGAGATGGAGACCGAAATGTCCCGTCTGCGTGCGCTGCGTAACCGTCTGTGGAACGGCGTGAAAGATATGGAAGAAGTATATCTGAACGGCGACCTGGAAAATGGCGTGCCAACTATCCTCAACGTGAGCTTTAACTACGTTGAAGGTGAGTCGCTGATTATGGCGCTTAAAGACCTTGCGGTTTCTTCCGGGTCTGCCTGTACATCAGCAAGCCTCGAGCCATCCTATGTGCTGCGCGCACTGGGTATGACCGACGAACTGGCTCACAGCTCTATCCGTTTCTCTTTAGGTCGTTTTACTACTGAAGAAGAGATCGACTACACCATCGAACTGGTACGTAAGTCCATTGGCCGTCTGCGCGAACTTTCTCCACTGTGGGACATGTTTAAGCAGGGCGTGGATATTAATTCCATCGAATGGGCTCATCACTAATCGCTCGTTTCGAGCGTCGATATCGGATTCAGGAGAATAAAAAATGGCTTACAGCGAAAAAGTAATTGATCACTACGAGAACCCGCGCAACGTTGGTTCTTTTGATAACAGCGATGACAGCGTCGGTTCCGGCATGGTGGGTGCACCAGCATGTGGTGACGTGATGAAGTTGCAGATCAAAGTCAACAATGACGGTATCATTGAAGACGCGCGTTTCAAAACCTACGGCTGTGGCTCTGCCATCGCTTCCAGCTCGCTGGTAACCGAATGGGTTAAAGGTAAATCTCTGGATGAAGCGCAGGCTATCAAAAACACCGACATTGCAGAAGAACTCGAACTGCCACCGGTGAAGATTCACTGCTCAATCCTTGCAGAAGACGCGATTAAAGCGGCTATCGCGGATTATAAAAGCAAGCGTGAAGCTAAATAGTAAATTTGATTGAGGTTGTTGTATGTCGATTACCCTTAGCCATAGCGCTGCCGATCGTGTGAATGCCTTCTTAGCTAACCGCGGAAAAGGCTTTGGTTTGCGTTTAGGTGTTCGTACTTCTGGCTGTTCTGGCATGGCTTATGTTCTGGAATTTGTTGATGAACCGATGGCAGAAGACACCGTGTTCGAAGACAAAGGCGTGAAAGTGGTCATCGATGGTAAAAGCCTGCAATTTTTAGACGGTACCGAGCTCGACTTCGTCAAAGAAGGTCTTAACGAAGGGTTTAAATTTACTAACCCTAACGTGAAAGATGAGTGTGGCTGCGGTGAAAGCTTCCACGTCTGATACTCGCAAATACCCCGTGTAGCGTTAGTTGTACGGGGTATCACGCTCTACTATGAAACCCCGAGTCTGTTATGGATTACTTCACCCTCTTTGGGTTACCGGTAGGCTTCGCCCTCAACACTGAGCTGCTTGCTACCCGTTACCAGGAGCTGCAACGCCAGTTCCACCCTGATAAATACACCAGCCGCCCTCAGGCGGAACAGCTGTTGGCGGTCCAACAATCTGCGACCATCAACCAGGCCTGGCATACGTTGCGTCACCCATTGCCGCGCGCCGAGTACATTCTCTCCCTCAACGGTTTTGATCTGGCGAACGAACAGCATACCGTGCGTGATACCGCGTTTTTGATGGAACAACTCGAATTGCGCGAAGAGCTTGATAATATCGAGCACGCCAAAGATAGCGACCGCCTGGAAGCTTTTAGCGGCAATGTTAGTGCGATGGTGAAAAACCGCATGGCTTTGATGGTACAGCAACTGGATAATCAGGACTGGACGCAGGCGGCGGATACTGTGCGTAAACTGCGTTTTCTCGATAAACTGCGCAGCCAAATAGAACAACTCGAAGAAAAGCTGCTCGATTTTTAACTGGAAGCTCAATATGGCGTTATTACAAATTAGTGAGCCGGGCCTGAGTGCGGCACCTCATCAGCGTAAGCTTGCGGCAGGTATCGATTTAGGCACCACCAATTCACTGGTTGCAACTGTTCGCAGCGGGCAAGCTGAAACGCTGCCTGACCATGAAGGGCGTCATCTGCTTCCTTCTGTGGTGCACTATCAGCAACAAGGCCTGAACGTGGGCTGGGACGCGCGAGCGCAAGCTGCAACCGATCCGGCAAACACTATCAGCTCGGTAAAACGTCTGATGGGCCGCTCGCTCGCTGATATCCAGACTCGTTACCCGCATCTGCCTTATTCATTCAAAGCGAGTGAAAATGGCCTGCCGATGATCGACACCCCGGCCGGGCTACTGAACCCTATTCGTATTTCATCCGACATCCTCAAAGCACTTGCCGCGCGCGCAACCGAAGCGCTGGAAGGTGAACTTGATGGCGTGGTGATTACCGTACCTGCTTATTTTGACGATGCACAACGTCAGGGCACTAAAGACGCCGCGCGTCTGGCTGGCTTGCATGTGCTGCGCCTGCTTAATGAACCGACCGCCGCGGCTATCGCCTACGGTCTGGATTCTGGCAAAGAGGGCGTTATCGCGGTTTACGATTTGGGCGGCGGTACGTTTGATATTTCTATTCTGCGCTTAAGCCGCGGCGTGTTTGAAGTCATGGCAACCGGCGGCGACTCTGCGCTGGGCGGCGATGACTTTGACCATCTGTTAGCTGACTGGCTGCGTGAGCAAGCTGGCGTTGCCGATCGCAGCGACGACCGCGTTCAGCGTCAGTTACTCGACGCCGCTATTGCCGCGAAAATCGCCCTGAGTGATGCTGAAACGGCTACCGTAGAAGTGGCTGGCTGGACGGGCACCGTGACTCGCGAACAGTTCAACGAACTGATTGCAGCGCTGGTTAAGCGTACTTTGCTGGCTTGCCGTCGTGCGCTGAAAGATGCAGGAGTTGAAGCGGATGAAGTGCTGGAAGTCGTCATGGTTGGCGGTTCAACCCGTGTGCCATTAGTGCGCGAACGTGTTGGCGAATTCTTTGGCCGCACGCCGCTGACTTCCATTGACCCGGATAAAGTTGTCGCCATTGGTGCAGCCATTCAGGCGGATATTCTGGTGGGTAACAAGCCGGATAGCGAAATGCTATTACTGGATGTTATTCCGCTGTCGCTCGGCCTCGAAACCATGGGCGGCCTGGTTGAGAAAGTCATTCCACGTAACACCACAATTCCGGTAGCGCGTGCACAGGACTTCACGACTTTCAAAGACGGCCAAACGGCAATGTCGATTCATGTGATGCAGGGCGAGCGCGAACTGGTGCAAGATTGCCGTTCCCTGGCTCGTTTTGCACTACGTGGAATACCTGCAATGCCTGCGGGCGGCGCGCATATTCGCGTCACCTTCCAGGTTGATGCAGACGGCTTGCTGAGCGTCACCGCCATGGAGAAATCCACTGGCGTTGAAGCGTCTATCCAGGTGAAACCTTCTTATGGCCTGAGCGATGGCGAAATCGCCAGCATGATTCAGGACTCCATGAGCTATGCCGAGCATGACGTGAAAGCGCGCATGCTCGCAGAACAAAAAGTCGATGCGGCCCGCGTGCTGGAAAGTTTGCAGGGTGCATTAGCGACAGATGCTGTGCTGTTGAGCAGTGCAGAACGCGCAGATATCGACGCTGCAATGGCGGCACTTCATGCCGCCGCTGCCGGTGATGACATTGATGCGATTGAACAAGCCATTAAAAACGTAGACAAACAAACACAGGATTTCGCCGCACGTCGTATGGATGAATCAATCCGTAAGGCGCTGAAAGGCCACTCCGTGGACGAGGTTTAACATGCCAAAGATTGTTTTTCTGCCTCATCAGGATTTGTGTCCAGATGGTGCAGTTTTGGAAGCGAATGTCGGTGAAACCATTCTTGATGTTGCGCTGCGCAACGGTATTGAGATTGAACACGCCTGTGAAAAATCCTGTGCTTGCACCACTTGCCACTGTGTCGTGCGTGAAGGTTTCGACTCCCTTGCTGAAAGCACGGAAGACGAAGACGACATGTTGGACAAAGCCTGGGGTCTCGAACCTGAAAGCCGCTTAAGCTGCCAGGCGCGTGTAACGGATGAAGATCTTGTGGTTGAAATGCCACGTTACACCATCAACCATGCACGTGAGCACTAACAGGAGTAGCTTATGGGACTGAAATGGACCGATAGCCGCGAAATTGGTGAAGCTCTGTACGATAGCCGCCCGGATCTTGATCCAAAAACGGTACGTTTTACCGATCTGCACCAGTGGGTCTGCGATTTGGAAGATTTTGATGACGATCCAGGCGCATCCAATGAAAAAATTCTGGAAGCGATTCTGTTAGTCTGGTTAGATGAGACTGATTAATTGAACCAAGCGGGCTGCCTCAGGCGGCCCGTTTTTATATGAAGCATGAGCTGAAAAGTATAAGGAAAAGAAAATGTCAGAAGCCATGAAAATCACGCTATCCACGTCGCCTGCCGATGCGCGTTGGGGCGAAAAAGCCGCTTATAGTATTAATGACGAAGGAATTACCCTGCACCTAACAGGCAAAGATGACCTGGGGCTAATCCAACGTGCGGCTCGTAAAATTGACGGCCAGGGTTTGAAGCACGTACAGCTGGCGGGTGATGGCTGGGATGTCGAGAAAAGCTGGGCATTCTGGCAGGGTTACCGTGCGCCAAAAGGCACCCGTAAAGTTGACTGGGCTGTGCTGAGCGATGAAGAACAAAAAGAACTCAACAACCGCCTGAAAATTATCGATTGGGTTCGCCACACCATTAACACCCCTGCTGAAGAACTCGGCCCGGAACAGCTCGCGTCTCGCGCGGTTGACCTGCTGTGTGATGTAGCCTGCGATAACGTTTCTTACCGCATCACCAAAGGCGAAGATCTGCGCGAGCAGAATTATATGGGCATCCACACTGTTGGCCGTGGCTCCGAGCGCCCACCGGTACTGCTGGCACTGGATTACAACCCAACTGGCAACCCGGATGCACCGGTTTATGCCTGCCTGGTCGGTAAAGGTATCACCTTCGACTCCGGTGGCTACAGCATGAAGCAAAGCGCGTTCATGGACTCTATGAAATCCGATATGGGCGGCGCTGCCACCATTACCGGTGCACTGGCCTTTGCTATCACTCGCGGTCTGGATAAGCGTGTGAAATTGTACCTTTGTTGCGCGGACAACCTGGTCAGCGGCAACGCCTTCAAACTGGGTGACATCATTAAATATCGCAACGGCAAAACCGTTGAGATCATGAATACCGATGCGGAAGGCCGCCTGGTGTTGGCTGATGGCTTGATTGACGCTTGTGCGCAAAAACCAGAACTGATCATCGACTGCGCCACCTTAACCGGTGCGGCGAAAACTGCGTTGGGTAACGATTATCACGCGCTGTTCAGCTTCGATGATAGGCTGGTAAACCGCCTGATGGAAAGCGCTGCGGCAGAAAATGAGCCATTCTGGCGCTTGCCGCTGGCTGAGTTCCACCGCAACCAACTGCCGTCTAACTTTGCTGAGCTAAACAACACCTCTAACGCGTCCTTCCCAGCAGGTGCGAGCACCGCTGCCGGGTTCTTGTCCCACTTTGTGGAAAACTATCACGAAGGTTGGCTGCACATTGACTGCTCTGCTACTTACCGTAAAGGTGCTGTTGAGCAGTGGTCTGCTGGCGCAACAGGCATTGGTGTGCGCGCGATTGCGAATCTGTTAGTTAGTAAGTAACACGACTTTTGTAGGGCGGATAAGCTTGTGCCATCCGCCACCTTCTCAAGTAAATGGTGGATGGCAATTCGTTAATCCACCCTACAAATTATGCTTTCCCCTGGAACGACCATGTCAGAACTCAAAAATGAACTTGAAACGCTGCTTGAGCAGGCGGCCACTGAACCCGCTCATCGCCCGGCATTCTTCCGCGTGTTACTGGAATCCACCGTTTGGGTACCGGGGACTGCTGCTGAAGGCGAGGCCATTGACGCCGATAGTGCTGTTGAATTGCAGCACTGGGAAAAAGACGATGGCACCTCAGTCATTCCGTTCTTCACCTCTGTTGAGGCGCTTCAACAAGCTATTAGCCACGAGCAGGCATTTGTTGTGATGCCGGTGCGCACGCTGTTTGAAATGACGCAGGGCGCGACGCTGTTTCTGAATGCAAAATTGCCAACTGGCAAAGAATTTACCCCGCGTGAAATTACGCACTTAATCAGCGCTGAAAGCGATCCTTTAACCCAGCAGGAAGTGCTGGATGGCGGGACATCTTTGCTGCTTTCCGAAGTCGGTGAGCCACCTGCACAAATGGTTGATTCGCTCACTACTCTGTTTAAAAACCTGAAAACCGTGAAGCGTGCTTTTGTCTGCTCGATTAAAGAACACGCCGACGAACAGCCAAATCTGCTGATTGGTATTGAAGCAGAAGGTGATATCGAAGCGATTATTCGCCAGGCGGGAAGTGTTGCCACGGATACAATCCCTGGCGATGAACCGGTCGATATCTGCCAGGTGGTGGAAGGTGAGAAGGGTATCAGTCACTTTATGATGGCGCATATAACGCCATTCTATGAGCGCCGTTGGGGAAGCTTCCTGCGCGATTTTAAAACCAATCGGATTATCTGATTTTTTATGCTGTTGCCTGCAACAGCAATAAATCGATAAGCATCACCAGATTCGACTCAAACGAGGTGATCCCTGCGGCTTCAGCTGCATAGTGGATTGCCTCGTCATACAGTGGAAAGTGCACATCAGCCAGCCCGGACAAACTGTTTGGCGAAGCCCGTGTAAATGCCACGATCGACATCCCCACATTTTGTGCAATTCGCGCCTTATCCAAAACTTGCTCAGTTTCACCGCTTCGAGAAATGGCGATGAATACCTGATACTTCGAGGCATTACTGAGAAATATTCCCCGGCTATCGCCAGGCCCGGAAATAAAGGCAGTTTTTCCGAGCACCTGAAGTTTCTTTGTCAGATATTCAGCGAATAAATAGGAAAACCCCGCGCCGTATAAAAAGAAGCTCTCTTTTTCGCGCAATAGCGTAGCAAACTTCGCCATTAGTTCGGGTGTGACCCAACGGAAAGTCTGGCGGTAATTATCGACAAACTGGTCGAATAAAACCGGCAATGCGGAAGCGGGCTGGGCAGGCTGGTTTGCAATATGCGGAGTGCTGGAAAGCAGTTGCTTACAGTGCCAGATAAACTCACTGAAACCGCTAAATCCTAGTTTCTGGCACAACCGCATAATGGTCGCGCTAGAAACAAACGTCACCTGAGCAAGTTCCCGGACTGTGATATTACCTACCAGCAGCGGATGGTTTGTCAGATGCGAAAGAACGCGGTATTCAGCGCGGGTTAAAGATTCCCCGCGCTCAAGAAGACCAGCCAGTCGGTTGTCCATTACTGGGATTGGGCTGGTTCGACAGGTAAATCTGCGCGTGCACCCCATTCACTCCAGGAGCCGTCGTAGAGTGAAACACCGTTAACGCCAAGTGTAGTTAACGCAAGGACGACCACGGCGGCCGTTACGCCTGAACCGCAACTGGCGATAATCGGTTTATCAAAGCTAACGCCCTGGCGGGTAAAGATTTCACTCAGTTCATCGGTCGTTTTCAACTGGCCATTTTCTACCAGATCGCCCCAGGGCACGTTCACAGCACCTGGAATATGCCCACGTCTTAAACCAGGACGAGGTTCATCCACTTGTGCTTTAAAACGCGGGGCAGGGCGGGCATCAACAATCTGCGCAGTGCCTTCATGGCTAACCAGCAGAACATCGGTCAGGCGCTTAATCACCATTGGATCGAAATTCACGGCGAATTCGCCCTCCGGCAATTGAACATCACCTTGTTGTAGAGGCAGTTCTTCGCGCTGCCAGTCGGTCAGGCCGCCTGCAAGAATCGACACATTTTCAACGCCGAAGGTACGCAGCATCCACCATGCTCGTGGTGCGGAGAACAGATTACCTTCATCATAAACGACCAGATGTTTATCACTACTGATACCCAGCTCTCTCATGGCGACAGCAAAGGCTTCAGCGCGTGGCATCATATGGGGCAGTGGACTGGTGTGGTCGGAAAGGGCTTCAATATCGAAAAATACCGCGCCAGGCAGGTGGCCGGCACGATATTCGCCAGCGATATCACGATGCTCCTGGCCTGGAGGCAACATGCGAGCATCAATAATCTGGATATTCTCATCATTAATATGTTCTGCGAGCCAGTCGCCCGCGACGAAGAAAGAGGTGGACATGGTTGCCTCCGAATGATTATTCACTATCAGATTGTCGGTGTTTTTCGGCAAACCGACAAGCAACCATATCCACCGCTGCGAGGTGTGCCGTAAATTTAAACTTTTACTAACTCCCCGTTTCGCCACGCCTGTTGAAGTTGCGGCCAGTAATCGCGATTAGCTTCAATCATGTCGTCGAGAATCGCTTTTGCATGCTGCATGGTTGGCACGGTGCGGTTAAGCGTAAACGCCTGCAACGCCTTCTCGTAACTGCCTTCGATGGTAGCTTCAACCAGCAACTGCTCTGAGGCTAACTGCTGCATCAACAATGTCTGATGGAACAGTGGAACCGCGCCCATGCGCACCGGTTCTGGCCCTTCGGAAGTGATATATGCAGGAACTTCAACCATTGCATCGTACGGCAGGTTGGCAATCGCTCCTTTATTTTCCACAATGACCAGATGGCGCTGGCGTAAATCAAAGGCCAGAGAGCAGGCGACATCAACAATAAACACGCCGTGCACACCTACGTGGAAGGCATCCGGCAAAATACCGGTTTGCTTGTATTCCGCGGCGGCGGCAAACAGTTTTTTCTCACGCCCATTCATTACTTCGTTAGCCCGGGTGTAGTCCGGGTTTTGATGCCGAACGATATCGTTCGGCATCAGGTAATACTGCAAATATGGATTCGGCAGGTATTCCGGGAAATGATCCATAATCGGCTTAATGTGGCGCCAGGTTTTCACCCATGACGGGTCAGAATGCTGCGGATCGGTTTGCGCGGCATCTTCTGTCAGCAGGCCAAACTTAGCGATATGGCGGCGCAGCTCTGGCAGGCGATCTTCACCATCAACCAGCACACGGGTAAACCAGCCGAAATGGTTCAGGCCGAAGTAATCAACTTCGAGCTTGTGGCGGTCAACCCCGAGGATGGCACCCATATTGCGCATCGCCGCAACCGGCATATCACAAATATTGAGCACTCGCGCTTTCGGGCGCAGGCGACGCACGCCTTCAGCAACAATTGCCGCCGGGTTGGAATAGTTCACAATCCACGCTTTTTGATGGGCATAACGCTCAACAAAATCACATAACTCGACCATCGGCAAAATGGTGCGCAGGCCATATGCCAGCCCGCCTGGCCCGCAGGTTTCTTGCCCAACCACACCATGGCGTAGAGGAATTTTTTCATCCTGTTCACGCATCTTATATTGCCCGACGCGCATTTGTGCGAAGACAAAATGAGCGCCGCTAAATGCCACCTCAGGGTCAGTAGTAACGGTAAATTTGATGCTCTGGCTATGGTCGCGAATGACTTTCTCAACTACCGGAGCAATGACCGACTGGCGTTCACCATCAATATCGTAAAGGCGAATTTCAGCTAACGGGAAATCGGCCAGGCGCACCATCAGGCTTTTAACAATGCCCGGCGTGTAAGTACTACCGCCACCGGCAATGGACAAAATAAACGGGGGTTTAAACATCATTGACTCCTTTAGAGAAACGTCTCTACTGCTTCACGCATTTTTTTGACATGCAGCCCGTAGACCACCTGAACGTTATTACCTTGTTTAATCACCCCTTTCGCGCCAGTTGATTTGAGGCGGGGTTCGTCGATAACTGACACATCACGCACTGTGACTCGCAGGCGGGTATAACAGTTGTCGACCACTTCAATATTGGCCCGGCCACCGAGGCCTTCCACGATAGCTTCACCAAGCCCGTCATTACTGCCTTTGGCTTGATACTCTTGTTTGCTATATAACTTTGTCTCCTGGTCATCACTCTCACGCCCTGGCGTTTTCATGTCGAAACGGCGAATCAGGAAGCGGAACACCAGGAAATAGATAACCGACATCGTCAGCCCGACGGCGATATACATCGGCCAGTTGGATTTTTCAGTGCCAAGCGGCAGGTTATAGAGAATGAAATCGATAATGCCGTTGGCACCGATGGCGTGAACGCCCAGCAGATAGAACAGCATCATACCTATGCCGGTTAGCACCGCATGCACACCGAACAGCAGCGGGGCGACAAACAAGAAGGAAAACTCCAGCGGCTCAGTCACGCCAACCAACATGGACGTCAGCGCCGCAGGAATGAGAATGGCTTTGGCCGCTGCTTTGCGCTGAGGTTTTGCTGTCATATACATGGCGAGTGCCGCAGCAGGCAGACCGAACATTTTGCTGATGCCACGCGCATCCCACACTACGGTGCTGCTAAGTTGATGGACGCTCGGACACGCCATTTCTGCGAAGTAAATGTTGCGCGCACCCTGATAAACACTGCCGCAAACATCAGCAGTCCCGCCTAATTCGGTATACAGGAATGGGGTATAAACCAGGTGATGCAGGCCCGTTGGCACCAGAATACGTTCCAGGAAACCGTAGATGGCAACGCCAAATGCCCCGGCACCTTTAATCGCCAGCGCCAGTGCGCTAATGCCATGCTGATCAAACGGCCAGAGTTCGCTCATCACAACGCCTAATAGCATTGAAACCGGCAGCATAATAATGGCGACAAAACAGTGGCCGGAGTAAATGGCCATCGCGCCAGAAAACTGTACGCCGGAATAACGGTTGTACAGATATCCTGAAAGCGCGCCGGTGAGAATCCCGGCAAAGACACCCATCTCAAGAACTTGTACGCCTAAAACCATACTTTGCCCTGCGGCACGCATTTGGTCGACTGGCGCTAACTCGCCCTGCAATTGCAATGTTACGTTCATCGCATTAATGAAGACGATAAATGTGACCAGACCAATGAGTGCGGCATAGCCTTTGTCTTTTGCAGCAAGACCAATGGGAATGCCGACACCGAATACCAGCGCAAGGTTCGACAGAACCGAAACGGCAGATTTAGAAATCAACACGCCCGTGTGCTGAATAGAGGAATGGCCGAGGAACGGTAAATATTCGGCCAGGTTGCCATTGCCCAATACATTACCGAACGCGATAAATAAACCGACGATAGGTAAAATAAGCACAGGCCCGTAGAGTGATTTTCCGAAGTTTTGTAGGGCGTTAACGGCACTTTTCATTTAGCAGTCTCTTATTATTACTTTGGCTAAACACCGCGTTGAGGCAGCGACTCAGAGCGAAATGTAGCAAGGAAAAAGGGAGAGCATCCATCTATCTTGTTGTTTTAAAAACAAATGACTCATAAGGTAACATGTAACCTTTCAGGCTGTGATCGCGCTTGCACTTTGAAACGACACGCTGATGAAACCGTTGCACGATGCCAGCTTCCCTTTGCGAGCGAATACGCATTGCAGAATTTGGATACTTTCGTTTTTCTGATGAACCCGCATAATAGTTCTAGAACTTGGTGATTTAATGGGCCTTATGGGCCAGGGATAAAAATGAGATCAATTCGTCTGGTAGGACTGGCAGCGACGCTGATGGCTGCATTGGCGCTTGCGGGCTGTGACAATAATGACAAACCCAAACCGGTGGCGAAGAGCGAAACATCGACTCAGCAACAGGTTGCAGCCTCTGTTAAGCCTGATGCCTCGCAGCTCGAAAAACTGGCCAAGGATTCTGCGGGTAAACCGCTGAAATTGCTGGATGCCTCTGAAGTACAACTTGATGGCGCGAGCACGTTGGTCCTCACATTTTCTATTCCCTTAGATCCCAACCAGGATTTCTCCCGGGTGGTGCATTTAGTCGATAAAACCAGCGGGAAAGTTGATGGTGCGTGGGAGCTTTCAGGCGACCTCAAAGAATTGCGTTTACGCCATCTCGAGCCAAAGCGTGAACTGATTCTGACCGTTGATAGTGGGCTTCTTGCACTCAATAAAGCAATATTCGACAGTACTTTTGAGAAGCAAATTTCGACACGAGATATTCAACCGAGTGTTGGTTTTGCCAGCCGAGGGTCACTGCTTCCGACCAAAGTGATCGCTGGCTTGCCGGTTATGGCGCTCAATGTCGATAAAATTGATGTCAATTTCTACCGCATAAAAAGTGAATCACTAGGTTCCTTTATTAGTCAGTGGCAATACCGAAACTCAGTTTCTAATTGGGAATCGGACAATTTATTAAAACTTGCTGATTTAGTTTATAGCGGCAGGTTCGATCTTAATCCTGCGCGTAATACCCGCGAAAAATTATTGCTACCGTTAGGTGAGATTAAGCCGCTACAGCAGCCTGGCGTTTATATCGCCATTATGAATCAGGCAGGCCATTACAGTTACAGCAACGCGGCGACGTTGTTTACTTTGAGTGATATCGGGGTGTCAGCTCACCGCTACCATGACCGCCTGGATGTATTTACTCAAAGTCTTGAAAACGGCGCTGCGCAGTCGAGTGTCGACATCACGTTGCTTGACGAAAAAGGGCAAACGGTGGCACAGACTAAGAGCGATGGCGATGGTCATGCGGTGCTTGAAAAAATAGAAAAAGGCACGTTGTTGCTGGCGAGAACAAGCGAGCAGACTACGATGCTGGACTTAAACCGCCCGGCGCTGGATCTAGCCGAGTTTAATATTGCTGGAGAACCCGGTTTCAGTAAGGAGCTGTTTATGTTTGGCCCAAGGGATCTCTACCGCCCTGGGGAAACCGTGCTTCTGAATGCATTGTTACGTGATAGTGACGGGAAGGTATTACCAGCACAGCCAGTAAAACTGGAAGTTGTAAAACCTGATGGTCAGGTTGCCAGAACGCAGGTCTGGCAACCAGAAAATGGCTTATATCAGTTCAGTTATCCGCTGAATCAGGATGTTCAAACGGGCAACTGGCAAGTGCGTGTAAATACGGGTGATAACCAGCCACGTATCTGGACTTTTAAAGTTGAAGACTTCATGCCGGAACGTATGGCGCTCAACATCACGAACCAATCACAATCCGTTGGCCCTGATGAGCCCGTGAGTTTCCAGGTTGCCGGGCGTTATCTGTATGGTGCACCTGCTTCCGGAAATAGCTTGCAGGGGCAATTGTTCCTTCGTCCATTACGTGATGCTGTATCGGCCTTACCTGGCTTCCAGTTTGGCGATATTAACGAGGAAAACCTCACACGAAATCTTGATGAGGTTCAGCTTCAGCTTGATGAACAAGGCAAAACAACAGTAAGTACAGACAGCCAATGGGCAGATATTCACTCTCCATTAAGGTTGGTATTGCAAGCAAGCTTGCTGGAATCAGGTGGCCGTCCGGTAACACGCCGTGCTGAGCAAGCTATTTGGCCTGCCGAAACGCTGCCGGGTATTCGTCCTCAATTTGCCAGTAAAGAAATCTACGATTACCGCACTGACAGCACACGAACCCAACCGATTGTCGATGAGGATACGAACGCAGGTTTTGATATTGTTTATGCCAATGCTAAAGGCGAGAAACTTGCGGTTTCTGGCCTTGATGTGCGTTTAATTCGTGAACGTCGAGATTACTTCTGGAACTGGGAAGAGGGGCAAGGCTGGCAGTCGCAATACGATCAGAAAGATCTCGTAGAGGCTGAACAAAAGTTGGATCTTGCTGCTGGTGAAACGGGCAAAGTGGCTTTCCCGGTTGAGTGGGGTTCCTACCGTCTGGAAGTTCGCGACCCTGATACCAATATCGTCAGCAGCATTCGTTTTTGGGCAGGCTACAGCTGGCAGGACAACAGCGATGGAGAGGGGGTTGTGCGCCCTGACCGTGTAACACTGAAAATTGATAAACCGAGTTACAAGCCTGGTGACACCATCAATCTGCATATTTCTGCCCCGGCGGCTGGCAAAGGCTATGCAATGGTTGAATCCAGTGATGGTCCGCTGTGGTGGAAAGAAATTGATGTTCCGGAGAAAGGTCTGGATATCGCTATTCCGGTTGATAAAAGCTGGCAGCGGCATGATCTGTATCTCAGCACGCTTGTTATTCGACCTGGAGATAAGAGTCGGGCCTCCACGCCAAAACGTTCTGTTGGGATTTTGCATCTACCACTGGGAGACGAAAGCCGCAGACTGGCGCTTTCTTTAGAAGCACCAGCCAAAATGCGTCCGAATCAAAACCTCACGGTAAAAGTAAAAACCAAGCCGATTAACGGTGAAATACCAAAGCAAATTCATGTGCTGGTTTCCGCTGTTGATAGTGGCGTGCTGAACATTACCGACTACAAAACCCCGGATCCGTGGGAAGCCTTCTTTGGCCGTAAACGTTATGGAGCGGATTTATACGATATCTATGGCCAGGTCATTGAGGGTGAAGGGCGGCTTGCCGCTTTACGTTTTGGTGGTGATGGCGATGAAGGTGACGAGTTAAGCCGTGGCGGTAAAAAGCCGGTAAACCATGTCACTATCATTGCTCAGCAAGCTCAACCGGTACAGCTGGATGAAAAGGGTGAGGGCACGGTTACACTCCCTATTGGTGATTTTAATGGTGAGCTACAGGTGATGGCCCAAGCCTGGACCGAAGACCATTTTGGTAGTAGTGAAGAAAAAGTTGTTGTTGCGGCTCCGTTAGTTACTGAACTTGCAGCACCACGCTTTATGGCCAGTGGGGACAGCAGCCGCCTGGCGATGGATCTCACGAACCTGACTGATCAATCTCAGCAACTGAGCATTAACCTAAAAACCACAGGTTTGCTGGCTCTGGATTCAGCTCCCTTACAAACCGTTACGCTGTTACCGGGAGCGCGCAAAACAGTGTTTATTCCGGTTCGCGCGTTGAGTGGCTTCGGTGATGGTGAGCTAACTGCACAAATTAGCGGGCTTAACTTGCCTGGCGAAACATTTGCCACACAGCAAAAACAGTGGAAATTAGGTGTGCGTCCTCCGTTCCCAGCGCAAAACATCAATAGTGGTGTGGTGCTTGCGGCTGGTGAAGTGTGGGATATTCCTCCGCAGCATATTTCCGGCCTGGCGCCTGCAACACTTGAAGGCCAGGTGCTATTGAGTGGTCGGCCGCCGTTAAACCTCGCTCGCTATATCCGAGAACTGAAAGCCTATCCATATGGCTGCCTTGAACAGACGACCAGCGGGTTGTTCCCGTCGCTTTATACCAACCAGGCACAGTTAGCTGCTCTGGGCATTACAGGAACCAGCGATGAACAGCGCCGCGCTGCAATCGACCTGGGGATTACTCGCCTGCTGGATATGCAACGCGACAATGGCAGTTTCAGTCTATGGGACAAAGAAGGGCCAGAAGAATACTGGCTTACAGCTTATGTGACTGATTTCCTCATTCGTGCGAGTGAGCAAGGTTATAGCGTTAATACTGATTCGCTAAATAAAGCTAACCAACGCCTGCAACGTTATCTCCAGGATTCAGGTGTTATCGCTTTACGCTACAGCGACGATGCTGCTGCCAGTAAATTTGCTGTTCAAGCGTACGCCGCTCAGGTGTTGGCTCGTCAGCAAAAAGCGCCATTGGGTGCCTTGCGTGAACTATGGTTGCGCCATAGCAGCGCTCGTGCTGGCTTACCGCTGGTACAACTTGGTGTGGCATTGAAGTTGATGGGGGATGCACCAAGAGGTGACGAAGCTATCAAGTTAGGTTTGCAAACCAGTCGTAGCGACGAACGTATCTGGATGGCCGATTATGGTAGTGAGTTGCGTGATAAAGCGATGATGCTGAGCCTGCTGGAAGAGAACAAATTGCTTCCAGAACAGCAGAATCAATTGCTGATGGATCTCTCTAATCTTGCATACACACAGCGCTGGCTTTCTACGCAGGAAAGTAATGCGTTGTTCCTGGCAGGACGCAACTGGCAAACGGCGAAAGGGGATTGGCAGTCACAGGTTTCTTTTGCAACGGGGTCATTATCGGGTACTCAATCAGTGACACGTAATTTGTCTGCTGAACAACTCGCAGGCCTACAGATTACTAATACCGGGACAGGTAATCTCTATCTTCGATTAGATACGGTTGGTTATCCGCAGCAGGCTCCAGCACCTTACAGCAACGTATTGCACATCGAGCGCCATTTCCTTGATGCGAAAGGCAACAGCAAGTCGTTGTCAGAATTGAAAAGTGGTGAGTTAGTGATGGTCTGGCTGGATGTATGGGCAGATAAAAATGTGCCTGATGCACTGGTCGTTGATTTGCTGCCTGCCGGACTTGAGTTGGAAAACCAGAACCTTTCAGAAAGCAGTGCCAGCCTAAGTGACAGTGATAGCCAGGTTCAGGGTTTGTTAAACCAGATGCAGCAGGCAGATATCCAGCATATGGAGTTCCGTGACGATCGGTTTGTTGCCGCGGTGCCGCTCAATGAAGGGCAGCATGCGACCCTGGTTTACCTTGCTCGCGCAGTGACTCCGGGCTCTTATAACGTGCCGGTTTCGCAAGTGGAGTCGATGTATGTACCGCAGTGGCGGGCAACAGGAACCAGCACCGGCATGCTGACTGTTCATCCATAACTGGCAAGGCAAAATGCTTAAGCCATTTCGCTGGCGGCGCCGCTATTTTCTGGTGGCACTGCCAATTATTTTATGTCTGGGGATTTGGCTGGCAGACAGGCTTTGGCCGCTGCCGCTTTCTCAGGCGAATCCCGCACGAGTTGTCGTCGCGGCTGATGGCACCCCCTTATGGCGTTTCGCTGATGAGAACGGGATCTGGCGCTATCCGGTTACGTTAAACGACGTTTCACCTCGTTATCTCGAAGCCTTAATCAACTATGAAGATCGCTGGTTCTGGGATCATCCGGGAATTAATCCTCTATCGATATTGCGTGCCGCTGGGCAAGATTTGCTTAGCGGAAAAGTGATTTCCGGTGGCAGTACCTTGACGATGCAGGTCGCCCGCTTACTTGACCCGCACCCTCGCACATTAGGGGGGAAAATCCGCCAGGTTTGGCGCGCTTTGCAACTCGAATGGCATCTATCGAAAGAACAAATCCTCACGCTCTACCTTAACCGCGCACCCTTTGGCGGGACGTTACAGGGCGTGGGGGCAGCCAGTTGGGTTTACCTCGGAAAGTCCCCGCAACACCTGAGTTATGCTGAAGCCGCTTTACTGGCGGTTCTTCCGCAAGCGCCAAGCCGTTTGCGCCCGGACCGCTGGCCTGAGCGGGCTCAAGCCGCACGTAACAAAGTTCTCCTGCGTATGGCCGAGCAAGCTGTCTGGGAGCCACAGCAGGTCAAAGAATCTCTCGAAGAACCGGTATGGCTGGCGCCACGACAAATGCCGCAATTGGCTCCGTTGCTTTCACGCTATCTGGTGAACCGCAGCAAAGATCAGAAAATAACGACAACGCTCGATGCGCCATTGCAGCGCCAACTTGAAGAACTGGCACTGAACTGGAAAGCTCAGCTCCCGCCTCGCTCATCAATGGCGATACTGGTCGTCGATCACACCACGATGGAAGTGCGTGGCTGGGTTGGTTCAGCCGATATCAACGATCAAAGCCGTTTCGGGCACGTTGATATGGTCACTGCAATTCGTTCGCCCGGATCGGTGCTGAAACCCTTTGTTTACGGCCTGGCGCTGGATGATGGGCTGATTCATGCAACATCGTTATTACAGGATGTGCCACGCCGCTTTGGTGATTACCGCCCCGGGAATTTTGATACCGGTTTTCATGGCCCGGTGAGTATGAGTGAAGCGCTGGTGCGTTCGCTCAATCTTCCGGCGGTTCAGGTACTTGAAGCGTACGGCCCTAAACGTTTTGCCGCACAATTGCGAAACATTGGTCTGGATTTGCGGTTCCCGCAAGGCAGTGAACCTAATCTCTCGCTGATTCTTGGCGGCGGTGGTGCGCGTCTTGATCAGATTGTCGCTGCATATAGTGCTTTTGCTCGCCATGGTCGAGCCGCGCAGTTACGTTTGCAGCCAGATCAACCATTAGTCGAACGCCCATTGATGTCGGCTGGTGCAGCCTGGATTATTCGCCGCATTCTGGCGGGAGAGGCGCAGCCGCAGCCCGATGCCACATTGCCAGCCGTTGTGCCGTTGGCCTGGAAAACCGGCACCAGTTATGGATATCGCGACGCATGGGCCGTTGGAATTAACCCACGTTATTTGATTGGTATCTGGACAGGGCGCCCGGATAGCACACCGGTTGCCGGGCAGTTTGGTTTAGGCAGTGCTGTACCGTTGCTTAATCAAGTTAATAACTTACTGCAAGCCAGTTCTGCGGTGCAGCAGGCACGGCTACCCGTAGATCCTCGTCCACCTTCTGTTTCCGAAGGGCAAATCTGCTGGCCGGGTGGGCAGAATTTGCCAGCCGGGGACAGTAACTGCCGGCGCAGATTAACGGGCTGGTTACTCGATAATAGCGAGCCGCCCACGCTTGAAGCACCGGGCCAGGAAGGGGTTCAGGGGTTAAGAAAGGTCGTCTGGTTAGATGAACAAGGAAAACGCGTTGCTGCTGATTGCTCGGGAGCCAGGCAGCAGATTATCTCTTTGTGGCCGCTGCCGCTTGAACCATGGTTACCAATGAATGAGAGGCGAGTGGCTCGTTTGCCGGAAGTGTCAGAGCAATGTCCACCCCAGCAGAAAGATGAAGTTACGCCTTTATTGTTGTTAGGGGTCCGCGAGGGCGCTATTTTGAAGCGTCCTCCCGGTGAGTTGCGCTTACCGCTTCGTTTAAGTGTTCAGGGAGGCCTGGGCGATCGCTGGTGGTTTTTAAACGGTGAACCGATTAGCGGAAAGAGTAGCGGAATCGCTCTAAATCTTGATAAACCGGGAGCGTACCAGGTTTTGGTTCTAGATGAAGCTGGGCAGATTGCCGCCGCTCATTTCGTATTGCAGTAGAGCGCTAGTCTAATTTTTAGGCGTTTGCATTAAAATGTTGCCGATATTCATCTTATTTTAAAAAAATGTTACCTTCATCCATAGGCAACGCGAGACTTGCTCATTATAATCGGCGCCAAATCATAACCGGTTATCCCTTCAGGGGCCGGGCAAACAGAACAGACACAGAGGTAATCATGGCTATTGAACGTACTTTTTCCATCATCAAACCAAACGCGGTGGCAAAAAACGTTATTGGTAATATTTATGCTCGTTTTGAATCCGCAGGGTTTAAGATTGTTGGCGCGAAAATGCTGCACCTGACTTCTGAACAAGCTCAGGGTTTCTATGCTGAGCACGAAGGCAAGCCTTTCTTCGATGGTCTGGTTGCGTTCATGACTTCCGGCCCAATCATGGTTAGCGTACTGGAAGGCGAAAATGCCGTTCAGCGTCACCGTGACATCCTGGGTGCAACCAACCCGGCAAATGCTTTGGCTGGTACTTTGCGTGCAGATTACGCTGACAGCTTCACCGAAAACGGCACTCACGGTTCTGATTCTGTTGAATCTGCTGCCCGTGAAATTGCTTATTTCTTCGCTGAAGGCGAAGTTTGCCCACGCACTCGCTAATAAGTATTAACTGTTAAGCGACAGTTACATTTTATTTGTCTGTACGTCGCTTTCAGCCATGGCTTCTGTGCCATAGAATTTGTACAATGCTACGCCCCGGATGAGCCTGCTCTTCGGGGCGTATCTTTTTAACCCACCTGGGGCCGTAACGTGTAACAACGAGGCCGGAAGAAATTATGTCAGAGCAAATTGTCACTCCTGAGACACCAGTTTCAGTCGTTTCCAGCAAGTCCGAAAAAATTAACCTGTTGGACCTTAACCGCCAGCAACTGCGTGAGTTTTTTGCCGAAATGGGCGAAAAACCCTTCCGCGCCGATCAGGTCATGAAATGGATGTATCACTATTGCAGTGATGACTTCGATGAAATGACTGATATCAACAAAGTTCTGCGTAACAGACTTAAAGAAGTCGCTGAAATCCGCGCTCCTGAAGTTGCCGAAGAACAGCGTTCTGCCGATGGCACCATTAAATGGGCGATCCGCATCGCTGACCAGCTTGTTGAAACGGTATACATCCCCGAAGAAGACCGCGCCACACTGTGCGTTTCCTCGCAGGTTGGATGTGCTCTGGAATGTAAATTCTGCTCAACAGCCCAACAAGGTTTCAACCGTAACCTGCGTGTTTCTGAAATCATCGGTCAGGTATGGCGTGCGGCGAAAATTATCGGCGCGCAAAAGAAAACCGGCGTACGTCCTATCACTAACGTAGTTATGATGGGCATGGGTGAACCGCTGCTGAATCTCAACAACGTGGTTCCGGCAATGGAAATCATGCTTGATGACTTTGGTTTCGGGCTTTCCAAACGTCGCGTTACCCTTTCTACTTCTGGTGTGGTTCCAGCGCTGGATAAGTTGGGCGACATGATTGATGTGGCATTGGCTATTTCTCTGCATGCACCGACCGACGAAATTCGCGACCAGATCATGCCGATCAACAAAAAGTACAACATCGAGACTTTCCTGTCCTCTGTGCGTCGTTATCTGGAGAAATCCAACGCCAATCAGGGTCGTGTCACTGTGGAATACGTTCTGCTGGATCACGTCAACGATGGTACAGAGCATGCGCATCAATTGGCAGAATGCCTGAAAGATACGCCATGTAAGATTAACTTGATCCCATGGAACCCGTTCCCGGGGGCGCCATATGGCCGTAGCTCCAACAGCCGTATCGACCGTTTCTCAAAAGTATTAATGAGTTACGGCTTCACTACCATCGTGCGTAAAACGCGTGGCGATGATATTGACGCGGCTTGTGGTCAGCTGGCTGGCGAAGTGATTGACCGCACCAAGCGTACGTTGCGTAAACGTATGCAGGGTGAACCTATTGATGTTAAAGCAGTCTGATAAACTATTGCGTTCGTCAGATAAGAACCCTGTGGCAGTGATGCTGCGGGGTTCAAAAAACACATAGTGATATCTGGCAGTTATGCAAGTTTGGCTAGTGACTTTAAGATTAATAATTACGGTGCGTTTCACCGTGCTTTAAGGCAGTATGTAACGGTACAACAATAGTTTAGGCGCATCTATTAAATCATCGCTGGTCGCAATTGACTGACAACATTAAAAATGATGTCTATGGTTAACTCATCAGTGATTAAGTCGTTCACACAATGCAGCATGTTTATGTGAACAAGTAGTTTGAGCTAAATGTTATGTTGTCTGGAGTTTACTCTCCAGAACACAGATTTGTTTCGCGAAGCGGGAGAGCGTGGTGAAGCGGAAACGCGGTGCTCCAGGACTCCTGCCTAATTCCTTAATCGAACAGTCCCAGCAATTGTAGCTAATGAATACTGAAGCCACTCACGAATCAAATGCAGCAAAAACCACGGGTGAACGTTTACGTGTTGCCCGTGAAGAACTCGGTCTTAGCCAACAAGCAGTGGCCGAACGCTTGTGCCTGAAAGTTTCTACCGTTCGGGATATTGAAGATGACAAGGCGCCTGCCGAGTTAGCGTCTACCTTCCTGCGTGGTTATATCCGTTCTTATGCGCGTCTTGTGCGTATTCCGGAAGAAGAACTGTTGCCAATGATGGAAAAACAGGCACCTATCAGAGCTGCTAAAGTGGCTCCGATGCAAAGTTTTTCACTGGGGAAACGCCGTAAGAAACGTGACGGTTGGCTGATGAGCTTCACCTGGCTTGTTTTGTTTGTCGTTGTCGGCCTGACAGGTGCGTGGTGGTGGCAAAACCACAAAGCGCAGCAGGAAGAGATCTCGACAATGGCCGATCAATCTTCAGCTGAACTTTCTGCCAGCAATAGCAACTCCCAGTCAGTACCGTTAACTACCAGCGATTCATCTACTTCTGATACTTCTGCACAGCAACCTGTGCAGACTCCAACGGTATCGCAGCCTGCGCCAGTGACTGACTCAGCATCAAATCAGGCTCCAGCAGCAACGGCTCAGCAAACCACTACAGCGGATTCTTCCGCAGTAGTGGCACCAAGCCAGGCACCTGTAGATAATGCGCAAGCCACTGCTACACCAGCAACTCCGGCGCAAAATGCCGCACTCCTCCCTACCGATCAGGCGGCTGTGGCTACTGCACCTGCAGCTGACCCGAATGCGTTAGTAATGAACTTTAACGCCGATTGCTGGCTTGAAGTGACTGATGCAACCGGCAAGAAATTGTTTAGCGGTATGCAGCGTAAAGATGGCAATTTGAATTTAGCCGGTCAGGCACCGTACAAATTGAAAATTGGTGCTCCCGCTGCGGTTCAGATTCAATTCCAGGGTAAACCTGTCGATTTGAGTCGCTTTATCAGAACTAGCCAGGTTGCACGTCTGACAGTAAGTGCTGAATAATTGCAGCCAGCATGACGCGTAATTGTGGAGATTTGTAATGCATAATGAAGCCCCAATTCAACGTAGAAAATCTAAACGGATCTACGTCGGGAATGTGCCAATCGGCGACGGGGCACCGATCGCCGTTCAGTCTATGACCAACACCCGTACTACGGATGTTGAAGCTACTGTTAACCAGATTCGAGCCTTAGAAAGAGTTGGGGCAGATATCGTTCGTATATCCGTGCCAACGATGGACGCAGCAGAAGCGTTCAGGCTCATCAAACAGCAGGTCAACGTTCCGTTGGTCGCTGATATCCATTTTGACTATCGCATCGCACTCAAAGTTGCTGAGTATGGCGTTGATTGCTTACGCATCAACCCAGGTAACATTGGCAACGAAGAGCGTATTCGCGCCGTTGTAGATTGTGCCCGGGACAAAAACATTCCGATCCGTATCGGTGTTAACGCCGGATCACTGGAAAAAGATCTGCAAGAAAAGTATGGCGAGCCAACGCCACAGGCATTGTTAGAATCGGCGATGCGTCATGTGGATCATCTGGATCGTCTCAACTTTGATCAGTTCAAAGTGAGCGTAAAAGCCTCCGACGTTTTCCTGGCGGTTGAATCCTATCGTTTACTGGCTAAGCAAATTGATCAACCGCTGCATCTCGGGATCACCGAAGCGGGCGGCATGCGTAGCGGTTCAGTAAAATCAGCGATTGGCCTCGGCTTACTCCTTTCCGAAGGCATCGGTGACACGCTGCGTGTATCACTGGCTGCCGATCCGGTTGAAGAGATCAAGGTCGGTTTCGACATTCTGAAATCTTTGCGTATCCGTGCTCGCGGCATTAACTTTATCGCCTGCCCAACGTGTTCGCGCCAGGAGTTCGATGTTATCGGTACCGTGAACGCGCTCGAAGAGCGCCTGGAAGATATCATCACGCCAATGGATGTTTCGATTATTGGTTGTGTGGTGAACGGGCCGGGCGAAGCGCTGGTTTCCACTTTAGGTGTGACCGGTGGCCACAAGATGAGTGGCTTCTACGAAGACGGTGTGCGTCAGCGCGAGCGAATGGATAACGAAAACATGATTGCGCAGCTGGAAGCGCGTATTCGTGCCAAGGCTTCCATGCTCGATGAATCGCAGCGGATTAGTATCCAGCAGTTGGAAAAATAGTGCGAAACATGGGAAGCATTCGGCTTCCCGTGTATGATTGAACCCGCCAGACGTTTTGTGACAGCAAACAGTCTGATTTCGGGTTCATTTTTTGTATAAATTCGGTAGAGAATAAACGTGGCAAAAAACATTCAAGCCATCCGCGGCATGAACGATTACCTGCCTGGCGAAACCGCCATTTGGCAGCGCATTGAAGGCATTCTGAAACAGGTGCTCGGCAGCTACGGTTACAGTGAAATCCGTTTGCCGATTGTAGAGCAGACCCCGTTATTCAAACGCGCAATCGGTGAAGTGACCGACGTGGTTGAAAAAGAGATGTATACCTTTGAGGACCGCAACGGCGATAGCCTGACTCTGCGTCCTGAAGGCACCGCGGGCTGCGTGCGTGCCGGTATCGAACATGGTCTTCTGTACAATCAGGAACAGCGCTTGTGGTACATCGGGCCGATGTTCCGACATGAGCGTCCGCAAAAAGGGCGTTACCGCCAGTTCAATCAGCTGGGTGTCGAAGTATTTGGTCTGCAAGGGCCAGATATTGATGCTGAGCTTATTATGCTGACTGCACGCTGGTGGCGCGCATTGGGTATCGACCAGCACGTAAGCCTGGAACTGAATTCAATTGGTTCGCTTGAAGCACGTGCTAACTACCGTGATGCGCTGGTCGCGTTCCTGGAACAGCATAAAGAGAAGCTGGACGAAGATTGCCAGCGTCGCATGTACAGCAACCCATTGCGCGTACTGGACTCTAAAAATCCTGAAGTTCAGGCTCTGTTGGATGATGCGCCAACGCTTGGCGACTATCTGGACGAAGAGTCCCGTGAGCATTTCGCTGGTTTGTGCCAATACCTTGATGCTGCCGGTATCGCGTATACCGTGAATCAGCGCCTGGTACGCGGTCTGGATTACTACAACCGTACCGTTTTCGAATGGGTGACAAGCAGCCTGGGTTCCCAGGGCACCGTTTGCGCGGGTGGCCGTTACGACGGTTTGGTCGAGCAACTGGGTGGCCGCGCGGCACCTGCTGTAGGCTTCGCCATGGGTCTGGAACGACTTGTTTTACTGGTTCAGGCTATCAACCCGGAATTTAAAGCAGAATCTGTTGTCGATATTTACCTGATATCGTCAGGTCAGGGAACGCAAGCGGCAGCGATGCTGTTAGCTGAGCAATTACGTGATCAGGTCCCGGCTATCAAGCTAATGACCAACTATGGCGGTGGCAACTTCAAGAAGCAGTTCGTCCGTGCAGATAAATGGGGCGCACGTGTAGCCCTGGTGCTGGGCGAAACCGAAGTTGCAAGTGGTCAGGTCGTCGTGAAGGATCTGCGCACAGGTGAGCAAACTACCGTTGAGCAAGTAAACGCGGTCGCTCATTTGCAGGCGCTACTGGGTTAATTTCCCCAGTGATAAATCGTTAAGGAGAAGGACTGCGTGGAAATTTACGAAAACGATAACGAACAGGTTGATGCGGTAAAACGCTTCTTTGCTGAAAATGGTAAAGCGCTAGTGGTTGGTGTCGTATTAGGTATTGGCGCACTGGTTGGTTGGCGTTACTGGAACAGCCATCAGGTTGAAAGCTCGATGGCTTCTTCTCTGGAATATCAAACTGTGACAGATGCTGTGCGTGCCGATCAACCTGCAACACTGAGTGCTGCAGAGAAATTTGCTGCCAGCACGAAGAATACATATGGCGCTTTAGCGTCATTGGAACTTGCGCAGAAATATGCTGATAACAATGATCTGGCGAAAGCGGCAGCTCAATTGCAGCAAGGCCTGAGCAGCACCAGCGATGCAAATTTGCAGGCGCTGATCAACGCACGTCTGGCACGTATTCAAATACAACAAAAGCAATCTGATGCGGCGCTGAAAACCCTCGACAGCATTAAAGGCGAAGGTTGGGTAGCGATTGTTGCTGATTTGCGCGGTGAAGCGTTGCTCAGCAAAGGGGACAAGCAAGGTGCACGCGATGCGTGGAGCAAAGGCTCACAAACTGATGCTTCTCCAGCCCTGCGCGAAATGATGCAGATGAAAATTAATAATTTGTCGAGCTAAGAGGGACCCGATGCAATTGCGTAAACTACTTGTACCAGGGCTGATTTCTCTGATGCTGCTCAGCGGTTGTTCACTGTTTAGCGGTGAAGAAGACGTGGTAAAGATGTCTCCACTGCCGACAGTTGAAAACCAGTTTGAACCTGAAAAATCATGGAGTACTTCTGTTGGTAGCGGTATTGGTGATTTCTATTCCAATCTGCATCCAGCGTGGCAGGACGGCAATATTTATGCCGCAGATCGCCGTGGTACCGTTAAAGCCGTCAATGCGGATGATGGTAAAGAAGTCTGGTCTGTTGATCTTTCTGAAAAGACAAACTTCTATTCCAGCAATCTGCCAGCACTGCTTTCTGGTGGTGTAACTGTTGATGGTGCGCACGTATATATTGGTAGTGAGAAAGCGCAGGTTTATGCGCTTAACACCTCTGATGGTAGTATTGCATGGCAAAGCAAAGCTGCAGGCGAAGTTCTTTCGCGTCCTGTAGTCAGCGACGGTTTAGTTCTGGTTCACACCAGCAACGGCCAGCTTCAGGCATTTGATGAAACTGACGGTGCAGTGAAATGGACCGTAAATCTGGATATGCCAGCACTTTCTCTGCGCGGTGAATCTGCACCAGCAGTAGCGTTTGGTGCCGCGATTGTTGGTGGTGATAACGGTCGCGTTAGCGCAGTGTTAATGAAGCAAGGCCAGCTTATTTGGCAACAGCGTATCTCTCAGGCAACTGGTGCTACTGAAATTGACCGTCTGAACGATGTTGATACCACGCCTGTCATTGTTAACGGTGTGGTCTATGCTCTGGCATATAACGGTAACCTGACAGCGCTGGATCTGCGTTCAGGTCAGGTGATGTGGAAACGTGAGTTGGGTTCAGTAAACGACTTCATTGTAGATGCAAACCGTATTTTCCTTGTCGATCAGAATGACCGCGTTGTAGCTCTGAATGCTGATGGCGGTGTAACGCTCTGGACGCAAAGCGATCTGCTGCACCGTAATCTGACCTCTCCTGTTCTGTACAACGGTTATCTGGTTGTAGGTGACAGCGAAGGGTATATGCACTGGATCAATGCCGATGATGGCCGCTTTGTTGCTCAACAAAAAGTGGACAGTTCTGGCTTCCAGACTGAGCCAGTTGTTGCCAGCGACAAGCTGTTGATTCAGGCGAAAGACGGTACGTTGTACGCTATCAAGCGTTAAATTTGCCTGAAGTAATTTTAAGTGCGAAACGGTTCCGGTAGTCCAGGAGCCGTTTCCTGTTTTTAGAAACGATGTGTTTTGACGTCGTTTTAAGATGAATTTTGAGTTATGAGGTTTTAATCATGGTACCTGTGGTTGCGCTTGTCGGGCGCCCTAATGTCGGAAAATCCACGTTGTTTAACCGCTTGACGCGTACCCGAGATGCGCTGGTCGCGGATTTCCCGGGGCTGACTCGCGACCGCAAGTATGGTCGTGCTGAAGTGGAAGGTCGCGAATTTATTGCTATTGATACCGGTGGTATCGATGGTACGGAAGACGGTGTTGAAACGCATATGGCGGCACAATCGCTGCTGGCCATTGAAGAAGCCGACGTCGTGCTGTTTATGGTTGATGCGCGTGCTGGCCTGATGCCTGCCGATGAAGCTATCGCTAAACACCTGCGTTCACGTCAGAAGCCTACCTTCCTGGTGGCGAACAAAACGGACGGTATGGACCCAGACCAGGCGGTTATTGATTTCTACTCTCTGGGTTTAGGTGAAATTCACCCGATTGCTGCTTCTCATGGCCGCGGCGTGACAACCCTCCTTGAACACGTTCTGATTCCTTTCATTGACGAAAAAAATCCGCGTGAGCCGGAAGAAGAAATTGATGAAGATGCAGCCTACTGGGCAGCATTCAATGCTAAAAATGGCATTGTGACTGAAGACGAAGAAGAGATTGAAGAAGAGGAAGAAGAAGCTTTCAATCCTCAGGATCTACCAATCAAATTGGCGATAGTTGGCCGTCCGAACGTAGGTAAGTCAACGCTTACTAACCGTATTCTTGGCGAAGATCGCGTTGTGGTCTACGACATGCCGGGGACCACTCGCGACAGCATCTATATTCCAATGGAACGTGATGATCGCGAATTCATTCTTATCGACACTGCTGGTGTACGTAAGCGTGGCAAAATCACTGAAACTGTTGAGAAATTCTCGGTAATCAAAACGCTGCAAGCGATTGAAGATGCCAACGTTGTGTTGCTGGTGATTGATGCTCGTGAAGGTATTTCCGATCAGGATCTTTCCCTGCTTGGCTTTATCCTGAATAGTGGGCGCTCACTGGTGATTGTGGTCAACAAGTGGGATGGCCTGAGCAACGAAGTGAGAGAGCAAGTCAAAGAGACGCTGGATTATCGTCTTGGTTTCATCGACTTTGCTCGCGTGCATTTCATCTCTGCATTGCACGGTAGCGGAGTAGGCAACCTTTTCGAATCTGTTCGTGAAGCGTATGACAGCTCAACACGCCGTGTAAGCACTGCGTTGTTGACCCGCATCATGGCAATGGCTGCTGAAGATCACCAGCCACCTTTGGTACGTGGCCGTCGCGTTAAGCTGAAATATGCTCACGCCGGTGGTTATAACCCGCCAATCGTTGTTATTCACGGTAACCAGGTAAAAGACCTACCTGACTCGTATAAGCGCTATCTGATGAATTACTTCCGCAAATCGCTGGATGTAATGGGTACGCCAATCCGTATTCAGTTCAAAGAAGGGGAGAACCCGTTTGCCAACAAACGTAACACCCTGACGCCGAACCAGATGCGTAAACGCCAGCGTTTGATTAAACACATCAAGAAAAGTAAATAATTCGTCGCGCTGATTACCGCTTACGAAAAGTGAAAAACCCGGTTTTTACACCGGGTTTTTTTATAACCGTTATTCCTTGATATCATACTTACTTTGCAGCTCACTCAAACGTTGTTGATAAGAGTTTGCAAGGCATGCGTTTTTATCATCTTCTTTCCAGCACTCATTTCTTCCCTTAATCCACCCACGCTGCTCAGCTTTAAGCGTTGAATTATTATGGGATTTTACCAGTGCCTGTTTGTAGGTTTCGGTTAACTTAAGATCCATTGCGGATAGCGTGGAGCTTTGGCAGATAAGATCTTCCATACTGTCTTTAGTGACCGCCGCGCAAGAAAACGATGGACCTGATTTTGCTGAGGTTGTCTTCTGTGCCGTTGGGGCAAAACTCACTTCATCCTCGGCTAAACAGACCCCATGGGTACGATTCGGGCCCGTGAAGGAAATCTCAGGGTTACCTTCTGTTGAACGCGCAATACTGATAACCGTTTTTCCACTGGTTGCTTCCCAATAGGTGGGGCTGCTCTGTTTTATCGTCGCTTTTTGGCCATCAACCCAAACGCCGCCATTACCATCACTGTATACGCCGCCTGTTTTTCCACAGCTAAAATTGAATGCTTGTGGAGGAGCTGCAAATGAAGCCAGAGGAAGCAAGGCAAGTGCTATTAACGTTAGCTTTTTCATTATCAAACCTTTAGATGAAATCGGTGATATTCAATGGATACTTATAATATAAGTAGCAAATGAGGGAACACGCGACAAGGAGCGTTATTGATGCTTATTCGTATGTTTGTCTTTATCATCAAAGACAACAACTCAAGCTTTCGTAGAAGTGTTATCAGGAGTAATGATGGAAACTAAATGCCCCGTGTGTGAACAACCGCTACAGCAAATAGGCTCAGGTGCGCACTGCGAAACATGTCAGCAGGATTTTCACCTGGAAGCGCGCTGCCCGGATTGCCACAAACCACTGGAAGTATTAAAAGCCTGTGGGGCAGTCGACTATTTCTGCCAGAACGGCCACGGGCTGATTTCAAAGAAACGCGTCGAGTTCGTGCCCGTTGCTGACTAAGTTCTAAGTTTTTGCTACAGCTTTACGCTTGCGAACAGGTTTCACCGGTGTAATGCCGGTGACCTGGCTTTCCACCCAACCATCTTCAAGACGCGTAGTTAGCGTATCCCCGGATTGCACCTGTCTGGTTTTCTTCAGCACTTTGCCGTCTGTCGCCGTTGTCACGCTATAGCCACGAGCGAGAGTTGCCAGTGGACTGACAGCTTCAAGCTGCGTGATAGCTGTGCCAAAGCGTTGACGAGTACTGTTCAGACGCGCGGTAACAACCTGCGATAAACGATATTCAAGCTGTTGCAGGCGAGTCTGCGCACGATGAATTCTTGGCTGCGGTTGCTGTTGATTCAAACGCTGCATCAGGCGTTGCTGTAGTTGAGTGCTACGGCGCAGCTTTGCATCCATCGCGACATTCAGGCGCTGTTGCAGGCGCTCAAGCGTGGTTTGCTGGCGCGCCAAACGCAACTGCGGATGCTGCTGTTGTAAGCGGTGATATAAACGAGTGAAACGCTGCGTACGCTGAGCGAGATAGTAATCCATCGCCATTTCCATACGCTGTTGGTGCGACTGAATCTGGCGCAGCAGTTCGACCTGATTTCGACTAACAATTTCTGCCGCAGCGGATGGCGTTGGTGCACGAACATCTGCCACAAAATCGGCGATCGTGACGTCAGTTTCATGGCCTACGGCGCTAACGACCGGAATTGCACTGGCGAAAATCGCTCGTGCTACACGCTCATCATTGAAGCTCCACAAGTCTTCAAGCGAACCGCCTCCGCGTCCAACAATCAGCACGTCACACTCTTTGCGCTGGTTTGCCAGTTCAATGGCGCGAACAATTTGCATCGGCGCATCGTTGCCCTGTACCGCCGTCGGGTAAATGATCACTGGCAGCGAGGGATCACGACGTTTTAGCACATGCAAAATATCATGCAGAGCAGCACCAGTTTTTGAAGTAATAACCCCAACCTGGCGCGCAGGCGTTGGCAATGACTGCTTGTGAATGTGGTCGAACAAACCTTCAACGGTGAGGCGTTGTTTTAATTCTTCATACTGCTGTTGCAGCAGCCCTTCACCGGCAGGCTGCATACTTTCAACGATTATCTGGTAATCGCCGCGCGGCTCGTAAAGCGTGATGGTGGCGCGCACCAAAACCTGCTGCCCGTGTTGCGGGCGGAAGGTGACGCGACGATTACTGTTGCGAAACATTGCCCCGCGAATCTGCGCCGTATCGTCTTTAAGTGTGAAGTACCAGTGGCCAGAAGAGGGTTGGGTAAAGTTGGAAATTTCGCCGCTGATCCAGACTTGCCCCATCTCTTGTTCCAGCAGCATGCGGACCGTCTGATTCAGGCGGCTGACAGTAAAAATTGAAGGGGTATTTATCGTTGACATGTGACCTGGATCAAACTCTAAATCAGCAAGTTATTCGGTCGATAGTACCTTCCATATCGTACTTGGCAAGGAGTTTTCTGAAAAAAGTGTGGATGCAATCGATTCCGCTCTGTATAATGCCGCGGCAATATTTTATCTGTTCTCATTCACCCCAGGTTGAGATATTGCCATGCTACGAATCGCTAAAGAAGCACTGACGTTTGATGACGTTCTCCTCGTTCCAGCTCACTCTACAGTTCTGCCTAACACGGCCGATCTCAGCACCCAACTGACCAAAACTATTCGTTTGAATATCCCTATGCTGTCCGCAGCAATGGATACCGTAACGGAAGCCCGTCTGGCCATTGCATTGGCTCAGGAAGGTGGACTTGGTTTCATTCACAAAAACATGTCGATTGAACGCCAGGCTTCTGAAGTCAAACGCGTGAAAAAACACGAAAGTGGCGTTGTTACTGACCCACAGACCGTGCTGCCGACAACCACCTTGCACGAAATTAAAGAACTCACCGAGCGTAACGGCTTTGCGGGTTACCCTGTCGTGACTGAAGGTAACGAACTGGTTGGTATTATTACTGGCCGTGATATTCGTTTCGTTACCGACCTGAGCCAGCCTGTTAGCGTGTACATGACGCCGAAAGAGCGTCTGGTTACCGTGAAAGAAGGCGAAGCGCGTGATGTCGTGTTATCGAAAATGCACGAAAAACGTGTTGAGAAAGCGCTGGTTGTAGACAGCAATTTCCATCTGCTCGGCATGATCACCGTAAAAGACTTCCAGAAAGCAGAACGTAAACCTAACGCTTGTAAGGACGACCAGGGCCGTCTGCGTGTTGGGGCTGCCGTTGGCGCAGGTGCAGGCAATGAAGAGCGTATCGACGCTCTGGTGGCTGCTGGTGTCGATGTTTTACTGATTGACTCATCTCATGGTCATTCCGAAGGCGTTCTGCAACGTATTCGTGAAACCCGTGCCAAATATCCTGACCTGCAAATCATCGGTGGTAACGTCGCGACTGCAGCTGGTGCACGTGCTTTGGCTGAAGCCGGTGTGAGCGCGGTTAAAGTGGGTATCGGTCCTGGTTCAATCTGTACTACGCGTATCGTTACCGGTGTTGGTGTTCCGCAAATTACTGCGGTTGCTGATGCTGTTGAAGCACTGGAAGGGACGGGCATTCCCGTAATCGCTGACGGCGGTATCCGTTTCTCTGGTGATATTGCGAAAGCCATCGCGGCTGGTGCATCTGCGGTGATGGTTGGCGGTATGCTGGCAGGGACTGAAGAATCTCCAGGTGAAATCGAACTTTACCAGGGTCGTTCTTTCAAATCCTACCGTGGCATGGGCTCTCTGGGCGCGATGTCCAAAGGCTCTTCTGACCGTTATTTCCAGACTGACAACGCCGCCGACAAACTGGTGCCGGAAGGTATCGAAGGTCGTGTGGCTTACAAAGGTCGTCTGAAAGAGATCGTTCACCAGCAAATGGGTGGCCTGCGCTCCTGCATGGGCCTGACTGGTTGTGGTACCATCGACGACCTGCGTACCAAAGCGGAATTCGTGCGCATCAGCGGTGCGGGCATTCAGGAAAGCCACGTTCACGACGTGACAATTACCAAAGAGTCCCCGAACTACCGTATGGGTTCTTAATTCTTTTCGACCTGATTGCTCGTCATACTTCGAGCTGCAAATGTGTTGGCTGCACTCGCTCACCCCCAGTCACTTACTTATGTAAGCTCCTGGGGGATTCTCGAGCTTGCCGCCTTTTGCAACTCGAATTATTTAGAGCCACTGTTTAGGGCGATTTATTTTATCTGTTTCACTTGCCTCGGAATAAGCGTCAATGACGGAAAATATCCATAAACATCGCATACTTATCCTTGATTTCGGTTCTCAGTACACTCAACTGGTTGCGCGCCGAGTGCGTGAGCTGGGTGTTTACTGTGAGCTGTGGGCATGGGATGTCACGGAAGCACAGATTCGTGAATTTAATCCAAGCGGTATCATCCTTTCTGGTGGCCCGGAAAGTACCACTGAGCAGAACAGCCCGCGTGCACCAGAATATGTCTTTACCGCAGGCGTCCCGGTATTTGGCGTGTGCTACGGCATGCAGACCATGGCGATGCAGCTTGGCGGCCACGTTGAATCCTCTACTGAACGTGAGTTTGGTTATGCGCAGGTTGAAGTTGTAACTGACAGTGCGCTGGTTCGCGGCATTGAAGACTCTCTGAGTGCAGATGGCAAACCACTGCTCGATGTCTGGATGAGCCACGGCGATAAAGTCACCGCGATTCCTTCTGATTTCGTCACCGTTGCCAGCACCGAAACTTGCCCGTTTGCGATTATGGCGAACGAAGAAAAACGTTTCTATGGTGTGCAGTTCCACCCGGAAGTGACCCATACCCGCCAGGGCCTGCGTCTGCTGGAGCGTTTTGTTCTGGATATCTGCGGCTGCGAAGCGCTGTGGACTCCGGCAAAAATTATCGAAGATGCGATTGTTCGCCTGCGTGAGCAAGTCGGCAACGACAAGGTGATTCTTGGCTTGTCCGGTGGTGTGGATTCATCCGTAACCGCGATGCTGCTGCACCGTGCGATTGGTGACCGTCTGACCTGCGTGTTCGTAGACAATGGCCTGCTGCGTTTGAACGAAGCGCAACAAGTTATGGATATGTTTGGCGACCACTTCGGCCTGAACATCGTTCACGTTAAAGGCGAAGAGCGCTTCCTGTCGGCGTTAGCGGGCGAGAACGATCCAGAAGCGAAGCGTAAAATCATTGGCCGCGTGTTCGTTGAAGTGTTCGATGAAGAAGCACTGAAACTGGAAGACGTGAAGTGGCTGGCGCAGGGTACCATTTACCCTGACGTTATCGAATCTGCTGCTTCTGCGACCGGTAAAGCACACGTCATCAAATCTCACCACAACGTGGGCGGCTTGCCGAAAGAGATGAAGATGGGTCTGGTTGAGCCATTGCGTGAGCTGTTCAAAGACGAAGTGCGCAAAATCGGCCTGGAACTGGGCCTGCCATACGACATGCTTTACCGCCACCCGTTCCCGGGTCCAGGTTTAGGCGTACGCGTACTGGGTGAAGTGAAGAAAGAGTATTGCGACCTGCTGCGTCGTGCTGATGCGATCTTTATTGAAGAACTGCACAAAGCAGATCTCTACAACAAAGTGAGCCAGGCATTCACCGTGTTCTTGCCGGTACGCTCAGTTGGCGTGATGGGCGATGGCCGTAAATATGACTGGGTTGTCTCCCTGCGTGCTGTGGAAACCATCGACTTTATGACCGCACATTGGGCGCACCTGCCATACGATTTCCTTGGCCGTGTTTCCAACCGCATCATCAACGAAGTTAACGGTATTTCCCGCGTGGTTTACGATATTTCTGGTAAACCGCCAGCAACTATCGAGTGGGAATAATTAGTCGTTAGGTAACACTAATAACTGTTGTTTCTTCATCAAATTAAAGCCCATTTTTTAATGGGCTTTTTTTATGGTGCCGTTTGGCTGAGTCGCGTGTGCAACCAGGGTAGCAGCTGTTTTTTGCGACTTAGCATTCCGGCGATGGTGCAGGGCGCATTATCAGCAAGTGCCGGGCCAGCAAAATAGAGTCTTGAACACTCAGCGCTGATATCGGTCAGCATCAATACAACCAACCCAGCCCCTGATGTAGTGACACGCAGCTCCATCGCCGATTTAAGCTCATCAATAAGCGGCTCTACTTGCTCAAGAGAATATAGTTCGAGTTGTGCGGCGAGGACTTTATTCCCCGAAATATCAAACATTTTACTGTCTTTATTGAGCAACTCATCCGCGCTCAAACCGATGATATCTGTCTTGGCAGTCAGCAAATCACGAATGAAATCTTCACGCTCCACCTTTGTGAGAGCACAGAGCTCATCAACGGCCTGGTGGTCTTCTTCAGTGGTGGTCGGTGAGCGAAGGGCGACGGTATCACTTAACACTGCGCCCAATAGCAAAATGGCTTCATTAGGGGAGATCTCACGGCGATGAGCTGGGGTCATCAACTGCCATAATAATGTTGCACTGCTGCCGACAGGTTTAATCCAGACTTCAGGAGGGAGTTGAGTGATCAGGCCGCCAAGACGGTGGTGGTCGATAATTCCAACGATATTGCTTTCATTGAGCGTGGCCGGTCCTTGTGCGGGTTCGGTGAAATCAACCAGCCAGACATCTTTGCCAGCAAGAGAATCATTAAGCAGTGGTGGGGGCGTCAGGTCAGCATGGTGGAAAATATAGGCTGTTTCTCTATTTAACTCGCCGAGGCGAAACGCCTGAGCATGCTGCCCTTTAATCGTTAGCCAACGCGCAGCTACATAGGCCGTGCAGACGGTATCGCTGTCCGGATTTAAATGGCCAAAGACATGTATCATTTAATCTCTCCTGGTCACAATTCTATCTGCTTAGTGGCCTGTCTTCAGAGTATAGAATGCCATAAGTTCTGTTTTCACAACCGAAGAGTGGGCAGCATAAATTCGCTGTTATGAAGGGAAATAAAAAACCCTCAGTTCATTT
>NZ_LXEO01000031.1 GCF_001654865.1 Buttiauxella noackiae ATCC 51607 | reverse complement strand
GAGTGTCCAACTTTATGGGGTCAGTTCACATTTTGCAGAGGGTTTTTCTTTACGCAGCTTAAGCTAAAATTCTTTCTGCCCAGACACTTATATCATCACCGCTGCCGAGATCGGCCTGCACCAGTCCATTCACCATGAAGGTTGGTGAAACATGTATCCCATTCTGACGGGCATATTTGCAGTGCCACTTAATCTCATTCTGCAAAGCCGGGTGGGCAAATGCTTGCGCCAACTGCACACCGCTATAACCTTCGATACGGTCAATAATCTGCTGCGGAGTAGCATCCATATTTGGGCCGCTACAATGATCGGCAAACTCAAACTCTTCACGATGATCGGCAACAGCCTGCATCACTTTAAGCGCCGCTTCCCGGCCTTCTGGCAGTGTGGATGCCGCCAGAATACAGCGCACAATCACACCTGAAAACATGTGCCATGGCTGCGACTGTAAGCGAATTTTCACCGTGACGTTATCTTCACCCACTTTTTCCAACAGTGCACCGAGCTTATTGAAAGCGCGAACGGAGTAGGGGCAGGTCGGCTCAAGAAAAACTTCAAATGTACGTGGACCATGACCCCAGACCAGTGGTTGGGCATTCGGTTTATCGTTTTGACTCATAGCGATCCCTTTATTATGTTTTCAGCGTCGGTATGCGAAACAAGTTATCAGATATTCAATGGATTTATACTTCGTCTGAAGACCAGACCGGATAGTCGGTATAACCCACATCTTTGCCGCCAAATAATGCCGCGTGATTGCTAATAGATGCCAGTGGCAAGTTTTCCTCAAGGCGGCGTGGAAAATCAGGGTTGGCAATAAACGGGCGGCCGAAAGCAACCAAATCCACGATTCCTGCTGCCAAATACTTTTCTGCTTTCTCCTGGGTGTAATTCCCCGCCACGATAATGGCGCCCCTGAAAGTCGCCCGTAGTGTTTCACGGAACTCATACGGCACCTGAGGTGCATCATCCCAGTCGGCTTCCGCAAGGTGGATAAAGGCAATGCCTTTTTGCTCACACCAGGCCGCCAGTGCCAGAATCGCTTCAATAGCTTGCGGGTCGTCCATTCCACGTTGGGTAATAAACGGAGCCAAACGAATACCGGTTTTGTCTGCACCAATGGCATCGCTAATCGCTTCCAGGACTTTTTGTGCAAAACGCACGCGGTTTGCCAGGCTACCGCCGTATTCGTCGGTGCGTTTGTTGGAGCTGCGACGCAGGAACTGGTCGATCAAATATCCGTTGCCACCATGAACTTCTACACCATCGAAACCGGCATCAATGGCATTGAGTGCCGCCTGGCGATAATCAGCAATAATCTTGTAAATATCGTCGTGCGTTAATTCGCGCGGAATGGGGCAGTCCACCATTCGGCCCACACCGTCCTCGCCTACGACCCAAACTTGTGCATCCGGCGACAGTGCCGAAGGTGCAACTGGCTTGCCATCAGGGTGAAAACTTTCATGGGACATGCGCCCAACGTGCCACAGTTGCGAGAAGATTTTCCCACCCACCTGATGAACCGCATCCGTAACCTGACGCCAACCATTAATCTGCTCTTGCGAGTGAATGCCTGGCGTCCAGGAATAGCCCTGACCCTGTGGCGAAATTTGCGTCGCTTCGGTAATGATAAGCCCGGCACTTGCACGTTGTTGGTAATATTGGGCCATCATCGCAGTAGGGATATTGCCCGGCTGCGCGGAGCGAGAACGTGTCATCGGTGCCATAACAATACGGCTACGGGTTTCAACTGACCCTACACGAGAGGTCTCAAACAGGTGACGTGATTTCATTTATTCAACTCCGGGATAATTATGATGCCTTGACTTTACATCCGAGGTTTAGTTTTGATAATGGCATTGAAATCTGATTGTCTATTCAGGAAATTGGAATAATGGGAAAGCTCGAAGATATGACCCTGCTGGTTGCTGTGGTTGATGCCGGTGGACTGGCGGCGGCGGGCAGACGGATGAATTTGTCCCCTGCCACTATGACTGCACGACTGAAAGCTTTAGAGGAACGCTACCAGACGCGATTTTTTAACCGTTCAACACGGGCCATTGCGCTAACACGTAGCGGCGAGGAGTTTTACTACGCCGCTCTGCGTGTACTTGAGGAGGTGGAACTGGCCGAATCGAAACTGATGCAGAAAGAGGGTATTCTGAGTGGGACGCTACGCATTGCCGCACCGTCTGATTTCGGGCGTCAGTATTTATCACCTGCATTACTCGATTTTTCCCGCATACACCCGGAAGTTAAAAGTTCGCTGTATCTCAGTGAAGATGTGGTGGATCTGATTTCCTTGCGGCTCGATATGAGCATTCGCTTTGGTAACCTGCCCGATAGCAATCTGGTAACGAAAGTCATTCGGCAAAACCACCGTGTGCTGGTGGCATCGCCCGCATATCTTGCCGTGCATCAAGAACCCGTCTCAGTAGATGAACTGGATGAACATCGCTGCCTGGTGATGGAACGACGTGGAACGTTGATGAATGAGTGGCGCTTTGAGGTCGAAGGGGAAACGCGAAGTGTACGTGTTACGCCTGCCATGGTGTGCAACGACGGTGCACTTTTGCGCCAGTGGGTGCTGGCCGGAGCCGGTATTGCCAGTAAATCCTGGTGGGATGTTAAACGCGATGTGGAACAAGGGCGACTGAAGGTGTTGTTGGCAGACAGTTTCATTGGCTTCAGTCGACACGACAAAAAACAGGTGGGGCTACAGTTTGTTTACCCGCAGCGCCGCTTTCAGCCATTACAGGTTTCCATGTTCAGCGAATTTTTCATCAACTGGTTGGATAATGAATAAATCGGCCGATCAATAGGCGTGAAAAATCCCACTGGCGGTTGTCAGTGCAATAATTTTTAGTTAAAAGAAGGCGTTACCGGTTAGTGCTATCCACTGACAGGCTGCTTTGCTGTGCTTCTACTTTGTCCTGATGATGATACCAGGCACCGATGGCAGAATAGACAAAACGGCCAAAAAGGAAGAGAAAACTGATGAGCAGAATAATGCGGGTCATACGATTGTTAAACTTATGTCGTCTTCGCATACTCGTAACCTGTGTCACGCAAATGATCCTTGATGTTTACCCGTCAACTGCGGGCGACGGGGATATTTATACACAGTGATGCCCCAAGGTCAATTCCGGGTCATCGGTGAAGAACACACTAAATCATTTATCCCTGTTATATAAACATTTCTTAATATTAGTTGATTAGTATGTATACAGTTATTTTTTTGAATTATTCACTCTTGTACTTTAATCTCCATCAAGAAATTGATTTAGATCATCTTCGTAAGTCAATCCCTAACTAGAATCTGCACTCTATTCCATAGTGATATGGTTTTATCGACCAGGTTGGAAGCCTGTTTGAAACTTACCCGAGCTGGACGACAGGGTTTTTGGCGATAACTAATGCATTTGGTAAGCTGGTATAACAAATATAAAAATCAATGGTGGGCACTTCCTCTGGTGCTGCCGAGTCTGCTGCTTCCTATAGCTGCATGGTGTAATGCTAATACCATTATGGACGGAGGGCGCGTCTTCCTCGTCTATATGCCACTTGGTTTAATGACTGCGTTTATGCTGATTTTCGGTTGGGCTGCACTTCCGGGAATTATTGTTGCGTTGCTCCTCCGATATGTCCCCCTAAAAGGCGAAGTTGCTGCATTACTGGCAATAGTTCACTTTATCGTCCCTATCACGATTAGCTGGGGTGGCTACCGTATTTTCGTTCCACGGCGTAGCTCAGTAATGTTTGGTGCGATCAAATTTACAGCTCAACGCATGTTGTGGTTGGTGTTAGTTAATGCTGCAACGTTTTTAGTTATCTACCAGATAGGGGTTTTCTTTGGTTGGTATGATGTGTCCAACAATATCGGAGCTGAAAACCCTCTCCATACCCGGACATTAATTAATTTTCAGGCAGTGCTGATTGGCTGTTTGACGGGGATGCCTTTCTTTTATTTCGTCATTCGTATGTTTCGAAATCCGCGTTTTATTTTTTCATTTTTCTCGCGGATGAAGGCTCAAATACAGTCGGGTGTGACTAAAGTTGAGATTACGCTATGGGCTGTTTTGGTCGTCGTTCTGGTTAGCCTGCTGTTAGTACCCTTCAATGATTTCAGCACCATTTTCACAACGGATTACACATTAACGCTGATCCTGCCGCTAATGTTATGGGGCGCGATGCGCTTTGGTTTTCTGTTTATCACCACGTGCTGGACGGTGATACTTACGATCCTGTGCAGCGGTTTTCATAACTATTTGCCACCATATATGGGCTTTCAGCTCCATCTGGCAATAGCTTCATCCTGTTATGCTGTGTTTTCTATCACCATCTATTTGATGGCAGTTGTCACCACACGCCAGCGTTTTTTGCATAGCAAAGCGCGTCGTGTTGCTTTTATCGATCCCATTGTTCAAATGCCAAATTTGCGCGCGCTTAACCGCGACTTATCTCGTTATCCTTGTTCAGCGCTGGCTTTTCTACGTGTGCCCGAACTTGAGCTTTTAGGTCGTAATTACGGAGTACAACTCCGCATTCAATACAAACAGCAGCTCAATGAATATCTGCATCTGATATTAGCCCCTAACGAACGTGTCTATCACTTGTCTGGCCATGAGCTGGCTGTTCGGTTGAACTATGACTCTTATCATGAGCGTATCGACGCCCTTGACCATCGTGTTAAGCAGTTCCGCTTTATGTGGGATGGTATGCCGATGCAGCCACAAGTCGGCATCAGTTTTTGTTATGTACGCCAACCTGTCACCCATATTTATTTCCTGCTAGGTGAGCTCAGCACCATGGCTGATTTGTCGCTTTCGACATCAAAGCCCGAAAGCTTGCAGCAGCAAGGCACCAACCATGTGCAGAATGCGGTGAGAAAGAAAGTGGCGATGATGAATCGCTTACAAGTCGCCATTGATTCTGGAAATTTCATCTTGATGGCGCAACGTATCGAAGGGATTCGTGGCGACTCGTATCATGAAATCTTGCTGCGAATGAAAGGGGATAACGAAGGGGATGCGATGTTTATGCCCGATGCGTTTTTGCCGGTGGCACATGAATTTGGCTTGTCTTCTAAAATCGATAAATGGGTATTAGAAGCGACGCTTGAGTTTATGAATAAATATCGGAGCCAGCTTCCTGGTAGCCGTTTCTCCATTAACCTGACCCCTGCTTCTGTTGGGCGTTTGCAGTTTGCGAATGAAGTGAAACGTCTGCTGGAACGTTATAAAATTGAACCCTGGCAGCTTATTTTCGAAGTCACCGAAAGCAACTCATTAACCAATCTTGAGCAGGCTAATGCGACTTTGACTATGTTGCAAAATATGGGCTGTCGGATTGCGATTGATGATTTTGGTACGGGGTATGCCAGCTATGCGCGCCTGAAAGATATTAGCGCGGATATCCTGAAAATTGATGGTAGTTTTATCCGCAATGTACTGACCAGTAGTCTGGATTATCAAATTGTTCACTCAATCTGCCAATTAGCGCGGATGAAAAAGATGCAGTTGGTTGCTGAATATGTTGAAAGCGAGGAAGTCAAAGCAGCCGTGCAAAGCCTGGGGATTGATTATATCCAGGGGTATTTGGTTGGGCGGCCACTTCTGCTCGAGAAGCTTGTCATTCAGGAAAATCGAGATACCCAGTAACCAAACGCCCTGATGGGCGTTTGGTTGTGTAAATAATCAGGTGGTGGTATCCGGGCTAGCTTCTTCTTCAATCTTAAGCTTCCAGCCAGGTGTGTTATCCCAGTATTGCTGTTCACGTTCTAAATCGAGCAATACCAAAGTGTTCAGGCTGAACCAGTCATGTGGGAAACGCAGTGTCCATTGGTGCTCGTCAGTTTCCAGCACCAATGTTGGCGGTGTAGTTGTTGCCTGACGTTGATTATTCAGTAACACGCCCAGGCGTAGAATTTGAATTAGCGGTAGGAACTGCTTTTTCTTAAATAGCGTAAATCGTGGCAGGTCATCAATTTTTACTGCTTTGCGATGATAACGTACCAGCGAAGCGATGAGCATCTGTTGCTCTTGATTAAAGCCAGGCAAGTTGCTGTGTTGGAGGATATAAGCCGAGTGGCGGTGTAACCCGCTATGGTTAATATTGAGTCCAACTTCGTGCAACATCGCTGACCATTTCAATAGCGCTGCCATTTGCGGGTTAGCTTGTTTCGGGTTTTGTACTTCCCACTGTTGGTAGATATGCTCAGTGGTTGTCAGTACGCGTTTAGCCTGATCGCTGTCGATATTGTACTGGTTTGCCAAACTTTGCGCTGTGCGGATGCGTATGTCCTGGTGGCGGAAACGGCCCTCCATTTCATACAGCACACCTTCGCGCAGAGCTCCGTCAGACAGACGTAATTCTCGAATTGCCAGCGAGTCGAAAACGCCGCACAGAATCGCAAGGCCGGGAACAAATACGGCTTTACGTTCTTCCGACAATCCTGGCAAGCTCATGGCGTTGAAGGATTTGTACTTCAGAACTTCGTCACGCAGCATTTCCAGGCGTTCAGGGGTGATAATCCCGTCCTTTTCGCCCATATTTACCAGCACTTCATGAGCCGCTTTGATAGTGCCAGAGGCTCCCATCGCCACATTCCAGCCCTGTAAGCGATACTGCCAGGAGAGGTTTTCCAGCTTCTGCACTGCTGCAAGGCGTGCGCGTTTGAAGTTTTCTGGGGTGATATTCCCTTTTGGGAAAAAGTTTTGTGCGAAGCTCACACAACCCATGCGGCGGCTTTCGACCAGCATCGGCTCAAAATCCTCACCAATCACCAGTTCGGTTGAGCCACCACCAATATCAATAACCAGCTTGCGGCCTTTTTCCGGCTGGGTATGTTCTACACCCATAAAAATCAGACGCGCTTCTTCATTACCGGAGATAATTTCAATTGGGTAGGGGATAACCTGTTCGGCGCGTTTAAGGAACTCTTCGGCGTTTACGGCCTGGCGTAAACTGTGAGTACCCACGATACAGACGTTTTCCGCAGAGAACCCCTGAAGACGTTCAGCAAATAACGCAAGGCACGATAGCCCACGTTCCATCGCTTCTTCGCTTAACTCGTTTTCAGCATTCAGACCATCGGCCAAATGGACACGTTGTTTCAGACGACCAATGATTTGCATCGCGCCATCTACAACACGTGCGATAACCATGTGGAAACTGTTCGAGCCAAGGTCTACCGCTGCGAATTCTTGCGGTCGTGGAGCATGTTTTTTTATCGGCATGTTTTTGTCATCAACATAGTTTTATAGTCGACATAGGGCGTTATTCAGGTTGTTCAAGAGATTTAATGTAATCGTAAATCGCCAGTTGCGAGCGTACCTTACGGCGGTTGCCGCGTGGCACATAGCGATTACTTAGTTCTTTGTCGATGTAGCGTGCTTTTACCGTATCACTGAACAATATTTCGATGATATCCAGCACCCGTTGCTTCAGGCGCGGGTCAAGAATAGCGACGGCTACCTCGATGCGGTAATCAATGTTGCGCGTCATCCAGTCGGCAGAAGAGAGATACACTTTTTTGTCGCCGCCATTTTCAAACACATACACGCGGTCATGTTCGAGATAGCGGTCTACGATACTAATTACGCGAATATTGTCGCTGATACCGTCCAGATTGGGGATAAGCGAGCACATGCCACGGATTAGCAGATTAACTTTTACACCTGAGCTTGACGCCGCATACAGGCGGTCAACCAGCCCTTTATCAACCAGGTTGTTCAGTTTCAGCGTGATGCCAGACGGCTCGCCGTTTTGCGCGTTAGCAATTTCTTTATCGACCAAATCGTAGAGCAGGCGGCGCGAGTTCTGTGGTGACACCATCAGATGTTCGAACGTCACTGGACGATAAGGGTTTTCGATAAAGTTAAATACGCGGCGAACTTCGTTGGTGATGCGCGCATCGCAGGTCAGTAACGAATAGTCAGTATAAAGACGTGCGGTTTTCTCGTTAAAGTTACCGGTACCGATGTGGGCATAACGCACCACCTCTTCACCTTCTTTACGGGAAATCAGGAACAGCTTGGCGTGAATTTTCAGACCTGGCGCTGAGAAAATAACGTGTACGCCCGCTTCAGTCAGGCGTTTGGCCCAATGAATATTGGCCTCTTCGTCAAAGCGCGCTTGCAGCTCAACCACCACGGTGACTTTCTTGCCATTGTGCGCGGCGTGGATCATTGACTCAATAATGCGCGAGTCTTTTGCCACGCGATAAATATTGATTTTAATCGCCAGCACGCTTGGGTCGAATGACGCCTGGCGCAGCAATTCTAGTACGTGCTCAAAAGTGTGATATGGATAGTAGAGCAGCACGTCACGATTACGTATCGCATCAAAGCCGTTACGGAATTTATCAAACCAGATGTGGCGCAGGCGCGGCAGTGGTTTGTTTACTAAATTGGCTTTGCCGACGTTCGGGAAGTTAATGAAATCTTTAAAGTTATGGTAACGACCACCTGGTACAATGGAATCGTAATTGGTGATAGTCAGCTTGTTACGCAGCATTTCAACCATCGCATCAGGCATATCACGTTGATATACAAAACGTACAGGCTCGGCAGTCAAACGTTGTTTCAGGCTTGATGACATCAGTTCCAGCAAGCTCGATTCCATTTCCGTGACCAGATCGTATTCCGCGTCACGCGTCATTTTCATTGAGTAGGCGTTCAACGAATCGTAATCGAAGAAACCTTTGAAAATATCATCCAGGCAGTAACGCAGAATGTTATCCAATAGGATCATTGGCTTGCGGCGGCGCGGTGCTTCCGGCGGAAGGTTTACGAAGCGTGGCACTTTATCGGACGGGATTTCCAACAGCGCGTAACGGATGTCATCGCCACGAATGATCTCTACCGCAAGGTAGGTGTAGTCATCTTTAAGAAACTGCACCAGATCGGTGTCGTGGTTAATCAGGATCGGTGTGATGTGCTGGCGCAAATAGTGTTTAAAGTAGTGTCGCAGCCAGTTTTGCTGATTTGGGGAAAGCTGGCGTTCATTGATCAAGAAGATTTGATTACGCGCCATTTCCAGCAGCAGATCGTTATACAGCCCATCAAACTCTTGATCGGCTTTTAGAACACGTGCCTGAATTTTGTTGAGTAAATGGCGCGAGTTAGGAGCCGTACCTTGTTCTTCGCTGATCAGAATGCGCCGTTTTAGCTCGGCGAAACGAACTTTGTAAAATTCATCAAGGTTATTCGAATAGATGCCGAGAAAACGCATTCTCTCAATCAGCGGGTTAATTTTGTCCGCTGCTTCCTGAAGAACACGTTCATTAAAAGACAACCAGCTCAGTTCTTTTTCGATATACAGCTTATCCTGACCCATTAGCCCTCACACTCCGTTTTCGTGGACGTTAAAATGCCGTCACGTCTGTCATTATGGCGAGCTTTGCCGTGGAATGTCCAACGATGGCCGTAAAGTATGACAAATCGTGATGAAGTTTAGTTAGCGTTGTAGGGCGGAGGCGTGAAAAAGGGGCCGTAGCCCCTTAGTTTTATTCGTCTGCGGCATGGCCCTGCGGTGGCAGTTTGTTGCCATCCAGCCAGGCGCTATTTTCACGCATTTGCAGGCGTCCTTCGATAAACCAGGAGACAACTAACGGATAAATAGCGTGTTCCTGATTCTGCACGCGGGCGGTAATGTCTTCTTCGTCATCACCTTCAAACACCGGTACTTTGGCCTGAAGAATAACCGGCCCACCATCCAGCTCCTCAGTGACAAAATGCACGGATGTTCCATGCACTTCGTCGCCATTTTCCAACACCTGGCTATGAGTATTCAGGCCAGGATATTTTGGCAGCAGAGAAGGGTGGATATTGATCAGTCGCCCTGCGTAATGGCCGACAAACTCCGAGCTAAGAATGCGCATATAACCTGCCAGCACCACCAAATCCGGCGCGTAGGCATCGATCTCAAGCATTAGCTCGCGATCGAACGCTGCACGGTCGGCGAACTGGCTAGCCGTTAACGCGTGAGCAGGAATTTCCGCAGCACGCGCTCGTTCAAGACCAAAAGCATCGGTTTTATTACTGAATACAGCCGCCACGGTGGCATTAATCTTTTTAAGCTTACAGGCATCAATAATTGCCTGAAGATTGCTTCCGTTGCCGGAAATTAGCACCACTATACGTCTCATTACTCAATAACCACGCGTTCGGAGGAATCAGAAGCTTTGATACTACCGATTTTCCAGGCGTTTTCACCTTTTGCATTCAAAAATTCTATCGCTTTATCAGCTTCTGACGCAGGCAGGGCAATCAGCATGCCGACACCGCAGTTAAAGGTGCGGTACATTTCGTGACGGCTGATATTCCCGGCTTTTTGCAACCAGTTGAATACCGCAGGCCACTGCCATGAAGATTCAGCAATAATAGCCTGCGTGTTGTCTGGTAGAACGCGTGGGATATTTTCCCAGAAACCACCGCCAGTCAGGTGTGCAATCGCATGAACGTCAACATTTTCAATCAGTTCCAGAATCGGCTTCACATAAATGCGCGTCGGTTCCAGTAAATGATCGGCCAGCGGTTTGCCTTCCAGCTCAGTGGTCAGAGGGTCAGTACCGCTCACTTCCAGTACTTTACGTACCAGAGAATAACCGTTCGAATGCGGTCCGCTAGACGCCAGAGCAATCAAAACATCGCCGTCGGTTACTTTAGAGCCATCGATGATTTCAGATTTTTCAACCACGCCAACACAGAAGCCAGCAACGTCGTAATCTTCGCCATGGTACATGCCCGGCATTTCAGCCGTTTCACCGCCAACTAATGCACAGCCAGATTGTAGACAACCTTCGGCAATACCGGAAATAACGCTCGCAGCAGTATCGACTTCAAGTTTGCCAGTTGCATAATAATCAAGGAAAAACAGCGGCTCAGCACCCTGAACAATCAGGTCATTCACACACATCGCAACCAGATCAATACCGATAGTGTCGTGGCGCTTTAAATCCATCGCCAGACGTAATTTAGTACCCACACCGTCGGTGCCGGAAACCAGCACAGGCTCACGATACTTTTGAGGTAACGCGCACAACGCACCGAAACCACCCAGCCCACCCATGACTTCCGGGCGGCGAGTCTTTTTCACTACACCTTTGATTTTATCGACCAGAGCGTTACCAGCATCAATATCAACACCGGCATCTTTATAGCTAAGAGAGGTTTTGTCGGTCACTGCTTAGTCCCCGCGGATGGGTTAGAAATAAAAAACGCCGCAATTCTAACAGTGCAGGCAAACGTTTGCGAGCCTCTTGTTCAGAGGGATGTAATTATTATCAATCTATACTCATTTCACCCAACTTGATCTCGAAGCGGTGGCGCGGTGTTAAAAAAGCGGTATAATCCGGCGATTTTTTTTATGGTGGCCAACTATCTCGGGGAGAAAGAGTATGAAGATCGTGGAAGTCAAACACCCACTCGTCAAACACAAGCTGGGCCTGATGCGTGAGAACGACATTAGTACCAAACGCTTTCGTGAACTCGCCTCAGAAGTTGGCAGCTTGCTGACTTACGAAGCCACGGCGGATCTGGAAACTGAAAAAGTCACTATCGAAGGCTGGAACGGCCCGGTAGAGATCGATCAGATTAAAGGCAAGAAAATTACCGTTGTGCCAATCCTGCGCGCAGGCCTGGGCATGATGGAAGGTGTGCTGGAAAACGTTCCAAGCGCGCGTATCAGCGTTGTGGGTATCTACCGTAACGAAGAAACCCTGGAGCCAGTTCCTTACTTCCAGAAACTGGTTTCTAACATTGAAGAACGTATGGCGCTGGTGGTTGACCCTATGCTGGCAACAGGCGGTTCTATGATCGCAACCATCGACCTGCTGAAAAACGCCGGCTGTACCAGCATTAAAGTGTTGGTTCTGGTCGCAGCACCAGAAGGTATCGCAGCGCTGGAAAAAGCGCACCCGGACGTAGAGCTGTTCACCGCTTCTATCGATCAGGGTCTGAATGAGCACGGGTACATTATTCCGGGGCTCGGCGATGCGGGCGATAAGATATTTGGTACTAAATAATAAAGTGAGCCGACTTCGATAGTCGGCTTTTTTTTGATTTGTTCGATCCGTTTGTTCTAAAAATAATATTCTGAGGAAAACAACATGACACGCCGCGCCATTGGGGTGAGTGAAAGACCACCCTTGTTGCAAACGATACCGTTAAGTCTGCAACACCTGTTCGCCATGTTTGGTGCCACCGTTCTGGTGCCGATCTTGTTCCACATTAACCCGGCGACGGTGCTGCTGTTTAACGGGATTGGGACGCTGCTGTATCTCTTTATCTGCAAAGGTAAAATCCCGGCGTATCTCGGTTCTAGCTTTGCGTTTATTTCGCCAGTGCTCCTGCTCCTGCCGCTGGGTTATGAAGTGGCGCTGGGCGGGTTTATCATGTGCGGCGTGTTGTTCTGTATTGTGGCTCTGATTGTTAAAAAAGCCGGTACTGGCTGGCTGGATGTGATGTTTCCTCCAGCGGCGATGGGCGCGATTGTGGCCGTTATCGGTCTTGAACTGGCGGGTGTGGCTGCAAATATGGCCGGTCTTCTACCTGCTGATGGCACTTCTCCTGACTCAACCACAATCATTATTTCGCTGGTGACGCTTGGGGTAACCATCTTTGGTTCCGTTTTGTTCCGTGGCTTCCTGGCGATTATCCCGATTCTTATCGGTGTTCTGGCGGGTTATGCACTCTCCTTCGCCATGGGCGTGGTCGATGTGACGCCAATTATTAACGCGCACTGGTTCGCACTGCCGACCTTCTACACCCCGCGTTTCGAGTGGTTTGCGATCTTCACTATTCTGCCTGCAGCACTGGTAGTGATTGCGGAACATGTGGGTCACCTGGTCGTCACGGCTAATATCGTGAAGAAAGATTTGATTCGCGACCCTGGCCTGCATCGTTCAATGTTCGCCAACGGTATTTCGACGATTTTCTCCGGCTTCTTTGGTTCGACACCAAACACCACTTATGGTGAGAATATCGGCGTTATGGCCATTACTCGTGTCTATTCCACATGGGTTATTGGAGGCGCGGCGATTCTGGCGATTCTGCTTTCTTGCGTTGGCAAACTGGCGGCGGCGATCCAGATCATCCCGGTTCCGGTGATTGGTGGCGTTTCCTTGCTGCTGTATGGCGTGATCGGTGCATCCGGTATTCGCGTGTTGATCGAGTCAAAAGTCGATTACAACAAAACGCAAAACTTGATTCTGACCTCAGTCATCCTGATTATCGGTGTGAGTGGCGCAAAAGTGCACATTGGCGCGGCTGAGCTCAAAGGTATGGCGCTGGCGACAGTCGTTGGTGTGAGCCTGAGTCTGATCTTCAAACTTATCAGCGTGCTGCGCCCGGAAGAAGTGGTGCTGGATGCTGAAGAAAACGACGTAAAATCGTAGTTTTTCCTCAAGCCGGGCGGCGCGTTCGCCCGGTTCTATTGATCCTCATTTCTGTGTTAGACTCTCTGCGTTTTTCTGCCTGTTATGGTTGAGGTAATTCTGAATACGCCGGCACAGCTATCACTGCCACTCTATTTGCCTGATGACGAAACTTTTGCGAGTTTCTGGCCGGGTGATAACCCTTCTTTACTCGCCGCACTCCAGTCCGTGCTCCGTCAGGATCACAGCGGATATATCTATTTCTGGTCGCGAGAAGGAGGAGGGCGCAGCCATTTGCTGCATGCCGCCTGTGCGGAACTGTCACAACGTGGCGAAGCTGTTGGCTACGTGCCGCTTGATAAGCGCACCTGGTTTGTCCCGGAAGTATTGGACGGTATGGAACAGCTTTCGCTTGTGTGTATTGACAATATCGAATGTGTAGCGGGCGACGAACTGTGGGAAATGGCGATTTTTAATCTCTATAACCGCATTCTTGAATCAGGAAAAACCCGTCTGTTGATTACCGGCGATCGTCCTCCGCGCCAGCTCAATTTGCAACTTCCCGACCTCGCATCGCGCCTTGACTGGGGCCAAATCTATAAGTTGCAACCGCTTTCCGATGAAGACAAACTTCAGGCCCTGCAACTGCGTTCACGACTGCGTGGTTTTGAGCTGCCAGAAGATGTGGGCCGCTTCCTGTTAAAACGTCTGGATCGCGAAATGCGTACGCTGTTTATGACGCTCGATCAGCTGGATCATGCTTCTATCACGGCGCAACGTAAACTGACGATCCCGTTTGTTAAAGAGATTCTGAGTCTTTAATTCGTTTGGCGGATACGCAGTGCGGCATCCGCCATTACCACTACAAAATTTCTAACACCGACTCAGGCGGGCGGCCAATACGAGCCTGGCCATTAGCCAACACGATCGGACGCTCAATCAGCTTCGGATTATCGACCATCGCCTTAATCAATTGCTCTTCGCTTACTGTGCTGTCTGCCAGATTTAACTCCTTGTACAAATCCTCTTTCTGACGCATTAACTCGCGTGCGCTGGCAAAACCTAATTGGCTCAACAACGTTTTGATGGTTTTAGCATCTGGAGGCGTTTCCAGATACAACACCACTTCGGGTTCTACGCCATTCGCTTTTAGCAGGCTTAACGTTTCACGGCTCTTAGAGCAGCGCGGATTGTGGTAAATAGAAACGGCTGTAGACATCGTAACTCCTGTTACATCTTAGAATACGGAAGGAAGCGTTTTTGCAAATCGCGGAACTGATCGATTCGCGCATCATAACGCGCTTGCTGCAAGCTACCCAATTTCACCTGAGCGCTGGCGCTACTGAGCAAAGAAATTGCCTGATCCAGGCGTCCAACGAGAGCCATAACCTCAGCGCGTGCAGCGAGCTCTTGATCACGATTGCCTAAATCTGCCTCTGTTTGTGCTAACAAATCCCAGGCGTTGCTATCATCAGGGTGAGCGAAGGTATAACGATTGAGAATTGCTGCCGCCTGCTCCGGTTGTTTTGCCTGAACATAGGCGTTGGCAAGGTTAAGCTGTAACACTGGATTCTGTTTCAAATCAGGCGCGTTTTTCAGTCGATTGATAGCGTCTGCAAATTTATTTTGCCCTAGGTCAATATCGGTAGATAAATCGAGATACCAGGCATTTGTAGGTTGTGCGGTAAGCAGTGGTTGTAAAAGCTTACGGGCCTCATCCCATTTATTACCGCCCATCGCCTGAAGCGCACGACCATATGTCGCCGCGTGCTGTTCGCGAATATTTCCCTTCGACCAGCTATCCAGTAAATCACTGGTTAGTTGGTTACGTCCGGAGTTATACATACCTAAAGTACGGGCTTTAGCCATGTAAAAATCTTCTGAAGATTGCGTCACCACCGGTCGCATTTGGTTGGCTCGGTTGCGTGCATCTGCCAAACGGCTTTCAGGCAATGGGTGGGTAAGCAAAATTTCTGGTGGGCGAGATGAATAACGCGATTGGTCGAGTAGTTTCTCAAGGAAGGTTGGCATCGCTTGTGGATCGAAACCGGATCGCTGTAACACCTGAATACCGATGCGGTCCGCTTCCTGCTCGTTTTGTTGCGTGAAGCTGATCATGCCCTGTTGTGTACCGGCGAGTGTTCCGCTTAACGCCGCCATACCCGCTTGTGGGCTGGCCATTGCCAGTAAAATAGAACCTAACGCACCCACCCAGGTTAGCGGGGCATTTTTTTTCTGATCTTCCATGGCTCGCGCCAGGTGACGTTGGGTGACGTGAGAGATTTCGTGCGCCATAACCGAGGCAAGTTGGCTTTCATTATCGGCATAACGAAATAGCGCTGAGTGCAGCACCACGTTGCCACCAAAGAAAGCAAAGGCGTTGATTTCGTCGTTATTAATCAGAAAGAAATGGAAGGGGGTTTTAACTGAGTTGGCATGGCTAACCAGACGCATACCCAGTTTGTTGATGTATTGCACGAGCAAAGGGTCATTGATTAATGGGGCACTGCCTCGCAGCTGGCGAACATAATAGTCGCCCATCTGCATTTCCTGGCCAATTGACAGAGTATTTCCTGCTGAAGTTCCCATATCTGGCAGTTGGTCGCTAACGTCCGCAAAGGCTGGAGTTACTGGACCCGCAAGCAAAGCTGCCATCAGTGTTGCAACCAGCGATTTTTTCAACTGCTTGAACATACGTCCTGTCCTGTTTAATCAAAGTTAATCTTCGACATGTATTACGTGAATTTGTTCGCATACAAAGATGAACTGTAGCCCACCGCATGACTGAGACCTATCTTATCTGTGACAATTTTAAACCGCCATTGAACAGAGATAAAAAGCAAAGTCTTTACAGTGACATTTAGATACAATCTCTCCTCGCACAATACTGTCAGGGAAGGGATGTATGCTTGAAATGTTGTTGCAGTGGTATCGACGACGGTTTAGCGATCCGGAGGCTATCGCACTGCTAGTCATTCTGGTTGCAGGATTTGTTATTCTGTTCTTCTTCCACGGACTGTTAGCGCCGCTGTTGGTGGCGATTGTGCTGGCTTATTTACTGGAGTGGCCAACCGCACGGCTTCAGCGTGTTGGATGTTCCCGAACCTGGGCTGCAACGATTGTATTAGTGCTGTTTGTCGGCATTTTGCTGTTGATGGTGCTGGTAGTTGCGCCAGTTGCCTGGCAGCAGGGTATCTATCTGATTCGTGATATGCCGGGAATGCTGAATAAACTCTCTGATTATGCTGCCACTCTGCCAAGACGTTACCCGGCACTGGTTGATGCAGGCATCATTGATGCCATCGCCGAGAACATGCGTGGGCGCATGATGGGGATGGGCGATCAAGTGGTGAAATATTCACTGGCTTCATTAGTTGGGCTGTTAACGCTGGCCATTTATCTGGTGTTAGTGCCGCTGATGGTGTTCTTCCTCGTCAAAGACAAAGAACAGATGCTTAATGCCGTGCGCCGGGTTTTACCACGAAACCGTGGGCTTGCGGGTCAGGTATGGCTGGAGATGAATCAGCAAATTACGAACTACATTCGCGGCAAAGTTCTGGAAATGCTGGTTGTGGGTGTGGTGACCTATATTGGTTTTGTGATTTTTGGCCTGAACTACTCTCTGCTGCTGGCGGTACTGGTCGGATTCTCTGTGCTGATTCCATATATTGGCGCGTTTGTCGTGACAATCCCGGTAGTGTGCGTGGCGTTATTCCAGTTTGGAGTAGGGCCGGAGTTCTGGACGCTGTTCGCCGTGTATTTAATTATTCAGGCATTAGACGGCAATCTGTTGGTGCCGGTATTATTTTCCGAAGCGGTTAACCTGCATCCATTAGTTATCATTTTGTCTGTGGTTATTTTTGGCGGTCTGTGGGGGTTCTGGGGAGTCTTCTTCGCAATTCCACTTGCTACCCTGATTAAAGCGGTGGTGCATGCCTGGCCGGATAGTGTATTGATAGACGATAATCCAAACTAGATGACTAGTCCTGATATAA
>NZ_LXEO01000030.1 GCF_001654865.1 Buttiauxella noackiae ATCC 51607 | reverse complement strand
CGGCATTGGACATACAGTCGGCTTTTTTAATATTTTTAGCGTAGCTATTAAGCGTTTTCTTTCAGCCAGTTCACCACAATGTCGTGATGGTTGCTGGTTTTGAAATCATCAAACACTTTTTCAACTTTCCCTTCACCATCGAGCAGGAAACTGATGCGATGGATGCCATCGTAGGTTTTACCCATAAATGACTTCTCGCCCCAAACCCCAAATTGCTCGCAGACCTGATGGTCTTCATCAGAAAGCAGGGTGAAGTTTAGTAGCTCTTTTTCAGCAAAACGTGAAAGCTTCTCTGGCTTGTCGGTGCTGATACCCAGTACTTCCACACCACTTTTTTTCAACGCATCCATGTTGTCGCGCAAACCACATGCTTGCACGGTGCAGCCTGGCGTCATCGCTTTAGGATAAAAATAAACCAGAACGCGCTGTCCCTGGAAGTCGGTTAAATTTATCTGCTCGCCGTCTTGATCAGGCAAGCTAAATTTCGGTGCACTGTCACCGGCTTTCAGTGGGCTCATTACAACTCTCCGTCTTAATCATCTTGCTGTGGATAATTCACAACGTTAATACTGCCTTGTGCTTTTAGTTCTGTACAGAGGGCCTTGAATTCATCTTCGATAACGCACGCATTTTTGCCAGCAGGACTATGGGCTGTTATCTGTATATACAGCTGAGGTGGATTGCCATCCTGAGCCGGCTGGGTGCGTGAACTCAATTCCGCAATATTCATGTGATGAACATCAAACAGATGGGTGAAGCGTTCGATTAAATGAGGCGAATCGGTCACTTCAACCTGCACCCAGACTGTTGCTGGCATTGCCGGGCGCTCTTGCGCGGTGGTACGTTTCATAACGATTAATAAATCTAACTCGGCACCTTTCAGCGGTAGCGTAGATTCAATCAAGGTTATGGCATTCCAACTGCCAGATAGCAGCATAATAAACGTGAACTCTTCACCGAGCATAGCGAGGCGACTGTCTTCAATATTACAGCCGCAACTGCTCACATGGCGGGTGATGGTATTAACAATACCAGGTCTATCCGCCCCAAGGGCCGTAATGACCAAATAATGGTGTGGTGAGGGAGTCAAACGTATTCTTCCTGTGAATCGGTGAGATATCATAAGGAAAGCATAAAAAAAAGTTGCGTACAACCGTGTAGCGTCACCTGGTGACTTGCTTTTGATCCTGCACCAAACGTACCATTGAGACACTTGTTAGCACAGAGGATGGCCAATGTTCACTGGAAGTATTGTCGCGCTTGTGACGCCGATGGATGAGAAAGGTAATGTCTGCCGGTCAAGCCTGAAAAAACTGATTGATTACCATGTCGCCAGCGGGACCTCGGCGATTGTCTCGGTAGGTACTACTGGAGAGTCTGCTACGTTGAGCCATGACGAGCACGGTGATGTGGTACTGATGACGCTGGAACTGGCTGATGGCCGTATTCCTGTTATCGCAGGGACTGGCGCTAATGCCACCTCTGAAGCTATCTCGCTGACAAAGCGTTTCGAAAACAGCGGTATTGTTGGCTGCCTGACGGTAACGCCATATTACAACCGCCCAACCCAGGAAGGGCTATATCAGCACTTCAAAGCCATCGCTGGAAGCACCGATCTGCCGCAGATGCTGTACAATGTGCCATCTCGTACTGGTTGCGACATGCTGCCTGAAACAGTGGGTCGTTTGGCGAAGATTAAAAATATTATTGGTATCAAAGAAGCTACCGGGAACTTAACACGAGTAAACCAGATCAAAGAGCTGGTTGAAGATGACTTTATCCTGGTTAGCGGCGATGACGCGAGTGCGCTGGACTTTATGCAATTGGGCGGCCACGGTGTGATTTCTGTGACGGCAAACGTAGCCGCGCGTGAAATGGCAGAAGTGTGTAAACTGGCCGCCAATGGGCAATATGCGCAAGCGCGCGTTATCAACGAACGTTTGATGCCGCTGCACAATAAATTATTTGTTGAACCCAACCCTATCCCAGTCAAATGGGCATGTAGGGAGTTGGGACTTGTGGCAACCGATACCTTACGCCTGCCAATGACACCGCTGACTGAAGCTAGTCGTCCGGTGATTGTTAGCGCGCTCAAGCATGCCGGTTTGCTGTAAAGTTTAGGGAGATTTGATGGCTTACTCAGTACAGAAGTCGACGGTGGCGAAAGTTGCAGTGGTTTCGTTAGCCATGCTGTTAGCAGCATGTAGCACCGACCAGCGTTATAAGCGCCAGGTTAGTGGTGACGAATCCTATCTGGATGCAGCACCCCTCGCGGAAATCCACTCCCCGGCGGGGATGATCCTGCCGGTGCAGAATGGTGAATACAATATTCCGGTCACCAACGGCAGCGGCGCAGTAGGCAAACAGCTGGATATCCGTCCGCCAGCTCAACCTCTGGCATTGGTCAGTGGCGCACGTACTCAGTTTACTGGGGACACCGCAACTCTGATGGTTGAAAGTGCGCGTAGTGCAACGCTGTGGCCACAGGTCGTAAGCGCTGTTCAGGCGAAAAATTACGGCATTGATAAACGTGACGATGCAAGCCAAACGCTGACTACTGACTGGGTCCAATGGAACCGTGCTGATGAAGATCAGCAGTACCGTGGGCGCTATCAAATCAGTGTGAAACCTCAAGGCTATCAACAAGCTGTGGTGGTTAAGCTGCTGAATCTCGAACAGGCCGGCAAGCCAATTGCTGATGCGGCATCTATGCAACGTTATAGTGCAGAAATGCTTAACAGCATCAGTGCGGCACTGGATAAAACCCAGACCGATCTGCAAAACGCCAAAGAAAGCCGTGCAGCAACGCAGCTTGATGTTCAAAGTGCCGCTGATGACACTGGCCTGCCAATGCTGGTGGTGCGTGGCCCATTCAACGTCGTATGGAACCGTTTACCGGCAACGCTTGAGAAAGTGGGCATGAAAGTCACCGACTCTACGCGTTCAACTGGCAGTATGGCTGTAACTTACAAACCATTGTCTGACAGCGCATGGCAAGATTTAGGGGCGAAAGACCCGGGTCTGTCCAGTGGCGACTATAAACTGCAAGTGGGCGACCTCGATAACCGCAGTAGTCTGCAGTTCATCGATCCGAAAGGTCACACGCTGACGCAGTCTCAGAACGATGCTCTGGTAGCTGCATTCCAGGCAGCATTCAGCAAGTAACATTTAAAGGCCAGAGCTCTCTGGCCTTTTTTCTGTTAGGCTACGCAAACGTGTGCGTAGACACAGATAGCGGAATTTTTAGTTAAATCACACCTGGAGTAAGAAAGATGCAAAAGCAAGCTGAGTTGTATCGTGGCAAAGCGAAAACCGTATACAGCACGGAAAATCCGGATCTGTTGGTGCTCGAATTCCGCAATGATACTTCAGCAGGAGACGGTGCTCGTATTGAACAGTTTGATCGTAAAGGCATGGTGAACAATAAGTTCAACCATTTCATTATGACTAAACTGGAAGAGGCGGGCATTCCTACGCAAATGGAAGCTCTGCTCTCCGACAACGAAGTGCTGGTGAAGAAGCTGGATATGGTGCCGGTGGAGTGTGTTATTCGTAACCGTGCGGCGGGCTCATTGGTTAAACGCCTGGGTATTGAAGAAGGCATTGAACTAAATCCTCCGTTGTTTGACCTGTTCCTGAAAAACGATGCGATGCATGACCCGATGGTCAACGAATCTTACTGTGAAACCTTTGGTTGGGTGAACAAAGAGAATTTGGCTCGTATGCGTGAGTTGAGCTACAAAGCTAACGATGTTCTGAGCAAACTGTTTGATGATGCGGGTCTGATCCTGGTCGATTTCAAGCTGGAATTCGGTTTGTTCAACGGCGAGGTTGTACTGGGTGATGAGTTCTCCCCAGACGGTAGCCGCCTGTGGGACAAAGAAACCCTCGACAAGATGGACAAAGACCGTTTCCGCCAGAGCCTGGGTGGCCTGATTGAAGCTTATGAAGAGGTCGCACGTCGTCTTGGCGTTCAATTAGACTAAGTTTACCCGTCATACTTTGAGCCGCAGTGGCGTTGTCTTTCCTCGCTCACCCCAGTCACTTAATCAAACAAGTTCCTGGGGATTCACTGCGCTGCCGCTTTGCTGCAACTCGAACTATTTAGGGTAAAAAGTCTGCGGAATTTTTTTAAAGCCGGATGTGTTTTTACATCCGGCTTTTTCACATCTTGTTTCCTATGGTAATCCTGGAATTAACCACCTACGATCTACTTATTACAAGTTGTGAATAATGAGGTCGACTATGCGCTGGCAAGGTCGTCGCGAAAGCGACAATGTTGAAGATAGACGAAGCAACTCTTCTGGCCCAAGTTTCGGGGGCGGCGGAGGTGGATTCCGCTTACCCGGCGGTAAAGGCGGTATCATCTTATTAATAGTGGTCGTTGTGGCGAGCTATTATGGTGTCGATCTCACCTCAATGCTGGGTGGTCAGCCTGTTCCACAACAGCAATCTACACAGCGTTCCATCAGCCCAAATGATGATGACGCGGCTAAATTTACCTCGGTTATTCTGGCTACAACGGAAGACACCTGGGGAGAGATTTTCCAGAAAATGGGCCGTACTTATCAGCAACCAAAACTGGTGATGTATCGTGGTGCGACCCGCACTGGTTGCGGCACGGGTCAATCAGTCATGGGGCCGTTTTACTGCCCGGCTGACAGCACGGTGTATATCGATCTCTCTTTCTACGATGAAATGAAAAGCAAGCTGGGCGCTGATGGCGATTTTGCGCAAGGGTATGTCATTGCCCATGAAGTTGGCCACCACGTGCAGAAATTGCTGGGGATTGAACCGAAAGTCCGCCAGCTTCAGCAGGGCGCAAGCGAGGCGGAGGGAAATCGTCTTTCTGTCAAAATGGAATTGCAGGCTGATTGCTTCGCGGGTGTTTGGGGCAACAGCATGCAAAAACAAGAAGTATTGGATGCCGGAGATTTACAGGAAGCGTTGAACGCAGCTGAAGCGATTGGCGATGATAAACTGCAGCAACAGGGCCAGGGACGTGTTGTTCCCGATAGCTTCACCCATGGTACTTCAGAACAGCGCTATACCTGGTTCAAACGCGGTTTCGATAGCGGTGACCCGGCGCAGTGCAATACCTTTGGTAATACCGTCAAATAACGAGATGTGACAAGGATGCAAGCCATGGAACTGCTAAGGCAAGCAACTGCCAGTATGGCTGATGCTGGTATTCGCCGTATGATCATCATGGCGGGTGAGAAAACCTGGAGTAGTCAGCAAGTACAGTCGCTTAACCGGCAATTACCCGGTGACTGGCTATGGGTTGGGGCTGCACCGGAACTGCCGCTTCATTGTGCAACGTCGGCAATGCGCACTCTATTGGGGCGTGAATTTCTGCATGCGGTTTTTGATGCAAGAGAGGGGCTCGACGCTGAAGCGCTGGCTGCCCTGGCAGGAACGCTTAAAGCGGGCAGTTGGTTGGTTCTGCTGGCTCCTGACTGGAACTATTGGCCGATGCAGCCGGATTGCGACTCAAGCCGCTGGAGTGAGCAGCCGGAAGCGATTCCAACCCCTCATTTTATCGCTCATCTACAGCACTGTATCCGCATGGATAGCGAATGCGTGCTCTGGCGGCAGCATCAGCCGCTGCAAATTCCTGATTTCTCGCCGCGTCCACAATGGCATGCAGCCAATGGTGCACCTTTTGCAGAGCAGGCCGCTATTATGGATGAGCTTTTGAATATGCCTGCGGGCGTTGCGGTGGTTACCGCACCGAGAGGACGCGGAAAATCTGCGCTGGCAGGGATGTTATTGCAAAGGATTGCAGGCAAAGGGCTGGTAACTGCTCCCGGAAAAGCGGCGACGGATGTACTCGCTGAGCATGCAGGCGATCGTTTCAATTTTGTTGCACCTGACGCGCTGCTTGCCAACGCCGACGCATTTCAGGCTGACTGGCTAATTATTGACGAGGCCGCCGCGCTCCCGGCGCCTCAGTTACGTAGATTAATATCCCATTTCGCACGGGTTTTACTGATAACCACAGTTCAGGGTTACGAAGGGACAGGGCGCGGGTTTGTACTCAAGTTCTGCGCCAGTCTCGACGCACTGACGCGCTACACCCTTTCAACTCCTATCCGTTGGGCTGCAAATGATCCGCTGGAAAAGCTAATCGACGCTGTTTTGCTCTTTGATGAAATCGATATAACGACAGCACCGCAAGGTACGATTTCTTTGCAGGTCATTGAACGCGCAAGCGCCTTGCAACCATCGCCGCAACGACAACAGATGTACCGCTTACTGTCTGGCGCACATTATCGTACTTCACCACTGGACTGGCGTCGGATGCTGGATGCTCCGGGGCAGCACTTTATTGCTGCAACCAGTCATGGGGAAACTATTGGGGCGACCTGGCTTGTGGAGGAGGGGGAGCTAAATGAGGATCTTAGTTGGGCGGTGTGGGGTGGGTTTCGGCGTCCACGTGGCAATTTAGTGGCGCAGTCGCTGGCGGCACATGGCGGCAGTCCATTAGCCGCAACGCTTAAAGGTTTACGTGTCAGTCGTATTGCTGTGCATCCACTGCGCCAGCGTCAGCAAATCGGCCAGCAGATGATTGCCAAAGTGAAATCTCACGTACATTTTGCTGCTGATTATCTTTCGGTGAGTTTTGGTTTTACCAACGAGCTGTGGCGTTTTTGGGAAAGCTGTGGCTTCAGGTTGGTGCGTGTAGGTAGTCACCGGGAGGCCAGCAGTGGCTGCTATACGGCGATGGCGTTATTGCCGCTAACTGAGCGAGGGGAATCCTTGACTGACCACGAACAGCAGCGGCTACAGCGCGATATCAGGTGGCTGCAACCGTGGATTGACCAATCCTTACCTGTTATTCCTTATGAAGAGGCTGCGCTAAACAGTGATGACTGGCTTGAGTTGGCTGGATTCGCCTTTGGGCATCGCCCTATGGAGGCGTGTCTGGGCTCTCTGAATCGTTTGTTGCTCTCCAGCGAATTACCCCTTAAGGCGCTACGTGGCCGGGTACAACAACGTCTCAGTGTGGAAGCCCTTTGCCAGCAATTACGCATTTCCGGACGTAAAGCGTTGTTAATTGTGATGCGGCAGGAAGTGCGAAAGGCGCTGGAAAAACTCGATGAGCAACAGTGCATTGAGCTGAAAAATACGCTTTTGCAATTGCAATTTTTCCACTAACTCGTTCAGTCAAACGGTATGGTCATCATGGAATCCCGGCGTATAGTCATCTCCAGAAACTAAAGGAGAACACCATGAAACACGACCATTATGTAGTTCAAAGCCCAGCCAATCAGGCTAAGCAACTGATTTTGTTATTTCATGGTGTTGGCGATAACCCGGTAGCAATGGGGGAAATTGGTAGCTGGTTTGCGCCACATTTCCCGGAAGCTCTGGTGGTCAGCATTGGTGGCCCGGCACCCAGCGGCCCATATCAAGGCCGTGAATGGTTTTCCGTTATGGGCGTCACGGAGGAAAACCGCCAGGCGCGGGTTGATGCCATCATGCCAACATTTATAGATGTGGTGCATGACTGGCAAAAATACAGCGGTGTGCCTGCCAATGCCACAGCACTGATTGGTTTCTCGCAAGGTGCAATTATGGCGCTTGAGGGCGTGAAAGCACAGTCAGAACTGGCTTCGCGCGTGGTGGCTTTTAATGGCCGTTATGCGCAACTTCCGCTAAGTGCGTCAACATCGACCACCATTCATTTGATTCATGGTGATGTTGATAAGGTGATTGATGTGAAGCATGCCTTTGATGCCCACGAACAGTTAATGCAACTGGGCGGTGATGTGACGCTGGATGTGATTGACGATTTGGGGCATGCGATTGATGACCGCAGCATTCAGATTGCGCTTGATCATCTGCGTTATACTGTGCCAAAGCACTATTTCGATGAAGCGCTCAGCGGCGGCAAGCCAAATGATGATGATATCGTTGAGTTTATTTGAATAAAAAAGCCACTCGCATGAGTGGCTTTTTGCCAGATTAAGGCTTTTTCTTTGGGAAATCGTCTTCGTCATCCCACTTATCGTTAAAGTCACGATGTGGAGGAAGCTCAGGTTTATTCGCCATATATTTTTTCGGATCAATACGCTTCAGATCCTTAATCACATTAAGGAAAATGCCGAGAAGCAGTACCAATACGATAATCCACCAATAGTGCGATAGCCATTCCATGCCAATACCTCACTTAATTTGTTCGGCCTGTCAGGCGACAAGCTGCTCCATAATGCGTTGATACATACGAGCCAACATTTGCAGGTCAGCGGCGTTAACACACTCATTAATTTTATGAATAGTCGCGTTCACTGGCCCCAGTTCCACCACCTGTGCCCCCATGCGTGCGATAAAGCGCCCATCGGATGTGCCGCCGGTGGTCAACAGTTGCGGTCTAATTTCATTATAGTGCTCAACTGCATTCACTACCGCATCGACCAGCTTTCCGCGTGAAGTGAGGAACGGCTGGCCCGAGAGCCACCAGTCGAGGGTATAACGCAATTCATATTTATCGAGCAGGGCAATAACGCGTTGCTTGATGTCTTCATCAGTCAGTTCGGTGCTGAAGCGGAAGTTGAACTGCACATAGAGATCGCCTGGAATCACGTTATTACTGCCGGTGCCGGCTTGAACGTTGGCAATCTGCATGCTGGTGGCAGGGAAGAATTCGTTACCTTTATCCCACTCAATATTGACCAGCTCATTGAGCATAGGCGCTGCACGATGAACAGGGTTATCAGCCAGATGCGGGTAAGCAACGTGTCCCTGCACACCGTGAACGGTCAGGTTACACGTCAACGAGCCACGGCGGCCGTTTTTCACCACATCCCCAACCACTTCAGTGCTTGAAGGTTCACCAACCAGGCAGTAATCGAGCCTTTCATGGCGCGCCATTAATGTTTCGACTACTTTCACAGTGCCATTTTTGGCGCTGGCTTCTTCATCAGACGTGATGAGAAATGCAAGGCGGCCTTTGTGGCGCGGGTTCTGTGCCACAAAACGTTCTGCAGCAACCACCATCGCGGCAAGTGAGCCTTTCATATCTGCAGCACCACGACCAAATAGCATGCCATCACGGATAGTCGGTTCAAACGGAGGGTTAATCCAGCGGTCAGCATCACCAGAAGGCACGACGTCGGTATGGCCAGCAAACGCCAGCGTTTCGCCTTTTCCTCTCCATGCCCAGAAGTTTTGCGTGTCGCCAAAATCCATGTGCTCGATAGTAAAACCAATGGCACGTAGTCGCTCAATCATCAGCGCCTGGCAGCCAGCGTCGTCAGGGCTAAGAGAAGGGCGGCGGATAAGCTGTTGCGTCAGCTCAATAACCGGGCAAGACATAGCTCTATACCTCGTTGATAAACTTCTTATAGTTCGATTCATTGAAACCCAGCAGCATAGGCTGACCGGGCGCGTAGAGCAATGGGCGTTTGATGATTGCTGGCATTTCGAGCATTAGCGCTGCTGCAGTCTGGGCGTCAGTAATACTTGCGCGATGTGTTTCGTCGAGTTTGCGCCAGGTCGTTCCTCGCGTATTCAGCAGTGCTTCCCAACCTAATTCGGTAATAAAAGTATTCAATAATTCGGCATCTAACCCATCTACACGATAGTCATGGAATTGATATTCCACATCTTGAGTATCCAACCAGCGGCGTGCTTTCTTGATGGTGTCGCAGTTTTTAATACCGTAGAGAATTATCACGGGTTAAATCCTTATTTTTGGCAGTGATTATTTATGCAGGAATTTAGAATAAATAAAATGATAAAAAAGTTGCAAGGAAAAATATAACTCAATTGCTAATCTGAAAGTTAGGTAATAAAGTTTCTTTTTTCTGATTTGATTAATTTATCGCCGTTTGGCATCTGGAGAATTCAGCGTCTTGGATTGCTACGAAAAGTCCGATTTTCGTGGCTTTCAGGGCTTCTGAGTAACTGAAACATTTTATTTCAAGTGTTTCATCACATTATTAAATACCTACTGAGCTAATAATTAAGTCCATACGCAGTCGACTCTCAATATTTGATGATAGATAGCCAGTGAAGCAGCAAAAGTAATGGCGCTTCACTCCATGGAAGGGATTACGTATAATTAAAGCAATTATAAGAGAGGCGGTTATGATTGAGCACGAACTAGGGAACTGGAAAGATTTCATTGAAGATATGCTTCGTAAATGATCTAACCGGGTAAAAAAACAATGGGAACATGATGTTCTTATTCTCAATATCCTTTTAGCCATACAAAAAGCGACCTGTTAAGGTCGCTTTTTTGTTAGTTAGCTATCTGAATGTTCCTTGAGTGGGAATCTTCTGCGCACCAGCACAAAGAATAATGGTACGAAGAATATCGCCAACACGGTCGCTGAAATCATCCCGCCCATGACCCCGGTACCAACCGCATGCTGGCTACCGGAACCCGCACCACTGCTGGTTGCCATTGGCAACACGCCGAAGATAAACGCCAGAGATGTCATCAGTATCGGGCGTAAACGTTGGCGGCAGGCGTCAAGCGTTGCGGCAACCAGTTCGCGGCCCTGGGCATTCATATCGTTGGCGAATTCAACAATAAGAATGGCGTTCTTGGCCGCCAGTCCGATAACCGTTAACAACCCCACCTGGAAGTACACGTCATTTTCCAGGCCGCGCATCCATGTTGCTAATAGCGCACCGATCACACCCAATGGGACAACTAGCATGACCGAGAATGGCACTGACCAGCTTTCATAAAGCGCTGCAAGGCATAAGAACACCACTAATAGCGATATGGCGTATAGCGCGGGAGCCTGTGCCCCTGACAGCCGTTCCTGATAAGACATGCCCGTCCATTCCAGGCCAAACCCTGTTGGCAGTTTTTGCACCAGGGTTTCCATCACCTGCATAGCGGTCCCGGTACTTATGCCAGGCGCGGCTTCACCAACGATTTCCAAGGCTGAATAGCCATTATAACGTTCAAGTCGAGGTGATCCTGTTTCCCAGTGTGTGCTGGCAAATGCAGAGAAGGGCACCATTCCACCGTCTTTGTTGCGAACGTACCACTGGTTAATATCTTCTGGCAGCATGCGATATTTAGCACCCGCCTGGACATAGACCTTTTTCACGCGCCCGCGATCCATAAAATCGTTCACGTAGCTCGAGCCCCAGGCTGTTTGCAACGTGTTATTGATATCGTCAATTGACACACCCAGTGCTTGCGCTTTGCGTTGGTCGATATCTATCTGCATTTGCGGGCTATCGTCTAAACCGTTGTGCCGCACGCGGGTCAGCAGTTTGTCGTTGCTCGCCATATCCAGTAACTGATCGCGAGCCTGCATTAGCGCATCGTGCCCGGCACCTGCGTGGTCCTGCAATTCCATATCAAAACCTGCGGCATTACCTAAGCCGCTGATGGCTGATGGGCTGCTGGCAATTACACGTGCTTCTTTAATGTCACGAAAGGCTTTAGTTGCCCGTTCGATAATGGCAAATGAACTGGCTGTATTAGGATCACGTACATCCCAGTCTTTCAGTCGCACAAACATACGAGCCACGTTTTGCCCGTTACCGCCAGGCCCGGAGCCAATGGTTGAGAATACCGACAAGACGTTATCTTTCTCTTTAGTCAGATAATACTGTTCGAGTTTTTCCACGACTTTGGTTGTTTGTTGCTGTGTCGAACCACTTGGTAATTGTATCGATGTGGTAAATACGCCCTGATCTTCCAGCGGCAAGAAAGAGGTTGGCAGGCGTAGGAACAGGAACACCATGCCGCCAATCAGCAGCACATAAATCAGAATCCAGCGCAGGCTGTGCTCCAGAATTTTCCCCACTCCTGATTCGTAGCGCTCCGCATTGCGATTAAACATACGGTTAAACCAGCCAAAGAAACCTTTCTGGCCATGATGTTCACCTTTATGCAGTGGTTTCAGTATCGTGGCACACAAAGCGGGAGTCAGAATCATCGCTACCAGGACCGACAACACCATCGCGGAGACGATGGTTATTGAGAACTGGCGGTAAATGGCCCCGGTTGTGCCGCCAAAGAATGCCATTGGCACAAACACCGCAGACAGCACCATCGCAATCCCGACCAATGCGCCTTGAATCTGGCCCATAGATTTACGGGTTGCCTCTTTAGGTGATAACCCTTCCTCACTCATTATGCGTTCGACGTTTTCGACGACCACAATGGCGTCATCTACCAACAAACCGATAGCCAGAACCATGGCAAACATCGTCAGGGTATTAATACTGTAGCCAAAGGCATAGAGCACCGAGAAAGTGCCTAAAAGCACAACCGGCACGGCGATAGTCGGAATTAGCGTCGCTCTGAAATTCTGTAAGAACAGGTACATGACGAGGAATACCAGCAGTATGGCTTCCAACAGGGTTTTCACAACATCAGTAATCGAGGCTTTCACAAAAGGCGTGGTTTCGTAAGCAATCTTCGCTTCCAGACCGTGAGGGAAGAATTGTGATAGCTCGTCAATTTTTGCGCGCGTGAGTTTATCGGTTTCCATCTCGTTCGCGCCTGACGCGAGCTTGATCCCCAGCCCCGATGCAGGTTGTCCGTTATAACGGCTCAGGAAGTCGTATTTTTCGGCACCCAGTTCAACATCTGCAACATCGCCCAGTGAAACCAAAGAACCATCCTGATTTACACGCAGCGTAATATCTTTGAACTGTTGTGGCGTTTGCAGCAATGACTGCGAGTTAACGGTGGCGTTCAGCGCCTGCATATCCACGGACGGTGTTCCACCCAACTGGCCTACCGCAATTTGCGCATTCTGCGATTTGATTGCATCCACCACATCTTGGGTGGTCATCTGGAAACTGGTGAGTTTGGTAGGATCGAGCCAAATGCGCATCGAATATTGCGAACCATAAGCATCGACATCACCAACGCCGTTAATTCGGCTGATCGGGTCCTGAATATTACTGGCAACGTAGTCCGCGATATCTTGCTTATCCATGCTGCCATCGGTCGAAACAAACGCCACCATCAAGATATTGGTGTCACCTGTTTTTCTGACCGTTACGCCCTGGGTTTGTACTGCTTGTGGCAGTTTACGTAATGCTGACTGCAACTGGTTTTGTACCTGCTGCACTGCTTCATCAGGATCGGTTCCGGCTTTAAAGCTCAGCGTGATCGTCGCCTGGCCTGCGCTGCTACTTTGGGACGACATATACATCATGTTGTCCAGCCCGGTCATATTCTGCTCGATAACCTGAGTGACCGTATTTTCCAGCGTTTGCGCTGATGCACCTGGGTAGTTTGCCGTGATACGCACATTTGGCGGTGCGAGGTCGGGGTATTGCTCTACGGGAAGTGAAAAAATAGCCAGCGCACCGGTAAGGCACAAAATAATGGCTAGCACCCAGGCAAAAATGGGGCGATTAATAAAGAAATTCGCCATTCAGTCAGGACCTCGTCAGTACTTCACATTGTGATTATTGATATCAGTCGTCACTGTAGCCTTAACCGCAAGTCCAAACGTGGAGGAAATAAGGAGATATTGTAAATTATTTTCGCGCTATGTAGCGGTTTTACTTGTTGAAACAGGGCTTAAAAGCCCCGGCTCTCAAGGAACAGCACGGTTGCAGCGACTCGTGAACGCACCTGGAGTTTACGCAGTAAATTGCGGATATGCACTTTCACAGTCTCTTCAGAGATATGTAGGTCAGAGGCAATTTGCTTGTTTGACAATCCCTTAGCGACTTCTTGCAACACATCCAGTTCACGTTCGGTTAGCACCGCGAAAGGATCATCACTACGTTTATCTGTACTGCGGGTTCGTAAATATTCAGCGACTTGTTCACTGTAAGCTTCTCCTTCGGTTGCACCCCGGTGGATATCCTCCAGCAGTACATCGGGGTCGCTATCTTTAAGCAAATAACCGTCGGCTCCGGCATCTATCAGGGTGAAAATATCGCTGCGTGAATCAGAAACTGTCAGCACGATGATACGGGCACTAACGCCATCACGGCGCAGGGCATTTAATGTATCCAATCCGCTCAACCCTTTCATATTCAGATCGAGCAAAATCAGATCAGGGGTCAAGCGATTCGCAAGGCTAATGGCTTCTGCGCCGCTGCTTGCTTCACCTACAACACTAAAACTGTCATCCATTTCCAGCAACTGACGGATGCCACGACGCATTAACGGATGATCATCGACGATTAATACCTGGCAGACATTTTTCTCACTCATCACAACTCCCAATATTGTTCACATTATTATCGTTATAGGTTCAGCGGCGTTTCGTTCGTTGCCTGGTTTGATGGCGGCGAACGAAAAGTCATCGTAATCAATGTTCCGCCCTCTGCCGGGCGGGAAATAGCCAACTCGCCACCTAAGCGAGCTGCGCGTTCGTGCATGATATTTAATCCGTAATGCCCTTCAGGCTCTGTCAGGCTGGCAATTCCAGTGCCATCATCAAGAATACTCACAGTATGAATCCCTTTAGAGGATGTTTTACAGCTTACGGATATTTTTTGTGCTTGCGCATGTTTAATAGCATTCAGCACACCCTCACGAATAATCTGCAACAAATGCACCTGTTGCGAGGCATCCAGCGCCTGAGTGGGGATGTCGCATTCCATGATAATAACGGCTTTAGTCTGGTTGCGCAGCGGGGCAATCATTTCCTGCAATGCAGAGGGTAAATCTGCCTGCTGAAGTGTCAGGCGGAAGGTCGTCAATAGCTCACGTAACTGGCGATACGCATCGTTAAGAGCTTGGGAAAAATCGCCAATAATGCGCTGCGCAGCCTGGTTTTCTGCCGGTACTGCACGTTTGAGTAACGTGAGTTGGATACGTAAATAAGAGAGCACTTGTGCCAGCGAGTCGTGTAATTCGCGGGCAATCGTCGCGCGCTCTTCCATCAGCAACAATTGTTGATAGTGTTTTTGCGCCTGGTTGAAGTAGAGACCACGGCCCAACATATTTGCCAGACTTTGCATTAATGGTTCTGGAGGAACACCTTCCGGAGCCTGCCAACGGAGCAAACCTAATTCTTTATTCTCAAGCACAATCGGCAATGTTTGCCATGCTTCCTCATCGTGTTGAACGCCTTCCTCTATTTTCCAGTTTTCACCCGTTTTCATCTCTAGATAATTGACCGGTGTTTTCTGACGCACCTGCTGCAACACTCGTTCAAAACAGTGCTTGTCTATGGTGCTGACGGTCAGTGCTTGTGAGCAGGCATATAGCACTTCCAACGTCTGATTGGCCTCCTGCAGGTCCAGCGTTTTTTCCTGCACACTCTCTTCAAGTGAACGATAAAGTTTGTGTAACTCGCCTGACATGCGCGTGAAGGTATGTGACAACAAGCCCAGTTCATTTGGTAGCTGTGAGTTTAGTGGCGGGTAATCAAACTCACCGCGTTCAATAGTGCGACTTGCTTCCATTAGTTTGTTCAGAGGCGCTACAACCTGGTGGCGAAAGCGGCGTAAGGTGAAAAAAACCAGTGTGAAAATGGCAATAAAACCCAACACTGAAGCTATCACCACCTGCATCATTTTGCGTTCGGCATAGTGTTGAAGGGCCAGGACAAACAGATCAATTTGTGCCACATAGCCGGTAATGTTGGTCTTGTACCATTGCAAATCGCCCTGGCGAATATGGTTTTCCATATCAGACCAGGCATGGTTAATCACCGCAAAACGGTTACGTACTTCCGCGGGAACCCAGAATTTTTCAATTTTAAGCAAGGCTGGAGAGCGCAGCGACTGGCTGTACTGCTCGAGATGTTTCTCCAGATTGAGGCGGTCGCCTTGCAAATCATATCCCAGGCGATAGCTCTGCATTCGTAACGAACCTGCGACGTTAATCGCCTCGGCATCACGCAAACTGCTGGCAAGGGTTAACATCGCGATGCCTGTGGAAAGCAGCGATAGCAGAATAATGTAAAAGAAAGCTCGGGCAAGGCTTGTGGAGAGCGAGCGTTTTACTATCACTTATAATAACCCATCGAAATAGTTGAGAGCGAAACGTATCAGAAACGTAAGATGTCAGAAATTCTTGTTGGCTATATTTCGGCATATCTTCCAAAACAAACTTACAGAATTAACCAGCACACATCAGAAGCATAACCGTTGCATAACAAGTTGGTGCAAAACGATGTTTCATTAAACACGAAAATAAATTGATCCTTACCAGGTTATTAGCAGATTTCGCAGCAAACTGGGCAAATGACCATTGCCAGCGAAGACTTTGCCAGGTCATAACATACCCCCATAAAAAATAGCCTCCTGTTTGTGATAACGGGCAAAGGGGTAAAAATGAATCGTTTTGTTCTTGCCAACGCACAGCTTTGTATCGGTTGTCATGCATGTGAAGTCGCCTGCGTAATGGCTCACAATGATGAAAAGCATGTTCTGACCACCCGACAATTTCAGCCACGGATCTCTGTTATTAAACATCAGGGAAGGCGCAATGCGGTAACTTGTCGTCATTGCGAAGATGCTCCGTGTGCAAGCAGTTGCCCCAACGAAGCTATTTCACGTGTAAATGACAGTGTTCAAGTTAATCAACACAAGTGTATTGGCTGTAAATCCTGCGTGGTAGCGTGTCCGTTTGGCGCGATGCAGGTTCTCACCACTCCGATTAATGATGGGCGCTCCGTTAAAGCAAACGCCCATAAATGCGATTTATGCCATGACCGTAAAAATGGCCCAGCTTGTGTGGAAAATTGCCCCAGTAAGGCGCTGAAATTAATTAATAGCGAGACGCTTGCCGCCCTGGCAAAAAACCGGCGTTTACGCTCGGCGTCTCAGGAATCTCTGCCGTGGCATACCACGGCCCAGCAAACAGCACAGCAGCTGTCTGTGAATGCTGATTCAAGTAAAGTGGAAAAAATGCGTGCCACTCCTGCGCGGCAGGATCCTGATAAAATTGACCTGGTTTTGCGCAAAACAGGCTTTGATGAAATCTATCTCACCTTTGATAAAAATCAGGCTAAAAGCCAGGCTGATCGTTGCATGAAATGTGGCGAGCATAGTATTTGCGAGTGGACTTGCCCGCTACATAACCATATCCCGCATTGGATTGAATTGGTCAAAGAAGGGCGCATTCTGGAAGCTGTGGAACTTTCGCACCAGACAAACTGCCTGCCAGAAGTGACTGGCCGTGTGTGCCCACAAGACCGTTTATGTGAGAGTGCCTGTACCCTCAAAGATGAATATGGTGCGGTCACCATCGGCAATATAGAGCGTTATATTTCCGATAAAGCCTTTGCCAGCGGTTGGACGCCGGATCTTTCTTATGTCAAACCAACTAGCCGCCGCGTCGCCGTGATTGGTGCTGGGCCTGCCGGCCTCGCCTGCGCGGATATTCTGGCGCGTAATGGGATTAAAGCTACTGTATTTGACCGCCATCCCGAAATAGGTGGACTCCTGACGTTTGGTATTCCCGCATTCAAGCTGGATAAATCGCTGTTAAGTCGCCGCCGTGAAATCTTCAGTTCGATGGGGATTGAATTCAAACTCAATACTGAGATTGGTCGCGACATTTCTCTACAACATGTGCTGGATGATTTTGACGCGGTGTTTGTTGGTGTTGGGACTTATCGTTCAATGAAAGCAGGGCTGCCGAACGAAGATGCGCCAGGTGTATACGATGCGTTGCCGTTCCTGATTGCGAATACTAAACAGGTAATGGGATTACCGGAGTTACCTGACGAGCCGTATATCAACATGGCAGGAAAGCAGGTGGTGGTGCTCGGCGGCGGTGATACGGCAATGGATTGCGTTCGAACTTCACTACGCCATGGTGCACAGCAAGTCACTTGTGCCTATCGTCGCGATGAAGCCAATATGCCCGGTTCCAAAAAAGAGGTCAAAAACGCGCGGGAAGAAGGGGCGTTGTTTGAGTTCAATGTGCAGCCGCTGAATATTGAACTGGATGACCGCGGGCAAGTGATGGGCATTCGTATGCTGCGCACCCAAATGGGTGAGCCAGATGAGCAAGGTCGCCGTCGTCCGGAACCGATTGTAGGCTCTGAATTTATCATGCCAGCCGATGCTGTAATTATGGCGTTTGGTTTCCACCCTCATGGCATGCCATGGCTTGAAGAGCACAGTGTGAAGCTTGATAGCTGGGGGAGAATCCTTGCCAGTGTCGAAGATAAATTACGCTACCAGACCAGTAACCCGAAAATCTTTGCTGGTGGTGATGCGGTCCGGGGTGCTGACCTGGTGGTCACGGCGATGGCGGAAGGGCGCCACGCTGCTGCGGGCATTATGGAATATCTTGAAGTACCGCCCCAACGTCTTAACTAGTCGTTAATTTCACCCCGTCTCATTGACGGGGTGAGTGTTTGTTTTACAAACCGAATTCCTTTTTGATCCTACCCCTGCATTTACCCCTAAAGGGTGATGCCTCTACTCCCCCTTTGTCACATAACGTATCACCCTATAAAAACCCGTAGAAAACTACGGAGATAACACAGATGTGTTTGCTGGCTTCAACACTGTGAAGGCTGGCATTTGTGATGCAAGGATGTGCCTTATGGCTGATTTTTCCCGACGTGGATTATTGACCGGGAGCTTTCGACGCTCCGCAACCGCTTTCCGCCCACCCTGGAGCGGAGATGAAAACCATTTCCTGGTGGATTGCACTCGCTGCGATACCTGCTTGTCGGCCTGCGAAACCCGCGTCCTGAAACGCGGCCAGGGCGGCTATCCCGAAGTTAACTTTGATCACGGTGAATGCACTTTTTGCTACGCCTGTGCGCAAGCTTGCCCGGAGCAACTTTTTCTGGCTCGTGAGGCTTCCCCGTGGGAACACACGCTGTCGATTGGTGATAACTGCCTGGCTAAAAATAGCATCGAATGCCGTAGTTGCCAGGACATCTGCGACACGCAGGCTATTTCATTTCGCCCTTCTCTGCAGGGGATTGCACAACCTCTACTCAATCACACCGATTGCACCGCTTGCGGGGCATGTATATCGGGTTGTCCGGTTTCAGCCATCAAAATGAGGCACGCAAATGCAAGCTAACTGGCACGTCGCAGGCCTGGTGGTTCAGGCGCAACCACTCAATATTCTCGCAGTCAGTAACGCATTGAACGAACTGCCGGGTAGTGAAGTCGCGGCAAGTGATGCTGAACACGGAAAATTGGTTGTAGTTATGGAAGCAGAGCGTAGTGACGTGCTGCTGAATCAAATTGAGTCGGCACGCAACATTGCGGGCGTGTTGGCGGTGTCGCTGGTTTATCACCAGCAGGATGAGCAAGGTGAGGAAACACCATGAAACTCAGTCGTCGTAGCTTTATGAAAGCGAACGCTATTGCAGCCGCGGCGGCCGCTGCTGGCCTTAGCGTACCGAGCGTTGCCCGTGCGGTTGTCGGGAAACAAGATGCCATTAAATGGGATAAAGCCCCGTGCCGTTTTTGTGGCACCGGTTGTGGGGTATTAGTCGGTACCCAGGACGGACGTGTTGTTGCAAGCCAGGGCGACCCGGATGCACCAGTTAACCGTGGCCTGAACTGCATCAAAGGCTACTTCCTGCCAAAAATTATGTACGGAAAAGACCGTCTTACACAGCCGCTGTTGCGCATGAAAGACGGACAGTACGATAAAGAAGGTGAGTTTGCTCCCATCACCTGGGTTCAGGCCTTCGACATCATGGAACAAAAATTTAAGACCAGCCTGAAAGAGAAAGGGCCGGAAGCGATCGGTATGTTTGGTTCCGGGCAGTGGACGGTGTGGGAAGGGTATGCCGCGTCTAAATTATTCAAAGCCGGTTTCCGTTCCAACAACCTTGACCCGAACGCACGCCACTGCATGGCCTCAGCCGTTGTAGGATTCATGCGCACTTTCGGCATGGATGAGCCGATGGGCTGCTACGACGATATCGAGCAGGCCGACGCGTTCGTGTTGTGGGGCTCGAATATGGCCGAGATGCACCCGGTTTTATGGTCGCGCATCACTAACCGCCGTCTATCGAATGAAAACGTTGAAGTCGCGGTTCTTTCTACCTTCCAGCATCGTAGTTTCGAGCTGGCAGACAACGGCATGGTGTTCACGCCGCAAACCGACCTGGCGATTCTGAACTACATCGCCAACTACATCATTCAGAACAATGCCATCAACGAGTCGTTCTTTAAGCAGCATGTGAATTTGCGTAAGGGCACGACGGATATTGGCTATGGTTTGCGTCCGACGCATCCACTGGAAAAAGCGGCGAAAAATCCAGGTTCAGATGCCTCTGAGCCAATGAGCTTTGACGATTACAAAGCCTTTGTTGCCGAGTACACGCTGGAAAAAACCGCTGAAATGAGTGGTGTGCCGCAAGACCAGCTTGAAGCGCTGGCGAAGGTGTATGCCGACCCGAACAAGAAAGTCATTTCTTATTGGACGATGGGTTTCAACCAGCATTCACGTGGTGTTTGGGCGAATAACCTCGTTTACAACATTCACTTATTGACCGGAAAAATCTCCCAACCAGGCTGTGGGCCATTCTCATTAACCGGTCAGCCATCGGCGTGCGGAACCGCGCGTGAAGTCGGCACCTTCTCCCACCGCCTGCCAGCAGACATGGTAGTGACAAACGAGAAACACCGCCAAATCACCGAAAACATGTGGCAACTGCCAGCAGGCACCATCCCGGCGAAAGTGGGTTTACATGCCGTGGCGCAAGATCGTGCACTCAAAGACGGCAAGCTCAACGTTTACTGGGTGATGTGTAATAACAACATGCAGGCCGGGCCGAACATTACCGAAGAGCGCATGCCGGGCTGGCGCGATCCGCGCAACTTCGTGATTGTCTCCGATCCTTATCCAACGATCAGCGCATTGAGCGCGGATCTGATCCTGCCAACCGCAATGTGGGTGGAAAAAGAGGGTGCATACGGCAACGCCGAACGTCGCACTCAGTTCTGGCGTCAGCAGGTTAAAGCGCCGGGCGAGGCAAAATCGGATCTCTGGCAGCTCGTCCAATTTGCGAAGCGCTTCAAAGTGGAAGAGGTGTGGCCTGCACAATTGCTCGATCAGAAACCCGAATACCGTGGCAAAACGTTATTTGACGTGCTGTTCGCTAATTCTAACGTCAGCAAATTCCCGGTCACTGAACTGGCAGAAGATCAGCTTAACGACGAATCCCGCGAGCTGGGCTTCTATCTGCAAAAAGGGTTGTTCGAAGAGTACGCTGCATTCGGTCGCGGCCACGGGCACGATCTCGCACCGTTTGATGATTACCATAAAGCGCGCGGCCTGCGCTGGCCAGTGGTCGATGGTAAAGAGACGCTCTGGCGTTACAGCGAAGGCCACGATCCGTATGTAAAAGCGGGTGAGGGCTTTAAGTTCTATGGCAAACCAGACGGCAAAGCGGTGATCTTCGCGCTGCCATTTGAGCCAGCGGCAGAATCCCCGGACCAGGAGTATGACCTGTGGCTGTCCACGGGACGCGTGCTGGAACACTGGCATACCGGCAGCATGACGCGCCGCGTTCCGGAATTGCATCGTGCCTTCCCGGAAGCTGTGCTGTTTATCCATCCGCTTGACGCTAAAGCGCGTGATTTGCGTCGTGGAGACAAAGTGAAAGTTATCTCACGTCGTGGCGAAGTGATATCGATTGTCGAAACTCGCGGTCGCAACAAACCGCCGCAGGGGCTGGTGTACATGCCGTTTTTCGACGCAGCGCAACTGGTGAATAACCTGACGCTGGATGCAACCGACCCACTTTCGAAAGAGACGGATTATAAGAAATGCGCTGTAAAACTGGCGAAGGTGTAAGGGGATTTAATCATGAAAAAAACCATCCTGACTAAGATGTTCTTGCAATGGCTGGCGGTATTTACGCTGCTGGTTAGTGGGGCTTTGTGGGCCGCAAATGGTGTCGACCTTACCCAGTCTCCGGAGGTTTCTGGTACTCCGGAAGGTTCAATCCATATGCCAAAACAGCAGGGGAGAATGGCGCTCAATTACGTGAACCAGCCGCCAATGATTCCGCATAGTGTTGACGGCTACCAGGTTTCCAAAAACACTAATCGTTGCCTGCAATGCCACGGCGTTGAACATTACCGGACGACAGGTGCGCCGCGCGTTAGCCCAACGCACTTTATGGATAGCGATGGCAACGTACTTTCTAATGTGGCACCGCGCCGTTACTTCTGCCTGCAATGCCATGTACCTCAAACTGATGCGGCACCGATTGTCGAAAACACATTCACGCCGTCTAAAGGTTTTGGGAACTAGAGGTCATTATGGATAAATCAACCCGTAAACCCGGCATCATCAAGCGCATATGGCAGTGGTGGCGTCGCCCGAGCCGCCTGGCTCTGGGCACATTACTGCTGATTGGTTTCGCTGGTGGAATTATTTTCTGGGGCGGCTTTAATACCGGTATGGAGATGACCAACCGTGAAGAGTTTTGTATCGGTTGCCATGAAATGCGTGCCAACGTCTACGAAGAATATATGCAGACAGTGCACTACAACAACCGCAGCGGTGTGCGGGCAACCTGCCCGGACTGCCACGTTCCCCACGAATGGGGGCCTAAAATTTTACGTAAAATTCAGGCCAGTAAAGAGTTGTATGCCAAAGCATTTGGCTTAATCGACACGCCACAGAAGTTTGATGACCACCGCCTGGCGATGGCGCAAAACGAGTGGCGCAGGATGAAAAATAACAATTCGCAAGAGTGCCGAAACTGCCATAATTTTGATTTTATGGATTTCACCGCTCAGAAAACTGTTGCGGCGAAAATGCATGATAAAGCAGTCAAAGATGGGCAAACCTGTGTGGATTGCCACAAGGGGATTGCGCATAAATTGCCGGATATGAGCGAAGTGAAGAACGGCTTCTGATTACCCGTCATACGTCGAGTTGCAGGTGTGTTGGCTGTATCCGAGCGCCCCAGTCACATAGTTATCTATGCTGCTGGGGTCTTACGGCCTTGCCGCCTGCCTGCACCTCGAATTATTTAGGGAATTCCCCGTTGCAGATATGCCAGATCAAAGCCTATGATGATCGGCTCCCCTAACTCATTGTGGAGACGGTATGTCGATCAAAATCGAAGTCATCAAAGATAAAGTCCTCTCAGATAATTACTTCATTCTGCGCAATATCACCTACGATCTATACCGTAACGAAGCCGAAGCTATTCGCCACAAACGTGAAGTCTATGACCGGGGTAACGGCGCAACCATGCTGCTGTATAACCGCGATAAAAACACCGTTGTTCTCACACGTCAGTTCCGCGTCGCAACGTGGGTTAACGGCAATCCCGATGGCATGCTGATTGAAGCATGCGCTGGTCTGTTGGATGCCGATGAGCCGGAAGTTTGCGCGCGCAAAGAAGCCATCGAAGAAACGGGTTATGAAGTTGGGGAAGTCGAAAAAGTCTTTGAGTTGTATATGTCTCCTGGCGGTGTAACGGAGCTTATTCACTTCTACATGGCTGAATACAGCGATTCCCAGCGAGAGAATGCTGGTGGAGGCATTGATGACGAAGATATCGATGTCCTTGAAATACCCTTCAGACAAGCGCTGGAGATGGTAGCAAGTGGTGAAATTCGTGACGGAAAAACAGTAATTCTGTTACAACAGCTGCAATTACGCGGAATCATGAATTAAAAACTTTGTTATTCAAGGGATTACGGATAGGTGATTTTAAGTAAATCTATCCGATAAATCCGATTGAGTACAAACGTTAACCAGACGAAGATATCGCCACTTTTTGTATGCCCGTCATACTTCAGGTTGCCTCTGTGTTGGTTACGTGGTCTCACTCTGATCTCTTACTTATGTAAGCTCCCTGGGACTCGTTCCGTTGCTGCCGTGATGCAACTCGAATTATTTTGGGTATACGTGAAACTCTCTTCGTCTTCTCAGGATATGTGTCGCCAATGTTTCTGCGCAAACAATCGCTGTTTCTCTTTTTATTCTTGATAGCGAGCTCTGTTTTCGCGGCACCAGCACAAAAATCTTTCTCCGACTGGCAAGTGACCTGCAACAACCAAAATTTTTGCACGGCCCGTAACACTGGACTGCATCAAGGCCTGGTCATGACGCTTACCCGCAGCGCCGGGGCGCATACCGATGCGACGCTGAGAATAGATCTTGGCAATATGAGCACCACAGAAGCTAAAGCTCCGCCGATTGCTCCACATCTGCTGGTGGAAGGCGAGCCGCTAATTCTGGACTTAGCGAAATGGCAGGAAACGCCGCACCATCTCAAAACTGGTGATACCGATGCGATTAACAGCTTCCTCGAAAAAGTAGTTAACGCGGATGCGATTACGCTCTCGCAAGGGCAGGGGAATATCTCTTTAGTTGGGCTCAAAGCGTCGCTGTTGTTTATTGATAGCCAGCAGCAACGCGTAGGCAGTGAAACGGCCTGGATTAAAAAAGGTGACGATCCGCCGCTGAGCGTGCCGCCTGCACCCGCGCTCAAAGAAGTCACACTGACAAACCCAACTCCAACGCCTTTAACGCAGGTGGAGCTGAGTGATCTGCTGGATTACGGAACATGGCGCATGAACAACAGCCAATGTTCGCTGGATCCTGCCCGTCGTGAAGTTCGGGTGTTTGCGCTCAGTGATGATAAAGCATTGTTGATGACCGGTTGCGAAGCGGGCGCTTACAACGTGGTCGATCTCGCCTGGGTGGTGTCACGGCAGAAACCTTTTGCTGCTCGACAAATTCGCTTAAAACTGCCGTTTACGCCTGGGAGTGGAAACACTGAGCTGGAGCTGATGAACGCCGGGTATGATGAAACGAACAAAGAGCTGACTACGCTGGCGAAAGGACGCGGCATCGGGGATTGTGGTGTTGCGACGCGCTGGCGTTTTGACGGCCAGCGTTTCCGCCTTGTACGTTATGCCGAAGAACCTGCGTGCGATGAATGGAACAGCAATGCATCGTGGCCGACACTTTGGGTCACCAAATAATCCCATCGTCCTGCAACTTGAAAGACGATGGGGATTCACAATATTTATTTTCGACTAAACGCCCAAAACCTTCTTCGCCTTCGCTACTACATTCTCTGTGGTAAAGCCAAAGAACGGGAACAGCTTATCGGCAGGTGCTGATTCACCGTAAGTTGTCATGCCGACAATCGCGCCTTTCAGGCCGACATATTTGTACCAGTAATCAGCAATACCCGCTTCGACTGCCACTCGCGCAGCAATATCTGAAGGCAGCACCGACTCGCGATACGCTTCGTCCTGGGCTTCAAAAATGTCGGTCGAAGGCAGTGAAACCACGCGAACTTTGTGGCCTTCGGCTGTGAGCTTATCAGCTGCCAGCACAGTAATTTCCATCTCCGACCCTGTGGCTATCAGAATCACATCCGGTGTACCGCCGCTGTCTTTCAGAATATAGCCGCCACGGCTGATGGCACTGACTTGTTCAGCGGTACGATCCATTTGCGCAAGGTTCTGACGTGAAAGAATCAGTGCCGTCGGGCCGTTGTGCCGCTCGATTGCCGCTTTCCAGGCTACAGCCGCTTCAACCTGATCGCACGGACGCCAGGTGCTGAAGTTAGGCGTCATGCGCAGACTGGCGAGTTGTTCCACGGCCTGGTGTGTAGGGCCATCTTCGCCAAGGCCGATAGAGTCGTGGGTGTAGACCATGATTTGACGGGCTTTCATCAATGCCGCCATACGCGCCGCGTTACGGGCATACTCCACAAACATCAGGAAGGTCGCCGTATAAGGTACAAACCCGCCGTGATGGGCGATCCCGTTAGCAATGGCGGTCATACCGAATTCGCGCACGCCGTAGTGAATGTAATTCCCGGCGACATCCTCTTTGATGGATTTGGACTCTTTCCAGATGGTCAGGTTACTTGGCGCTAAGTCAGCCGAGCCGCCTAGCAATTCAGGCAGGCTAGGGCCATAGGCATTTAACGTGTTTTGTGAGGCCTTACGGGTGGCGATTTTCTCTGGGTTGGCCTGCAATTTTTCAATGTACTGCTGCGTGAGATCCTGCCAATCCTCCGGCATTTCACCGTGCATACGGCGGTTAAATTCAGCGGCTAGTTCCGGGTGAGCTTTGGCGTAAGCGGAAAACTTATCGTTCCACACCGTTTCTGCCTGCTCGCCTTTTTCTCTGGCATCCCAGGCCTGGTAAATCTCTCTTGGGATCTCAAATGCAGGGTATTTCCAGCCCAATTGTTTACGGGCAAGCGCCACTTCCTGCTCGCCGAGTGCCGCGCCATGCGCCTCTTCTTTGCCCGCTTTGTTTGGCGAACCAAAGCCAATGATTGTGCGGCAGATAATCAGCGACGGTTTATCTTTTACGCTTTGCGCTTCCTGAATTGCTTTCTTCACTGCTTCTGGATCGTGGCCGTCAATTTCATTTACCACATGCCAGTGATAAGCCTCGAAGCGTTTCGCCGTATCGTCGGTAAACCAGCCTTTAGTTTCACCATCAATTGAGATGCCGTTGTGGTCATAGAAGCCGATAAGCTTGCCAAGACCGAGGGTGCCGGCAAGTGAACAAACTTCATGGGAGATGCCTTCCATCAGGCAGCCATCCCCCATAAATACGTAGGTAAAATGATCGACAATATCATGGTCGGGGCGATTAAATTGCGCCCCTAACGTCCGTTCAGCAATCGCCATGCCGACCGCATTTGCTAACCCCTGACCAAGCGGCCCAGTGGTGGTTTCAACGCCGGGGGTATAGCCAATTTCCGGGTGGCCGGGGGTTTTGGAGTGAAGCTGACGGAAGTTTTTTAACTCTTCCATCGGCAAGTCATACCCGCTCAGATGCAACAGGCTGTAGAGCAGCATCGAGGCGTGGCCGTTAGAGAGAATAAAGCGGTCACGGTCAGCCCATGTGGGGTTCGTCGGGTTATGGTGCAGGAATTCGTTCCATAACACTTCGGCAATATCTGCCATCCCCATCGGTGCGCCAGGGTGGCCCGAATTCGCTTTTTGTACCGCGTCCATACTCAGGGCACGAATGGCATTAGCAAGCTCTTTACGAGATGACATGTTTCACTCCGTGGTTGTTGTTCAAAGTTTGGCGGCGAGTAAATCTTCCAGTTTTCGTTGATCAATGGCGAACAGGCGGATGCCCTCTGCCAATTTTTCTACAGCCATTGGATCCTGATTATGCTCCCAACGGAAATCTGCTTCGCTGATAGGTTCCGGACGACGGAAGCCCTGTGACATCGGCACCAGTTTGCGCACCACTGGCTCTTCGCTCTCCTGCAACTGTTGAAGCAGGTTAGGGGCGATAGTCAGGCGATCGCAGCCCACCAGCGCAAGAATCTGCTCGGTGCGGCGGAAGCTCGCGCCCATCACGATGGTGTTGTAGTTGTACTGCTTAAAGTAATCATAGATATTGCGCACCGATTTGACGCCCGGATCTTCTTCAACCACATAGGGGTCCATCGGTTTGCGGGCCTGATACCAATCGTAGATACGCCCGACGAACGGTGAAATCAGGAACACGCCGGCTTCCGCACAGGCTCGTGCCTGAGCAAAAGAGAACAGCAGCGTCAGGTTGCAATCGATACCCTCTTTTTGCAGCTCTTCAGCGGCACGAATACCTTCCCAGGTTGAAGCAAGCTTGATAAGAACTCTCGACTTATCAATGCCAAGCTCTTCGTAAAGTGCAATCAAATGGCGGGCTTTCGCGATGCTTTTTTCTTTATCAAACGAGAGACGGGCGTCCACTTCTGTTGAGACGCGTCCAGGAATGCTTTTCAGAATTTCCGCACCGAAATTGACCGCAAGTTTGTCACAGGCTTGAGCGACCTGGGCTTCTCGCGTGCCACCACGCTGTTTACCGTAAGCAATGGCATCATCAATCAGCGTTTGATAGTGCGCCAGACCTGCGGCCTTCAGTAATAGCGAGGGGTTGGTCGTCGCATCGATAGGCTGGTAATTGCGGATAGATTCAATGTCACCGCTGTCGGCAACAACCGTGGTGAATTTCTTGATGCTGTCTAACTGATTCATGACTATCTCCTTGAAATGCAAAGTCTAATTTGAGTGTTCCATGTCACTCGCGATGAAAATTCATCGTTGGCATAACTAAAAAGCATAGCAGATAGGCATGGCATTGTTGTTAATGACAGGTAACATAATGGCTCTGATTTTCTAACATTTTTGCAAGACGTTGCTGATATTATGGTGATGTTCAAAGTTTAGAACGCGCGCAAGCGTGATACTACGTGGCCCTAAAGCGATCTTAACGTGACCTTACGACCCTTGAGAATGATAAAAAAGGAACGAAGAAATGGACGAACAACTAAGACAAAGTGCCCTCGATTTTCATGAATTCCCTGTACCTGGGAAAATTCAGGTTTCGCCAACCAAACCGCTGGCGACCCAGCGTGACTTAGCATTGGCCTACTCTCCTGGCGTTGCTGCACCTTGTCTTGAGATTGAAAAAGACCCCCTTGCGGCTTACAAATACACCGCACGTGGCAACCTGGTCGGCGTGATTTCCAACGGCACTGCGGTGCTAGGGCTGGGTAATATTGGCGCGCTGGCGGGCAAGCCGGTGATGGAAGGTAAGGGTGTTCTGTTTAAGAAATTCGCCGGTATTGACGTGTTCGATATCGAAGTCGATGAAATGGACCCGGACAAACTGATTGAGGTGATTGCTGCACTTGAGCCAACGTTCGGCGGCATTAACCTGGAAGATATTAAAGCGCCAGAGTGCTTCTACATCGAGAAAAAACTGCGCGAGCGCATGAACATTCCAGTGTTCCATGACGATCAGCATGGGACGGCCATCATCTGTACTGCGGCGGTGCTTAACGGCCTGCGTGTAGTTGAGAAGAATATCTCTGATGTCCGTTTAGTGGTTTCTGGCGCGGGCGCATCGGCTATCGCCTGTATGAACCTGCTGGTGCAGCTAGGTATCCAGAAACACAACATCGTTGTCTGTGATTCCAAAGGCGTTATCTACAAGGGCCGTGAAGAGAACATGGCTGAGACCAAAGCGGCCTACGCGGTGGAAGATAACGGCAAGCGCACACTCGACGAAGTGATTGAAGGTGCGGATATTTTCCTCGGCTGTTCAGGCCCGAAAGCCATGAGCCAGGAGATGGTCAAGAAGATGGCGCGTGCACCACTGATTCTGGCGTTGGCAAATCCGGAGCCGGAAATTCTGCCGCCGCTGGCAAAAGAAGTGCGCCCTGATGCGATTATCTGCACCGGTCGTTCTGATTTCCCTAACCAGGTTAACAACGTGCTGTGCTTCCCGTTCATCTTCCGTGGTGCGCTGGATGTTGGCGCAACAGCGATTAACGAAGAGATGAAACTGGCTGCGGTTCATGCGATTGCCGAACTGGCTCACGCTGAGCAGAGCGATGTCGTGGCTTCCGCCTACGGTGAAGAAGAGCTGACTTTCGGCCCTGATTATCTGATTCCAAAACCATTTGACCCGCGCCTTATCGTGCAAATTGCGCCAGCGGTGGCGAAAGCAGCGATGGAGACCGGTGTGGCAACGCGCCCGATTCAGGATTTCGATGCTTATCGTGAAAAACTGACCGAGTTCGTCTACAAAACCAACCTGTTTATGAAGCCTATTTTCTCCCAGGCCCGCAAAGATCCAAAACGTGTGGTGCTGACTGAAGGTGAAGAGGCGCGTGTACTACATGCGACTCAGGAGCTGATTACGCTTGGTTTGGCAAAACCGATTCTGATTGGTCGTCCGGCGGTTATCGAAATGCGCCTGAAAAAACTTGGCCTGCAAATGCAAGCCGGGCGTGATTTTGAGATCGTGAATAACGAATCCGATCCGCGTTTCAAAGAGTACTGGAATGAGTACTACAACATCATGAAACGCCGCGGTATTACGCAAGAGCAGGCGCAGCGCGCGGTGATTAGTAACACCACCGTTATCGGTGCAATTATGGTGCACCGTGGTGAAGCGGATGCCATGATTTGCGGGACCATCGGTGAGTATCATGAGCACTTCTCCGTGGTGGAAAAGCTGTTCGGCTATCGTGAAGGCGTCAAAGCTGCGGGGGCGATGAACGCGCTGCTGCTGCCAAGTGGCAACACCTTTATTGCTGATACCTATGTTAATGACGATCCGTCGCCAGAAGAGCTGACAGAAATTACCTTGTTAGCCGCAGAAACGGTACGTCGCTTTGGTATCGAGCCAAAAGTCGCGTTGTTGTCGCATTCCAACTATGGTTCCTCCGATTCGAAAGCGGCATGCAAGATGCGCAAAACGCTGGAGATGGTACGCGAACGTGCGCCAGAGCTGGAAATTGACGGTGAAATGCATGGTGATGCGGCGCTGGTGGAAAGCATTCGTAACGAACGTATGCCTGACAGTCCGCTGAAAGGTTCGGCAAATATCTTGATCATGCCAAACGTCGAAGCGGCACGTATTAGCTACAACTTGTTGCGTGTTTCCAGTTCCGAAGGGGTGACAGTCGGGCCAGTATTGATGGGCGTGGCAAAACCGGTGCACGTGTTAACACCGATTGCGTCTGTTCGTCGTATTGTGAATATGGTGGCGCTGGCAGTTGTTGAGGCGCAGACCGTTCCGCTGTGATTTAAACCCAATCCTTAACCGGCAAGAAATCACGATACAAGGCAGCCTCCGGGCTGCCTTCTTCTGGCTGATAGTCATATTCAAAGCGAACCAACGGCGGCATCGACATTAAAATCGACTCTGTACGCCCACCCGTCTGCAAACCAAACAACGTTCCGCGATCCCACACCAGGTTAAATTCTACATAACGGCCACGGCGATAAAGCTGGAAGTCGCGCTCGCGCTCGCCCCACGGCAAGGCTTTACGGCGTTCGACAATCGGCAGATAAGCGTCCAGGTAACCCTTACCCACAGCTTGCATAAAGCTGAAGCAATGTTCGAAATTCGGGGTGTTCAGATCGTCAAAGAACAGGCCACCAATACCGCGTTGCTCATTGCGATGCTTAATAAAGAAATAATCGTCGCACCACTTTTTGTAACGCGGGAATACGTCATCGCCAAAAGGCTTGCACAAGTCTTGCGCAGTTTTGTGCCAGTGAATGGCATCTTCTTCAAAACCGTAAAATGGCGTTAAGTCAAAACCGCCGCCAAACCACCACACCGGGTCACAACCTGGCTTTTGTGCAATGAAAAAGCGCACGTTGGCGTGGCTGGTGGGAATGTACGGGTTGAGCGGATGCACCACCAGGGAGACGCCCATCGCTTCAAAGCTGCGCCCGGCAAGTTCCGGGCGATGCGCTGTCGCAGACGCAGGCATCGCGTCGCCATGAACGTGGGAGAAGTTAACGCCCGCTTGCTCAAAGATATTCCCACCACGTAACACCCGGCTGCGTCCGCCGCCACCGCCCTCACGTTGCCAGCTATCTTCTTCAAACGCAGCGCCATCAATATTGCTCAGTTGCTGGCAGATGGTGTCCTGCAATTGCAGCAGGAATTGTTTTACGGACTCAATATCTGGCAAGTTCATAGGTATCAACGTTTCTTACTGTGAGCTTTTTGGTTATCAAACCAATTGAAGTAGCTAATGATGCCCGAGGCAATCGCATTAGCAATTTTCTGGCGGAACGCGGCGGTGCCTAGTAGCTTTTCTTCACCCGGATTGGTGATGAATGACGTTTCAACCAGTACGGAAGGTATCGACGGCGATTTCAATACCACAAACGCCGCTTGTTCCGTGTTGCGGCTATGCAGTTTATGCACTGGCTTTATCTGCTTAAGAATGTGCGAACCGAGCGTCAGGCTGTTTTTAATGGTGTCAGTTTGCACCAGGTCGAACAGCACCTGTTGTAGATACTGGTCTTTATGTTTGACCTTGCTGCCTGCGACATCATCGGCGGCGTTTTCTTTATCAGAAAGATATTTTGCCATGGCGCTACTGGCACCTCGATTGGAAAGGGCAAACACCGACGCACCGGCAGCTGATGGGTTGGTGAAACCATCAGCATGAATCGACATAAAGAGATCGGCCCCGTGTTTGTGGGCTATTTCTACGCGATCGTACAGCGGAATAAATTCATCACTGGTACGTGTGAGTTTGGCCTCTATCCCATTGCTTTTTAGTATGTTTCGTACATTTTTAGCAATGGCCAGTACGACATGTTTCTCTTTAGAACCATTATGGCCAATCGCGCCGGTATCAATACCTCCGTGGCCTGGGTCGAGCATCACTACTCGACGTCCACCCGATTTTTTGCTGGGCTTGCTGTGATGAGTGGTGGTTTTGAGAGGTTTAGTCTCCGAGCTGGCCAAAGCCTTATTTACGCCCGTTAACGTTAAAGCAGCCAATCCAGTAAGCAGTAACTGGCGGCGGGTAGTCAGATGCGTCAGTGATTTAATTTTGCTCATGCGGCTAATATTTTTATCTTAAAAATTGCAGATAGGCATTTATAGCGTATCGGCAAAGGGTAAACGACAAGCATTTATGGGATTTTCATTACCAAAAATGAATGAGCGGCTAGTATGTCATTTTTTGCTTCGTTTTGCGGCAGATATTGGCTAAACAGAAACTTAACGCCATAATCACTCTTTTAGACTTTCGGGTGGCTAATACCATGGAAATACGAGTTTTTCGCCAGGATGATTTCGAAGAAGTCATTACGCTTTGGGAACGTTGCGACTTACTGCGTCCATGGAACGATCCTGAAATGGACATTGAACGTAAACTCAATCATGACGCGGATCTGTTTTTAGTGGCAGAAGTAGGCGGTGAAGTGGTTGGTTCGCTGATGGGTGGCTATGACGGTCACCGGGGTTCAGCATATTATCTTGGAGTTCATCCCGAATATCGTGGTCGCGGTATCGCTAATGCGCTATTAAGCCGTCTTGAGAAAAAGCTCATCGCGCGCGGCTGCCCAAAAATTCAAATCATGGTGCGTGAAGAAAATGACCTGGTGATTGGTATGTATGAGCGGCTCGAGTATGAGCAACAAGATGTGATGCTACTCGGCAAGCGATTGATTGAAGACCAGGAATATTAATGCCTGTGCTGTACCCACCTTCGGATTACGATACCCACGGTAATCTGAAAACACCTTTGTTGTTCTGGTGTACCCTTCTTTTGCAGGCGCGAACCTGGTTTGTTCTGGTACTGGCGGCGGCATCCCGTCAACAGGGCGATGCCATCCTTGGGGTTTTCTATCCTGACCGCGACAATTTCTGGTTTGGGCTATTGCCTGGCGTTCCTGCGGCATTGGCCTTTATGATCAGTGGTCGCCGACATTTGTATCCCCGTGTTTGGGCAGCGGTGCGCTGGGTGTTAATTGCAGCACAATTGGTGCTACTGACCTGGCAGTTATTGCTGCTGTGGCAAGGTGAGGATCTGACAGGAGTAACCTTGCTCCTGCTGCTTGCCGATTTATTTGCCTTGTGGTGGTTAGCCACCAGTCGTCGTTTACGGGATTACTTCATCATCAATCGTGAATAACCGGGCACTTTTGGGAAAGTTTGCACTCCAAAGCGCGTATCCATGCTTAATAAGGAATTTCTGATGAAAAAACTGCGCCTGATGTTATTGGGGCTGCCGCTGGTGTTAGCAGGCTGTTCGACGCTGTCATCCGTCAACTGGTCTGCGGCAAATCCGTGGAACTGGTTTGGTTCGTCGATTGAAGTTAGTGAAAAGGGCGTAGGGGAGTTAAATGCCAGCACGCCAATGGATGAAAAAGCGGTCAGCAGCGCGTTGAATGATAACTACCGTTTACGCAGCGGCATGAAAACCGATAAAGGTGAGATTGTTCGCTTCTATGAAGCGATGGATGACAAAACCGTGATGGTTGTTGTCAATGGCGAAAAAGGCACAGTAAGCCGCGTTGACGTTATGGATAGCAACATCGAAACCGATAGTGGCGTGAAGATTGGTACCACTTTTAGCTCTCTGTATGACAAAGCATTTGGTGCGTGTGTCAAAGGGACTGAAGATGATAGCGCAGGTGTTGAGTGCAAGGCCAAAGATAGCCAGCATATCAGCTACATTTTTAGCGGCGAATGGCATGGCGGGCAGGAGTTGATGCCGTCTGACGATACGCTCAAAAACTGGAAGATCAGTAAAATTATCTGGCGTCGATAAAAATAACCGCTGGCTTGCGCCTTCTCAATAAGGTGCTGCCGGAATTGGGTATCATAAGGGAATAAACGCCACGTAGAGTGGCGTGTGTTTTTTAGGAGGATTCATGTCTCGTGTTCAAACTGGCATTCTGCCAGAACATTGTCGCGCCGCCATTTGGCTGGAAGCGAGTATTCAGGGTGATTTCGATGCTATTCGCCAGGGCTGTAAAACCTTTAATCAATCACTGATTACGTTTCAGGATAAATTCCCTGATGCGAATTTAGGTGCGGTGGTGGCATTTGGTCACGACTTGTGGCGCGATCTCAGTGGCGGAGTGGGTGCGACTGAGTTGAAAAACTTTGCTCCATTGGGCAAGGGCCTTGCGCCAGCGACCCAGCACGATGTGATGATCCATATTCTTTCTCTGCGCCATGACGTGAATTTCTCTGTGGCGCAGGCGGCACTTGCCGCGTTTGGCGACGCACTGAAAATTGAAGAAGAAATCCATGGTTTCCGTTGGGTTGAAGATCGCGATTTAAGCGGTTTTGTTGATGGCACCGAAAACCCACAGGGCGAAGAGACTCGCCGTGAAGTGGCGGTCATTAATGACGGTGTGGATGCGGGCGGCAGCTATGTATTCGTCCAGCGCTGGGAACATAATCTCAAGCAGCTTAATCGCATGAGTGTGAGCGATCAGGAGATGATCATTGGCCGTACGAAAGAAGCCAATGAAGAGATTGATGGTGACGAGCGCCCGGATACATCTCACCTGACCCGTGTTGATTTGAAAGAAAACGGCAAAGGCCTGAAGATTGTTCGTCAGAGTCTGCCGTACGGCACTGCCAGTGGCGTGCACGGCCTGTACTTCATCGCGTATTGCGCACGTTTGCACAACATCGAGCAGCAATTGCTGAGTATGTTTGGCGAAACTGACGGCAAGCGTGACGGCATGTTGCGTTTTACCCGACCGGTGACCGGTGGTTATTATTTCGCGCCATCGCTGGATAAGTTGTTAAGCCTGTAGTCTTTGATGGCGGGTGACGCTTGCGCTTACCCGCCCTACAAAACACGTCAGATCAGGTGATGCAGGTCGGATAAGCGTCAGCGCCATCCGGCAGTTTTCCACCGTCAACGACTTCCCCGCGTCTTATACCCCTTTCTTATTGCAAATCACCAAACGATATATAAAACCGTTACAGCTTTGACACTCGTTATAAATACACTGGTAACCATGAAGTTCGGTGGTTATCACATTTATAAGGGTGCCCAATGGCCAAAACGTCAGTCAAAAAACTCTGGAGTGCGCTTGTTGTTTCTGCGTTATTGGCGGGTTCAGCCCATGCCACAGAACTGCTGAACAGCTCTTATGATGTGTCTCGCGAACTATTTGCTGCGCTCAATCCTGCGTTCCAGAAACAGTGGGCCGAGGAAAATAACGGCGACAAGTTGGTGATTAAACAATCTCATGCCGGGTCATCAAAACAGGCACTGGCGATTTTGCAGGGTTTAAAAGCAGACGTTGTAACTTATAACCAGGTGTCCGATGTGCAGATTCTGCATGACAAAGGCAACCTGATCCCTGCCGACTGGCAGACGCGTTTGCCGAACAACAGCTCGCCGTTTTATTCCACCATGGCGTTTCTGGTGCGCAAAGGTAACCCGAAGAATATTCACGACTGGAGCGATTTGGTTCGCCCAGGCGTAAAACTGATTTTCCCTAATCCAAAAACCTCCGGTAACGCGCGTTACACCTATTTAGGCGCGTGGGGCGCAGCAAATAAAGCTGACGGCGGCGATAAAGCCAAAACCGAACAGTTTATGACGCAGTTCCTGAAAAACGTTGAAGTGTTTGATACGGGTGGCCGTGGTGCGACAACTACCTTCGTTGAGCGTGGTTTGGGCGACGTGCTGATTAGCTTTGAATCTGAAGTGAACAACATCAGCAAACAGTACGAGAAAGATGGCTACGAAGTGGTGGTGCCTAAGGTCAATATTTTGGCTGAATTCCCGGTCGCCTGGGTTGATAAAAATGTGAAGGCCAACGGTACTGAAAAAGCGGCAAAAGAGTATCTGAACTTCCTGTATACCCCGGCGGCGCAAACCATCATTACCGATTATTACTACCGCGTGAATAACCCGCAGGTGATGGAAAAGCTGAAGGATAAATTCCCGCAGACGGAACTGTTCCGCGTGGAAGATGAATTTGGCGGCTGGCCTGAGGTGATGAAAACTCATTTCGCCAGCGGCGGTGAGTTCGACAAGCTTGTAGCGGCGGGGCATAAGTAAATGTTAGCGGTTTCTTCCAAACGCGTGCTGCCAGGCTTTACCTTAAGCCTCGGCACCAGTTTGCTGTTTGTTTGCCTGATTTTGCTGCTGCCGTTAAGCGCGCTGGTAATGCAACTCTCCGAGATGACGCTGGCGCAGTATTGGGAAGTGATCACCAACCCGCAGGTAGTGGCGGCATATAAAGTCACACTGCTCTCTGCGGGCGTGGCGTCTATCTTCAACGGTTTCTTTGGCATGTTGATGGCGTGGATTTTAACGCGCTACCAATTTCCAGGCCGTAGCCTGCTTGATGCATTAATGGATCTACCGTTTGCGCTGCCAACGGCGGTGGCGGGCTTAACGCTTGCCGGGCTATTTTCAGTTAACGGCTGGTACGGCGAATGGCTGGCGCAGTTCGGCATTAAAGTCACTTATACCTGGTTGGGTATTGCAGTCGCTATGGCGTTTACCAGCATCCCGTTTGTGGTGCGAACTATTCAGCCGGTGCTTGAAGAACTTGGCCCGGAATATGAAGAGGCAGCAGAAACGCTGGGGGCAACGCGTTGGCAGAGTTTCCGCCGCGTGATTTTGCCTGAGCTTTCTCCGGCATTGATGGCGGGTGTTGCGCTCTCGTTCACCCGCAGCCTCGGTGAGTTTGGCGCGGTGATTTTTATCGCCGGGAACATCGCCTGGAAAACCGAAGTGACATCGCTGATGATTTTCGTGCGTTTGCAGGAGTTCGATTACCCGGCAGCCAGCGCGATTGCCTCGGTGATTCTCGCGGCTTCACTGCTGTTGTTGTTTACCATTAACACGTTGCAAAGTCGCTTTGGTCGACGCGTGGTAGGTCACTGATGACGGATGTAACTGAATTGAAAAGCTATCGCCGCACGGGATTTAACTGGGGCAAATGGACATTGATTGGCCTCGGCGTACTAATTTCGTTTTTGCTGCTGGTGGTACCGGTGGCCTCTATTTTCGCTCAGGCCTTTTCGAAAGGGCTGATGCCTGCGCTGCAGAATATTGTTGACCCGGATATGCTGCACGCGATCTGGTTAACCGTGATGATTGCGCTGATTACTGTGCCGGTAAACCTGGTGTTCGGTATTTTGCTTGCCTGGCTGGTAACACGTTTTGATTTCCCTGGTCGCCAGTTGTTATTAACACTGCTTGATATTCCATTCGCGGTTTCGCCAGTGGTGGCGGGTCTGGTTTATTTGCTGTTTTACGGTTCGAACGGCCCGCTCGCAGGCTTTATGGATGCCCATAACATCCAGATTATGTTCGCCTGGCCGGGTATGGTATTGGTCACTATTTTCGTGACCTGCCCGTTTGTCGTGCGTGAGCTGGTGCCAGTGATGCTGAGCCAGGGCAGCCAGGAAGACGAAGCGGCGATTTTACTCGGTGCATCCGGTTGGCAGATGTTCCGTCGTGTCACTTTACCGAATATTCGCTGGGCGCTGCTTTACGGCGTGGTATTAACCAATGCACGTGCGATTGGTGAATTTGGTGCCGTGTCGGTGGTTTCCGGTTCTATTCGCGGCGAGACATTCTCGCTGCCGTTACAGATTGAATTGCTGCAGCAGGACTACAACACAGTCGGCTCGTTTACCGCCGCAGCGTTATTAACCCTGATGGCAATCGTTACGTTGTTCTTAAAGAGTGCGGTGCAGTGGCGTTTGAATAGCCAGGAAAAACGCCTGCAACAGGAGGGAAATCATGAGCATTGATATTACCAATATTAAGAAGTCTTTTGGTCGCACCCAGGTGCTGAATGATATCTCTCTGGATATCCCTTCTGGCCAAATGGTGGCATTGCTGGGGCCGTCAGGTTCAGGCAAAACCACGCTGCTGCGTATTATCGCGGGCCTTGAGCACCAGAACAGCGGGCGCATTAGTTTCCATGGCACCGATGTTAGCCGCATCCATGCGCGTGACCGTAAAGTCGGTTTCGTATTCCAGCATTATGCACTCTTCCGCCATATGACGGTGTTCGACAATATCGCCTTCGGCCTGACGGTGTTGCCACGCCGCGAGCGCCCGTCTTCTGCTGTTATCAAACAGAAAGTGACGCGTTTGCTGGAGATGGTGCAGCTATCCCATCTGGCAGAACGATTCCCGGCGCAGCTTTCTGGTGGGCAGAAGCAACGTGTCGCTTTAGCACGTGCGTTGGCGGTTGAGCCACAAATCCTGCTGCTTGATGAGCCGTTTGGTGCACTGGATGCGCAGGTGCGTAAAGAACTTCGCCGCTGGTTACGCCAACTGCATGAAGAGCTGAAATTCACCAGTGTGTTCGTTACTCACGACCAGGAAGAAGCGATGGAAGTTGCGGATAGGGTTGTGGTGATGAGCCAGGGGAATATCGAGCAGGTTGATACACCGGAAGCGGTATGGCGCGAACCAGCGACGCGCTTCGTGTTGGAATTTCTCGGTGAAGTTAATCGCATGAAAGGCACTATTCGCGGTAGCCAATTCCACGTTGGGGCACACCGTTGGCCGTTGGGCTTCACACCAGCTCACCAGGGGGCGGTGGATTTGTTCCTGCGTCCGTGGGAAGTGGATGTCAGCCGCCGTACCAATCTGGATTCCCCATTGCCTGTGCAAGTGCTGGAGATCAGTCCTCGAGGGCATTACATGCAATTAGTTGTGCAGCCGCTTGGCTGGTACGACGAACCGTTAACGGTGGTTCTGCGTGAAGATCATGTTCCTGTGCGCGGTGAACGATTGTTCGTGGGCCTGCAACATGCACGTTTGTATGATGGGAAGAATCGAATTCAGCCTACTTATAATGGCCAACTAGACCTGGCGCAGACTGCCTGATAAGTTTATTGAACAACACGACACGCAAAAGCGGCCCACGTGGCCGCTTTTCTTATATCTGGATAGGCAAGTGAACACCTTAGAAAGCACGATTGGCAATACGCCTCTGGTTAAGTTACAGCGCACCGGGCTCGAAAACGGCAGTGAAATCTGGGTAAAGCTGGAAGGGAATAATCCGGCAGGCTCGGTAAAAGACAGGGCGGCACTATCTATGATCGTGCGTGCGCAAGCTCGCGGTGAAATCTCCCCAGGCGATACGCTCATTGAAGCGACCAGCGGTAATACCGGCATTGCGCTGGCGATGATTGCGGCGCTAAAAGGTTATCGCATGAAGCTTTTAATGCCCGATAACATGAGCATGGAACGCAAAGCGGCAATGCAAGCCTATGGCGCAGAATTGATTCTGGTGACCAAAGAGCAGGGCATGGAAGGTGCCCGTGAACTCGCTCGTTTGATGGAGGAACGTGGCGAGGGCAAAGTTCTCGACCAGTTTAATAATCCCGATAACCCCTATGCACACTACAGCACCACCGGGCCAGAGATCTGGCAGCAAACTCAGGGGCGCATCACGCATTTTGTCTCCAGTATGGGCACCACCGGAACGGTAACAGGCGTGAGTCAGTTTATGCGTGAGCAAGATAAAAAAGTGACCATCGTTGGTTTACAGCCGGAAGATGGCAGCAGTATTCCTGGGATTCGCCGCTGGCCTGAAGAATGGCTACCGAAGATCTTCAACCCTGACCTGGTTGATGAAGTGATTGATATGTCACAAGTTGAAGCCGAGAGAACCATGCGTCGTATGGCGCGTGAAGAGGGGATTTTCTGTGGAGTGAGTTCGGGTGGTGCGGTTGCTGGCGCGTTGCGCGTTGCGCAGGCAAACCCTGGATCTGTAGTGGTGGCGATTATCTGCGATCGTGGCGATCGTTATTTATCGACTGGAGTGTTTGGCGAAGAGAGTTATTCGCAAGGCTCAGGAATCTGATTCTAAAGCATGCAAAAAAAAACGGCACCTCAGGCAGAGGTGCCGTTTTCAATTGTGTGGACAGCTTACTTCTTGATGCGGATTACCGGGGTTTCACCCACAGTCACGCTACCAGTCAGTTTGATCAGCTCTTTGATTTCATCCATGTTGGAGATAACAACCGGAGTCAGGGTAGACTTCGCTTTCTCTTCCAGCAGGGCCAAATCGAACTCGATAACTACGTCGCCTTTCTTAACGCGCTGGCCTTCTTCTGCGATGCGTTTGAAGCCTTCGCCTTTCAGTTCAACAGTGTCGATACCGAAGTGGACGAACAACTCAATGCCGCTATCGGATTCGATAGAGAAAGCATGGTTAGTTTCGAAGATTTTACCGATGGTGCCGTCAACCGGAGCAACCATTTTGTTGCCAGTCGGTTTAATTGCAATGCCATCACCAACAATCTTCTCGGCGAAAACCACATCTGGAACATCTTCAATGTTTACGATTTCGCCAGAAAGTGGGGCAACAATCTCAATGGTTCCGGTGTCTTTTTTATCATCAGAAACCAGAGATTTCAGTTTATCAAACAAACCCATGATCTTCTCCTAAGCAGTAAATTGGGCCGCATCCGGTGGATTAGCAGATTGTTTTTTCTTCAATGAACTTGTTAACCAGCGTCATTAACTCGTCCGTTGTCGGTTGAGCAAGAGCTTGCTCTGCTAACACCTTCGCATCTTCGAAGTTCGTGTTACGAATAATCTTCTTAATGCGCGGGATAGAAATGGAACTCATACTAAATTCGTCCAGACCCATTCCCAGCAACAGAAGTGTAGCACGTTCGTCGCCTGCAAGCTCACCACACATACCGGTCCATTTACCTTCTGCATGAGAAGCATCAATAACTTGCTTAATCAGAGTCAGTACAGACGGTGACATTGGCTGGTAAAGATGTGAAATCATATCATTACCACGGTCAACTGCCAGGGTGTACTGTGTCAGATCATTCGTACCGATACTGAAGAAGTCGACTTCTTTAGCCAAATGGCGAGCAATTGTAGCCGCAGCCGGAGTCTCAACCATCACGCCAACTTCGATAGTTTCGTCAAACGCTTTGCCTTCTTCACGCAACTGCGCCTTCATGATTTCGATCTCAGCTTTCAGTGCACGCACTTCTTCAACAGAGATGATCATTGGGAACATGATACGTAATTTACCGAATACAGAAGCACGCAGGATAGCGCGAACCTGAGCGTACAGGATCTCTTTACGATCCATAGCAATACGTACTGCACGCCAGCCCAGGAACGGGTTCTCTTCTTTCGGGAAGTTCATGTACGGCAGCTCTTTGTCGCCACCGATATCCATGGTACGTACGATAACTGCTTGTGAGCCACAGGCTTCAGCAACAGCTTTGTACGCCGCGAACTGCTCATCTTCAGTCGGCAGTGAATCGCGGTCCATGAACAGGAATTCTGTACGATACAGACCTACACCTTCTGCACCATTACGCTCAGCACCGTCGACATCACGAACAGTACCGATGTTTGCGCATACTTCTACCTGATGACCATCGAGAGTAATTGCTGGCAGATCTTTCAGTTTCGCCAGTTCAGCTTTCTCAGAAGCTTCTTGCTGCTGTACAGCACGCAGAGCTTCGATCTCTTCGTTGGTTGGGTTAACGTAAACTTTATTGTTAACGGCATCGAGGATCAGGTAATCGCCGTTCTTCACCTGGTTGGTCACGCTACCAGTACCAACAATCGCAGGCAGCTCAAGAGAACGCGCCATGATGGAGGTGTGGGAGGTACGGCCACCGATATCGGTGATGAAACCCAGAACCTTTTGCAGGTTAAGCTGTGCGGTTTCAGATGGCGTCAAATCTTTTGCGACCAGGATAACTTCATCCTGAATGGCGCTAAGGTCAATAATTGCCAGACCAAGGATATTGCGCAGCAGACGCTTACCGATATCACGTACGTCAGCCGCACGTTCTTTCAGGTATTCATCGTCTAATTCTTCCAGCGCGACCGCCTGGCCTTCGATAATTTCGTGAGCTGCTGCATCAGCAGTCACTAACTTATCTGTGATAAGGGCTATGATTTCCTGCTCAAGCTCTTCGTCTTCCAGCAACATAATGTGGCCTTCGAAGATAGCTTCCTTTTCTTCACCGAAGGTCTCGCCAGCTTTAATTTTGATCGCTTCTAATTGTGCTGACGCTTTAGCGCGTCCACTTAAGAAACGTTCAACTTCCTGCGCAACTTTGTCGGCAGAAATTTTCTTCCGGTCGATGACAATTTCATCTTCCTTCAGCAAAAGTGCCTTGCCGAAAGCGATACCCGGGGATGCTAAAATGCCTGAAATCATAACCCTACCTTACTTGTGACTGATATTTACGAAGAACCCAGAACTTACTCGAGTTCAGCCATCAGTTTTACCAAATGCTCAACTGCTTTCTGATCATCTTCACCTTCAGCGGAGATGGTCACAACAGTACCTTGGGTCAGACCCAGAGTTTGCAGTTTGAACAGGCTTTTCGCGCTTGCGCTTTTGCCGTTGGAGGTCACAGTGATCTCAGAAGTGAAGCCTTTAGCTTCTTTAACAAACTGAGCAGCAGGGCGGGTATGCAGACCGTTTGGAGCGGTAATGGTAACTTCTTGCTGGAACATTGTATTTCCCCAACTTATAGGTTTTGTGTTGTGGAACTAAAGTCTAGCCTGGTGGCAAAACTTTAGCCTGTATAGTTAGCGCCGTGTTAATTGTAACTCTACGCGACACAGGATGCTTTCGGAAACCACGAAATGTGTTTTGGTATCGACCATGCGCTTCGTGGCTCGCTCGTCATTAATCATTATGCCGTGAAATGTGATTTTGCACCAAATCGTTAAATCGATTCAGCAGATGTACGTCACGTTTTTCGATTAATTTCGCGCATCAAAATAATTTGCTGGATAGATACCAGACCTGGCCAAGTGACGCAATGGTAGGGAGGCCAAAAGTTTGACGTATGCCACAAAAAAGCACCCATTTGGGTGCTTTTTTACACTGATTCACCTGATTGGTATCACTGCTGGAGTTCTTTTTCAGTGAAAAGATCGGCAAACAGAGCGGTACTCAGATAACGTTCCCCAGAAGAAGGGAGTATAACCACAATGTTTTTATTGGTAAATGCTTCATCTTCCTGAAGTTTTAGCGCAGCGGCAACCGCAGCGCCGGAAGAGATACCCGCCAGAATACCTTCTTCTTCCATCAACTGCCGTGCCGTTGAAATCGCTTCTTCATTGGTGATAGCAATCACTTTGTCGATAAGCTTCAAGTCGAGGTTACCAGGGATGAAACCGGCACCGATACCCTGAATTTTATGAGGGCCTGGCTTAAGTTCTTCACCGGCCAGTGCCTGAGCAATAACCGGCGAATCAGTAGGCTCTACGGCGACAGTAATCAGATCCGTTTTACCTTTGGTGTTTTTAATGTAACGGCTCACGCCCGTTAGCGTGCCGCCAGTACCTACACCCGAAATAAATACGTCTACTTCACCGTCGGTATCTTCCCAGATTTCTGGGCCAGTGGTTTTTTCGTGGATTTCTGGGTTGGCTGGGTTGCTAAACTGCTGGAGCAAAAGGAATTTTTCTGGGTTGCTGGCAACAATTTCTTCTGCTTTCTGAATGGCACCTTTCATGCCCTTCGCGCCTTCAGTTAATACCAGGTTGGCACCCAGTGCTTTCAGCAGTTTGCGGCGTTCGATACTCATGGTTTCAGGCATGGTCAGCGTGAGCTTATAACCACGTGCGGCGGCAACATATGCCAATGCAATACCGGTATTACCACTTGTTGGTTCGACTAACTCCACACCAGGCTTCAGCACACCGCGTTTTTCGGCATCCCAAATCATATTGGCCCCGATACGGCATTTTACGCTAAAGCTCGGGTTACGGGACTCTACCTTGGCCAGGATGCGTCCATTACCGATGCGGTTCAGTCGAACCAGCGGCGTATGACCGATAGTCAGAGAGTTGTCTTCATAGATCTTGCTCATAACCCGTCCTTAACTGTATGAAATTTGGGAAACCTCTTCAGCATACCTGCTTAGAAGTTATGCGGAAGTAAAGAAATCGCATATCTATATGTAGAAGGGAAATAAGCAGGAGCCAGAAGGAATAAGGAGTGGCATATACCCCTCATCTTTCAAGCTGCAGGTAAGCTTGGCTGCACTCCTTCGCTCCAGTCACTTACTTTAGTAAGGCCCTGAGGATTCTCTCACTTACCATCTACCTGCAACTTGAATGATTTTAGGTATAAAAAGTCACTTCCACATAGCATGTTTTGGACGATAGCAGTCGACCCACATGGCGGTAGCACCACAGACCGCGACTGGCATGATAACCAGATTCAGGAATGGGATGAGCGTAAACAGACTGACTAGTGAGCCAAACTGCATGTTAATGATTTTCTTCTCACGCAATGAGATGCGCATTTCTTTAAATGGCACTTTATGGTTATCAAATGGGTAGTCGCAGTACTGAATAGCCAGCATCCAGGCGCTAAATAAGAACCATAAAACGGGTGCGACGGTTTGGCCGATACCTGGGATGAAGTAGAGAATCAGTAATACTAGCGCTCGTGGCAGATACCAGGAGAGCTTTTGCCATTCGCGTTTCATAATACGTGGAATATCTTTCATTATACCGAACACACCGGTATCCGGCGGTGTTGCGCCAGTCAGACGAGCTTCGAGCTGCTCAGCCAGTAATCCGTTAAAGGGAGCAGCAATCCAGTTGGCGATGGTTGAGAAGAAATAACCAAACACCAGCAAGATAGACACGACTGCCAGTGGCCAAATGAGATAGCTCAACCACTGTAACCAATCAGGAACGTAAGAAAGAAGGGTAGGAACCCAAACATCCAGGCGAGTAAACAACCACCAAAATGCTCCACCCATCAATAAAATATTGACTAACAATGGCAAAAGCACGAAGCGCCTGATTCCTGGCTGATGTACCAGCTTCCAGCCTTGCGAAAAGTAATAAACGCCACTACGTGGCCCGGCTCCTGAATTTGAAACCATATCTGAACGAACTCCTTTTTGGTCATTACAATGACGTGCAGAGTTATCATAACTGAGTGCCAGGAGAAAAACTTACTAAGAAATGGTCGAAAAAACAGCGAAAAATCGATTTTGGTACATCTTTATGCTGAGAAAACAGTGTGCGGACTTGCACTTGAGCAGATGGGCAAATACTCTTAGTGAGTAAATGTTTGCCGCGGTGGCAAGGTGTTAGAACAACAGAGAATATAATGATGCAGGATTTGCGTCTGATATTAATCATTGTTGGCGCGATCGCCATAATAGCCTTACTGGTTCACGGCCTGTGGACGAGTCGTAAGGAGCGTTCTTCCATTTTTCGTGATCGTCCAATGAAGCGCATGAAGTCTAAGCGTGACGAATACGAATCGGATGACGATGAGGCTGACGATGAGCAAGATGATGGAGTAGGTGAGGTGCGTGTGCGTCGGGTTAATCCTGCGCCAGAAACAACGACTCGCGAGCCAGAAATGCCTCGTCAGCCGCATGTTCCTCAACATCAGTATGAGCCACCTTACGCCTCTGCGGAGCCGCGTCAGAGTGCGCCTGTGCGTCAGCCTGAACCGGTTGTTCCGCGTCAGGAAGTTCCTGTTGCGCCTGTACATCAGCCAGCGCCTCAGCAACCTGCTGTCCATCAACCGGTACAACAGCCTGTTCAAACGCCTCAGCCAGTTGCACCGCAAGTGTCGGTCCAACCGGTGCAGCATACTGAACCTGCGCCGGAGCCAGTTGTTGCACAACCTGCTCCGACACCGGAACCACCGGTACGTCGTAAAGAGACGGTGATTGTGCTGAACGTTTCGGCTCATGCTGGCAGCATGATTAACGGCGATGTGCTGTTAAACAGTATTCAGCAAGCGGGCTTTATCTTTGGCGAAATGAACATTTTCCACCGTCATCTTAGTCCAGATGGCAGCGGCCCAGTTCTATTTAGTCTTGCTAATATGGTTAAGCCTGGATCGTTTGACCCAGAAAGCATGACGAATTTTGCCACACCTGGCGTGACAATTTTCATGCAGGTGCCGTCATACGGCGACCCAACGCAAAACTTTAAGTTGATGCTGCAGTCCGCTCAGCACATTGCCGATGAAGTCGGTGGTGTAGTGCTCGACGACCAACGTCGTATGATGACGCCGCAAAAAATGCGTGAGTACCAGGACCGTATCCGCGAAGTGGTTGAAGCAAACGCAAGCCACTGATACAAATCCTGAACATGTTTCTCCCTAAACCCCCGCATGTCGGGGGTTTTTTATATTGATGGTGCGATATGGACACAATCGAACAACAAATTACTCAACTGCGAACCACGCTTCGCCATCATGAATACCTTTATCATGTACTTGATACTCCAGAAATCCCGGACGCGGAATATGACCGCCTGATGGCGAAATTGCGTTCTCTGGAAGACGCGCATCCTGAACTCGTCACCCCGGATTCACCGACACAGCGCGTGGGTGCTGCACCCTTAAGCGAATTTACCCAGGTTCGCCATGAAGTGCCGATGCTGTCGCTCGATAACGCCTTTGATGAAGCTAGCTACCTGGCATTTAACAAACGAGTCCAGGACCGCTTAAAAAGCGCAGAAGCCATTACTTTTTGCTGTGAGCTGAAACTTGATGGCCTCGCGGTAAGCCTGCTTTACGAAGATGGAGTTTTGGTTCGTGCCGCCACTCGTGGCGATGGTACGACTGGCGAAAATATTACTGCCAACGTGCGCACTATTCGTTCTATCCCTCTAAAACTGCGTGGCGAGAATATCCCCCGTCGTCTGGAAGTTCGTGGTGAAGTGTTCTTGCCGCAGGCTGGTTTCGAAAAGATTAACGAGGAAGCACGTCGCACAGGCGGTAAAATCTTTGCTAACCCTCGTAATGCAGCAGCCGGATCTCTGCGACAACTCGATCCACGTATTACAGCGAAGCGCCCGTTAACTTTCTTCTGCTATGGCGTTGGTTTACTTGAAGGCGGCGAATTACCCGCTAGCCATCATGCACGTTTACAGCAGTTTAAAGAGTGGGGACTGCCGGTGAGCGACCGCATTCGCCTTTGTAATACACCGGAAGAAGTACTGGCGTTTTATCACCAGGTCGAAGCTGAACGTCCAAAATTAGGTTTTGATATCGACGGTGTGGTTATCAAAGTAGATTCACTTGCGCTGCAAGAAACGCTCGGCTTTGTTGCTCGCGCACCGCGTTGGGCCGTGGCGTTTAAATTCCCAGCTCAGGAACAGATGACTTTTGTTCGTGACGTTGAGTTTCAGGTCGGGCGAACGGGTGCAATTACCCCTGTTGCTCGTCTGGAGCCGGTTCAGGTTGCAGGTGTGCTGGTCAGCAATGCCACATTACATAATGCAGATGAAATCGAGCGCCTGGGGTTAAGAATTGGCGATCGCGTAGTTATTCGCCGCGCGGGCGATGTAATCCCGCAAGTCGTAGGTGTAGTTGAGTCCGAACGTCCGGAGAATACCTCCGAGATTGTCTTCCCAACTCATTGTCCGGTTTGCGGTTCTGACGTTGAACGTGTTGAAGGCGAAGCGGTTGCGCGTTGCACCGGCGGCCTGATTTGTGGCGCACAGCGCAAAGAAGCGCTTAAGCATTTTGTCTCTCGTCGCGCGCTGGATGTAGACGGCATGGGCGATAAGATAATCGACCAACTGGTTGAGAAAGAATACGTTCATACGCCTGCGGATCTTTTCCGACTGACTGCCGGTAAACTTACCGGGCTTGACCGTATGGGACCTAAGTCTGCACAAAACGTAGTTGATGCGCTTGAGAAAGCTAAAGAGACCACGTTTGCGCGCTTCCTCTATGCACTTGGCATTCGCGAAGTGGGCGAAGCGACAGCCGCTGGTTTAGCCGCGCACTTTGGCTCGCTGGATGCGCTGATTGCGGCAAGCATCGAAGATCTGCAAAAAGTGCCTGACGTGGGTATTGTGGTCGCCACTCATACGTTCAACTTCTTCGCAGAAGAGAGCAATCGGGAAGTTATTCGTCAGTTGACGGCAGAAGCGGGTGTTCACTGGCCTGTACCGGTGATTATCAAAGCGGAAGAGATCGACAGCCCATTTGCAGGAAAAACAGTCGTGCTGACTGGATCGCTGAGTATTATGTCACGCGATGATGCGAAGGCTCGTTTGGTGGCCTTGGGTGCAAAAGTTGCAGGTAGTGTGTCGAAGAAAACCGATTTGGTCATTGCCGGTGAAGCCGCAGGCTCAAAGCTTGTAAAAGCACAAGAGCTAGGTATTGATGTGATTGATGAGGCTGAAATGATTCGCTTATTAGGTGAATGAAATGGATAAAGAGCAGCTTATTGAGATTGCTAATACCGTGATGCCATTCGGTAAATATAAAGGCCGCGTGCTGATTGACGTCCCGGAAGAGTACTTGCTGTGGTTTGCGCGTAAAGATGAATTTCCTCAAGGACATCTTGGTGAGCTGATGAGGCTCACTTTGCTTATTAAGACTGAAGGGTTGGAGGGGCTGGTGAAGCCCCTCAAAAGGCATTAACTAAGTGTTATCAGTGGCGGCTTTGGCTGCCACCTGCGTCTCTTTCTGATAACGGCGGGCTAGCACCGCGCATATCATCAACTGCAACTGGTGGAAGATCATTAGCGGCAGCACCATCATCCCGACTGTTGCGACCGGGAATAAGATATTTGCCATCGGAATACCATTCGCCAAACTCTTCTTCGAACCACAGAATACAATGGTAATTTCATCAACCTTGTTAAAGCCCAGCCGCCTTGCCACAAATATGTTGATGCTGATGACAATAGCCAGCAATACCAGACTTACCACCACAATAAACAGCAGTGAACCCAGGCCAACTTTGTGCCAGATCCCGTGTCTTACCGCCTCGCTAAACGCCGTGTAGATGACGAGCAGAATAGAAGTCTGGTCGGTTTTACCGATCCATTTTTTATGGCGTGCAACCCAATCACCAATCCATGGACGTGAAAGATGGCCTGCTACAAACGGCACCAGTAACTGCAACATGATGCTGCCGACCTGCTGTAAGCTTCCGCTTGCTCCATGAACATGCATCACCATGCCTACTAAAAGCGGCGACAGGAATATGCCGAGCAGGCTTGAAGCTGATGCTGCGCATACGGCTGCAGCTACGTTGCCCCCGGCAAGCGAGGTGAATGCAATGGCTGATTGCACTGTGGCAGGCAAAATACACAAATACAGAAAGCCAGTATAAATCTCCGGGCTCACATTGACTGGTGCCCACCAGGCGAACAATACGCCCAGAACCGGGAACAAAACGAACGTGCTGCACATGACCCACAGGTGTAAACGCCAGTGGCTGCTGCCAGCAATAATCGCTTCGCGCGAAAGTTTTGCGCCGTGCATAAAGAACAGCAGTGCGATAGCTGCGGTCGTTAGCCCTTCAAAAAAGCCAACAAAGCCGCCTTGAGCGGGGAAGAAAGACGCCAGTAATACGGTCACGATTAGCGTCAGCGTGAAGGGATCGAGTACGCGAAAGAGTTTCATCATTATTCCTCAAACTGTTGTAGAACTATTGTGCTTTTAATGTTTTTAGAAATAAAATTGATTTATTGAATGCATTAATGAATTAAATAGATGAATTATTCGCTGCGTCAGTTAAAAGTGTTTGTCGCTGTGGCTCATGCCGGGAGTTTTAGCCGGGCAGGGGAGCAGATTGGTCTGAGTCAATCTGCGGTTAGTCACAGTGTAAAAGAGTTAGAGACTGAGCTAGGTGTAAAGCTACTGGACCGCACAACACGAGAAGTCGTGCTGACGGAAGCAGGCCAACAATTGGCTTCCAGGCTTGAACGGCTGCTGGAAGAGTTGACCAGCACACTTTTGGATACACGCAGCGTTGGCCATCAGCTAAGCGGGATTGTGCGTGTCGCGGCGAGCCAGACTATCTCAGCCCACTTAATGCCGCAATCTATCGCTGCTGCGGCTATTGAGTTTCCTTCGATCCGTTTTGTGCTCCATGACCGCCCGCAGCAGTGGGTGTTGCAAAGTATTCGCCAGGGAGAAGTGGATTTTGGCATGGTTATCGATCCTATTCAGGCCAACGACCTGGATTGCGAAGTCGTGCTTTCCGAGCCGTTTTTGTTACTTTGCCGAAATGACCACCCGCTTGCCGCTCAATTACAAGTGCCATGGCAAGCATTACAAGGTGCAAACCTTGTACTACAGGATTACGCATCAGGCAGCCGCCCGTTGATCGATGATGCATTAATGCATCAGGGTATCGAGGCTAATATAGTTCAGCAGATTGGCCACCCGGCGACACTGTTTCCAATGGTCGAGGCGGGAATTGGTATTAGCGTTCTTCCGGCATTGGCATTGCCATTACCCAAAGAGCGCCCTCTTGTTGTCAGGCCCCTGGTTCCAGTTGTCGATCGGCAATTGATGTTGGTACGGCGGAAAAATCGCTCGCTTTCTCGTGCTGCTGAGGCTATCTGGCAAGTTGTTCGTCAACAGGCGCAGCAGTTAACCACTGCTCGCCTGAACGACCCACTTTTTAATAAATATTAGACATAGATATCAATCTGATGATCTACAGACGGTTTATTTACACCTTCCATTCGGGATTGTTGCTGTTCCTGTTTTTTCTCTGCGGCTTCTACTTGTTGGCGTTGTAGTTGTGCAAGTTGCGCCTGCAGCATTTTAATCTGTGTCTGAATCAGTTCCTGCTGTTTTTGCTTTTCTTCTGTTGTTCCGCTGCCATTGGCAATATCTTTCGCTTGCTGAGTTAGTTTCGTGATTTGCTGGGTGATACGGCTGATTTGTGATGCCAGGCTGTTGCCTGAGCTTGCTAAAGAACCGCTTGTGCTGGCTTGTGGTGAAGGTGTAGAGGTATTGATAGTGTTGCTCATAATAATTCCTCGAGGGATTAGATTAAGCAGTTATCGGCTAAACGCGGAAAAATCTTGAGAGAAGAAGGTAATACCCATTGATTTTGGCAGGGTTAACGGGAGATGGATTAGAAATATGCATAGCCAAAACGCGCTTTTATGCATAGGTGGGGGCTTTGAGACTCGCCCTTTGGTTCGTCTCCCAAAACGGCAACGTTGCGGTAGGTTCAAACCCCTACATGATGTGGTTCTGTGCTTCATAAACGAAAAAAGCGCCAAAAGGCGCTTTTTTCTGAATTTGGTGGGGCGTGCAGGATTCGAACCTGCGACCAATTGATTAAAAGTCAACTGCTCTACCAACTGAGCTAACGCCCCGAATGGTGGGTGATGACGGGCTCGAACCGCCGACCCCCTCCGTGTAAAGGAGGTGCTCTACCAACTGAGCTAATCACCCAAACTTCGGTACTGCTATTACAAGAGTAGATAATGGTGGGTGATGACGGGCTCGAACCGCCGACCCCCTCCGTGTAAAGGAGGTGCTCTACCAACTGAGCTAATCACCCAAATCTTATCTCTTGCTACACTGCGGAATCACTCACTAATGAATGGTGGGTGATGACGGGCTCGAACCGCCGACCCCCTCCGTGTAAAGGAGGTGCTCTACCAACTGAGCTAATCACCCCGCTGTGTGGAGTCGCATTATAGGGAGAGTTGAAAATGAGTCAACGCCTTTTCTAAAGATTTTGTTTGTTCGTCGTAAAATTAAACAATGCGATCACGAATTATCCATTGATGGTTGATTTGCCACCAGAATATGTGGATTGCAGACAAGAAAGGGTATCTACATTGAGGAATCAGTTCACAGTGGTAGAATGTTCTCCACTCTATATTCCCTGGCATTTGCCGGTTTCCCGGTACTTTTGCGTAATTAAGGCCGTTTAATGAAAATCAAAACTCGCTTCGCGCCAAGCCCAACTGGTTATTTGCATGTTGGTGGTGCTCGTACTGCTCTCTATTCATGGCTTTTTGCTCGTAACCATGCGGGCGAATTCGTATTGCGTATAGAAGACACTGACCTTGAGCGCTCAACTCCAGAAGCTATTGAAGCTATCATGGATGGCATGAACTGGCTGAGCCTTGAGTGGGACGAAGGTCCGTATTACCAGACCAAACGCTTTGATCGTTATAACGCGGTTATCGACGATATGCTTGAAGCTGGTACAGCGTATAGATGTTACTGCTCTAAAGAACGTCTTGAAGCATTGCGTGAAGAGCAAATGGCGAATGGCGACAAACCTCGTTATGACGGTCGTTGCCGCCATGGCCATGAGCACCATACTGCTGATGAACCATGTGTTGTGCGTTTTGCCAACCCGCAAGAAGGCTCTGTTATTTTCGATGACCAGATCCGTGGCCCTATCGAATTCAGTAACCAGGAGTTGGACGATCTGATCATTCGCCGTACCGATGGATCCCCAACCTATAACTTCTGCGTTGTAGTAGATGACTGGGATATGGAAATCACCCATGTTGTTCGTGGTGAAGACCATATCAACAACACTCCGCGTCAGATCAACATCCTGAAAGCATTAAATGCGCCAGTGCCTGTTTACGCGCACGTTTCCATGATTAATGGCGATGACGGTAAAAAGCTTTCCAAACGTCATGGTGCAGTAAGTGTCATGCAGTATCGTGACGATGGTTATCTACCAGAAGCACTATTGAACTACCTGGTGCGTTTGGGTTGGTCTCATGGCGATCAGGAAATCTTCACTCGTGAAGAGATGATCAAACTGTTCACCCTGGATTCAGTTAGCAAATCGGCCAGCGCATTCAATACCGAAAAATTGCAGTGGCTGAACCACCACTACATTAATCACCTTGCTCCTGAATATGTTGCGACCCATCTGCAATGGCATATCGAGCAGCAAAATATTGATACTCGCAACGGTCCACAACTGGCTGAGCTGGTGAAATTGCTGGGTGACCGCTGCAAAACTCTGAAAGAGATGGCTGAAACTTGCCGCTACTTCTATGAAGACTTCAGTGAGTTTGACGCAGATGCTGCGAAGAAACACCTTCGCCCGGTTGCTCGTCAGCCGCTGGAAGTGGTGCGCGACAAACTGGCTGCATTAACCGACTGGACTGCAGAGAATGTGCATAATGCAATCCAGGCAACCGCTGATGAGTTGGAAGTGGGGATGGGGAAAGTAGGCATGCCGCTACGTGTTGCTGTTACAGGAGCAGGGCAGTCACCTGGTCTTGATGTCACCGTTCACGCGATTGGTAAACAACGTTCTATTGCTCGTATTAATCAGGCTCTGGAATTTATCGCTGCACGTGAAGCACAACAGTAACGCGAAATTCAGTAATTGAAGAGTAGTTGCTAAAAAGCCGGCTTATGCCGC
>NZ_LXEO01000029.1 GCF_001654865.1 Buttiauxella noackiae ATCC 51607 | reverse complement strand
CGGCATTGGGCTTATGCCGGCTTTTTCATACCCATTTTATTCATCACGAATGCCTAAACGCTTTAACACCCCAGCAATGCCTTCCCGCAGAATCAGCGCTGACATCTTTTCTTGTTCTGAAATCGACATCTGCTTCATGGAATTGAGCAAAAGCCCTTCCAGTGAAGTGTCATTTACGTGATAGCTGCTGAGTTTCTCCGAAACACGTTTTGCACTATTAATAAAATCGCGAACACGCTCATCCACATGAATCAGGCGAGCTTTGCCTCCCTGAACACCGGGTTTTTGACTCGTGAGCCAGCTTTCTTTGCGTACCCATTTGTTGATTGTTTGGCGACTATAACCAGTAATCATCGCCAGCTCTTCCGGGGTCATACGTTCCTTGAGCACAGTTTTTCCTTAAATCCAAAGGGGTTATTAGTGGTTCATTTTAGGGGATCATTTTACTGGAAACTGTGACAGGATTAACTACAGGAAGACGAGATGCATTTGCTTTTGCTTGTATTGTTTGCTTTTTCGTCGATTAATCGCCGAAGCTGAATTTGACGTTGACACTCTCGAATGGGTTTCATATGATGCCGCCCGTCGATACGACACGGTTTCACGGTACGGGGCTATAGCTCAGCTGGGAGAGCGCTTGCATGGCATGCAAGAGGTCAGCGGTTCGATCCCGCTTAGCTCCACCAAATCTTTACCAGCAAGATTTGAATCGTTTAAACCAAACCCATTCGTGGGGCTATAGCTCAGCTGGGAGAGCGCTTGCATGGCATGCAAGAGGTCAGCGGTTCGATCCCGCTTAGCTCCACCAAAATATGAAACCCCCGCCTAATGGCGGGGGTTTTTTCGTTTCAGAACCAGAATAATGTTACATAATAGTGACCTGAGCACGGATTCATATAATTCAGTGAATATATAAATACGATGTATTCTCAATGTGAATATATCAAACTATTTCTCTTTGTTGGGTTGTATAAAAAACTAATAAATTTAACCACATGCAATAATTCGAAAACTTGATTTGCGCAACAAATAAACGTATTATTTATCACCGAATAATGCTGCAAAGCCATTACAGAATCCTTAGACCAGGGCTTATGATTTTTCAAAAATCTATCAAGAAATTCCTCACAGCACTGGTTTTATCTCTTTTGCTTGTCCCTTTTTCTCGCTACATTTCACCGTTAACGACAATTGATGGTGTTCAGGTTTATCTCGCTTATCTCCCAATGGGTTTGTTGATAGCCATGGTGTTTATCTATGGCCGGACTGCGATTATTCCTCTAATAATTTCATCAGTAGTGACATTCTCATTCGTACTTCATCTTTCATTTGTGGCATTAGCGTCCTTTGTTTTTTGCCTGATATTTCCAATAATCGTTTGTAGCATTATTGCCCGTCATTACCTTGGGGCGAGGTGGCGCTATGCACTGACCGATAAAGGAATGGGAACTCGGATATTCTGGCTAGGGTTTGTCGCACCGTTTAGCACTAAATTATTGATGTATCTGGCGGGGCGATATATTCAATTTCCGCAAGCAGTGGCTGCGTACTTTGGTGACAATTCACTCATGTTTATGGTGGTGGATTTTCAAAATTTAATTGCCGCCTCGTTGATATTCACTTTCCTGTTTTATTATCCGCTCAGAATGGTCCTGAACCCAAATTACGCGCGGGCCTTCTGGCGTCGCTGCGTGTTACGCGATTTCATTGGTCCACGTCGTTTTTATTCTTTCACCTGGATGTTATGCCTGATAACTCTGCTGGCGGTGCTGTGCTCATCGTGGGGCATGTTACAGGTTTCGGGTTACCTCGTGCCCGTTATCTTTGTGCTATTTACATTGGGTATCCGCCATTTTGGCCCGCGTTTAATGGGGCTGTTATGGGCTATATCCGTATGGCTATTACTGACGTATAACGAGGGTTTTCTTTACGGGGTTAATACAGAATTTGCCCTGTCATTCATTCTTTCTGTTTTCATCTCTTTTTCCGTCTGTATGTTGTATATGACGATGATGTTTAAGAAAAATGAGTGGATGAAGCGAATTTATCATTCGCAGGCTTTAACCGACCCATTAACACAATTACCAAATTTACGTGCGCTGGAGCATCATGTTCAATGTTATCCGGAAGGGACGCTTTGCTGCCTGCGGATGTCGAACCTGGAATTTCTAAGCCGCCATTACGGTATGATGATGCGAATTCATTGTAAGCGTATGGTTACCAGCCAGATAACGCCTTTCCTGGATGAAGGCGAACAAGTATTTCAATTACCCGGCAGTGAACTATTAATATTCCTCCGCGGACAACATACTGATGCACGGCTCGAATATATTGTTGATTTACTCAATAGCAAAAAAATAACATGGCATAACACCATGCTGGAAATTGAATACGGCGCTTCCTATAGTGTTATCGACAACAGTCTTGAAGAATTACACCGAACTTTAGGGCAATTAAGCTTTCTCTCCGATCAGGCGAGTGAGTCGTTACGCGTGCTCAGCCTGAATACCCGAGTTGAATATGTCTCTGACAAAACGACAGAGCGTGTTTTACTGCTGCAAAAAATCAAACATGCCTTGAATGAAGAAGAGCCTGTCACACTCTATGCCCAACCTGTTGTTAATAAGATGGGGCACGGATATCACGAAATACTGAGTCGTATCACTTTTGATGATGAGCTAATTACCCCAGATAAGTTTATTCCTGTCATTGCTGAATTTAACCTCAGCACGCGCTTCGATATGTTGGTGGTGAAGAAGCTGGTGAATTATTTGTATCTTCACCCCGAGAAGGACGAGCAGTCGCGTTTCTCGGTAAATCTCATGCCGTTGACGTTGATGCAAAAGGATATTGCGCAGAATATTATTTCATTGTTCACGCAATTCCAGGTGCCAACGAGCAGCGTGATTATTGAAGTCACCGAGGAACAGGCTTTTTCGGAATCAGAAACTTCAATGCAGAACATTACACTACTGCGTGATTATGGGTTTAAAATTGCCATTGATGATTTCGGCACCGGTTATGCCAACTACGAGCGACTGAAAAGGTTGCAAGCGGACATTATCAAGATTGATGGCTGTTTCATTAAAGACATTACATCGGATTCGCTTGACCCTCTGATTGTTAAATCTATATGTGATATGGCTAAAGCGAAGCAATTGATTGTTGTTGCAGAGTTTGTTGAAACAGAAGAACAACGCAGGTTGTTATGCGAACTCGGCGTACAGTTTTTACAAGGGTATTTGATAGGCAAACCAGAGCCTCTGGCCTTAGTCAACACATTAAGGTAGTAGTATGTTGCGAGCATATAATCAAAGGGCTGATTTGTGAGCACTTCATTAGCGAATAGATTTCGCCTGCCAATGGCAAAAACACTCCGGGTTATCCATCTGGTTTTCATTTTTGTTTTTGCGCTGACCACTTTTTTATTCTGGCAGCAAGGACAGCTATTTAGCCATGGTTACCGTACAAGCCAACTGAGTCACCTGGAAAGTGTGATTGCCCGAATCGAAAGTAAAGCACAGTACAAAGTTGACAATCTTCGCTATCTAAAAAGAATTTTTATTGAAGCGATGGATGATCCACTCTTCCCTGGTGTGGCAACTGTTCCTTCGGAAATTACAGGTGATGTTGGCGATTCACCATTGTGGATCCGCGAGCTGCCTTTGCCCGATACGCTTACCGAAGACAGCAAATTTCACGGCGCGAATGCGCTACAAGTCCGCCAGCAGCTCTATGCATTGCGGAAAATTCAAGGTCTTTTCCCGTTGGCCACAGGGGCCAACGAACTGACTGCTGATTTGTACTACATCTCTCGTGATGGCGAATTTATTGTCTCTTTATCTCAGGAAATGAACTCGCTATTAGAGAGCAGTTACAACCCGCATGAGGAACAGGGTAGTTTCGTGTTGGCCTCGCCGTTGCTCAATCCACAGCGAGAACCTTTCTGGACACGGCAAAATATCGCTAAAACTGATGACACTCTGGTTAATGCTGCCATTCCTGTCGATTTTCGTGGTGAATGGATAGGGCTTCTGGGGATTGCGTTTGAAAATGATGCGGTGCAGAAATTCCTTGCGGAGTCTTTACCAGAAGATACGCAGAGCGCATATCAACTGTTTGATGAACAGCTAATCCCGCTAACCAATGCCGTAGGCTCGGTCAATAAATTTCAACTCACTGCTCAGCATCTACAAACAATTCGTGAAATGCTTGAGGTCTCATCGCGTGGCACGATGCGCGATGGGTCGGTATTCATCACTTTTGGCAGAGTTGTTGGTACGCGTTCGGTGTTAATAAGTACTCAGACTCTCAGCCAGGGTTTACATGAAGACTTTGGCCGTTTCAGTATCTTGTTGATCGCGATGTGGGGGATATTTGTGCTTTTCCTTTGGGGATCGCACCGAGTGATTTGCCGCCTTGTGCGCAATATGGGTAGCTTGCAGCGTGAGATGCAGCGTCATGCGCTTCACGATGATTTGACTGGAGCGTTAAACCGTCGCGGTTTCTTCGCAAAAACATCGCAAATTAGCCCTAATTATGTGGATTACACTCTCGTACAGCTTGATCTCGACCATTTCAAAAAAGTGAACGACGTTTACGGGCATTTAGTTGGTGATAACGTGTTGATACACGCCACCCAACACATTCAGCGTGCGATACGCAGTCAGGATATTCTGGGGCGTATTGGCGGTGAGGAGTTCTGTATTTATCTGCCTAATTCCGATCTCAAGGCGGGGATTATGGTGGCGACAAGAGTTAAATGGGAACTTGAGTCTTCGGCATTGGTTTTGGATGACGGCCGCAAATTACCGGTTACCGCGTCGCTAGGTGTGGCTTCGCATAGTGAATATCCGGAGTACACGCTTGATCAAATCCAGTCGCTTGCAGATATGCGGATGTATACCGCTAAAGAACGAGGCAGAAACCAGGTCTGCTGGCAGGATGACGAGGCGATTGGGACGTAGATAAATCCGCTATGAATTTCAGGCATAAAAAAGCCGGGGCAAATTGCCCCGGCTTTTTACTGTGAGAATTACAAGAACAGACCAGCGATAGAAGCTGACAGAATACTCACCAGAGTTGCACCGTAAACCAGTTTCAGGCCAAAGCGAGAAACTACGTTACCTTGCTCTTCGTTCAGGCCTTTAATCGCACCAGCGATAATCCCGATAGAAGAGAAGTTAGCAAACGAAACCAGGAACACAGACAGGATACCTTCCGCACGTGGGGAAAGGGTACCGGCCAGTTTTTGCAGATCCAACATCGCAACGAATTCGTTGGAAACCAGTTTGGTGGCCATGATGCTACCAACCTGTAATGCTTCATGCGACGGAACACCCATTACCCAGGCTACCGGGTAGAAGATGTAACCCAGGATGCCCTGGAAGGAGATGCCGAAGATTGCTGCAAACAGTGCGTTCAGTGCCGCGATCAGAGCAATGAAGCCAATCAGCATCGCTGCAACGATAATCGCAACTTTAAAACCTGCCAGAATGTATTCACCTAGCATTTCGAAGAAGCTTTGGCCTTCATGCAGGTTAGACATCTGTATATTTTCTTCGCTCTCATCAACGCGGTAAGGGTTAATCAGCGACAGTACAATAAAGGTACTGAACATGTTCAACACCAGTGCTGCAACCACATATTTTGGCTCGAGCATCGTCATATAAGCACCGACAATCGACATGGACACGGTAGACATGGCCGTAGCGGACATGGTGTACATGCGGTTGCGTGACATCTTGCCGAGAATATCCTTATAGGCGATAAAGTTTTCTGATTGTCCCAGAATCAGCGAGCTTACGGCGTTAAAGGATTCCAGTTTACCCATACCATTCACTTTAGACAGAACGGTACCGATAAAGCGGATAACAATCGGCAGAACGCGGATGTGCTGCAATATCCCGATCAGCGCAGAGATAAATACGATTGGGCAGAGTACTTTCAGGAAGAAGAAGGCGAGTCCTTCGTCATTCATCTTACCGAATACAAAGTTTGTCCCCTCATTAGCGAACGAAAGCAGTTTCTCAAACATTTCTGAGAAACCTCTCACAAAGCCCAGACCGATTTCTGAGTTCAGGAAGAACCAGGCGAGAATGAGTTCAATCACTAACAGTTGAACGATAAAGCGAATACGAATCTGCTTACGGTTGCTACTTAGCAATAAAGCAAGTAGCGCTACCACGGCAAGCGCTAAGACAAAGTGAAGAACGCGGGACATATTTGCTCCAAACATGAGGCAGGTTTAATTTCGTTGCACATTCTATGAAACAAGCAATAAGAAAACGAGACTAATCGCACACTATAGTGATGTCATGTGACCAAACTCAAAATTAGTGATCAACCATACATTTCTGCTATGTTAAGTAAAGAAGGTAAAAGTTGCGTCAGTGCACACATCCTTAACATAATGGTTGTCGTAATTTTTTTTCATTAACGGGCGATGCTAAATCGTCACCCCTAATCCCTCATTGTTTTCATCTATCAGAGCAATCAGTTTATCTCACTTAAATGAATTTGATAATCATTCTCATTTTTGATAGTTTGAAACATAGCAAAGGCTATATCTCAGAGGCAGATGATGACAAACAGTCGCGTTGACAACAGTGGTACCCGCACAGCGCGCAGATTACGCCTGGCGTTGATGGGGCCGGCTTTTATCGCTGCTATCGGGTATATCGATCCTGGAAACTTTGCGACCAACATTCAGGCCGGGGCAAGCTTTGGCTATAAATTGTTATGGGTAGTGGTATGGGCGAACCTGATGGCGATGCTCATCCAGATTCTGTCGGCAAAATTAGGGATTGCCACCGGCAAGAACCTCGCCGAACAGATTCGTGACCATTATCCGCGTCCGGTTGTATGGTTGTACTGGATACAAGCCGAAATTATTGCCATGGCGACCGATCTGGCCGAATTCATCGGTGCTGCGATTGGTTTTAAATTGATCCTCGGTGTTTCTCTCTTACAAGGCGCGGTGCTGACCGGGATTGCGACTTTCCTGATATTGATGCTGCAAAGGCGCGGCCAAAAACCTCTCGAAAAAGTAATCGGTGGTTTACTGCTGTTTGTGGCTGCTGCGTATATCGTGGAGCTGATTTTCTCGCAGCCTAAACTGGCTGAACTGGGCAAAGGGATGCTGATCCCAAGTTTACCGACCAGTGAAGCGGTATTTTTAGCCGCAGGCGTGCTGGGGGCGACTATTATGCCGCATGTCATCTACCTGCACTCGTCACTGACTCAACATCTACACGGTGGTAACCGCGCTGAACGTTATTCAGCGACAAAATGGGATGTCGGTATTGCAATGACGATTGCCGGGTTTGTCAATCTGGCGATGATGGCAACGGCCGCTGCTGCGTTTCACTTCTCAGGACATACAGGCGTTGCCGATCTTGACGAGGCATATCTCACACTGGAGCCACTTTTAAGCCATTCAGCGGCGACTATCTTCGGATTGAGTCTGGTTGCGGCGGGACTGTCATCAACTGTTGTCGGCACGCTAGCAGGGCAGGTCGTGATGCAGGGGTTCGTGCGCTTTTATATACCGCTGTGGGTTCGTCGCTCAGTCACTATGGCTCCTTCATTTATTGTCATCCTGATGGGACTTGACCCAACGCGCGTTCTTGTCATGAGCCAGGTACTGCTCAGTTTTGGTATCGCACTAGCGCTGGTACCGCTTCTGATTTTCACCAGCAATGAGAAATTGATGGGGGATTTAGTCAATACCCGGTTGGTAAAACATGTGGGGTGGGTGATTGTGGCTATAGTGGTGGCGCTTAACTTGTGGCTGCTGGTTGGTACGGCTTTGGGGCTATAGATTTACCGCCTTCTGCGGCTACAGCTTTGTGGTCGCAGGCTACATCTTTATATGTTCATTCATGCATGACGCCATAACCATTGATATCCCTTTGCCCATTGAATCAGCAGAATATATTCCTGATTGCGTGAACCATAAACATTCCCTGAATTGCAAACGCGATTGCTAACACACCAACAATCATGAAATTGTGATGCCCTAGTGCAATAGCACCTAAGAATACGTCAATAAACGTATTGAGCAATAATATTCCCAAAAGCGGAATGCTCAGTAGTTTTCTATTAGCTATCATTGTCCACATTATTTATAGATTACCTTGTATATATTGGTGCCAGAACACGGGTAATCATACCTATTAAGACTCTGTTGATTAGTTACTACTTTCAGAACAAATGAGTATGATTTGTTGAACAATCAGCTCTGTCCATCCCACATCATGTTATGTATGATTTGTGCAGACGTTTAGAAACATCAGGGTTTTGTCATGTTCAAACATTTTAATCATATGGCTCTTTTTGCCGCGCTGGTAAAAAACGGTAATTTTACAAGAACCGCTGAAGAATTGAATATGACAAAATCTCGCGTCAGCCAACAAATAAGTGAGCTTGAAGAATATCTTGGCTTACGCTTGCTCAATCGAACAACGCGAAAGATCTCGCTGACATATGCTGGCGAAAGTTATTTGCGATACTGCCAGGAAGTGGTAGATGTTGCATTCAGAGCTGATGAACTCATTCAGTTATTACGTGAAAGCCCAAATGGGAAATTAAGAATAATAGCGCCTCCGGGGTTTATGTACAGCGCCTTACCTGCTCTGCACCATGAGTTTTTGAGAGCAAATCCACAGGTTGAACTTGAACTGATCACTGCGGACTCATTCTTCGGTTCGGTTAACGATACATTTGATGTCGCTTACAGAATAGGTAAGCCTTCAGATGATTCTTTCATTGGGCGTTTTCTGGGAACCTTTAATCGATTTATTGTTGCGACGCCGGAATATGCACAAAAGCAAAATTTTACCTCACCTGATGAATTGCTTACATGTGATTTAATTACTCATAAGACATGGAAAAGCGTCACTCTTTCTCAAGCAACTAGCAGTTATAAATTGGTTATGAGTTCTCGGCATACCAGCGATAATCTGACTTATATACTGCAACAAGCTTTACAAGGTACAGGCATGGCAATTTTGCCCGAGTACATTGTGGAGTCCTATATTAAAAATGGGCAACTTAAAATTATTTTGCCCGACTGGAGTGTGCAGAAAATTGAATTATGGATGATTTACCCCAGTAATAAAAATAACACTTTGACATTGCGTAATTACATTGATTTTATTCTACAGAGCGATGCTATCAAAGCACTCGGTAAAACCAGTAAACCCGAATAGTTAGTTCATTATTCACTACCTTTCTTTTTCATTATTATTATTTAATCTCAAATTTAAGTGGGAGCGCTTTGGTATGCTGCAATATCTGTCATTAAAAGATTATGCCTCAAACATTTATAGCCAAAAAATGAATGTTGATAGTTTATGGAATAGCTATACATTGATTTTGCTAAAGAACATTACATTAACTGAGCGTTTATACCATCACCAGGTGGCAAACTGTCAAAGTAATAAGTTATCCATCAGTCTTTTTGGAACGATACAACTCAATATTGAACGCACGGGTTTTTTAGGACCAATAATGATTAGTTATCATCCGCTGATTCAGGGAGATAGCATTATGGACATACCATCTTCATATATTAATCAACAAGGACTCCTGGATGGAGTGATTTCTCTTTCTGATAAAAAACAGATCTTTGAACATTATTTAAATAAATTACTTCCTGTTTATGAACATATGGCCAATTTATGTTTAAAGGATAAATAATGATAGTTAGACCTGAACAACACTGGTTCAGACGATTGTTCTCATGGCGAGGATCAATTATGAGAAAAATCTCGTGCCAGTTACTCTTTTTCGCTATGTTGAATATGGTTTATCTATTTTTACTCCCGTTATTTCATATGCATGGTATTGAAGCAAAAGAAAGCCCGATTGGTTTTATAGGGATTTCCATTTCTATTTTTCTTGGCTTTCGTAACAATGCTGCATGGATCCGCTATTCTGAGGCCAGAAAACTTTGGGGCGATTTGTTGATTACAAGCCGTTCTTTAATGCGCGAAATAAAAAGTACCACAGAGGCTAGTCAGGATGAGATGAAAGTCGTGCTCAATTTTATTGTATGTTATTGCAATATACTAAAATCGAAGCTGCGACATGAAAAAATGCCTATAGAGATCACTTCGCAAGCCCCATTTATGCTTGAAGGGCTTAATGTTGCCACTCCATGTAATGCTTTGCTTCAGGAGATTGGTAAATGGCTTTTTCGCTATAAGCGAAACTCTCTGGATTACCAGAACTTTAATCATTATCTCAATAATATCAGCACTATTCAGGGTGGGTGTGAACGTATCAGCAATACGCCCATTCCGTTTGCATACTCTTTAATTTTACATCGCACCATTTATATCTATTGTGCGATTTATCCATTGCTGATCATCGATAGCTTTGGCTTTCTTTCCCTGCTATTTTCATTATTTACCACTTACGCACTGCTTGCGCTTGATGCTATTGCAACGGAGCTTGAGGACCCTTTTGGTCGGGAAGATAATGATTTACCCTTGAATGCTATCTGCAACGCCATTGAAATTGATTTACGGGAAATGATCCATGATGGGAGGCTTCCTGAAAAAATTACCCCGGATAAAAACTATCGATTGTTGTAATAGAATTGCTGTAATAAAAATGGGAGCCTTAGCTCCCATTTTTAAATCATTAGCATCAATGGCGGTGACCGCCGCCGTGGCCACGGCCATGATCGCCGCGCCCTCGGCCACGATGATCGTCACGATCGTTCCAGCCCGCGCGATAACCTTTCTCAAAGCTGCTACGGCCACGGTCTTTATACCAGCCACGATGGTAGCCATTATCATGGCGGTGCCAGCCACGGTCACGCCATTCGTAATTACGATGCCAGTAATCACGGTCACGCCAGCCGCCACCGTCCCAGTAATTACCGCGATAATCCTGATCGCCAATTTGAAGCTTAACTGACGGCAGCAGGGTGATTTCGCCCGCATTCGCCATCATTGGTGCAGATGCCATTAATGCAATCGCAAGAATCAGTGTCCTGAACATACTCTCTCCCCTTACACGGTAACCGCCAGAGCGGCTTGTTAGCGGTATAGTAAGTTGTGGTAACTAAGTGTTTCATCACCACAACTCCTAATTCGCTGGAGAGAGCACTTTTTGCTAATTTAGCTCGTAATTAAACCAGGTTGTGATAGCGATTACACCAAGATAGCTTCAATTTCTGCCAGTTCTGCCGCCGTGAAGTGGCGATTGGCTAACATACCGATTGCATCATCAATTTGGCTGGTTTTACTGGCGCCAATCAGCACTGATGTCACTTTGTCACCACGCAGAACCCACGCCAGGGCCATTTGGGACAGTTTCTGTCCACGACGTTGCGCAATAGCATTCAATTTACGCACTTTTTCCAGTTTTTCCTCGGTGAGCTGGTCAGCATTAAGGAATTTGCTGCCGCTGGCTGCGCGGGAATCGGCTGGAATTCCGTCCAGATAACGATCCGTCAACTGGCCACCCGCCAGCGGTGAAAAGGCAATACTACCCACGCCTTTTTCTTGCAGAATATTTAGCAAACCGCCTTCAACCCAACGCTCAAACATCGAGTAACGTGGCTGGTGGATAAGGCATGGAGTACCAAGATTGTTCAAAATATCAATGGCTTGAGCTGCAAGTTCGGCCGGGTAATTTGAGATGCCAACATACAGTGCTTTACCCTGGCGTACCACGGTATCCAGTGCGCGCATGGTTTCTTCAAGTGGTGTTTCGGGATCCGGACGATGGTGATAGAAGATGTCTACATACTCCAACCCCATCCGCTTCAGGCTTTGATCAAGGCTTGAAATAAGATACTTACGCGATCCCCAATCTCCATACGGCCCCTCCCACATGGTGTAGCCCGCTTTGGACGAAATAATCAGCTCATCACGATATGGAAGGAAATCTTCACGCAGGATACGGCCAAAGTTTTCTTCAGCAGAACCCGGAGGCGGCCCATAGTTATTGGCCAGATCCAAATGGGTAATCCCTGAATCAAATGCACGGTGCAATAGCTGGCGGCTGTTCTCCAGTAGCGTGGTGTCACCAAAGTTGTGCCATAAACCCAGAGAAATGGCGGGGAGTTTGAGTCCGCTGCGCCCACAACGACGATACTCCATTGATTCATAACGCGCAGGATTTGCCTGATAGACCATATTAGTTTCCCGGTAAGTGAATAATGCCCAATTTAGTGTATACGTTTTCACAACATCTTTGACTATCAGACTACACCGCAGTTACGTGTAAATCCCTCTTTCCACACCCTTATTCTCATTGATCCTCGACAGCGATCACATATGCCCAATACTCACAGTAAGCCCTCTGAGAAGGAATGAGTTATGTCTTACACTGTCGCAGACTATCTTCTGGACCGATTCACCGAGGCTGGAATTACTCATCTGTTTGGGGTTCCCGGTGACTACAATTTACAATTTCTGGACAATGTGATTAATAACCCGACCCTTGCCTGGGTGGGGTGTGCCAACGAGCTGAATGCGGCATATGCTGCTGATGGTTATGCTCGCTGTTGTGGAGCAGCTGCGGTGCTCACCACCTTTGGGGTTGGTGAGTTAAGTGCCATTAATGGCATCGCTGGAAGTTACGCTGAGTATTTACCGGTTATCCATGTAGTCGGCGCGCCATGCCTTGGGGCACAGCAGCGCGGCGAGTTAATGCACCACACATTAGGCGATGGTGATTTCCGGCACTTTGCGCGAATGGCGCAGGAAGTGACAGTGGCCCAGGCTTCCCTTACAGTCGAAAATGCTTGTTACGAAATCGACCGCGTTTTGCAGCAAGCTCTCACCCAACGTCGTCCTGGTTATTTATTATTACCGAGCGATGTTTCTCAGGCTCTCGCTACTCGTCCGACAAAACCATTACTCATCTCGCATGAGCCAACCGATCCTGGATTACTGGCAGAATTTCGCGCCTGTGCCCAAGAGCGTCTGGCGGAAAGCCGTAGTGTGGCCTTATTGGCTGATTTTCTGGCGCTACGTTTTGGGCAGCAAAAAGCGTTGCAACAATGGATGGATGACACTCCCATGCCTCATGCAACATTGCTGATGGGCAAAGGGTTATTTGATGAAGGTCAGCAGGGGTTTGTAGGTACTTACAGCGCCGCCGCCAGCGAGGCAACGGTGATTGAGTCGATTGAAACTGCCGAGTTGGTTATCTGTGTGGGCGTTAAGTTTACCGATACGCTTACCGCCGGATTCACGCAGCATTTCACCCTTCAGCAGACTATAGATATTCAACCGAACGCCACCCGAATAGGTGAACGCTGGTTTAGCGGCATTACAATGGCGGAAGCCGTGTCGGTTTTGCATCAGTTGTGCAAACACCAGGTTTCTGGCTGGCCTGCATCAAACCACAAGCCACCCGCGCTACCCGAAGCGAGTAGTGGGAAACTAGACCAGCATGCATTCTGGCAATCAATTCAAAAATTTCTGCGGGCGGGGGATATTGTTCTTGCCGATCAAGGAACTGCCGCTTTCGGCGCGGCAACGCTGACCTTACCCGCCGGGGTAACTTTTATCAGCCAGCCGTTGTGGGGCTCGATAGGTTATACGCTACCCGCAGCATTCGGTGCGCAAACCGCATGTCCGAATCGCCGTGTCGTTTTGCTGGTGGGGGATGGCTCGGCTCAACTTACGATTCAGGAAATTGGGTCGATGATGCGCGATGGGCAGCGCCCAGTGATCTTCTTGCTCAATAATGATGGTTATACCGTTGAGCGAGCAATCCATGGTGCCGAGCAGCGCTATAACGACATCGCGTCGTGGAACTGGACGCAAATTCCGCAGGCGATGAATATTCATAACCCTGCACAATGCTGGCGAGTAACAGAGCAAGTACAGCTCGAAGAAGTGATGCAGAAGGCGGCGTTGGCAGAACGACTTACGCTTGTGGAAGTCGTTCTGCCGAAACAAGATATTCCCGAATTATTACAGGCCGTTACGGCAGCGCTGGCTAAGCGAAACGCCGCTAAGGATTAAACCCTGGGCTTCTCTGCCATCATTACCGGTTTACCGGCAAGCATCAGCCAGGCTGGAAGCATCACGATGCACAGCAACGGGAGTAGTTTGATGTCAGGTACCACAGCCATTGCCATAAACAGGCTGAGCCAACCATCACGCGTAACGACTAACACCAGGCCAAGGATGGCGCAAGATAGCGTAATGGCTGCCGGAACCGCTTCTACATGCTGGTGGAGCATCATCCCAAGTGCTACAGCAACGAAGACCACTGGGAATATACGCCCGCCACGGAATCCACAGGCAGAAGCAATCACTAACGCCGCCAGTTTTACCACTGCAAACATCAGCAATGTTGCTACAGAGTAATGCTGCCCAGTAGTGAGCTGGCGCATTTCATCCAGCCCCTTGAATAGTGAGATCTCACCGCCAATCAGCCCTAATACACCTAACAAAAAGCCACCAACACCAAGAATTAGTACGGGATGTTTTAGCTGGTGCATTAAACGGTGCATACGTGGAAGGCACCAGACGGCCACCATGCCCAATGCAATCGCAATAGCGGCCACCACGGCGCCACTGAAAATATCCACCAGGCGCAGCTCCGTGTATTGCAAAGCAGGCAAAGAGAAATCAGGGTGGAAGAACAAGTCTGTGGTCATTGCTCCGGCTGCTGCTGCCATAAGGGGGGCAAAAAGTCGGTCCCACAAGGGAATATCATTACTGCCGTTGAGCGTTTGGGAAAATACCAATGCCGCTGCCACCGGTGTGCCGAACAATGCGCCAATGGTTCCGGCTGCGGCAAGAATCGTCCAGTCGAGCGCCCCGACTTTTGGCAACAAGCGCGCGCCAATAGCCACAGCCAGCGCGATATTTACCGCCATAATAGGATGTTCAGGGCCGAGACTTACACCACCGGCAAGCCCAAGCACTAGCGCAATAATCAAACCCGGCAATGCCATTACGTTGACTGGCGCACCAATCAACGGTTCAGTGGCAGGGTCAGGGCCGGCATGTCCAGGCATATAGCGAACCACCAACCCAACCGCAATTCCGGTGAAGGTCAGCATCAATAAAATCCACATCGGGGAATTCATGTCGAGATCAAATCGGGCGGGCAGCGACACCCATAAATATTTTTGTAAGACAGCGGCAACTTTCATCACCACAATTAATACCAGGCTGGAACAGATCCCAATCACCAGTGCCGGAATTGAAAGAACCAGCATGGTTCTGGCTCGCGGATGGAGCATGATTTTTCCTTAACTAAAATTTTTTTAACGCAAAATCGTCACGGCATACAGTCTGCCAGATAACACATCTTACCTTTCAGCAATAAGGGCTGAAACGGTCAAGCTAATTTGTGACGAAGATCTATAATCCCAAGGCACTTCTCATCTGGTCGTTGTTGTTTAGGCTAGCTAATTTTACAGTGTTGCCAGGACTTATTTTGACTTTAGCGGAGCAGTGGAAGAATGACAAAATATGCTTTGGTAGGAGATGTAGGCGGTACCAATGCACGTCTGGCACTGTGCAACGTAGAAAATGGCGACATCACTCAGGCAAAAACCTATTCGGGCCTTGATTTCCCAAGCCTTGAAGCGGTAGTGGTGCATTATCTCAAAGAGCACAATGTGAGTGTGACTGACGGTTGTATCGCAATTGCTTGCCCGATTACCGGCGACTGGGTAGCGATGACCAACCATACCTGGGCATTCTCTACCGCTGAGATGAAAAAGAATCTTGGCTTTGAACATCTGGAAATCATTAACGATTTCACCGCTGTTTCGATGGCTATTCCGATGATCAAAGATGAGCACCTGATCAAGTTTGGCGGCGGCGAGCCAATCGAAGGTAAGCCTGTTGCGGTCTATGGTGCAGGTACCGGGCTTGGGGTAGCACATCTTGTTCACGTTGATAAACGCTGGGTGAGCCTACCGGGTGAAGGCGGGCATGTTGATTTTGCGCCAAACAGTGAAGAAGAGGGGATTATCCTCGAAGAGCTGCGTACCGAAATTGGCCATGTTTCTGCTGAACGCGTGCTATCGGGGCCTGGCCTTGTGAATTTGTACCGCGCTATTGTTAAATCAGACGGTCGTGAGCCGCAGGGCTATAAACCGAAAGATATTACGGAACGAGCGCTGGAAGATAGCTGCACCGACTGCCGTCGCGCACTATCTTTGTTCTGTGTGATCATGGGGCGTTTTGGTGGCAATCTGGCACTGACGCTGGGAACATTTGGTGGTGTTTACATAGCAGGCGGGATAGTGCCGCGTTTCCTGGAATTCTTTAAAGCATCCGGTTTCCGTGGCGGTTTTGAAGACAAAGGGCGTTTTAAAGAGTACGTACAAAATATCCCTGTCTACTTGATTGTTCACGATCAACCGGGGCTGCTGGGCGCAGGTGCGCATCTGCGTCAGACGCTGGGACAGGTTCTTTAGTGGCCTAAAAAGGGTGGATGACGCTTATGCTCATCCACCCTACAAATCGTGTGTAACTTCTTGCACCCGTTCTACAACCGCATCAACGCACGAAACTCTTTTACCTTGCTTCGACTCACCGGCACCTGAAAATCCAAATCCCGCAGGCGCAAAATATAAGTATTGTTAAACCACGGCTCGATCTCGCGGATCTTACTCAGGTTCACGCAATACGAGCGATGGCAGCGGAAAAAATGGCTTGCCGGAAGGCGGTTACAAAACTCAGTGATATTCATCGGCATCACATAGGCTTCACGTCGCGTATAAACAAACGTCATTTTCTCGTGCGCTTCGGCATAATAAATATCGTTGATGTCAGTGACGATAATTCGCTCATCTTTCACCAGGTTAATCGTCAACGCTTCGCGGTTTGTCGTATTCCCGGACGCTGGAGCATTCTGTTGCTGGTAAGCCGCTTCGAGTTTTTGCAGCATGCCAATAATGCGCGATTCCTGGTAAGGTTTGAGAATGTAGTCGAATGCTTCCAACTCGAAGGCTTCTACCGCATGTTCTTTCCAGGCAGTGATAAACACAATAAATGGCTTATGGGCAAATTTACTGATGTTTTGCGCCAATAACACACCATCTAAAGAAGGGATGTTTATATCTAAAAAAATAGCGTCAACTTCGTGATGTTGCAGGTACTTCAGGACATCCATACCATCGTCAAAGATACCAACCACTTCCATCTGGCTATGTTCTTTTATCAGCCAGTTAAGCTCCTGCTGTGCCAGCACTTCATCTTCTACGATGAGAACTTTCATGTATTTCCTCCTTGCTGCGACAATAACGGCGGAACGACAGTTGCGGCGTGAGGAATGTAAAACGCAATTTCCGTACCCGGCTCAAGACGGCGGATAATTAACCCCTCTCCATAGAGTAATTTTACGCGATGGTGCACATTTAACAGGCCAATTTTATTGCCTGGCATCTCGTTGGCCTCTACGCGTTCAATAACTTGCGGATCGATACCATGCCCGGTGTCGCGCACAGCAATACGCACCCGGTTACCACTCTCTTCCACGCTGATGGTCACGACACCTTTGCCTTTACATTGCTGAACGCCATGAACAATCGCGTTTTCAACCAACGGCTGAATAAGCAGGCTTGGGATCAGACAGTTAACCTCTTCTTCAATGTTATAAATCACCGTTAGCTTGTCGCCAAAGCGCGCCTGCTCAATAGCGATATAGTCTTTAATTTGATAAAGCTCTTTTTTAATGTCGATCTGCTCATCATCTTTTAATTCAATGTTGTAACGCAGATAGCGCGACAGGTTATAGATAAGCTGGCGTGCGGTATCTGGATTCATCCGAATAGACGATGAAATCGCATTCAGGGCGTTGAACAGAAAATGAGGGTTAATTTTGCTTTGCAGAGCGCGTAACTCTGCTTTATTTGCCATTTCGCGTAATTGCTCCGCGCGAGAAACTTCCAGTTGAGTAGAAATAATCTGCGAAAGCCCGACCGCCATTTCTTGTAATGTGGAAGTTATCTGGTGTGCGTGGCGGTAATAGATTTTAAGCGTGCCGGTGACAACACCTTTTTCCCATAACGGAATAATTATCAGCGAGTGAATTTCCGGCGTCCGGTAAGCTTCATCATCATTGCGGATAATGATTTTGCCTTCTCGAATCGCGAGCTGCGTTCTGGGGCTGATACCGTCGTCATTCTGTTTATAGTTATTCTCCCCAAAACCGACGTAGGCCAGTACTTTGTCGATATCGGTTATCGCCACCGCGTCGGCTTTAATATCTTCACGGATAATATTGCAGACCTGGCGCAGTGATTCGCTATTAACTTTGCGGAACAGAGGCAATGTTTTGTTGGCAATATCCAGCGCAAGTTTGGCCTGGCGCGCGGCACTGGCCTCTTTTTCACCCTCAACACTTTGCACCAGCACCACTATCAGGCCAATAGAGACTGTTCCGAGGATCATCGGAATGCCGATTTTCGAAACGATATCTATCCCGAGCTCAACAGATGGTGCCCATAGCACTACCAGTACCATGGTCATGGTTTCACATAGCATCCCGGCGATAATGCCGACACTCCAGTGTTTCTCTTTGGGTATTTTACGGTTTATCCAACCTGCAATAATGCCCGCAACGATGCTGGTAATCAGGCAGGGAATAGCAGTTATGCCACCAATATCAATTAGATAACGGTGTGCCCCGGCAATAATACCGGTGATAATACCTACCCACGGGCCAAATAAGATCCCCCCCGCCATGACTGCGATAATGCGCACGTTAACCAGCGAGCCTTCAACGTGTACACCAGACCAGGTGCTGAACAAGGCAAATAACGAGAAAATAGCAGTGACTGCTAATAACTCTTTGGGCGTGTGGGCATTTTTATGCAGCAGCTCGCGGAAAAGCCGGATGCGAATCAAGAAAAACAGGCAAATAAGCATCAGCGCCGCCCGGTCAAATACCGCCAGCAGCATATTAAAAATTTCGTGCACGGGTGACTCGCGTGACAAAGAATGGAAAGGCAATGATAAGGAAATTACACAGCGGTTACCAGAAAGGTATCTTTTGGTGAAAAGAAGGTGGATGTCGCTTGCGCTAATCCACCCCACAACGGACTTACAGCTTTTTGTCGATCGGATTAGCGTAGCGATATCCGACCACTGATTCGATTACTTCCCGCCCAATTGCTCTCGTCCGGCGTCAGTTAAATCCGCAGGAGTGGCTCGTCCCGTGAAATCCACTTCGAAATCATCAGCGGCGAAGTCTGGCGGTGATTTTCCTTCAACAAATGCTGGCCATTGGCGCTCGAGGTATGCAGTATTTTTCTCACACCACGGAGCTGCAGCGATATACATCACGTTACTGTCAAATTCCCCATGATGTTCATTTTCAACGGCATGGATCACATCGCAGTGCCAGAACACGGTATCGCCTGCTTCCATATCCGGAATTGAGGAAATCCCTGTTAATAAAAGGGGATGCCATTGCTCGTTAATGGATAGTGCGCGTCCTGGCTTCGCTTCACATAAGGATTCTTCAGGCACATCGTCTTGTAGTGCGCGCAGTAAGATATAGGCCATTGCGTTTGCGATCGGCAGTAAGGTTAGCGTGCCACCGTGTTTGCGCTGAGGGCTAAGTGCCGTCCAACCCTGGAAAGTACGGAACATGGAACACACTGCTGGGGATGGGAACTCACGTACTTCGGTACGGCCTTCCGCAGCAAATGGATTGTAATTTTGCCATTCACCGGCAAACACATGGCGATAAACATGGCGGAAATTCTCATCCAGCCAGCGCTCAACTGAACCGCCATCGACATGTGGCGACAGGCCCAGGGAGTTCGAGCGCGGCGGGCGACGGCGGGTACGGTCAGCGTAGCTCACGACACGATTTGGATCGAAGTGCTGTTTACCGTTGCTTTCGGTTTCCCATAAATTATTCAGGAAAACCTGTACCGCTTTCATACGGGCATGCTGGCGAGCTTCGACTTGTGGTTTAGACCAGTAAATACCGTAAATCTGCGGTTTACTGGCGGCAAGATTACCGAAATAGTTATCTTCTGCAGCATTCTTGAGTTTTTCGACAAAATTATTCCGCTCCAGGTAATTTCCCACTTCTTCATTCCAGGCCTGAGCCTGGGATTGTGGAAATACACCTTTTACAGTGCAGCAACCGCGCTGGCGAATCAGAGCTTTTTGTTGCTCACTGACACGATTGTTGACGATATCGTCGGCCTCGATTTGAGGCACCGGGTTTTCACCACGGGCCATCTCATCACGGATTGCGTCAATCTGGCGCTTCATATCGGCTTCGAGTTGTTCAAAAACGGCTTTGTAGTCAGGCAATTCGTGGCGAAGTTTTTGTTTTATCTCACGGATTGCGCGCGGTAAGTCATCGATGTGTAGGGTCATGGTGATACTCCACGTCTTCTGAAATTAAAGTTATTGGATTGTTGCGACATGGTTAATATAAATCATGGTTATCAAATAAAATAGGGATAAGCTTCAAATGAAGCATCCTCTTTTGTGTGCAATAAAAAATATTTAACCGGGTCTCTCGACAGATGATTTTCATTCAGGTTATTTTCAAAGCAGGCCACATCGCGTGGCAGCGTCGCTCGGACGGTCCGGGCGCTAACGTTAATCTGAGGAATTTATGGCTGACTCCAGTCCAAAACGTCGTTTTTCGCGTATCGATCGTCTCCCTCCGTATGTGTTCAACATCACCGCTGAATTGAAAATGGCGGCACGTCGTCGCGGCGAAGATATTATCGATTTCAGCATGGGCAACCCTGATGGCCCAACACCGCCGCACATCGTAGAAAAACTCTGTACGGTGGCGCAGCGTGAAGATACGCACGGCTACTCCACATCCCGAGGTATTCCGCGCTTACGCCGTGCGATTTCGCGCTGGTACAAAGACCGCTATGACGTCGAAATCGATCCTGAAAGCGAAGCGATTGTCACCATTGGCTCGAAAGAAGGGCTGGCTCACCTGATGCTGGCAACGCTCGACCACGGCGACACGGTACTGGTGCCAAACCCAAGTTATCCAATACATATTTACGGTGCAGTTATCGCCGGTGCGCAGGTTCGCTCGGTGCCGCTGGTGGAAGGTGTCGACTTCTTTGCCGAGCTGGAGCGTGCTATTCGCGAAAGCTATCCAAAACCGAAAATGATGATCCTCGGCTTCCCATCGAACCCAACAGCACAGTGTGTTGAACTGGAGTTTTTCGAGAAAGTTGTCGCGCTGGCTAAACGTTACGATGTGCTGGTGGTGCATGACCTGGCCTACGCCGATATTGTCTATGACGGCTGGAAAGCCCCGTCAATTATGGAAGTTCCAGGTGCACGTGATGTGGCCGTTGAATTCTTCACCCTGTCGAAAAGTTACAATATGGCGGGCTGGCGCATCGGTTTTATGGTGGGCAACAAAGAGCTGGTGAACGCACTAGCTCGAATCAAAAGCTACCATGACTACGGCACATTTACGCCGTTACAGGTCGCCGCGATTGCTGCACTTGAAGGCCCGCAAGAATGCGTGCGAGATATTGCCGAACAGTACAAACGCCGCCGTGATGTCTTAGTTAAGGGCTTGCATGAAGCGGGCTGGATGGTGGAATGCCCGAAAGCGTCAATGTATGTATGGGCGAAAATTCCTGAGCAGTACGCGCAAATGGGGTCGCTTGAGTTTGCTAAAAAGCTACTTCAGGATGCGAAAGTGTGCGTTTCGCCAGGGGTTGGCTTTGGTGATTACGGCGACACGCATGTTCGCTTTGCTCTAATTGAAAACCGCGATCGCATTCGTCAGGCAGTACGAGGTATTAAAGCGATGTTCCGGGCGGACGGCTTATTACCAACTACGCAGAAATCTTCTTCAGATTTAGCCGAATAAAAACGAAAACAGGAGCCTTATGGCTCCTGTCTCTCATTGTTTGATATTCCGGTTATTCAACCATCATCACAAACGTACCAATCCACACTAACAAAATGAACGATAAGCCCATCATGAAATATTTCACGTTACATTGCTCCGCGCGTGTTTCCGCGCAATCTTGCTAAAAATTCAGTATAGAAAGATGAAACCGCAGTTCGGGTGTTTTGGGATTTACTTCACTCGATATAGCCGTTTCATATTGCATTTTGATGGCGATTAATCGATTCGCCGGCGCTAATGTACTCCCCATATCAGGCTAAATACAAGCGTCAACAAACGGCTAAGGCATTCATTTTTTAAACTTTACACTTCGCATAAATAAGTGGTTATAAAATCAACCAAATTCAAATGGTTATGCGATTTTGTGTCTGGCGGGAATAAGATGAAAAACAGGCTCATTCGAGCCTGTGTTAACGATGACAATCAGACTTATTTTACTGCGTCGTGGGCATTTTCCATTGCCTGTTTCATCGCTGCGTTATTAATGGAGTTTTGTCGGTTCTGCTCGGCAAGATAACAGGTATCTTTACTGATCCCCTGAGCCTGGCAATCAGCCATGCGCTGAGCAGGAGAACTACAACCAGCCAGTGCTGTGGCCATAACCAACATCAACATTACTTTTTTCATTGCTGTTTAACCCAAAATTGAGAAGAAGCCGCCGAAGCGAAACGCCATCATCTGGCGCGTGCATAATCCATCATTTTTAATAGGGGTAAACTAAGAAAAAGCCTAATCATTGATGTGAGTGATGAATGGGGCTGGAAATAATTGATCTTAATCTGGGGGCTGATTACCCACCCCAGATTTCAGCAGTGCGGCAATATGACGCGAAAGCCTTTCAGTACTCAGGCTGGTATCCCCTTTACGAATTTCCTGTTGCAGGCGGGCAACCGGCATTAGCGTTAAACCGAACAGAGAAATGAACAGAAACTCCGGGTCGAGATCGGGGTTTAAGCGGCCTTCATCCTGCCATTTTCGAATCCAGTTCACCGCCGACTGTTTCTCTTTCGAGCCGAAACGGGCATCAATTCGTTGCTTCAGTAACCCGGTTTCACTCAATACTTCTCTTATCCACAGCGGCGCAAACCACGGGTATAGCAACGAGACATCAATGAATTTCTGCGTCAACGCGGTCAGCGCACCCACCGGGTCGTTTGGGTGTTGCTCAAAAGCACCACCCATTGATGCCCGCGCTGGCATATAACGCTCATCAATTAATACATCAAGCAATTGTTCGCGGGTTTTGAAATAGTAATGCAGCATGGCAGGCGTCACACCCGCAGCAGCGGCAATGGCGCTCAGTGGGGTTTGCGCAATCCCCTGATTTGAAAATAACTTTAGCGCGATATCAATCAAATGTTCACGCTTATCGGTACTCTTGCTGGTACCCGCTGGGCGGCCAGGGCGGCGACGTTTTTGGCTATTATCAATACTATTTTCGGATTTATCAGGGGCGTTTTCAGGTGACATTTTGTGCGCACTCCATTGACCGTGTGAAACTAATCCAACTATATTAATTACCCAGTTAATTAATTACAAGCCGACAGGTAAAATGACCGCCACCGAAACGCCCCAGTCAGAAACGCAACAGCAAACGACATCGATTCGTTTGCTGTTTTCCGCGCTGATGCTGGTCATGCTGCTTGCGGCACTCGACCAGACCATCGTATCTACCGCCTTGCCGACAATCGTCAGCGAGTTGGGTGGGCTGGAAAAACTCTCCTGGGTAGTAACGGCTTATTTGCTCTCTTCAACAATTGTGGTGCCGCTATACGGTAAATTTGGCGATTTGGTTGGGCGAAAAATCGTTCTGCAAATCGCTATTGTATTGTTCTTGCTTGGCTCGGCATTGTGTGGACTTGCGCAGAATATGACGCAGCTGATTCTCATGCGTGCATTGCAGGGGCTGGGCGGTGGTGGCCTGATGGTGGTGACGATGGCGGCTGTGGGCGATGTCATCCCTCCGGCTGAGCGTGGAAAATACCAGGGCTTGTTTGGTGGCGTATTCGGTCTAGCCACTGTGATTGGGCCGCTGATTGGTGGTTTTCTGGTTGAGCATTTTTCCTGGCGCTGGATTTTTTACATCAATCTGCCGCTGGGTATTTTTGCGCTGCTGGTCATAGGTGCAGTGCTGAAGCCGCAAACGGCGCGTATTCGCCACCAAATTGATTTCCTCGGCGCAGGCTATCTTGCGGCCTCACTGACTTGTTTGATTCTGTTTACCAGCCAGGGTGGCACGGTAATGGCGTGGTCCGATCCCCAACTGTGGTGCATATTTGCTTTCTTCGTGGTGACGCTTGGTGGTTTTATCTATGAAGAACAGCGGGCTTTTGAGCCAATCATTCCGCTCGGCCTGTTTCGAGACCGCACCTTCCTGTTAAGTTGCCTGATTGGTTTTATTATTGGGATGTCTTTGTTTGGTTCCATGACCTTCCTGCCACTCTATTTGCAGGTGGTGAAGTCATCCACGCCGACGGAAGCGGGGATTCAACTGTTACCACTGATGGGCGGGTTAATGCTGACTTCTATTATTAGTGGTCGCATTATCAGCAAAATTGGGCGTTATCGTATATTCCCGATTCTTGGTTCGCTGGTGACGTTCATTGCCATGGCATTGCTCGGTACACTAAAAATCGATACGCCGATTCACACTCTTTATCTGTATATCGCACTGCTGGGATTTGGCCTGGGGATGGTTATGCAGGTGCTGATCCTGGCGGTACAAAATAGCGTGGATCAGAAACTGATTGGGGTGGCGACCTCCAGTACTACGCTGTTTCGCCAGATTGGTGGTTCGATAGGTGTCGCGGCTTTTGGTGCGATTTTTACTAATGTACTGCAAAACAAACTTAGTGAGCTGATCCCTCCGGATGTTCAACTGCCACACCAACTGGGCGCTAAAGCGGTACATGAACTACCGGCAGCGCTGCAAAATGATTATTTGCAGGCGTTTGGTGCGGCATTGCACTCGGTGTATATGATTTCGGCGTGCGTTGTGGTGCTCGCATTTTTGCTCTCATTGCTGATGAAAGATGTCCCGCTACGCAAATAATGTATGCTAATTATCACCAGATAAGTGTGTGGGCGAAGAGGGCTGCGATGGTTACGGCGATAGATTTAAATAGTGATTTAGGTGAGAGTTTTGGCGCGTGGACGATGGGTGATGACGCCGCGATTCTGAAACTTGTCAGCAGCGCCAACGTCGCCTGCGGTTTTCATGCCGGTTCCCCAGCGGTACTGTTATCAACACTGCGCTCGGCAGCCCAGCAGGGGGTGGCAATTGGCGCGCACGTCTCCTATCCCGATTTGGTGGGGTTTGGTCGCCGTAATATGGACGTTGGCCGTGATGAATTAATCGCAGATGTGATTTATCAAATTGGTGCACTGCAAGGTCTGGCGAAAGCGGCTGGAACCGAAGTGCGTTATGTTAAGCCGCATGGCGCGCTCTACAACACGATTGCCCAGGATGAACGCCAGGCATTGGCGGTCATCGACGCTATTCTTGCCATTGATCACCGTTTACCGCTGGTGGGCCTTGCGGGTTCCCGGGGGCTGGATTTGGCACAGCAAAAGGGGCTGCGAACGATTGCTGAAGCCTTTGCCGATCGCGCCTACCACGCTAATGGTTCTCTGGTTTCTCGTCTCGAGGCCGGCTCCGTGCTTCATGATGCACAGCACATCGCGCAACGTATGCTGCAACTGATCATCGAAGGTGGCGTGACTTCTATCGAAGGCGAGTTTACACCTATCAAAGCAGACTCCATCTGTGTCCATGGCGACAGCCCTGGTGCCATCGAAATGGCTCGCCAGATTCGTAACCTGCTGGAAGAGAAGGGCATTGCGGTTCGAGCTTTTGCGGCCAGTTAATCAAAGCGCGACGGTGGCACACCTTCAATGCGTTGACTAGACTTCAAAAAGTCGCAGTGAGCTTATCCTCGCGGCAGCCCCTTTTCTGCCGGATGAAAATCATGAAAACCGCACCCGCCGATAAATCTTCGCCCGTTGTCGAAAAACCGTTCTGGCTGAACTTTGACTTTCATGTACGGCGCTATGGTTTTGTCCTGCTGTTGCTGATTGTTGTTGCCGCCTTGTGCGGGATATTTTCAAAGGGTTATCTGAGTGATTCTCACCTTTCCAATACCAATGGCTCGCTTTCCCTCCATTATGAAAAATTCAATCGGCTGATGAGTGATGCTGATATGGAAATTGTTTCAGTCTCATCCCCTCGCGATCGCAACCGTATTATTTTTGGCGGTGATTTTATGGAGAGTTTTCGCGTTGATTCTCTGCAACCGCAGCCGGATAAAATGTACAGCCGCAATGGTGAAATGATCATTGAATATGACAAACCTACAGCAGGTGAAAAACAAACACTGTGGTTAAGTCTTACTCCGATGAAAGCAGGTGTGATTAAAAGCACGATAGCAGTTGATGGTGGACCGGATATTACGTTTCGGCAAATTATCTATCCCTGAGGTGGCCAGACAATGGATATGGTATTAAGGGCATTCGCCATTTATTTGATATTGATGGTGGTTTTTAAGATTGCGGGCCGGCGTGCTTTGCTGCAAATGACCTCTTTTGACTTGATTCTATTGCTGATTATTAGTGAGGCCACCCAACAGGCGCTGCTGGGAAATGATTTTTCAGTCACCGGTGCGATGATTACGATCGTCACTTTAATTGTGGTGGATATGCTGTTTGGCATGATTAAAAAATATCTGCCGGGAGCGGATGATCTACTTGATGGAACGCCGGTTATTCTGGTGGAAAATGGCTATCTTTTTCAGGATAAAATGAAAAAAGCCGATATTTCCTGTGACGATATTTTATTAATGGCCAGAGTTGACCACGGTATTACCAGGCTTGATGAGATTAAGTTTGCGATTCTGGAAACCAACGGCCATATCTCCATCGTGCCAGAATCTAAATAAGCTCCAGAACGGAGAAAGACATCTCCGTTCTGCGCCAGTATTTTACAGCGTTCCTGTCCCGCCATCTGAACACCACACCTGGCCTGACGTAAAGCTCGACTCAGGTGAGGCCAGAGTGACATACAGCCCGGCAATTTCCGCAGGCTGGCCTGGTCTACCAAGCGGCGCAGACTCACCGAATTTTTCAATTTTCTCCTGTGGTTGGCCGCCAGAGCACTGCAAAACAGTCCAGTAAGGGCCTGGTGCTACCGCATTTACCCTGATGCCTTCTGGCCCAAGCTGTTTTGCCAACGACTTAGTGAATGCAACGATAGCGGCTTTGGTTTGGGCATAATCGAGCAAAATTTCACTGGGGAGATAAGCCTGAACCGACGAAGTATTAATAATAGATGCACCACGCGGCAGGTAATCTAACGCGGCTTTCGTTATCCAGAACATGGCGTAAACATTGGTTTTGAAAGTCGCGTCAAAGGCTTCCGTGGAGAGATCCTTTATTGATTCACAATACTGCTGGCGGCCGGCATTGTTCACCAGCAAATCCAATCCTTCCAGTTCTTGCGCGGCCTGTTTCACCAGCCGTTGGCAAAACGACTCTTCGCGAATATCACCGGGAATAGCAACCGCTTTGCGCCCGGCAGCACGAATCAGTTCGATAACTTCTTTGGCATCTTCCTCTTCTTCGGGCAGATAGTTGATCGCAACATCGGCACCTTCGCGCGCAAAGGCGATAGCAACCGCACGGCCAATCCCGGAATCGCCACCGGTTATCAGCGCCTTTTTGCCCGCCAGACGTTCGCTGCCTTTATAGGAGGTTTCGCCATGATCGGGGCGAGGGATCATTTTCCCCGCAAGCCCTGGGAAAGGCTGCTTCTGCTTGGGAAAAGGCGGTGTGGGGAATTGAACGGTGTGCGTCTCGTTACGGGTGGTGGGTATGCTTTTGTTATCACTCATACTTTTCTCCTGTTGGCATTACAAACGCAGACAGTAAGCATAGGACATACTCGCCAGACTGTGGGGCTGTGGAAAAGAACCAGGATTTAACCTGGCGTTAAACACATTCATGAGTGCGATTCATAATGGCTATCCAATTACCCTGGATTATCTTTTCGTGCGCAGTCGCTACTATAAGCGCCTGACTTATTTGGGTACGAAATTCTATGATTGACTCTCAGGCGTGCGTGCAGACGGCAGCCAGTAAAACGGCCGGCCTCTCCTTCGTGATTATTCTTAGCGCGTTAATGGCGTTCACCTCTTTATCTACCGATATCTATTTGCCTGCCATGCCGTTAATGGCCGCAGACCTACACGGCAATGCGGAACTGACGATTACCGGTTTCTTAATCGGTTTTTGTGTTGCCCAACTGATTTGGGGGCCGTTAAGCGATCACTTTGGCCGCCGCTTACCGCTATTTATTGGTATGGCGCTATTCATGATTGGCTCTGTGGGCTGCGCACTTTCCACTGACATTACGCAGATTGTTTTCTGGCGTGTTTTCCAGGCTTTGGGCGCATGCACTGGGCCGATGCTGGCGCGAGCCATGATCCGTGATTTATTTAGCCGGACGCGTGCTGCGCAAATGCTATCAACATTAATGATCATTATGGCGATTGCGCCTATCGCCGGGCCACTGCTTGGTGGGCAGATGATTAAATTCACCTCCTGGCACGCAATTTTTTGGTTGCTGGCGGTAATTGGCGGGTTGATGTTTGTTTCACTGTTCTGGTTGCCAGAAACATTGCCGGAGGAAAAGCGGGTGAAAGCCTCGTTACCCAGCGCATTTCGTAACTACTATGCGCTGCTAACCAACACCACTTTCATGCGTTTTACAGTGTGCCTGACCTTCTATTACGTCGCGGCCTACGCGTTTATTACTGGCTCGCCATTTGTCTATATCACTTACTTTGGCGTGGAGCCGCAACACTACGGCTGGCTATTTGCGTTGAATATTGTCGGGCTAATGAGCATGAGCGTGATAAATCGCCGCCTGGTGCAGCGTTATTCGCTCGAAGTGTTGCTGAAATTTGCGGTGGTAACTGCCGCCGTTGCCGCTCTGGTTCTGGCTGTTGCGGCAAAACTGGAAATTGGTGGGCTGATTTTGATTGTGGCTGCGGTTTTCGTCTTCTTCTCGATGAACGGCATTATTGCAGCGACGTCGACCGCCGCCGCGCTGGATTCGGTGCCAAACGTTGCCGGTTCTGCATCGGCCTTTATGGGGTCATTGCAGTATGGCAGCGGGATTATCTCTTCGTTGCTGCTGGCGCTGCTCAGTGATGGAACGCCATGGACGATGTCCTGGATTATTGGGTTATTCACCGTGGCCAGCGCGGTTATGGCATTGAGTACGCGAAACACACGGTAAATATCAATATCTTTGGACTGACGTGTGTGATTTCTGCGGATTGCCTCGTAACTGTAGAAATATCTGTTCCAGTATCCAGCATTAGGGGCCATTGGCGAGAAACACGGGAAAAGCTAAGCAAACACACCATGAGAGTCAGAACTCATGAGACAGGTTTGTAGATATCGACATTCTGGCATGTAACAACTGAACATATTAATCGCGCTATAGAGAAATAGAAGATGTAAGTGGTTTCAGTATGTAATGCTTATACATTAAGTGATTTGTATGATGCATTATGTAAATTACGGTTCTGTCATCGGGCATATTGAAATAAGTATCAATATCTGACTGAATATATTTAGTGGTTTTTAAAATCAGGGATGGGTTTATTACCTGGGATAAATATAAGTGAACATGTTTTGAAATGTAGAATAATGGACATTACTCATTAGGTTGTGATTCGTTAACATCACTGACGCAACTGCACAACATTGCTGTGTGATATTTATTCGATTAGCCTGGTTTTTATATAGTGAATATCATAACTATTCAAATATAGAGGTATTGTTTTTTTATCTTAGTAGACCTACATATGAATCGGTCTGTTTCATGTTGGGAAATGAATTTTTTATTATTCGAGATGTTCCTCACTTTGTTTTTTAGTGTAAGTTATTACGTATATAGGGATGGCGGATATTTTAGACAGATTTTATTGTAAATAAAACGTTAATATTAATTCTTTAATTAAAAAAGATGTTCATTTTTAGACAAGTGACACATCAAAATTCTTATTTTGTTGCATCTATACCCAAAATAATTCGAGTTGCAGAACAAAAGACTTTAGCTTTCGAAAAGCGCCTGCGCTGGCCCCTTGGGGCGAGGAAAGCCAACTTGCATGCAACTTGAAGTATGACGGATATATGTAATTTCAATACTCAGGGGCAAGTGGTTTGCACAACATACTCGGTATCGTCAAAGTAGTCATTGGACAGGTTTTTGCTATTGCTGTTGATGGAACGCAGCGCGAATTGCATGAAGGGGATCGGATCTTCGCCGGAGAAGAAATCGTAACCGGTGCTAACGGTGCATTAACGGTGAACTTATCCGATGGTCATACAATGGATATGGGGCGTAATAGTCACTGGAGTGACCAAAGCGGCGTGAGTGCTGCCGCTAACACTGAGCACGCGACTGATGATGTCGCGGCACTCCAGCAGGCAATTACAGATGGTGTTGACCCGACCAAAGCACTGGATGCAACCGCAGCAGGTAATGAGGCACCAATCGAACCTGGAACGGGTGGCGGCGGGCATTTTATTGAACGAGTAGAACTGACCGGCGAAGTGGTTAATGCCACTTCAGGGTTTCCAACCAATGGTCTCGCTTCCCAGGTTCTGGATAATAACCAATTTGAAACGTTTCCTGCTCAAAGTATATCTACCACGACTGAAACATTGCAGCCGATCCTGACTCCTACAGAGATAGCTATTGGAGCGCAGATACCAGTAGAAGTGCCGCTCACCGATGTGCAGCCCCCGGAAACTCCGGCAATGGAGCTGACGCCGGCCGAAGTACCGCATACGGAACAGCCACCGGTGGAGACACCACATCTTGACAGACCGTCGGAGATCCCAGCCATGGAGCTGACGCCGGCCGAAGTATCGCACACGGAAAAGCCACCAGTTGAAACGCCGCATCTC
>NZ_LXEO01000028.1 GCF_001654865.1 Buttiauxella noackiae ATCC 51607 | reverse complement strand
ACCTCGACAGACCGTCGGTGATCCCGGCGATGGAGCTGACGCCAGCCGAAGTACCGCACACGGAAAAGCCACCGGTAGAGACACCGCACCTCGACAGACCATCGGAGATCCCGGCTATGGAGCTGACGCCGGCCGAGGTGCCGCATACGGAACAACCACCGACGGAGACACCACATCTCGACAGACCGTCGGAGATCCCGGCGATGGAGCTGACGCCGGCCGAGGTGCCGCATACGGAACAGCCACCGGTGGAGACACCGCACCTCGACAGACCGTCGGAGATCCCGGCCATGGAGCTGACGCCGGCCGAAGTATCGCACACGGAAAAGCCACCGGTGGAAACACCGCACCTCGACAGACCGTCGGAGATCCCGGCGATGGAGCTGACGCCGGCGGAGATGCCGCACACGGAAAAGCCACCAGTTGAAACGCCGCACCTCGACAGACCGTCGGAGATCCCGGCCACTGAACTGACACCTACGGATCAGAATCACAACATCAATATCACTATTGATGCCATTGAAACTGTAGAAACTCCCTCAACGGATAAACCGAATAGTGTGATCACCCATGTGAATGGTGGCAGTGAATCAGCTGATGGCTTCGATGTTCAGGATGGGAAAATTGTCAAGATTGGTTCAAATGTGCATGTCTGGTTGAGTGAAAGCGATTCCGAGCCAGACTGTGCCGATCCTAAAAGCCAGATCGGTCTTTACAAAGACGGTAACGTTAATGGTGATGGCAGCCATACCGATATCTTTGTGGTCCATCCGGGCACCCAGTATGTACGCAATGATGGTTTTCACGATAACCTTCAGGCTGTTAAGGGTGATTCGCAGAGTGAACATAAAGACTACATCTTCCTACAAGGTGGAGAAGGAATTCATTACAAGATCACATCAGGTGTCGATCACCCTCAAAACAATCAGGTTAACTCTTGGGATAATGTTTCGGTTAGCGGGACTGATGATCAGGGCAACACGCTATCTTTAAATGGTTCAAACCAGATAGCGGGGGTGATTTACGGTGATGGCACTTCTCCTAACTCGCCAGAGAGTAACCCTCAACAAGTAGACACTCCAGCCAGCGTGCAGCACTCTATTGTCACCGGTACCGTAACGGGTGACATAGCGCTGGGCGACATCGTGAAGCTGACCATCAACGATCATCACTATAAAGGTGAAGTGGTTGACCTGGGTAACGGGAAGCTCGGCTACCATATTGGGATTGAAACAGGCGATCTGAAAGAGGGTCTGCCTGTACACGTTAGCATTACTGTCAAAGATGAGGCAGGGCATTACACAACAGCAACGGCCGACCATGATGTCAGTGATGGCCTGGTTCCTGGTGCGCCTTCCAGCGAAGCGCCTCCTGTACCGTTGGCTGAAGAAAGCACCGGTCACGCTGTAATTGAGCACCACGCCGAACAGTCGCATTCGCTGAATAACTTGCTGGAAAGCAGTGATGATCTTTTCCTTCCGGCACCAGCCCCATCAGCGGATAGCGCCATACACCAATCCGGTATTTCTGATCTGGGGAGTGATAAGGCTCAACATATTGACGATCGCATAAATTTGAGTGACCTGGCTCAAGAGCTGGAACATGGCACTGATATTACCAGCCTGATTAAAGGCACTGAGCAATCGGGTAGCGAAACGACGGTTATCGATCCTAAAGTGCATGTGGTTCCGGCAATAATGTCTGAACCTACGGGGATGGACAGTTTGCAGCACTCATCATTTGATCATTTATTACATAAACCTGAACATCAATATTAACGGCTGACGCCAGCAATTTATAAGAGCTTACCCACTGATTGTGAGTAAGCTCTTTTATTTTCAGCCATCTATGTAATCTTTGAGATAAGGCCATTAAATTAAGATGGGAATCAGGAAGATAAGCTGTTTTCTCGGATGATTTTTGGTTCGCTATGAACCCTTTTAACTTTGCTAAGGAGTTAGCATGCCACTGCATTTACGACGTTTAGCTTTAATCCCTCTGTTTGTTCTGACTGCCTGTAATAGCCACACCAATACCACCGTTCCTCCAACAAGCACGCTTTCTGCTGCGGGATATCACCATCAACAACTGGTCGTTGATAACTCAACACTTGAAATCTCGCGTAGCGCGCTGGAATACAACGTACAAAAAGTCCAAAAACTGCTTGGCAATAAATCGACCATGTGCGCCATTCTGAAAGGGGATGCCTACGGGCACGACCTGTCGCTGGTCACGCCGGTTATGCTGGCAAATAACGTGCAATGTATTGGCGTTGCCAGCAATGAAGAACTCAAAACCGTACGCGATCTCGGTTTTAAAGGACGCTTACTGCGTGTGAGAAATGCGACCGAAGAAGAGATGCGCCAGGCGACGGACTATGACACCGAAGAGTTAATCGGCAATCTGGATATGGCTAAACGCCTGGATGCGATTGCTCAACAACAGGGGAAAACGCTGCGTATTCACCTGGCGTTGAACTCCGGCGGTATGTCGCGCAACGGACTGGAAGTGAGTAATCAGGAAGGGTTGAATGATGCGAAAGCTATTTCTGAACTGAGTCACCTGAAAATCGTCGGCATCATGTCGCATTACCCTGAAGAAGATGCGGCGGCCGTGCGCAAAGATCTCGCGCACTTTAAAGTTCAGTCACAGCAGGTTCTGGATATCACCGGTCTGAAACGTGAAGACGTAACAATGCATGTTGCTAACAGCTTTGCGACCCTCACTGTGCCTGAATCCTGGCTTGATATGGTTCGCGTTGGCGGTGTGTTTTATGGCGATACCATTGCCAGCAATGACTACAAACGCGTCATGACGCTGAAATCATCTATTGCCTCGGTGAACCGTTATCCGAAAGGCAATACCGTGGGTTATGACCGCACCTACACGCTGAAACGTAACTCCGTGTTGGCCAATATTCCGGTGGGTTATGCTGATGGTTATCGCCGTGTGTTCAGCAACGCGGGGCACGTGTTGATTCGTGGACAGCGCGTTCCAATTCTTGGCAAAACATCGATGAATACCGTGGTGGTTGATGTTACCGACCTGAAAGGGGTTACGCCTGGCGACGAAGTGGTTCTGTTTGGTAAGCAGGGGAAAGGGGAGATTACCGCGACAGAAGTAGAAGATATCAGCGGTGCATTATTTACCGAAATGTCGATTCTCTGGGGTGCCACGAACAAGCGGGTACTGGTTGATTGATAGTCTTAGCCCAGCTTTTAGCTGGGCTTTTTCTATTAGCATCTCTTAATTTTATTGCTATGAATTTAGGGGCTTACCGTTAATCGCTGCATGCCCCCCCAAAGATATTATTCGGTCGTTATTTTGCGGGATCTAATGCCACATGCTTTGGTGATATGCTCGCGATGGTTTTTTCTAAGAACTCACGTTCTCCATATCAAAGTGAATCTATGGCGACAATGAAAGAGGTTGCCCAGTTGGCCGGAGTGTCGACAGCAACGGTATCTCGGGTAATAAATCAAACTTCATACGTTGAACCTGTTACGCAGGAGCGTGTGGAGAAAGCCATGCGCGAGCTGAACTATCGGCGTAATGCAGCAGCTCTGGCTCTCGCCAAACGCAGTGGCAATATGCTGGGGTTGTTAACCGGCAATCTGGCCGATCCGTTTTTTGCCCGATTAGCCCGTGGTGTGGAAGAAGTTGCACGCCAGCAAGGGTTTCGTCTGATGGTCTGTAGTGGTGGTCATCAGGCTGAGCTGGAAAAATCAGGTTTAGATTTTTTGATTAACCAGGGCTGTGAAGCCATTGTCGTGCATGCGACACGCCTGCCCGACCAGGATTTAATTCGCTATAGCACCCATACCCCCGCTATGGTCCTTGTGAACCGCTACATTCCTTCAATAGCGCCTCGCTGTGTATGGCTGGATAACCAAAGTGCGGCACGTCAGGCCACACAACACCTATTGGAAAATGGGCATCGCTGTATTGCTTGTATCACATCAGACTTGCCCATTGATGACCGACAGCAGCGGCTGGAAGGCTACCGTTTAGCGATGGCTGAATTTGGGATCACCCCAGAGAAGAGCTGGATAATTAGCGTACCGTTTAACGAAGAGGGTGGGGAAACGGCTGCCAGAAAACTTCTCGATAGCCACATTCCTTTTACAGCAGCATTTACCTTCAACGATGTTATGGCCGCCGGTATGATGCGAGCCCTTCATCAGCAAGGCGTAGTGCTGCCTGAACAGTTATCACTGGTTGGTTTTGATGATGTTGTACTCGCTCGTTATCTGTTCCCGGCCTTAACGACTATGCACTATCCGATTGAACGCATGGCACGTCGTGCCGCTCTGCTCGCCATTGAGCTGCATCAACATCAAACGCCACCGCCGCGCTCATTATGCTTTGCAGCTGAACTGATCGAACGAGATTCGGTGATGCGAAATAAGTAATTGAAGCCGTGCCGTCAACAACGCATTTTGTGACGAATATCGCAACTGTATTCTTCATGTATGCGGTTACATGGCAGCATCCTTTCCATCACATTTGCATTGTTCTGTTCCCTTTACTCTGCACCTACCAAAATAAATCGGAACACAATTATGAAAGCGAATGAATCACACAACGACAAAAAAACGCTCTCTTTTGGGCTGGCTTTACTTCCCATTATCGCGATGCTGGCATTTCTCATCATCGGTTACGGCGTGATGGGGTTGCGTATTGAGCCGTTGCTTTTGTGCTCTGCAGCAATTGCCGCAGGTCTTGCATATTGGCAAGGATATAACTGGGACGATGTGATGAACTCCATCGTAGCCAAACTGGCGAAAGCGATGCCGGTTATTATGATTTTGATTTGTGTCGGCGGGCTTATCGGCACCTGGATGTTTAGTGGCACCATTCCTTATATGGTTTACTGGGGGTTGAAGCTGATTAGCCCTCAATACATTCTTATCGCCGCGTTTTTCCTGACCAGTGTGGTGTCAGTGTGTACTGGAACCTCATGGGGCTCGGCGGGTACGGTTGGCGTAGCGTTGATGGGGGTTGCTGCCGGGCTGGATGTCCCACTCGCAGCCGCAGCGGGGGCGGTAGTTTCCGGTGCTTACTTTGGCGATAAAATCTCTCCGCTGTCTGATTCAACCAATTTTGCCGCTATTGTTGCTGATACCACGTTGTTTGAGCATATTCAGCATTTGATGTACACCACCATTCCGAGCTTCATTCTGGCAGCCATTGTTTATCTGGTTGCTGGCCACAGCAGTATGATGGGTGAAGTTGCCACTCCACAGCGAGTGACAGACATTATTAATACGCTCGATAGTCTCTATCACTTCCATATCGTGCTGATATTGCCGCCGATTATTGTCCTTTGGGGAGCCATCAGCAAAAAACCGGTTATTCCGTTGATGCTGATTGCCTGTCTGTTGGCCATTATTCTTGGCGTCTGGCTACAGGGATTGAGTGTTAAGCAGGGGCTGGATGCCTTTATGGATGGTTTTAATATCAGCATGTTCACACAAGGTTCTGATGGGGTTATTGCGGATGTGCCCCGTCTGCTGAATCGTGGTGGCTTGTTCTCAATGATGAGTACAATCTTGCTGGTGTTCTGTGCTTTCTCTTTTGCTGGCGCACTGACACTAACAGGCGCGCTCACTATCATTATCAACCGCTTGCTCACCGTTATTCATAGTGTGGGTCAACTGATTGCGGCCACTATCGGCACCACTATTCTGGTTACAGCAGCAACCAGCGACGGCAAACTGGCGCTTCTGGTTCCGGCTGAACTCTATCAGGATGCGTATCGCCGCATGGGTTTAGATACCAAAAATCTTTCCCGCACCATCGAAGATGCGGGCACTGTTATCGAGCCTCTTATTCCGTGGACCGCTGCGGGGGTCTATATGGCGACAACACTGGGCGTAAGCACTCTGGATTTCTTACCCTGGGCGGTACAGTGTTATTCCGCTATTTTCTTTGCTTTGATTTATGGTTTTACCGGGTTTGGTATCGCTAAAGCACCGATTAAGGCCACTACACTCATGGAGAATTCAAAGCAGGAGGCGGCATCATGAAAAACAACTTTGATCAGGTGATTAATCGCTGTGCTACGGGGTCAGTGAAGTGGGATTTCATCGATCGTTATCAGAATATGCAAACCGACAACTTACTCCCAATGTGGGTTTCTGATTATGATTTTGCCTGCCCGCCAAATGTTTTGGAGGCGCTTCATCGGCGTGTTGACCATGGTGTGTTTGGTTACAGTGAGCGTGATGAAAAATACTACACGGCACTGACTAGCTGGTTTGAGCGTCGCCATCAGCTCCTGATTCGCCCTGAATGGGTTTGCAGTATTGAAGGAGTAGTGCCGGGTCTTTCACTGTTGGTACAAATGCTAAGCCAGGTGGGTGATTGTGTTGTGGTTCAGGGGCCGTACTACGGATCATTTGCCAAAATTATCAAGCTTAACCAGCGCAACCTGGTTGAAAACCCACTGCAAGAAGATCCCGATATGGGATACGTGATGGATCTTGCGCAGTTAGAGGAATTGTTTAGCAAAAACCGCCCACCACTGTTCATTCTGTGTAACCCGCATAACCCTACAGGGCGTTGCTGGAGCAAAGTTGAGTTAACCAAACTTTTGGCGCTATGTGAAAAATACGATGTGACGGTGCTTTCAGACGAAATTTGGGCTGATCTTCTGCTGCCTGGCTCAACATTTACCTCTGTTTTGCATCTTGAGTCTCGCTGGCATTCAAGGGTAATTGCTGCCACATCAGCAAGTAAAACCTTTGGGCTCTCATCCCTACGGATCTCAAACTTCCTTATTCCTGATGCTGAATTAAAGGCGTGTTTTATCGAGCGTTTAAATGCCCACGGTCTGGACGTATTCAATGCGCTATCGATGGAAGCGGCTACTGCCGCATATAATGGTGCCGAACAATGGCTGGACGAATTGCTTGATTATCTCGCGGCAAATCGTGACTGGTTTGTGTTGCAGGTAGAGAACAACTTGCCTTGGTTGCGTGTCATTCCGGCGCAAGGCACCTATTTGATATGGATAGATTGCCGTGCATTGGGCTTGAGCGATGATGAGTTAAAGAACGTGATGACTGAGATAGCCGGTATTGCTCCTTCTATGGGGAGTGGTTTTGGTCCAGCAGGCTCCGGTTTTATTCGTCTGAATCTCGGTTGCCCACGTAGCTATCTTGAGCAAGCCATTAAAGGGCTGCTGCGAATTGGTGCGCAGTAACTTCAAACATAATATTACGCTCCTAAGCCAGCTTTGGCGGAGGAGCGTATTTCAAAGGGGCTCTGGTTTTGCTGGGATTTGAAAGCTGCCCAAGCCAGAAGAAAGCCTGGAAACTTTCCCTACCACATCAAATCGTCAGGCACGACAAAGTCAGCATATGGGTCTTCTTCGTCTTGAGCTTCCGGGCTCAGAGTACTGTTTAATACGATATAGCTCGCATCACGCTGTGCAATTTTATCGGCAACACTTGCTGGAATAATCGCGTATTCACCATCAGGATTTTTATCTGTCATCAAACGAGCAATAGCGAGGCGGCCATTGGTTAATTGAGTCTGAGTAACCTTGTCCACATAGATTTTTTTAATTAAATTATTATCTGTGAAGTTATAGCCAATATCGCCTTTTGAAATAACAATTCTGTTCATTTCAATAAGCTGCTTGATCTGAGCTTTATATTCTCTGGATAAAGCAGCCTGCTTTTGTTGTTCACTCAGCTCTTTATCACGCTCAATTTGCGCCTTTTTATTTTCTTCCACAGCCTCGCGTGCCTCACGAGCCTGAACTCGCGATTTTTTGGCCGTTCTCTGAACTTTGGCCATTTTTTTGCTGCTGACTAAGCCAGCCTTCAGCATCTGCTCTTGCAATGTGAGTTTTGTCATGTTCGTGGTCTAAAAGAATCAAATCGTGGCCAGGATTATACCTTTCATACTCGAGGTAGTGTTGTTGTTTTTTTGCAGATGGGATACTCCATGATTTGATGACCAATCTGAAATAGAGCGGTTAACACCAAAATTGTTGTAAATGCAGCAGAGTGCGACAGGTGAATGTTCATGGTGTGCAGGCTGACATAATAAACCAGCACGGCAATCATCTACCATGGACTGTTAACGGATGAGATTAACACCCGCCTGACGGTAGCGTTTAAACAGCGAATCGGGAAGATGCTCATCGGTTATCACACAGTGAATGCATGAAAGGGTACTGATGTTATAAGGGTTGGTTTGCTCGAATTTACTGTGGTCTGCCAGCAAGAATACTTTTTTAGCGCGTTGGATAATGGTTTTTTTAATGCCAACTTCAAACAGTGTGGCATTGGTTATCCCGGCATCAAGCGATAATGCATCGCAAGAAATAAAAGCCTGGTCGACGGTAAAGGTTTTCAGCATATCCGTGGCAAGGCTTTCTCCCACGGTAAAATAGCCAGGGCGGATCATGCCGCCGATAATATAACTTTCGAGATGGCTCATTTGCGCCATTTGATGGGCAATGTTGACATCGGTAGTCACCACGCGCGCGGGTATTTCCAGCACTTTGGCCAGCTCGAGGCAGGTGGTTCCTGAATCGAGAATAATAAAATCATGTGGCTGAATTTTCTGTCTCGCCAGTAGCGCTATCTGTTTTTTAGCCTCGATATTAAGATTCTTTTTCATATCGAAGACAAATTCTTTATCCGCACTATTGACGTTAAAGCGCAGCCCTCCGTGATAACGCTCCATACCCGGATAGTGAAGCGCAATATAATTAAAATCGCGCCTCAGGGTGGCATCGGCATAATTTAATAATTCATGTGCCTGTTGAATACTAAGCTGCTGGTGTAGCCAGAGGTAGTGCAGGATATTGCCGATACGTTCACTACGTTGTTGGCTCATAGCGTTACTCCTTAAATTGGCGCAGTGCGTGGGTTATATCGCTATGGCCAAATATAGCGCGGCCCAGTACCAGATGGTGAGCCCCCGCGTGAATCAGTGCGGGGGCAACGCTGAGATCGACACCGCCATCCACCCAGATTTCAGTTTGCGGAAATAACCGCGCCGCTTCGGCCACTTTATCTATAACTGCCGGAATAAAGCGTTGCCCTTTGCCGTCCGGCTCGCTGGTCATGATCAACAGGCCATCAGGCTGTTGATTCAGGTAGCGGTAATGGGCAACGGGTGTGGCAGGGTTGAATGCCAGTCCTGCTTTGGCTCCGGTTTGACGGATAGCGTCCAGGTCTTCAGACGGATTTGCCAGCGCTTCAACGTGCAGAAAAATCCATGCCGGGTTGAGCGGTGCAATCCATGCAAGCCAGGGGCGAGGATTCGCCAGCATCAGGTGAAATGACAAGGGATGTTGGGTTGCCTGCGCGATGGCGTTGATAGTCTTCATCCCGAAGGTTATGTTGCTGATAAAGCTGGTGTCTTCAATATCGATATGCAGGGTACTGATCTTCAGCCTGGCCAGCGATGAAAGCGTTTCTCCAAGCGTAAGTGGGTCGGCGGAAGCCAGGGATGGATGGAGATGGAGCATATTTAGTGCTCCTGTAGTGTGGGGTTGCTGATCAACTGGAAAAGCTCATTATCGGTAGTTACCTGTTGAAGACGGGCAAGCAGATCGCTGTCTTCAAGCAACGTTGTGATGCGCTGGATGGTTTCCAGATGAGCATTCGCATCCGTCGCGCTAAGGGCTATGACTAACCATACCGGGTCGCAGTCTTCATGGCCGAAACTGACCGGCGTCTCAAAGGTTGTAATGGCAATACTATTCGCACGTGCACCCTGTTCCGGGCGGGCGTGGGGCATGGCTACTCCGGGCGCGATAACATAGTAAGGCCCCCATTGCAGGGTATTTTCAATCACGCCCTGGCAGTAGCTGCTGGTGATGTAATCCAGGGCTTCGAGAGGTTGAAGTGCAATCTGAACCGCCTGCTGCCAGCCTGATGCCTTTCTCCGGGCCTGGGCCTGTTGGGAATGATGTATCAGCATATTGACACCTGTAATGTAAAAGCGATAAATAAAGGCCCGGTATACTTTTGGCGAAGGCACCGGGCCGTTAGCGATGACGGTCGGGGCCGTTGTAAAACGGCCTCGTTTTACCCTCTTAGCTGATGCACTTTCTCCATAAAGCGTGCGACCCGCGATTCATCGACGAAGTTGTCAAATATCCCATCTTTTTTGAAATGTGTTGCGGTCACACAACCATCGGCTATCGCCAGTTGCTCTTCCACGTTTTCCAGGCAGACCCCGGTATTGGCCAGAACAACGGTATCTGGCACCGTCTCTTTCACGACTTTGAGCAGCGCGGAATCCGTCTTGCTGCCAGCGGTCAGGCCAGAAACACACAACGCATCTGGATGGTTGTTGAACACCGTCGACTTAGCGATAGCGCGAATATCCCGATTCCCCAGATAAACAGCCGCTTCCGGCACAATGTTGAACAAGGTTTTAACGTGTGATGCGCCAATACGGTGCTGGTGGCGGATAGTTTCGCCGACATTGGTGTCCCAGACGCCGAAATCGCTGGCATAGGCACCGGTAAAGATTTCACGAATAAACTTAGCGTCTACGGCCATGGCCAGATCAAACGACGCAACCGGATCCCACAGCACATTGACCCCGTAAGGCACCCGAATCTCGCCCATTAGTTGTCCGATAACGCGCGCCATGGCGGCAGTGGTTTCCGTTTTTACGCGCGTCAGATAGGGCAGGCTGAACTCGTTAGAGAACATGACGGCGTCTACGCCACCGTTTTGCAGCGCCATCAAATCATCGCGGGCTTTGTCGATAACCCAGTTCATGCCTTTTTTGCTGTCATAACCCGGATCGCCAGGCAATGCGCGCAGATGGCACATGGCAATAACGGCTTTCTCAGTACCGATAACAGTTTTTAACCAACTCATATTTCACTACTCCTGTTCAATAAGGGATAAATCAGGCGGACAACTCGCGTTTACGCAGACCAATGACCACCAGTGCGGTGATACCAATGCAAACAATGACGCCAATCGTACCCATGCCGACCAGTTCGGTAATCGACCAGCCAAACGGGTTACCGACAGATAATGCGGTAATTTGCGAACCATCTTTGGCCAGGCTGAAGCCACCTTGCGCGGCCATTTGGGTAAAGTACGGGGCAAAATGAGTAGAGATCAGCAGCACGAAAATCATGGTGATGAAGCTGGTGATCAGCGTGCGCAGGAAATCTCCCCGGTGGATTACCGTTGCCATACAGACAAAGAAGGGAGCAACGGGAAGATCGGCCAGTGGCAGCACCTGGTTACCGGGAAGCAAACCGGCGGTGATGAGCATAATCGGGATCAACAACAGACCCACGGCAATGGTGGTGGGATGGCCTAGCGTGACGGCGCTGTCCAGGCCGATATAAAACTCGCGGCCATGAAAATGTTTTTGCAAGAAGGTGCGTGCTCCCTCGGAAATGGGCAACAAACCTTCAACAATCAGACGGATCATGCGTGGGAACAGCACCATAATGGCTGCTACGGTAATAACCAGGCTCGCCAGATCCTTGAATCCGTAACCTGCCGCCAGACCAAAGATAATCCCCAGAATCACGCCAATAATCACCGGATCGCCAATCATGCCGAAACGTTTTTGGATTTCGCTGGCGTCGATGTTGTTATTTTTCATAAACGGAATGCGTTGATAGACCCATTCCAACAGTAGCGCTATAGGTACTGAACTGGTGCCCCATCCCTGAGGAATAGAGATACCCTCCAGACCAACAATGCTTTGTACACGCCTGGCGGTGAGATCGGCCATTTTCAGCGACAGTGCGGCATGGCATAGCGCAGCCAGCACGCCATAGATCATGCTGCCGGTAAGAATATTGGCAATTGCGCCGGTGATGGCGTAATGCCAGTAGTTATAAATATCGACGTTCATGGTTTTGGTCAGGCGCGTGACCAGCAACACAATGTTGAACAAGAATACGACCGGGATCACCACCGCCCCGACAGCCGTTGCATAACCAACACCAGAAGCGGGGCCTGCGCCTACATCCAGCAGATGTAAATGCAATCCGAACCGGTTGATCATGAGTTTGATGGCTGGGTTCAGGCTGTCGATGGCCATGACAATCACCAGCCCCATTCCCACAAAGCCAATGCCGATAGTGACGCCAGCTTTCACTGCCTGAAAAAACGGGATACGGAAAACAAGCGCGATGATAAACATGATGATGGGGACGAAGACCGTGCCCCCGAGGGATAAAATATAATCAATCATGATGGAATCCTCAGCGTTATTTCAGCAGATCGAGCAACTGCTGCTTGAGCGCTTCATCGTTAATACCCGTCAGAAACGCAGCGCCATTCAGACACGGGACACCGTAATCCGTGCTGGTCTTCATGGAGGTGACGATAAGATCAACGCCCTGTTTATTGAGTGGAATTTCGCTCAGGCAGCACTGGTTAGTGGTGGCATTAATTCCATTTTCGCCCAGAAAACGGGTTAATTTCTGGGCTATCATGGTAGACGTCGCCATGCCGGTGCCACAGGCAACAAGTATCTTCTTCATTGTGGTGATCTCCTTTCTTTGGTTGTTAACGGGAAGGTTTCAGCTTTAGCCGCTACCAGGTGTGCCAGCAGATCGATGCAGTGTTGCAGGTCGCTCAGGCTGGCAACTTCACTTGGGGAATGGGTGTAACGACAAGGAATGGACAGGCCCGCGCAGAGGATGCCGTCTTGCTGAAGCTGGATATATCCGCTTTCAGTGATCACGCCGGGGGCGACTTCACGCTGAACCGGGATGTGATGCTGCTCAGCAGTCGTCTCAAGCCATTGAACCACTTTGGGAGAGGTAATAAGACCGGCCAGCGTTCCACGTCCGTGATAGTTCAGACATGTGATGCCTGGTCCTTGATTTATCACCAGATCAGCGTAGTCGGCGAGATCCGGGGTGTCGCATGAAGGGGTGATATCAATGCCAATGGTTAGATCCGGACGGATGGCGTTAACGGCAGGAAGGATGCCGCGAATGTTAAATTCTTCTTGCACTGCGGCAACGATAAACAAAGCTACATCCAGCGATTTTCCAGCGACTTTATCCGCAAGCCCCAGCAAAGCGGTGCAGCCCAGACGATTATCCAGCGCTTTGCTGCACACCAGATTGTTGCCCAGCTTACGCGGTGGGTTATTCAGGGTGATAGGCGTACCGACATTAACGCCCATTGCCAGCGCATCCTGTTTGCTGCTGGCACCGATATCGATCCACAGTTGGTCGATAGCAGGCTGGTGGGTTCGTTCATCCCCTTTACTGAAATGATAAGATTTGATCCCGATACAACCGGGCACACTGCCTTTACTGCCCTGTAAATTTACCGTGGAGCCGGACATCGTAATTTGCGCGGGGCCGCCTACTCGTTCAAAACGAATAAAACCGTTTTGTTCTATTTTGCGAACCATAAAGCCGACTTCATCCATATGGGCGAACACCATTATCCGCAGCGCGTCTGGATCCTGGCTACCAAACTGTGCAATGACATTGCCCAGAACATCCCGGTGTGTACTGATTGCTCCCTGCGCAAGAAGAGGCTCAATAACGTCTGCAACAATTGTTTCATGGCCGGGTATGGCGTCCAGGGACAACAGTTGCATCAGAGTGGAACGGGTATCAAATGACATAATCAACCTCAATAATGACTGACAGAGAGGATGTTATGCGGGGTAACTGATTGATAAAATGTGATGAAATTCACATCAAAAAGTGAGTTGGTGGTTTTTACCCGCACTTTGAGAGGTGGTTAAAATTAAATCGCTCATTTTTATTGCGTATTCTATTTTTTCGAACATCAGGAATGATTGATTTGGACCAGAATGAACGAAAGTGAATATTCGGTACTTTATTGCGGATAAATTAATCAACACTATGATCAGAGCTTCCCGTTACGCAGCAAACATTGCCAAAATTCGCTAATACGATGGCCCGGAATTTGCTCGGTTGCGACGAGACGCAATAACATGAGCATCATGCAGTAGCTCGGTGATATTTATTGCTGACTGTGTCTTCGATGCTAAAGAAGGGAAAATTTCTGTTGATATCGAGATGGTGTCCCCTGCAGGAATCGAACCTGCAACTAGCCCTTAGGAGGGGCTTGTTATATCCATTTAACTAAGAGGACTTAACACCCGCTGGGCTGCGCGGGCGGGTGTTGCGGGCGTAGTATACCCGCTTTTAGGGCGACGTTAAGGGGCAAGCAGGTTGATTGCCTGAAACGTAACCAGTTTTAAGTGCGTTGCGTCTGTTTTTCTCTTTTGCCATCTTCAACTTCCTGTTTGCGCTTTGCTTTAGCCTTCGCTTCGGCTTTTTTCTTAGTACTCATATCGTTACGGATTTGCGCGTGGCTAATCAGTGCGAAGATAAATGTGCCGCCGCAAATATTGCCTGCGAGGGTTGGCAAGGCGAATGGCCAGAAGAAATCGCTCCAGTGAATGGTGCCGTTAAAGACCAGGTAGAGGATCTCCACGGAGCCGACCACGATATGGGTTAAATCACCCAGCGCGACCAGCCAGGTCATGATGATGATGACAACAATTTTTGCCGAACCCGCCGACGGGAACATCCACACCATAGTGGCGATTATCCAACCGGAAATAATGGCGTTGGCGAACATCTCCCCTGGGGTGTTTTTCATCACATCCATGCCGATTTTCACGAATGCATCGCGCGTTTGCTCATCAAATATCGGCATATATTCAAATGCATAAGCGGCAAGCCCGGTGCCAATCATGTTGCCAAGCAAAACCATACCCCATAAGCGCAGTAACAGCAGGAAGTTTGACCCGGTTGGTTTGTGCATTACGGGCAGCACAGCGGTAACGGTGTTCTCGGTGAACAACTGTTGTCGCGCCATAATGACGATGATAAACCCGAAAGTGTAGCCGAGGTTTTCCAGCAGAAAGCTGCCGGGCACGCCATCCAGATTGACGTGAAATACCCCTTTTGCCAACAATGATGCCCCCATCGACAGGCCCGCTGCAATCGCAGACCACAACAGCGCCATCGCGTCACGTTCCAGCTCTTTTTCACCGTCCTGGCGAATATGTTCGTGGATGGCCATAGCTCGCGATGGCAGCTGTTCTTCATCGACTTCTATCTTTTCGCCGTGGTCTTTTTCGTCACTTTCGACTTCAATCTCATCGGTGGATTTGTCGATTTTGTCTTCTTTTAATTCATCCATTTTTTAGATCACTCACCGGTTAACTATTCCATTAAGCGTAGCGGCTTTTGGCTTTATTCCCTGCAACACTGGTGAATTCGACTTAATTTTGATCTTAGGTGTGAGGATTACCTCTTTTGGAGTACCGCAGATGCGGCAGCCCATCTGGAGCAAAGCCTATGATGTGTTATGATTTTGTTTCCCGAGACAAGGAGTGTTCCTCAAATGCTTGATGCCGTTAACCTGACCTGCATACGTGACGATCGCGTGTTATTTAGCGAGTTGTCGTTCACCGTATGCCCGGGTGAAATGGTGCAAATCGCCGGCAAAAATGGGGCAGGGAAAACATCGTTATTGCGGATTCTGGCGGGCCTTGCACAGCCTGAGGATGGCGAAGTGAAGTGGCAAGGGGAAGGGTTGTCCCGTGCGCGCTATCAATATCATCAGGATTTGTTGTGGCTCGGACATCAGCCGGGCATCAAAACCGTTCTTACCGCCTTTGAAAATCTCAGCTTCTACCATGCAAACAGTGCGGAAAGCCTACGTTGGCAAGCGCTAACTGAGGTTGGTTTACTTGGTTTTGAAGATGTCCCGGTTAACCAACTTTCCGCCGGGCAACAACGCCGGGTGGCGCTGGCCCGATTATGGCTAAGTTCGCAAAAGCTCTGGATACTTGATGAGCCTTTTACCGCCATTGATGTTACGGGTGTGGAAAAACTCACCCGGCAGCTCAAGCTGCATACCGAACAAGGCGGCATGGTGATTCTCACCACGCATCAGCCGCTGGCAGTCAGCAATCTGCGCCAGATCCATTTGCAGGAGAAACTGGCATGATGCGCAGAGTTTTTCTGCATGAACTGCGCGTGGTGTTCCGAAAAGGTGCGGAGATCGCCAACCCTCTGTGGTTCTTTCTGATAGTTATCACCCTGTTTCCATTAGGCATTGGCCCGGAGCCGCAATTACTTGCACGAATAGCGCCTGGCGTGATTTGGGTGGCTGCATTGTTGGCATCACTGCTGGCGATGGACAGATTGTTTCGCGATGACTTTCAGGATGGCTCGCTTGAGCAACTGATGTTGCTGCCAATTCCTTTACCGATGGTGGTGTTAGCGAAAGTGACCGCTCACTGGGTGGTGACGGGTTTGCCGCTGCTGATCCTCTCGCCTCTTGCCGCGCTCTTGCTGGGGTTAGATTTTTACGCCTGGAAGGTGATGGCACTTACGTTGCTGCTTGGGACTCCGACGCTGAGTTTTCTTGGTGCACCTGGCGTGGGGTTAACTGTAGGTTTGCGGCGTAGCGGCGTGTTGTTGAGTCTGCTGGTGTTACCACTGACTATCCCGCTGTTAATTTTTGCCACCGCCGCCATGGATGCAGCCTCTATGCATCTTCCTGTTGACGGTTACATGGCCATTCTTGGTGCGCTTCTGGCATCAAGCGCTACACTAAGCCCGTTTGCCACGGCAGCGGCACTGCGCATTAGCGTGCAATAAAATTATGTCGGGTGGTGGCTTGCGCCTTACTCGACCTAAATAAAATAAGATATATCAATATGTTGTAGGGTAGATAAGCGAAGCGTCATCTACCAAAGCAACTTTTTTGTGAGCAACGATTATGTGGAAATGGTTACATCAACTCGCTAAACCCGAGCGGCTTTATCAGCTTTGTGGGCGTTTGGTGCCGTGGTTTGCGCTTATCAGCGTGGTGTTGTTAGTGGTCGGTTGTGTCTGGGGTTTTGGTTTCGCGCCTGCGGATTATCAACAAGGACAAAGCTATCGCATTATGTATCTTCATGTGCCTGCGGCAATCTGGTCGATGGGCATCTATGGCTCGATGGCCGTGGCGGCGTTTATCGGCCTGGTGTGGCAGATGAAAATGTCTGACCTTGCTGTGGCGGCAATGGCCCCGGTGGGTGCGGTGTTTACCTTTATTGCGCTGGTGACGGGCGCTGCATGGGGCAAACCGATGTGGGGAACCTGGTGGGTGTGGGATGCACGTCTGACTTCCGAACTAGTGCTGTTGTTTCTCTATATCGGTGTGATTGCGTTGTATAACGCCTTTGACGACCGCCGTCTGGCCGGGCGTGCCGCAGGTATTCTGGTGCTGGTGGGCGTGGTGAACTTGCCGATTATCCACTTCTCGGTGGAGTGGTGGAACACGCTGCATCAGGGTTCCACCAATATGCAGCAAAGTATTGACCCTTCGATGCGCACTCCGCTGCGCCTGACTATCTTCGGTTTTCTGATGCTGTTTGCCACGCTGACGTTAATGCGTATGCGTAATCTTATTTTGCTTCAGGAGCAGCGCCGCTCATGGGTGACGGCGCTGGCGAATAAAGGGAGAAGCGCATGAACAGCGCATTTGTAAGCTGGACTGATTTTTTTGCCATGGGTGGCTATGCGTTTTATGTCTGGCTTGCCGTCACGTTGACCTTTATCCCATTACTGATGTTGGTGGTGCATACCCGTTTGCAGCATCGCACCATTTTAAATTCAGTCACGCGCCAACAGGCGCGAGAAAAACGGATTCAGGCAGCACGCCAGGCAGAGGGAACTGAATGAACACGCGTCGTAAAAATCGATTATATCTGGCGCTTTCTGTGCTGGTGGGGTTAGGACTTACTATCACGCTGGTGCTGTATGCGTTACGTAGCAATATCGATCTCTTCTATACCCCGAGTGAAATTCTGTATGGCAAAGGCGAAAGCCACCAGTTGCCGGAAGTGGGGCAGCGTTTGCGCGTTGGCGGAATGGTTCAGCCCGGCAGCGTCAAGCGTGATAACCAGACGCTGAAAGTGACTTTCAAACTCTATGATGTCAGCGGCGTGGTAGATGTCAGCTACGTTGGTATTTTGCCTGACTTATTCCGCGAGGGGCAGGGCGTGGTCGCACAAGGCGTGTTTGAAGCCGGTAATAAGATTGAAGCCAAAGAAGTGTTGGCGAAACATGATGAAAATTACACGCCGCCGGAAGTAAAAGAAGCGATGGAAAAAAATCACCAACGCGCTCCACAGGCCTACAAGGATAACGCCTCATGATGCCAGAAATTGGCAGTTTTTTGCTTTGTCTGGCGCTCGGCTGGTCATTGTTACTCAGTGTTTACCCGCTGTGGGGCGTGAAGCGTAATGACTCACGGTTGATGGCCTCTGCCCGACCGTTAGCATGGGCGCTGTTTATCACGCTATGCGCCTGTTTCCTGGTGCTGGTAAATGCGTTTGTGGTGAATGATTTTACCGTGCTGTACGTCGCAAATAACTCCAACAGCGAACTGCCGGTGTGGTATCGCGTTGCCGCCACATGGGGCGCGCATGAAGGCTCATTGCTGCTTTGGGTATTGTTGCTGAGTGCCTGGACATTTGCAGTGGCGCTGTTTAGTCGCAGCATGCCACAAGATGCCGTAGCACGTGTGCTGGCGGTAATGGGGATGATTAATTTCGGCTTTCTGCTGTTTATCATTTTCACCTCTAATCCGTTCACCCGTACGTTGCCTGACTTCCCTATCGAAGGTCGCGACCTGAATCCGCTGTTGCAAGATATCGGGCTGATTTTCCACCCGCCACTGTTGTACATGGGGTATGTCGGTTTCTCGGTGGCGTTTGCGTTCTCTATCGCCGCGCTGATGGCCGGAAAACTCGATTCTGCCTGGGCGCGCTGGACGCGTCCGTGGACGTTAGCGGCCTGGTCATTTTTAACCATCGGCATTGTTTTAGGTTCGGCCTGGGCTTATTACGAGCTGGGTTGGGGCGGCTGGTGGTTCTGGGACCCGGTAGAAAACGCCTCGTTTATGCCATGGCTTGCGGGTACTGCGTTAATCCACTCTCTGTCAGTGACGGAAAAACGTGGCAGCTTCAAAGCCTGGACGGTGCTGCTGGCGATTACCGCATTCTCGCTGTGCCTGCTCGGCACGTTCCTGGTTCGCTCGGGCGTGCTGGTATCGGTGCACTCATTTGCCTCTGACCCGGCGCGCGGCATGTTTATCCTCGCGTTCCTGGTGATTGTGATTGGCGGTTCGCTGCTACTGTATGCGGTTCAGGGCAGTAAAGTGCGTTCACGTGTCGGCAATAGTTTGTGGTCGCGGGAATCATTTTTGCTCGGCAATAACGTGCTGTTAATCGCTGCAATGCTGGTGGTGTTGTTAGGAACGCTGCTGCCTTTGGTGCACAAGCAACTGGGGTTGGGCAGCATTTCTATTGGTGAGCCGTTCTTCAACACGATGTTTACCGCGTTGATGGCACCGTTCGCGCTGCTGCTCGGCATTGGCCCGCTGGTGCGCTGGCGTCGTGATGAGCCGCAAAAGCTGATTAAACGACTGGTGATTGCCGTCGTGGTGACCGTTGTGCTGGCGTTAACTTTGCCCTGGTTGATGCAAGACCGTATCGAAGCGATGACGGTCATCGGTTTACTTATGGCGGTCTGGGTATTTGTGCTGGCGTTAACCGAAGTCTTTGATCGCGCCACGCATCGCCATGGTTTGCTGAAAGGGTTATGGAAATTGCCACGCAGCCATTGGGGCATGGTGTTTGGGCATCTGGGGTTGGCGGTAACTGTCGTCGGTATCGCCTTTAGCCAGAATTACAGTGTCGAACGGGATGTGCGTATGAAAGCGGGCGACAGCATCGACATCCACCAATACCACTTTGTGTTCCGCGATGTTCATGAATTGACGGGCCCGAATTACCGTGGCGGCGTGGGTATTATCGACGTGACGCGTAATGGCAAACCTGAAGCCACGCTGCATGCTGAAAAACGTTTCTACAACAGCAACCGCGCCATGATGACTGAAGCGGCAATTGACGGCGGTGTGACGCGCGATCTCTACGCTGCTCTGGGTGAAGAGTTAGATGATGGCAGTTGGGCGGTGCGTCTCTATTACAAACCTTTTGTGCGCTGGATTTGGATGGGCGGAATATTGATGACGCTCGGCGGCCTGTTCTGTTTATTTGACCCACGTTACCGTCAGCGTAAAAACATGCCGGAGGCTGCATGAAGCGCAAAGTATTATTTATCCCGCTCGTTTTATTTCTCTTGTTGGCTGCGATGTTACTGTGGCAACTGGCACGTAATGCGCAGGGCGATGACCCGACCAATCTCGAATCTGCATTGGTTGGTAAAGCGGTGCCGGTGTTCCGACTGGAGTCTTTGGAAAACCCGGGCAAGATTTATGACCAGTCAGCTCTGACTGATGGCAAACCGTTATTACTCAACGTATGGGCAACCTGGTGCCCGACCTGTCGCGCAGAGCATCAGTATCTCAATGGGCTCAAGGCACAAGGCGTACGCGTAGTCGGTATGAATTATAAAGACGACCGCCGCAAAGCGATTACCTGGCTGAATGAATTGGGTAACCCTTACGCGCTGAGCCTGTTTGATGGCAACGGCATGCTGGGGTTAGATCTGGGCGTTTATGGCGCACCAGAAACTTTCCTGATCGATGGTAAAGGGATCATTCGCTATCGCCACGCGGGGGATCTTAACGATCGCGTCTGGCAGCAAGAATTAAAACCGCTGTGGGATAAATACAACAAGGAGGCAGGTGCATGAAAAGCGTATGGCTATTTCTCATCGCATTCTTGTTCTCGTTTAATGTGCTCGCGGCAATAGATACTTTCCAGTTCAAAGACGAAGCGCAAGAACAACAGTTCCGCCAGCTCACTGAGCAATTGCGTTGCCCGAAATGCCAGAACAACAGCATTGCGGATTCCAATGCGATGATTGCCTCTGATATGCGTCTGAAAGTTTATGAACTGATGCAGCAGGGTAAAACGAAGCAGCAGATTATTGATTACATGGTGCAACGTTACGGTAATTTCGTGACGTACGAACCACCGCTAACACCTGCCACTATCATTTTATGGGTGCTTCCTGGGCTGTTTATTCTCGGCGGCGCGGTTGTGATTGTCATGCGCAGCCGTAAACGGCGGGTGCACTTTAGTGATGAGCCTGAAAGTGAAACTCAACCAGCAATTACCCGAAAAGCCCATTTCTGGTTTTTTGCGCCCGGAGCGGTGATTTTGGTGGTGGTGAGTGTAGGAGTTTATCTAAAAACATCTGACTGGAAGCAAGTGATAGCCTGGCAAAAAGTGACCAGGCAGACACCACAGTTGTTACAACGCGCTTTAGATCCACAGGCGGAGCCGCTGAATATGCCCGAAATGGCAAACCTTGGCCTTGGGTTGCGTACCCGTTTGCAGCACGAACCTGACAATATTGAGGGGTGGATGATGCTCGGGCGAATTGGTATGGTTCTGAATAATGCATCTACTGCTACACAAGCTTTTGCTCATGCGTATAATCTGTCGCCCACTAACAGTAATGCAAAGCTGGGCTATGCTGAAGTATTGACCCGTAGTGGAGATGCGCAGGATAACCAGTTGGGTGGAAATCTTTTGCGAGAATTGCTCAAGGTGGATCATACCAATATTCGCGCATTGAGCCTGCTGGCATTCAACGCTTTTGAACAACAGCATTACCGCGAAGCTATTGGTGCATGGCAAATAATGCTACAAGTCTTACCGGCAAACGACCAGCGTCGGGCTGTGGTGCAAAGAAGCATCGAACAGGCTAAAGCGGCGCAAGCTGGTGAAGATGGCATTAAAGCTGAAAGCGTAGAGTAATAATAACAGGGAGAAATATATGAATTTCCGCCTGACCGGGCTGGCACTGGCGACTACGGTTTTAGTAGGGTGTGCTAGTTCGGCCGATACACAACCGCAAGGGCGATCGGATCCATTTGAAGGGTTCAACCGTACAATGTACAACTTCAACTTTAATGTGTTGGACCCGTATGTTGTGCGCCCGGTGGCTGTGGTGTGGCGTGATTATGTGCCGCAACCGGCTCGTAATGGGATAAGTAACTTCACCAGCAACCTCGAAGAACCAGCGTCGATGGTGAACTATTTTATTCAGGGTGACCCCTATCAAGGGATGGTTCACTTTACGCGATTCTTCCTGAACACGTTGCTCGGTATGGGTGGTTTGATTGACGTTGCTGGTATGGCGAACCCGAAACTGCAGCGCGAAGAACCTCATCGTTTCGGCTCGACGCTGGGCCACTATGGTGTTGGCTATGGTCCGTATGTGCAGCTACCGTTCTATGGCAGCTTTACGTTGCGTGATGAAGGTGGTGACTATGCCGATACGCTCTATCCGCTGCTTTCATGGCTGACGTGGCCAATGTCTATTGGTAAATGGACGGTTGAAGGTATCGAAACGCGTGCTCAGTTGCTGGATTCTGATGGTTTGCTCAAACAATCTTCGGATCCGTACATTACAGTTCGTGAAGCTTATTTCCAGCGTCATGATTTTATTGCTAACGGTGGGAAGCTTTCACCAGCAGCAAATCCGAATGCTGCCGCGATTGAAGATGACTTAAAAGATATCGACTCTCAGTAAGTATTGAGTGGGTCATAGACATAAAAAAGGCGAAACCCAGGTTTCGCCTTTTTTGTCACTGTTAACTATCAGAATGCGTAGTTAAAGTTCATACCGTACAGCCAGGCTTTGCCTTCAGACTGGAAGGTATATGGGCCTTCTTTAATCTCTACGTGCTGACCATGCATGTAGGAAACGCCCAAGTCTACAGAAGCATCATCGTTAAATGCGTAGGTAGTACCAGCACTGATCCAGAAGCGATCCTGGTCCGGAATAGAGATTGAACGTTTGTCTGCCGGAACTGGGCTGTCATCGAACGCGATACCGGTACGGAAGGTCCAGTTTTTATCCATAAAGTAGGTGGTACCTAAAGCAATACGGTACGCATCTTTGAAGCTTTCATCTTTATAGAACAGAGTCTGACCGTTGGTACCGGTGGCCTTCAGCTCCTGGAACTGGCTCCAACTGGTGTAAGTCACGCTATAGTGGATAGCCCACTGTGGGTCGACTTTGTTATAGCCGGACAGTTCCCACATTTCTGGCAGATTCAGTGTCAGAGAGCCTGGAACGGTTTGTCCGTTGGTGCCAGCCGGTAAACCGAAGTTAGACAACAGCGGGTTATAGGCTGAAGGCAGGTTGCTCTTATAATCGCCGTCAAAGTCGATTTTGACTTCTGAACGGTAGGTGAAGCCGTAGCGGTTATTCTTGTCGATTTCATAGAGAATACCGGCGTTCCAGCCATAACCCCACTCGTCGCCTTTCAGGTGTGCGATTTGGGTGTCAGCAGGGATTTGGGATACTGGACGAGCAAGTGAAGGTGGCAATGCACCGGAGCCTGCAATGATTTGACCTAAATCACCTGCGTAACGTTCGATTTTCGCTTTAGCGTAAACAGCATCAAAGCCCAGGCCAAAGCTCCAGTTGCTATTTAAACGGTATGCACCACTCAGATTTAGGTTCAGGGTGGTCAGGTCGGTTTTACCGCCCATTGAGCCTGCGGTGTAATCGTTATTGAATTCTGTTGCTAAACCATAGTTAGAGGTAACAGATGCTCCCCAGCCAAATTGTTCATTAATAGGTGCAACAAAGTGGAGGTTTGGAACCCAGGCTGTCGGCGCGATGTTATCTGCGTCAGTACTACGGCCTGTTGGCGATGTGCCAGAAATATTAACGTCTGGATCAACAAATACTGCGCCGCCGGAGAAGGAAGGGCGGTCAAACATCATGATGGTTGCAGGGTTACGGCTGGCAGAGCCCGCATTATCCGCAACGGCACCTTCCCCTGAATAAGCTCGGCCTAGGCCTGAGGAAGAGAACTCGTTTAATTGAAAGCCGGCTGAGTAGGCCTGCGATGAGACAATTGCCACTGCAACCGCTAGGGCTGACTTTGTAAACAGGTTTTTCTGGCTCATGACCAAAACCTCATATTGGATTTATTTTTATACAAACAATGTTACATACCGTAACAGGAGCGCGAATAGTAGGGGCTGATCTGTTACAGAGAAAGCAGACCAGTGGCGAGAGTATAGGTCTGACCAGATAGGATGTTGCAAGTTTGTATCCAATAATTTTCAAACTTGATCACTGAAACGAGATCTGCCTGGCAAAATCGAGGCGTTCATCACTAGCAAATCGGGTGAATCTTGTTTCAGATCATTTTTAAGTGTGATTTGGGTCACTTGTAGATTTTGACAAGATTAACGACTGGAGTCGCTTCAACAGGGAGCGTAAAATAGACAAGATTCGTTGAAAAAATTTTGCTTTTAAATACAGAGGAAATCATAAAATGAGTAAGAACACTGCTGATGAAACCCCGGTTTGCTGCTGTATTGATGTCGGCTCGATCATCGATAACACCGACTGCACAGCGACATATAGCCGTGTGTTCGCAACCCGCGCTGAAGCTGACGAAACTCTGGCAGCACTGAGTGAAAAAGCTCGTGCAGCAGAATCTGAACCTTGCCAGATTGTTCCGCGTTATACCGAAGAAGCTGATGGCATTCGTCTGGATATCGATTTCACTTTCAGCTGCCAGGCTGAAACCATGATCTTCCAGCTGGGCCTGCGTTAATATTTCCTGGTGCTCTTATCTGTAAGAGCACCATTTTCCTCTCTTAAAGCGTGTTCCCCCTCCCAAATTTTTAGTCCCCCGGTTGGCTGATTGTAACTTTTTGGTTAAAACTGTGATCAGGTCAGACCACTAATGGTCATTTACAAATTTTATACCCAAATAGTTCAGATTGTGGCCAGGCGGCGAGGGAGCAAATCTCCACCAGAAGCTTACTAAAGTAAGTGACTAGGGTTTGTGAGTGTAGCCAATCCCACACAATTTGAAGTATGCCGGGTAGAACAGGGGAGCGTTATGAGTCAGGCACTTCCGCTGGTGACCCGTCAGGGTGATCGCATTGCCATTGTTAGTGGGTTACGAACACCGTTTGCCCGTCAGGCTACGGCATTTCACGGCATACCTGCTGTGGATCTCGGCAATATGGTGGTCAGCGAATTGTTGGCACGTAGCGAAATCCCCCCAGAAATTATCGAACAGCTAGTTTTCGGCCAGGTCGTCCAGATGCCGGAAGCACCAAACATTGCTCGCGAAATTGTCCTCGGTACCGGGATGAGCGTGCATACCGACGCTTATAGCGTGAGTCGTGCGTGTGCGACCAGCTTCCAGGCCGTAGCGAATGTGGCTGAAAGCCTCATGGCGGGTACTATCCGAGCGGGTATCGCTGGTGGTGCCGACTCATCATCGGTACTGCCGATTGGCGTTAGTAAGAAGCTAGGCCGCACATTAGTGGATGTGAATAAAGCGCGTACCCTGGGCCAGCGTTTAAAATTGTTTTCTCGTTTACGCCCGCGTGATTTATTGCCGGTGCCGCCCGCTGTTGCTGAATATTCAACAGGTTTACGGATGGGGGACACTGCCGAGCAAATGGCGAAAACTCACGGGATTACACGTGAGCAACAAGATGCGCTCGCACATCGTTCCCACACCAAAGCGGCTAATGCCTGGAGAGAAGGTAAACTGGCTGATGAGGTGATGACAGCCTTTATCCCGCCATATCGCCAGCCTTTCAATGAAGATAACAACGTCCGCCAAAACTCCTCAATTGCTGATTACGCGAAGCTGCGACCAGCCTTCGATCGCAAACACGGTACGGTCACCGCTGCAAATAGCACACCGCTAACCGATGGTGCGGCAGCCATTATTTTAATGACGGAATCCCGTGCCAAAGAGTTGGGTTTGAAGCCATTAGGTTACTTACGCAGCTACGCGTTTACCGCGGTTGATGTCTGGAAAGATATGCTGTTGGGCCCTGCGTGGGCAACGCCGCTGGCGCTTGAGCGAGCGGGCATCACCTTGAATGATCTGACGCTTTTCGATATGCATGAAGCCTTTGCCGCGCAAACGCTGGCTAATCTGAAAATGCTGGCCAGCGAGCGTTTTGCGCGTGATGTATTGGGCCGCGCCCATGCCACGGGGGAAGTTGACGATGCGAAATTTAACGTGCTGGGTGGCTCGATTGCTTACGGGCATCCATTTGCCGCAACAGGTGCGCGAATGATTACGCAAACGCTCCATGAGCTGCGTCGTCGCGGCGGAGGTTTTGGTCTGGTGACTGCCTGCGCCGCAGGGGGCCTGGGTGCTGCAATGGTTCTGGAGGCCGAATAATGGAACAGACTTCTGCTTTCCACTTACATATCCGCCTCGACAATATCGCCATCGTGACGATTGATGTGCCTGGCGAAAAGATGAACACGCTGAAAGCGTCGTTCGGCCCGGAAGTGCATAACATCATTAAACAGGTTCGTGATAACACGGCATTGCAGGGGCTGATATTTATCTCTGGCAAGCCGGATAACTTTATTGCGGGCGCTGATATCAACATGATTGCCAGTTGCCAGACGGCACTTGAGGCACAAACCCTGGCACATCAGGGGCAGCAAATTATGGCTGAAATTGCTGCCTTGCCGATTCCGGTAGTTGCGGCGATTCATGGCGCTTGTCTTGGCGGCGGCCTGGAATTGGCTCTTGCCTGCCATTCGCGTATTTGTACCGACGATGAAAAAACAAAATTGGGTTTGCCAGAAGTACAGCTTGGGTTGTTGCCAGGTTCTGGTGGAACGCAGCGTTTGCCACGTCTGATTGGCGTTAGTAACGCTCTTGATATGATTTTGACCGGTAAACAATTACGTCCACGCCAGGCGCTGAAATTGGGGCTGGTGGATGAAGTTGTGCCACAGTCAATTCTGCTGGCGGCAGCCGTTGAGCTGGTGGGCAAAGGTCGCCAGGCATCGCGAACATTGCCGATTCGTGAGCGTATTTTAGCCGGCCCGCTTGGGCGTACTTTATTGTTCAGCATGGTGAGTAAGAAAACCGAGCAAAAAACTCACGGTAATTATCCCGCCACCCAGCGCATTATCGACGTGATTAAGATTGGCCTCGGGCAGGGGAGCTTTAGCGGATACGAGGCGGAAGCAAAAGCCTTTGGCGAGTTGGCGATGACCCCGCAATCGGTGGCTCTGCGCGGATTATTCTTTGCCAGTACCGAGCTTAAAAAAGAACATGGAGCAGATGCACAACCACGAGCTATAAATGCAGTAGGTGTGTTAGGTGGAGGATTAATGGGCGGAGGGATTGCTTTTGTCACTGCGACTAAAGGTAAATTGCCCGTACGCATCAAAGACATTAATAACGATGGCATTAACCATGCGTTGAAATACAGCTGGGACTTGCTGGATAAAAAAGTACGCCGCCGACATATGAAAGCGGCTGAGCGCCAGCGTGAAATGGCGCGTATCTCCGGTGGTACCGATTATCACGGATTCCATAACCGCGATATCGTCGTGGAAGCGGTTTTTGAAGATCTCGCGCTTAAACAAAAGATGGTCGCGGAGATAGAACAAAATGCCTCACCGCATACCATTTTTGCTTCTAACACATCTTCTCTGCCAATCGCAGATATTGCAGCTAACGCCACACGTCCAGAGCAAGTGATTGGCCTGCATTACTTCAGTCCGGTCGATAAAATGCCATTAGTGGAAGTGATTCCACATGCAGGAACCAGTGCAGAAACCATTTCCACGACAGTTGTGCTTGCCAAAAAACAAGGCAAAACCCCGATTGTTGTCGGTGACAGCGCAGGGTTTTACGTCAACCGTATTCTGGCACCTTACGTTAACGAGGCGATGCGTTGCCTCGTGGAAGGGGAGCCTGCTGATAAAATTGATAATGCGTTGGTGGCGTTTGGTTTTCCTGTCGGCCCAATCCAACTTTTGGATGAGGTGGGAATTGATGTAGGCACTAAAATTAGTCCTATACTTCAGCAAGCTTACGGAGATCGTTTTGCAGCGCCGTCAGAAATTGCAGCAATCTTGAATGACGATCGCAAAGGTAGAAAAAACGGGCGGGGTTTCTATCTTTATTCGGGGAAAGGGAGTAGAAGCAAAAAGCAGGTCGACCCTGCAATCTACACTCTTCTCGGCGTTTCATCCAAAGGGCAGATAGCAGAAAAAGAGATCGCACAACGCTGCGTGATGATGATGCTTAATGAAGCGGCTCGATGCCTCGATGAAGGTGTTGTTCGCAGTGCCCGCGATGGTGACATCGGTGGCGTGTTTGGTATTGGTTTTCCACCGTTCCTTGGTGGCCCGTTCCGCTATATGGATACCCTGGGGGCGGGTGAAGTCGTCGCACAACTGCAACGCCTGGCCAGTCAATACGGGGAGCGTTTTACTCCTTGTGAAAGACTTTTACAAATGGTGGAAGAGCAACGAAATTTCTGGGGGAAAGTGAACCCCGGTGAAGGAAATGTAGTCAAAGAATCATGATTATATGATTCGGTGAATGGATGCTGGTCGCTCACTTAATAAACAGTGATTGACTATACTTGCACCATTGAGGTAAAAAACAGCGTTTCATTCGATGTACGGATAAGGCACAATGCCCGGCTGCTGAATTTCTCCTCTCAGATTTCAGGGGAATTCAAGCATTCCTGGTTAACAAAAGCGGTGCAATATGCAAGTTTTTATCATGCGTCACGGCGACGCAGCACTCAATGCCGCCAGTGACTCGGTACGTCCACTCACCCAGTGTGGTTGTGATGAATCCCGAGTAATGGCGACCTGGTTGAAAGGTCAGGTTGTGGATATCGAACGTGTTCTGGTGAGCCCTTATCTGCGAGCCGAACAAACCCTGGATGTAGTGCGGGAAGCACTGGTTCTTCCAGGTAAAGAAGACATTCTGCCGGAATTGACGCCGTGCGGCGATGTGGGCCTGGTGAGCTGCTATTTGCAAGCCCTTGCCAATGAAGGGGTTGAGTCGGCGCTGGTGATTTCTCATCTACCGCTAGTCGGTTATTTGGTGTCTGAGCTTTGCCCAGAGGAAACACCACCGATGTTCAGTACCTCGGCCATTGCTAATGTCACTCTTGATCCTGAAACAGGGAAAGGGGTGTTCAACTGGCAGATGAGCCCGTGTAATTTGAAGGTCGCTAAAGCTATCTGAAAGCCGTAAGCATGAAAAAAGAGCCGCGCAATGCGGCTCTTATTATTTGTACGATCATACGATACGGTTTTGGTGGATGACGCTGCGCTTATCCACCCTACAAAATCAAAACCGTAGGTCGGATAAGCGCAGCGTCATCCGACATAATCTTAAGGCAACTCCGGCGGAAGCCATTCTTCGATTTCAATCAACACCAGCAAAGCCGCATCACCGCCGTACTCTTTTGGTGCCTGGTGAAATGCCATGATGTGTGGGTGCTGTGCCAGCCACAGCGGCGTTTGCTGCTTCAGCACATGCTTACCATGCCCATGCATAACACAGGCACAAAAAACATGCTCACGCCGACAGGCCGCAATCAACGCGCCTAATTCTTGTTTTGCCTGCATCTGTGTGAGGCCATGCAAATCGAGGAATAACTCTGGCGAATAATCTCCGCGACGTATTTTTTTCAGCTCAAAATGGCTGACGTCTTCGCGTACATAGCGTGTAGGGCCTTCCGTCGCCAGACGCGGCTGGAATTCATCAGAAAAATAGTGGCTGGCATCAACCTGCTCTTGCAACAGCCGTTTCACCGGAACTTCCTGCACCTTCTTGCGCATTGGACGGTGAACAATGGTGTCCTGAGTTAATTTTTTTGTGCCGCTCATCAGATCACGGAAAAGGTTCTGATCGTCAGCGCTGAGCGGATTTTTCTTCTTCATCTGTTTCTCGTCTCGCATCTGCATTAGCGCCAGTTTACCTGGTTTGTCGTCCATCGCTAAATAAAACGCAATTTTCACCGCAGTGTCAGTGATTGAAATGCTGATTTGTCGCGGCCTTCATGGCAAACTAATCGATTATTGAATTAGCGCGAACGGCCTGCGGAGGGCAACGTGGATAAAATTTTCGTCGATGAGGCAGTTAATGAGCTGCACACCATTCAGGATATGCTGCGCTGGGCAGTCAGTCGTTTTAGCGCCGCCAATGTCTGGTATGGCCACGGCACGGATAATCCGTGGGACGAAGCCGTTCAGTTAGTGCTGCCAAGCCTCTATCTGCCGCTGGATATTCCTGAAGATATGCGCACCGCACGTCTGACGCCTAGCGAGCGTCATCGCATCGTTGAGCGTGTTATTCGCCGCGTTAATGAGCGTATCCCGGTGGCCTATCTGACCAACAAAGCCTGGTTCTGCGGCCATGAGTTTTATGTAGATGAGCGTGTTTTGGTTCCACGTTCCCCGATTGGTGAGCTGATCACCAACCGTTTTGCTGGCCTTTTCGACCAGGAACCACACCATATTCTTGATATGTGTACTGGCAGCGGCTGTATCGCTATCGCCTGTGCTTACGAATTCCAGAATGCGGAAGTGGATGCGGTCGATATTTCTCTTGATGCGCTGGCAGTAGCTGAGCAAAACATCGCTGAGCACGGCCTGGAAAGCCAGGTAACGCCAATGCGTTCCGACCTGTTCCGTGACCTGCCAAAAGTGCAGTACGACATTATCGTCACTAATCCACCGTATGTGGATGCGGAAGATATGTCTGACCTGCCGGGCGAGTTCCGCTTCGAGCCTGAATTAGGTTTAGCTGCCGGTACAGATGGCCTGAAACTGGCGCGTCGTATCCTGGCGTGTGCGCCGGACTATCTGGCCGATGGCGGCATCCTGATTTGTGAAGTTGGGAACAGCATGGTGCATCTGATGGATCAGTATCCTGATGTTCCGTTCACCTGGCTTGAGTTCGATAACGGCGGTGACGGCGTGTTTATGCTGACTAAATCGCAGCTTATCGATGCACGTGAACATTTCAGCATTTACAAAGACTAATCGTGTAGACGGGCCTTACGGCCCGTCTTCTTTTGCTTACAACACAACAAAAATGACAACGGTAAGGAGCCGTGAAAAATGGCAGGAAACTCTATCGGACAAGTATTTCGCGTAACGACATTTGGTGAATCCCATGGTATCGCGCTGGGTTGCATCGTTGATGGTGTGCCGCCAGGTATCCCGCTTACCGAAGCTGATTTACAAAACGATCTCGACCGCCGCCGCCCGGGTACTTCTCGCTATACCACGCAACGTCGTGAACCCGATCAGGTGAAGATCCTTTCCGGCGTATTTGAAGGCGTGACGACGGGAACAAGCATCGGTTTGCTGATCGAAAATACCGACCAGCGCTCGCAAGATTACAGCGCGATCAAAGACGTATTCCGTCCGGGGCATGCTGATTACACCTACGAACAAAAATATGGCCTGCGCGATTATCGTGGCGGTGGCCGTTCTTCGGCGCGTGAAACCGCCATGCGCGTTGCTGCGGGTGCGATTGCTAAAAAATATCTGGCGCATAAATACGGCATCATTATTCGTGGTTGCCTGACGCAAATGGGCGACGTGCCGCTGGAAATCAAAGACTGGGATCAAGTGGAGCAGAACCCGTTCTTCTGCCCCGATCCGGACAAAATCGAAACGCTTGATGAACTGATGCGCGCGCTGAAAAAAGAGGGCGATTCCATTGGTGCGAAAGTGACCGTTGTGGCGGATAACGTGCCACCGGGCCTTGGTGAGCCGGTATTTGACCGTTTAGACGCGGATATTGCCCACGCACTGATGAGCATCAACGCAGTGAAGGGTGTGGAAATCGGCGAGGGCTTTGGCGTGGTTAATTTACGTGGTAGTCAAAACCGTGACGAAATCACCAAAGACGGATTCCAGAGCAACCACGCTGGCGGCATTCTTGGTGGCATCAGCAGCGGCCAGCAGATTGTGGCCAATATGGCGCTGAAACCGACCTCAAGCATTATGGTCCCAGGACGCACCATCAACCGCGAAGGCGAAGAAGTGGAGATGGTTACCCGTGGCCGTCATGATCCTTGCGTGGGTATCCGTGCAGTTCCGATTGCCGAAGCGATGCTCGCCATTGTTTTAATGGATCACATGCTGCGTCAGCGTGCTCAAAACGCTGACGTGAATTGCTCTTTGCCGCGCTGGTAATGCGATGAAAAACAGACTCGTGGGACTACTGGTATTACTCGCCAGCACCGCTACTTTTGCCGCCACACCGTGGCAGAAAATTAGTCATCCTATTGCGGGCAGTCCGCAATCTATTGGTGCATTCTCTAACGGTTGTATCGTTGGTGCCCACGAGTTGCCGCTCAACGACCCTCGCTATCAAGTGATGAGACAGGACCAACGTCGCTATTTCGGCCATCCCGATTTAGTGATGTTTATTCAACGTCTCAGTAACCAGTCGACGCAACTTGGTCTTGGCACGCTACTGATTGGTGACATGGGAATGGCGGCTGGCGGGCGTTTTAGCTCGGGGCATGCCAGCCATCAAAGCGGCCTGGATGTTGATATCTTTTTGCAGCTTCCCAAAGCCCGCTGGACGTCAGCTCAGCTTCTCAAACCGCAAGCGCTGGATTTAGTCGCCAGTGATAACCAGCACGTGGTGCCGCGTTTGTGGCAGCCAGAAATCAGCAGTTTGATCAAGCTTGCCGCGAAAGATAACGATGTTACCCGCATCTTCGTCAATCCGGCGATTAAACAACAGCTGTGCCTGGATGCGGGTGCTGACCGCGACTGGCTGCGTAAAGTGCGTCCATGGTTTGCGCACCGCGCGCATATGCATGTGCGCCTGCGTTGCCCGGCAGATAGTCTTGAGTGCGAAGATCAGCCATTACCGCCGCCAGGCGACGGTTGTGGTGCAGAACTGCAAAGTTGGTTTGCGCCGCCTGCACCAGGCAGCACGCCGCCGAAGAAAAAAACACCTCCCCCAATACCGGCCTCTTGTCAGGCCTTGCTGGATGAGCACGTTCTCTAACGGATAAGTTCATGGAATGGTTTATGGTTTCTCCCCTGATGCTGGTGGTGCTGTTTTTTGTCGCCATGCTTGCAGGGTTTATTGATTCTCTGGCGGGTGGCGGTGGTTTGATTACCGTTCCCGCGTTGTTAGCCACAGGAATGTCACCTGCGCATGCTTTAGCAACCAATAAGCTTCAGGCATGCGGGGGCTCGGTATCCTCTTCTATCTATTTTATTCGTCGCAAAGTGGTGAGCCTGAAAGATCAGAAACTCAATATTCTGATGACGTTTATCGGCTCAACGACCGGGGCGTTGCTGGTTCAGTACGTGAAATCAGACGTGCTGCGCCAAATTTTACCTCTCTTGGTGATTTGCATTGGCCTGTACTTTTTACTGATGCCAAAACTCGGTGAAGAAGATCGTCAACGCCGTTTATATGGCCTGCCGTTTGCACTGGTTGCGGGTGGCTGCGTGGGTTTCTACGACGGTTTCTTTGGGCCAGGGGCTGGCTCTTTTTATGCGCTGGCGTTTGTGACGCTGTGCGGTTTTAACCTCGCCAAATCTACGGCTCACGCTAAAGTACTTAACGCCACATCAAACCTCGGCGGCCTGCTGCTGTTTATCATCGGCGGGAAAGTGATTTGGGGTACCGGTTTTGTGATGATGGCTGGGCAATTTTTAGGGGCGCGAATGGGATCGCGTCTTGTGTTGAGTAAAGGGCAAAAACTGATCCGTCCGATGATTGTGATTGTGTCGGCGGTGATGAGCGCCAAACTCTTATTTGATAGCCATGGACCGGAGATCCTCCATTGGTTGGGGGTAGCTTAAGATGACGACAGCAAATATGACAACAATGACAGAACACCATTATCAGGAACTTATCGACATTTTCGATAGCTGCTTTAAAGACGAATTTAATACACGTCTGATTAAAGGCGACGACGAACCGATTTATCTTCCAGCAGACGAAGAGCTGCCGTACAACCGTATCGTCTTCGCTCATGGTTTTTACGCCAGTGGTATTCACGAGATTTCGCACTGGTGTATTGCCGGAGCTGAACGCCGCAAGCTGGTTGATTTTGGCTATTGGTATTGCCCGGACGGGCGTGATGCACAAACACAGTGCCAGTTTGAAGATGTAGAAATTAAACCCCAGGCTCTGGACTGGCTGTTTTGTGTGGCGGCAGATTTTCCATTTAACGTAAGCTGCGACAACCTTAATGGTGATTTTGAACCAGACAGAGTGGTATTCCAGCGTCGCGTTCACGCGCAGGTGATGGAGTATCTTGAAAAAGGTATTCCTGAGCGCCCGGCTCGCCTGATTGCCGCACTGCGTGACTATTACAAAACGCCGCCGTTGACAGCCGATCTGTTCCCGTGGCCGGAAGACTTAAACTAATTACCTGCAAAAAAGAGGAAGTACGATGATCGCGGAATTTGAGACACGCATACTGGCGCTAATTGATGAAATGGTTGAGACGGCCAGTGATGACGAGCTGTTTGCCAGCGGTTATCTGCGTGGCCATTTGACTCTGGCGGTAGCTGATCTGGAGCATGGTGAAGACCACAGCCCGGAAGCGCTTAATACTGCGGTATCAGGTAGCCTGGAAAAAGCGATTCAGGCTGGTGAGCTTTCACCACGCGACCAGTCTTTAGTGCTGGGGATGTGGGATAACTTGTATCAGCAGGCGAAGTTTAAGTAGCGCTTATACACGCTCTCCCTCAGGTAGAGCGTGTAGTATCGTAGGTCGGGTAGGCGTAAGCGTCACCCGACAATTCCGCTGGGTGGCTCATTCGCTTATCAACCCTACGAAAACGTAACCATCAAAAATTATTTCACCTCTTTCCCTTTCAACAATTTCCGCACCCAAAAGCGATTTGGATTGAGCGCCGCAAGCGTTTCAGCATCCATCGGAACCGGTTCATCGCTCATTTGAGCCGCCAGAATTTCTGCCGCCAGTGGCGCACTGCATAATCCCCTTGAACCCAGAGCCGCCAACATAAAAAGATTCTCATAAACCGGTGCGGTTTCGGCGTGGTCATGGTTTTCAACAAGTGTTGCGTAGGTTTCAAGCGTTGCATCGTAGCGAGGGACACTACCAATAAGAGGCATATGGTCGCGTGTCGCACAGCGCACGCCGCAGCGAGCTTCACCAGCCGAAGTATCCACTTCGCGAGGCCAATCCATATCCGGCAGGCAGTTAATCAAACGCTGGCAATTATGCAGCTGATCTTCCTCGTTATAGTGCATATCTTCCGCACCACGATGGTAACTTGCACCGATGCAATGCTGCTGATTGTTCGGGTTTTGCGGCGTCAGATAGCCGTCGTAGCACAATACTTGAAGTAATTTTGAAAGTGACGGGCTGGTGGGGATATGGCTGACCTGACCGCCCACGGCTGAGAATGGCAATTTTTCAGTTTGCGAGAATTTGCTGATTTTAAAACCGTTGGCTAAGACCACCGCCGCATGCCGTTTTGTTTCCTGCTCGGCAATTGATAAATCCCATCCGTCAGGCGTTTGAGTTAATGCTTCAACATGATGCTGATAATGCGTTTTTAGCCCCTGATTTTCAGCCAGTGCTAATGCACCGGCAGTCAATTGTGCCGGACACAACCAACCTCCAAGAGGGTAGGTTGCGCCACCGCGCCCGGTTTCTAAGCCACAAAGTTTTGTCGCTGTTTCTGCGTCGACGGCATGAACGAGGTCATCGGGAAATTCCAGGCTCAACATCTGGTCGATTTTATGCTGGCTTTTTTCGTCCCAGCCAAGTTGTGTCACGCCACACCAGGCATGATCAAACTCGACAGGCAATGAGTCATATACGCGGCGGGCAAAGGTAAATGCGGCACTGAAAAAGTTTGTCAGTGTTGCGCTGTGAGTGTTGAGCAATGGGTAAAGTGCGCCCTGGCGGTTGCCGGAAGCACCAAGTGCTGGAGCGACATCTTCGCAATAGAGCGTGACCTGCCAGCCGCGACGCAGCAAAGCGAGTGACAGCAGGGCGCTGGCAACGCCACCGCCGATAATAGCAACCTCTTTTGCTGGTGACGAAGGGCGCGCGTACCAGGGCGTGCGGGCAGGCGTTTCGATCGCACGTTCCATTACTCCAACCAGCATTTCCCGTTTGCGACCAAAGCCTTTGGTTTTGGTCATCGTGAAACCGGCATCAATTAAGCCACGGCGTACAAACCCGGCGCAGGTGAATGTTGCCAGCGTGCTGTCCGTGCGCGCCAATTTGGCCATCGCGTTGAACAACTGTGGTGTCCACATGTCCGGATTTTTTGATGGTGCGAAACCATCAAGGAACCAGGCGTCTACCTGATTATTTAAAGTGTCATCTAACTGCGGTATCAGTTCGTTAATATCACCGAACCAAAGATCGAGAGTAATGCGACCTTCCGCCAGCACAATGCGGTGACAGCCTGCGATTGGCAGCGGCCACTGTTGCTGTAATTGCTGTGCGAAATCGGCCAGTTCTGGCCAATGAGTATGGGCGGCGTGTAAATCTTTTGCGGTCAGAGGGAATTTTTCAAAACTAATAAAGTGCAGGCGTTTGAGGGGGGCTTGAGGCTGATTTTTGCAAAAAACTTCAAAAGCTTGCCATAAAGTCAAAAAGTTAAGTCCGGTGCCGAAACCACTTTCACCGACTACAAACAGCGAACGTTCATGGGTAGCGAAACGCTCGTTTAGACGGTTTCCTCCCAGAAATACATAACGAGTTTCCTCCAGTCCATTATCATTAGAGAAGTACACGTCGTCGAACTCTCGGGATACAGGTGTACCCTCTTCATTAAAGTCCAGGTTGGCAGATTGTATTGGGGAGTGTTTCACGTAAGTTACTCGTCTGGCAGGCAGTGTAACGATCATAACGATGTGTGCGAAGCGGCGCAAATTTCACACCGATTTGGCTGATCGGACTTGTTCGGCGTACAAGTGTACGCTATTGTGCCTGTCGAAATCCTAATAGTGCAGTAAAAGAGGTATTGAATGAAACGTGCAGTGATTACTGGTCTGGGCATTGTTTCCAGCATCGGTAACAACCAGCAGGAAGTCCTGGCATCTCTGCGTGAAGGTCGCCCGGGGATCACTTTCTCTCAAGAATTCAAAGATTCTGGAATGCGCAGCCACGTGTGGGGTAACGTTAAACTGGACACCACCGGCCTGATTGACCGTAAAGTCGTCCGTTTCATGAACGATGCCTCTGTCTATGCTTACCTTTCAATGCAGCAAGCTATTGAAGATGCTGGTTTGAAAGAAGAAGTTTATCAAAGCAACCCTCGCGTGGGCCTGATTGCAGGTTCCGGTGGTTCTTCTAAATCTCAGGTGTTCGGTGCAGACGCAATGCGTAGCCCGCGCGGCCTGAAAGCGGTTGGTCCTTATGTTGTGACCAAAGCGATGGGTTCTGCGGTTTCCGCATGTCTCGCTACTCCGTTCAAAATTCACGGTGTGAACTACTCAATCAGCTCCGCATGTGCGACTTCTGCACATTGTATCGGTAATGCTGTTGAGCAAATTCAACTGGGCAAACAGGACATCGTATTTGCTGGCGGCGGCGAAGAGCTGTGCTGGGAAATGGCCTGTGAGTTCGATGCAATGGGCGCACTGTCTACCAAATACAACGAAACTCCGGACAAAGCGTCCCGTACCTATGATGCGAGCCGTGACGGTTTCGTTATCGCAGGCGGCGGCGGTATGGTTGTGGTTGAAGAACTGGAGCACGCTCTGGCTCGTGGCGCACACATCTACGCTGAAATCGTTGGCTACGGCGCAACTTCAGACGGCGCAGATATGGTTGCTCCATCTGGTGAAGGTGCAGTGCGTTGCATGAAGATGGCAATGCACGGTGTTGATACCCCTATTGACTACCTGAACACTCACGGGACTTCTACGCCGGTTGGCGATGTGAAAGAACTGGGTGCAATCAAAGAAGTCTTCGGTAACAACTCACCAGCAATGTCTGCGACCAAAGCGATGACCGGCCACTCTCTGGGTGCTGCAGGCGTTCAGGAAGCTATCTACTCTCTGCTGATGCTGGAGCACGGTTTCATCGCGCCAAGCATTAACATTGAACAGCTCGATGAGCAGGCTGCTGGCCTGAACATCGTGACTGAAACTACCGAGCGTCAACTGAACACTGTTATGTCTAACAGCTTCGGTTTCGGTGGGACTAACGCCACGCTGGTAATGCGTAAAGTTAAAGCTTAATTCATCACTGACAGTGAGAATGACGAACGGGGTGCCTCTGGCGCCTCGTTTTTTTTGCTGTTCACAATTATTGACAGCATCAATGGCTGAAGGCACTATTCCCGCCATAACATTATCGTTCTGATAATGCGTAAGCGTTCAACGTCAACCAACGCACCCTTAATCTGAACGTTCAGAGGGAAAGGGCGTGGGTGGTTACCTCGCCTTACTCTGCGATAAATGGAGTAAGCAGCATGTCTGCATTGATTGATTCTCAGCTTAAAAATAGCAAATCCGAAAATAAGTCCTTATTCAGCATTACCTTCGCGGTGTTTCTCACATATATGACAGTTGGCTTACCGCTGCCTGTTATCCCGCTTTTTGTTCACCATGAGCTTGGTTTTGGCAACACCATGGTTGGGATTGCCGTAGGCATTCAGTTCCTGGCAACGGTTTTAACCCGCGGTTATGCCGGGCGCCTGGCCGATCAGCAGGGCGCGAAACGTTCGACGTTACAGGGCATGTGTGCATGCGCATTTGCAGGAGTCGCTTATCTGCTGGCGGCGCTATTGCCCGTTGAGCCGATGGCGAAATTTGGGCTGTTGATCGTTGGCCGTTTGATTCTCGGTTTTGGCGAAAGCCAACTGCTTACCGGCAACCTGACCTGGGGACTGGGCTTAGTGGGCCCGGCGCGTTCTGGCAAAGTGATGTCCTGGAACGGGATGGCCATCTATGGCGCGTTAGCTGCCGGAGCCCCGTTGGGTTTGCTGCTCAATAGCCATTGGGGGTTTGTCGCGCTGGGTGTTTCAACCATTGCGCTACCATTGGTTGCCTGGGCGTTTAATGGCCGTATTCGCGCGGTGCCTGCGCATAAAGGCGAGCGCCCATCGCTGTTTACTGTGATTGGTCTTATCTGGAAACCAGGTCTGGGCCTTGCGCTACAAGGTGTGGGTTTTGCGGTCATTGGTACCTTTGTTTCACTCTATTTCTCTGCCAACGGCTGGGCCTGGGCAGGCTTTACGCTGACCGCCTTTGGTGGCGCTTTTGTGCTGATGCGTGTGCTATTTGGCTGGATGCCTGACAGATTTGGCGGTGTAAGAGTCGCGTTGGTCTCGTTGGCGATTGAAACCGCCGGGTTGCTTCTACTCTGGCAGGCCCCGGGAGCAGGCGTTGCGCTAATTGGTGCTGCGTTGACGGGCTGTGGTTGCTCGTTAATCTTCCCGGCACTGGGGGTTGAAGTAGTGAAGCGCGTCCCGGCTCAGGTACGCGGTACGGCACTGGGTGGTTATGCGGCGTTTCAGGATATTTCGTACGGTGTCGCAGGGCCGCTGACGGGATTGTTAGCGACCTCGATGGGTTATCCGTCAGTATTCTTGGCTGGAGCAATTTCCGCGTCAGTCGGGATTGTGGTTACACTCATCGCCTTTCGCAAGTAAGACAAGCCACCCAGGGCTGGGTGGCTTATGGTTAAATCACTATCCAGAACAAAACCATCACTACAATCAATGCGATAAGTGCCAGCCCAGGGCGAGCACTTATTAACTTCATCGGTTCAATAAATGGCGCCCAAATTGGGCTGGCGATTGGCTGAATATTTTGCACTTCAAGCGAGGCCGGCTGACGTTCTGCTCGCTTCAAAAAGATCTGATTCAAAATATCCTGCACTTGTGCAGTGGTAAGTAACGACTGCGGCGCCGCCTGAAAACGCTGCAGGGAATAATCGGTAATCTCTTTCCATTCTGCTGGTTCCAGAGGCTGCTTTAGCGCGGCCTGGATGGTATGCAGCGTTGGCGTCGTCTGCTGGCTCAATGTCTGGCGCGCCTGCAACCATGTTGTCAGCAAGGCGAAATGCTTTGCCGGAATCAGATCACCGGTTTTTACACCGCTTAGCTCAAGCATCGATTGCCAGATTAACTTTCCAGACTCGCCTGTCGCGGCAGTAAGTTTGGCCACCTGATTGTTTAATGAATTATGTTCAGCAGGTAACAGAGGGCGATCGGTCGCCGGGCGCTGTTGCGGCTGCGGGATTGCCAACTGGTTATTTTGCAATAATGTCAGTACGCTTTTTAATTGTTCTGGCGTGAGCTGGCTAAGGGCTGTCTGCCCAAACTGTTGGCGAATGTAATCACTCACAGCCTGGCGATTATTGCCTTGCGATAGCAATTCGCTGAGCTGTTGTACAACCTGGCGCGTTGCATGGGTTGTTTGAGCGTTACTGAGACGCTGATTCAGATTTTGTTCAGCCGCGGGGAAGTGACGTGATAACAATGGCGTTTCACCTTTTAGCCCGAGGTCATGTTTTAATCCCGCCCACACTTCGGCACTTTGTTGCTGGTTAAGCGCAACAATACGTGTAATCAAACGTTCCAGAACGGTACGTTGCTGTGTAGAAAGCGGAAACTCACCTGCCGCTGAAGTTGGGGAGGGTGGTTCCCCCGGAGGACGTGCTGTCGCCCCCTGAATGGGTTGCATAGGCTTAAATCCTTTGTCGATCCCTGGCTCAAGTATGCCAGGACGCCAGATTATGGCACACTATCGGGCTTATTCTCGACGATTAACCGAACAGGTAGCTAACGTGAAAATCCTCGTTGACGAAAACATGCCCTATGCACGTGAATTGTTCAGTCGCCTTGGCGACGTAACCGCCGTCCCTGGCCGCCCAATTCCCGTATCCGAATTGGCTGATGCTGATGCGTTAATGGTGCGTTCAGTCACCAAAGTGAATGCTGATTTACTCGATGACAAAGGAATAAAATTTGTCGGTACGGCAACGGCTGGCACTGACCACGTTGACGAAAACTACCTTCAGCGCGCGGGTATCGCATTTTCGGCAGCCCCCGGTTGTAATGCCATTGCTGTTGTTGAGTATGTCTTCTCCTCACTGTTAATGCTTGCCGAACGCGACGGTTTCCAGCTTACCGACCGCACCGTGGGTATTGTTGGTGTCGGTAATGTCGGTTCGCGTTTGCAGGCGCGTCTTGAAGCTTTTGGCGTTCGTACGCTGCTTTGCGATCCACCTCGTGCCGATCGCGGTGATAAAGGCGATTTTGTATCACTGGAACAATTGGTGCGCGAAGCGGATGTTCTGACGTTCCATACGCCGCTTTTTAAAGACGGTGCGTACAAATCGCTGCATCTTGCTGACGAGAAACTGATTTCAAGCCTCAAACCCGGCTCCATTCTAATTAACGCCTGCCGTGGGCCGGTTGTGGATAACGTAGCGTTGCTTAAATGCCTGGAGAATGGCCAGAATCTGAGTGTGGTACTTGATGTCTGGGAGCCGGAGCCGGAACTCAATGTCGCTCTACTCAATAAAGTTGATATCGGTACTGCCCACATCGCGGGTTATACGCTGGAAGGTAAAGCGCGTGGCACCACGCAAGTGTTTGAAGCATTTAGCGAGTTTATTGGCCAGAAACAACAAGTGGCTTTAGACACTCTGCTTCCTGCCCCGGAATTTGGTCGTATTACCCTTCATGGCCCTCTCGATCAGGCAACACTCAAAAGACTGGTTCATCTGGTGTATGATGTGCGCCGCGATGATGCTCCGCTGCGTAAAGTGGCAGGAATTCCGGGTGAGTTTGACAAGTTACGCAAAAATTATCAGGAACGCCGTGAATGGTCATCGCTGTATATCCAATGTGATAATGAAGCGGCAGCAACAATGCTGCAAAAGCTAGGCTTTAACGCTATCTATCACGCAGCACGTTAAAAAATCCTTCTCATCTCCCCGGTGTTGCGCCTGGGAGATACTGCTATTTAAGTCTGGAGTAAACCAACATGTCTGAAGGCTGGAATATTGCCGTTTTAGGTGCCACGGGTGCCGTAGGCGCAGCTGTGATTGAACTGCTTGCCGAACGCCAGTTCCCGGTTGGTGAATTGTATGCCCTGGCGCGCAATGAAAGCGCCGGTGAAAATATTCGTTATGAAGGCAAAACAGTGATGGTTCAGGATGCTGAATCATTTGACTGGACTCAGGTTCAGCTGGCGTTCTTCGTTGCAGGTGCTGAAGCTTCTGCACGTTATGTTGAAGAAGCCACGAATGCCGGTTGCCTGGTTATCGACTCCAGCGGCCTATTCGCCATGGAACACGATGTACCGCTGGTTGTTCCTGATGTGAATCCATTCGTGTTGGGTGAATACCGCAATCGCAACCTGGTTGCCGTTGCTGATAGCTTGACCAGCCAACTTCTGACTGCCCTGAAACCGCTTATCGAACAGGGTGGTTTATCACGTATTCAGGTCACTAATTTACTGGCAGCCTCCGGGCGTGGCAAAAGTGCGGTAGACGCACTGGCCGGTCAGAGTGCTCGTCTGCTTAATGGCTTGCCAATCGAAGAGGCTGATCTATTTGGTCGCCAGTTGGCGTTCAACATGCTACCGCTGGTGCCGGATGCCGAAGGTAGCGTTCTTGCAGAGCGTCGCCTGGTGAACGAAGTACGTAAAGTGTTGCAAGATGAAGGTGTCATGATCTCTTCCAACATGGTTCAGGCTCCGGTATTTTACGGGCATGCGCAGATGGTCAATTTTGAAGCAATGCGTCCGTTGGCGGCTGAAGAAGCGCGTGATGCATTTGGTCAATTTGAAGATATCGAGCTTTCCGAAGAAGGGGATTTCCCGACTCAGGTTGCTGACGCCTCCGGTAGTGCACATCTTTCAATCGGCTGTATCCACAACGATTACGGTATGCCTGAGCAGATTCAATTCTGGTCAGTTGCCGATAACGTTCGTTTCGGCGGTGCATTGATGGCGGTGAAAACGGCTGAGAAATTAGTGCAGGAGTATATGTACTAATGTCCGACGAGTTGCACCAAACACCACTCAACAAGATTGCACTCGGCATTGAATACGACGGCAGCAAATATTACGGCTGGCAGCGCCAGAATGAAGTGCGCAGTGTGCAGGAGAAGCTTGAAAAAGCGCTCTCTAAAGTGGCTGATGAGCCAATAAATGTATTCTGTGCCGGGCGTACCGACGCAGGTGTACATGCCACCGGCCAGGTGGTGCATTTTGAAACGCGTGCGCAGCGTAAAGATGCGGCATGGACACTTGGTGCAAATGCGAATTTACCTGGTGACATTGCGGTGCGTTGGGTTAAAGCTGTGCCCGATGATTTTCACGCGCGCTTCAGTGCCACGGCGCGTCGTTATCGTTATGTCATCTATAACGAGCGGCTACGTCCGGCAGTGATGGGGCAGGGGGTGACGCATTTTTATCATCCGCTGGATGCTGAACGCATGCACCGTGCCGCGCAATGTTTGCTGGGTGAGAACGATTTTACGTCGTTTCGCGCCGTGCAATGCCAGTCGCGCACACCCTGGCGCAATCTGATGCACATCAACGTCACACGTTATGGTTCATACGTGGTGGTGGATATCAAAGCCAATGCGTTTGTGCATCACATGGTGCGAAACATTGTCGGCAGCCTGATGGAAATTGGTTGTGGCAATCAAGAAGAGAACTGGATGGCCCAATTGCTGGTTGCGAAAGACCGTAAGCTTGCAGCGGCCACCGGAAAAGCAGAAGGCTTGTACTTAGTTTCAGTAGATTACCCTGACCACTTTGCATTACCTAAACCCCCGATGGGGCCTCTTTTTTTGGCAGACTGACTCCAGTCGAGAAAGGTAGATAACTATGGAATTTATCCGCTTTATTATTGATTTTATTTTGCACATTGATGTGCATTTAGCGGAGTTGGTTGCGCAGTATGGCGTCTGGGTTTATGCCATTCTGTTTTTGATTCTGTTTTGTGAAACAGGTCTGGTGGTGACGCCGTTCCTGCCGGGTGATTCGCTGCTGTTTGTTGCTGGTGCGCTGGCGGCACTGCCGACTAACGATCTTAACGTTCATACCATGGTGATTTTAATGATCATCGCGGCAATTGTTGGCGATGCGGTGAACTACACTATTGGGCGGCTGTTTGGTGAAAAGCTGTTCAGTAACCCGAATTCAAAAATCTTCCGCCGTAGTTATCTTGATAAAACACACGCTTTTTACGAGCGTCATGGTGGAAAAACGATTATCCTCGCGCGCTTCGTACCGATTGTGCGAACTTTCGCACCGTTTGTCGCCGGGATGGGGCATATGTCCTATCGCCATTTTGCGATGTATAACGTTGCCGGTGCGTTGCTGTGGGTATTGTTATTTACCTACGCAGGCTACCTGTTCGGCGATTTGCCGATTGTGCAGGAAAACCTGAAATTACTGATTGTGGCGATTATCGTGTTGTCGGTCCTGCCTGGTGTGGTTGAAATTATTCGCCACAAACGTGCGGCCAAACGCCTGCAAAAGTAACTCCATCGCGCGGTTCGACCACTTTTTTATCCAAAGTCGCGGGCCGTTATGTTTTAATGAGCACCATTTATGGTCTGGGGCAGGTATTACTGCCACAGAAAAACTGGCATCGACCAGGTTCAAGCAGAAAGGTCATCAATGAGCTGGATTGAACGAATTCTCAATAAGAGCAATATCACCCCTACCCGTAAGGCGAGTATCCCTGAAGGGGTGTGGACGAAGTGCGACAGTTGTGGCCAGGTTTTGTACCGTGCCGAACTGGAACGCAATCTTGAAGTCTGCCCAAAATGCGATCACCACATGCGTATGTCTGCGCGCGATCGTCTGCATAGCCTGTTAGATGAAGGTTCGCTGTTTGAATTGGGTAGTGAGCTTGAGCCAAAAGATATTCTCAAGTTTAAAGACTCTAAAAAATACAAAGACCGTCTGGCATCAGCCCAGAAAGAAACTGGTGAGAAAGATGCGCTGGTAGTGATGAAAGGCACGCTTTATAACATGCCTGTTGTTGCTGTCGCGTTTGAGTTTGCCTTTATGGGCGGTTCTATGGGTTCTGTTGTCGGTGCACGTTTTGTTCGTGCAGTAGAACAGGCTCTGGAAGATAACTGCCCGCTGATCTGTTTCTCCGCTTCCGGTGGCGCACGTATGCAAGAAGCACTGATGTCGCTTATGCAGATGGCGAAAACCAGTGCGGCGCTGGCAAAAATGCAGGAGCGCGGTCTACCGTATATTTCGGTTCTGACTGACCCAACTATGGGCGGCGTGTCTGCAAGCTTCGCTATGTTAGGCGATCTCAACGTCGCTGAGCCAAAAGCATTGATCGGCTTTGCGGGTCCTCGTGTTATCGAACAGACCGTGCGCGAAAAACTGCCGCCGGGCTTCCAGCGCAGTGAGTTCCTGATCGAAAAAGGGGCGATCGACATGATCGTCCGCCGTCCAGAAATGCGCCTGAAACTGGCAAGCGTTCTGGCAAAACTGACAAATCAGCCAGCGCCGAATCCGGAAGCGCCGCGTGAACCCATTGTGGTTCCGGCCGCACCGGAAGAAGGTCACCAGGCCTGATTGTTAATAAGGGCAGGCCGAACAGGTCCTGCCCTTTTTCTTGAACCGTATATTGAACCGTAGATAGAGCGGGCATCATGGAAAAAATTCAAACTCCTCAAGCCACGTCGCCTCTGGCCACGTGGCTTTGTTATCTGGAAAATCTCCATTCTAAAACCATTGAGCTTGGCCTTGACCGTGTTAAAAAAGTTGCTGCTACGCTTGAGGTGCTGAAACCGGCACCAACGGTGTTTACTGTTGCCGGAACAAACGGCAAAGGCACGACTTGTCGCACTTTGGAAAAGGTGTTGATGGCGGCAGGATATAGTGTTGGTGTCTACAGTTCACCGCATCTGGTGCGTTACACCGAGCGCGTGCGCATACAAAGTGAAGAGCTGGATGAGGCATACCACACGGCGGCATTTGCACAAATTGAAACCGCGCGTGGCGAAACATCACTAACCTATTTTGAATACAGCACGCTGTCAGCGTTGTTATTGTTTAAACAACTGGCCGTGGACGTGGTGATTCTTGAAGTCGGCCTGGGTGGCCGCCTGGATGCGACCAATATTGTCGATGCCGATGTGGCAGTCGTCACCAGTATCGCCCTTGATCACACTGACTGGCTGGGGCCAGATCGTGAAAGTATCGGACGTGAAAAAGCAGGAGTCTTCCGTGGTGGTAAACCTGCAGTGGTGGGCGAGCCAGATATGCCACACACTATTGCTGATGTGGCGGCTGAAAAGGGCGCTCGTCTGCTGCGCCGTGACGTCGACTGGTCTTATGAGGTTGGTGAGAGCAGTTGGAGCTTTAAAGATGCTCTGGGTGAACTCCATGGCTTGCCGTTGCCACTAGTCCCGCAGCCGAATGCCGCAACCGCGCTGGCCGCATTGCGTGTAAGCCAGCTAAATGTCAGTAATGAAGCTATTATTCAAGGGATTAAACAGGCGACGTTACCGGGTCGTTTCCAGATTATTTCGCAGGCACCGTTGGTTATTCTCGATGTGGCGCATAATCCCCATGCGGCAGCCTATCTTGCCGGGCGTCTGGCGCAGCTACCTAAGCGTGGGCGTGTACTGGCGGTTATTGGCATGCTGCACGACAAAGACATCGCCGGTACGCTGGCAAATTTGTCGCCTCAAGTTGATAGCTGGTATTGTGCTCCTCTGGAAGGGCCGCGCGGTGCGAGTGCTGAACAGTTGATTGAGCATCTGGGCCAGGGTGAGGTCTACGGCACAGTGATGCAGGCCTGGAATGCTGCGATGAGTGCGGCAACAGAGGATGATACCGTGCTGGTGTGTGGTTCATTTCATACAGTAGCCCACGTAATGGAAGCGCTGGACGCGGAGAAAAAAGGTGGCGAGTAAGTTTCAAAATCGATTAGTCGGAACCATTATTCTGGTCGCACTGGGGGTCATTATCCTGCCAGGGCTACTTGATGGTCAGAAAAAGCATTATCAGGATGAATTTGCAGCTATTCCTCTGGTTCCAAAACCAGGGGATACCGCTGAGCCGGATATGTTGCCGGCGGCAACGCAGGCACTCCCTTCTCAACCACCTGAGGGTGCAGCAGAAGAGGTGAGAGCGGGTACGGCAGCGGCACCAGGATTAGATATTGCCTCACTGCCGAGTGATGGTGGTGCGGGTATTGATGAAGTTCCAGTCGCCCGTGCTCAACCAAAACCGCAACCTGTCGTTGAGAAACCGAAACCTAAGCAGGTCGAGAAACCGCAGAGCAAAGCTGAGATTGATCAAACGGCAGAACGCCTGGCGATGATGAACGAAGAACCGCCAGAGCCTGAAAAACCCGCGAAGCAGGAAACAGCGGAGAAAGCACCAACCGGGCAAGCTTATGTTGTACAGCTCGGTGCGTTGAAGAATGCCGACAAAGTGAATGAAATTGTTGGTAAACTACGCGGTGCCGGGTTCCGTGTTTATACCTCACCGTCTACGCCAGTGCAGGGTAAAGTTACCCGTATTCTGGTGGGGCCAGATGCTTCAAAAGACAAATTGAAATCGTCTTTGGGCGAGCTGAGTACCATCTCCGGGCTCAACGGTGTTGTGATGAATTATACGGCGAGATAATTTTTCTGAAGTTGATTGAACTGTAGGGCTGGTAAACGAAGTGTCATCCGCCAGAGAGGGTTCTCGCAGGCGGATGCCGCGGTACAAATCTACCTTACAAATTCATAAGAAATCTTCAGTGAAGCCCCGGCACAAGGGCAAATTCTTAATGGCGTTGAGCATTTTTTCAACGCCATTATTTATTTACGCGAGGGAAGGAAATCCCTACGCAAACGTTTTCTTTTTCTGTTAGAATGCGCCCCGAACTGGACGTCAGGGCGATTTGTCGTGAGATTTGTTCATGGTCTGGATAGATTACGCCATTATTGCAGTCATCGGTTTTTCAGCTCTGATTAGTGTTATTCGTGGGTTTGTGCGTGAAGCGTTATCGCTGGTGACCTGGGGTTGTGCTTTCTTTGTCGCCAGTCATTACTACACTTACCTGTCAGTCTGGTTCACAGGCTTTGAAGACGAACTGGTACGTAATGGAATAGCTATCGCGATACTATTTATCGCGACACTCATTGTTGGTGCGATAGTCAATTATGTGATTAGCGCACTGGTTGAGAAAACCGGCCTGTCGGGTACAGACAGGGTGTTGGGGATCTGTTTCGGTGCTTTACGTGGAGCATTGATCGTCGCCGCCATTCTGTTCTTTCTTGATACGTTTACTGGTTTTTCGAAGAGTGACGACTGGCAAAAGTCGCAGCTTATCCCGCAATTCAGTTTCATCATCAGATGGTTCTTTGACTATCTGCAAAGCTCGTCAAGTTTCTTGCCTCGGCCTTAGGGCGGGGGTTATGGCTTAGAGTCTGATTTTTCTGGCTGTTTTATTTTCAAATAACGCCAGAAAAACAGACTCACGATGAGGAAAAGACAACATGTGCGGTATTGTCGGTATCGCCGGTTTCATGCCGGTAAACCAGTCTATCTATGATGCGTTAACGGTGCTTCAGCATCGTGGGCAAGATGCCGCAGGCATCGTCACCATTGATGCTTTAAACTGTTTTCGTCTGCGTAAAGCTAATGGACTGGTGAGTGATGTATTTGGTGCCATTCACATGCAACGCTTACAAGGAAACATGGGCATTGGTCATGTGCGATACCCTACAGCGGGTAGTTCCAGTGCTTCTGAAGCCCAGCCTTTCTATGTTAACTCTCCATATGGCATTACCCTTGCACACAACGGTAACCTCACTAACGCCCACGAACTGCGCCAGAAGCTGTTCGAAGAAAAGCGTCGTCACATTAACACCACTTCCGATTCTGAAATCCTGCTGAATATTTTTGCCAGCGAGCTGGATAATTTCCGCAACTATCCGCTAGAAGCTGACAATATTTTTGCAGCTATTGCTGCAACTAACCGTCAGATTCGCGGCGCTTATGCATGTGTGGCAATGATTATCGGCCACGGTATGGTTGCGTTCCGCGATCCAAACGGCATCCGCCCACTCGTCATGGGCAAGCGTGATTTGAACGATGGTCGCACTGAATATATGGTGGCTTCCGAAAGCGTTGCGCTTGATACCCTGGGCTTCGAATTCCTGCGTGATATCGCACCAGGTGAAGCGGTTTACATCACTGAGAAAGGGCAGTTATTTACCCGCCAGTGTGCTGACAACCCAACCAGCAATCCTTGTCTATTCGAATACGTCTACTTCGCGCGTCCGGACTCCTTTATCGATAAAATTTCCGTTTACAGCGCACGCGTTGAGATGGGCAAAAAACTCGGTGAGAAAATTGCCCGCGAGTGGGAAGATTTGGATATCGATGTGGTTATCCCTATTCCAGAAACATCCTGCGATATCGCGCTGGAAATCGCCCGCATTCTCGACAAGCCATATCGCCAGGGCTTCGTTAAGAACCGCTACGTTGGTCGTACCTTTATCATGCCGGGCCAGCAACTGCGTCGTAAGTCTGTGCGTCGTAAACTCAATGCTAACCGTGCTGAGTTCCGCGATAAGAACGTGCTGCTGGTGGATGACTCTATCGTGCGTGGCACAACTTCTGAGCAGATTATCGAGATGGCACGTGAAGCGGGTGCGAAAAAAGTCTATCTCGCTTCCGCAGCACCAGAGATTCGCTTCCCGAACGTTTACGGTATCGACATGCCAAGCGCAAACGAACTGATTGCTCACGGCCGCGAAGTTGACGAGATCCGCCAGTTAATTGGTGCTGATGGTTTGATTTTCCAGGATCTGGACGATCTGATTGAAGCTGTTCGCGTTGAGAACCCGGACATTACACAGTTTGAATGCTCGGTGTTTAACGGTATCTACGTGACCAAAGACGTGGACCACGAATACCTTGAGTATCTTGAGTCACTGCGTAATGACGATTCGAAAGCTATTCAGCGTCAAAACGAAGTGGAAAACTTAGAGATGCACAACGAGGGTTAAAGCCATCCTCACCGTAACCCTCTCCCCGAAGGAGAGGGTTACCATTTCTTGCATCCCTGCCCATCTTGCGGCAAAGTCAGCCCAGATAATCTCCTTGGGCGAACTAAAATATGAAACGGTTAATTGTTGGGATTTCAGGTGCCAGTGGTGCAATCTACGGTGTGCGACTGCTTCAGGTACTGCAACAATTACCCGATATCGAAACTCATCTCATTCTGAGTAATGCAGCTCGCCAGACCCTTGCCTTAGAAACCGATATTTCCCTGCGCGAAGTTCAGGCTCTGGCTGATGTGGTTCACGACGCCCGTGATATCGCCGCCAGCCTCTCCTCAGGCTCTTTTAAGACGCACGGCATGGTGATATTGCCTTGTTCAATTAAAACCCTTTCAGGAATTGTCCACAGCTATACCGATGGCCTGCTGACGCGTGCGGCAGATGTGGTGCTAAAAGAGCGTCGCCCGTTGGTGCTTTGTGTGCGCGAAACACCGCTGCATCTTGGCCATTTACGTTTAATGACCCAGGCCGCCGAATTGGGTGCGGTGATCATGCCGCCAATGCCGGCCTTTTATCATCGTCCGCAAAGCGTGCAGGACATCATCGACCAGACGGTCAACCGGGTACTCGACCAGTTTGATATTGAGCTGCCACAGGACTTGTTCACCCGCTGGAACGGCGCATAAATATTGCGCCAGTGTGGTGCATCACAAAACCCTTCGCCTCAAAATGGGGCGATTTTGTAACCTCGATCACTTCCAGAACATTTATCCGCTATTTTCCACCGTTAATGCTTTTCCCTCATACCAGACCTGCTATCTTTCATTCTTGTGACAGAGTTGTAACTTTTATTTAACACAAAACCGCGCACTTTCTTTCACGCAAGAAAAAGTGGCATGGGAACTGCAACTCTGGTCTGCAACACAAAAAAACACAACACGACGTTACACATAATAAGATCCGCCACCTTGAGGGTTATGTATGAAAAAGCAAGTTCTCGCTCTGTCATTACTGCTTGGCCTGAGTGCCACCGCAAGTGTTTTCGCAGCTATTCCGCAGAGCATTCGTCTTGGTACGGACACTACATATGCACCGTTCTCATCTAAAGACGCGAAAGGGGATTTTGTTGGTTTCGATATCGATCTCGGCAATGAGTTGTGTAAACGCATCAATACTAAATGTACATGGGTAGGAAGCGACTTTGATGCGTTAATTCCATCACTTAAAGCGAAGAAAATCGACGGCATCATCTCTTCGCTTTCCATCACCGAAAAGCGCCAGAAAGAGATTGCCTTCTCTGACAAGCTTTATGCTGCGGATTCACGCCTGATTGCTGTTAAAGGGTCCCCAATTCAGCCGACTCTTGATTCGCTCAAAGGCAAGCACATTGGTGTGTTGCAAGGCTCTACCCAAGAAGCATATGCCAATGCTGAATGGCGTAGTAAAGGTATCGATGTGGTGCCTTACGCTAACCAGGATCTGATCTATTCCGACCTGGCTGCTGGTCGCCTTGATGCAGCATTCCAGGATGAAACCGCTGCCAGCGAAGGCTTCCTGAAACTGCCTGCGGGTAAAGGCTATCAGTTTGCTGGCCCATCGGTGAAAAACAAACAATACTTTGGTGATGGCACCGGTATTGGCTTGCGTAAAGATGACGTGGAGCTGAAAGCGGCCTTTGATAAAGCGCTGGCAGAAATGCGTAAAGATGGAACTTACGACAAATTTGCTAAGAAGTACTTCGATTTTAATGTTTACGGTGAATAACCTTATCCCGTAGTCTGTAGCCCGGTTGTGGCTTCACGGCCGGGCTGAATAGAATTGCAATCTAACCCGAAGTTGTTTGCACTCCATTAGTGCAAATTATTGCCGATGCACCAAAATGATGTTTTACTTGCATCCTATTGGTGCGACGTGCTTTTCAAGTGAAAGTGGTCCTGAAACAGGGCGCGCCATCCGCTTGAAAAAACACTATATTGGTGTGCATAAATTGGCATGAAACATGCAATTTTATCCGGTTAAAAAGCAATCGCGCAAAATATACGGTCTACTCGAGGATAATTATGAACAAGCAGATCATCGCTCTTTCTTTGGTACTGGCATTTTCCAGTGTTTCCACAGCTTTCGCCGCAATTCCTAAGAATGTACGTATTGGTACTGATCCAACTTATGCGCCGTTTGAGTCGAAAAACGCTCAAGGGGAATTAGTCGGTTTTGATATTGATTTGGCAAAAGAACTCTGCAAACGCATCGAAACTAACTGTACCTTCGTGGAAAACCCACTGGATGCGCTGATCCCCTCGTTGAAAGCGAAAAAAATTGACGCGATTATGTCGTCACTTTCCATTACAGAAAAACGCCAGCAAGAAATCGCCTTCACTGACAAACTGTACGCCGCAGACTCACGCTTAGTGGTCGCGAAAGGTTCCCCTATTCAACCAACCCTTCAGTCTCTGAAAGGTAAGCGTGTCGGTGTTCTGCAAGGCACCACGCAAGAAACCTACGGTAATGAGCACTGGGCGCCAAAAGGCATCGAAATTGTCTCTTATCAAGGCCAGGATTCTATTTACGCTGACCTGACGGCAGGCCGAATTGACGCCGCATTCCAGGATGAAGTGGCTGCGAGCGAAGGCTTCCTGAAACAACCGGTTGGCGCTAATTACCAGTTCGGTGGCCCGTCTGTTAAAGACGACAAACTATTTGGCGTTGGCACCGGTATGGGGCTGCGCAAAGATGATACTGAGCTGCGTGAAGCACTGAACAAAGCATTTGCGGAAATGCGCAAAGACGGAACTTATGAGAAGTTAGCGAAGAAATACTTCGACTTCGATGTTTACGGTGGTTAACAGTCACCAGTGGTTAAACCTGCCCTATGTGGGCAGGTTAAGTTTGTGCAGACACTGACGACAGGATACGCACCATGTTGTACGGTTTTTCAGAAGTCATTTTTAAAGGGGCTGTCGTCACGCTGGAACTGGCGCTAAGCTCCGTTATCCTCGCCGTTATTATTGGCCTGGCGGGAGCTGGTGCTAAGTTATCCAAAAATCGCCCGTTAGCTATGTTGTTTGAAGGCTACACCACGTTAATTCGTGGCGTGCCTGACCTGGTGCTGATGCTGCTGATTTTCTATGGCCTGCAAATGGCGCTCAATGCGTTAACCGACTCGCTTGGGGTTGCTCAGTTTGATATCGACCCCATGGTTGCCGGTATTATTACGCTTGGTTTTATCTACGGTGCCTATTTTACCGAAACTTTCCGCGGTGCTTTTATGGCTGTTCCGAGAGGGCACATTGAAGCTGCAACTGCCTTTGGTTTCACCGGCTCACAAACGTTCCGTCGAATTCTCTTCCCAGCCATGATGCGCTATGCGCTACCTGGGATTGGTAATAACTGGCAGGTTATTTTAAAAGCGACCGCACTTGTGTCTTTGTTAGGTCTGGAAGATGTAGTGAAGGCAACGCAACTTGCTGGGAAAAGTACCTGGCAGCCATTCTACTTTGCGATTGTCGCCGGGATCATTTACCTCTTCTTTACTACGGTATCGAATGGAGTGCTGCTCTGGCTTGAACGCCGTTACTCGGTTGGCGTGAAGAGGGCCGAGCTATGATCGAAATTATTCAGGAATACTGGAAAGCATTGCTGTGGACCGATGGCTATCGGTTTACCGGCGTTGCCATTACGATGTGGTTGCTGATTTCATCCGTGGTGATGGGCGGGATTCTGGCGCTGTTTTTGGCCATTGGCCGCGTATCGAGCAACAAATTTATCGCATTCCCAATCTGGCTGTTTACCTACATTTTCCGTGGCACACCGCTGTATGTGCAGTTGCTGGTGTTCTACTCAGGCATGTACACGCTGGAAGTAGTGAAGGGTACGGTACTGCTTAATGAGTTTTTCCGCAGTGGCCTGAACTGTACGGTGCTGGCGCTAACGTTGAATACGTGCGCATACACGACTGAGATCTTTGCCGGTGCGATCCGTGCTGTGCCGCATGGTGAAATTGAAGCCGGGCGCGCTTATGGCTTCTCACCATTCAAAATGTATCGCTGCATTATTTTGCCATCGGCATTGCGCATCGCATTGCCTGCGTATAGCAATGAAGTGATTTTGATGCTGCACTCGACCGCGCTGGCATTTACCGCCACGGTGCCGGATCTGCTGAAAATCGCCCGTGACATTAACTCCGCAACCTACCAGCCGTTTACTGCTTTTGGGATTGCTGCGGTGCTGTACCTGTGTATTTCTTATGTGCTGATTAGATTGTTCCGCAAGGCTGAGCAACGCTGGTTGCAGCATATTAAACCAAGCTCAACACATTGAGTGTTCAACGATGACTGATAAAAAATTAAGCGTTACCGACCTGCACAAGCGCTACGGCCAACATGAAGTGCTCAAAGGTGTCTCTTTACAGGCTAATGCTGGTGATGTGATAAGCATCATTGGTTCATCGGGCTCAGGCAAAAGTACCTTTTTGCGCTGTATTAACTTCCTCGAAAAACCGAGTGAAGGGACGATTGTCGTTAATAACCAGAACATTAATCTGGTGCGCGACACCGACGGGCAGTTGAAAGTTGCCGATAAAAATCAGCTTCGCTTGCTACGTACTCGCCTGACAATGGTGTTCCAGCATTTCAACTTGTGGAGCCACATGACGGTGCTGGAAAACGTTATGGAAGCGCCGATTCAAGTGCTTGGTTTGAGCAAGCAAGAAGCGAAAGAGCGTGCAATTAAGTATCTGGCGAAAGTCGGCATTGACGAGCGTCAGCAGATTAAATACCCGGTACATCTTTCTGGTGGTCAGCAGCAGCGTGTCTCTATCGCCCGTGCACTGGCGATGGAACCTGAAGTGTTACTGTTCGATGAACCGACTTCCGCGCTTGACCCTGAACTGGTAGGCGAAGTACTGCGTATCATGCAGAAACTGGCCGAAGAGGGGAAAACGATGGTAGTGGTAACGCATGAGATGGATTTTGCGCGCCACGTTTCAAACCATGTGATTTTCCTGCATCAAGGTTTAATCGAAGAAGAAGGGACGCCGGAAGAGTTGTTTGGTAATCCGAAAAGCGCCCGTTTGCAGCAGTTCTTGTCAGGCTCGTTGAAGTAATACTGGAAGTCCCGCCATTGCGGCGGGACTTGAATGTTAACGCACCACATCCCCCAGCGCTTCTTCCAGATCATACCAACGGAAGCCAAACCCGGATTCTTCAAGCCGCTTTGGCAAAGCACGTTGCCCCCCTAACACCAGCACCGAAGATTCACCCATCATCGTCCTGACCACCATTGCCGGGGCGCGCATAAACGCCGGGCGATTTAGCACATGGCCAAGGGCGTGGGAGAACTGTTCATTGCGGACCGGGTAGGGCGAAACCATGTTAAACGGCCCGCGCAGATCGTTATCCAGCAGCCAGAGAATGCCATTCACCATATCGTCGATATGAATCCATGCCAGATATTGCCGACCATCACCCATCGGCCCGCCCAAGCCTAGTCGGAATATCGGCAACAGTTTTGCCAGAATCCCGCCTTTAGGTGCCAGCACCACACCGGTACGCAGCAGGCAGACGCGGGTATGCTCGCTCTGTGCTCCACAGGCAATTTGCTCCCAACGGGCGCATAGCTTATGGGTAAATTCATTGTGTGGCGGTTCATCTTCGTTGACGACCACTTCTCCGAGGTCGCCGTAATATCCGGCGGCTGAGCCAGAGATAAACACTGCAGGCGGTTGCTGGCTTGCTTTAAACATCTCAACCAGGCGTTCGGTGATTTGCCAGCGGCTTTGGCATAAGCGCTGCTTTTGCGACTCGCTCCAGCGTTTATCGGCAATGGGTTCACCCGCAAGATTAATTACCGCACCAAACCCATCAAGATTTCGATGGTCGTTCAGCCCTTTCCAGAATTCGACTTTGGGGTCAAAAAGCGTACGTGCTTTGTCGGGGTTTCTGGTGACGACCGTGACATCGTGCCCTAATTCCAGCAAGCGTGGTACCAGATGGCTGCCAATCAGGCCGGTTCCGCCGGTGATCAGTATCTGCATGCTCGTCTCCAGTTGTTTGCGCTTACTTGCGCCAACTCATGGTCATTGATACCGAGTCGGCATAGCGAAGCGCGTGAAGTTTATCGATCTCTACTTCAGCATAAGATACCCACGGATGATCGCATGCGATGTCGAGCACATCCTGAGTTAATTTTTCCAATAATGAGAAGCGATGGTTCTCTACCAACTGAATGATTTGTTTAGTGATAGTGCGGTAATTCAGCGCATCGTTGATATCTTCGCTGGCGCGGGCTTTGTCCGCCGGGTAATGAATAACGACGTTAATGACAATGTCCTGGCGATTGGCAATTTCTTCTTCCTTGATACCAATGAAGGTGCGAAGACGTAAGTTTTTGATTCGAATGATTGCGTCTGGTTGTTGGGTCATTGCAGGTGTGCTCCATTTAGTTATTTTCCTTCTCAGACTATACCCAAATTAGATGAGGAAAAAAATTGCGCGCCTTATCGGGCGCGCAGGGTTTAGTTTTGCTGCGCTTTCTCATAGGCACGTTCAGTTGCCGGGCGAGATCGGATTCGCTCAAACCAATTTTGAACGGCAGGGAAGTGCGCCAGGTTTATACGTTGGCGCTCATGGGAAACCGTCCATGGATAAGTCGCAATATCTGCAATGCTGTATTCGTTACCGCCCAGCCATGGAGTTTTCTCAAGCTGCTTATTCAGAACGCCGTACAAGCGTTGGGTCTCAACCTGGTAACGCTCAATGGCATAGGGTACGGGCTGTGGTGCGAAGTGGTTAAAATGATGATTCTGTCCGAGCATTGGGCCAAAGCCGCCCACTTGCCAAAACAGCCATTGCAATGTGTGAGCGCGTTCGCGCAGATCTTTGCTTAATAGTTCGTTGGTCTTTTCTGCTAAATACAGCAGGATCTCACCGGATTCAAACAAGCTCAGCGGACCGCCGCCATCAATGGGATGGTTGTCGATAATCGCTGGGATTTTATTATTCGGGGAAATCGCTAAAAAGGCAGGCTGAAACTGATCTCCTTTGCCAATATCAATACGATGAATGGCGTAGTCCAGGCCCGTCTCTTCCAGAAATAGCGTGATTTTGTGGCCGTTTGGTGTCGGTGCGTAGTAGAGGTCAATCATGGTATTCCCATCCTGATGTCAGTATTTTTCTTAAACCTATGGAGTATAGACTTTTTGAAAAAAGTGCTTCGTAGATGAGGTTTGCTCAGGTGACAGTTGCCATGTTCCGCTATATGTTCAATAGCCTGGAAACGAAATCAAGGGGGATATTATGAGCCAACCAACAATAACACTTTGGTCCGATGCGAATTTTTTTAGCCCGTACGTGATGTCTGTTTACGTTGCACTAAAAGAGAAAGGCCTGAACTTTAACCTGCAAACAATTGATCTGAATAGTGGGCAAAACCTGCAACCTGGCTGGAAAGGCTATGATCTGACGCGCCGCGTTCCCGCTATAGAAGTCGATGATTTTCTACTGAGTGAATCCTCTGCCATTACTGAATATCTTGAAGAGCGTTTTGCTCCACCAACCTGGGAACGGATTTATCCGCATGACCTGGAAAAACGTGCCCGGGCAAGACAAATCCAGGCCTGGATTCGCAGCGATTTAATGCCGATTCGTGAAGAGCGCTCAACCGATGTGGTTTTCGCTGGCGTGAAGAAAGCACCGCTGACAGACAAAGGGCAATATGCGGCTCAAAAACTTATAACGACGGTAGAAAACTTGCTGCCTGTCGGCCAGCAAAATCTTTTCGGCGAATGGTCCATTGCCGATACCGATCTGGCGCTGATGCTTAATCGTTTAATTCTCAATGGTGATGAAGTTCCTGAGCGACTCGAAGAGTATGCCGCCTTCCAGTGGCAGAGGGCATCAGTGCAGCGTTTTCTGGCACTTTCCGCAAAGCATTCTGGCTGATTAGCCCCATAATTCGCTATGATAATTCTGCTTACCATTAACAGGATCAGGACTTTATGAAGCTGATGTTTGCCTCGGATATTCACGGTTCGTTACCCGCAACTGAGCAGGTGCTGGCGCATTTTGAGCGCAGTGGTGCTAAGTGGTTGATATTACTGGGTGATGTGCTGAATCACGGGCCGCGAAATGCGCTGCCGGTGGGCTACAATCCAGGTGCTGTTGCTGAGCGCTTTAACAGTATTGCAGAGAGAATTATTGCGGTACGTGGCAATTGTGACAGCGAAGTCGACCAGATGCTGCTCCATTTCCCCATTACTGCACCGTGGCAACAAATACTGATGGCGGACCAACGTTTATTTGTGACGCATGGTCATCTGTATAACCCTGAAAAATTGCCGCCACTGCTAGAAAATGACGTGCTGGTTTTTGGTCATACGCATTTGCCACTGGCTGAAAAGCAAGACACGGTCTATCTCTTTAATCCAGGCTCGGTAAGCATACCTAAAGGCGGGTTTGAGCCGAGTTACGGCATGCTAAATGATGGTGTTCTGAGCGTTCACGCACTGAATAACGATGGGGTTATTGCACAGGTGAGAATTACCCCGTAACTTACCGCTTGTTAGACGAATCACGCGCCAAAGAGCGCCCTATATAAGGTTTCCCCAATGGCGGAACAGAGTCATTTTGTTGGCATGGAATGGGTTGATATTGTCAATGAAGACAATGAAGTAATCGCACAAGCAAGCCGCGAGCAAATGCGCGCTCAGCGTTTGCGCCATCGCGCGACTTATATCGTTGTGCATGACGGTATGGGTAAGATTTTGGTGCAGCGTCGTACTGAAACCAAAGATTTTATGCCAGGCATGCTGGATGCCACTGCAGGCGGTGTAGTTCAGGCAGATGAACAGTTGCTGGACTCAGCACGTCGCGAGGCAGAAGAGGAGTTGGGTATTGCCGGTGTACCTTTTGCCGAGCACGGTCAGTTCTATTTTGAGGATACTAACTGTCGCGTATGGGGAAGCCTGTTTAGCTGCGTTTCTCATGGCCCGTTTGCGTTGCAGGAAGAAGAAGTCAGCGAAGTGTGCTGGATGTCGCCAGAAGAGATTACAGCCCGCTGTGACGACTTTACGCCGGACTCTCTAAAAGCACTGGCGCTGTGGATGACCCGCAACGCTAAAAATGAATCCCAGCATGTAATTGCTGAGTGATTTATTTCTGATTTTATTCTGCAATTCCCCCGGAGATAAATTCCGGGGTGAATGCAAATGTAGAAAAATGGACATTAAGTTAATCATCAAAATAGTTATTATGATTAATACGATATGTGACTCTTCAATAAACTAAAATATTTTATTTGCATTAATCACACTCTTTAATTTGTGGACGGCAACGTTCACGTCTTTTGTCGCATAGCTAAAATAATCCAGATGAATGATTTTATTTTTATCAAACTTCCGAGAGGCGAACATTAGCTTCAAACCCGGAATGGCAAGGATGATATCGAATCCTTGCTCCTGGATTTCTTTAGCATCGGAATAGGTTGTATCTTTTTCGATTAACCATGGTAGTCCAAGGCTTTCAACACGAGTTCGCAATAAAGCGATGTACTCATCTTCATCAACGATGACATGCGATAGCGCATTGCTCTGCATCATGATTGGATTAAAACATCTCGAAAAACTGGGCGAACAAACCACACAAATCTTTGTTATTTCTCTTTTGATTATCATCAAAGTATATTCCTGATTTAATTAGTCGGTGAACATCCAGATAGCAAATTTTTGGATGTTTTTGAGTGTCAAAAAAATACCAATTATAAAAAATAAAGCGATAAATGTTAGCTCTGGATTCTCGATGCCCGGTTTGAAGGAATACCAACCTGAAAATGTTAATTGTGTAATCATATAGGTTAGGTATGCCAATATATAATTATTGACGATCCTGTTTCTCATTGTTGTCATATCCATTTTTAATCAATAGTAGCGGAGAGATTATTGTATTTTGTGAACGATAGTGAAATAGCCCTTTTAAAGGCCCAATCATTATTGCTTATGCAAGAAGTGCCCTCACAATATCCATATTATAAAAGTGGATAAATAGTGTGAATATGTAATTTTTTGTAAATCTGCGCCCGCTAAAACATAATGATGAGAATTTCACTCGCTGTGTGGGTAGGAAAAAACTGACTAGTCCTGATATAC